>JADJNA010000051.1 GCA_016709305.1 Candidatus Villigracilis saccharophilus
AAATCTCATCATGTCGTTGCGAGGTGTGTACTTTTTCCTTCCGACGAAACAATCTCTGCGTTGTTTGGAGACTGTTTCGTCTAAAGGCAGGAGCGCCTCGCAGCGACATTGTTTTTTAATTTATAATTCAACACATATAAATATCTGTGTCAAAGGATCAACATGAACAATTCTGCGCTTTCAGAAAATAAACCAAATATTTTTCGAGTGATCTGCGCCTGGGGTGTGCATCTATTCACCGCGACCGGGGCAGTTTTTGGTTTGCTCGCGATCCTGTCCATTTTTGAAAAAAATTGGAAAATGATGATCGTGTATATGATCATTGCGATGCTGGTGGATGGTTTTGACGGCATGCTGGCGCGCTGGGCGGATGTGAAAAAATATGCTAACGGCGTTGACGGGGCTTTGCTCGACAACATTCTTGATTATATAAATTACGTGATGGTGCCCGCATTGTTTTTGGTCAAAGCGGATGTTCTGCCTGAGAATGTGCGTTTGCTGGCTGCGAGTTCTATTCTGCTCACTTCTGCATATCAATTCACACAGACCGACGCGAAGACAGACGATCATCACTTCAAAGGCTTTCCATCATATTGGAACGTTGCTGCGCTCTATATGCTCCTGATGAATTTGCCGCAATGGGTGAACTTCGGTTTTCTGATGTTGTTCAATGTGATGGTTTTCATTCCCATTAAATATATTTATCCGAGCCGCAATAGTTATTTGCGCACGCTCACGCTTGTTCTCACGTATCTTTATGGCGCGATCGGAATTTGGGGATTGCTTCAATATCCAAACCAACCGCAGTGGGTGGTTTGGGCTTCATTTATTTATGTCGGATATTATTTGATCCTAAGTGTGATCCCAAAGAATAAGATCCATGCAAATTGAACTCATCTCGCAGGCGGATGACGAACTTTATGCAGCGTTTCATCGCCTTGTCCCGCAGTTGACCAATAACAATCCGCCTCCTTCTCTTAACGATCTGACCGCTCTCGTTCGAGAACCGTCGTCCACGCTGATGGTGGCGCGCAATGACCAGGGCGAGATCATCGGTGCACTCACGTTGACAGTCTACCGTGTGCCGACAGGTATCCGCTCGATCATTGAAGATGTCATCGTGGACAACTCCGCCCGTGGACAGGGTATTGGTGAAGCATTGGTAAAACACGCCATTAGGGTTGCGCGCGAAAGAGGCGCTGGCAATATTACATTGACCTGTAATCCGATGCGTGAAGCCGCGAACAGGTTGTATCAAAGAATGGGATTTAAGAAACGCGAAACAAACGCATATCAGATCCTGCTCTGATTGAAAGAGAACCGGTCATCGACCGGCTCTCTTTCAATATTAGTTCAATCAAAGAGATGTTATGGCTTTCCACCCCCATTTCCCTGACCGTTTCCATTCGAGCCGCTATTTCCATGTCCATTGTTGTTTCCAGGCTGGTTGGCATTATCGTTATTGCTGTTATTGCCATTTCCATTAGGAGCATCTCCGGGTAGGTCACTGGCGCCCTTAACGTTGTTCCCGTGGGAATTATCCACTGTTGCGGCGATATTTTCACTTGTTTCATCAATTTGTTCAGCCTTGCCAGACATTATGCTCCCGAGATTATCCCCCTTTTTTAATGATTTGATAACGTCGCCCCAATTTGCCGGAGTTGAACCATCAGCAAGTGTGATTAAGCTGTAATCGCCGCTTTGTTTGGCTTCGATCAAGGCTTGGAATTCCTCAGAGCCGCCATCTATGCTGTTGGTCATCCACAATGCTTGCGCGATCACCCCAAAGCCGACTCCATCTTCATAGGTGGTGGTGATCGTTTCGTAATCTACTCCTAAAAGCTTGCTAAAAAAATCTGATAAGGCTGAACTTACAGGGTGCTGATCTTCTTTGATTTCTTCAATGGCAGGCGGTGGAGTTATTTGTATGATCTTGCCTATGGCATCTACTGCTATTGTAGTTTTGGTTGTAATCGGATCTATTGCGACCAAACCAAGGTACTCTGCAGTCTGCAGGTCAATTGTTACAGTTTGAGTTGTGTTTGTTGAATCAGTGTATGTGACTTCTAAGGTTGTGTTGCCTGTGGCTGGATCTGTAACAAGTAGGATTGATTGAACAGTGCCGGTGATAGTTGTGCTTTCCTGTGCAAATACGCTGCCTGCGGTCATCACCAACAGGGCAAACACGAGGAAGGTAATGGTAAATAGCTTCTTCATTTTGTTACTCCTTTTTGTAAAACAATGTATTCTACAAAAATATTATAGACACTAAATGTCAATAATTGCTTTCATTACTGAAAGTTGAGTAGCGCAATGGTACTGATATCTATAGGTTTATTAAGAAATTGTCGGCGGCTTTACTCGTATCATTTTATTCACCCCGAATTTTCCCGGGAGAGATGTGCTAGGCGACACTTATTTCATCGGCAAGTTGCTAAAGAATTTCCGCAAGGATTTGCAATCCCGCCGCTGTTTCCACCTTGAAAGAATCTCCTGCTCTATACCGCCATCCCAAAGGTCGGATCCGAACCATTCAAGGAGCGAATGGGAGCCTTTGGGATGGTTCATGGACGCTCCTTGCTTATCCTTCAATTTCCCACGTGATGTTTACATAATCGTGGGTGTTGACATCTTCCGGGTTGATTTCCCTATCCTCTGAAAATGTTGCGAAACTTTCAGACACCGCCAAAGGCATGCGCCTGCTTGTGATTTCCATGATTTCCCTGCCATAGTCAATGCGTTGGATCTTTCCCAGTTGTACTCCGGTGGCTTTGCCGATAATCTCCGCTTTGGCCTTGGCATCTGCAATAGCCTTTTCCAAAGCCTGATTTTTGAAGCTCTCTGCATCTTTCACGGTAAAATCCAAATCAATTCTGATATAGCCGGATGTGCGCGTGACGGCATTAAGCACGCGGTTGATGGTTTTGTGATCCAGATCGAGACGAAGTTTGAATGAATAGGATGCTTCGTATCCCCAGAATATTCTGGACTTGCTTTCCTCCGAGTATCGATCCTTGTCTCGTATTTCAAAATTGGACATCTTGACCTGGTCTTCCTTGATGCCCGCTGACTTGATGGATTTAAAGAATTCATCCGCCAGATGGTTGAGACCGTCAATACATTTGGCGTACTCTTTATTCTGGTGCTCGACGACAAAACTGACCACCGCCTGATCGGGTGTGGCAGATACCGAGCCGTATCCTTGTACTGTCAAAAGTTGTGACATGTCTTCTCCCTTTTATTTTTCTGATGTCGTTGTGAAGGAGCAAAGCGACTGAAGAAATCTCCCCTCATTTTGGAGAACAAACTTGTCAAATTTTTCCCCCGTTACACAGCAGTCGCTTCGGGATACCGCTTCGCAACAAAAGAATAATTATAACGAGACTTTCTGAATATATTTCTCTGTCCACTTGCTCGTATCAGCATATTCCCCTCGATAATGTGCGGGCAGTAATTTAGCGATCTGCGCCATCATCTCGTCTGCGATCTCCTGGCGGATTTCTCCCGTTACCTTCACACCTTCCACATTCAACTTGAACGGCTCTCCCAAGCGGATGTGGAAATCTGTCCGCTTGAAGTGTTTAAAGTTTTTCATAAAATTCTCGCCGCCCCAGTGCGCGATGGGAATGATCGGCGCGCCTGACCGAATTGCAACGATGACCGTCCCGGGCATGGCGCGTCTTAAACGACCCGTGTAATTGCGAGTTCCTTCGGGGGCGATGCCAAAGATCATGCCATTCTCAAGCGCTCGAAAAGCGGCTTTCAGCGCGTGCATGTCCGCTTCGCCGCGATGGATGGGGATCATGCCCCAGGTGTTGAAGACCCAGCGCAGGAACCAATTGTCCCACGTCTCAGCCTTTGCCCAGCCCGTGACTCGGCGCGGCTGGAGATGGGCGAAAAGCAGCGGCGCTTCGATCTGACCTGTGTGATTCGAGATCGCGATCACAGGTCCTGTGGCTGGAAAATTTTGAAAGTCAGGCGCGTCAATGCGGCAGGTGATGCGCGTGTAAATTCGGATGAGAAAGTTGATAAGCCAGTTCATGTTTGTACCGAAAAATTTCAGGCGCAGATAATTTCCAGTTCAGACGGGAGCAGTTCCAGGGTTAGCGCTGAACCATTCAGGCAGATGAATTCTCCATCTGCGTGGGCGGGAAAGGTCTTATCCAGAGACTTGATCGAAACTTTTTTAGCGCGCCGCATCTTGACTTCGGGTTGACTGGCCTGTGTTCCGCGAATGAAGTGGGGGATAAGTGCGAGAATACGCGCCTTTGTTCCAGTTTCCGCGATGCAAAGATCGAAGAGGCCGTCATCGGGTTTGCTATCAGGTGCCATCTGAAAGCCCCCGCCCATGCGCCTGCCGTTCATTACTGAGATCATCAGTGAAACCTGATTAATGGTTTCCTTGTCATCCAGAACGATCTCAACATTTGGGGGATTGTAATAAAGGAAAACAGTTTTGATCACCCCGATCAGATAAGCTGGCAAGCCGCGTGTCCAGCGGATCTTGATCGCTTCATTGCCAACAGCTGCATCAAACCCAACCCCAATCCCGTTACCGAAATAACGCCCTTCAGGGTAATCTCCACCCTTGACCAATCCAAGATCAATTTTCCTGCGCTTGTTTGCAACCAGGGATTTTATGCTGTCTGTTAAATTCGTTGGGATGCCCGTGCCGCCGGCGAAGTCATTGCCTGTGCCAATGCTTAGGACAGAGAAGGCGCTTTTTGTATGACCGTCTTTGCGCGCCTTCATGATCCCATTTAACGATTCGTTGATGGTTCCGTCGCCGCTGGCACACACGATCACATCGTAACCGTTTCGCGCCGCTTTTTCTGCGAGTTCGGACGCGTGCCAGACATGTTCTGTTTGAACAAGCGTAAAATCCAGCCCGTTGGCGCGCAGGCTGGATTCGATTTGTGGAATGGACTTTTCTCCAAGCCCGCGGCCCGAAGTTGGATTAACGATAACGTAATATTTCACGTGATGCTCCCAGTTTGGAATGGGAGCGAGTTTATCTTCTGTGACTCAGATTGTCAAATCGAATTACTCGTTCATACGCGGTGTTTTGCGATATTCAGTGCGATGCCCGGAATAGGCGACGCTCATGGCGTCCATCAGTTCGTCCATTGCGAATGCCTCTTCATTATCTAGCACCATCTTTAGTTTACTGAGATGGTCGTGCAGCTCGAGCATCTTGGCACGGAAAGTGTCAAACGCAACAGTATCGCTTTCTTTTTGTAGTTTCTTCGATGCATGATACGCTTCTTCCACGGCTTGCATTGTGTTAATGATATCCTCGGCGATCAAGGTCATGTCAGACCTATCAGCCTCCTTGTCTATCTTTACAATAGCACGTTATGATTTGTATTTCAAGTAATCTTCAGGGGTATCGAGGTCCGCGAGAATGTTGGATGTGTCAACGACAACATAGTGAATTGCGCGACTGTGTTTTGTTAAAAAATCGCGTGGTGTTTTTGGCGCTTTCATTGCGATCAGTTCATCCCAGAGCGGACGGGCGACAAGCCACGGGTGTCCGCGCTGCATTTGATAGCTGGGGACTACGATCTGTGATTTTTGTGCGAGAAAGGCGTTGCATATCTGGCGCACGCTTCTCTCTTCGACCTGTGGCTGGTCGCCGAGACAAATGAGAGCGGCGCTCGCTTCGCGCATTTTTACAGACAACCCTAGTTGGATGGAACTCAACATTTCCCCGGGTTGATAATTTTCATTAAAAACGGTCTCGACCGTTTTGCCGATCAATGCCTCGACCTGCTGGTGCGCTCCGCCCGTAACGACCAGAATGTCCTTGACACTGGCCGCCTGAAATGTGGAGATGACCGTTTGCAATACCGTGCTTTTTCCCCAGGGCATAAGCATCTTCGGTTCACCCATTCGTTTCGATTCGCCCGCGGCGAGAATGATCGCAGTGATCATGATCTGTCTCTAAAGTTTTTCATTTTCAACCAGTCTTTGATAGTCTTCGGGATTGTCGACATCGAGTAATAATAGTTCATCGTGCCATGGCATGTATTCTACTTTGTATTTCGAGAAAATGGCTCGCCCGCCGACATCACCTTCAAGCTGTAAAAGGTCGGGGAATGTACTCCTGTCAAACAATACCGGATTTGCGCGGCGGCTTCCAAGTACCAGCGGCGCGGCGATGGCTTGCATTTTCTGGGTATGTGATTCCACTAATGCGCGGAGCACTTCTACAGGGATCTGAGGTTGATCTGTCAAGAGAAAAATAGCTGAGCCAATTGTGTCATGCGGTCTGCCCGGCTTTAAGAAGTCGATTCCGGTCCGTATGGATGTGCTTTGTCCTTGCAGGTAATCTGGATTGTGGATTATGTTTACAGGAAGTCCATGTAGTGCGGACTCCACCTCTTCTGAATGAAAGCCTGTGACCACTACAACAGGCCAAAGTCCAGCCTGAAGCGCGGTTTCTGCCACATGCCGCACGAAAGATTTTCCTTTCCAATCCAGCAATTGTTTTGGCGCGCCAAAACGGGTCGATGCACCTGCGGCAAGGACGATACCCGCCGTATGTTCGAATGTTTGGAAACTATTGTGATTTAATGAACCAACGATCACCGAGTCGAAATGATCGAGCAGGTCTCGAGCCATCCCGCCGCCAATGGATTTCAGTTCGGGCGTGTCGGCCTGGTTCAGCAGCGCGATGCGCCGCGCTGCTGGCGGGATATTTTTTAGGCCGCCTTGCGGGTGGGTTAGCATGCGCGTAACCGAATTGGCAGTGACCTGCTGGCTGATGTCCAAACCGGCGATCTGTGAAAATAGCCCGGCACGATGGACGTGCTCATCGGTGAGCGGTCTTCCCAGTGTGTTTAGTCCTGCGACAACGACAGCTGTATCTACAAATTCCGGGATGGGTGGTTCGTGGTCTGCCGGGGATTTAAGTGATTTTTGACGTGATCCATCTGCCTCAATGAAGAGGGGAATATATTTTTTGCCACTGGCTTCGCGTAACCAATAAAGGACATCCTGGTTTACAGGTTTTGTTCTTTCTTCTTCAATCTCGCCTGTAACCAGTGTGACACCTTCTGAGGTGATTTCATCAAGATCACTGAATTTTTGTTGCAATGATGTGCCGGTCAGCAAGGGAGGTTTGCCACGTGCCGAGGTGGGTGGTGGCGGTCACGATGGCTTGTGGAAATTCACGCGCAAGTTGAAATATGGCAGTTGTTTTTCCGCCCGCGCCAGAGAAACTGACCGATTGCGGAGTTTTCAATCGAAGCGCATCAGATAGTCGCATAGATTGATTGTAGACCAAATCCTACATTTGTACATCCGCTTTTTTGAATCGCAAATCTCGAGAAAAAACCCATACCGCTTTGCCAACTGCGCGCTAGTTAATCTCCTTTGCCAATGTCCACTATTAATAGTAGATCTGCCTATGGCGGGAAGACGGATCTTATTTGGCGAGGGTCTTTTCGATCCTTCGATCTGGGATGAACCAGATGATGGCCACTGCGACATAAAGCAGGGAAGCAAATCTTGCAGAAACAAAAGAAAGTGGGATCGCCGTGGTGTATAACGCCAGTGAGACATATCCTTTGGTGTCGCTGCCTATCGCAATCGCCAGCGGCGAGTCTTCCGGATGAATTGCGAGAAGCGTGCGAACGAGGATGAAATAAGCCAGTCCAGACATCCATAAAGAGATGCCGTAGAAAGCAACTGGCCAGGCTAAAAATTCATTTTCGCCCATCCAGCTGGTAGTGAAAGGAATGAGCGATATCCAAAAAAGCAAATGCATGTTCGCCCATAAGACATTGCCGTTGATCTTTTGAACTGCCTGAAATAGGTGATGGTGGTTGTTCCAATAAATACCAATGAAGACAAAGCTGAGAGTGTAGCTGGCGAATACTGGAATAAGCGGCTGTAGTGCGGTAAGGTCTGCTCCATCAGGCACCTTTAGTTCCAAAACCATAATGGTGATAATGATGGCAAGCACGCCATCGCTAAATGCTTCCAAGCGTCCTTTGCTCATGGGGTTCTCCGTGGGAATTTAATTTTACAAGACAGCCCTGTGGCTAGAGTCGGGATTTTAGACCTGGTCTATTTCATGAAATACAGGATAACGAGTTAGTATTGCTTCCAGCACACCGCCGCCAACTGCCAGCGCCTTGTCAGAAACAAGGGTGTTAAGAACGGGGTCGTCACGTAAATCAACATCCCCGATCTTCATCTTATCAGTGACCTCAATATTGGGACGAATAAGTCCGCGCAGGATGCCTTTGAAGGGGCTGATTATTTTCGATCTTCGGTTTTCAATTTTCGAATCGATCTCAGCGATGATCTGGCCTTCTTCAAGCAGATCGCCTATCTTGGCGTGAGCGATTAATTTGCCGTTATGAGGTGCGCGTAAAACACGGCGAAGGTCGCCCTCGGGCAGTCCGCTGTCAGCCTGGGCGGAGCCGCTCCAGTAGACTCTGCCGAGGGTGTGTCCGCGGCGGGTTTCTATCACAGCGTGGCAATTCTCACCTGCGCGGAAGCCAGGTCCAAGTGCGATGTGAAGCGCGACATCTACTGGTAGGGGTTTGGGGGTCGTTTTCATCAGTCTTGCATCAATGATAAATGTGGATCCCGGACTTGTCAGGAATTGATTTCGCAAGATATTGGCGTTTGGATCCACAAGCACGGGAATTTCACCCGCGTCGAGCGCATCTTGAAACTGGTCTGCTGAAACGAGTCGCGCTGTTACACCCTCGACGGTATGTGCCCCCTCGTATACTGCTTCACAAAACGACACAGTGCGGCGAACCGCCAGGGGCTTTTCCAATTCAAGAATGGCGACCTTGTAACCAGAACGATACAAACGCAATGCAACCCCGCTTGCGAGGTCGCCGCCGCCGCGGATGAGGATGAGAGGAATCATGGACTGTCCTTTACGTGCTGTACAGGGATATTATATTATTTAGTTTGTTGTGTAGATTCAACCGGTTCTGGCGTGTCTTGAGCTCGGACGGTCTGTTCCTGGAGCATATGACTGAAGGAATACAATAATACAAAAAGGAACAGGAAGAAGAACGTGTATAAGATGGTAAATGCAGCCAGGCGCATACTCGGGTCAATGACGAGACCGAGGATTTCAACAGCTGTTTCAGCGGGGTTTTGCAAAATGTCCCACGAATTCAGGCGCACAAATCGACCGATGTAGATACCAAAACTACTTAAGCCGGAGATAATAAATACGAAGACCCAGCCGATCGATCGTCCAAGCGTGCGTGAAATAATATCCTGCATCAGATACAGCGATATAACACCAAGCAGTGTGCCTGTCCAGGAACACCAGACTACAATGAGCACATCATACCAAAGCGGAGCACCTACTCCGCCCGCGCGCGCGAGGTCTTGCAGGTCGGTCAGCATATAAGGCGCGTTTGGGAAAAAAATGAGCCAGAGAAATGCAATGACTGGAATGGCAAGGTATAACCAGATGCGTTTCCACGAAACAGTGTGGGCAATGTAAGCCAGGATAAATGGTATCCACGCCAGGAACAGATTCCAGATTAGGCCAGTGTGCCGGCTCGAGTCAGTGTACGCCACCCTCGCTGCGACAAGCAAGATACAGACCAGACAGGCAACATTTAGCAATATAAAAACAGCGATGCTGTGCCTGTTTTGGTAAATAAAGTCCTTTATTTTGTCAATCATTAGGTTTGCTCATTTAAAAACAACATCAGGTCGAGATCACCTGGAGAGTGACCCAATTCTGTAAGTATGGCCGCTGCTTCGCTACGATGCTGCGTGCCATGATTGACGACATGTATCATGGCATGCCAGAGCACATTCTCCCTGATCTCTCCATCCTTGGTTTTGTATTGGAATGTGGCGTTTACTGATTCATCATTCAAACTATTTATGAACGTATCTAGTTTTTTTTCTTCCTCTAGCCATCGCGTGCGGAGTGCGTCGAGGTTCGGGAAATCTTCCGGCTTGAAGCGGGCCGCTGGCGTTTCTCCCTGCCAGCGCGTGCGCCAGATCCATTCCGCTAAGAGCGCATGCGTCAACGTACTTCGTAATTCTCTATGTGGGAATACTGCGCCTGCAAGAAATTGTTCGGTTGTTAATTTGGACACGGCAATTAAAATTCGCATGTTTGCCCAGTGATTGAATTTGTACAGCGTTTGTATATCTAGTTTGTTCATTTTGATAAAAACTCCAACAGGATCGGATTGAATACCTCGGGTTTTTCGTAATGTGGGATATGACCGCAATTCTCAATAAAAAGCAACTCTGTGTGCGGTATAGCCTTCAGAATGAGATTGCTGTTCTCAAAAGGCACCGTCCTGTCGTTCTTTCCCCAGATGAGCAGGCTGGTTTTTTTTAATTTCCCTACTTCAACATAGGTCTCCAGGAACGACTCTAACATATCACTTCTCATTGTGGATAAAATGGCGCGTTTGAAGCCTTTATACTGCATTTGGATTTTGTATTGTTCTTGAAAATGTTCCACCGATTTCGGATCGTATAGATCACTGGCTATATTTTTGACCATATTCCCGCTTCCAAACAGCCCGAGCGCCAGCTCGCCAAGAACAGGCATTTTCACTGCTTCAAGGAGGAGGGAAAGCGCGACACGCTCTGCGCCGGCTGGGGCTATCAAAACATGTTTATCAACATAGCCAGGATACTGCCTGATGAATGCTGCCGTGATCGGGCCGCCCATGGAAAGCCCAAGTAGATTCGTGGATTTGATTCCTAGCGCATCGAGCAGGTCTTTGAGCTGTTGGGTGAAGAGGTGAATGTTGTAATCGACATTCGGCCGGTCTGAGAATCCACGCCCGAGAAGATCGTACCGTAAAACACGAAATCCTGCTTTGACAAGAAATTCGAAGGTTGAGTCAAATATAAAATACGGAACGGAAAAGCCATGCACAAGCGTGACCGTCGAGCTGTTTTCAGGTCCCTGTAATTCGTAATGCGTCACGCCGCAAGGAAGCGTGATAAAGGATCCATTCGCTTCTTTGCGTGTGGTTTCGTTTACTTCATCTGTTTCGCCTAAGTAGGGGAAAGACATAAATTATGCTGCCCTGACAGGTCTCGAAGTGCCCTGTCAGGGCTTTCATAAAGTTTCTATATTTTTCCCAGAGCGCGTAAAACCCGCTCTGGGGTGAATGGGAATTCATTGATCCATACGCCGGTCGCATCGTGAATTGCGGCGGCGATAGCCGGCGCGACGGGCAGGAAGGGTAACTCTCCTAATCCGCGCGCACCCCACGGCCCGTTCGGATCGGGGATCTCTACAAGAACCGACTCCACTGATTCGGGTATATCTCGAATGGTTGGTATCAAATATGTGCTTAATTGATCGGTCAGTACGCGCCCGTCTTTCGTCTTGTAATCTTCCAGCACAGCATATCCGTGAGCCTGGACTACCGCGCCTTCGATTTGACCTACCACCAGGTCTGGATTGATGGCTTTGCCGATATCGTCTGCGGAAACAATGCGGATGACGCGCACGTGACCGGTTTCCGTATCCACTTCAACTTCGGCGGCTTGAGCCACATAAGCGTACGCGAAGTTGGGAGTGGAGTAGCCCGTTTCATGATCAAATGGTGTGGTGCGCGGCGCGAGATATTTGAATTCCGCGATGGCGGGACGCTCTTCCGCTTTCCATTTTTCCAGAGCCGCTTCCGCTGCACCTTTGATGGCATTGCCTGCCATGAAGGTCATACGTGATGCGGAGACTGATCCTGAGTTATCTTGATGCGCGGAGTCAGATGTGCGTAATTCCACTTTGTTTACTGACACACCGACTGCATGAGCCGCCATTTGGATCATCACAGTATGGGTGCCTTGGCCAACTTCCGCGCCGGCTTGATGGACAATGACGCGTTCGATATTTCCATTGCCATGTATTTCCACTTTAGCCCAACAATTTTCCTGGTAACCAAAAGAGAATCCCACGTTTTTAAATCCAGCCGCGAAACCATGTCCACGCGCAAGGTGTGGTTTTGAATTCTTCTTTTTGGTTTTTTTCCAATTAAATTGATCTCGGGCAGCTTCAATGCATTGCACGATGCTGACCTGAGTTGGCACAGGTGTGCCAAAACTCATCAGGTCGCCTTCGCGAAATGCGTTCTTTAAACGGAACTTAACCAAATCCATACCCAGTTTTTCCGCTATTTTGTTCATTTGTGATTCTGCCATAAACAAGGCTTGCGGCGCGCCAAATCCGCGGAATGCTGCCCCGGGAACATTGTTTGTGTACACCCCATACACATCCACTTTTGTGTTCGGGATGAAATACGGACCTGTTGAGGTGATGGCTGCATTGCCAAGCACCTTGTTGGAGGTGTACATGTAAGCGCCGCCGTCGCCGATCAATTCATTCTCCGCGGCGATCAGTTTCCCATCTTTTGTTGCGCCCCATTTTGCTTTGATGGAAACCGCGTGTCGTTTTCCGTGACCGATCATGGATTCACGCCTCGACCAGATGATCTTGACTGGTTGGTTTAGCTTCCACGCTGCCAATGCCAGCACGATCTGCACAGACATATCTTCGCGTCCGCCAAATGCGCCGCCGATGGCTGGGTAGATGACGCGTATCCTTTCGTCGGGCAGACCGAGCGAGTGTGCTATTGTTTCACGATCTGCGTGAGTCCATTGTCCGCCAGCTTCAATTGTTATGCGGCCTTCATTGTCAATGTAGGCAAGGCCTGCTTCAGGTTGTAAATAGGCGTGTTCCTGCACAGGTGTGTGATATTCGCCCTCAACGATCACATCTGCTTTCGCAAAAGCATCTTCAACATCACCTTTGCGGATCTTGTAATGGACGCAGACGTTGGTATCGCCCCTGTCAGGATGCAGGATGGGCGCGTCGGGGCGCAATGCAATGGTCGGGTCGGAGAGAAGCGGCAGGTCTTCATATTCCACATCGATCAATTTGGCAGCCGCCTCCGCTTCGCCTTCGGTTTTGGCTACCACAACTGCGACCTGATCTCCCACAAAGCGGACTATGTCTGTATATGGCTTGCTTGAACCAGGTCCGCATAAAACGGGTTGATCTGGGATCTGTAATCCATATTCATTGACAGGAATGTCTTTCGCTGTATAGACTGCGACGACACCTGACGATTTCTCTGCGTTGGCAGTCTGAATGTTTAGTACACGTGCGTGTGGACGTTCGGCGAAAAGGATCTTCATGAACAACATTCCGTCCATTTTTAAGTCGCCGGAATAGAGCGTTTCGCCGATGACTTTGCCGCGAGCGTCAATGCGTGGATGTGATTTGCCGACAGATTGTTTTGACATAGGTTCCTATCGTGTATAGCGTTTTGTTTTAATTTTTGGCGGTGGTTCGTCGAGCGGACCATAGCGTGACGGTCCAACGGCGCGATAGATGAAAGCATAAATCACTGAGATCACGCCGCCAATGAGTACGATGTATAGAAGGCTGACGATAACATACGCTAAAAGATTTGGGATTTGCGTGAGAGGGTAAAAAATGATAACCAAGCCGCTTGATTTATAAAAAAAATCAGGTAGGTGTAGACTGACCAGTAATTGGTACGGAATAGGCCAGTTGTGCGCCAATCCATAATTAATGGTCGTGATTCCCGCTGCAATCGAGATTGCAGGGACGATCAACATCATCAAACAGCCAATACCGCGCCAGATAACGTGCGGACCGTCGGATTTTTGGGCTATTGGCTTTTGGAAGGAGCTCGAATACTTACCCATGAGTTACCTCAATTGGAATTTTTGTTGCCAGCGTCTTCAATGGCTTTGACGATCTTGTAATAGCCTGTGCATCGGCAGAGATTTCCCGTTAGGGCTTGTTCGATCTCATTGTGCGTGGGATTGGATTTTTCTTCCAGTAATTTTGCACCGGACATGATAAAGCCTGGCGTGCAATACCCACATTGAACTGCGCCGTGTTCAATAAAGGCAGTTTGTACCGGATGGAGTTTACTGCCGTTTGACAACCCTTCCACTGTAATGATCTCAGCGCCATGCGCGCGCGGCGCGGGGACGAGGCAGGCCATGACCGCCTTGCCATCCAGAAATATGGTGCAGGCGCCGCATTCACCTTCTGCGCAGCCTTCCTTGGTGCCGGTTAACATGCCTTCTTCGCGGAGCAGACGTAGCAGTGTTTTGTTATGCCCACTGTTGAAGGAGTAGCTCTTTCCGTTAATTGTGGTTTCAATGGCTTTATCTGGGAATTTATCCGCCGCCATCTGGGTTGCGCTTTCAGATTTCCATTTTTTCCCTGCCAGGAGGATCGGTTTCTTTGGCATTCCTTCTTGTTCATTCCCGTCACGGATCGCTGTCAATCCCCGCATGGTGATGATCCGTACCATTTCGCGGCGATAGGCCGCGGAACCGCGCACATCGTCGATCGGACGCGCGGCCTGCATGGCGAGTTCAGCGGCATGAACAATATTCTTCTCGTTGAGTTTTTTCCTGAGGAGGAAATTTTCAGCTTCCACGGCGTGTGTGATGATCGGCGTTACTGCCCCAAGAGTAATGGATGCCGATCTGACGGTATTATCTTTCAGGTCAAGGATGATCGCCGCGTTGACCAGTGAAATCGCCTGCGCGCGCCGTAGCGCCAGCTTGATGAATGATCCGCGTTGTGTATCCTTCAAAGCGGGAAAGGAAATATCCACCAGCATTTCATCCGCCTGCATCACAGATTTACGAACGCCTGTATAGAATTCACTTAAGGGAATAATTCGTTCGCCGCGTGTGGAAAGCAAGGTCACGCTTGCACCAAGCGCCATGAGGGGTGTGATGGTGTCGTTTGCAGGAGATGCTGTGATGAGGTTGCCGGCTACGGTCCCGCGATTGCGGATCTGCGGAGCACCTACTTCCCAAGCGGCGCGTGCCAAAGGATATGCGCGTGTACGGATCAATATTGACCCGGCGCAATCGTTATGTGTTACCAATGCCCCCAGGTGGATGATGTCATCTTCATCCATGGTGATCTGGTCCAATTTTGGGATGCGGGTGATATCAATCAGGGTGTCCAGACCTTTGCGCACGCCGCGTTCAAGTTCAAGGATTAGGTCTGTGCCGCCCGCAACGACGCGGGCTCGCTCTTTTTTATCCCCTAAAATTTGTATCACTTGCTCGATGGATTTTGCGTTGGTGTATTCGTGCCACATAGGATTCAATGTTACAGGGGCGGGGTTACCCCGCCCCTGTAAAGTAAATTTATTGTCCGCTTCCCGTAACAACCTCAGAGCGGCGCTCAAAGGTTTCCACGGCCAGACGGGCAAGGGATGTCAGGTTACGGATGGCTGCCGGCAGGGCGGTTTCATCACCCAGACTGGCTTCTACATTGTCGAGCGCGCCGCTGACTTGATCGCCGAGCGTGAAGAACGCGACGTCGAATTGATAGATCGCTTCGAGTTCCTTTTCGTTAATCTTGGTCGCATCGAATAATCCGGAGTATCCACGCGCCGCTTTGGAAATTTTGTCGATGAATGTGCGCAGCGCCAGCGCAGCCTTTTCCATGTCATCAACATATTTGATCATGCCGTTGTTGACAAGTTCGACTTGCAGATTGGATGCGCGTCCCCAAAGTTCCTCGAAGCGGCGAGCTACTGTGTCACGCAGGATCTTATCTGCGTCGCGGCGGTTCTGTCTTTCAATATATCCGCTGAAACCGGGAATGTACGATAACAGTTTCTTGAATGGATCTGCCTGTCCTTTTACTTTTTCAAAAAATCACTCATGTGAGCCTCCTGCCGTTATATACGGGAATTGATGCTTTAAGTCTCACTCATTATAGCCTGAGTTTGTGGTTATAATCAAGAAAACATTCGAAACCAAGTAGTATAACTGGACAGTGTTTTTAGGCTGCGGGATCTTGCGCCATATTCTTACCCAAAAGGAAGGTTAACATGATAGTCACAACAAAAAAACTCTTTGAAGCGGCGTATGGAAAATATGCCATCGGTGCTTATAACATCAACAACCTTGAGCAGGCCATGGGATTGTTTCGTGGTTGCGTCGAGAGTAAAGCGCCGTTCATTATTCAGATCAGCAAGGGGGCGCGTTCATATACCCACAAGAAAATGTTGGAGGGATTGATCACCTCAGCCAATGAAGTCTTTCCAGATGCGATATTTGCCGTCCATCTCGATCACGGTGACGAAGAAACCTGCTATGACTGCATCAACAGCGGTTTTTACTCATCTGTGATGATTGACGCCAGCCACGAATCCTTTGATAAGAACGTGGAGATCACCAAGCGTGTTGTGGATGCTGCCCACGCGAAGGGATTGGTTGTGGAAGCGGAACTCGGTCAACTGGGCGGCGTGGAAGAACACGTCAGTGTGGATGAGGCTAATGCCAAATTGACCGACCCCGTGCAGGCAAAAGAATTTGTGCGCTTGACCGGAGTTGACTCTCTGGCTTGCGCCATCGGTACGAGCCATGGCGCGTTCAAGTTTAGCGGTTCACAGGGACTTCACTTCGGTGTGCTGGAAGATATCCAGAAGAACCTGCCTGGTTTCCCCTTGGTGATGCATGGCTCCAGTTCTGTGCCGCAGGAAGAAGTGGCGCGTATCAATGCGGCAGGCGGTGATTTGAAAGGCGCAAAAGGTGTTGATGCCACTCAGTTTAAGCGCGCTGCCGAATTGGGCGTGACCAAGATCAACATTGACACAGATGGCCGTCTGGTGTGGACTCGCGTTCATCGAGAGTTCTTCCGTGATAAGCCTTCTGAGTTTGACCTGCGCCCGGTTGGCAAGATCTTCATGAGTGAATATGCTAAATTTATTGCCGACAAGAACGAGAAGCTCGGCTCTGCCGGTCATCTTGATGAAGTGCGTAAGTTGGTGAGTTAGTGGTGATTTATGGTTATTGGATTTGGTGATCTGTAATTTTATGCCAAACACTGACCAGGGTGTAACAAAAGATAGATACATGCTCATCCCCCGCACGGCAATATTTGTCCGCCGCGGGGATGAGTATTTGTTAATTAAAGGCGCGCCGACCAAAAGATTATGGGCTGGGAAATATAATGGGGTTGGCGGTCATGTGGAGCGCGGCGAGAATATCCTTTTTTCAGCACAACGTGAATTGCTCGAAGAGACTGGTTTGCTCGCGGACCTGTGGCTGTGCGGCACGGTTATTGTAGACGCTGGAGAAACGGGAATCTGTCTGTTTATGTTTTGCGGGGAAAATGTTCAGGGTGAGGTCAAAGCCGGCGTAGAAGGATCAATTGAATGGGTGAAAAAGGAGGCGATTCTTCATCTTCCTGTAGTTGAAGATTTGCCCGTTCTGCTTGACCGAATCCATCAAATGCAACGCGGCGATCCGCCTTTTTCAGCGCGCTCGTATTATGATGAAAACGATAAATTGATAGTTGTTTTTACTTCCACTTCAACAAGTTCATCCTAAACTTGCTTCCAATACCTGGTGTGCTTTCCGTATCCAGTGTCCCTTTATGTTGAAGGATCACCTGCCGCGCGATCGAAAGCCCTATGCCGACACCGCTGTAAAGTTCGTCCCCATGTTTTTCGAGATGAAAGAAGCGGTCATAGATGCGTGGAAGGATTTCAGGGTCAATCCCAATACCGTGGTCCTGTACAGAAATACCGACCTGAGTTCCCGTCTCTGAATAGCTGATTTCAACCTCCCCGCCATTCCTGCTGAATTTTATTGCGTTATCTATGAGCGCTGTAATCGCACGCTCCAATGATTTAGCGTCGCCGCGGATGTTTGAAATATTATGATTGACGGTGTGGGTCAATCTGATCTGACGGGTGTCAGCCTTATCCTTATATTTGTTCAGGACGCAATTTACAACTTCAACGATGTTCACAGATTGAAATTCGGGCAGGACCAGATCCATTTCCTGCAGGAAGAGGATGTCGTTCGTAAGGGTCACGATTTGATCTACATTGCGCGTGATCGTTTCCATGGAAGTCGCGAGCTGTTCTTTTGTAGGCACACCTTTATTAAGTATGTGTAAATATCCGCTGGCGATCATCAATGGGGTTCTTAATTCATGCGCGATGTTCGACAGGAACTCCCGCCGCGCCAGTTCCTGCTCGGCAAGCTTTTCATACGCGTCTGCCAACTCGGATGCCCGCATGCGCAGATCCTCGATTGCCATTTCATCGTTTTGACGAAGACGGTTGCTGATCTCACCGACCATCGCCATGGCAACACTCGAACTGTGTTTTAAGACCCGATTAAATCCCTCATCATCCAATTCCAGCAGGATCGCGTCAGATACAGATGTAACCGTTGCGGCGCGCGGCGCGCTATGGATCAACGCCATCTCCCCAAAAAAATCCCCAGCCCCGAGTGTTTTCAAATATCGTTTATTTGAGTTGTTGATCGTTTTTGTAACTTCAAAATTTCCGTCAAGGATCATGTAAAATGTATGCTCGATCGCATCTTCTTTACATATCACTGATTTTGGTGGATATGTTTTTATACGGCTGTTTGCAATGATCTCCTCCACCTCGTCAGGCTTAATGCCCGGGAAAGCGTGCGGGATGATCTTTGCTGGGGTTCGTATTGTAGTTGTGGTCATAAAATAATTCTTCCTGAATTTATTTATCAAAAAATGGAATCCGTTCCTGTTATTTTACAAATTGAATTGTAGCAATAACATTGTGGTTTTGATATTGCGGTTTCAAAACATTTATCCTTGACATATGATGAATATTAAATATATGTTGGTTTGGTTGGCGGTCTGCGCCTCTTTGCTTGCCTCAGCCTGCCAGCCCGCTTTGACCGCGCCGGCACCTGCTCAGTCTCTCCCTACGCTCCCATCCCTGCCCGTTATTACCAAAACACCCGAGCCAACGCCGACGATACGACCAACATCCACACCTCGGTTGCTCGTCCCAAATTTCTCTCATATCGTGGTCATCATTTTCGAAAACAAGGAATTTGGCAGCGTGGTCGGAAATAGTGACATGGCATATTTTAATTTGCTTGCAGGTTCGTATACTTTATTGACTCAACATTACGCAGTCACGCACCCCAGTCTTCCCAATTACCTCTCGCTCATCGGCGGGGATACATTTGGGATCGCAGATAATTGCATCAGATTTGAAGAGTGCTACATCAACTCGCCAAGCCTGCCTGACCTCATTGAAGCCAGCGGACGCACCTGGAGAACATACCAGGATGACATGCCGGAGCCTTGTTTCCAAGGCGAAACCTTGCGCTATGTGAGAAAACATAATCCATTCATTTTCTTTGACCCGATCCGCTTGAACATTGAACGGTGTCAACAGGGAATTGTTCCCCTCGCGCAGATGGATGCGGATCTAGCCGCGAACAACCTCGCAAATTTTATTTTCATTACGCCTGATATTTGTTACTCAGCTCATGACTGTCCCCTTGACTTAGCCGACGGATTTTTGAAGGAGCAAATGGATAAAATTTACCCCGCCTTGGAATCTACAGGTGAACCATATCTCATTATCCTTACCTGGGACGAAGGTCAGGGCGAACATTCATGCTGCGGGCTGCCGCAGCTGGCAGGTGGGCGGGTGGCTACTGTTTTCATCTCCCCGCAAGCGAAAGAAAATTTTCAGGATGCCACGCAATATTCACACTACTCGGTCTTGAAAACGATCTCTGAGGCATGGGATTTGCCCTTCCTTGGTCATGCGGCGGATATTGAAACCCCTTTGATTACCGCGCCCTGGAAGTGAAACTGGATCTAATTATTCAAGCTGATTTATGAGAATTGGATTAGAAAGCCGGGGTGAAAGGTAACCTTTTTACGCCATCTAAGACTAATAAATAAAGGAGATAAAAAATGTCCAAAAAACTTTTCCAATCTATTACTGTTATGTTCATTGCATTCGTATTATTCTTCACAACAACATCTCATGCTTTTGCCTCAGGCAATTCCAAGTCAGAAGGTGAAGTTGAAGGCAGTATTTCGGCTGTCAGCAGCGCTTCTCTTACTATTACTCCCAAGAAGGGCGGTGCGAACCTGACCGTAACAGTTGACGCGGCGACGCGCATCAAGCGAAATGGCAAAACCGTTCTTTTAGCTGATTTGCAAACGGGTGACAAAGTCAACGTGAAATATGACAAAAAAAGTTTTCTAGCCATGAAGGTGGATGCCAAAGCGAAAACAACATCAGGTAATTCCAATTCTTCATCGAAGGGTGAGGTGAAAGGTGGGATCGCATCGGTAGGATCAGGCAGCCTGACCATTACCCCCAAAAATGGCGGCGCGCCAATTACGGTCACGATTGATGGGACTACCCGCGTCAAGCGAAATGGGAAGACTGTGAGCGCAGCCGATCTGCAGGCAGGCGATAAAGTTGAAGTGAAATACAATAAAATGACAATGTTGGCTTCGAAAATCGAGGCCAAGGGTGTCAAGACTGACGGTAATTCCAATACCAATTCAAACAATAATTCCTCAGACGATAATTCGAATTCCAACTCTTCGAACGGTAACACAAACGCTAATTCAAATTCCGTTCCATAAATTTACACCTGAATCAAAAAGAGCATTCGCGAGAGAATGCTCTTTTTGATTCAGGGTTTACGGTCGTAAAAAATGATTAGAGTACTTCCGTATTTTCTTTGTTCAGATTCTTCAAGATTTTTTAATCCGATCTCTTCATATTCGGTCGGGTCAATTTGTACGATCACGGTCCCGTCGTCTGTCAGCCAGCCTATGTTTTCATCAGCTAACTTCAAGGCTTTAGACCACATCTCCTGATATTGCGGCGGCGCGATGTAAATATATTCAAACCTTCTATCAGTTTGTGCGGTTAACATGCCAAAGGCATCGCCCTTGCGGATTTCAGATTGTTTGCTGAATCCACAGTTTTCCACATTTTCCTTGATCGTTTCGATCGGCGCGCGGTTAAGGTCGGAAAATCGTATGAACATTGCGCCGCGGCTTAACGCTTCAATTCCGATCGCGCCAGTGCCCGCAAATAGGTCCCACCAATTTGAATCAAGCACATCGCCAGCCAGGATATTGAATAAGGCTTCCTTTACACGATCCATGACCGGGCGCGTGGTGTCGCCGGGTACAGATTTTAATTTTCGCCCTTTGGCGCTTCCCGAGATCACGCGCAAGGTCATTCGACACTCCTTCGCGCCGCCAGTAAATTTCCGTGCGATGCGATCACCGGTACAACACACCCTGTTCCCAGGATAAAATGCTGGCCTTTTGTTTGGAGAATGGCGTCTCGCGCTTCATCCTCAACCCTGATCTGGTCTTCGAAAACGAGTGTATCTTGTCTCAATCCTCCGCACAGCATGCCTTTGAAAAGACCCAATGCCTCAGTTAGTGACGGATACGTTTCACGGTCATGCCAGTTGACGATCTGAAAATTATACATGTCCAGCAGGGAAAAATGAATGTTTTTACCATGTAAATGGATCATGTTGCACCATAGGTGCTCTGACGGTTCAAGAACCATGTGATCGAACGGGATGCCGAAGGTTTTATACTCTTCCAGGGAGAGCAATTCCGCCTGTGCGTGTTGAACCGCATAAAAAAATTCCATCCGCGCCGGTTCCGCAGACGGTTTCTACAAATCTTGCAGTTGTTTTTGCGATCGTATCCAGACCCTTAAGTACGGCTTCCGGATATTTTCGGATATGTGTGATCAAAGTCTCGTTGCCGGCTAAATTTTTTGCCTGTGAAAGCGGACTGAAAATGGATTGGATCATGGGAGTCTCCGGGCTGAGAGTCTGCCGAATTAAACGCAGACAAGCTAGTTGTCCAGCCAGATGCGGAGATGTCGGTTCCAGCTCAGGAAGCTTTTCCCAGTCACCGGGTTCCTGAATGATCCGTTTCGTATATCGCCGTGAACCCTCTGTATCGCCTGTCCACTGATCTTCCACGCCCCAATCCTTTACTTCGAAAGAGGAAGCGGGTGTGACCTTGACGATATCGAAATCGTAAGTGTTTTGAAAGTGCAAAGTGGACGCGGCCAGGGTCTCAGGGTTCTGGTCGTCAACTGGAAAATGCCGCCAAAGTGCAATGGGTGTGCGGTCTGGCGTTTCGCCGCGCAGGCAGGTTTGAATTCGTTCTCGATGTGTGGTCATGATTTAGAGTTTGCTTTCCATCCGATGTCTGAGATATTGTCCTTCGCGGAATGTTTTGACTATTGTAAAACCATTTGATAATGTTGCCGAAAGACTGGCTTTGTTCCAGGTTTCTATGCTGGCGAACATTCTTTTGTACCCCGCTTTTCGCGCCTCGTCCATGAGCGCTTTTTGTATCGTCCGCCCGATTTTCTGACCACGAAAATTTGGGTCAACTGAAAAATAAACACATTCGATCGAGTCGGTTTGGTTCATTTGTCCCTTGATGGTGATGCTTGAAATGGTCAATTGAACAAACACAAGCGGACGGGTAAATAATAATTTTATGATTTGTTTGATGAACCAGCCTTTATCTGTTGTGAGCTGGGATGTCAATGATTCTGGCTCGGGAGAGGCGATGCCATAACCGATCACGTCCGAGGAATCATTTTCCTGAACGTAGACTCCGATCACGCGCGGATCTTTGTGCGCGGCTTCAAAATAGCGCAGTACAAAGGGATAGCCCAATTTGGAAAGCAATCCCCGATCTCCCATGTGGATCTCGGCTAGCCTTGGCAGGAGTGTGTCAGGAAGTTCTGTCAGTTTGTGAATTGTGTAATTCATGAACGCTTCTTATGCCAGTCCCCGCACAAGATATGTGCCCAGCGGACGGACAATAAATGACGGTAGTCGTTTCCAAATTGCGATCGCCAATTGAAATTTTGGGTTTTTTTGATTCAAAGCAGGCAGGGTTTGGCCTGGTGCAAGCAAGTACCAGTAAGCCAAAAGTTTTTTGCGGGGATTCCACTTCATTTTGAATGTCTCATTGCCCGACCCGATCAAACTGCGTCCCAGGTCAAAAGTTTTCAACCCTTTTTGGATGGCGCGTTCGATCATGGTCCAGTAAAGGAATTCTCCAGCATATGCGGAACGTACACGTCTTAAAATATTGGCGTGTAAATTGAAGATCGTATCACCTTGATAAATAAAAACACCTCCGCCGGCGATGCTGCCCTGTGGGTCATAAAGTACGGCAAACTCAAGCGTAGTTCCAAGCGATTCCGCCATTTTCTGCAGGTATTTTTTTGTATGATACGGCGAACCGAGTTCGTGCATGCATTGGGCTAATGCTTCATAAATATCGTCCAGCAGGTCGATATGCCCGAAGCGGATCTTGAATCCCTTTTTGATTGATTTCCGCACATGATTACGATGATCTGCTCCGAAAGTCTTGAGGAGTTCATCCGGGGTGGATGGGAGGTCTATCAGGTAGGTGCTATATGTGGGATGTTGAATCCAGTTATCGGGTGGGATTGACTCGCCGTCCCCGTGGTGGATCGAGATGTATTCGGTTTTTGTTTGTTCTGCCAAACTCTGGATTTCGTAAAGCAATAGATCGCGCGCAGCGTCGTTTTTAAAGGCAAATCCACCATAACTACCGAATGGATCTGTGGTCAAATAAGGCCCAAAAATTGGGTGTTTTACCTCGGTAAGTGATAACGCCGCCAAAGGAATTGAGTTTTCCAGTACGACATAACGATGAACCTTGAAATCATAAACAGATCGAACAAAGTTCGTCCAGGTATCAAGACCTGAAAAACTTAATTGGTTTTCAAGTCCGGAAAAATCCAGCGAGTCAACCTTTTGAACTTTCATTGCGAGCTCTCTTTGACAAAGTCTGCCAGGGTGGACATTGGAAATGACCGCAGCAGGTCGTTCAGGAAATTCGATTTGCTAAATGTAAAAGGGTAGAGCAGCGGGTTGGAAAGCAGATCGCGCGTGAAACGTGCAGGCCATCTTTCGGGTGGTATGATCTCATATGGATGCAGAAAGATCACAGGGCTTGCCCCCGTTTTCAGTTCTCTTTCAATAATATTAAAAACCAGTTTCGTAAAAAGTCCGCTCATCATGCTTGAGCCGTAAGGAAACTCACCGCCAAGCACAAGCGGCAGGTTCATTCTGCGCGGAGCCTGAATTTTGGCTGGTCGCCCCAGCAACGGAAAAGTGCTGACAGGTACTTCCCAAATCGCTCCTTTGCGTAAAATCGTCCCGGTCGGCGCGTAGAGCGAGGAACTGTATATAAAATCATTTCGCTCCAGGATCGGGTAAACTTCCTCGATGGTGTTGATCATCGGGGCGCGAAATCCGCGTACATGGTATTGGCGCCGCCATTCAGCTGATCTTTGCAAATCGAGCTCTATATCTTTAACGGTCGTAAGCGGACGATGTACCTGACAATGAAAACCGACTTCATGCCCCGCGTCAAATATTTTTTGCGGCAATTCTGGATACCACTCCACTAGCTCACCGACCAAATATACGCTTGTCTTTACATTTTTGAGTCGCTCAAGCAGTGGGTCAAGGGCGTTGTGTGCGAAGCCGTCGTCCAAGCCCCGTCGCGCCTCTGCAGAGAGAAAATCATACCTTCGTGAAGGCGCATACCAGGATTCGTAATCAATTGTTAATATCAAGCGTGGTGAAGGAATCATAGAAAACAAATTATAGCAGACGGAGAGGAACGGCTTTACTGGTTGCAGCCCAAAGTTGATCGTAGCGAGGCGATCATTGACGCATCCTTTTGCACACGGGTTTGGATCTGTTTCCACGTTACGCATACCCCTCGCCGCATTTTTACATCCTCATCTAATATTTTTTTTGACAATTTCTTGGCGGTCTCCATTTCACCGGTCAATGCTTGCGCCTCAATGAATATCAGCCATTCGTTCAAATCTTCCGGAGCGTATCCGCTTGATGTTGCTTGTTTTTCAAGAGCGATTACTTTTTCGAGATCGCCCACTTGAAATGCAAGTTCTGCTTTGGTGAAATAATAACACCAGGTATGTTTGGGCTCGTCAAGTAGAAATCTCGGAGATGCGCTTTTCGTAGAGTCGGTGATGATCAGCGACGGGTCGGAGAGGGGAATCGCGTTCGTTAGCGAATCAGGCAGGTTTGCGTAGATCTCTGCGTCACCGCGTGAGGGGTCAAGGACGCGCAGGCATCCATTTGCCGGCATGTAGATCACGACAGCCTGTGATGTCGAACCGTTGAAATTCAATGTGCGATAGGCAAATGAAATACTGGTATCCCGAGCAAGCGATGGCAGCGTTGGACCACCAAGCCTCTTTTCTGTGTACAACAATGCGTATGGCAGGCTGGGAGGTGTGATTTTGCTTGCGTAAAGCCAGTTGACGGGGGCTGTAAAAGAAAGATCGGTTTCATAGTCGATCGGCATTTGGTTCGTGAGCAGCACTGTATTGGGTTTGAGTGCTGGAATTCGCCATGATAATTCCCAGTAGATCTTGCGCTGCTGCTCCCAGTCACGGCGAAAAATATTCGCGTTGAAGAATTGCTGTCCCACGCCTAATGCGACGAGCGCCAGAAGGGAAAAAATTCGTATCTTTGAATTCTGAAACAGTAATTCGATCAGGCCGATGGTGAAAAAACTTCCCCCGATCATCATCGAGATGGAAAATCTGTCATAACTGCTTTGAAGTCTGAAAGGTAGTTCTGCGGCCAGGGATGGTAATCGTCCGAGCAGGATGCCTACCAAACCAACGAAGATCAGGGATAGAGAAAAATTGCGATGTGAAGTTTCTCCATCGAATAAGTGTATGAAAAAAATGAGAGATATAAAGGTGAGGAAGATCAATACCAGGGTGAGTAAGGATGTTGGCGAAAAAATATTGGAAGAGATCAACACCAGCACCTGCCCCCATATATAGAAGCACACTTTCCATAGCGTATCTGCAGTTTCAAGAAGTAAATTGGCATTGGTCACATCTTTTGCCACTGAAACTTCATACGAGTTGTACGGCCCAAATTTGTAATAATAGATTAACCACAATGCGTTGAGGATCCAAATTAATAAATAGGGCAGCCAGATTTTGAGCGTCGAACGAACTCGGAGAATGAAATTTTCATCCATCTTGTGGAAGAAAAAAATTATGAGCACGCGCATGCCTTCCAGACCAAAGAAATATTCGGTTGGAAAAATTCCACATATTTGCAAAAGGATGGCCAGGATAAAATATGGAAATGGACGTGCCGCCCTCAAGGCTTTGAAAGTAAATCCGAAGGAAAGTGTGTAAAAAAGAAAAGGAATTAATTCCTGATTGATGTGCGTGTATGCCACCCAGTGCTGGCTGTATCCAGGAAATACTGTGATGAGCAGGGCGATGGTTAGTGCGATGCGTGGCCGGGTTGGGAATATCTGGCTGAAAGTCCACCATGCCGAAAATCCGATAAGGAATCGGATGATCAGTGCGAAGGTTTGCCAGTAAAGCGGGATGGATGGGATAAGGCTGGTGGTCGCGTAGAAGATTGGTCCTAAAAATGGGCGAAACGGCATAAAGGCTGGGATAAATTCAGAAGGGCCGAGAAATTCTGTGATCCATGCGAAAGGCCAGTCATCCCAATAAAAACCTGTGAATGGAAGGAGCAATCCATAACCAAGGATCGTTATGAATGAAAATAGAACAATGGGACGGGAAAGTTTTGCGCGGAGAATTTGCATTGTTTATATTTTGTAGTTAGGGAATTTTCTTGATCGCGCAAAACACGGCATCTCCACGTTGAATGGAAAGGACAATCGGAGCGTCCTTGAATGTTTTGAGATCTTCGTTTGTACGTGAGTTTACAAGTACGAAATCGCCGGGCTGGATCTTGTTGAATTCGACACGATAATCGCGGATGGTGATATTTTTATTTGCGTAATATTCTGCGATGTAAGGTTCGCGTTTGATGAAAAGCTGTGCGTCCTGTTCTTGGAATCCCTGCACAGCTTCTTTATAGCATGTAAGCCAGTATTCTGTTTCATAAACTCGGAAAGCACCGCTGGTTCCGCCTGTGAATAAGTTGTAGTATGTGTATTCGTAGGGATGAAGTTTGATGGATCCCAAAATAGCGGGGGCAAATAGGATGATGGCGATGACGCCCCATTGTTTTTTTGTAGCCAGGAATAATTTTTCGAACGCGAAGCCTGTAAAGATAAAAACTGGCGGCAGGATAAATAGAAAATGGCGAAAACCATCATACATCGGTGGTTTTCGTAATATAACATATGCGCCGGGAATAATGAACCAAAGCAAAGTGAGGGCGAGTAATAATCGCTTTTGACTGTTCGATTTCCAGAATCCGATTATCAATCCAAGGATAAATAAGAGCCAGACGGGCTCAGTTAAAGTTAAACCGAGCAGTGAGGGGAGGTATCTTCTAGGCAGTTTATCCGCTTGATATATTTGCCCGTTGAAAAGTACAGGCAGCTGTGTTGGGTTATCGGACATGAATCCAAAGACTTCAATGAATTTTTGAAGCGGATTTGTCCATAAATACGGCCAGGTGATAAATACGATCAGTGTAGTTGCAACGAGGTAGCCTGATAAATATTTTGCCAGGGTAGTTGCTGTGGACCTGTTGAGTTTGCCAAGCGCGTACGTACCCACCAATATCCCTGCCAGCGGTCCCAGAATACGAATCGAGGTGGCAACACCGAGAAAAAATGACGCGAGCAGCAGGGCTGCCATATTTTTTTTGCCTGACTCGTAAAAGTTGCTGGGATGTGAGCTGCTGGGGGCGGTTTGTGTGATTTTATCGATCATCTCAAATCCAAAACAAACTGCTCCGAGGAAGAAAACCAGGAATGGCGGGTCTTTCGGGTTGATAAAAGCATGCCCCCATAGGAGTGGCTGCCACGCGAATAATGCGGTTGCTGCCAGCGCCGCGGATGGATTTACCCACCTTCTGGCGAGTCGATATAGGAGATACACTCCAAGCTGGAAGGTAAGGAAATTCACCAAATGCCATGCGGAGGCATGATCTACGTCAAACGATTTAATAATTGATACGATCGGATGTGCAAGAAGAATATAGGCTGGCCCGCGATTGGCATGGTCTGTTGCGCTGGACCCGAAAGCATTCTCTAAATTGAAATTTCCGCTAAACCATTCGTGCGGCGTGTAGGCATATCCGAGCGCGTTGGCGTAATCGTAAAAAAGCGGCTCGTCCCATGACAGACCGTAATCGCGGAATGTAAATAATCCCACTGCGATGTTGATTATCAATAGAATATAGATCGGGTGTTTGCGGATTTTTTGCAAGATGAAAATTTATTTTTTTGCGATACGGTAGGCTTGTCTTTCTTTGGCTTGTGCCATACGCAGTTTTTGTACTTCTGTTTCTGCGAGCAGTTGAGGGACTGGCTGGGGTTTATTATCATCGCCAAGGGCGACGTATACCAGATAGGCTTTATTCGTTGTAGTGCGTTCGCCGGTGATCGGGTTTTCGGCGATAACCTCTACTTCTGTTTCCATTGAAGTATGGCCTGCAAATGAAACTTCTGCGTTGAGGATCACAAGGTCGCCAATGCGGATTGGGTTGCGGAAGGTCATGGAGTCAATGGCTACGGTAACGACTTTGCTTTGAGAGTGTCGCATGCATGCCAGCGCTCCGGCCTCGTCTACAAGTTTCATGATCCATCCGCCGTGGACGTTGCCGTGATTGTTGGCATGTTCCGGCTGCATCAATTGGGCAAGCTGGATGCGGGATGCGCTGATGGTTTTTGGTAAAAAATTTTTTGTCATCTTATGTACCTAAAAAATCCATATCTTGTCAATTAATCCATATCTTGTCTTTGATCTCCGCTGTCTGTTGTGTGCAGCAATTCGGGAGCGTCCAGTAATACGTCAATGACCGAGTGACTTAATTCGGGCATCATGGGTGGAAGCGGGATTGTAGCGGGTGGTTGAATTCTCTGGGGTTTGGGAAGCGGTTTCAGGCGGGGTTTGATCGTGGATGTCGCTTTCTTGCGGATAATGCGCGGATCATTGGTGAGTGTGCCGACGAAAAATCCGATCACTGAGTAGACCTCGCGATTTGCAGTTACGAATCCGATCCAGTCACCGTTCCTGTTGAACAAATATGGATATGCTAAAAATGCTTCCGGGTCGCCATTTGTTGTGTAAATGGGAATGGCTGCGCGTTGTGAATTGCTCATTGACTACCTCATGATGTAATGTCAATGTCATTATACGTCCAATATCTGTTGACGAAAAAATTCCAGATCATCACGACTCCCACCGCGGCTGCAAGGGTCACGTTATTGGCATAAAACTCCGCTGTTTTATGGGATGCATGGAATACGCTTTCAAAAAATCGGAGCATGGGCGGCTCTAGATAATGCAGAGTGGGAATGCGGATCGCCACACCGGCTGTGTTGACGAGAAAGAACATCCCAAGCTGATGCAGTAACGTGCGCGAACGCGATTCCGGATATGTCCAAAAGCGGTTCCAGATGAAGTTGCTACAGACAGCGCATGTAAACGAAATTGTGCCTGCGTAAACCAGGGAGAGGCTTGTGAAATGTGACAGCAGGTTCATGACCCCAAAATCAATTGCCGCGCCGAGTGCGCCCACCAGTGCAAATTTATAGAATCTTGTACGTTCTTTTGTGTCAGTCAGGATCATTCAATTCCCAATCTTTGTTTGAAGAATGGGATCGTGCGGCGAACACCTTCTTCAAGATTCACCTTTGGCTCCCAATTTAATAAATTATGAGCGCGGGTGATATCTGGCCTCCGTCGCTGCGGATCGCGCGCGCTGCGGGCATCGTCTATATAGGTGATCCCCGCGGTATTACCTGTGACTTTATTGATGGTTTCTGCAAATTGCAGGATGGTCATTTCGACTGGATTGCCGATATTGACTGGATAATGCTCGTCTGAATAAAGAAGTTTTACGATCCCGTCAACCAGATCATCGACAAAACAAAATGAACGGGTCTGGCTTCCATCTCCATAAACTGTGAGCGACTGTCCGAGCAGGGCTTGCTTTAGTAAATTTGGAAGGGCACGGCCATCCTCCAGATCCATGCGCGGACCATAGGTGTTGAAAATGCGGACAATGCTTGTGTTCACGTTATGGAAACGGTGGTACGCCATGGTTAGTGATTCAGCAAACCGTTTGGCTTCATCGTACACGGCGCGTGTGCCGACCGGATCTACATTTCCCGCGTAGGTTTCAACCTGCGGATGCACTTCCGGGTCGCCATAGATCTCGCTGGTCGAAGCAAGCAGGAATCTTGCGTTTTGAATGCGCGCGATTCCCAGACAGTTATGCGTTCCGAGCGCACCCGCTTTCATGGTTTGAATGGGCAGGTTGAAGTATCCTGATTTTGAAAGTGGGTTTGGGCTGGCGGGTGATGCGAAATGCAGGATCGCATCCACTTTGCCGGGCACAAAAATATAATTAGAAACATCGCGTTTGTAGAACGAAAACCTTTCGTTGTTTGCCAGATGAGCAATGTTATCCGGGCTGCCCGTGACAAAATTATCCATGCCGATGACTTCGTGGCCGTCTCCCAACAGACGGTCGCTTAGATGTGAGCCGAGGAATCCGGCTGCGCCTGTGATCAATATTCTCATTTATTTACCATCCTCCAAAAATTATTTCCAATCAATTCCACTGATCAAACCATCTCCAGTGACTTGATACGCGTCACCATTTCCACTATCCACGAGCCAGAGGTTTCCCTGATACCTCACTGCAATAAAATCGCCTGTTTGCCCCTCGATCAAGCCCGGCGACCATATGGCATTCTGCGGCTCAAGCCCGCTTAAGTCTGCAGGTGGGAAAAGCGCTTTGCTGTTCGAACCATCACGATCCATGATAACTAATCGGTAACGGCTGGTTTCACTTTGCTCAACAAAGATCGATTGCAAGTACGCTACTTGATAGGATTTTTCCCGTCCATCAAGTTTAATTTCTGAAACCGCTGGATAAGCGAACATGCCGGTTGCATCAATCATGGAGACAGTCGCTTCGCTGCTGAACGATGTGGCTGATAGGTTAAAAAAAGGCGATTCTTCCGCTGTGACCGGTGCCGGTGCCGGCGCGTGAGCTACGAAATATAAACTCTCTCCATCGGCTCCCCAGGTGATGGGTGGTATCCACGCCCAATCGCTGTGCGTGTTGAGCGGCGTGATCTCCAGCAATGGTTTTAGGTAACCGCCGTCCTGATCGACCAGCCCGATCTCATCTGGACGGGAATATGCCAGCCTGCCATCTGCAGAGAACGCGAATGACATCCCCCACCAGCCATAGACACCGCCGCTGTTTGCGTCCAATAATTTCCGCGGACCGCCGCCCGTGATACTTACGCGGTACAGGTCGTTATTTGCCTGCCAGCCGGGAATGGCGCTGCGCGGTTCGACTGTGGAATAGGCGATGGAATTTGTACCAGGTATCCAGGCCGCAAAGTGCACAACATTTTTAGCCTGTAAATAAACAGGCTTGGGTTCGAGATTTTTTGTCCGCACCGCCCATAGCGTATTGATCTCTTCATCTGCGGGCTTGTTGGATTTCCTGGTAAAGATCAAATATTCGCCATTTGGGGACAGCGAGAAAATTCGTCCATCCAAATCACCGCTGCTGACAATAATACGGCGATTGGCTGTTGAATCTTCCATGATCCAGGCATTACCGCCGGCCAGGTAGGCTATGGTACCGGGTATATTTAGCGGCGTGAAAGACGATTGCGCCCCGACCATGACGATCTCTGGAAGCGCGTCGTTTAGTATGACGGTCTTGACTGCCGATTTGCTGACCTCAACTTTGTCTTCAAGAATTGTTCTATAGGTTATTTCCTCCAATCCATTGACGCCGGCTTGGACAATTCTTGTTTCACCTTCGGGAAGTGTCTCGTTTCGCGCGACCTGACGCTCAAAGGCAATGATTCTTTGTTCTGTCTCAAATATTTCTTCCACGCGCGTGATGGTGATTTTGTCCCCGTCGCTTAGGGTCGTGTATAACGGTGGTTCGATGCGATCTAGTTTCCCTGTGATGATGCCGGCAGATTGCACGGCTTGTGAAACCGTGCTTCCCGCTGCCACATTAACTTCGCTTGTGTTTCCATCTGCGCTGATGCTGATCTTGATTTCGCTGCCAATTTGCGGGGAGCGGCATGAAATTGTCAGCCATACGAATGCAAATAGAAACAAAACCAGTTTCGAGTGAATACGAAGCGGAGCGCAGTGCATGTCGGGTATAATCCAGCCGCTATTTGATCCGACCCGTGAGCGTCATGATGCCGTCTGCGATCGTGATCGTTTCCAAACGGAAGCCGGTCGCGACTGGTCCGAGTGAACCGGTGAAGGCCTCGTCGATGATGGCGCTGATGGCTGTGTTTAATCCTTCTGGCGCAGGGATGGGCCCAAAGTCTGCGGATGTAATTTCTATTTTTGGCAGGCCGGTGATTTCGTCAATGCCAACATTCATTGTGATTAAGATGTTCGCATTGAACATGCCGCTTGCAACTTTGCCGTACAATTGCATTTGACCGTCACGAAGAAGGATTTGCGGATCAGTGAATGGCGGGTTGGATTGTTCCAGCATCTTTTGTGAAATGTAGGATGTGAGTTGGCTTTCAGTGATCTGTAAGGTGATAAGGCCGGTTTCTGCGCCGTCAATAAAAGCCTGCTCGATCTGCGTGCGCATGGTTTGTACTTCATCCGCAGAAACCGGAATGCCCTCGGCCGGGTAGTCTGGCCCACCGGCCGAGATGGAACAGGCGAGGGAAGCAAGCAAAAGTGTTAAGAAGAAAGTAAGATAGGAATTTTTAGTTTTCATGATTTTTCTTTTGAAAGTTAATTTTTTAAGCGGAGTAATTATAGCATGAGCGACTCTCAATCCACTTCAAACGTCGATGTGACCCTTTCGGCGAAAATAGAGGCAATGTTGTTTGTTTCTGCCGAGCCCGTTCCCGTTGGGCAGCTGGCGGCGGCGTTGGATGTCACTGCTTCAGTGGTCGAGCGCGGGCTGAAAGAATTGGATGAATCCCTTGTAACACGCGGGTTACGTTTGCAGCGAAATGCCGGGCGTGTGCAATTGACAACCGCGCCTGAATTGGCCGAACTGGTTGAGCTTTTCCTTGGATTGGAAGCGATCACGCACCTAAGCCGTGCCGCGCTCGAGACCTTGGCGATCATCGCTTATCAGCAGCCCGTTACCCGCCCGCAAGTGGATTCGATCCGAGGTGTGAATAGTGACGGGATGATGAAGAGTTTGTTAAGCAAAGGACTTGTGCAGGAGTCTGGGCGCACGGAGGGACCCGGCCGTCCGATCTTGTATTCCACAACGCCGGAATTTTTACAGCATTTTGGCCTGAGCTCGATCGCTGAATTGCCTCCGTTAGCCGTACCTGTCGAAGAAAATGGCGAACATAACGTGTTGTTAAAAGGATAGTTGCAAATATGCAGGAACGCTTACAAAAACTACTTGCTCAGGCTGGTCATGGGTCACGCCGTGCCTGTGAGGAATTTATTATAGCAGGCCGCGTACGTGTGAATGGCGAGGTTGCGTTGCTTGGTCAGAAGGCTGACCTCACCGTCGATAAGGTTACGCTGGATGGCAGGGCTTTGCCGAAAGCGGAGGCTTTGAACTATGTTTATATCGCTCTATATAAGCCTCGGAACGTGTTGTCAGCAGCGGAAGGTCAGGATGACCGCCAAACGGTGCGCGATCTGATCCCGCTGGAAGGACATTTATATCCTGTTGGCCGCCTTGATTTTGATTCCGAAGGCTTGATCCTGATGACCAATGACGGTGAGTTGACGAATAAATTAACTCATCCGCGTTACGGTCACCAGAAGGAATACCGGGTTTTGTTGGCCCGTCGCCCCGATGAGAAACAATTGGAGGCTTGGCGGCGCGGCGTTGTGCTCGAAGACGGTGACAAAACCGCACCTGCTGATGTTATTACTCTTTCGATGGCAGGAAAAGGTGCCTGGATCCGTGTCATCATGGGCGAGGGCAAGAAACGTCAGATCCGTGAAGTGGGTAAGCGGTTGGGGCTGCCGGTCGTGAAGATCATCCGCTTGCGGATAGGTACATTGAAATTGGGCAGTCTAAAGCCTCGCCAATGGCGTCATTTGACTGAGGATGAGGTCAAGGAGTTAAGAGGCGAGAAAATTACGAAAGCAGAAGGTCGCAGAGAGCGGCCTCGTGATAACCGTCTTCATCCAACCGATAAACTAAAACGTGTTCCAGGCGGCAAGCCCCGCCCATTAAATCGTAGTCGCGGCGAGCAACCTGCCACCAGGGAAAAGACCGGGGTTGAGCGTGTGGATCGTCCGCGTACCAAACGCCGTTGAACTGGAAATAGAAAAATCCACTGCCCGAAGCGAGCAGTGGATTTTTTATGATCATCTTGATTAGCTCTGTCTGATATCCCAGAATTTCTTTACATATTTCGAAAGTGCTTTTTGAACATTATCTTTTTTGATACCCGCGATTTTGAAGGTGAGTATCTTTGTGCTGGGGTCAGTTCCTGAGAATTGGCCAAAGGAAACAAAGTTGCCGCCTTCTTCAGCGATGGCTTTTGTGATCTTGGCCAGCTGGCCGGGGTGGTCTTCAATTTCCGCCGTGACTCTAATTGCCTTTGTGCGCGCGCCCATTAACTCAAGAAAGATCTTGAACAGGTCGGTCTCTGTGATCATGCCGACGACTTTGCCGGAGCGAACCACAGGCATACCGCCAATTTTTGAATCAGCCATGACACGGGCCGCTTCTTCGATTGGGGTGTCTATATCAATGGTCTTTACCTTTTTGCTCATGACCTGTTTCACGGTCACTTTGCTGATCAGGTAATTCATTTCCCATACGCTCAAGCTGGTGACTGGAGATGGGGATGCGTTGAGCAGGTCGCGTTCCGAGACGATGCCAACCAATTTATCATCTTTCATAACCGGAGCGCGGCGGATGTGCTCTTTCTTGAACATAACCAGCACATCATGAACGGGTATTTCTGGAGACACCGCGATAACAGGATGGGACATTCTTTCACCGACAAACATTTTTACCTCCAATGGGTTAACAGAACAGGAAAAGCCCTTGTTCGTGAAATTTGTTACAATTCGATTATAAACGGACTTTAGTAAAAGAAAGTCACGAAATTGGAGTGAATAAGGTCACTTTGCAAATTCTTTTATAACTCGCGCCATGTGCTGTGCATGTTTTAGATACAGGTCAAGGCGGATGTTTTCATTGGGAGCGTGGGCTTTCGTATCAGGGTAGCCATGTCCCATTGTCGCAACGGGCAGACCCAGGTCATGCACGAACGGATAGTTGGGTCCTGATCCGCCGATCATCGGGACGATCTCCATTGGCGATTCAAAAACCTCCCCAGCTGTTTCCACGACGATCTTGATGAATGGGTCATCCGGGTCGGTACGCGCGGCAGGCTCTCCGCCCAGGAAATTAATTTTCACATCATCAAAACCTTCATGATCAAGATGTTTGCGAAGTTTCGCGACGATGTCTTCCGGCATTTGGCCGGGGACGAGTCGGAAATCAACTTTGGCAGATGCAAACGCGGGCTGAACTGTCTTCGAGCCCGGGCCTTGATATCCGCTTGTCAAACCGCAGATGGTGCAGGTCGGTGTGAAAACTTCTTCCATCTTGAGATCCGTGCCACCGGTCAAGCCTTTGATGAATTTCTTCGCCCCGTAGCGTTTTATATATTCGTCTGCAACATCTGGAAGAGCGTCCATAAGCTCGCGGTCACGTGCAGATGGAGGAACGATATTGTCGTAGAAGCCGGGGATGCGGATGCGTTCGTCCGGTCCTTTGAGGCTGTTGAGTGCCCAAGTGAGGCGCCACGCCGCGTTGGGCAGGATACTGCCACCCAATCCCGAGTGCACATCTGTTCCAAGGGATTCGACGCTCAACTCAACATAGCAAATTCCACGCAGACCAAGATATTGCATTGGGACTCCGCGATGATCCACACCGCCAAATTCCCAAATGCAGGCATCGGCTTTCAGCAAGCCCAGGTTTTCTTTGATGAAATCATGAAGATGAACACTGCTGGTTTCCTCCTCGCCTTCAATGATAAATTTGATGTTGCAAGGCAGGTCGCCGTCATTCTCTAAAATTGCATCGATCGCAAACAGGCGCGCAGTCAGATGGCTTTTATCGTCGCTAACTCCGCGGCCGTACAGTTTGTCTTCACGCAGACTTGGCTCAAAAGGAGGAGAGTCCCATAACTCCAGCGGTTCTGGCGGTTGGACATCATAGTGATTATAGATGAGCAGTGTCTTGTCGCTTTTGCCTTGTCTTTCTGCGAATACAACCGGCGCTCCGTCTGTATCCATGACCCGGGCCTTAAAGCCGCGCGCCATCAACATTTCTTTTACAAGTTGAGCGCATTCTTTTAATCCAATATTTTGCGCGCTAATACTTGGCTGGGCAACATAGCGTGAAAGTTCTGCGACGCTTTTATTAAAATTTTTATACAAATATGCGTCTATTTTTTTGAAATCATCCATGATGGTCTCCTTTTTATTTGGAAGTCATTGAAAAAAGTTTGCGATCCAGTCTATTGAATAAGCGCCGGCAAATGCGAATAGCGCCATTTTGATGATCTGTCCTATCCAACAGAAGAGCAGAAATTTCCAAACAGGAATTTTAGCCACGCCTGCTGCGATCCCCGCCAGATCAAAGAACGGGTTGGGAAACGCGGATAGCGCAAGAATTGCCCAGACACCATATTTTTGTACCCAGGGCGCTACGCGGTTGTATGCCTGCGTATTTTCCACCAGGGCTTGTCCGCTGAATCCCGCCAGGTAACCAGACAGCTCGCCGATGGCACCGCCTGTCCCTGCGGCGAGCGCGACCCAAAAAGGATTGAAAATATTTCCCATCGCGAACACCACTGCCACACCAGGCGCGGGGATGATTACTGTCGCATTTGCCAGCAGCATCACGAGAAAGATGCCGGGATAACCGTAAACTGCAAAATCCTGTACATGATCGCGAATACTGAAAATATAGACAGTTATCCCAATGACCACAGTCAGCGCAAGCACCCTTAAAATAAAAACGCCAATCCCCGATTTTTTTTGTTCTTGAATTGACGTTCGTTCTTTATTTACGGCGTCCACCTGACTGCGTGACTTCGCATTCTGCCGATTAGTTTTCTTCGATGGTGACACTGATGATTTTCACTGCAGGCGCATTGATGTTGCCTGGGTCGCGCGCGGGAATGGCCATAAGTACATCCAGACCTTCCACAACCTGGCCAAAGACGGTGTGTTTTCCATTCAGGTGGGGAGTGGGGCCGTGCGTAATGAAGAATTGCGATCCATTTGTAGCTGGGCCGGCATTTGCCATGGATAGGATTCCGCGCTTGTCGTGTTTCAGACTCGAATCGAATTCATCGCCGAATTTATAGCCGGGTCCGCCTCTACCGGTGCCAGTTGGGTCGCCGCCTTGGACCATAAAATCATTAATGACACGGTGGAAGATAACACCATCATAATAGCCTTCGCGGGAAAGGAATACGAAATTATTGACCGTTATGGGCGTCTTGGCAGCGAATAATTCGATAACCATTGTGCCTTTGTCTGTTTCCATACTGGCTTTGTAGGTTTTCTTTTGGTCGATCTGCATTTCGGGTGGTGTTGTCCATTGTTTTGCCATTCTATAATCTCCTTAATTGGGTTATTTAGATAAACATGTCATTTACTTTGATTGTAATAGCAATTCTATTCTGGCCACGACCATATCCAGCGCAGCTGCATTGAATCCGCCTTCCGGGATGATGATGTCTGCGTATCGTTTTGAAGGTTCGACGAACTCAAGGTGCATGGGCCTCACCGAGGCTTCGTATTGTTTGATAACTGATTCGGTTGAACGCCCGCGTTCTGTTATATCACGATGTAATCTGCGAATTAGACGCAAGTCTGCGTCTGTATCCACAAATATTTTAATGTCAAATAATTTTCGCAGGTCTGGTTCGGTAAAGATCAAGATCCCTTCAACCAAAATTACGCCACGCGGAGCCACTGTGAAGGTTTCGGCAGTGCGGCTGTCAGTCGCGAAATCATAGATCGGAACCTCAACAGCTTCCAAGTTTCGCAGGGATTTAACATGTTTTATTAAGAGTTCAGTTTCAAGTGAATTGGGATGATCGAAATTTATTTCCGAATGCATGGCCGTAGGAAATCCGCTCATATCCTTGTAGTACGAATCGTGCTGGAGGTATGCAATTCGATCCGCGCCAATGCGATTGAGAATTTCCCGTACAACCGTTGTTTTGCCGGAGCCGGAGCCGCCTGCGATGCCGATCACCAGCGGACTATTATGATTCATAAGCGCGATTATAGTCCATGACCGGTATTTTTTGCCTTAGCATTATCCATAACTGGCCAATCAGAATGAATCGCGGTCTGTGAGTTTTTAGCCAAACAGAAATCAGGGCGAATGAGAGATCATTCGCCCTGATTTCTGTTTGGTTGCAGTAATTTATTTGGTGCTGAATTTGAAGATCGCGTATAACGGGCAGAATGAAACTACGGCAGTGAGCAGGAATACCACGCCGAGAACTACCAGCACGATTCCAAGGGTTCCTGTGACGATTCGCCAAAATACAGATAGGCAAACACTGCCGCAAGAACGACACGAACGACACGATCAATATTGGATAAATTGGGTTTCATTGAAAATCTCCTTTGGTCGATTGGTTTGATGACCACAGTATAGTGGATGGTTCAATTTCCGTCCGTGACAATGTCACACAGATGAGCGGGATTTTAATAATTCAAAATCCAATATCTCGACTGTGCCCCGTCCGGAGCGGATACTTCCTTCGCTGACAAAATCTTCCATTAGTCGACTGATGACCTCGCGCGAACTGCCCAATTCAGCTGCGATCTCTTGATGGGTGATATGCAATGGGTTTTTAGTTTGCGCCTGTTTTACCAGTAAGGAAGCAACACGTCGGTCCATGCGCTGGAAAGCCACTTCGTCCACAACCGCCATCATGGTCGAAAGCCTTTGAGATAATAGATCAAAGATGAACTCCCGCCACATATCATAGCGCTGAACCCAATCACGAAATGAATTTGCGGGGATCATTACAGCCTCTGCGTTCTGTTCAACTGTGGCTATGGCAGGAAATGTTTTTTGATTCAAAATGGCGTTGGCGGTCAAGATGCACGATGAGCCGTTCCCAAAACGATACAGGGTTATTTCACGACCTGTCTCGCCAATCTTGTAAACACGCACCTCACCTGAGATCAACAGGGCGATCGCTTCGACGCGGTCGCCTTCAAGGAATACGTCATGACCAGCAGGGATATGTGCTAAAAAAGCCGTTTGTTGGAACTCACGGATAAACAGGGGGTCCGCCTGCTGGAGCAAGGGCAGGGACAGTGAGATACGCTTTAATTGATTCGAGTCGATCATGTAGATATGCTAATCGAACATAAACGCCAGCCCTACCGTGCCGGGACCGGTGTGTGTACCGACAACGGGGCTGAGCTCTGTCGAGAGCGTTTCAACAGGATTTAATTTTCTCGCGGCGGCATCCAGCAATATCTTTGCATCATCAGCGGCATTCGCATGCAGCGAGGCGATCCGAACATTTGACTTACCCTTTGTTTTCTCTGCGACCAGCTCAAGGATACGGTCGTGGGCCTTGCCTTTGGTGCGGATTCGTTCAATTCCTTCCACTTTTCCTTCTTTGAGTGCAAGGATCGGTTTTAGATTTAACGCCGCGCCGATGTACCTTTGCGCACCGCCAATGCGCCCGCCACGGTGCAGGAATTCCAGCGTATCCACAGCAAAAAGAACACCTGTCTTTTCGTGAGCTTTTTCGGTCAGTGCAGCAACTTCTTTTATGGTGGCGCCTGCCTCCAGTGCGCGTGCAGCAGCGAGTACCTGAAATCCGAGCGCCATGGCCGTAGATTGACTATCTACCAGGGTCACTTTTTCGCCAGCGGTTCCCATTGAGGCTTTGCCTTGAATGGCAGATTGCAGAGTCCCGGAGAGCTTGGATGAAATAAAAATTCCCAACACTTCAAATCCCTGATCTACCAGGGGCTGGAAAATGGACTGCATGCTGGCAGGAGAGACTTGTGAAGTGGATGGCATTACCTTCGATGTTTTTAAACGGCTAAAATATTCATCAGAGCGGATATCGATCCCGTCACGAAAAGTTTCGTTTCCCCAAATTAATATCTGCGGGGCGACCGTTATATTGTGCTTCCCGACATACTCTGTGGGGATATAAGCTGTGCTGTCTGTGACAACTGCAAATTTTGACATTACTTCCTCCGAACAATGGAATGTGATATTCGGGCAATTTTACCCTAGTGGGGGATTGCGCCTGGAGAAAATCTGTTATTAAGGCTCATGGTATAATTCTTTTTGTTATCCTCACCTCGCATGAACCCTCACTTAGGAGCCTATTTTGGCCTTCAACCCTATTAACTGGCTGTTAGGCCTTTTTTCTCTGGATATCGCCATAGACCTTGGCACTGCGAACACTCTAGTTCATGTTCGCGGTAAGGGGATAGTTATTAATGAGCCATCCTGGGTCACTGTCGATAAGAAATTGCGCCAGCCTGTTGCCATTGGTCTCGAAGCAAAAGAAATGGTCGGCCGCACACCAAGTAATGTTATGGTGGTGCGTCCTATTCGCGATGGCGTGATTGCCGAATTTGACGTGACGCAGGTCATGCTGGAATATTTTATTGGCAAGGTACATGAACAAAGTATGGTTCCATTACCGCGCCCGCGCGTGATCGTTGGATTACCCACAGGTGTGACGGAAGTCGAAAAGCGTGCTGTCTATGACGCAGTCATGGCTTCTGGCGCGCGTCAGGCCATGTTGATTGAGGAACCGATCGCGGCTGCGCTGGGAGCTGGTCTGCCCGTCGGAGAGATCCGTGGTTCGATGGTGGTTGATATAGGCGGCGGGACAACTGAAGTCGCGGTGTTGTCCATGAGCGGTGTCGTTGCCTCACGTTCCCTGCGTGTCGCGGGCGATGAAATGGACCAGGATATCGTGCAGTATCTTCGCAATAAATATAATCTGCTGATCGGTGAAGGCAATGCCGAGCAGATCAAATGGCAAATTGGTTCAGCTTATCCATTACAACCGGAAAAGACCATGGAGGTGCGTGGCCGTAATTTGGTGAGTGGCTTACCTGAAACAGTTGAAATTTCTTCAGTTGAAATTCGAGAATCCTTGAGCGCATCCGTTCAGGTGATTATTGACACTGTGCGCGATGCGCTGGATGAAATCCCGCCTGAGATTGTGGCAGACCTCATGGATATTGGTATTTGTCTTGCTGGTGGGGGCGCTCTGCTTCAAGGGCTTGCCGAACGTCTGACTGATGAAATGAAACTGCGTGTTTGGGTTGCGGAAGATCCGCTGACTTGTGTGGCGCGCGGCGCGGCAATGATCTTTGAAGATCTGGATTCCCTTGGACGTTATCTGGTCGGACTGGAACGCGGCAGTACGCGACATATAATTGGATAATCTCATATCTGGTAAACCCCATGAACGATCTGATGAGAAAAAATGCGCACATGAAATGTATTGTTTGTTGATCAAGGTTTCCCGCATATCTTTCAGGTCTTGCAAATTATGAACTCTCGTTCTTTACAAACAACGATTATCTTCCTTGTGGTGGGGGGCATCCTGGCCCTGGCCTTGGGTGGTTTCTTTGGATCCGCCTCAAGACAATTTAATTCGGTGTTTATTGAAATTCAAACATGGGTGTCCGCTCGTTTCCTGGGTGTTCAAGATTTTTTCACAGCGCCTCGTGATATTGTCTCATTGCGAACACGCAATGCTGAACTTGAAACTCAGGTTTCTCAATTACAGGCGCAAGTGATCGAATTGCAACAGCGCGTGAATGAGACAGAAATTCTCGCCGCGCTTGTTGATTTTTCCCGGACCAATCCCGAAAGCACTTATAAAGCTGCGGCGGTTATTGGTCGTGACCCTTCTCCATTTTTACATTACATCATTATTAACCGCGGTTCGAACGATGAGATCCTACGCGGCATGCCCGTGGTCACAAACCAGGGATTGGTTGGGCGCATCGATGCTGTCATTGCAGATGCCGCCCGTGTCCAACTCATTACTGATCCAGGGTCCGCCATCAATAGTTCCCTCCAAAATGCAAAAACGACCGCCGTCACACTTGGGTCGGTAACTGGCGATATTTCTCTGGATATGATCTCGCAGAATGTAGTGGTTCAGGCGGGCGATCTGGTCTTGACCTCGGGATTGGGTGGCGGATATCCATCTGATATTCCCATCGGACAGGTACTTACGATCCGCAGCCTTGAATTTGAACTGTTTCAGCAGGCGACCATCCAGCCAGCCGTTGACTTTACCCGTCTTGCGATCGTTCTTGTCATCACCAACTTCAGCCCTGTGGATATCGCTCCGCTTGAACCCCAAACCATTCCATAATCATATTTGCCATGCGAAATCTTGTTGCGTTCCCGCTGCTCGCGCTGGCTGTTATCCTGCAATCCTCGGTTGTCAGCCAGGTTAAATTACTCTCCGGCTCTGCTGATTTGCCTTTGATCTTGATCGCGGCATGGGCATTGCAGGAACGGGTTAAATCCGCGTGGCATTGGGCTGTGCTTGCCTGCGCAATGTTAGGTATTGTTTCGAAAATGCCCTGGCCCGTTCTGTTGGTCGGTTACCTGGCTATCGTGATTGCGGCCCGGGCGTTACAAAAACGGGTGTGGCAGGCCCCTTTATTGGCGATGTTCAGTATCACTTTTATTGGCACCTTGTTTAAGAATTTATTGTCCTTCGTTGCATTACAAATCCTCGGTACATCTCTACCATTTAGCGATGTTGTCGGGGTGCTTGTGTTGCCCAGCCTGCTGCTCAATATGCTTTTCTCGATTCCGGTTTATACTTTTATGCGCGATTTGGCGCGTTGGGTTTATCCTTCAGAGGAGATTGAATGAGTACTGGTTCGATACCACGACCAGCCCGTTTTGAAACATGGCGGATTGCAGCCATTTATATAGTCTTGGTGCTGGCATTTACCGGGCTGCTTATGCGGCTTGTCAATTTACAAGTCTTACAGGAATCGGTCTGGACGGCTCAGGCGATTGATAATTACACATATGAAGTGAACGTGCCGGCTCCGCGTGGAATTATATACGATCGCAATGGTTATATCCTTGCGCGCAATGTGGCTTCCTATAATATAGTAATCACCCCTGCAGATTTGCCTGATGATGAATCAGATATTCAGCGCATTTATCGACAATTATCCGACCTGATCGATGTCCCTGTTGGCGGGGTGGTGACAGACGCGTCACTGGAGGAAGCGAAACTTTTTGCTGCTTGTGTGCCTGGGCCGGGAATAGCCCAGCTTGTTGCTCTACAAGATACGCTCGCTCCATACAGCCCGGTAAAATTGAAGTGCAACGTTTCTGAAGATGTTGCCCGCGTTGTTGAGGAGAGGTCGATCGATTGGCCCGGTGTGTCTGTTGAGATCGACCCGATTCGCGACTACCCGACAGGTTCGTTGACAGCCAGTCTTGTGGGTTTTCTGGGTCCGATTCCGGCGCTTTTTGAAAAAGAATATACAGATAAAGGGTTTATTCCCAACCGCGATAAGATCGGATATGCCGGCGTCGAGGATTCTATGCAGGATATTCTGGCTGGCAGGAATGGTCTGCGTGTTGTCGAGATTGATGTGGCCGGTCAGGAACTTCGTAATCTTGAACCGCCCAGACCTACAGTGCCAGGGCAAAATGTGTATCTCACCATCGATACAAGATTACAGGCAGTGGCTGAAGCGTCCTTGGTTCAGGAGATTAACTTTTGGAATACCTATTTTGGAACAGTGCGTATCTCCAGCGGCGTGGTCATTGCCATGAATCCGAAGACTGGCGAGATTCTCGCGATGGTTTCCTATCCATCCTATGAAAACAATCGCTTCGCGCGTTTGATCCCTGCCTATTATTATGAACAATTGAGTCAGGATTCGCGTAATCCCTTACTGAACAATGCGATCGGCGCTGAATTTCCGCCGGGATCTGTATTTAAATTGTCCACTGCTACTGGCGCGTATAACGAAAATGTTGTTGAATTGGATACGGTCATTCAAGCACCGGGACAATTGCTCCTGTGTGAAAAATTCAATCCGAATGATACCTGTACTGACAGCAACACGCGACCCTTCGTGGATTGGATCTTTGAACAAAACCCCGACGGTTTTGGGCAGATTGATTTTCAACATTGCATCGCGTATTCCAGTAATGTTTGTTTCTATAAGCTGGGCGGCGGCTTCGAAGACGAGATCAAGCAGGGGCTGGGCATTGAACGCCTCCAGCAATACGCCCGGGCGCTCGGGTATGATCAAAGGTCAGGTATCCAGTTAAAAGGCGAAGCAGATGGATTAATTCCCGACCCGCAATGGAAACGTATCAACACTGGTGAGAACTGGTCAACCGGTGACACATACATCGCGAGTGTGGGGCAGGGTTATGTGCTGGCGACCCCGTTGCAGATATTGATGTCCGGTGCGACGATTGCAAATCGCGGTAAATTGATGCAGCCAACGATCGTGCGCGAAGTGACCGATGGCGAGGGGAATCCAGTTGAAATGTGGTTCAATCCTGACCCGCAACAGTTTACGGTTTCTCCGGAACAAACCCCAGGCAGTTATCAGATATCACCTTTCACGCCAAATTTGAAATGGGATATTACGGTTACTCCGATGATCGCAAATTACTCTTGTGACGGCAGTGTTTGCAGTCTGGATGAAAGTAAATTAAAGATCGTGGATCCTGAGACGGTTGAAGCCGTGCGTGGTGGTACTCGTCTTTCGATCACAGATTCACGAGGAACACTTAATAAGTTGTTCTCAAGTTTCCCCATTGCAGTGGCAGGCAAGACCGGTACCGCGGAATATTGTGATGATGTTGCCCGCAAGGCGAATCGTTGTAATTTTGGTGCATGGCCGACCCATTCATGGACTTTGGCATATGCACCGTATGAGGACCCTGAGATTATCGTGGTTGCTTTTGCATACAATGGCGGCGAGGGTGCAAGCGTGGCAGGTCCGATCGTTGAGAGGGTCATTAAGGCGTACTTTGAATTGAAATCCATTGATATTTCGAAAGAAAATCCATCTGATGGGCAGTAGTCTTAAATTATTGAATCGGGATTTTTTAACAGTACCGCCGTTTCACCTACGGCGTCAGGTATAATTTGTGCAAAATTATTATGGAGCAAATAACCTCACTCGTTCAGATCAAAGGCATACGCGATGGACTTCTCGCATCATTTTTGGATGCATCTTGGGAAGACCAATGTGCCGCATTGCTTGCGCAAATTGATGAGCGGTCCGCCTTCTTTCAAGGTGCGCGCCTCGCGATGGATGTTGGTTCGCAAGTGCTGAAAGTGAATGATCTGGTTGATTTGCGTGATCGACTTTCGGAGCGTAATGTCGTTTTATGGGCTGTCGTGAGCGAATCACCGACCACTGAGAAGACTTCTCAATTACTTGGCCTGGCGACCCGCATCTCGAAGCCTCGACCGGAAGAACAGAGACAATTTACGAACACTATCACCGATGAAACCGCCTTGTTTATCAACAAGACACTTCGTTCCGGTACACGGGTTGAGTATCCGGGTAATGTGGTGGTGATGGGCGATATTAACCCAGGCGCCGAGATCGTTGCGGAAGGAAATGTCATCGTTTGGGGACGTGTGCGCGGCATGATCCATGCTGGATCAAAAGGAAATCGGTCGGCATTTATTTGTGCGCTTGATCTTTCCGCAAATCAACTTCGTATTGCCAATGAAATTTCGGCGACGCTTAAACCCCAAAAAGACCCGAAGCCCGAAGTAGCCAGTATTAATAGTGAAGGCCGTTTACAAGCAGAACGCTGGCACACTGGTTAATCCATTTATAGGAATAGAATATGACAGCTCAAGTAATTACAGTTACATCCGGAAAAGGCGGCGTGGGCAAGACCACCGCTGTTGCCAATCTCGCCACCGCTCTTGCCGCTGATGGTATGAAAGTTGTCTGTATTGATGGCGATATCGGTTTGCGCAACCTGGACGTCATTCTGGGACTTGAAAATCGAATTGTGTACGACATCGTGGACGTGATCGAAGGACGTTGTAAATTAAAGCAGGCGATGATTCGTGATAAGCATTATCCCGAGTTGTATTTGATTCCCGCTGCGCAGACGCGCGACAAGAGTGCGGTTTCACCAACAGACATGGTGCGCATCTGCAAGGAACTACGCCCGATTGCTGATTTTGTTCTGATAGACTCGCCTGCAGGCATTGAGCGCGGTTTTCGAAATTCCATCGCTGCGGCAGACCGTGTCTTGATCGTGACCAACCCCGAGGTCAGCGCGGTGCGGGATGCGGATCGTGTGGTGGGTATTCTCGAAGCGGAGGAAAAAGGGAGCCCGGCATTGATCCTCAATCGGTTAAACCCGGCATTGGTTAGAAATAATGACATGCTCTCTGCGGATGATGTCCTCGATTTGCTTGGGATTCAATTGATCGGAATCGTGCCCGAGGATGAGGCTGTTATCATCGGCTCCAATCGCGGGGCGCCAGTTGTTACAGAACCAAAAAGTCGGGCCGGGCAGGCTTTCAGAAATATTGCGAAGCGTATTCAAGGTCAGGACGTGCCTTTCATGGATCTGGAGCAAAAAAACGCTTTATGGTCGGCGTTACAGCGATTTACTGGGAGGAAATAATGTTTAATTTTTTTTAAGAAAAAGCGAAGCGCTGAAAGCGCAAAAGACCGCTTGCAGCTTGTCTTGGTGCATGACCGGACTGACTTGACCCCTGCTCAGCTCGATGCCTTGAAAAATGATTTGCTTAAGGCGATCTCGAATTATATTGATATCGACCCGGATGCGGTTCAAATTGGACTGGAACGAGATGGCCGTTCTCAACGGCTGGTTGCAGATATTCCTCTGCGAGGCGTATCCCGTCATCGCACTGGTTGATCTTTTTTACATTTGGAGACACGGATCAACCCCTGAGATGATTTCCGGTTGCATCCGTGTTTTTATTTTATGACTCGTGGACTTTCCTGGCGTAATTTTGATTTTATTTTATTGGGCGCAGTAGTGCTTGCGTCTTCTTTTGGCACAGCGATGATTCGCTCCGCTGTCGCGGGAAATGAGGTTTTACAGCCGCTCATTATGCGTCAGGTATATTTTGCTCTGCTGGGTGTTGTGCTGATATTTTTGGTTGCTTCGGTGGATTATCGTTACTGGTTGGCTTTGTATCGTCCTATCTATTTGGGAATTATGATCTTCCTGGTGACGTTGACCGGGTTTGGCCAATCTGCGTTTGGTGCACAGCGCTGGTTTCAAGTGGGTGTTCTTTTTCTTCAACCGACTGAATTTGCCAAGATCGTTGCGATCATTATTCTGGCGCGCTATTTTGAAGTTGTTCAATATCAGCCCCGCGATCTAAAATGGGTTTTTGGCGCAGTTCTCTGGGCGTCTGGAATCATCCTCATGATTCTTCTACAACCCAATTTGAGTAACGTGTTACTGCTATCCGTTATTCTTGCGGTGATGTTGTGGATTAATGGAGTGCAGGTTAAGCACGTACTCTCTGCGGTTGCAATAGGCGCTATTGCAGTGGCAAGTTTGGTTGCGCTCTCTGTGCTTGGCGTGCGGGTTCCATTTTTGCAGGCATATCAGCAGGAACGTATCGTAAATTTTGTTGTGCCAGATCCAAATGACACCTACGGCAATCGCTATAATGTACAGCAGGCTTTGATCGCTGTTGGCACAGGCGGTGTGTTTGGTCAAGGATACGGACACGGCACCCAGACCCAGTTACGCTTTCTGAAAGTACGCCATACTGATTTTATTTTTGCCGCCAGCGCCGAGGAATTTGGTCTGATCGGGGGGGCGCTGATCATTCTCACCCTCAGTATTATTATTTGGCGTTGCATCCGTGCGGCCCAGAAAGCGCGCGATGTGGCAGGGTCGATGATCGCGCTGGGTGCGGCAACCTTGATTTTCTTTCAAGCTGCGGTGAATATAGGGATGAACCTGAATGTATTGCCTGTTTCAGGCTTGCCTCTTCCCTTTATAAGTTATGGCGGTAGCGGCTTGACCGCGCTCATGCTTGGAATTGGACTTGTTGAAAGCGTTGTAATGCGCCATTCGCAAACCGAATTTTAAATTAAGGAGTATTTTCTTTTGTCTACCAAACCCATTCGTACTCGTTTTGCGCCTTCTCCCACCGGGCGTATGCATATCGGCAATGCTCGTTCAGCGCTCTATCCCTTCCTGCTTGCGCGCCGTTTGGGTGGTACGTTCATCCTTCGAATTGAAGATACCGACCAGAAACGGTATGAGCCTGGGGCAGAACAGGAATTGATTGACGGATTGCACTGGCTTGGCCTGAATTATGATGAAGGTCCCGATATCGGCGGGCCGCATGGGCCATATCGCCAGACCGAACGACGCGCCATTTATCATGAACATGCCTGGAAATTGGTGGAACAGAATAATGCCTTTCCTTGTTTCTGCACATCTGAACGACTGGCAAATGTGCGTCAGGAGCAATTGAAGAACAAGCAGAATCCGCGTTACGACGGTTTGTGCCGCGCGCTTACTCCCGAAGAAGCACGGCAGCGCGTGGACGGGGGTGACAAATATGTGATCCGTTTCAAGATGCCAAAAGAAGGCTCGATCACTACCACCGACCTTCTGCGTGGTTCAATCACAACAGAAAACTCCGCGCTTGATGATACCGTCCTCTTAAAGTCCGATGGCTTGCCTACATATCACCTCGCCGCAATGGTGGATGACCACGAGATGGAGATTACTCATGTCATTCGCGGTTCTGAGTGGCTTCCCTCCATGCCGTTGCACATCCATGTCATCCGCGCCTTTGGCTGGGACGAGCCTGTTTTCGCCCATCTATCCGTTTTCCTCAAACCCAGCGGCAAAGGCAAAATGAGCAAGCGCGACCGCGCCGACGCCATGAAAGATGGATATTCCATTTTTCTTGGGGATATGAAAGACCTCGGATACACTCCCGAAGGCGTGCTCAACTGGATTGCGTTGATGGGTTGGGGTGTAGCCGAAGACGACGTGATGACCCTCGACCAGATGATCACTCGTTTCGGCATTGACCATTTAACTCCTTCGCCAGCGGCGATCAATTTCCAGAAACTGGATCACTTTAACGCGACGCATATCCGTCTTTTTAGTACCGAGGATCTGGCCGGGCGCATCAAGCCATATTTCACCCGTGAGGGATTGAACGTTAATGATGAAGTTTTGTTAAAAATTGTCCCCTTGCTGCGGGAGAGACTTGTCACATTGGATGATTGCCTTTCATTTGGAAGTTTCTTTTTTAAGGATGATGTGACGCCAGTTCTCGAAGATTTAATCGCGAAAGGATTGGACGCGGGGCAGTCTGCAGAGATCGCTCAAAGGACGTACGAAATTCTTGCGGCGCAACCAGATATCAGTCACGAAAGATGCGAGCCGCCGTTACGGGCGTATGTCGAGGAAAGCGGATTGAATGCGAATCAGGTCTTTGGTATCTTGCGGGTAGCCACGACTGGGCAAAAAGTCAGTCCACCGCTCTTTGAGTCGATGGAGATCATTGGCAGAGAAAAATGTCTTGCGCGGATAAAAACTTCGGTCGAGATTTTGAAGAAAATTTAAGATTATAAAATCAAAAATCCCCTCGTGCAATAATCACAGGGGATTTTTGATTCGATGGGCTGACTTTATGCGTTTCCGGTCGTGATCTTTTGCAGAGTTGAGTCGGCAGTATAGCCGGCAAGGAATGCCGATTGCCAGGTGTTTAACGATTCGCCCAAAAAGGCCACAAGAATGAGGGCGACGATCAGGGAGAACAAAGCTGTGATTAGGTATGGCTTTGCATATGCCCAAAAATCTGTGGGAGCCCTCCGCATATTCAGGGGTTTGGGAAGCATAGGGCGGATCAAAGGCAGAATGACACTTACCGCGACGCCCGCGGCAACGGACATATAGATGATCATGGTTAATCTCCTTTTCTAATAATTGGATCGTTAATAATATTCTACAAGAAAACTGTCAAAATTACTTAAACAAGACGTGAATTAGTTACGTGAACGGTAGTCAAGGGAATAAGCTGAGATAGCTAATCCAGAGATGGATATGTTCACCTCGCTCGTCTTGAACTCCAATTCTGTCAAGATGGTATCAATGGCGTCTTTTGTGACAAGGATCTCTCCTTTGGCGGCAACATCTTCGCCTAATTTGCAGGCCCGATTGACGGCGTCGCCAAAACAATCTTCGTTGCCGACGATCAGAATTCTGCCATAGTCAATTCCACAGGAGATGTGAATGTCGAGATCATCGGATGTCAACAGGTTGGAGGCCTCGAATGCCAATTGCAATGCGATTGCCGCGTGAATCGCAGAAAGTGTGTCGGGAAAAACTGCGAAGCAATTATCTGCTTCATATTTGATCAGACTGCCGCCATATGTTTTTATAATCGGTTCGGATATCAACTGCATGCGGGAGACCATGGACAGGTAATGGATGATTCCGTATTTACGGGTGAGTAATGAAAACCCGGACATATCCAGAACAAAGACCACCCGTTCTGCGCCGAACTCCTCCCACAAATGTTCTTCAAGTGTTTGTCTGCCTGAGACTGTTGTTTCGCGGGCGAACTGAAGGATCAAATCTTGAAAGTGTTTGTATTTTTCTTCGCTCATAAGTTCATCCTTATCGATTGGAGCATAACCCAAAACAACGGATTTGTGCAATGCGGGCTAATGCTCAGCCAAGACTCCACGGCACAAGACCGAGCACAACGTCGGTCAGGTCATTGGCTGCGGTGGGGCTTGGGTTCCCATTCCCAAGCGCTTGAATAAACATATTCTTCTCCCAGTCTTCCTCTGAGCATTCTTGCGCCAGGCAGATCATCGTCGGTGTAACTTCGTGATCCAGAATTTCATCGAGAAGCTGGCGAATAAGAGATGGTAAATTTCCGTACCAGTCATTAAATCGTGGATTGTCTGTTATGGCAACCCTCGCTTCGAACAAAATATTTTCCCAGTCAGGTTCAATGCTCATTTTATTTTCCTGTTGTATTATGGGGCTGCGTTAAGATGCTCAACGCAGCCCGCTTTTATTAAATATCGCCCGGCTCATCCGCCATTCTTACAATCCTTGGTGTGAACTTGCCAAGCACCTCCACAAGTTCTGTTTGAGCCTTTATCACACTTTCGATCGGCTTGTATGCTTGCGGTGATTCGTCCATGCCGCCGCCGAGCAGGGTGACGTTATTCGTCTTGAGATACTCTTCCCGCGCCGACCTGCTAATCGAGTTCAACGCGTTTCTCCGACTCATTAGCCTGCCTGCTCCGTGTGATGCGGACTCAAGCGAAGATGCGATTCCCTTGCCGCGCACGAGATAGCCCGCGTCACCCATCGAGCCGGGGATGATACCAAGCACACCAACAGCGGCAGGCGTCGCGCCCTTGCGATGCACAATGACCGTTCTGCCGTCCACTATTTTTTCCTTCCATGCGAAGTTGTGGTGATTCTCAACCACACCAACTTCCTTGAGGCCAACTGCGGCGGCAACCCGTTGGTGAATGATGTAGTGATTGGCCGAAGCGAATCTGCCCGCGAGTTCCATCGAAAGCCAATATTCCTGACCTTCTTCTGAATCCAAAGATAACCATGCCAAATACTTCACGCTGGCATCGAGATCAGGGTGCTTCTCTCTTGCCAACTTACTGTAGCGGTCTGCGATCTTTGCACCGACACCTCTTGAGCCGCTGTGTGACAGCAATGCAAGGTAGATGCCAGTCTCCAGCCCAAACATAGGCTCGGTCAAGTGGAACGAGCCCCATTCAGCAAAGTGATTGCCAGTTCCGCTTGTGCCCAGTTGATTCATGGCGGTGTCCTTCAACATCTTAAGTTGAGGAGTGGCGTACCAGGAGTCATCGTCCAGTACTTCGTGCTGTGCCTTCCTACTTCCTGTCCATTTTGCGCCCATTCCGAATGCGGTTTCATTCCACAAGGAATTTTCGAACACACTTTTCTTTTGCCCGAGTAAATGCGGTGAGACGTCATACAAAGAGAGTCTCATCCGGCAGGCAATATCTACGCCCACGGCGTAGGGGATAACCGCGTTATCGGTTGCGAGTACCCCACCGATGGGAAGCCCATAACCAACGTGGGCGTCAGGCATCAATGCGCCCGCCACTGTAACAGGCAACCGCATGGCGCTGTCCATTTGTTTGACGGCTTCATCGTCAATATGCTCCCATCCCCAAATTGGGTAGGAGATCGGAGCCTCAAGAAGCGTGTCTATTGATGGCTCATCCTTTTTATTGATCCGAATCCACTCGCGTGCGAGGTCTGCCAAGAGCGGATCGGCGAGAAAGGGACCTGGATCCTGCCGAATTGCATCGAGCTGGCTGAGGATCGCATCGCGTTCCACGCCTTGAGCTGCCAGCTGCGCCGAGATAGTCTTTGCGATCCCGATAATTTTTCCGTCGGGCCAGTTGTTCAACTTTAGAATCTTGCCAGTGATAATTTCCATGATGTATTTCCATCATGTCGTTGCGAGTGCGATGCTCTGTCGCACGAAGCAATCTCGCTAATTGGAGATTGCTTCGTGCGACAGAGCATCGCACTCGCAACGACATATAATTAACTTTCTTCCAATTTCCACAGCTCGCGCATTTCTGAGCTGGTTTCGAGCAACTTGTCCAGCGTGCCTTCGGATTCGACTTTGCCATCTTTCAGCACAATGATATGGTCTGCACGTCGCAAAAGCGGACGGCGATGAGAGACGACGAGACAGGTTGTATTTTGCTGCTCAAATATTCGCTCCCAAAGCTGCTGCTCGGTTTCGACATCCAGAGCACTGGAGAGGTCATCGAAGACGACAAGTTCGGGTTCTCGGATGAACATGCGTGCGGCTGCGGCTCGCTGTGCCTGTCCACCCGAAAGTTTCACACCACGCGCGCCGACCAGAGTTTCGAGGTTGTCATCCATCTGCTCCAGGTCACGATCCATGACGGCCAGTTTTGTTGCTTTGTATATTTCATCGTCGCTTTTGTTCAGGCCGAGCAATATATTGTTTCGCAAAGTGTTGCTGAACAGACGCGGAACTTGCGCGGTGTAGGCACAGCGCGGCGGGATGAGAAAATCTCCCGGGGATGTAAGTATGTTTTCGTTCCATCGTATCTCTCCTGATTCAAGTGGAAGCAATCCGAGCAGGGTGCGCAGTAATGTTGTCTTCCCAGAGCCGATGCGGCCTGTGACCACTGTCAGCGTGTTTCGTTTTATTTTCAGCGAGATGTCATCGATGCCGTTTGATGATCCTGTGTAGTGAAATGTCAGATGGTCAGCGACCAGTTCGTTCAGTCGGTCTGAGGCGCTCTTCGTTGAGTAGGTTACTTCGGGTAGTGGACCATTTAAATTAATGAGGCTATGCTCGACCAAGGCATCCAGCGGCGCATTTTCCATGAGGTGATACATGCGCTGGACAGACACGTTTAGCTGTTTATAGCGGGCCCACAACATGCCGCCAAAAGTAGTCAGATCGCCCATACTTTGAAGTAGGTAAACGAAGAGCGAAAAATCACCGAGAGTGAAATTGCCTGTGCGCATGGATTGGCCAACGAGCACGAGAATAACGCCCGTGCCAAGCGTGGACATGTTGCGATAGATCGAGCCGAGCACTTCGTCGAAAAGTTTTTCACGGATGGTCAGAATACGGCGCTCGTCGTTGAGCTTGTGAAAGTAGCCAATGACATTTTTTTCAGCGGTTGCAACTTTGACAGCCTGCACGGCACCAAAGAATTCGCCGATGAAACCAGTCACTTTGCCGCCAGCCTGACGCGATGTTCGTCGATAATGTTCGATGCGGCTTGTTGCGAGGTTGGCGACGATACCGACGATCACCAAAGGAATCAATGCCATCACGGTCACGGATGGGCTGATCTGTGTCATGAGAACAATCGCGACAGCGATAATGACAAGCCCAACCATGACATCGTTGATCAAAATGACGAACAACGGGATTTCATCGACATCCTTTTTAAAACGGCTTACTGCTTCCCCGGGCGAATCAGGGAGTTGTGACGCGCCAGGCCGCTTTAGGATATAGCGCAAAAGATTCTTGCGCAGCAACGTGTTCATGTCGGCAAAGATGGGCACATCGGCATAATAAAAACCATAGCTTGCGATGACACGTCCGATCCATGTGGCGGCTAAAAATGCGACGATGGCCCAAATACCAAAGGTCAATTGCGCTTCGCCCGTGACCATGTCGAAGAAGGCTTTGATGATGAGCGCAGGGGCGACTTGCCAGCAGAAACGAATGAGTGACACGCTGACTAGATCAATAAACCAAAGCCAGGGTCGAAAACGCAACATTTCCCAGATGACCTTCCATGCAGGGAGCGCGGGTATTTTTTGTGTGAAGGTTGTTTCCATGATGTTGTCCTTGTAGGAGCGGATCGCGATCCGCCCCTACGGATGATGGCATATTAAGCCAGTACTTCTTCCATGCCAGTTTGCAGCAGTTGATAAAAACGCGAGCTTGGGTCTGCGGCCAATTGTTTGCGCTCGCCATATTCGCTTGCTTTTCCGTTATCCAATATCATGATCTCGTCTGCGCGATGGATCGTATCCAGTCGATGTGCGATGATGATGGCGGTTCGGTTTTGCAGCAACTTGTCAATCGCGCGTTCGAGTTTTTGTTCTGTTGCAGGATCGAGACGCGACGAAGCTTCATCGAGAATCACCAGTCCCGGATTTCTTAAAAAGACTCGTGTGAATGCCAGTAATTGCGCTTCACCTGCGGAGAGGGATCTTGATCCTGTGTCGAGTTCGGTGTCCAGGCCTTTGGGCTGACTCCTCAACCAATCGCCGAGTTCCAATTCTTCGAGAGTCGCGATGATCTTTTCATCAGGTATCGAGCGATCAAAGAAGGTCAGGTTGTCGCGGATGCTGGCACGGAACAATTGAACATCCTGCGTGACGATGGCAATGTTGCGCCGCAATGTATTTAGATGCGCCTCACGCAGATCCGAGTCGTTGACTTTTATACTGCCAGAATTCACATCATATAGACGGAAGATCAATCGTCCGAGTGTGGTCTTGCCGCTGCCTGTGCGTCCGAGCAGTCCGAGGATGGATCCCGGTTTCAGGTCAAAGGAAAGATTGCTGAGAACTGAGTCCGCTCCGTTGTAGGAGAAAGTTACATCCTCAAAGCTCAATGAAAGTGGTTTGGCGGGGATATCCACGCCAATGCCGTTGACTACTTCCGCTTTGAAATTACGGAATTCGGTCAAGCGTTCGACACACGCGCCAATGGTCTGGAAACTTTCGATCTCATGCGTCATTGCCCAAAAGGGTTCTTCGAGCAGATTGATGTAATGTACAAATAAATAAACTGTGCCGATGGTGACCAAGCCTGCGGAGAAAAGCCAGTATCCGCTGGTGATGGCGAGCAGGCTGCCGAGGGTGAGCGCAAAGCCCATTGCGTTTTCGATGATCCAGCGTTTGAAGTGCGACTTGCGGTTGTGACCAAGGATCGTGCTTTGGTGGCGGAACAACTCGCGGATGGAAAAGTCAACTGCGCCACTGGAGCGAATATCTTCTGTGCCAGCCAATTGTTCCTCAATGAAACCATAAAGTTGCGCTTCAGCTTCACGGCGGGCTTTTTGATGCGGAACGGCAATATCCTTTAGCCGACCAAGAATAGTGATGGTTAGGAATGAGTAAACAGTAAAAGCCAAGCCTGCGCGCCAATCTTCGATGAATAAGGCGATCAAAATTCCTATGAGGAGTAATCCATTCGCGATCAGGTTCAACGCGAACTGCGAGAAGAAAGTTGCTAGCTCAGTCACATCTCCATCAATGCGCTCGATTAGTTCACCGGGAGTGTGGTCATTGTGGAATTTCATATCCAGGTGCAGGGCATGCTCTGCCAGTTCTGCGCGAAGGTCATTGGTGGCTGTCCATGCGACGTTTTCGCCAAGATAGGTCACGCTTACTGCAACTGCCTGTTGAATCAATGCGATACCGATAAAAGCCACAGCCGTCCATGTAAGTGTTTGCAAAGCTACACCAGCCAGCGCGGAGTCGATAAATTTCCGCATGATCTGAGGCGCATAGATGCGCAGACCGATACTGCCGAACATCAAGATAGCCAGCAGGATGAACCGTCCCTTTTGCGGGCGGATGTGGTCAGAGAGTAAGTTCCAGTAGGATTTGAATGATATGTTCATGATGTTATTCCGTTTACTACGTCATTGCGTGGGGGCGTCTTCCGCCCAACGCTTGGTCACGCGGCGGAGCAGGGCAGAGCAAGTTCGTTCCTTGCAACGACATTGGGACACTAATAAAAAAGCCACGGTGCAGAAGTGCACCGTGGCTGAAAAGACACAGAAGGTGAAGACCTTTAACGGTCTACACGCGCACTTCGAGATAGATGCAATTTTCGATTACGTTTGGCAATAATATAGCTCTGCATTTAAGTGCGCTCCTTTCTTTAGATTTAATTACGCTGTCAGTTTACATTAGAGCAGGATGAGTGTCAAGGCTATTTGCCTTTTTTCTCGATTTTTGACCATGCATCCTTAAGATTCACTGTCAGATTGAATACGGGCTTCTCGGATGTCGAGTCGGCGTCAACGCAGAAATATCCCTGGCGTTCAAACTGATAACGGGAACCAACTTCGGCTGAGGAAAGAGACGGTTCCACATATCCCGTTGAGATGGTCAGCGAATTGGGGTTGATGCACGCGAGGAAGCCTTCATCGCCTTCCTCAGGATCTTCCTTGGTGAAGAGACGATCATAGAGTCGTATTTCCGCTTCTTTGGCATGCTGCGCTGAGACCCAATGAATCGTTGATTTCACCTTGCGCCCGTCGGCCGAATCACCGCCGCGCGTGGTGGGATCGTATGTGGCGTGGACTTCGATCACTTCGCCTTTGTCATCCTTGACAACGTCCGTGCATTTTATAAAGTATGCGTAACGTAAACGAACTTCATTGCCGGGAAACAAACGATAGTACTTCGGCGGGGGAGTCTCGCGGAAATCATCCTGCTCGATGTAAAGCACCTTCGAGAACGGAACTTTACGCGTGCCAGCATTCGGGTCTTCTGGATTATTGACCGCGTCCATCTCTTCGGTTTGGCCATCGGGATAATTATCGATCACCACTTTCAAGGGTTTGATAACAGCCATGCGGCGCAGGGAAGTTTTATTCAAATCCTCACGTACGCATGCCTCAAGCAAGGATACATCACTGACGCTGTAATTTTTTGCCACGCCAACTTTGCGGATAAATTCAAGAATGGCTTCCGCAGTATATCCACGGCGGCGCATGGCGCGCAGGGTTGGCATGCGCGGATCGTCCCAGCCGTTGACAACTTTCTCTTCCACAAGCCGTCGCAGTTTGCGTTTGCTCATTACAGTGTAGGTCATATTCAAACGCGCAAACTCGATCTGGCGCGGCTTGAACACGCCCAACTGCTCTGGGAACCACTCGTATAGCGGACGATGATTTTCGTACTCCAACGAACACAACGAATGGGTGATGCCTTCCATCGAGTCGTTTTGTCCGTGTGTCCAATCGTACATCGGGTAGATCTTCCACTTCTCGCCTGTGCGGTGATGAGGCTGATGTACAATGCGATACATGGCAGGGTCGCGCATATTGATGTTGGGATGCGACATGTCGATCTTGGCGCGTAAGATGCGTGAACCGTCAGGGAACTCGCCATTCTTCATGCGTTCCAGTAAGTCCATGTTTTCTTCCACATCGCGGTCGCGAAATGGGGAATTTTTCCCTGGTGTGGTCAATGTGCCGCGGTTGGCGCTGACCTCCTCAGGCGTTTGATCGTCCACGTAGGCTTTGCCCATCAAAACCAATTTTTTGGCCCACTCGTACAACTCGTCAAAATAATCTGAAGCGTAAGTCACCCTCACCCATTCAATGCCGAGCCAGCGCGCATCATCTTCAATCGCTTCCACAAACTCTGTCTCTTCCTTCGCGGGGTTGGTGTCATCGAATCGCAGGATCAACTCGCCGTTATTTTCTTTCGCGATGAGGTAGTCGATCATGAACGCCTTCACATGTCCGATGTGTAAATAGCCATTCGGTTCAGGAGGCAGGCGCGTGCGAACGTAGTTGAAGCGTCCGCTCTTCAAATCTTCCGCAACCGCCTCGCGGATAAAATCAGTAGGTTTGGTTTCTTCGTCACTCATGGATGTATTGCCTTCAAAATGAATTTCAGGGAGATGTGGAACCGCCTCTTTTTAACCTTTGATTTGATACGCTAAAGAGGAATTTTCTCTGCCCTGATGGTTGGTGTGTTTTCGTCTGCAATTATAACAAACGACAGGGATGATTTATAATTTCAAGTGGAGGAACATCCCATGACTGAATCTGATAATTCAAAGACAAATTTTGCGGGTACATATTTTGACCGCGACTCTGTCCTGCGCATTGCGCGCCTCGCCAATATTTTTGCCTGGGCATCATTGATCTACTATGCAGTGCAGGTTGGGCTGACGTTGACTGTCTTCATGCTCCAGATCTTGCGCGGGTTGATCACTCTTCCAGGCTTCACTGATATTATCCAACAACTTATGTGGATACTTCAACCCGCGCTACCAGCTTTATGGAACTTTATCGGTTTGCAGGCGGTTGGCAAAGTACTGCTTATTTTCATGGATATGGAAGATAACACTCGCCGCGCCGCGCGCGCTGTCCGCGCTGACACAGGTAAATAAATCCCTTGCCTATGCCCTGACTGCATGATAAAATACCGTCCGCTGGTTTATTGGGGAATCGTACAACGGCAGTACACGTCCCTCTGGAGGATGGTATCTTGGTTCGAATCCAGGTTCCCCAGCTAAGAGACTCTCTTTTTTTGGAGAGTCTCTTTTATTTTTAAGCTTGTATATGCTAAATACGCAGGTAAAATAACTCAAAATTAGAAACAGGAGAATTCATGAAAACTGAAAGCGGTTTGGAATACGTTGAGATCGAAGCAGGCACAGGCGATCAGGCCAAAGCGGGGAAAACTGTCCGCGTCCATTACACAGGGAAATTCCTTGACGGTAAAGTCTTTGACAGCTCGGTCACTCGCGGCGATCCGCTTGAGTTTCCGCTGGGCGCGGGGCGTGTGATCAAAGGCTGGGATGAAGGCATTGCCTTGATGAAAGTCGGCGGCAAGGCGCAATTGACCATCCCGCCGCAATTGGCCTACGGTGAGCGCGGCGCTGGCGGAGTGATTCCGCCCAATGCCACACTTGTTTTTGATGTGGAATTAATTTCCGTAAAATAATCGACTGCTCTACCTTGCATAACTCATATCGCGATATTTAAAAATCCACTACGTGAAAAAAAATAATGGCCATGCTGTTTTACAAGCATGGCCATTATTTTTACATATTAAGAAAGACGATCAAAATCTATTATGGAAGTGGGAGTCCATCCCAGTTTCCTGCGATCGGTACATCGCCAGGCAGGCCAAAGGCGAATGTGACATCTGCAAAGCCAAGCGTGTTCGAATTTCGCAGATAGAATGAGCCGTTACGATAAATTCCGATCGTATCCAACCCATCATTGTTCCAGTCACCAACGATAGGTTGGTCGCCCGGCAAGCCATAATTGATCGCTATATCAGCAAATCCGCTTGTGTTCGTATTCCTCAGGAAGATCGCGCCGTTGCTCGGTCGGAACACGCCAACGGTATCGATTCCGTCGCCATTCCAATCGCCTGCAACCGGTACGTCTCCTGGATTGCCTAGTGAGAAGCTAATATCAGCTGGTCCGGCATCATTGGTATTGCGCAGGTAGAAGGTGCCATTGCGATAAACGCCGATCGTGTCAGTCCCGTCGTTGTTCCAGTCACCGACTACTGGCAGGTCACCGGGCAGGCCAAAAGCGAATGCGAGATTTGCGAAACCGACCGTATTGGAGTTGCGCAGGTAGTAGATGCCGTTGCGATACACACCAATCGTGGCTGTGCCGTTTCCATCCCAATCACCAGCTACTGGAACATCTCCAGCGAGACCGTAATTAATCGCTATATCCGCAAATCCTGGCGTATTATCGTTCTTGAGGTACAAAAGACCATTGCCTGGGCGGAAAACCCCGACTGTATCTTTGATCACGGTGGGTGTGATGAAGCGCAGAACTTCGGCTGTGTTGACCGCATTGTGTTGATGCAGCAGCAGCAAACCCTTGGAATGATTGACCACGATGTTGGTCTTATTGTAGCTAATGTCCAATGTGGGAGAGTAAAGAGCATTATCATCCCAGGCTGGTGATCCGAAAATTCGGCTGGGTAGCAGAGAAGGATTGATTTGCAACATCGTAATGCATCATGTCGCTCATGTCCACCACGCCAACCGCTTCACGCGTAAAGGTCACCACGTAGAAGTCGAAATCAGTATTTACCTTAGTCAGGCCCAAGGCTTTCCAACAACACATTCATAGTCATGGCGTTGTTGTTGAAAGCGTTGGTGTTAGCTGCGCCGCCACCAGTTAATGAAATCTTCAATACCGCAGACAAAGGATGGGATTGAGCACAGCACTGAAACCATTGTGTCTGTGCCGCCGGTGTTGGTATTGTAAAGCACGTAATCGTCAAAACCATCCTCATTGGTATCGATATAGATATCGAATTCAACTGCGCTAAGGGTATCCCAATCGCCATGAGTGGCAATGCTAAAGAACGCAGCTTTGCCAACAACCGTGGATGTGAAATCGGAGATAGCGCCGATATATTTCAGGTCTGCCGCGTTGTTGGAGAATGTGCTCCAGGTATCATTGGGGCTTTCACCCATCAATTCGCTGATATAAACCAGGGATCCATCATCCACTGTGTCCACTGGGATGCCGCTCGGGGTCAGGCTCAAAGTCCCAATTTCAGCGGCTGGCAGAGTGATGCTGGTTTCAGCTACGCCCATGTTAGAAGCGGGTCGCGCGGCAATATGGACCGGCACACGCACCATTGGGGAGGAGCCTGTTGAAGTCATGACAACATAGCCACCGCCTTCGCTGAAGCGTTCGCGTCCGGTTGCGATCGTTTTATCCCGTGCGCGTGTGAGTAAGGCAGCATCAAGGCTCACTTGAACCTTAATTTCAACGGTGCCATAGGCTGGGACTGTGACAGGGTTGGAAATTGCAACATTGCCGGCGCTTAAAAGTGTGAACGTAAGTCCCGGATTGGTCGCTGAAAGATAGCGTGAATCAAAGGTCACGTTGTAGCTTTCTGAAGCACCGCCCATATTGGACAGGGTGATGCTTTTTACGATGGTCTTGTCAACGCCGGTCAAACTATTTACTACTTCAACGGAACCAAAGGATATATTGACTTGTCCGGGGTTGTTTTTGTAGTATGCTATCACATTCGACGAGGCGGCATTCGGAACATTGACACGCCCGGCGCCAACACGGGTGGGTGTATATTTATTTCCTGTTAAGCTTGGCCCGGTGAATAGATCATTGGTCGCTGTATTCATGGCAAGCGCCTTGAGTTCAGCTACTGTCCAATCTGGGTGGATTTCCCTCAGGAGGGCCATCACGCCTGCAATATGCGGCGCAGCCATTGAGGTTCCGCTTATATTCTCGCCTTGATTCCCGGTTCTATTTGATGTGGATAAAATGGTATCGCCGGGGGCGGTGATGTCGGGCTTGAGCATCGTACCGCCTCTTGCCGGTCCGCGGGAAGTAAACGTTGAAACATTGTCCACCACTGGTGATCGTAACTACGCCGGCCAGCAGATTAGTCTTAAGGGTTGTACCAGTTGCCTGGGTTGTACCCATAACAGGGATTGGTGGGTTAGCATCAGTGCCGCTGGTCCCGTACCACCAGGATCGGTTGTTATTGTTTGCGATCAATACGCCAATCGCGCCCGCGATCTTGGGCGTTTGTTCCCTTTTCATCAAAAGAACAACCACCGCGATTGATCAACGCGATTTTGCCGCTAACATGCCGGCTGCGTGGCTGCACAGCCAAGGCCTGTGGCGTGGAATAAGTGAGATCGCCGGATTGGTTGAGCGGCTCTGGGGCCCAAATAGGCTGTCGAGGCAGGGTAAAGGTCAACAGGTGCCTGTGGAGTTAGCGCCGTCGTCGCTGTTACTTCGAACGCGCTCAAGACCCGCGATCCACGCTGCTGGCAACGCTGATCGCGTATGGTGCAACGGCCGGGGAACCGGTAACATAGTACACATCGCCGCTATTGCCGGCCGAAGCTACCACGATCACGCCGGCTTTCGCGGCATTGTCAGTAGCGATTGCATCCGGGTCAGTGGGAGAGCCATAGGAAGAGCCCAGCGACATGTTGATCACATCCAAATGATCGCTAAGATCGCCATCATTGTTGGGATCCATGGCCCATTCGATTGCCGAAACAACCACGTCTGTTGTTCCACCGCAGCCGAAAACACGCAGGGCGTACAGGTCAGCTTTGGGAGCTACGCCTGGACCAATGCGGAATTTAGAAATATATTCGTTCGAAGTCAGGTCTTTCAATGTCGCGTAGGTATCAGCGCCAGCTTCCACGTAGGTGCTTCCGTCTGCATTGACACCAAAACCAGCCGCCGAGCCGGCTACATGGCTGCCATGTCCGCCGCACTCCATCGGGTCGTCGTCAGGAGCGATAATGGGGTTGGCGGCATTTGCATCATATGCATCGCCCACAAAGTCCCATCCGCCGACAACTTTGGCTGTCGGGAAAAGATTTCCCGCTTCGCCAAGTGTTGTGAAATCCTGACCGGTGTAAACGCCTGAACCGCCAAAGTTTGTATGGAGATAATCAATGCCGGTATCAATGATACCGATCGTGATATTGTCTCCCTGATAAAAACTTGAGCCGCCCCAAACCTGAGGTGCGCCGATCAAGGGTACGCTGGTGGTGTGGTCTACTTCTTTGGAGATGATTGGGTGGATTGCCTTGACCCCGGGCATTGCCGCAAGTTTTTTCAGGACGGAGGTATCCACCTGCATCCAGATACCATTGTATGCTTTTTGCGCTCGGAACATTTCTGTGGATTGAATGCCCGCTTTTCGAAGTGCGCTCATAAAGCTTGTTTGTTGTTCTTTGATTAAATTTACCTGTCTGATGGTTGCCTGCGCCTCTCTTTGATTTTTATCAAAGAGGACTGCGGCGGGTGTATCAGCCATTTCAACCACAATGCCGACCGGGCCTTTTCGGGTTGCCAGACTTCCGTAAAAATTTTGTACCTCATCCAAGGTGACTTGGGAGATTGATGCTTTTTCCCTTACTGGCGGGGTCGCCCCTTGTGCGTTTGCCACACCTGCGACTTGTGATAATGCCATGACAAACACGATCATGGCCGCAAGGATGCGAAAAAGCCTTTGGGAGGTTTGTTGCTTAATCATAGATAATTCTCCTTGTTACGAAAAATGTGAACCAATGATATTCGAACTCTGAGCATAGCCTATCTTCTTGTTCTACGGACGCGTACCTCCTTGATTAAATTAAGTTTTTAAATTCTCCTGCCGGTCAAGGCAAGATCAACTCACTGGTAAAAATCATATTTATTAATGGATTTACCAGAAAATTTAATATAAACGAAAAAAACAATTACCTGACAGGGAATTGTTTTTTTGATGGCTTAAATTTTCACACAGACGGTGAAATCCTCTGAAAAGGATAATGGAAGAGATAGGTAGGAAATCAAATAAAATCAATGCGTCTCCCATATAAGCTCGACTTTTGTCGCTTTTACCAATAGATTAATATTATTGTTTTTGATTGCACCGATAATGGATTTTTCTAAATACCCATCCGAGAAGGCTCAGATATATTTTTAAAAAATAGGTTAACTTCCCACTTGCCTATATTGTCTGCTTATTAATAAAACCGGTAAAAATTTGATGCCAACTTCTGCCCGTAGTCAGGTTAATTATTAATTCAACCTTACGATTTTGCAAGTATAACATAAGAGATAATTGCTTACAAACATTTGACTGAGGCGGTGTTTTGATGGTTTGTATGCTGGGGCACGAAAATATCTGTAAACAAAATTTGATATTCTCAATTTCTTCTGTTCAGGAAATCAGCGCGAAGAACCCGAAGGTGAATATGATTAAACCCGAGGCGCGGTTGATCCATAGCATAAGATTTTGGGTTATATGATCGCGCATCAAGCTGACGCCGAAGCTGAGTGCCAGCCACCAGGCTGCGGATCCTGCAAATACTCCTGCCACAAGCAGGATGGGCGAGCCTGTGCTGCCAAGAGATATGGTTCGCAAAGATCGCGGCAAATGAAAGATGGTCATCAGGTTGGTGATGGTTAGGAGGAAGGTGGAAATGTATGCGCCGAAATACCCGCTTTGACTGGTCTGCGCGGCATGGTTGGCTGGTTTTTCAAGAAATGTTTTTACGCCGAGATATATCAGAAAAAATCCGCCAATGAGGTGAAACCAGAAGGTATTATCCATCAGCACGTTTGTGATCACGGTCAATCCGAATGCTGCGATCGAGCCGTACGCCATGTCTGCGCTGGCGGCGCCCATACCTGATAAAAAACCTTTTAATTTGCCTTCCGCCAATGTGCGGCGGATGCATAATATGCCGATCGGTCCGACGGGGGCTGCAATTGAAATCCCAATCAGGAGACCGCGTAGAAACAAAGATAAGTTTTCAGTCATGTGGTCTGCGTTTGAATACGATCAAGCTGTCCGCTGTAGGAATCAAAAAGGGACATCGAAACTTGATGTCCCTTTTTGATTAAATTAGACAACTGCTTCTTTCCGTTTGAACCAGGTAGTCCATTCGCGGTTTTCCCAGACGACCAGGATGGGCGCGGCATTGAAGATGGAAGAGTAAGTACCGCTGAAGATACCAACCAGCAGGATGATCACAAAGTGACGGATGCTGTCACCGCCGAATAAGACCAGCGCGAACAATGTGAACATCACAGTGAGCTGCGTGGTGATGGAGCGGTCCAGTGTTTGGACGATGGAGTGATTTACCATTTTTTCATATTCAACACGGCGATAGATCAATGAGTTTTCGCGCACACGGTCAAATACCACGATGGTGTCGTGTACCGAGAAGCCGATAACGGTCAGGAGCGCGGTTAAGAAGAGGGCGTCCGCTTCCCAGCCGAGGAGATAGCCGAGAATGGCTTCTACGCCGATAACAACCAGCACATCGTGCAGCATGGCGATGATGGCGGCTGTGCCGTAGCGATAGGCATGTTCCACGCTGCGGAATGCCCACCAGATATATCCCAGGATCGCGGCGGCGGCCAATAGAATGGCGTATCCAGCCGCGCGCGTTACTTCCGCTCCTACAGATGCGCTGACCGAGGTAAAGTTAAGCACGATCACCTTTGAGGAAAAACGGTTTTCCATTTCCGCAACGATCTTGCCTTTGGTCTCATCGGTCATTGTTCTGGAACGGATGGAAAAACCATCTTCTCCAAGGGATTGGACCAGCGGGTCGGCAATGGGTTGCTCGGAAGTTGAAAATTCCTCATACAGCTTTCCAATCTCTGTGTTGAGCGGACGCGCCCCTTCGAATTGCACTTCGAGCAGGGAACCGCCGCGAAAATCAACGCCGAGGATCAATGGGCTGGCTGATTTCTGCAAGTTCAACCCCATAAAGATTATGCCGGGGATGATCACAAGCAGGGAGATGAAAAAATAAAGGTAACGATTCTTAATGATATTCATTGCGCGCTCTCCTAAAGACCGAACCAGCGCGGGTGCTCCGCGAGTTTGAGATTGTCCATCACTGTGTGCAGGAAGGTCCGCGTAACGATGATGGCAGTGAATAGGCTGATCCCAACGCCCAGAGCCAGTGTTACAGAAAATCCCTTCACCATGCTGGCGCCAAATGTATTACCGAACAGGAACAGGATCACACAGGTGATGAGCGTGGATGTGTTTGAGTCGCGGATGGATGGCCATGCGCGGCTCCAAGCCAGGTCAATTGCCTGACGGAGATTTCGTCCGCCGCGTAGTTCCTCTTTGAGACGTTCAAAGATCAGCACATTCGCATCCACTGCCATGCCCACGCTTAGGATGAAACCGGCAATGCCAGGCAGGGTCAGTGTGACCGGAATTAGTTTGAAAAGCATCAAGCTGAATAAGGCGTAGCAGATCAAGGCCAGGTCTGCTACGAGGCCAGGCAGACGGTAATTGAAAGCCATGAAAAGGATGACAACCACCAAGCCGATGATGCCGGCCAGTACGCTCTTGCGAATGCTTTCTTCGCCGAGGGTTGCACCGATTGTGCGGCTTTCCACCACTTTGATCGGGATGGGCAAAGCGCCGGAGCGAAGTTGGACTGCCAAAGTCTGGGCTTCTTCTTGAGTGAACTGCCCGGTGATAACGCCTTGTCCGCTTGTGATCGGGTCGTTGATAGTGGGGACAGAGATGACTTGTTTATCCAACACGATCGCAAGGTACTGTCCGCGATGTGAGGTGGTGTATTCGCCAAAGACATTGGTTGAGTCAGGCTTTAAGACGAAGGAGATTTGATACTGGCCGGCGGTGTTTCTGGTCACACTTGCGGTTTCCAAACCAGCGCCGGTCATGACCGTATTGTAAATGATCTCTTCCGGCGCGGCAGCGGGATCCGTCGGCGCGGCCGCTGGATCGATTGGGGTGGGAACAGCGGTCGGCGCTGTGGTAGACGCGCCACCGGCGTCTGTTTTGATAATTGTTCCAACCGGGACAGGGCTTGTACCCATATCAACAAATTCCAATAAAGCGGTTTGTTTCAGGGTTGCGACAACTTCTTCAGGGTTTGTAATGCCGGGGAACTCCGCCACAATACGGCGGTCGCCTGCGATTTGCATGGTGATCTCGCTTACACCGAGGGCGTTCGCGCGATTTTGCAGGATGTTCTTGGCGTTGGTAAGTTCTTCTGTGGTGATAACCGTTTCGGCTGGCACATCAGCTTCAAGCAGAGCCTGAAGCCCGCCGCGTAGATCCAGACCGAGTTTCACATCCACGTTGCGTTCTACCAGCGGCTTATCGTTAAATGGATTGATGATCGCAATATTTTTGCTCAGATCAATCCAAAGGGAAAAAGCCACCAGTATTACAATAAAAATCAACCAGTTATTTCGATTTCGCATATCTCACTCCATCCAAAAAAAATGCCAGTCATTGACTGCGCGGACGCCATTATACTCGGTTGATTGGTTTACGGGAATATCCAATCGTTAAATAGGTCAGTCAGGTCGCAGCCACAGACCAGTTCGGCTTGTGACTGAAATTTTTGCGGCGTGGCGATATCCCAGGCATTTGTTTTGACGTATTCTTTCATGAACGCATCGAATTTCTCATTTCCCATTTCATCACGCAGGGCTTCGAAGAATAATCCGCCGCGGCCATAGACGATGCCGGAATATTCCGAGCCTGTGTAATCGCGTACAGGCAGTCCCACTGGAATTTCCGCCTGCCCGATCGAATTCCACCGTCCCTCCAAATCCAGACGAAAGCCAAGTGCTCCAGTTTGTCCATATGTATCGGAAAAATATTGCAGGGTGGCATACTGTGACAGGGACTCGTCCAGCCACGGGTCATCTAATTGATCGTTGCCGACCAGGTTGTAGAACCATTGATGCGCGATCTCGTGCGCGACTGTGGCTTCCAAATAACTATTATCTGGGTCCACGATCCATTCTGTAATGGCGATCATACCGGGATACTCAATTCCCAGCGCATAGGTGGGCGTGGTGACAAAATCCAATTCTGAATATGGGTAGGGCGTGTACCTTTTTCCAAAGACTTCGAGCGATTTTACCGCCGTCTCTATTGCGGAGTTTGCGCCGGGTTGAAACTTGTCAGATGAATAAAAGCGGAGCGTAATGCCATTAACTTCCTTGGATACAACTTCATAATCTGGACTTGCCGCCAGATAAAAATCGCGCACTGGTCCCGCTTCATAGCTGACCGTTTGCCTGCTCCCGTTTTCCTGACTGCTGATCTCCCGCCCCGAGCCAACGAGCGTAAGACTCTTGGGGGCATCCACAGTAACGAGGAAGAAGGACATGTCTGAGTAGGTCACATCGCCGGATTGCGGGGGGATCTCCGCGTTCCAGCCTTCGTCATCATAGACCGCGATCATGGGGTAAGCATGAGCGAGGGCGAGTACATTTCCATAGTAGGCCAGCACCCCATAATTTAAGTCAATGGATTGCGGTACAGTGATATTGAACTCCATTCTCAGCGTGGTGTTCTCTTGAGGTTGAAGTGGCTTTTTTAAAGGCACGGTCAGCAGGCTGTCGTCCAGGGTGTAATTGGGAATGATCGCTTCATTATTAACAAAGACTTCATTCACATGCATATCGCCGCCGAGGGTGTTGGGGAATAAACGGAACTTTACTTCTTTCAGTTCAAGATCTTCGGCGTTGGTGTAGATCACGGTTTCACTGCCAGTGATATGGAACAGGTCATCTGCGATATTGAACTTTATGTCATACATGCTCGCGTACGACAATTGATCTAGTATGGGTTGATATTCAGGAGTGAGCCCGTCTCTGTAAATGCTGCGGTCATTGGGAGATTTGGCGGTTGCTGTGGCTGGGATCTGCTCGGGTGTGGCCTCTGTCGGTTTTGAAAAGAGCAGGCAGGAGGTCAGGAAAAGAAGAGTCAGGTTTGAAAATAGGAATATTGGTTTCATGAAAAGTATTCCTGTAAATATGATAATGCGCTGGCAAAAACATCATCCGCATTTAATTTATTGGTGTCAATAATGAGATTGGCGTGTTCGAAGGCGTGTGATAGCCTGCGGAGTTGTTCTTCGTGATCCGCGCGTTTCCAATTTAAATTACGGCGTGCAGTGGAGTTTTCAAATGAGCATTGTAGATAGATCAAGACATCAGGTTTGGTAATGACCTGCCACATATGCTTGACATAAGAATGTTCCTGGGCGACATGGCGGCAGTGATAGCCGCGTACTTCGAGCTTATTTATAAGCGTGGACTTGCCTGAGCCGCAGGGCCCGACAATACCGATCAATAATTGTTTATCAGGCTCATTCATTATCGTGAACTAGGCGATGCAGTTCATCGGGTCCGCCAAGCACAGCCAGGGTGTCGCCCGCGTGAATCGGGCTGTTATCAGTGGGGTGCATTTCAGATTGATGGTCGTGGCGGATCAACACAATGCTGAGATGATAGTGATCTTCAAGATAGCCGACGGTCTTGTTTACAAAGGCTGCGTTATCGGAGGTCACGATGCGTGCCAGGCTGAGTAATTGACCTTCAATCGATATTGGATTGGTGACATCTGTTCCAGTGGCGGCGGCGGCAAAAACCGGAGCTGCCATTTCAGTGGCGCTTAAAGCAATAAAACCAAATTGTTCCTGAAGCGCGTGCGCAAAATCCTCATCAAAGATACGTATGACCACTTTGATGTTTTTATTCATACTGCGCGCCTTGAGGGCAATCTGTAAATTCATCGCGTCATTTTGGCTGGCCAGGATGATGGTGCGCGCGTCTTTGATGTTGGCTGCTTCGAGCGCAGCAGGGCGGGTGGCGTCATCGTGAATGACCGGAATCCCCAGTTCGCGAACTGCGCTAAGCGTATCGATGTTTGCGTTGAATTCGACCACGGATATCTGTTCGCCTGTTTCATGCAGTTTGAGAGCCACACGATAGCCGAGATGTCCCAGACCGACGAGGATGACGTGCTTATTTAATGTGGATGCGACTGCCATTTCCCATTCCTTATTGCGCGTGCGGCGATTGAAGATCAAGCTTCCGAAATCTGCCAATCCCTGCGCGAGCATGACGACCCCGACCAGCGGCATGATAAAGTGAAATGATTGTAAAACGAGATTCTGTGGAAAGTCACGGTTGGGGGGCTGTAAAAATGTGATGGTGAGAACGATGTAAATTGCTTCGGTCAAACTGCCGACCGGCTCGTTAAAAAGGTTTGAGAGAAAATAAAAAAGCGCGCCGCCGCCCAGGATTGCAAATGAGAACCATAACAACGCCGAGCGAAACTCGCTCAGTAAAATAGTCGTATCTCGCAGGGATGCGCGCAGGTGTTGCCAGCGATGACGGCGCGAACCCGATTTAGCGTGTCGCGTTTTAGGCATTGATGGGTAATCTGACACTCATGCGCCGGACATCGTCGCCCCTGCGGGCTGAGACTTTGAATACAAGCACGCTGATATCGTCAGCGGGGCGGTTGTCATCCAGGATGACAGCGTGCGCGAGCAGGGAGTCAGCGAGCTGCTGCGGTGTTGGGTCCTGGTCTTCCATGATTGAACGGATGGTTTCTCCGACATTCATGGGTTGTCCGCGTCTTTTGCCGGCATGAATGATGCCATCGGTGAAAAGCACAATGGTAAGGTCGGGTTCGATCTGCAGTTCAGTAATGACCGGACGGACATTCCTTGATGTGCCAAGCGATAGGCTGTCTTCACTGTGCGAATCGATCTGCTCACCGCGGCAAATGAACATGGGCGAGGGGTTGTTGCGTGTTAGTACGATGGTTTTGCTATGAAGGTCCACGGAGGCGATATTTAATGTGCAGGTTACTTTGCCTGCTTTATCCGTGAATAATGCGTCTGAAGCGGCGCGCGCTGCAGCGCCATCACGGACGCCTTCAGCCAGCAATCCGATCACTTTGCGAACAACAAGCTGGGAGACAGCTTTCGCGCCGCGTCCGCTGGTCTGTCCGTCTGCAAGCACAACGGATAATCCGCCGGTGGGGCGCTCGATGACTTCAAGCGTATCGCCACTTTCAGAAACCGCATACTTGTTGATCTTTGCTACCGCGATTTGTATTTCCATGTTGGTAAGTATACATTCTGAATCGTAAAAACGTAAAGCAGTTTATTCAAAAAATGTGATCAATCAAAATTATTGCAGACGGCAGGAAATTTGTCATATGACAAGGGATTAATCCTTTGTGTGTAAATTCACTAAAAACACCCACCTATATCCCATCACGGATTAAATACCCAATATTACAATCCATTGTTCTAATTATGCGTATAATTTTCTTTGGTTATATTCATTTGATTAACCGATTTCAATTCATCTGCTCTAATATAATTTTGGAGGAACCATGATAACAAGAAGAGATTTTATAAAAGTTGGCGCTATCAGTGGTGCGGTAGGTTTATTGGTCGCTGTTGGATATACAGTTGGTGAAAAATTAAAACCATCTGGTCTTAAATTTGTCCCGGTTGATCTGCTCGGCCCTGACCAGATCAATAAGTTCAAAGCGGCTCTACTCATCCCGCCAGTCATGCCGAAAGCCGCTACGATTGGTTCAGGTAGTTCTGAGATCGATTATTACGAGATCTCAATGCGGCAGTTTGAACAGCAGATCCTGCCTGACAATATGCCAAAGACAACAGTTTGGGGCTATGGTGCGGTCAAGTCGGCCAGTCCGAATGGTTTATTGCTGCATAATGCCCCGTCCCTCACAATTGAGGCCGCGTCAGGAAGACCCGTGCGTATTAAGTGGATCAATGAACTCGTGGATGAAAAGGGCAACTACCTTCCTCATATTCTTCCGGTCGACCCCACTTTACATTGGGCTAACCCGGGCGGCGGCGAAGCGGAACGCGATTTTCGTCCGAAATTTGCGGTCACTCCTGAAAGCTATACTGGCCCCGTTCCGATTATTGCGCATGTTCATGGAGCGATCGGTGTGGAAGATGACAGTGATGGCTATGCCGAAGCTTGGTATCTTCCCGCGGCTGCAAACATCCCGAGTGACTTTGCAAAGGTTGGTACTTGGTATGACTTCTTTGCTGACAAGGCCGGGAAAGGATATGATGTGCAGTGGGAGCCTGGATCAGCCGTTTTTCAGTATCCTAATCTTGGACGCGCGGCCACTATTTGGTATCACGATCACGCATTGGGTATGACCCGCCTCAATGTCTACGCGGGGCCGGCAGGATTCTTTATTATTCGTGGTGGAGCGGCGGGCGATGATATTATTATAGATAGCCGTACAGATAAGAAAGCCGTTCTGCCCGGGCCTGCTCCAAAAGAGACAGATCCATTTCCCCCAGATAAGACTTATTATGAAATTCCCATGGCCATACAGGATAGAGCCTTCAACGCCGATGGTTCATTATTCTATCCCAATAGCCGCGAATACTTTGATGAATACGAGGGACCATACATCCCGGAGACAGATGTTTCGCCCATTTGGAATCCCGAGTTTTTTGGAAACGCACTTATCGTCAATGGAAATACATGGCCGTTCCAGACTGTGGAGCAGCGCCGCTATCGCCTGCGTATGCTTAACGGCTGTCAGTCGCGCTTCTTGATACTGGACTTTGCGGGCATCCCCGGCGTGGAAGTCTGGCAGATTGGAAATGAGGGCGGCTTACTAGTCGAGGCGGTTAACTTGACGGCTGACAATAAGAATCAACTTTTGATGTCGCCAGCCGAGCGCGCTGACCTGATCGTGGATTTCACAAAAGCCCCATTGGGAAATTATATTTTGAGAAACCTCGGCCCAGATGAACCGTATGGTGGCGGCATCCCCGGTGAAGATTTTGAGACCGCTGACCCCGAGACAACTGGGCAGATCCTTGAGTTCCGTGTGGTCGCAGCCACAGGGAAGGATGAAAGCACTCCACCGCAATACCTTAGGATGCCAGTGATCCAGGAGTTGCCCACACCCACCTTCACCCGCCGCCTGGCGCTGATGGAGGAGATGTCCATGGTCCACGATGGTCCTTCTGAGGCCAAGTTAGGCGTTGTTTCTGATGACGGGAAGCCCAGTGCGCAAGAATGGATGGAGGAAGTATCTGAAAATCCAGCCGTCGGCGCCGTTGAGGTCTGGGAATTCTACAATTTCACAGCCGATGCTCACCCTATGCATGTGCATGAGATCGCCTTTCATGTGATCAACCGTGAGAAGCTTGTGCTGGATGAAGAATTGGGCGAGGTCAAACTTCCGGTCCAGTTGAGCGGGGAAGTCCGCCTTCCTGAGCTGTGGGAAAATGGTTTGAAAGATACCGTCATTGCTTATCCGGGTGAGGTGACCCGCATCCATGCTCATTTTGAAAAAGCGGGTCAGTTTGTCTGGCACTGCCATATTGTTGAGCATGAGGATAACGAAATGATGCGCCCATATCGTATTGGACCTCTGCAGCCGGGTCAGCCTCTCGCCCGTGTTCGTGGGCAGGGAATGTAGAGACTCTGTACAGAAAAACAATAAAAAAATATATTCAAATAAAGTGCCTCCCCTTGAGTTTTTATCAGGGGAGGCACTTTATGGTTTGTTGAATGCTGGTTATCGCCAAAACACGCATCTTGTATTTTCCGGATTTATCTGGTTGATTTGAGTAAGTCCCATTTGTTTCCGTAAAGATCTGAAAACACTACTACCAGTCCATAGACTTCCTGGCGCGGCTCTTCAATAAACTGTACGCCCCTGGATTTCATCTCGTGATAATCCCGCCAAAAATCATCCGTGTGCAGAAATAAAAATACCCTACCGCCTGTTTGATTTCCAACTCGCTCTTCTTGTTCGGGCGAATCTGCCTTGGCAAGCAGTAAACAGATGCCGTTTGATCCGCGCGGAGAGACGCGTACCCAACGCTTCCTGTCGCTGAGTGGAGTATCTTCGGTCAATTCGAAATTCAATTTTTGAGTGTAGAACTCGATCGCTTCATCGTAATCTCGCACGACCAATGTGATGTGTATTATGGATTGTTGCATGGGTAATTATTCACTTGACAGTATTTTCACTCAAAAATATTTTTTGGTTTTTCGCGATTCTTTTTTATTTCACCCCGCTTCTTTTTTCCCTTCAATCTCGCTTCTTTTGACGTCTTTGTTGGTCTTGTCTTCCGGCGCAGTTTTGGTTTTTCGCTTGCTTTTCTAACCAGTTCTTTTAGCCGGTCAATTGCGTCTTCGCGATTCTTTTCCTGCGTTCTGTACTTGCTTGCCTCAATGATCAGCACCCCGTCATTTGTCATGCGTTTGCCGGCCAGTTTGATCAGGCGCGTTTTTACATCTGATGGGAGGGAGTGGGAGTTTTCTACGTCGAAGCGTAACTGTACGGCCGTGGCAACCTTATTTACATTCTGTCCCCCAGGCCCGGATGCACGGATATATTCCAATTGAAATTCTAGATCCAAGGATTGCATGGATAAATTATACGTGTAATAGGTGCATAAGTAAAAGCATGGGAGTGCGTTCGGCAATTCCTTGCTTTATGCTTGCATAAATTTCCAACTTTTAATCCGTCACTTTTACTACCCTTGGTGCGTATAACCATAGAGTTGCAAGTATCCCTCCACCGACCAAAAATGGGATAGGTCCGCCAAACCATTGGAATAGCACGCCAAAGAATAAGGGGGCGACTGCATTTGCCAGACTGTAGACTGAGGTGGCTACGCCCAGCATTCCGCCGACTTCGCTTTTGTCTGATGCCTTTGTGATCAAGCTGTTGATCGCAGGGTGGAGAACACCTCCGCCAAGTGCGGCAGGAAAACTCGCGATCATGAGCCATATTATTCCCGGCCAGCCGCGGGCTGATTCGTCAGGCAGGTGAATGTTTATGCTTGAAATCGCCACTCTGAATTGACCCTCCCCGGCCATGCTTTCCAGCACTTTGGCTTTGTCATACCACGGGACCGCTACTGGGGGAGTCAGCCCGGTTCCGATCAACCCAATTGCAAGCGTGGAAAGACCAAGCAATATCAGCCAGCGGTCTCCTTTTTGTTTCGACCATTTTCCGATCAACCCGCCCTGGACCACGATGATGAACAGTCCGGCCAAAACAAATAACCCCGATGTATCGCGTGCGTCCATTCCCAATCGAGTCAGCGTGAATAATGAAAAAAGTTGTTCGTATCCGCCGAATGCGATCTGATAGAAGAACATGATGATTAAGAGAAACCCGATGGCGGGACGTCCCAATGCTTGCCTGATCGCGCCAAGTGAGAACGGCCTCTTGCGTGCGGCGGCGGGATCCACACCATCGGTCAGTGTTTCGTGAAACCAGAATATGGTTAGAAGAATGGATGTCAGCGAGAAGAATGCCGCAGTGAATGCGACCGCCTGATAATTTTGTCCTGTTGCGGCAAGCACAATGAACGCGATGATCGGTCCCAGCACGAATCCCACTCCAAACGCCGCACCCACCAATCCGAGTCCTTGCGTGCGTGTTTTTTCATTCGTGCTGTCTGCGATGGCGGCTTGTGCGGTGGAGATATTCGCGCCTGAAAGTCCGTCAATAATGCGGGACAGGAACAACAGCCATAGTGAATTTGCAAAACCGAGCAGAATGAAGCCCGCTAAAGTCCCGATCTGACTCGCGACCAGAATTGGTTTGCGTCCGAAGCGGTCCGAGAGGCGACCAAGAATTGGCGCTCCTACAAACTGCATCAGGGGATAGGCGGCCTGTAAAATTCCGATCACCAGCGGGGATGATCCAAAGCGCGCTGCATATAACGGCAATAACGGAATAATGATGGACAGTCCCATTAAGTCTACCAACACGATTACTAAAACAGGAAGAATGCGTTTGAAATCAAGCTTTTCGGAATTCATTTCAGTTGCCATATTAATTTCTCATAGAAAAAGCCTCCCCCAAATCCAAAGAGCGGATCTGGGGGAGGGCAGGGTGGACGGGTGATTTTTTAGAACATCAAGGCGTTGACTTTGTCGATCGCCGAACGTTCAGGCCTCAGGTCCGCTTCGGTCAGGCGGTTAAGAGGTGTGTCGACGAGGCTGTATTGTGAAGTCAGATTTGGCTTGGATGTATCCAGATACAGCAACCCGGTCAGCATCCATTTGTTGCTCTGTGCTTCTTCCATCACTCGCAAAGCCTCGATGCGGCTGGAGGTGTCATAGCCTTTTTCAAGATTTTTCAGGATCACAGTTGAGCCGTCATGCATGGCAACTTCACGTACTTCGCCTTCAGCCATTTCACGCTCAAGCATGATCTCGCTGCGCGGTGCGATGTAGGAGATTTCCTGCAAGGGTTCTTCGTGATCTTTGCCCCACGCATAGGAGTGAAAGGCATTTATCTGATTGTTGAAAGTAACGCATGGGCTGATGATGTCCAGTAATGCGATACCATCATGCGCCAACGCCGCCTTGATCAATTCCTTGACCTGTTTGGGGTTGCCCGCGAACGAACGCGCAACAAATGTCGCATTCGATACAAGCGCTTCCATACAGATGTCGATCGGCATGTATGGATTTTCACCCTGCTTCTTCAGGCTCAGACCTTTTTCGGCGGTTGCGGAGAACTGACCCTTTGTGAGTCCGTACACGCCGTTATTTTCAACGATATAGACCATGTTCACATTGCGGCGCATGACGTGTTTGAATTGGCCCATGCCAATGCTGGCAGAGTCACCGTCACCGGAGACGCCAATTCCTTTGAGTCTATGGTCTGCGAACAGCGCGCCTGTAGCGATGGATGGCATGCGTCCATGCAGACTGTTGAACCCGAAGGAGCGGTTCAAAAAGTAAGTCGGTGATTTGGATGAACAACCGATACCGCTGAATTTGACAACGTCTTCAGGTACCACGTTCATTTCATACAATGCGGTTACGATCTGATTTGAGATCGAGTTATGTCCACAGCCCTGACAAAGTGTGCTGGGAGCGCCGCGATAATCATTTTTTGAGAGGCCGGCGAAATTGACGTTTGCCGTTGCGCCAGCCATGGGAAGAGTTTCTGTCATTTGTAATACTCCTTCTTAATCTACTTTCGCTTCGCTTTTGACTTTTGGCCAGCTACGGCTTTCTTTGTCACTTTCTTAGCTGGGGTCTTTTTTGCGGGGGCAACCTTTTTGGCGGCTGCTTTCTTTACGACTTTCTTTTTACCGCTAGCAGCTTTCTGCTTTCCGCCAATATACTTGGCGAGGATGCCTTCACGTACCCATTTTGCAGAAGCAGGCATCCCATCACCGAAGGCGACAGATTTCAGGTTTGGCGCATATTGCGCGTATTCGGTCAAAAGAATTTGGTGCATTTGACCATCGCGATTCATTTCCACAACGAAGACCTGATCGTATTTGGCGAGGAACTCGTCCACTTCCTTGGTGAAAGGCAGGGCGCGGATGCGCAGGAATTCGGTCTTGATGCCATGTTCTGTTTCAAGTTGATGTCTCGCTTCTAGCACCGCCGCTTCCGTTGAGCCGTAGGCAATGATGCCGACTGTCGCGCCTTTCATCGAGTGCAGAACAGGAGCGGGAACATATTGCTTGGCAGTTTCATGTTTTCTCTTTAAGCGGTCCATGTTACGCAAGTAGGTATCGGGTTCTTCTGTGTACTTGGCATATTCATCGTGACCTGTGCCACGTGTGAAGTATGAACTCAATGGATGTTTATTGCCGGGGAATGTGCGATATCCAATTCCATCGCCATCTTTGTCAAGATATCGTCCCCAATTCCCTTTGAGTTCTTCAAGATCGCTTTCCATTAACACTTTGCCGCGGTCCATGGGTGTATCGGGATACTGGAATGGTTTGCTGATCCACTGGTTCATGCCCATGTCCAGATCGCTTAATACGAATACCGGAGTTTGGATCCGTTCGGCGACATCGAAGGCTTTCCAGCCGAATTCAAAACATTCATAAACATCACCGGGCAGGAGAATAACAGAGTGCGAGTCGCCGTGCCCGATGAAATGTGTGAAGGTTAGATCGCCTTGTGATGTGCGGGTCGGCAAACCTGTGCTGGGTCCGATCCTCTGCACATCCCAAATTACAACAGGCACTTCAGCGTAATACGCGAGTCCCGCAAACTCGGTCATCAGGGAAAGGCCTGGGCCTGATGTGGATGTCATGGAGCGTAATCCCGCCCAGCCTGCGCCAATTGTCATGCCTAATGCGGCGAGTTCATCTTCCGCTTGAACAACAGCGTATGTGTGTTTTCCATCTTCACGTTTACGCAATTGAGGGAGGTATTCATTCAACCCTTCTGCAAGAGAGGAGGCAGGTGTGATCGGGTACCATCCGACGAATTGCACTCCGCCGAAGATCGTGCCAAGCGCGGCGGCGGTGTTGCCGTCTGCCATGATCAGTCCATCCGTTTTGTTCATCGACTCAAGATAGAAAGGATCTTTCTTGACCAGATTTGCTTTTGCCCACTCAGCGCCAGCCTTGAGTGCGTTGTAATTCATGTCGATCGGTTTTTGTTTCCCTTTGAAATGGAAGGTTAGCGCGGCAAGGATCTTGTCCATATCCATATCGATCATTTGCGCGAGAACGCCCACGTAAACCATGTTACCGACTAGGTCGCGATAATCCGTTGGGATGTTCGGATCATTTCGGACGATGGATTTTATCGGCATCGGGTAAACAGCGATGTCATCCCGGTTGATGGACAGCTTGATATCATCAGCGTAGTAAAATGCTCCGCCGGGCGTGACGGATGCCAGATCGCGTGCGAACGAGTTGACATTCAAAGTGATCACAATGTCGCGTTTTTCATGGTGCGCGATAAATCCATCCTTGTTGGCGCGGATGGTGTACCAGGTCGGCAATCCCTGAATATTGGAGGGGAAGAGGTTCTTGCCCGATACAGGGATGCCCATTTTGAAAATGGTGCGCAGGATCGTGTTGTTGGCCGTGGAACTGCCTGAGCCATTTACTGTGCCGACTGTAATTGAAAAATTGTTGACGATCTTATTCATGTGTCTCCTATTATTGGATTCGTCATTGCGACGAAGAAATTAATTGATGGATCAGATCGGTATGTTCCGAGAGGGCTTTATAGCCCGCCTCGACATCGTTCGTGCAAATGGCGTCAACCATTTGTTGATGATAATTCCAGACTTCTGTCAGATAGTTGTAATCGGTAAAGAAGTTCAATCCAACCGTTTCGTAGGCGTTCCAATACGATTGTAATAAACCTGCTACAAAAGGATTGTTTAGGCGGTGATAAACGGTCAGATGTAATTCGCGATGTTCAGAGTGGGGGATCTCAATTGGGGTGCCGCGCAGTTTTTCCCAGGCGCGCTTCACCAAAGCTTTTAATTTTTCATGGTCTTCACTGGTCAGTAACTTCACCGCCTCATGCCAGTATGCGGTTTCGATATGCTGGCGTAAATCTGCGAAAGCGATGAAATGATCCTTATTTAATGCGATTGCATAATCCAGGCTATTTAATACAGCCGGTGTAAAAGAATACGGTTTTCTTCTTATACCAGTTCGTGGCTTTACTTCTACAAGGCCAAGTGCGCGTGCTACTTCCAGCTGTTCTCGTAATCCCGCCAGGCTGATTCCCAGCTCGCGGCTTAGATCATTTTAAGGAAGGCAAGCTGCCCTCTGCTTCTTCGTGTGAAGCCAGATAGCGTAGGAATTCGGAGATCTCTGGGGAAGTTCGTTCGCGTAATATCGTCATAGTAATCTGATTAATCTGATTAATAAGATTTTACGACCGGCTAGGTGAAAAGTCAAGAGAACATACGTTACAGAATTGTCACAAAAAGAGAACAGGAGAATGGATTGGTCATCCTCGATTCTCCTGTTCTCTGGCTTTGAAACATATTTTATTATTTAATTATTTTCCGCTCCAGAGTTAACCCAATCAATAAACAACTGTGTCTCTTCGGGGGTAAGTTTGGTTCCGCGTTTTGGCATTTTTTTATTCACGATGGATTCGATGAGCGGGCTATTGTCAGCGTTGCCTGGCTCGATTACAACTCCATTGGTGGATCCTTTCATTACCCCTTCGTAGGTTGTCATGTCAAGGCCTTTCTTTACTGATTCTCCGCCATGGCATTTAACGCAGCGACTTTCAATAATTGGCATCACATCATTGGCGAAACTTACGTTGCTGTTGGTTGGCACAGCTGATACCAGTGGAACTTGGGTGGCTTGTCCGCTGCATGCAGATACAAAGAATACCGTAACCATTAATAATTTTTTGTTCATCTTGTCTCCTGATTGAAATTTACTTTATTTTGTTTCAAAATGGATGTGAAAATCATGTGTTTTCTTACCCGTGATTTTTTTCGCAATAACAAAAAAGGTAAGGTATAATTCGTAACTACGCATGGTTACCGCGTAATTTCATTTCAAGGCTGAGTATGTCAGGCGCATTTAAACTTCCCAACGATTTTTGGTCTTCGCTTCAAGTCACCCCGCAGGATATTGAAAATCTACACAGCTTTTTATTTGAGCGTGAGACTCCACTGACTCTGCGTGATCTCACTGCTGAATTTGTAGATGCCCGTATCAAGGAAGAACGAGCTGCTGCAGAACTTAAACAAAAAGCCAATGGTAGGAGCTTTCTTCCGAAAGAAACATATCAGGTTGGTGATCAGATTGTGTTTCCAGCATTGGATTGGAAACCAGGTAAGGTTATTGGTGTTCGCGAAGGTGTTAATCCATCGATAGGCGATTTTGACGTATTGACTGTGATGATGGATGATCAATCTGAGCGGATGTTTGCCTCAAACCTTCGTTCACACTTCCTTAACGAGGCTCCAGTTCCTGTGCCCGAAAATGATGACCTGGTGCCTGCCGCTATTTTGCGTGAGTATGGCGATGTGATCGATAAAAAACTGGAAGCTGCTTTTCACGCAGATGAAAGTCTTGTCAAGATTGCCGGGCGTTGGTTCCCTAGCGCACTGTTGGTCGATATTAATCGCGGACAGTTGAATCTGGCAGAAGCTGTGTTGGATATGTCGGGCGGAGAACCGCTTCCGACGGCGGCATTGATCAAGGATATTGAACTTCCTGCCGGCATAAATACCAAGCTGGCCGAATTCTCTTTGAATTATGCTCTGCAGGATGATGATCGCTTTGATGAAGTTGGTCCCGCTGGTCAGGTGCTTTGGTGCTTGCGCCGCCTCGAGCCTGATTATGTCCGCGAAATTCCACCGCCATTGCAATATACCCCAATAGAACATGACCGCGATGGTTTGAGCCTGGCGATGAAAAATCTTGAGGCGCAATTGGACGATGAGCTGACGCCTGTAGTAGAGGGCGACTCTCGCGAAGATATTTCGGTTGTTACGATCTCTTTGATCTACCCCCATTTACGTGCAGGAACCTTGCCCATGTCTGCCAGAGCGCGCAGGTTATTTCCTACCGCATATGAATCGGAACGCGTACGCTTTACACTGGTTGATGGTAAAACCAAACAACGCATCCCGGCCTGGGTTGTGCTTGAACATGGTTATGTATATGGTTTGCGCGAATGGTACAAGTCGCATCAGTTGATCCCAGGGTCTCTTGTTCAGGTAAAACGAGGCGAAAACCCTGGTGAAGTGATTGTTGAAGTCAAAAGCCAGCGTTCTTCAAAAGATTGGGTGCGCACTGTTATGGTCGGTAAAGATGGCGGCTTTGTCTTCGCAATGTTGAAACAGGCCATTACCGCTGAATTCAATGACCGTATGACCATTCACGTTCCAGACTTCAAATCCCTTGACCCTGTTTGGGAGAAGAAACGTTCCTTTGATGAGCTCGTTTTGTTGGTAATGCGTGAACTGACAAAATCCAACCCGCAAGGTCATGTGCATGCTCAGGAGTTATATGCCGCAGTGAATCTTGTGCGGCGCGTTCCGCCTGCGCCGCTCTTTTACCTGCTGGAGACCAATCCTGTTTTCAAGCACGTAGGCGACTTGCATTATCGCCTGGATGAGGAATAAGAATGAGTCTTCTAAAACCTTCAGTAAAGACACCCTTTCATATTGATTTTGATTGGTGGAAGCAAAATGAAAGAGATTGGCACGTCTTCCTGCGCTCCCTGTTATGCCCTGAACATCAGGCCGTATTCGCAGATGCAGAGGAAGGTACGATGATTGATTGGGTCGATCTCCAAACTGCGGAAGTCAAGCCTGTGGATGGCGTTCAACACGCATTGATGAGTCATTGCGCTTTGCTTCCCGATTTTTCGGATGCTCATACCGCCTTGGTGGAGGCTGTCTTTAGAATTTTCCTGGTAAACGGAAACATCCCCATGTCAGCCGAAGATCTTGCAAAAAAACTTAATAGATCTGCGGATACCATTTTGCGAACGATTTCTGGTCCGCGTGTCTATAGAGGATTAAGGCCTTACCAATAACTTATTCTTTATAATTGAAAAAAGAGGACAGTGTAATTAACAAAAGCCCCCGTAGCTCAACGGACAGAGCGCCTGCCTTCTAAGCAGTAGGTTGAAGGTTCGATTCCTTCCGAGGGCACTATAAATTAAATCCATCGTGCATAGTAAGGAGAAAACCTATGCCTACGGTTATTCGCAAGTCAAGCGCAACGCTCTTGGATACCCGACGTGAAGTTTTGCATGCCGTGAGTTGGCAGGTTCGCTCTCATGTATGGAGTCCGCCCACAGACGAATATGAGAATGAAGAGACATATGTCGTTCTCGTTGAAATAGCGGGGATGCGTGACGATGATTTTGAAATCTCCCTTGAAAACAACATATTGCTGGTTTCGGGCGCTCGTCCCGATTTTCTTGAACGACGCGCTTATCAGCAAATGGAAATTCGTTTTGGAAAATTTGAGACCGCGGTACACTTACCCGGCCCTGTAGATATTGAACAGGCGCGCGCAGAATATCAGGATGGGTTTTTAACAATTATCCTCCCTAAAGAAATTTCAGATCGAAATAAGGTTGAATAACACTATGGCGGCAGAACGCTGGCAATCAGGTATCCACGAATTCTTTCAATCCATTGGCGAGACTGACGACGAGCTAACCAGGATGTTCATGTCGTCGGCATTTTCGCGCATCCCGAAAAAAGATGATGCATCTCCCGCCCCGGAAAATGGCGAGAAAAACGAAGAGCAGAAGTTCCCCGATATCATTCCCATTCTTCCGTTGCGCGGAGTTGTGGTATACCCCAATACTGCTGTCCCGTTGACGGTTGGGCAGGCTCGTTCGATCAGATTGGTGGATGATGTTGTCGGTGGGGATAAGCTGGTTGGTCTTGTGGCGGCTCTTGACCCCGAAAAGGAAACACCAGGCCCGAACGAACTCTATCAGATCGGCACTATTGCGACGGTTCATCGCTTATTGCGTGCGCCAGATGGCACCGTGCGCCTGCTGGTTCAGGGCATTGAACGCTTCCGTCTTGGCGAGTTTGTCGCGGAGGAGCCGTATCTAAAAGCGCATATACACCTGCTTCCTGAGACCGATGAAGATAACCTTGAGACCAACGCCTTGGCGCGTAATGCGCGGGATCAATTCCAACAGATCACGCAGATGATCCCTTCTTTTCCGGATGAACTGGTTGGCTCGATCACTTCTCTTGAAGACCCATTGCAAACTGCGTATACCATCGCGAATTTTCAGCGGATTAACTTGAAGGATGCCCAGGAGATCCTAGAGTTGGATTCGGTTTATGAAAAATTAAAAAAGCTGATTGGCCTGCTCGTGCGCGAATCTGAAGTACTGACGATCGGACAAAAGATCCAGAACGAAGCGCGCGGAGAAATAGAAAAAGTACAGCGCGAATATTTTCTACGCGAGCAAATGAAGGCCATTCAACGGGAATTGGGTGAGCGGGATGATCAGTCTGAAGAGGCGGAAGAGTTTCGCAAGAAGATCGAAGATGCGAAAATGCCCGAAGAAGCGCTAAAACAGGCCAAACAGGAGTTGGATCGATTATCTCGTTTGCCGACCGCCGCTGCTGAATACGGAGTCATCCGCACGTATCTGGATTGGCTGGTGGCGCTTCCATGGACAAAATCCACAGAAGATAATCTTGATATTCCCCATGCGCGCGAGATTTTAAATAAGGATCATTTCGGACTTGAAGATGTGAAAGACCGTATCCTTGAGTTCCTTGCGATCCGAAAATTGCGTATTGACCGGAAGGATGACAAAAAGGAAGCTTCGACCGATGAAATCCGTCATGAGCGCGAAGGTGTAATTCTGTGTTTTGTTGGTCCGCCTGGAGTCGGCAAAACATCCTTGGGACAATCCATTGCGCGCGCCATGGAGCGCAAGTTTATCCGCGCATCTTTGGGCGGCGTGCGTGATGAAGCCGAGATTCGCGGACATCGGCGTACTTATATTGGCGCGATGCCGGGGCGGATTTTGCAATCCCTGCGGCGGGTTGATTCCAAGAATCCTGTCTTTATGCTCGATGAAGTGGATAAGCTTACTTATGATTTCCACGGCGATCCCGCTTCGGCATTGCTTGAAGTGTTGGATCCTGAACAAAATGTTGAGTTTCGAGACAATTATCTCGAAGTCTCTTACGATCTTTCGCAGGTTTTCTTTATTACCACTGCCAACACGCTGGAAACCATTCCGCGTCCATTGCTTGACCGCATGGAGCTTATTTTCCTATCGGGATATACTGAAAATGAAAAGCTGGCTATTGCGCGCGGGTATCTTATTCCGCGTCAGATCCGAGAGAACAGTTTGCGGGCTGGGGAGATTACTTTCACAGACGATGCCTTGAAAATGATCATCCGTCAATATACGCGCGAAGCGGGTGTGCGTAATCTGGAGCGCAAGATTGGCGCAGTCTGCCGTAAAGCGGGTACAAAGATTGCGGAAGGTAAAATTGAACAATTTGATATTACCCCTGAACTTTTAGACGAATATCTTGACCATCCAATCTTCTTTGGACCGGAGGAATTGAATAAACGCACATCCATTCCTGGGGTGGTGCCTGGTCTTGCATGGACTTCCTTTGGCGGGGATATATTATTCATCGAATCAACCGCCATGCCTGGCGGGCGTGGTTTTCAGGTGACAGGGTCGATTGGGAATGTTATGCAGGAATCAGCGCGTGCTGCATTGTCATATGTTCGTTCACGCGCCCCATCGCTCAAAATCCCGCAGGAATTTTTTGAAAAATTTGACATCCACATGCATATCCCATCTGGGGCGCAGCCGAAGGACGGGCCGTCTGCCGGCGTGACCATGGCTACCTCCCTTGTGTCGTTGATCTCAGGACGTAAGGTCAAACCTCAGGTTGGCATGACCGGAGAGATCACATTACGAGGTCAGGTTCTTGCGATTGGCGGCGTCAAAGAAAAGGTACTGGCGGCGCACCGTAATGGTCTCAGGACTGTTATTCTGCCCAAGCGTAATGAACAGGATCTTGATGATGTCCCTGACGAGATCAGGCAATCCATGAAATTTATTTTCGCAGAATCAGTCGACGAGGTTATCAATGCCGCGCTGGAAAAGGCCAAGCCTGTAAAGAAATTGACAGCGAAGCCGCAAAAGAAAAAAATCACAAAAACGAGAGCGAATAAGAATGGCAAAGTCAAAGGTACTGCTCGCAGAAGATGATGTGACAATGGTCGCCTTATTGAAGATCCTGCTAAAAATGGAAGACTTCGATGTGGTGGCACTTCAAGCGGATGCTGATGTCCTGGCGTCTGCTCGTATTGAGAAACCAGACGTGCTTCTGCTTGATCTTCATCTTGCAAATCAGAATGGATTGGATATTTTGGACCAAATTCGAGGCGCGCAGGATGTTTGTGATCTGCCCATCATAATTTCCTCGGGGTCAAATTCGAAGGAAGAATGCCTTAGGCATGGCGCAAATGGTTTTGTGTTAAAACCCTATATGCCTGACGAGTTGATCACTGCCTTGAAGCAAACGATCAAGGCAGTGTAATGTTCCGTGAAGATACGCGAATTTTGCTTTCCTGAAGACCATAAAGGTGCGTTGGAACTATGGGGCAGTATGGAGATTGGCGTGCAGGTGGGGCGTTCAGATACCCTTGAAGAGATAAAGAAAAAAATTCAACGCGATCCCGATCTTTTTTTAATTGCAGAAATTGATAATGAAATTGTTGGCACCATTATCGGCGGCTATGACGGCCGTCGCGGAATGATCTATCATCTTGCGGTTAAATCAAATTTGCGAAAACATGGGATCGGAACCATGCTTCTCGAGGAAGTTGAAAAACGATTGCGGGATAAGGGCTGCAAAAAATGTTATTTGCTCATCACTGCTGAAAATGCGGCCGCTGCTCACTTTTATGAACGAAACAACTGGCGTGAAATGAAAGAGGACCGTATCTTCGGGAAAGAGTTTCCATGACAATTCGATTTGGGATTTTGACACTCTCTGACCGCTCTGCGCGCGGGGACCGCCCAGATACTTCTGGCCCCGCTTTGGCGGATCTACTCCGCGCTAAAAATTGTGCTGTCATTGAACAGATGATCCTTGCCGATGATGAATCCGCTATCCGCGCCAAGCTCGCAGAATGGGCAGACAGCGCTCGATTTGACGTGATCCTGACCACAGGCGGCACAGGTTTTGCGCCGCGAGATGTCACTCCAGAGGCCACCCGTGCAATCATTCAACGTGAAGCGCCAGGGCTTGCTGAATGTATGCGTGCAGAAAGCCTGAAGAAAACCCCCCACGCCATGCTTTCCCGGGCTGTTGCGGGAATTCGCGGAAGGACGTTGATCGTCAATTTGCCGGGCAGTCCAAAAGGTGCCGTAGAGAATCTGCAGACCATCCTGCCGATATTGGCTCATGCAGTTCAATTGCTCGGGGATGACCCTGCTTCAGAAGCGGCTCATTAATTTTTTTTATTTAATTAAATAGAAGGCTGCAATATAGGGAATCAAAAAACAACAACCGCTTACACTGGCCCATGCAGAAAATCTGATACACACTGGAAATTAAATCCCCATTCTGGAATGATACAAAATACTTTTTCTACCGAACGAATCGGAGTCTACTAAATGACAGTCGATCAAAAACATTTCTCGAACAGGATGGCATTCTGGTTGTTGTGGGTAATGTCCATATCGGTTTTGATTCGTACTGCGTGGTTGGGAGATGATTCATTTATTACCATGCGCACAGTTGACAATTGGATTAATGGGTACGGGCTGGTTTGGAATATTGGAGAAAGAGTACAAACATATACACATCCGATGTGGATGTTGATGTTAAGTGTGGTTTATTTCTTTGTCCGTGATGGATATTTTACATTGTTGATTTTAAATATCGCGGTTTCAATATTTGCCTTTGCCATTTTCTTAAAATATTATTCAAACGATGATTATTCCCTCTTGTTCGGTTTTGGAATTCTTGTTTTGTCAAAGGCTTTCATTGATTATTCAACTTCCGGGTTGGAAAACGCGTTGACTCATCTCCTATTATTAATATTTGCAATAGAGTTCCTTAAGCCTGTTATTTCCAATAAATCCTCCCATTTATTTATGCTCTCCCTGACTGCTGGCCTGGCTGTCACAAATAGAATGGACTCTGTTCTGTTTTTCATTCCCGCTCTGATATATGCTTGGACTAGGGATTTTCGTAATGTTCGCGGAACTGGTTTGTTGTTGGCTGGTTTTTCACCTTTCATGCTTTGGGAGGCGTTTTCTCTCTTTTATTATGGATTCCTTTTCCCAAATACTGCATACGCCAAACTTAATTCAGGAATTCCTGAGCAGGAGTTGCTCCGTCAGGGCATTCTCTATTTTATTAATTCTATTACATGGGATCCCATGACATTAATGGTAATTAGCATAGCTTTGCTGGTTGCGGTTGTTTCAAGAGGGAGCGGTGAAAAAATGCTGGCGGTAGGCATTGGTTTGTACCTGATGTACATTTTATATATTGGTGGCGATTTTATGAGCGGCCGTTTTTTTTCGTCAGTGTTTATCCTGAGCGCCTTTCTGTTGACAAGATATGTCAAAGAATTAGATATGAGAAACAGACTGATAATTTCAGGCCTCCTGTTGCTTGCTGGGATTCTGTCCCCGGCTTCAACGGTTAGCTATTTTTTGAAAGTGCCCGGCTTGACAAACAATATAAGAGATAATATAGATACATACAGCATGATTGCCGATGAAAGACAATCCTATTATCAAAGCAGCATATTATAGATATTTATGCTCTTGGAGATGCTTTATTGTCCCGTCTTGAAGTTGTGGATTACAAACCTTGGCGTATTGGACATTTCCAACGCGATCTGCCGAATGGATATATTGATACGATAAAAATCGGAAAGAATAAGATAAAAAATCCGGATCTGGCACAATTTTATGACAAATTAAAAATAATTATCAGTGGTAATTTGTATTCAATTGAAAGAATAAGCACGATTTTGGAAATGAACACAGGAAAATATGATTACCTAATTGAACGGTATGAACAACTTCCATAGCGTATCGAAAAATATTTTGTGTGATTTGACCTAGCCACGACCTGCAACTCGTTGGTATAATCCGCCCGCTAAAATAAAAAATCAAACAACAAGGAAAGTGCAAGCATGATAGATGTAAATGAACTTCGCAAGGGCGTCACGTTTGAATTGGACGGCAATCTCCTGAAAGTATTGGATTATAGCCATAACAAGACCGGACGCGGTAATGCCAACATTAAAGTAAAAGCCCGTAATTTGTTAACCGGTTCCACCATTGAGCGGACTTTCAGTTCAGGCCAATCCGTGCAGGATGTAAGCCTTGATTTTGCAAATGTCTCGTATTTATATAATGATGGCGATCTGTACTTTTTTATGGATAATGTGACCTTCGAGCAGCCCGGCATCAAGAAGGAATCCTTGGGCGAAGCTGCCCAATATCTCAAGGAAGGCATGGAAGTCAAACTCACCTTTTATAAGGGCGAGGCGATTGATGTTGAGATCCCCACCTCTGTCGATCTTAAGGTCGTTGCCGCCGATATGGCGATCCGCGGCGATACTGCCACGGGTGTTACAAAGAAAGTCACCACAGAAACCGGGATTCAGGTGCAATGCCCGAATTTTGTAAACGTAGGTGATACTATTAAAGTAGATACACGTACGGGTGAATATCTAACGCGCGTGTAAATTAATGACCATGGTAAATAAGGAAATTAGTAGGCAGGTACTCTCGTGCTTGTCTTCTTAAATATGTTATATGAAAACCCCATCTGGGCGTGAATGCCCGCATTTTTTTGGAGATTATTATCGCGGCCGTAATATCGAAGAATGCCGCTTGTTGAAACTTCATGGTCAGGCATGGTCTCCTGACCTGTGCAAGACCTGTCCTGTGCCTGATATTGCGCGCGCCAACTCCTGTCAATACATGCAGTTGAGACTTACAGTGGTGCGCCCCATCACTGCCGTTTTTCAACGTCGTGTTCAAGTGACTGCATTTTGCGAAAAATCCAACAGCAGTGTTGCTGAACCACAAATAGGCTGTAAAGATTGTCACTCCGTGCTGTCAACGTTTGAAGTAATCGAATAATCCCTGCTTCCGGGGGAGGCAAAATAAATGACGCTTACACTGCTGTTGGACCTCGATGATACTCTTCTCGACACAAATCTAGATTCTTTTATCCCGGCTTATTTTCAGGCTTTGGCGAAATACCTCACACCGCAGGTCGCGCCTGAGAAAATGTTTCGCGCTTTGATCTCCGGTATGCGTTCTATGAGCGAAAGTGAGGATTTCTCGCGCACATTGGCGCAGGTTTTTTATGATGATTTTTACTCACAGATCAATGTTCAGCGCGAAGAACTTGATTTTGCCATAGAAGACTTTTACGACAATATATTCCCCACTCTTTCAACTTTGACAGCTCAAAAACATGATGCGAAGCCGTTTGTTGATTGGGCGTTCGCTCAGGGGTTTCGAATTGCTATTGCCACCGATCCGCTGTTGCCGCGCAAAGCCACTCATCATCGCTTGCGTTGGGCCGGATTTGAGCCTGAACAATTTGAGATCGTTTCGACATTTGATCATTTTCATTTTTCAAAGACCCATCCGGCGTATTATGCCGAGATGCTTGGGCGCATGGGCTGGCCGGAAGGTCCTGTGCTCATGGTGGGCAACGATATGGAGCGCGATATCCTTCCGGCGCAAAAGCTTGGATTGGCAACTTATCATATTGACTCCGAATCCGCTTCCAGTCCCAGCCCCGAGACGGGTGCGCGTGGTAGATTGCACGATCTGCGCCCCTGGCTTGAATCCTCCGATCTCTCAACCTTGATTCCATCCTTTAAGACCGTTGACTCCATCCTTGGAATATTAGCGGCAACCCCTGCCGTGCTGAATGGATTTTCGTATCCTCTCGATACATCTAGTTGGACACATGAGCCAACTTCCGAGGATTGGTCCTTAACTGAATTGGTTTGCCACTTGCGGGATACCGAACGTGAGATACATCACATGCAGATCAAGCCATTCAAGGAGCAAAGTGAGCCTTTTATTCCGCGCCCGGATACGAGTATATGGGCAAGCCAAAGAGATTATCTACATGAAGATGGCAGGCTTGCGTTGGCGGAATTTAATGATGCTCGGCGGGAGTTATTGGTGTTGCTTAAGAATATTGAGATGGATGAATGGGGGCGCAAAGCACGTCACGCGATTTTTGGCCCGACGGATTTCCTCGAAGTGGTCGGTTTTATTGCTGAGCATGATCGAATGCACATCCAGCAGGCATGGAATACTCTGAAGAATATGTAGAATTTTGGCGTGTCTTCCAGGCGGGATCAGTGTTATAAGCACAGCAAGGGACGAGTTAACCTCTTGTCCCTTTTTTATTTATTTGAAGATTACTGTTTAATTTTAAGGAGAACTTGTATGACAAGACGTGTAGTTGTAACGGGGCTGGGTTGTATAAGCCCCGTGGGAAATAATGTAAATGATACGTGGCAGGCGCTGCTGGCTGGGAAATCTGGCGCTGCTCCTATCACTGCTTTTGATGCGAGCGCGCATAAAACAAAATTTGCCGCAGAAGTAAAGGGGTTTGATCCTGTGGCATTATTTGGCACGCGTGACGCCCGCAAGATGGACCGCTTTGCGCAGCTTGCGACTGCTGCTACTGTGCAGGCTATGGAGCAATCTGCGTTAAAGATAGACGATGCCAATCGTGATCGCGTCGGCGTTTTGATTGGTACAGGCATTGGTGGCATCATGACCATGTTGGAGCAATACCAAGTGATGCGCGAACGCGGTCCCGAGCGTGTCAGCCCTTTTCTTATGCCCATGATGATCTCTGATAACGCGGCTGGCAACATCGCTATCCGGGTCGGTGCGCGTGGCCCCAATATGGCAATTGCAACAGCCTGTGCTTCTGGAACAAATGCTCTGGGCGAAGCCGCTGAAATGATTCGCCGTGGTGCTGCAGATGTAATGATTGCCGGAGGGGCTGAAGCTGCCATTACTGCGCTTTCCATGGCTGGCATGAATGTAATGACCGCTTTGTCCACTCGCAATGATGATCCACAAACAGCTTCGCGCCCTTTTGACAGGAACCGTGATGGATTTTTGATGGGTGAAGGCGCAGGTATGCTGATCCTTGAGTCTTTTGATTTTGCCCTGGCGCGTGGCGCGAATATCCTGTGTGAATTTTCAGGCTATGGCACAACTGATGATGCGCATCATATCTCCGCCCCCGCTGAAAATGGGGCAGGCGCTGCGATATCAATGAGTCTTGCCCTGCAAAGCGCGGGGTTGATGCCTGCGGATATTGGTTATATCAACGCGCATGGGACTTCCACATACTTGAATGACAAAAGTGAGACTGCCGCGATCAAAACGGTATTTGCGGAACAGGCCTACAAGATCCCTGTCTCTTCTACTAAATCCATGACAGGTCATTTACTGGGCGCATCTGGCGCGGTGGAAGCCGTATTCAGCGCAATGGCGATCATTAATAATATTTTGCCACCCACGATCAATTACCAGACCCCCGACCCTGTTTGTGATCTTGATTATGTGCCCAATCAAGCGCGCACAGCTGAGCCAAATTATGTTATGTCGAATTCATTTGGATTTGGCGGCCATAACGCCACGCTGATCTTGGGTCGTTACAACCCCTAAAGGAGCATACATGCCATTTGCGCATATTACGGGCTGGGGCATGTTTGTCCCGGAACCGGTATTGACCAATCATGATCTTGCCAAACTCATAGATACCAATGACGAATGGATTCGTGATCATACTGGGATTGGCGAGCGCCACATTGCCCGTGAAAATGAGTTTCCGTCCACGCTCGCGGTCGAGGCATCCCTCAAAGCGTTAGCAGTTGCCAATCTCGCCCCGACCGAACTCGATCTGATTATTTGCTCGACTTCTTCGCCTGAATATATTTTTCCAGCGACGGCCTGTCTAATACAAGACCAGATCGGCGCCACCAGGGCCGGGGCATTTGACCTGCTGGCTGCCTGTTCGGGTTTTATCTTCGCATTGAACATGGCCGCTCAAGCTATTCGCAGCGGTTCCATAAAAAGTGCGCTTGTGATCGGATCGGAGACATTATCCCGTTTTGTGGATTGGAAGGATCGCAACACCTGCATCCTCTTTGGAGATGGGGCAGGCGCTTTTGTTTTGCAGGCAAGCGACAAACCCGGTGGGGTTTTATCCGCAGTAATGCATTCCGATGGCTCGGGCGCGGATTCTTTGACATTGCTTGGCGGCGGTTCCCGTCATCCTGCCACAGAACTGACGCTGCGCGAGGGCAAGCATTTTGTCCAAATGGATGGGAAGGCGGTATTCCGTTTTGCCACGCGTGTCATGGGGCGGGCTGTTATAGAAGCGTTGGAAGCAATAGGAATGACAACCAATGATGTGCAATGGATTATCCCGCATCAGGCGAATTTTCGAATTATTGAAACAGCTGCAAAATTCTTAAAAATGCCGCTTGACAAATTCGTCATCAATGTGGAGCATTATGGAAATACTTCCACAGCCTCAATACCGATCGCAACTGTGGAGGCTGCTCAAAAGGGACAGCTTAAATCCGGTGACAAAGTTGTGTTTGTCGGTTTTGGAGCGGGTCTTACCTGGGGCGCCATGGTTGTTGAGTGGACTGGACCTATCCCGACCAAGAAACACATTAACCCTGAGCAATATCGGTTCTTTGCGCGTTTGCGCAGATTCGTTCGCCGCGCTATCCGTTACATAGAAAGCTTCTACTCGCGCAAGGAAGTTTAATCATTTTTTTAATCAATTGTGGTAGCATAAGGTCGAAATAAAAAAAAGGAGTGTATTATGGGACTACCACGTGGTGCTGAATGGATCATCATTCTTGTTATCGTTATTCTCTTGTTCGGACCTGGACGCATCGGCAAGATCGCCGGTGAACTCGGAAAGGGAATTAAAAACTTTCGTGAAGGGCTGGGGGCAAAAGATGAGCAGGCGGCGGAGCCTGAGAATAAAGAAGAAAACAAGTGACTTGTAAAATAAGGCTCTCTGAAAAGAGAGCCTTATTTTTATTTTAGGCATGTTTTTCGCAGCGGATATTTTTAAGTTCTTAGTTGCGTCACAAGCTCTTCTGGATCTGTAGCAGGCAGCTTACAAACAAAGTCCTCACAAATATATGCAGTTGCTTTTCCATCTGCTGGGTCCCGACCACACCTGGGGTCTGATCGAATATTCTCCCGCTAACGGTGGCGTTGCATCTGAATCCTTTGGTCGAGGTAAAGGCTCGCCGTCAAGCGGTGTGTCGAAGAATCCGCCGTTCGGGTCGGTAAATTTTTTGATCATTTCATCGGTTAGTTCATGGGCAGATACGAACCATTTATTATTAAAGTCTGTTTGATATAGCTCAAGTAAACCCAATATCAATGAGGCGTAGTCTTCAAGAAACACCGCGCTTGTTGCTGCATAATTGCGCCATGCGCGGACCAATTGATTATTTGGTCTCAATGCGGAAAGCAGAAAATCTGCGCTGCGGGTAGCCACCTTGTAGTATAAGTTCTCAGTTGGAGAAGCATTTATTTCTGTATCGGAATGTGGAAGTACTCTTGCGGCTTCAGCAAAAGTTGCCAGCATAAGACCATTCCATGCTGTGAGGATTTTATCGTCTGTTGCTGGGCGTATGCGTAAGGTACGGACAGCTTGAAGTTTTGCGTGGGATTCTGCCAGTTTGGTGGGAACAGCTTCGAGATTGATCTTGAAGCGAGCGGCGAGGGATGCGTCATCGAGCATTCGGTGTAGTATGGTTTTCCCTTCCCAATTGCCTGTCGCGGTGATCCCATAAGCCGCTTCAAAAAATTCAGAGTCGTTTTTAGTGCCCCCGAATTTCTTCTAAATTCCAAACATAATACTTTCCCTCCACGCCCTCAGAGTCCGCGTCCAGTGAAGAGTAGAATCCGCCCTCATCATGCGTCATCTCGCGCATGACAAAGTCGAGGGTTGCTTCAACGATCCGTTTATAGGCGGGATCCTTGGTGACCTGCCATGCCCGCAGATAAATTCGTGCGAGCATGGCATTGTCATAAAGCATTTTCTCGTAATGGTGTACCCAATCGCACAAACGGAGTTTTGTTTTCAGCACGGTTATCAGTCGGTAGTTATGGTCTGATGGCTCACTAAGGATTTGAGATACCAGCCAGTTGTGTCTCCATCTCAGTTGGCGAATTGACTGGCTGTAAACAAACAAATCCTTGACATACGTATGCTGTTGGAAGATCATTCAATAGAGGTCTATCTTTCAGCAAGGCTGGCGCATCCGGCTCCGGCGGGTAATTGGAAATCGCAGTTACCTGTCGGGGTCGGAACGTTTTCCAGAGGGTATTCAACAATTCTTTGGTTTCGGTACGCTGAGAGTCACCGATAATTGCCACCTCACGAGTCGGACCGACTGCAAAGTCAGCGGCACACAGCCATTGAGCGAAGGCTGTCGGATAGCGTAGCATCGCTCCATATACTGAGGAAAGCATCTCCTCCGCAAGGTCTCGCCATTCTATCCGATCTCCAAACGCTGCCAACTCAAGCAGAGCAGTAGCGGCAAGCGATTCCCGGACGGGGTCGCATTATCTTGAATATCTTTCGGTCGTACCAAGAGGGCCTCATGGTCATCGCGGGTATCGAAAAAACCTCCGTTGGGATCAACGAAGTGATCAATCATTTCATCGGCAAGTTTCAAAGCCGAAAGATACCATTCCTTATTCGGATCGGATTGATACAACGCCAAAAGCGCCAAGATCAGACCGGCATAGTCTTCCAGGTAGGCATTATGCTTTGCCTGTCCCTCCCGCCAGGATCGGTGTAGCCGATCATTTACATATAGGTTATTCAACAAGAATCGTGCGTTACGAATGGCTATCTGTAGATAATCCTGCCTATTCAGATAACGCCCAGCCTCTGCGAATGTTTTGAGCATCAGGGAATTCCACATCACAAGCACTTTGTCGTCGGTGGCTGGGCGGATGCGTGAACTTCTTGCTTCTAAAAGTCTTGCGTGACATTTGGACAATTTCTGCCAAAGTTCTTCTTGCTCCATTTTGAAGCGGGCTGCGAGTGTGGAATCATCCAGGGCACGTTGCAGGATGGTTTTGCCTTCCCAGTTCCCTGATGGGTTAATGCCATACGCAGCTTTGAAAAAGTCGAAGTCAGAACCGAGCACTCCCTCTAGTTCGTCTTGCGTCCAGACATAGAATTTTCCTTCTTCGCCCTCCGAGTCGGCATCCAAGCTGCTGAAAAATCCACCTTCTGAATGGGTCAATTCGCGCAAGACAAAATCCAACGTCTCCTCGCAAATCCTGCGATAGTCGAGGTTGCCGGTGACCAAATACCCATGTAAATATACCAAGGCTAACTGGGCGTTATCATATGTCATTTTTTCAAAATGTGGCGTTCTCCAAAAATTATCGACGCTATAACGGGAAAATCCACCGCCGACAACATCATACATCCCGCCGCGTGACATTGCACTTAAGGTATGAATGACAGCCTTTATTATTTGTTCGCGTTGAGTTGTATCGATGGTAGCTCGACGTAAAGAAATCGATGGTCATGGGTTGCGGAAACTTCGGCGCCGAACCCCAGCCTCCATATCCCCAATCGTAAGATTCAATCAGGTTCTTTATAGCCGCTTCGAGAGCATCTGTGGTTATTTC
>JADJNA010000052.1 GCA_016709305.1 Candidatus Villigracilis saccharophilus
GTTCGTTAATAGATAACTGATAGGATAACCCGCAGAGAATAACTGTTTGCACCCCTGTTTTCCCTCTAAAATCGGCAGGATTTAACAAAAAAACTGCCTAAATAGGCAGTTTTTTTGTATACCTTGGCGGTCCCGACGGGGATTGAAATCGCGGTGCGTAACTTTTTGGCATACTAATGATAAGTTCCAATTTTGGGCCCTTTTTTGGGCTGTTTTCGTAACTCGTTAAAAAAACATGATGAATGTCATGCGATACTTGTTACGATTTATTACGGTTTTTAAGGCTACACGCTAAGGTCACAAACTTTTTCGAAAAATACTAGGAATAGACTGGCGATATTCCTTCCCAAGATCCAAAAAATCAAACGGATGAAGGAACTTGCATAGGTTCATTCTATGCGGGGACACTGAGACTGTCAAGCTATTGATGGCGAATTTCGTTAAAGTCGAGAAAAATGTCCACTTCTGTCCACTCGCGTCATTACTTCAGGTGCTTTGCCTCGTTATAATTATTTCCTGTTGTTACCACTTCATCCAACGACACATCAAGTGCTTTCGCGATCGCGGAGAGGATTTCCGCTGTCCCTATTCGTTTGCCCGTTTCGATTTGGGAGAGATAGGGTTTGCTAATTCCTGCTGTTTCGGCGAGTTGTTGCTGAGTCAGTTCGCGATACTCCCGCCAAACTTTGATTGGATTCTCACCGTCTAGAATGGCGTAGACTACTTCGGAGGGTATCAATTCCTCTTCGCGGCGATCAATGGCTGCATTGATGGTATCAAAGTCGCGAATATCTTCAAGTAATTCAGACTGGTCAATCAGTTGGAGATATTCTTCATAGGGGAGCACAGCCCATTCAGGCTTTCCATCCCGTTCAATAATTTGGATGTCTTCTTTCATTTGTAAACCTCTCCGCGTGAAGCGATCTTCATCACGACAATAATCAGTTGTTCATTCTGTATCTTATAAACGACTCGCCAATCTCCAACTCGAAGGCGAAACCCTTCTCTGCCTTGAAGCTTTTTCGCATTGGGATGATCTGCGTATGGATTGACGGCAATGACTTGCAACTTCTCGCGAATGGAATTTGCAGTGTTACGTGGCATCCTAAGCAATGATTTCTGGGCTTCTTTGGAGTAGGAGATTTTGTACACAATTACATGTTAGCATATTGCTAATATTATTTCAAGGGCTAGTTAGCAGGAAAATCCCAATTTACCAATGATTAGAAGTTAAGTAGGCGCTTTGATTAGCTAGGAAAATTCCCGCCTAAATCTCTAAAAAAACTAACGGATGAGTAAATAGCCAGTACACCTGTTTTTACGCAAAAATGGGCAGTATTTAACAAAAAAACCGCCTTTTTGGGGCAGTTTTTTTGTTTACTATTGGCGGTCCCGACGGGGATTGAAATCGCGGTGCGTAACTTTTTGGCATACTAATGATAAGTTCAATTTTGAGCCCTTTTTGGGCTGTTTTCGTATCACGCTGCAAAAACATGATGAGTGTCATGCGATACTTGTTACATTTTATTACGGTTTTTAAGGCTGCATGCTCAGGTAACAAGCTTTTTCGAAAAAAACTAAAACTAGACTGGCGATATTCCTTGCCAAGATCCAAAGATCAAACTGATGAAGGGACTTGCACAGGGCTCATTCTATATTGGGACGTAGAGACTGTCAAGCAATTGATGGCGAATTTCGTTAAAGTCGAGACAAATGTCCACTTCTGTCCACTCGTGCCACTCAGAGAACTGTTTTACTACATCTACACTGAGCAAAGAAGCCAGCACAGAGCTTTTCTAATATTTCTTCTCGATATATTTCACGCCATCGAGGTCTTTGAAATGTTCATCTTGCGTCCAAAAAGTGGCATCATTTGCACGGGCAGTAGCAAGAATCAAACTATCTGCCATTGGTAATTTCAGGTCAAAGGAAATCTTTGCAGCACTTAATGCCAGCGACTCATCAATCTCTATGATATTCCCCAATTTCATATCGCTGATGTGAGTCTGGGTTTTTTGTGTCTTCAATGGCTGGGGCGAAAAACTCGGCATTGCTACCTTCTGCGAAATATTCAAGCCAACCCGAAGAGTCAACAATATTCATACGCGATCCTCTTCGTCGCGTTCGATCCTTGTGTCAATGCCCCTCAACGATCCGCGCGCCTGTTTGATGGGGCGGACGGGAATAAATACAACCATGTTGTCGTAGGCAATGACATGCATTTTCTGTCCGGGTTTAACGCGCATTCTTTCGCGTACTTTCAAAGGGATTACAACCTGATATTTTGGGGATACGGTTACTGCGTCCATACGATACTCCTATCGAACTGAAAAACGTATGATGATTATATCACGGCTTCTTTAATTTTTATTTTTGCAGAATCGTCAAATAAAAATGCTCTGTGCTGGCTACTCGCTCAAATCCGGGCGGATGAGTAAGTAGCCAGCACAGGGACTTCCGTGCAGTTTGTACTAGGCTCATCTCGTAGTTTCCTAAAAAGAAGTATATTTATCTTTGCTGAGAAAGGCTATGGGAGGAAGTTATTGCTATAGGCATCATGAATCTTTTTATTTATCCTATAAATAAAGCGCACCTGACTGGGCACGCTTTATTTATGTACAACTCTGTCGTCCAGCCATAACACTACGAATGTTTGTAATTCTCCCAGCCCATATAGTTAGTGAATGCTTCGTCGAGGGCGGTTGAGACATTGCCCATCGTCATGGCAACGTGGTGCTCAAAGCCGTTCTTGCATAGGTAGGCGAGCAGTTTTTGCAAGTTGGGAGTGTAAACCACCGCACGGTGACCAAAGGTATCCAGCGGGTCATTGGTGAGTTCACCTTCGCCGGTATAAGCACGGATAATTCCACTAGTATCGTCGGTGCTGACTCGGGTATAGGTCATTGCTCCAGCAGCAGCGCGCCCAGCCATGGCTCCGTAGGTATTTTCCTCGCCAAGTGTGGTTCCCAGAATCGGCGCAGTCTTAATCTCGATATCAGGTACGAAGGACTTTGCCCAGTTACCACAGTGGAACAGGACACAGCGGTCAGGGTCGTCGGCATAGTTGTTGTTCCAATCCACAAGTGCACCGGGGAAGTTGGATGCCAATTGTAGGGCATACATCGAGACTACACCGGTGATATCCGTTTCGCAGGCCGAGGGCATGAGTTGGTTGCTCATCATACTCATCAACGTGCAGGCATTAATGCCATAATTCTTCTGGATCGAAGTCCAGCATTGAAGCGCGGTTGCCTGTAAATCATTGGCTTCCATCCAGTCTGAGATGACCGCGCCCAACTTTGCCATGCGGACGATGGCTGGGGAAGGGACGGTGTCATGCTTTGCATAGGCTTTGATTTCCTCCAGCTTGGCTTTGACCTTTGGCGCATCATCGCTCAGACGGGCAGAATCGCCGAGGATTTCAGACAAGTCTACAGTGGTGACGGTAATGCCTGAAGCCTGCAAGATTTTTTCACTATAGCGAACAGTCTGAAAGGAACCGGGGCGTGCGCCGATGGCTCCCAACCTGGCGGAGCGCAGCCCTTTGACAACACGGCAGACGCTCAGGAATTTCTGCAAATCTTTCTTGAACAGTTCAGAAGTTGGGTGGCTGGTATGCAGGCTGGTGAGGGAGAATTTATAACCGTACTGGCGCAGATTATTGCAAACCGAAACCTTGCCGCAGAATGCATCGCGACGGCGCTCAACGTTGAATGCCGACAGGTCATCAGGATAGGCTTGCACCAAAATCGGGACGTTCAATCCAGAAAGTTTGATGGTATCCGCCACGCCTTTTTCGTCTCCGAAATTGGGCAGTACGACCAGCACACCTTCGATGCGGTCACGGTTGACTTTGAACAGATCTGCGCAGGCTTTGGAATGGGCGTAGGTTTCGACGGAGCCGAGTTTGGTTTCGTTTTCGCCAAGCATCACGCCTTCGATATTCATCTCCTGAAACAGCGCCAGAATATCCTTCCGCGCTTCGCTGACGAGGTGGTCAGGGAAAAAGTCGCGGTTGCCAAAAATAACTCCCAGGGTGGTTTTCATGTGATTACTCCTTGATTAATTTATTACTTACCTTGCGCGATATGTCCTTCGAATCGCTTTAACAAGGAAAGGGAAGAAAATATTTATGTTGCGCAATCGTTGTTATAACAGCGAACTCTCACAACTCAAATCGAATTGTTATACGCTCAAAAATCAAAACTATCTGGATCCGGACCAACGCGCTTTCCTTCATTCAGCGCATCCAATACATTCATGTCTGCCTGTGAAAGCTCAAAGTCGAAAATCTGAGTATTCTCGGCGATGCGGTTGGAGCGGATTGATTTGGGAATCGTAACTACTTTATGCTGCAAATTCCAGCGTAGAACAATCTGTGCTGGGGTCTTGTGATAATTTTCAGCCAGTTTTTGCACAACTTGTTCAGTGACAATTTTTCCCTGCATTAAAGGACTCCAGGCTTCAACCTGAATCTTGTGATTTTGACAAAATCTTAATAGTTCGGGTTGGACAAGAAACGGATGGAATTCCACCTGATTCACGCTGGGAACGATCTGGCTATCACGCAAAATATCTTCAAGATGATGTACTAGAAAATTACTGACTCCAATCGCTTTGGCACGGCCGCTTTGATAAATCTTTTCCATCGCCCGCCACGTCTCTTGATAACAACCCTTTACGGGCCAATGGACCAGGTACAAATCCACATACTCGGTCTCTAAGCGTTTCAGACTTTCTTCAAATGCTGCCAGCGTTCGCTCCCCGCGTTGGTCATTATTCCACACCTTGGTTGTCAAAAAAATATTCTCACGTGGGATACCGCTCTCTCGGATGGCTTTGCCGACGCCCTGTTCATTCCCATATACGGTTGCCGTATCAATACTGCGATAGCCGATTTCCAAGGCATTTCTAACTGCTTGTACCACTTCCTGACCATCGTTAATCTGATAAACGCCAAACCCCAACCAGGGCATTTCAAGTCCGTTATTTAACAGAGCGCAATCTTTTATACTACCGATCATCTTGTCAATCTCCTTTAGAGGCAAAATGTCCGACAATTGGTTAATCAAATTTTCCGGACTATCTCTTATCGCCTAAAGCATGGAGCGAAAAATTCCCAATTTGCCTTTACTAAACCGAATTTGTGACTTGAGCAATTACAACAGCTCTGATAAGTGAGGTTTTATGCCTAGCATCAATCTACAATTCGAAGCCCCAAGCTCCAGTCACAAGGATGACATTGGCAAAGGGCGTAAATTCAGCAGTACGGATAATGGCTTTGGTCGAGCCTGTCAATTTCTTAAATTCCAAATGCGGTAGAGTTTCAATCGGCACATCGCCCAACAATTTTTTCATACCATCGTAAATATGCGGACTTTTGGTCAAAATATCCTCAGAAACATAAGCTTTCTCGACGAACATTTCGGTCAGTAACACTTCGAGAGTCTCCAAAAAACCCGGGACGCCGGGCTTGAGTGCCAGGTCAATGCGTTGGGTCGTGGCGGGGACGGGCAACCCGGCGTCGGCGACGGTCAGCATGTCGGAATGCTCGAGGTGAGCAATTACCGTGGAGATCGGCGCGTTGATAATTCCTATTTTTTTCATTTGGGTTTGCTCCTGTCGTTCATGAATTGAATGACTTCCTCACGACGGGGAAGCGAGGGCTGTGCCCCATCGCGGGTGACTGAAATAGCCGCTGCCGCGCTTGCAAATTCGGCTGCAGACAATAAAGATTTTCCTTCACAGAGTCCCACTGCCAGGGCGCCGACAAAACAATCCCCGGCGGCGGTGGAGTCAACAGCCTGCACCGGGCAGGCTGGAATTTGCGATTCCGTTTTTCCATCAAATAGCATTGCCCCCCGATTTCCCATCGTCACGATGAGATTCTTCGCTTTGAGCAAAAGCAATTTTTGGGCGGCATTGCAGACATCAGCTACAGATTGCAGGGATGGAGAACCCGTCATCAGGGCTGCTTCGTATTCGTTAGGCAGCAGTACATCCACGAATTCTAGTAGGTCTTGTTTCAATAGTTGCGCGGGAGCTGGATTAAGAATGACTTTTGCCCCGATCCTGGAGGCGATTCTTGCGGCAGTATAAATGGTTTCAAGCGGGGTTTCGAGCGGCATGACCAGAACATCGAAATTCCCGATGGAGAGCATGGCTTTTTCCACATCGGTGCTGGTTAATTCAAAGTTTGCGCCGGACGCCACGGCAATGCTGTTTTGCCCGGCAGCATCAACCTGAATCAAAGCCACTCCTGTTAAAGATTGCGGGTGGACGAGGACATGCATAGTGTCAACGCCCTCCCGGGTGAGCGTCTCACGCATTTCCCGACCGAAGGCATCGTTTCCGATGCAGCCGACCATCATCACGCTGGCACCAAGTCGCGCCGCGGCAACTGCCTGGTTCGCTCCTTTTCCGCCGGGAAAGGTTTTGAAAACGCCCCCGAGTAGGGTTTCACCGGGGCGAGGAATTTGCGGCATTCGCACCACCAAATCCATGTTGAGACTGCCGACCACAACAATCTTCATATTTTCGTCACTTCTTGTTTATGTATCTGAAAGCGTATAATATCGGGGACACCTCTCATGAGACCGGCAGCAAACTGGATCCATGGTATAGGTGTCCCCTTTGGAGGTGGCAGGGAGTCCATTTGACTTCCCGCCACCTCCTCCGTTACAGTTTTGCTGTAACGATGTCAATCAATGATAAAACTACGGGCAGCTGGTCTTGCCGTTGGGGGCAAAGCCGGTGTATTGGCAGGCATTTTCGCCGGTGAGCAGAACCATGTCGATGGACTGCTTTTCGGGTTTGCCAGTTTCGCCAGTGCGGATGTACAGGTCAGCCTGAATGGCCGCTTGGATTGCCATTTCAGCAACAGGTTGCAAAGCGCCAGCGTCAATACTGCCAGCGAGAATAGAGGCGTTGACATCATCGGAACCGTCAAAGCCGACGACAATTACGTCGCTCATGCCGGCAGCATCGAGAGCAGCCTGCACGCCAAGCGCCATGGTGTCATTACCGCAGATGACGCCCTTGATATCAGGATTTGCCTGAAGCAAGCTTTCCATGACGTCGAAGGCCTCGGTCTGGCTCCAGTTGGCGGTCTGCTGTGCAACCATTTCCATGCCGGAGAGGGCATCGAGAACATCGTGATAGCCCTGAGAGCGGACATGGGCATTAGTGTCGGTATCGCGGCCGGTGAGTTCGATGTATTTTCCTTCTTCGCCCATCAGGCGGGCAAATTCTTCAGCGAGGATGGTCGCGCCTTGATAGTTGTTGGAAACGATCTGGGAAACTGCAACGCCTTCCTGGGTGATTTCGCGGTCGACGAGGAAGGAGGGGATGCCGGCATCTTTGGCAGCCTGAACAGCCGCGACAGTGGCATCTGCACCCGCGTTGTCAAGAATGATGGCTTTCGCGCCCTGCCCAATGCAGCTTTCAAACAGTTCCAACTGCTTGTTGGCATCGTCATTATGGACGAGTTTGAGGGTGGTGTAGCCGAGTTCTTCAGCCTTGGCGGCTGCGGTTTCTTGCATCGAACCAAAGAAAGGATTCTCAACGCCGGGGACGATCACGCAAATCAAACCGCCTTCGCCAGCAGTTGCGGGAGCGGGTTCAGCCGCCACAGGTACGCAGGGTTCGGTGGAACCGGTCGGAGCAAAGCCTTTGTACTGACAGGCATTTTCGGCGGTGAGCAAAACCATGTCAATGGACTGCTTTTCGGGTTTGCCGGTCTTGCCGGTCTTGATGTATTCATCAGCCTGGATGGCAGCCTGGATCGCCATTTCAGCAACAGGTTGCAAAGCGCCGGCGTCAATCTTGCTTGCGAGAATGGAATCATTCACATCATCGGAGCCATCGAAACCAACCACAAATACGTCACTCATACCGGCGGCATCGAGAGCAGCCTGAGCGCCGAGCGCCATGGTGTCGTTTCCGCAGATGACACCCTTGATATCAGGATTTGCCTGAAGCAGGCTTTCCATGACGTCGAAGGCTTCGGTCTGGCTCCAATTGGCGGTCTGTTGTGCAACCATTTCCATGCCGGAGAGGGCATCGAGGACATCGTGGTAACCCTGTGAACGGACATGGGCATTCGTGTCAGTATCGCGTCCGGTCAACTCAATGTACTTGCCTTTTTCGCCCATCAGGCGGGCAAACTCTTCAGCAAGGATGGTCGCACCCTGATAGTTGTTGGAAACGATCTGGGAAACTGCAACACCTTCTTTGCTGATTTCGCGATCCACGAGGAAGGAGGGAATGCCGGCGTCTTTGGCTTTCTGGACAGCGGCCACGGTGGCATCGGCACCAGCATTGTCGAGGATGATGGCTTTTGCGCCCTGTCCAATGCAGCTTTCGATCAACTCGAGTTGCTTGTTGGCATCATCGTTGTGGACAAGTTTCAGGGTAGTGTAGCCCAGTTCTTCCGCTTTCTTGGCGGCAACTTCCTGCATTGAACCAAAGAATGGATTCTCGACGCCGGGGACGATTACACAGATCAGACCGCCTTCAGTTGCGGCAGCCGCGGGGGCTTCTGTTGCGGCAGGTGCGGCGGGCTGGCAGGCAGCAAGCAACAGACCTAGGACTGCAAGCAGGCTAAACAAAACAGCAAACTTTTTATTCATGTTCTTCTCCTTGATATAAATTGAGTTGGAATTTTTTTCAAGACAAAATTAAAGCTTTTTTCGGATTTCTTTTTGGATAAACATCTCCTTTCTGAGAGCATTGTCCTCAAGCATTTTCGACCGTGGTTATTTCATTTCCTGTTGTTCCTGAAGAGCGATCCGTTCCTGCATCCGCGCCTGAACCTGATCGATGATCACAGCTAAAACAATAACAGCGCCTTTTACCACCTTTTGCCAGAATGACGAGACGCCCATCATGACCAACCCATCTCCCAATACGCCGATGACGAAAGCGCCAATCAAGGTGCCACCCATGCTGCCGCGCCCACCTGCCAGGGAAGTACCACCTAGCACCACCGCTGCGATGGCGTTCAATTCAAAGGATTCCCCGGTGGCTGGGTGGGCGGCTACCAATTGCGAGGCGATGATCAAACCAACCAACGCCGAACAGAAACCGCTGATGCTATAAACAATGATCTTGCTGCGGGCGATGCGAACGCCCGAGAGTTCCGCCGCGCGTTCGTTTCCACCAATTGCATACACATGGCGACCAAACGGCAGGCGGGTGGTTACGATGTAAGCCACAAGAGTAAGAATACCCATCAGCCAGATCGAGTAGTTGACTCCTAAAAATTCGCCCGCTCCTAAAATCTCAAAGCCGGTATTTCCATACTCGGGACGTCCGATCAGATTGGGGAAGGTGTAGCCGTTATTCCGTAAGCCAGCGATGCCGCGCGCCACATACAACATTCCGAGGGTGGCAATGAAGGGGGCAACATTAAACCGTGTGATGATATATCCGCTGATGGCGCCCATCAGGGTTCCCAATGCGAGTGAAAGCAGAACAATCATCCAGGTATGGGGGTAGATGATGACACCAAGCTGCGGCAGGTTGATGCCTTCATTGATCAGTCCACCAGCGATCATGGCGACCATTCCCACGATGGAACCAACTGACAGGTCTATGCCGCCAGTCAAGATGACAAAGGTCATACCAATCGCCAGCAGCGCATTGATCGCCACATGCTTGGACATAATCACAATGTTGCCTGTGGTCAGGAATTGTGGGGTCAGTGATGTAAAAACGACAAAGACCAGAATCAGCGCGATAAAAGCCCTGCCACGTAACAGGAATTGCTGTATATCTGTTTTGGTAATGCTGCGCCTCTTTTTCTTCTGCGCGGACTTTATATTAGTTTCCTGATCCATGATGATTGCCTCCGTTTGATGGGCCGTGACCAATGGCTGAAGCCGCGACCAGTTTTTCTTCTGTAGCTTCTTGATGGGAAAATTCGCCAGTAATTGCGCCTTTCGACATGACCAGAATACGATCGGACATTGCTAGTACTTCCTTCAGTTCCGATGAGACAAAAATCACTCCGTATTTCTGCGCAGCAAGGCGATTCATGATTTCAAAGATTTCGGACTTCGCGCCCACATCAATTCCGCGTGTGGGTTCATCAAGAAGCAACACTTTGGGGTGCGTCAGCAATCCCTTTCCCACAACCACTTTTTGCTGGTTGCCGCCACTAAGCGCGGTGATTGGTTGCAGAGGATTCGCCACGCGAACAGACAATTCCTTAATCTGTTGATCAGTGGCTGCTTTTTCCTGTTTGCGTGCAAGGAAGAATCCCTTGAGATATTTTTTTAGGCTTGCAAGCAGCATATTGTCCATCACAGAAAGTGTCTGTACCAAACCGTAGCGTTGGCGGTCTTCAGGGACAAGTACAAAACCAGATTCGATGCGATCTGAAATGGTCGTCGCCACCACGGGTTTGCCATCCAACCAGATATTTCCAGTTGCCTGTGGACGTGCACCCGCAAGACAGTCCACGAGATCGGATCGCCCAGCGCCCATCAGTCCATAAAAACCCAAGACCTCACCTTCACGCAGTTCAAAAGAAACATGGTCGAGAAGATATCCGCCTCCAACACGCAGCAGGGTCATGTTTTCCACTTTGAGAAGCACATCGCCCAACTGACGTTCCTTGCGGGTGAACAATGCGGCTGGATTGCGTCCCACCATTTTCTCGATCAACCACGGGACATTGATATTTTTTGCTTCCTCTTCGGCAACCTTGTGCCCGTCCCGCAGGATAGTGATGTAGTCGCCGATCTGCAAGAGTTCCTCTAGCTTGTGCGAAATGTAAATGATGGCAACGCCGCGTGATTTGAGTTCCCGAATGATACGGAACAGAATTTCCACTTCGGTTGCGCTCAACGCGGAGGTTGGTTCATCCATGATTAAGATGCGCACATCCTGAGCCAGCGCCTTGGCGATTTCGACAATTTGCTGTTCGCCAAGCCGCAGGTCGCCCAAAAGTTGATCTGGGTCTATCTTCTGTTCCAGCCTGTTGATCAGCTCACGAGCGCGTTGCTTCTGGGATTTATGCGCGATCAGACCATTCTGGGTGGTTTCGCGTGCAAGGAAAATATTGTCAACCACGCTCAGGTTGGCGCATAGATTCAATTCCTGGTAAATGATGCCGATTCCAAGGCGGTTGGCATCAAGCGGAGAATGCAGATGGATTTCACGCCCATCGAGAAGAATTTTGCCGCTGGTGGGATGTTCCACCCCAGCCAAAATTTTCATCAACGTGGATTTTCCAGCGCCATTTTCGCCGATGAGAACATTGACTTTGCCCTTGCGGACATTGAACGAAACATCCTCCAGGGCAATGGTTCCCGGAAAAACCTTGGTGATGTTTTCGGCGGTCAGGATGATGTTTTCTGCGATTGAACTTTCTGCAGAGAGAACAAGGGTTGGGTTGGGCATGGATTATTCTCCCAGTTCGATTTCAACCGGTACTATTCGGAGTTCTTTCACGTCGATTTGTATCAGGTTGAAGGTGCGGATGGTAAATGCGCCCTTAAATGAAATGGTTTTGCCAACCAGGTTATCTCTGTCTATACTGTTAAGCACCGTGGTGAGGATACGTTTATTGATTTCGGATGCTGCCTTTCCATACTCAGTCTGCTCCTTGAAATCGCCAAACGTGATAAACCCAACTGCATCTCGTACCGAAGTCTCATCGCTAGGGATGCGGGTGCCGACATAGAGCAACGCTTTTATGGGACCATCGTAGCCGTCAAGCGCCACTTCCGCCGTCCCAAGGCTGGTTTCGGCGTTGACACTAACAATCTTGCCGCTGCCTTTCACCATGTAGACATGCGCCTCGCCTACGGTAATCGAACCGTATTTATTAGCTATGGCAATCAACTCATCTTTTGGCGCAGTCCCACTGGCATCGGGATTCATTTCAGACAGGATTTTCGGGAGTTCCACTGCCTTCTCGCTGAAAGTCGGTAACAGTGTGGTTTCCCATATACCATCCACAAATACAACGGGGTCGAAGGTTTCACTTTGAACTGCTTTTTCGGCATCCTCAATGCTAACCACGGTGAATCCGTAACGTCCAGCAAGTATCAGCAACAGAAGACTCGCCAAGGCAATGATGATTGAGACTGTTTTTCGTTTCATGGGTTTATCCTTGTTTGGGTTGATACAAAACCTGCTGCACGGCTGACTGCCAGCCCGCAAACAATTCGCTGGCACGAGCGGGGGATATTGAAGACTGATACTCCTCGTAACCAGCTGGCAGGTTTTGCAAATCTTCCAGAGAGGCATAATGCTTAAGTCCAAGTCCACCGCTAAAGACTGCGCCCAATGCAGAAAGTTCGGGAGTTTGTGCGGCGCGTACTTTTAGTTGATTCATGTCCGCCACAAATTGCATCAAAAAAGCATTTCGAACGGCTCCGCCATCAGCATGAACCATGCTGAGATTTACCCCGGCGTCCTCGCCCATCGCCTTCAGCACATCCGTCACAATGTAGCCGATGGATTCCAATGCGGCGCGGACAACGTGGGCGCGGGTGGTGGAAGGAGTCATGCCGAGGATGGCGGCGCGGGCGTCGGCTCTCCAGTAGGGAGCGCTCAACCCGACGAAGGCGGGAATAAAATAAACGCCATCACTGTCGGAAACCGACTGTGCCAGCGTTTCTGTTTCTGCGGGACTTTCAATCAACTGTAACTGGTCGCGCAACCACGAAATGGTTGCCCCGGTGAAATTAATAATACCTTCAAAGGCATAAGTAGGCTGTCCATCCAAGACCCAAGCCAACGCCGTCACTGTGCCACTTTCAGACAGACGTTTCTCGTGACCAATATTCAATAAGATGGATGACCCGGTACCAAAAGTTGCTTTGGCGCTGCCAGGAGCGAAACAGCGTTGTGCAAATAGTGCTGCCTGCGAATCACCCATGACGCCGCAAATCGGGATACGGCGACTAAGGCAACCTGCCAAATCAGTGTCTCCATACCAAGCCGCGCTTTCGCGCACTTCAGGCAGTGTACCGAATTCCAATCCGAACACATTACATAATTCCTGACTCCACTCCAGTTTTCCGATATCGAAGAAAAGTGTGCGCGAGGCGTTTGTGTGGTCAGTCGCGTAAACATTTCCACCGGTAAGGCGGTAGATCAAATAAGTGTCAATTGTGCCAAATAATGCCGACCCATCTTTCAGTCGGGCATGCAAGTCCGGGTTGGCATCCACCAGCCAGCGTAACTTACTGGCGGGGAAATAAGTATCAATTTTCAAACCAGTTAACTCATGAACGAGAGTCTCGTTGCCAGCATCTACCAACTGGTTGCAAAGATCTGCACCACGACGGCATTGCCAGACAATGGCGTTATACAGCGGTTTACCCGTTTCGAGGTCAAAAATGACACAGGTTTCACGTTGATTCGTAATGCTGAGAGCCAGCAGGTTGCTCATCTGTTCAGAGTGACGCTTCATTAGATCTGATGTGACTTTCAGTGTATTACTGAAAATCTCCTCAGCATCATGTTCGACCCAACCGGCGCGCGGATAAATCTGTCGGTGAGATAATATTTCCTGGTCGAGCAAAGAGCCATCAGCAGAGAAAAGCAGTCCCTTAGTCGCTGAGGTGCTTTGGTCAATGGCAAGAAACAAACCGTGAGTATTTATCATTTCATCTCCTGTTCATCGTTCAGGAGATGAATGGCGGTCTGCGAGAGTCCCTGAGGCGAAATACCGTAATGCTTGAAAATCTCACCCTGACTGCCACTGACGGTATGTTCGTCGGGAATTCCGATTATGCGCATTGAACGAAAAATACCTGCCTGCATAAGAAAAGAAGCCACTCGGCTACCTAACCCGCCATTGACGCTGTGCTCTTCAACTGTAATCACTACCTTGGAGCGTTCGACTGCCTGTTGGACAGCATTTTCGTCAAAGGGACGTAGGCTGTGCAGACTCAAAACACAACAATTTACTCCTTGTTTATTCAGTTCCTGGCTTGCCAAAAAAGTCGGAGCGACGGTTTCGCCGATGGCAATAAAAGCCACATCATAATTTTCAAGTTGTGGAGTAAGTTGTATGGCTTTGCCAATCTCAAAATGAGCATCTGGGGCATGCAGATTCAGCATGGCTTTTTTGCCAAAACGAATATAAAGCGGTCGGGGATGATTGACTGCGGCTTGAATTACCTGGCGGGTTTCAAAATTATCTGCGGGAGCCACAATGTCAATATTGTTGACGGCTTGTAACGCAGCAAAATCATGCAAGGAATGGTGTGTGGTGCCCAAGGCACCATAACTAACACCCGCACTGATTCCGACAACTTTGACTGGATGGTCGGAGTATGCAACATCGTTTTTGACTTGTTCCAAAGAACGTGCCGTGAGGAAGCAGGCTGGAGAAACGGCAAAAACCTTTTTGCCCATTGACGCCAATCCGGCAGAAACGCCGACTAGATTTTGTTCGGCAATGCCAATCTCCACGATCTGATCAGGGAATTGGTCGGCAAAGGACGTTACTCTACCGGAGCCGCGCGAATCACTGGTGACAACCAAAATATCGCGGTCATTGGATGCCAAATCAATCAGGGTCTGGGAAAAAACATCCAGATTAGTCTTGCCCATGGTCAGGTTATTGTCGCCCATAGGTTTTCTCCAAAGCGTTTTCAGCCTGTTCGAGTTCCTGCAAGGCAATAGCATATTCGGCATCAGTGGGAACACGGTGATGCCAGGAGATACTATCTTCCATATAGCTGACACCCTTGCCCTTGACGGTATGTGCGAGAATTAGGTTTGGTTTTCCAGATTCAAAAGGAAGGCTATCAAATAAAGCCGCCAATTCGGCAACATTGTTTCCGTCCACATGGCGCACAGCGTAACCAAAAGCCGTGAATTTCTCTTCGAGCGGCTCCATATTCATCACTTTCTCAGTGCGCCCACTAATCTGCAATCCATTGCGGTCAATAATGGCAACCAGATTGTCGAGGTGATAATGCGAGGCACTGGCAGAGGCTTCCCAGATGGAACCTTCAGTCAATTCACCATCACCCATTATGGTGAAAATACGGTTATTACGCGCATCTTTTTTAGCCGCAAGTGCCATTCCTACCGATATGGGCAAGCCATGTCCAAGCGCGCCAGTGTTTTGCTCGATGCCTGGCACGTTGCGAGTGGGGTGACCAATAAAGTCGGATTCATATTTTTCCATGGTATCGAGAGACTCAATCGGAAAAAAGCCCTGCCCCGCCAGAACTGCATATAAGGCTTCGACCGAATGACCTTTGCTGTGAACGTAATGGTCACGATCTATCTGATCAAAATTTTGAGGGGTAATATTCATGGTGTGGTTATAAAGAACGTTGAGAATATCCACACATGACATGCTGCCACCCGTATGCCCCGCTTTTGCTGTATAAATAATATGCAAAACGGTTCGGCGGTACAGGATGGAATTTTGTTCCAACTTTCTTATTATTTCATTGGGAATAAGACTATTTGTCTTCATTGTGAATAATTATTCCTTGCTGTAATAAAATTCATCTTATGCTATAATACATGACAATAGCAAATACATCAATACAAAATGAATAATTATTCAAGAACTGACAAATATTCACAGGAAGTAAAAATATGCCGCATATTGACGAACTAAGAATGATCGCACGTGTAGCGCGAATGTATTATGAATGGGACATGCGCCAATCCGAGATTGCAAAACAGCTTAACCTCTCCCAAGCAACCGTTTCGCGGCTAATCAGCCGTTCCAAGGAAGAGGGCATTATCCGCATTTCTGTTCATATTCCCAACGGGGTGCATACTGAGTTGGAAGAAACTCTGGTCAAGAAATTTGGTTTGCGTGATGCCATTGTTGTAGACAGTACCGAAGATAATGAAAAACTTATCCAGCGCGATTTGGGAGCATCGGCGGCTTACTACCTCGAATCTGCAATCCACCCGAACGAGGTCATTGGCATTTCTTCGTGGAGTGCGACACTGCTGGCAATGGTAGATGCACTTCATCCCCTTTCCCGCAAATCTGGAGTAAAGGTCGTTCAAATTTTGGGCGGAGTAGGTAATCCGTCCGTGGAGGCACACGCCACCCGCCTGACTTCGCGAATGGCTCAATTGGTCAATGGAAGCGCAATTTATTTACCAATATCCGGCGTGCTGTCAACAGAAGCAGCGCGAGACATTTTGATGGCAGATGAGGTTGCCCAGCACGCAATCAGGTTATTTGATCACGTCACCACCGCTTTAGTTGGAATTAGAGCTATTAACCCTTCGCCACTACTGGCTCAAAGCGGAAATATCTTTTCCCCACAAGAATTAGATCTGCTGCGTCAGGAAAAAGCTGTAGGCGATATATTGTTGAGGTTTTTCGATCAAAATGGAAAACTGGTGGAAACCGGTTTGGAAAAACGAGTCATCTCAATGAGTCTGGAACAGCTAAGTAAAGTAAGTCGTGCTGTTGGTGTGGCAGGCGGTTCTCGAAAATACGCCAGTATCTTGGGAGCCTTGCGTGGACACTGGATCAATATCCTGATTACCGATCATTTCACAGCCAAACGACTGGTGAACGAATAGTTTCCTTGACCGATTTAGGTTTATACAGTAACGATTCATGTTCAAAGATCGCGGGTTCGTTCAAAGTTGCCCGATTATGGAACTCGCGGTGCGTAACTATTTTTCACCCCTGTTTTTACGCTAAAATGGGCAATAAATAACAAGGGGCTGTCCAGAAACAACAAATGGACAGCCCAAAAATTCGCCCAAACTGGCAAGAAATGAAAAATGAAAAAAAACTGGCGCCAGTTTTCGCATATTATGTGCAATGGACACCAAGCCCTTGTTATTTATTGGCGGTCCCGACGCGGGATTGAAATCTCGGTTCGTAACTTTTTGGCATACTAATAAGCAATTGATGGGGGATTTTTTTAAAGTAGAGAGAAATAGCCACTTGTGAGACCAAGAGATCTGTTTTTTTCCATCAATTTGGATAAATGACCCAAGTAGCCAGCACAAAGACATATTCGCAATAATACGCAGTGGGTCTTATTGATTTTTCATTCATGACTGTCTCACAATTCCTTAATTGAGATATTTTGACAGGAATGCGAAATAAAGAGCGAATCAAAGCGTAGTTACATTGATTTCCTTTTGGAATACACTACAAATGAATAATAATCACTGAATAGTGATACTTACTAATCAGATGGTTATATAAAAAATCATTCAAATTGAGAAAGGAATAAAGACATGGCAAAGATCAAGATTGGAATTGTAGGCTGCGGGTTTATTGCAAATCGTAAACACCTGCCGATGTTGATGCAGCACCAGGATGTGGAAGTCGTGGCATTCTGCGACATCATTAGAGAACGTGCCGAGGCATCCTGCAAGCAGTATGGCATTGCAGATGCTAAAGTTTATGAAGATTACCGAGAGGTGATTGGGCGGAAAGATATTGATGTGGTGCATGTTTGTACACCTAATAGTTCCCATGCCGAAATTTCGGTTGCAGCATTGCAGGGCGGGAAGCATGTAATGTGTGAAAAGCCCATGGCAAAAACAGTGCAGAGGCTAAAGCTATGCTAGACGCAGCAAAAGCTTTTGGGAAAAAACTGACTATTGGTTATCAGAATCGATTTCGCCAGGATAGCCAATTCATCAAAGGTTTGTGTGACAATGGCGAGCTTGGTGATATCTACCTAGGAAAAGCTTTTGCGTGCCGCCGCCGAGGAGTTCCTATCTGGGGTGTTTTCATGAACAAGGAACTGCAGGGTGGGGGACCTCTGATAGACCTTGGTACGCATGCTCTCGACCTGACCTTGTGGATGATGAACAACTACGAACCAGTTTCCGCGCTTGGATCCACTTACAATAAAATCGGAAAAATGGGCAGCCCGGCCAATGGTATGGGACTCTGGGATCCAGATAAGTATGAAGTCGAAGACAGCGCCTTCGGTATGGTCAAGTTCAGCAATGGTGCCACTGTTGTTCTGGAAGCCTCTTGGGCCATTAACATGATCGTCGCGAACGAAGCCATGACTATGCTATGTGGCTCAAAAGCTGGTGCCGATATGTTCCCGGCCGCAGGCCCAGTCCTTCGGACAGCTGATTTTCAATCGGCCGAGAGCCTGCATGTCCGTGTGAACGGCGAGAACAACGGCAAACTCTACATCCAAAACTATTCCATGGGTGCACAGTTCATCGGTAGTGGCGGGAAAGAAGACTTTGCCGGCGCAACACTGGAAATGTCGACATGGTTGGACAGCATCCGTCAAGACAAAGACGTTGTTGTGAAACCCGAACAGGCCTATACTGTGACAAGGATCTTGGAAGCGATTTATCAATCAGCTGCTACCGGTGAAATGGTTCTCTTCGATAACAAATAGGAAGATGGTAAGAGTTGATTGCGCCGGATACACCGGCGCAATCAACATATTTCAGGAGAAGATATGAAAAAATTTGGTGTTGGGATTATTGGTTGTGGGGCCATTTTTGGCGTTCACGCTTTTCCTCTCCATACGATTGAAAATGTGGAAGTCAAAGCGGTTTGCGATATCAAACCAGTTGCGCGGGAAGCGGCTGCGCGTCTCTTCAATTGTGATGCGTATGAGGATTACCATGACCTTCTCAAACGGGATGATATCGATGTTATCCACGTGATGACACCACATTACTTGCATGCGCCAATGGTCATTGACGCCGCCAATGCCGGTAAACATGTTTTATCGGAAAAGCCGATGTCAATCACTATTGAGGATGCAAAAGCTGAGATTGATGCCGGACGGAAAAACAACGTAACAATTGGCGTAATCAGCCAAAATCGGTATAACTCTGCTTCTGTAGCGATCAAAGAGGCTATTGATAGTGGCAGCCTGGGCAAGGTAGTCGGGCAGCGAATCCTCCTCGCCTGGTTCAAGCCGAATGAATACTATCAAAACAGTGACTGGCACGGTACATGGGATAAGGAAGGCGGGTCATTGATCATCGATCAGTCCATTCATATCCTTGACTTGGCTCGCTGGTTCGTCAACGACGAGATCGTCAGTGTACAGGCCACGATTGATAATCGTAACCATCCGGTGATCGAAACAGAAGATACGGCCGAAGGTCTAATTAAGTATCGCAACGGCGTCCAGTCGGTCTTTTATGCGACAAATAACTACACCTATAACTCTCCTGTCATGGTCGAAATCCATTGCGAGAAAGGGACAGCCCTCATGGAATTCGACAGGGCTGTAATTACCTATCGGGATGGGAAAGAACTGAACGTTCTGAACAATCCCAACGATGTATTAAACGAAGCGGAATACCAGGCCTTCTTTAACCAAAGCTCCTCGCAGACCGCGTTTCAAACGTTATCCAAGTGGGGTGTGATCGGTGCACCAGTGACCATGCCAATCACTTGGAAAACGCCGCGTCCCTATTGGGGCATCACTCACATCAAGCAGATTAAGAATTTCTACGAGAGCCTTACGGCGGGCGTTCAGCCTGACATTACCGCAGCAGAAGCGTTCAAGACTCAGGAAATGATCTGCGCAATTTACGAATCGGCTAAAAAGCACAAACCGATCCTTTTAAATCAGACCAAGGAGTAGTTTCCATGGGAGCCCAAGTCAAACTAATCAGAGAAGACAGCCTGCGTGTCGTGGAAGACGGTTATGCATTCGATGTGAGACTTAATTGGTACCGTTCCCTGCCTTTGTCCAGCGTTGATATTGTGAGCGTGAAACTTGATGGCGAGACAATATCCATCGACCAGATTGCTTTTGAGATTAACGAACACCAGTACTCTCAGGCTGAACTATTAGAGCGGTGTGAGGAGTTCTGGTTCGTACAGGATTTTGCTGTATTACACGTGAGGCAGCCAGGAAAAGTTGTCACTGGTGAAATACATACACTTGAAGCGGAAATATCACTTCGATTCCCTTACATGAATATTGGACCTGGGAAGTTCCTAATCAACGTGACGCAATTCACGTCCACCCAGGTTGCGCATTGAGCGAGGTGTTAGATGACAAATAATGGACCCATATTGGGTGTAACCCTATTTAGTTTCACGAACGAATGGCAGCAGAAGTTATATACGCTGGATGAAATGATCGCAAAGGTTGCCGAAAGTGGGATTGGGCCCGGCATCGAAATAGTAGGCTTTCAAAGCTTTCGCAGTTATCCAGATGTTTCGGATGCTGATGCAGATCACTTTCAAAACCAGTTGGCAAAATATGGCTTGATTCCAACGTGTCTGGGAGCAAATGTTGATCTCGGCCGGCGTAGGGATCGTCTAATGACCGCTGATGAGATCTACGAAACCGTCCGCCGTCAGTTGGTCTCTGCAAAGAAGCTGGGGTTTCCAATCATGCGAGTGCCGCCAACTGCGGGAGAGCTTACCTTGGAAAATCTTCTTTCGTTAGCAGAAGAGTACGAGATCCAGCTTGCAGTGGAACTACATTCGCCGCTGAGCGTATACCACCCCGAAGTGGTTAAGCTGCGCAGCATGTTTGAGCGACTAAAATCGCCGCTGCTTGGATTTATCCCTGACTTTAGCGCCACCATGACAAGTGTCCCTGAAGGCCATTGGAATAATGTTCGCCGTGCTGGGGCCCCGGAAGAGTTGATCGATGCGGCAAAAGTGATCTGGCGCACGGACGATCCCATTCCGGCGAAATTTGGAGCATTGGCTGAATCCTGCAAGTTATTTGGAGTTGGGCCATCTGTGATTGGCCAGATCAATATGACGATGACCATGTTTGGGCACATGCCTGTCGACAGTTGGCGTGAGATTATGCCGTATGTGAAACATGTTCATGGAAAATATTATCAAGTGACCAAGGCGGGCATCGAGCCTTCAATCCCGTATCGTGACTTGATGCAACTTCTCAAACGGGAAGGCTATCAGGGCACTATTTCCGCAGAGTGGGAAGGGCAGGCATTCACCGAAGATCCCATCGGGTTCCAGCAAGTGGAGGCTTGGAATGCAATGTGCAGGTCTTTTCTGGCAGAGTCATGAAACTTGTCGAGCTGGACATCGTCGCCAATGGTATTCGTCTGCATGTATACAGGACCGGGAATAGCAAGCCTCCGTTGGTGTTTGCACATGGCATTACTGACAATGGACTGTGCTTTACGCCGATTGCGGAACCGCTATCCAATGAGTTTGAGATCATCTTGTTTGATTCCCGTAATCACGGTAAATCAGAATCACCAGCAGGGAAGACGACCCTTGTAGACCGTGCCATGGATCTGGCGGGTCTTGTGGACGCCCTGCAATTGCAGAGACCCGGTCTGATTGGGCATTCTCTGGGCGCGGTTACCGCGGGATTGACGGCTGGTCTATATCCCAGCCTGCCGGGTTGTATTGTTCTGGAAGATCCTCCACCGTTCGAACTATTTGCCCCGCGTGAAGAAAACTCTTCATCCAACCCCAAGACATGGCTGCAAATGGCGGATTTGAACAAGAAAAAGACTGTTGAAGAACTTATGGATTTTTGTCGTTGCGAAAACCCAGCCTGGCCCGAGTCAGAGTTGCTACATTGGGCAGAGTCCAAGCAACAGTTGTCGCTTGCCGTATTTGATGAAGAACAGATAGGTGTCGAGCAGGGAAATAAGCTGTTTTCAAAGATCACGTGCCCCACCTTGATACTCACAGCCGATGCAGATCGAGGCGCTCTTTATCCTCCACAGGCTGCAGATACTCTGGCGGCTGGGCTCCCTGTTGCACGGCATGTCCACTTACCGGGCGCCGGGCACAGTATCCGACGGGAACAGCCTGCTGCTTACCTAAAAGCTGTGGATGGTTTTCTAAAAGAGTTTCTATGAGATATGTAGTGGATCCACTTCAGGTCGAAGAGTGGTCCTTGAATCGGCATACGGGCGTCTTTGCCAAGTTGCTCGCGGATGGACAGAATATGACCGTTCTGTACACTACCTGGCTTGCATATGCCAAAGCTCCTGAACATACGCATATGCATGAGCAGATGGGGTTGTGTCTTCAGGGTGAGATCGTTTTCGTGATCGATGGCAAAGATTTTTTGGTTAAGGCAGGAGGGTTCTATCACATACCCGGGAATATTTCCCACGCAGAGCGCAATGATCGATCCGAACCAGCCATCCTTGTGGATTTCTTTTCCCCGCCGCGGGAAGACTTATTGCATAGACGCTTTGATGCCAACACATTGGACGGGAAGAGTTTTCCATGAACCTAAAACCCAGTCATCGCCACATCATTATTGCACCGCAGATTTATGTCTCCCTGGAATCTCAGGAGTCTGGACCTGCAAATCGTGAGGCTCATCCAAAGAAAACGAAAATTCCGATGGTCTGGATTCAGGATGGCGACAATTTCCGCCTCGATATTGATTTGCCTGTCTCCAGTGTTTTGGATGTGCTCATCGCTTCCTCTGTGATCAGTCTGCATGTCAATGGCGAAACGATCTGGCTGAATAATTCAGCCCATACTGTACGGATGACCGGTGCGCATGTGGAATCCACTCCGGATGGACTGCGGCTTACATGTACATCCGGCGGGTCAATCCATATTCTGGCTTGTACTGTAGCGGATGCTGATTCTTCTGCGAATGATCTCACATCGGGTCAGGAAAAAAAGATGGGGAGCTAGAAAATGAAAAACGAAAACTCCATTAAACGTGGCGTAAGTTTGTATAGCTACCAAGAAGAGTATTTTCTTCGGAAAATGTCCCTGGAGGATTGCATTGCAACTTCAGCGAAATTAGGTGCATTGGGAATAGAAAGTATTGCTGAGCAAATGATGCCAGGGTTCCCGAATCTTTCCGAAACCTTTTATGATCAGTGGCATACCTGGATGGAACAATATGGCACGGTTTCCATTTGTCATGATATGTTCCTCGATGTCAAAAAATATAAAGGTCGTCTATTTACAGAAGACGAGATGCTTGCGTCTGTGATCCGCGACTTGAAGCACGCGAACCGACTCGGGTGTACTGTCATGCGCTGCATCGTAACCACACCGCCAGAGATCATGGCAAAAGCTGCGTCCTATGCGGAGAAGTATAATGTCAGGCTGGGGCTAGAGATTCACGCACCTTTTAACTTAGATCATCCATGGATTCAGCAGCATTTGGAAATGTATGAAAAGGTGAAGAGTCCATTTCTTGGCATTATTCCCGATATGGGTATTTTCGAGAAACGTTTTCCCCGCGTCCGGAGCGACCGCTATATTCGGCGTGGGGCACATCCTCATATTGTTCAATATATCAGTGATGCCTATGCAGCACATGGTGATATGAGCGGCTTGATCGACGATGTGAAAAAGATGGGAGCGAATAATCTGGACTTGGCAATGGCAAATGATATTCAACATATGACGTATGTCGATCCCCGCCGTTTGCTGGATCACATGTCCATTTCGTTCCACATCCACGGAAAATTCTATGAGATGCTGGATGATTACACTGAGTATAGTATTCCGTATGCTGAGATTGTTTCAGTTTTGAAAGAGGGCGGATACACCGGGTACATTTCCAGTGAATACGAAGGGAACAGGCATATTCAGGATGCGTTCGATGTGGATAGTGTTGAACAGATTCGGCGACAGCAGGTGATGCTAAAGCGGTTGATCGGCGAGCAGGTGGAGTCAGAGGCTAACTATGTTCGATAAATACATCATTTGCGAAAAGGATCTGTGCCATGTGTTGGAATCTGGCAAAGTGGGTGGTTTCCAATTCAACGCTCGTCTTCCCTACTATCGTGGACTGGGTATCTCCATGATCGAAGACCTGATCGTGGCCGTTGATGCGGAACGATTTCCGCGCGACGCGATACGTGTCACCCTACACGGAAACACGTATACGCTGGACGAGATGGAAGTTGAGTATGAAGATCGATGGGAATTTGGCGAAGAAGGAATTGTCTCTGTTCTAACACCAGGGGGATTGAAGACCGGTCTGCATAAGATCGAGATGGAAGTAATCCTTCGCGTCTCCTACCTTCCTTTCCTGTTGACCGGCAGTGACAACAAAGTTCTTGAATTGAGTCTCTGAAAAATAGTTCTGAGGATGTAGGTTATGAATAATATTGAACTGTACTCTGGCAGCGTTCCCGGGTCTGAAGATTGGAGCTATCCTGAGGTGGAAGAAATACCATCGCCGCCAACCGCCATCGGCGGGGTCCGCAATGTGACCCATCCGGTTTTGATCCCGTATATTCCTGATCCCGCGACAGCAACTGGGACTAGCATTGTCGTGTGCCCGGGCGGGGCATTTCACGGGCTGGCAATCCATCACGAGGGGCATGATGTGGCACGCTGGCTGCAGCAGCGCGGGGTTGCGGCATTTGTCTTGAAGTATCGGGTGGTGCATACACCGGTTTCTCCTGATGTTTACGCTGCACAAATGAACAAAATGCGCGGTCTGCCCTTTGAAGAGAACGAACGGCACATCGAAGAAGTTACCCGGGATGTGCGCCCGTTGGCAATTGCTGACGGGCTTCGTGCCTTGCAACTGGTGCGCGAGCGGTCTGCAGAGTGGGGGATACGATCGGATAGGATCGGTATGATGGGGTTTTCCGCCGGTGGGCATGTCGCAGCATATTCCGCGCTCATGTACGACGCGACCAATCGGCCGGACTTTGCAGCTGTAATCTATGGCGCACTGGTTAAGAATATCAAGGTTCCACCTCGATGCGCCTCCGCTGTTCATGGCGCTGACAAGCAATGATGAAGTCGCGGTGGCACCCAGTCTGGACTTGTACACTGCCTGGAGGGTATCCGGACATCCGGCCGAGTTACACGTCTATGCTCATGGGGATCATGGTTTCGGAATGAGTAAACGGGGGTTGCCATCGGATGGTTGGATCGAGCGATTTTGGGAATGGCTTCAGTGCCTGACGTGATCGAGGTTGAACACTCTCTTGTTTTTCCAGAATCTGCACCATGCAAGTGCTTCTCTGTGCGTGGCGAAGACAAATGCGAAGCAATATGAAATACAAAGCGAAGCGGTACGTATTGAAGCCTATCTCGGGCTGGTTTAGTATGTAGATGCTTAGAGTGTGAGCATTTTTGTCAACAAGCACGGCCGGTTGTTGCCCTCGTAGTGAAGCTCACGAAAATCAAAATCTGCGGCCGTATCCATATCCTGTAAGGAGGAGTACGATGTTAGTTCGTAAGTTGTCCCGTTTACTCTCGTTCATTGTGATTCTAGTCCTGGTTGCTGGTTGCAGCCAGGCTGCCCCAACGCAGGCGCCGGCTGCCGAGCCCACCGACGTTGCCGCACCGACCGAAGCCGCGACAGAAGCTGCCCCTGTAGGTTGCACCACCTCGGATGCTGTTCTGAATAGTGCTGCTCTCCTCAATGCTTTTGTTGTAAATTTCAACCCCTTCGCCAATAACCCCAATTGGCCGACCTTGAAGGGCATTTTTGAACCGCTGATGGTTTTCAATACGCTTAAGGGTGAACTTGTCCCCTGGCTTGCGGAAAGCTATACTTGGTCTGAAGATTACAAGACCTTGACCATCAATCTGCGTGAAGGTGTGAAGTGGTCAGACGGTCAGGATTTCACTGCCAACGATGTTGTCTTCACATTCAACCTGCTCAAGAATACACCGGGTCTGAACGGTTCCGGCTTGACTCCATTGAACAGCACTGTAGATACTTTCACCGCACCTGATGCCAAGACAGTGGTCTTCACCTTCAAGAGTGTTGATACGATGAGTATCTATGACATCGCCAACCAAGATATTGTCCCCGAGCATGTTTGGAAGGATGTCACTGACCCCGCGACCTATGAGAACAACATGCCTGTTGGTACGGGACCGTTTACGGAACTGGTCGACTTTCAGCCACAAGCCTATGAATTAGACAAGAATCCCAACTACTGGCAGGAATGTAAGCCCACCTACAAGGGTATCCGCGTGACTGCCTATTCAGGGAATGAAGCCCAAGTTGCTGCGTTGGTCTCCGGTGAGATCGATTGGACCGGCTCGGTGCTCCCGAATATTGACGATGCAGTTATTGCCCATAACTCGCAGATCACCTACAACCCCAATCCGGCGGGAATGACTGTCTTGATGCACCTCAACCCAAACACGAAACCATTCGATGATATTGTAGTACGCAAAGCCATGAGCATGGCGATCAACCGCGACCAGATTGTGCAGGTGGCTTTCAATAACAAAGCCGAGGCTGCCGATGTGACCGGACTCTCCGATGTGTATGCCAAGTGGAAAGTAAGCGACCCCTCCTCATTGGGTGATTGGACGACCTACAACCAGGAACAGGCCGCTCAGATGCTTGAAGATGCTGGCTACAAGCTTGGCGCTGATGGTCTCCGCACCAATAAAGACGGCTCTCCGATGGTCTTCAAGCTGACCATGGTCCAGGGCTTTACCGATTGGATCTCGGCAGGCGAGATCATGGTGCAGAACTGGAAGGATATCGGGATGAATGTTGAGACCAACATGATCGATCCTGGTGCATTCTTTGGCAGCGTGCCGATGGGCGATTACCAGATCGCGCTGTGGTTTGGCTATACCTCTCCCACTCCTTACGGTCAGTACATCAGAATGATGGGTTCTGCCACGGTTGTCCCGTGGGGAGCATTCACTATGCAGAACTTTGCTCACTACGGTAGTACTGATGCAGATGCCCTCCTGACCCAAATGGCTTCGACAGATGATCAGGCCAAGCAGATCGAGATCTCTCATGAACTGCAGAAGGTCTTTGCAGAGGAAGCTCCAGTGATCCCGCTGTGGAGCGGACTCGACTGGGCAATCTTCAACAATGAGTATTTCACGGGTTGGCCAACACAGGAAAATAACTACTCTCTAGGGTTCCCGCAAGGTGGCGTGGATCCCGAACAGATCATCGTTATGCTTGCTGCGACCCCCAAGTAAGCTCTCTCCTAAAGGGGATGCGTCTGGTATCTTCTCGGACGCATCCCCGTTTTTTCTTTATGCTTGTTGTGGTTTCTAGGAGGTCGATCGAAATTTTTTAGGATCTCTTCCTCTTTGACTTCGATAAACGATTTCGATTGATTGCATAGTAACTTGATTTTTAACTGTATTCAAGTAGGAGGCGATGATGCGTTACATCCTGCGACGCTTGGGATTTTATCTGGCTGCATTAGTGGTTGCAGTCGCGATAAACTTCTTTCTGCCGCGTCTGCTCCCCGGGGATCCGGCGACAATCATCCTTGGAACCTCGGCTGGTAAGTTATCACCGGAAAGCCTGCAGGTAGTTCGTGCCGCCCTTGGATTGAGTGATGCTTCATTGCCTCAGCAGTTCATTACGTATTTGTCGAATCTATTCCAAGGTAATTTTGGAATTTCCTATACATACTTTCCAGCTCCCGTGACCAAGGTGATTGGGAATGGACTGGTTTGGACGCTCTTGCTCGGGAGCGTTTCGTTGATCATCAGCTTTGTTTTGGGAAACCTGATAGGGATCATCGGTTCCTGGCGCAGAGGCGGTTTTATTGATTCCGTCTTTCCGCCATTACTGATTCTTGTCGGTTCCTTCCCAGCTTTCTTCCTGGCATTGGCCTTGCTATATGCTTTTGGGGTGAAACTGGACTGGCTGCCGATTAACCATGCCTACAGCAGCAGGTTGCACATCGGACTTACCTGGCCCTTCATTAAGAGTGTCCTTGAGCATATGGTCCTGCCGGTGACTACATCGGTTTTGCTGAGTCTGGGCGGATGGGCGTTGGGCATGCGCAATGTAATGGTGAGTGTGATGTCAGATGATTACGTGACGATGGCAGAAGCAAAAGGGCTGAAGCAGGCTCGTGTCCTCTTCCGCTACGCTGCACGAAATGCGTTACTGCCAGGTGTAACGGGGTTTGGGATTGCCCTTGGGGCAATCCTCAGCGGCCAGATCTTGATTGAAACGGTCTTTTCCTATCCAGGACTGGGTTTCCTGTTGATCAATGCAGTGAACGGCCGCGACTATCCACTTATGCAGGGGCTATTCATGATCATCACCATGGCGATTCTGGCAGCCAATTTCTTCGTGGATATCTTGTACACTCGCCTTGATCCGCGGGTACGAGCAGGATAGGAGATCGGAAACATGGACTCTGAAAATAGATCAAAACCGGCTCCTTCCAACGCCAACAATTGGTTCCGCTTTTTGCGGTTGCCCAGCACCAGCGCTGTGTACACACTTCTGGGCAGCCCAAAGGCCAGATTTGGGTTTGTCATTGTCATGACCTTCATCCTGGCGGCAGTATTTGCCCCCCTGGTTGCGCCTGGAGACCCGAAGGAATATGTGGGCATACAGAATCAGGCACCTTCCGGTGAATTCTTGTTGGGGACCAATCCTCAGGGTAAGGATGTGCTGCGGCAATTGGTGTGGGGCTCACGTCTGTCTCTTCTAATCGGCTTTGGTTCTGGTAGCTTGATGGTGTCGATCGCGACCGTGATCGGTATGATTGCCGGTTACTACCGTGGGATCGTAGATGATATCCTCAATTTCATCATGAACCTATTTCTGGTCATCCCAGGTCTGCCTTTGCTCGTGCTTCTCTCTGCCTACCTAAAACCAGGTACTACCACCATTATTTTCGCGCTGGCTTTTACGGGTTGGGCTTATAACGCTCGTATTATCCGCGCCCAAACCATGAGTCTCCGCGAGAAGGATTTTGTCGCTGCGGCTGCATTGAGCGGCGAATCCACGCTCTATGTGATCTTTGTTCACATCCTGCCAAACATGGTGAATATTATTGTGGGCGGCTTCATCGGTGCTGTGATCTACGGCATCATGGCATCGACCGGCTTAGCTTTTCTTGGACTCGCCAGTACGCAGGATGTCACCTGGGGCACCAACCTGTTCTGGGCGCAGAACGGTGGTGCACTCATGATCGGTGCATGGTGGGCGTTTGTACCGTCTGGCCTTGCTGTGGCACTGGTTGCATTTGGACTGGCCCTGATCAACTATGGAATGGACGAGATCACGAATCCCCGCTTGAGCGCGGAAGGAAAGATCAGATCGGTTCTGAAGAAAGCACGAATTCCTCTAATGCGTGCAACTCCGGTGGTGCCTTATGAAGAAGACTGAACAAAGCACAGTTACGGGGCTGCAACCCGAATCCGTGGAGCACCCGACTCTACTGGATGTCCGCAACCTGTCTATTGAATACCTGACCCAGCGCGGTCCCGCGAAGGCGGTCAACAAAGTTTCATTCTCCATCAAGGAAGGGCAGGTGTTTGGCCTTGCAGGCGAATCTGGCTGCGGAAAATCGACGATCGCTCATTCCCTGCTGCGCATACTGCGTCCTCCGGCCGTGATCCGTGGTGGAGAGGTTGTATTTAGCGGTGAGGATATATTGAAGATGAATGATCGTGAATTGGAAGAATATCGTTGGAGCAAGGTGTCCATGGTTTTCCAAAGCGCGATGAATTCACTGAACCCGGTCATCACGATCGGGGAACAGATCAATGATGTCCTGATCAGGCATCATAAGTTCACGGCCAAACAGGCTGCCGAGCGTTCTGCCGAACTACTCAACATCGTGGGTATTGAAAGCGAGCGACTAAAATCGTTCCCGCATCAGATGTCGGGTGGCATGCGCCAGCGAGTTGTGATCGCGATCGCGCTGGCATTAACTCCTGAATTGATGATCATGGATGAGCCAACAACTGCGTTGGATGTGGTCGTGCAGAGGGACATCCTGCAGCAGATCCGGGCGCTGAAGGAGACGATGGGTTTTTCGATCCTGTTCATCACTCATGATGTTTCCCTGATGACGGAGTTCTCTGATCAAATGGCCATCATGTATGCGGGTGAGATCGTGGAAAAGGCATCCTCAAGAGAGATATTCACCAACCCAATTCACCCCTATACCCAGGGCTTACTCAGTTCGTTCCCATCCCTGACCGGGAAGAAGCGCAAGCTTACCGGGATCCCAGGATCTCCACCCGACCTGATCAATCCACCGGGAGGCTGTAAATTTCATCCGCGTTGTGCCCTCTGTACGCATAAAGAAAAAGAGATCGCTCCAGTATTACGGGAGGTCATCCCAGATCACTGGGTGGCAGTCCATGAAGGCATGCCGCTGCCGCCCGGTAGAATGGCAGCGGATGCGGGACAGGGGAAGCAGTGATGAACGAAAATGTAACAATGCCTGCAAAAGAAGTCGTTCTTGAAGTTCGCAACTTAACCAAGTATTTTCCGATCGGCAATACGATGCGATTGAAGCATGTTCATGCACTGAATGATGCTTCGTTCGTGATCCATCGTGGCGAAATTGTTGCCCTGGTAGGTGAGTCCGGGAGTGGGAAGTCAACTACAGCTCGTCTGATCACGCGACTTATCGAGCCCACGCGCGGGGAGATACTTCTGCACGGACGGGACATGTTGAAGCATGAGTCAAGTGGAGCATCTCTGGCATATCGCAAGGCAATACAAATGATATTCCAGGACCCCTATGGTTCTCTCAACCCGGCACGTACGATCGGTTTCCACGTTGAGCGCCCGATCCGCATTCACAAGAAGGAAAAACACGCACTGGAGTCTGTGCATGAGCTGCTGGCTTCCGTTGGATTATCTCCGGCGGATGAATACGCACAGAAATATCCGTATCAATTGTCGGGTGGGCAGCGACAGCGCGTGGCAATTGCCCGGGCGCTGGCCGTTGAACCAGAGATCATCCTTGCTGATGAGCCAATCTCGATGCTAGATGTTTCGATTCGCATGGGTGTCCTAAATCTGATCGAACAACTGAAAGAGGAACGAGGCATCGGTTTTCTATATATTACCCATGACCTTGCGAGCGCGCGCTATATCGGCGACCGAACGATTGTGATGTATGCTGGTCATATGGTCGAAGGAGCGGAATCGACGGAATTGATGGATCAACCAGCTCATCCGTATACCAGGTTGCTGCTTTCGGCTGTTCCCAATCCAGAAGCTGGATTGACCACGAGAGTTGTTCAAGCCCGCGGCGAGATCCCGTCGTTGATCGATCCACCACCAGGCTGCCCATTCGCGCCGCGCTGTCCGAAGGTCATGGATATTTGTCGCCAGACCATGCCCGATGCAACAAAATTATCTGAGGATCACTGGGTACGTTGTCATCTGTTTGATCTCGACCAGAAAGAACAATGATCTGGTTTCCATACAGCAGATGTGGGCAGACACCTTAACCCATCATCAAGCATGACTTTTACAGGCTGCCAGATTAATCCTGGCAGGCTGTCTTTAGAGGAGACGATGACCAATTATTGACCAATCATTTGATTGAAGCGTTGGCAGAGCCCAACGAAGATACTGTACTTAACCTGGAGTTTGAAATATGAATAAACAACCAACGAATCTCACTTCACCAGAAATCAGAAAGCATAATGGCATTGAAACTTTGTTTGTGAACAATGAGCCGTTTATCATCCTGGGCGGCGAGATTCATAATTCAAGTGCAAGTAACCTCCAGTTCATGGAAGATAATGTGTGGCCTAATCTGGAAGACCTGCACATGAATACAGTTCTTGTGCCAATATACTGGGAGCAAATAGAAAAAGTTGAGGGTGTGTTTGATTACACTGTCTTGGATGGGATCATTCAACAGGCAAGGAAGTATCAAAAACGACTCGTTCTATTATGGTTTGGATTATGGAAGAACTCCGAATCCATGTATGTTCCAGGATGGATCAAGAAAGATTCAGACACTTATTTTCGCGCCAAAAAGATAAGTGGTGAATTATTAAATACGATTTCTCCGTTGTCTCAGGCGGCGGTTCAAAAGGACGCTACTGCATTGGCTCATATTCTGGGACATATCAGAGAAGTGGATCAGATTGAGAACACGGTGATCGCTATACAGGTTGAGAACGAGATCGGACTTCTGGGTACAGACCGGGATTATTCGGATGTGGCTGAGAAGGAGTTTGCACAAAACGTTCCAGCCGAGATCGAAAAGGCATTTTCAGTTCAGGGGGCATGGAGGGATTGTTTTGGGTATGAGGCGGGTGAATATTTTATGGCGTTCCACTTTGCCAAAGCCGTTGAATCGATCACACAGGCGGCTCAGAAAGAATATGCTCTCCCCTGTTATGCAAATGCCTGGTTAAAACAGTATCCCTGGTTTTCAGGTTCCTACCCCAGCGGAGGACCGGTCGCCTCCATGCATACGATATGGAAATTGATGGCGCCGTCCCTGTTTTGCCTGGCACCGGACATTTATGTTCCTTATGTGCCTCAGGTGATGGCTGAATACCATCAGGACGGGAACCCGCTATTTATTCCCGAAGTACGAAAGGATGCCGTTACCGCTTCATACGCGCTATATGCGTTTGGAGCCCATAACGCCATCGGATATTCACCGTTCGCGCTCGAAGAGTTGTCCATGGACCCAAAGGATATACAGAAGCCTCCCATGGAGGTAATGATCGCGCTGAATATCGACCCCACTGCATTCGACATCGAAGGAAGCAAGGAGTGCCTTTCGAGCGTTTACAGTCTGATGGAGAATATTAAACCGATGTATTTCAAATACCGAAATACATCTCAGTTAAAGTGTTATTTGAAGCAAACAGAAACTGATTTTGGCGCGGTTTTGAACTTTGAAAAGTATGACTTTCAAATAGCCTATGCACCAAAACAACCATGCAAGCCTCTCGCAGCAGGTATGGTCTATGAGGTGGGAGAAAACAGCTTTTTTATCATGGGTATGATGAGTACGATCAATGTTTTACCCAAACCAGGTGAGAACAAGAAAGTCAGCATTTTGACACTTGAAGATGGTGATTTTGTGGATGGAGAGTGGAAGGCTGGCCGTCAATTAAATGGTGACGAAAGAATGAGCTTGCAAATGAATGATAGGCTGTGTTGCTATTTTCTGGAGCTATATAAGTATTAATGCTGTGAAGAAAGATATGAAAAAATGATCAGAGAGTTGCGAAGTTCATGACAATCAATAACATCAATCATCTCGACTTCACCGAAATTCGCTGGCAGGGACATTGGGTGTGGGTGCCCGAAGAACCAATCGTTCCCAGTCCAGGGTATGCGGGCATGTTGGATCCTGATGCAAAGGAAGCGCACGGACTGTTTAGAAAAACGTTCAATCTGGATCACGTGCCAGAACGCGTACCTGCCCGCATCACAGCCGACTCGCGCTATGGGTTGTATGTCAATGGACAGGAACTTGGGCGTGGTCCGATACGCAGTCAGTTCCGACGGCTTCACTACGATATGTATGATCTCGCACCCTACCTGCGATCCGGTGAAAATGTCATTGCGGTCTATGTGAAATATTATGGAAAAGAGAAGGCATTCTGGATGCCAGCGGTTCCCAATCGCACATTGGGCAAACGCGGTGTGATGGTATTTGAATGTGATCTCGGGAATAATATCTGGCTGATCAGCGATGATTCGTGGAAAGCCATTCGTTCCGATGCCTGGGAACATCGCTCTGCAGATGGACGAGAATTGGCAGCAGAAGGCGTGCCGGTTGAGATTTTCGATGCACGACGATTTCCCCTCGCATGGAAAAGCGCCGATTTCGATGATACGAAGTGGGGAAAGGCGCAGATCGTACACGCGATGTTATCTGGTACATACCGTTCACAGCCTCCCACACATCCGTATGGACCCTTGTATCCGAGATCCATAGCGCAACTTACGGGTGAAGTAAGATCGCCCGCTTCCATCACTGTTGAAACCATTCAGGCTTTGACTGCCGATCCCGATATCTCTCCGATGGATAATGTGGATCATGCATTTACAGCTTCCGGATCTGGCGCAGTCGTTGATATGTCATTGCCAATGCAATTCAAAATTCCTGACGACGGAGCCGCCTGGATCAAGATCGATATGGGAAGGATCGTTTCGGGTTTTGTGCAGTTTGAGCTCCAATGCACACCCGGTACAACGCTCGATATTTCCTTCATGGAAGAACCGATTCGTGGGGGTACTCATTTTGGACGCATGCGATCCGGGACACGCTACATTGCACGCGGAAGGAACGACAAATTCGGATTGTTCGACACGATTGGATTTCGTTATGCTTATGTGCTTGCGCACTCCAGTAGCGAAGAGATCGAGTTGACTTCCTTTGTTGTACGTGAGAACCTGCATCCCTGGCAGGAGCCTGCCAGCTTTGAATGTTCCGATCCGTTGCTGGAACAGATCTATAAGGCAGGTGTCCGCACTGTGCAATTATGCTCACCGGATGCTTTCGTGGATTGTCCCACCCGTGAGCAGCGTGCCTGGACTGGTGATGGCATTGTTCATCAGATAGTGACTCTGGCTGGGAACCGCGACTGGCGTTTGGCGAAGCGCTACGTGGAACTGGGAAATTCACCGCGTTCAGATGGCATCCTGCCGATGTTCACGGTCAGTATGTTGGAATTGATGGGCAGCTTTACCTTGCCGGATTGGTCGATGCACTGGGTCCATGGCGTTTATAACCTCTATCGTTATACCGGCGAACGGGATGCGATCCTTTCCTGGTTGCCGACCGTCGCGCGGATCTTACGCTGGTACGCTCCTTTTCAGACATCGACAGGTGTGCTGAAAGATGTTCCAGAGTGGAATCTAGTGGATTGGTCAAGCGTATCCACGACTGATACCAGTTCGTTGTTGACTGCGGAATGGGCGCGTGGCTTATGCGAGTTCTCGGAGATGGCCGAATGGCTCGGAGAAGCTGCCAGTAAGGCTTGGGCAGATGATTGCTATGAACGCGCGAAAGTAGGGTTCGAGATCTTTTGGGATAAGAAGCGCGGTTCTTACATCGATCACATTGTGGATGGTATCCCAAAGCCGGAAATGAGTCAGATCGCTGGTGCATTGGCGATTGTTTCGAGGCTGGCGCCCGAGACACGCTGGAGTCGCATTGTCGATACGATCACCGATGCAAAACGATTGGTCGTGCGCTCGTGGGCGGGTGGCGGTCAGAGCGAAGAAAAATTCGAGAAACAGATGCGTGGCATCTATGAGATCGACTGGGATGCAGAGAATGAGATCGTCATGGCCATGCCTTTCATGAGTTATGTGGTCCATGATGCAGTGGCACTGGCTGGGCAGGCAGATCGTCTCCCAGACCTGTATTTGCGCTGGTCTGAATTTCTGAAGGATGGTTACGATACGATCGGTGAGAATTGGTCTGTGGGGACTCACGCTCATGGCTGGAGTTGTACGCCTACTCGCGATATGCTGATCTACACGCTCGGCGTTACTCCTGCCGAGCCTGGCTATGCCAAGGTCCGTGTTGCGCCGCGCCTGGGTCGCCTCTCCAGGATGCGGGGTAGTGTGCCTACCCCATTTGGTTCTATTGCAGTGGAAGTGTCTGCCGATACCGTCATTGTGGAATCTCCCGTACCGATTCAGTTGGACCTGGTTGGGCAACAGCCACGCGTACTTAAAGCTGGCAGGCATGAACTTAGTCATGGCAATCCATAAGGCTTTTCTAGATAAGATAGGAGATATTATGTTGAAAGTTAGCGATAACCGACGTTTCCTGGTCCATGAAGATGGTACCCCGTTCTTTTACCTGGCGGATACAGCTTGGGAGTTGTTTCATCGTCTAAGTGTGGAAGATGCCGACCTCTATCTTACGGATAGGGCCGCCAAAAAATTTTCCGTGATCCAGGCTGTGGTGCTTGCAGAGATCGATGGACTTCATGCCCCCAATCCGAATGGGGATCTTCCGCTTATTGCCAACGATCCAACTCAACCCAACGAGGCGTACTTTGCCCATGTGGATAGGATAGTCGATCTGGCTGCATCACTAGGTTTGTACATTGGAATGCTGCCAACATGGGGTGATAAATGGAACAAGAAATGGGGCATCGGTCCCGAAATATTTACACCTGAGAACGCGCGCACTTTCGGGGTTTGGTTGGGGCGGCGTTATGCAGACAAGCCGATCATCTGGATCGTCGGTGGGGATCGGCCGATCGAGAATGAGGAGCATCGGCTGATCGTGCGCGCGCTGGCTGAAGGATTGCGCGTGGGGGATGGCGGCAGCCATCTTATTACAATGCATGCATGGGGACCCCACACCACATCCGAACTTGTTCATGATGAAACCTGGCTCGATTTTCATACATGCCAGAGCGGTCACACCCGTAACATGGCAAACTGGAAGTTCATCGAAGCCGATTACGCCCTGACTCCCACCCGTCCTTGCATGGACGCAGAGCCAGGCTATGAAGATTTCCCGTCCACTCTACCTGATGGGCCACGCAACCTGGAAAATGGTTATCTGGATGATTGGGACGTGCGTAAGACACTTTATTGGGCGTTGTTTGCAGGCGCGCACGGACATACGTATGGCTGTAACCCTGTCTGGCAAATGTGGCGACCCGGGCGGGAGGCGCTCATCCGAGCGCGTCGTCCCTGGTACGAAGCCATTCAACTGCCTGGGTCCAGCCAGATGCAACATGCCCGAGCGTTACTCTTATCACGCCCGTTTCTGACCAGAATCCCTGACCAGCAATTAATTCTTTCGGAGCCGGGCATAGGGGCAGAGCATATACAAGCAACAAGAGACGGTTCCGGCAGCTATGCGTTCGTGTATCTGCCGGTTGGAAATGAAGTCGAGTTGAATCTTCATCGACTAACCGGCAAGCAATTAATCGGGTACTGGTATGATCCGCGCAATGGTACAAGTCGCTGTATCGGAAAATTTGAAAACCCAGGCCGAATGCGCTTTACCCCACCACAGGGTGGTCCTGACTGGGTTCTTGTTCTGGATGATGCCGTTGCCCAATATCCCATTCCCGGCATGGGATGAGAACCAACTGAATCGACAATAGTTATGATAATGCTCCATTTGTATAGCAGTAACATAAGGAAGTTTGATGTGGAACCCAAAAGGAGATTCCTATGATCCCTGAAATTGGACTACAGCTCTTCTCTGTCAGGAACGCACTTGGACAGGATTATGCTGCAACCCTGGAAAAGGTCGCTGCTATTGGATACAAGAATCTGGAACTCATCAGCACTGTTACAGAGAATGGATTGGTCTTCGGTCAGGATCTGCGTCCCTCCGAACATCGCCGACTGCTGGACGGCCTGGGTTTAAGAGCGGTAGGCTGTCACTTCATGCCAAAGGATGGCACTCCCATGGAAAGGATCGTGGAGTCTTGCTTCGAGACCGGCGCGAGTGCGCTTGTCATTCCATTTGCTCTGTTCAACGATCGACAGGATGTTCTCGCATTTTGTGAGCGGACCAATCTTGCTGGTGAGATGTGCAATAAGCAGGGTGTGCAGTTGTACTATCACAATCACATCCAGGAGTTCGATGTCTTTGAAGGACAGATGGTATTGGATATCATGCTCGAGAATCTCGATCGCGACTTGGTGATGTATGAATTTGATACCTACTGGGCTATTCGCGGTGGACAGGACCCGATCGCCTGGATCCGTAAACTCGGCAGGCGCTGCGATCTGCTCCATCAAAAGGATCTTCCGGCGGGCGTGCAACCTGTCAATCTGTTTGACCTGGCTGCTGGCAATCCTCAGATCACAATGCTGGAGATGCTGATATCCGTTGGAGAGGATCAATTTACCGAAATCGGCACCGGTACTCTCAACATTTCTGAGATCATTGCAGCGGGACGCACCCTATGGCAATACTCGATATGTGCTTGTAGAGCAGGATAAGACATCAAAGGATGAACTGGACTCTGTTACCTTAAGCTATCATAACCTTTCACGCCTTCTAGCTTGAACTACATCTAACTCATGAATACTTCATCGAATCAATTTCGCAACCCTATCCTTTCAGGCTTTCATCCGGATCCTAGTATCTGCCGGGTGGGGGATGATTATTTCCTCGTAAACAGTTCATTTGCATATTTTCCCGGCGTGCCGCTTTTCCACAGCCGGGATCTCGTTCACTGGCGACAGATTGGATACTGCCTGGACCGGCCGGAACAATTGCACCTCGACCGCGCCCCAACTTCAGGTGGTATCTTCGCTCCATCCATTCGCTATCATGATGGAGTCTTTTATATGGTCACAACCCATATCTCAGGCGAGGGGAATTTTTATGTTACCACGCGCGATCCGTTCGGTTCATGGTCGGACCCGATCTGGGTGGCGCAAGATGGAATTGATCCATCACTCTTGTTTGATAACGGTCGTATTTATTTCACAAGTACTGGCATGACCGATGATCCCAGCCAGGGACAGGGCATCATTCAAAGTGAGATCGATATTGTCACCGGACGTCTGCTTACCAAGCCGCGCTTGATCTGGAGGGGCACAGGTGGTTCCTATCCAGAGGGTCCGCACCTGTATCACATTGGCGAAAAATATTATTTGATGATCGCAGAGGGTGGAACAGAGTATGCACATACAGAGGTGATCGCACGCGGTGATTCTCCCTGGGGACCCTGGGAACCGTGCCCTCACAACCCGATCCTCACGCACCGCAGCCTGCACAGTCCCATTCAGGCGTTGGGTCATGCAGACATGGTCGAGGCACAGGATGGTACGTGGTGGGCTGTCTGTCTCGGCTTTCGCCCGGTCTTTCCGCAGGTGCATCACCTCGGACGGGAAACATTCCTGGCGCCGGTTCATTGGGATGAGCAGGGTTGGCCGTATTTCGGAAATGCCGGACGTATCGAGCTTGAGATGGATGCCCCACAGTTGCCCCAGGGGTCATGGGATGCCTTAGCAGAGCGCGATGATTTTAATGAGCCCAAGCTGAATGTCAACTGGAATTTCCTGGGCAATCCGAATTCCGACTCCTGGTCGTTGACACGGGAACCCGGTTCATTGACTTTGCAAGGGACTGGCATGCGGCTGGATGATGGAACCGGTGTGACGTTTGTCGGCCGTCGACAGGAGCACTTCAACTGTGAGGTTGCTACATCCATGCGTTTCTCGCCTGCAAAAGATGGAGAGGAAGCGGGTCTGACGGTGTGGATGGATGCACGTCATCGCTGTGACCTCTTTGTCACGATGGAACAAGGCAAGACATATATCTGCGTCCGCCAACGAATTGGCAATCTGTCGGCTGTTGTGACGCGCGAAGAACTTTCGGAACAGACGTATACGTTATGTGTCCATGCGAACCGTTTGTTTTACGCCTTTGCCTATCGAAATAACAACGGCAGTGAACGCATTCTGGCAACGGCGGAAACACGTTATCTGTCAAGCGAAGTGGCAGGCGGCTTTACTGGTGTGTACTTTGCCATGTATGCAAGTGGGAATGGCAGCGCTGTTTCATCACCTGCGCATTTTGACTGGTTTGACTATCGTGATATCGACAATACCGGATACCTCGGCATCGATAGCACACTATCAAGCCTGTTGAAGCACCATGATTCTCGAGATATTATTGGCCTGCATTTGCCGGTGCTTGTTGAAAATCCTCCGATCGCCTGGCAGGCGAATCTTTCACTGGTTGCTTTTTCCGCTATGGCGCCCGAAATTGTCTCGCCGGAAGACCTTCTCCTTGTGGATTCAGTATTGCAGGCAAAAAGAATCCCTGCCGGAAATGGATAAATGCTTAACGAAATCATGGCAGTCTTTCTGTTTTTTTTCTTCACACACCTATAGCTAGGAATAATCGATATGTCTCCCAATCCAATGGATGCCACAATTGTCGAAAAGATCGAAAACTTGCTTCGCCAAATGACTTTGGATGAAAAAATTGGTCAACTGGTACTTGAGAATGCCTTTGCCCCCATCAACTGGCATGAGGTTCTCCAAAAACAGAAATTAGCAGATGAGAAAGGGGAAGCTTTTAAAATTCCTTTGGAACTAAACCCTGTCACAGTGCAGCATATCCGCGCCGGGCGGGTTAGCGCGATCAATTCCGCCGACCTGCAATTGAACAACCGTCTTCAGCGGATCGCCGTTGAAGAGTCTCGTCTGCATATTCCACTCCTTGTAGGGCATGATGTTATTCATGGATTTCGAACAATTTTCCCGATCCCACTGGCAGAATCCTGTACTTGGAATCCGGAGCTTTTGGAACGCGCGTCCCGCGTCGCGGCTGTAGAAGCTGCTTGCATGGGAATCAACTGGATTTTTGCGCCGATGGTGGATGTCGGTCGTGACCCGCGCTGGGGGCGGGTTGCTGAGGGAGCTGGAGAGGATCCCTTCCTTGGAGTGGAATTGGCGCGCGCACGAGTGCGGGGCTTCCAAAGTGCTGACTTGCCTCAGGGGCGTCGCATCTCGGCCAGTCCCAAGCATTATGTTGGCTATGGAGCTGCAGAAGCAGGTCGTGACTACAACACCGTGGATATATCTGAGCGTACGCTGCGCGATGTGTACCTGCCGCCTTTCAAAGCGGCATTCGATGAAGGCGCAGGGAGCACGATGAGCGCTTTTAATGAGATCAGCGGTGTTCCCGGAACATGTAATCCCTTCCTGCTGCGAACTGTCTTGCGCGATGAGTGGAATTGGAATGGGGTCGTAGTGAGCGATTTCTCTGCGATCGGTGAACTGGTCCAGCATGGCGTGGCAAAGGATTTGCGTGAGGCGGCTCGTCTAAGCATTCTGGCTGGAGTAGATATTGATATGGAGAGTTCTGCTTACTCAAAACATCTGGCGCAGCTCATCGAAGATGGCTCTGTTCCTTTGGAAGTGCTGGAGGAATCTGTGCGGCGTGTTCTGTTCCTGAAGTTCAGCCTGGTCTTTTTGAAAATCCTTATGTAGATGAGAGCTTGTCGGAAAAATATATTCTGTCACCTGAGTTTCGATCACTGGCTTTAGATGTTGCCAGTCAATCCATGGTTCTGCTCAAGAATGACAAAGATATTCTTCCACTTCCAATTGAGGGCAGGCGGATTGCATTGGTCGGGCCGCTTGCAAGTAATCGCGCCGATCTGCTTGGCACTTGGGCTATTACAGGTCAGGCAGCAGAAGTTGAAACTGTTTTGGATGGATTCCAGCATTATATCGAGAAAGAGTCGCTTACCTATGTTCAGGGATGTTCAGTCAGCGGTGACGATCATCTGGATATTCCTGCGGTAATCGCAGCGGCTCAGGAGTCAGATGTGGTTGTCCTCGTTGTGGGCGAAAGTTCAGGGATGAGTGGAGAGGCTCACTCGCGTGTTCACCTGGGTTTACCGGGCAGGCAACAAGAATTAGTCAATGCTTTGATGGCTGTTGGGAAACCATTGATTACAGTACTCATGTGTGGAAGACCATTGGTTATACCGTCTCTCGTGGATGAGTCAGCAGCATTTTTGGTTGGCTGGCATGGCGGTATTCGCGCTGGAAAGGCGGTTGCAGATATTCTTTTTGGAAAAGTGAATCCATCTGGCAAACTAACATCTAGTTGGCCGCGCGCCGAGGGACAGATCCCTGTGTATTATTCCCATAAATCAACAGGCAGACCTGCAGAAGGAACCGGTACCACCCAATTTCATGAGCCTTTCCGGTCCACATATCTTGATGAACCAAATGTCCCCTTATTTTCTTTTGGAGAGGGAAAGAGTTATTCTTCGTTTGAATATAAAAATCTGCAGGTTCATACCCCCGTTGTAAAAATGGATGGAAAACTGGTCGTGACAGCAACCGTCAATAATATTAGCAACCGTCCCGGCGTGGAGATCATCCAATTTTACGTGCGTGACCTAGTGGGATCAGTGACTCGGCCTGTCAAGGAGCTGAAAGGATTCCAGAGAATCTCTTTGGAGGCAGGTCAGAAGTGTGAAGTTCGGTTTGAAGTCCCAGTTGATGCGCTTGGTTTCCATGGTCTGGATAATCAATATCGTGTTGAACCGGGCGATTATCAGATCTGGGTTGGCCCCGATTCAACATCTGGTTTGGAAGGAATGATCACGGTGATTCTATGAGCCTTATGATAAAACTTGCAGACGGTACACCTGTCCGTGATCTCAACAAGAATGGGCGGTTGGATGTGTATGAAGACCCGAGTCGCCTTGTGGATGAACGGGTTGAGGATCTGTTGTCACAAATGAGTCTCGAAGAGAAGGCTGGATTGATGTTCCATACCATTCTGGCTGTGGGTCAGGATGGCGAACTGGTTGAGGGCATGTCACCGTTTGGACCGGTTTCCACCAACTCCCTCGTTTCGGGCAAGCTGATGAATCATTTCAACGTTCATGGACTACCGACGCCTCGTCTGGCTGCCCGATGGCATAATAAATTGCAAGCCTTGGCGGAAAGCACCGGTATGGGCATCCCTGTCACTATCTCATCCGATCCTCGGCATGGGTTCAACGATAATCCACTGACCAATCTTCAAGCGGTTAGCTTTTCTCAATGGACTGAACCTATCGGGTTGGCTGCGATTGGGGATGCGGAGCTTGTCCGAAAGTATGGCGACATAGCCCGTCAGGAATATCTCGCGGTTGGTATTAGGGTGGCTTTGCACCCAATGGCCGATCTAGCCACAGAACCACGCTGGGCGCGGATCAACGGCACTTTTGGCGAGGATGCAGTTCAGGCAGCCGGCCTCGTCGAGGCGTACATTCAGGGTTTTCAAGGTCAGATTTTAGGACCAAAAAGTGTTGCCTGCATGACCAAGCATTTCCCGGGCGGCGGACCACAAAAAGATGGTGAAGATCCGCATTTCCCTTATGGACGAGAGCAGACATACCCGGGGAATAATTTCAACTATCATCTGATCCCCTTCGAAGCGGCCGTCAAAGCGAACACCGCCCAAATCATGCCGTACTATGGGATGCCAGTCGGGACAAAATTTGAACCCATCGGTTTTGGATTCAATAAAGGCGTTATCACTCGCCTGCTGCGCGAAAAATATGGATTCAATGGTGTGGTCTGCACCGATTGGGGATTGCTAAGCGACAGATCCATTGGGTCGCATGTTATGAAAGCACGCGCCTGGGGCGTTGAGCATTTGAGCGTTCAGGAACGGGCGTGGATGGCGATTGAAGCGGGCGTTGATCAGTTTGGGGGAGAGGAATGTCCAGAAGTCATCATCGAGTTGGTCCGTTCGGGACAGCTCTCTGAAGCCCGGCTGGATCAGTCTGTGCGCCGTCTTTTACGAGACAAATTCATCCTTAACTTGTTTGATAACCCTTACATTTCAGAAGACGCAGCAGAAAAGATCGTGGGACGTGAAGACTTTGTGTCCGCCGGTGACTTGGCCCAGCGCCGATCCATTGTGCTGCTGAAGAATGGACAAAGCCCTTCAGTGCCAATATTGCCATTGAGCGGAATGCCAAAGCTTTACTTGGAAAACGTATCGGAACAGGTTGCAAGAGACTACGGCAAGGTTATCCAAAATCCTGATGAAGCAGACCTGGCTATCTTACGGCTTAAGGCGCCTTTTGAACATCGTGATAACGAATTTCTAGAGAGTATGTTCCATGCCGGAGACCTTGACTTCAAGTTGCCTGAGTTGGAGCGAATCCTTAACATCTTGCACCGTGTCCCCACGATTATCGATATTTATCTGGATCGCCCTGCCGTCATCCCAGAAATTACAGCGGCGGCTGTCTGTCTACTGGCCAACTTTGGCGCCAGTGACGCGGCCGTATTGGATGTGATATTCGGGCGTTCCGCTCCCCAAGGTCGGCTGCCCTTTGAGTTGCCTCTATCCATGAAAACGGTTAGAAGACAAAAAGAGGATTTACCCTATGATTCAGATACTCCCTTGTTCCCCTTCGGTTTTGGCTTAACCTATTGAGTCAACAAAATATTTTAATCACTATCCTTGGGTTCGATCTCGAACGCCCCTAGTGCCTTAAGCGCTGCTCGTTCTGCCGCATTCAGACCGCTCACTCCTCGTATTTGCATCCGCTCGTATGGGCGGTCAATCAGGATTTTTTCTGCTACCTTTCCGAGCTTTACATCAGTGATAAGGGTCGTTCCTTCTTCATCACTGCTTGCCAAAAAGCATTCATCCTGACTTAACGCAAATCCCCAAACCCGGCTCGTGTGCCCTTCTATTTGGATTGGGTTTGTCGGGGCATCCGGCGAGGAGGTGTTCCACAGGTATATAGTGGATTCTGCACTGCCTGTGGCTGTCACATTTCCACCCGCCCCAATGGCTGCCGCTCTTGTACGATTGCCATCCACACTAATGGATACAGTTTGGATTAATTCAGTTGTTTCAGCATTCCAGAATTTAAGTAAATGTTCATTGCTGCTGGTGATGATTGTTTTGCCATCTGAATTGAAACGAATGGCACCGACTGGGACCGTACCGTGCTGCATTCTGCCTTTAATCTCTCCGGATTTCACATCCCAGATTGTAACCATGCCGTTTGTATGACCGCTCACCAGGTTCATTCCGCTTGGGTCAAACGCCAGCGACCAGACATCAGAAGATGTCCCAAAAGTATGGGCTTTCGCAGCGCCTGCATCCAGGCTGAGATCCCAGATTATGATCCCATGCGGTGAGCCTCCGGTGGCAAGATGGGATCCATCCTGACTGAATGTAAGGCTCCAGATTTGCCCTGTGTGCCCTAGATATGTTCGGATGCAGTGGAGAGAAGCAGCATCCCAGAGTCTTAAGAATCGGTCATCTCCCGCGGTGGCAAAGGTTTTTCCATCTGGGCTGAACGCGATTGTCCACACTGGCCCCGCATGGCCTTGGAACTTCGCAATGTAACGGTGGCTTTGCAAGTCCCAGATTCTAATCTTTCCACTTGCATCTCCCTGAAAGAGCAGACGACTGTCCGGGCTGAAGGCATTGGCTCCGATCAGGCGGCTATATCCTTCTACAACTCGTATCAGTTTCCCGCTTTCGACATTCCATATCTTGATATTTTCTCCATGTGAGAGCGTGGCCAACAAGTCGTTTCGGCTGAAGGCAAGGAAACCGATATGGTTTTGATGTCCCATTAACCTTTTCTCGTATTGCAACTGATGCTCTGCCACCATCTGCCAGATCTCCACAGAACCATCGTGACCACCGTTTACCAAATAGCTCCCTTCTGAATCAAAAGCCAGGGATGTAGGCCCGTTGGAGCGGCTGGTGATGGTCTCGACCAACTCTCCAGTTTGTACATCCCATATATTGATTCGGGGATCTTGCTCGCAGCAAGCCGCCACCCACTTTCCACTGGGGTGAAAGGCAACATTCATTGTTCCAGGGGCGGAATGACGTAAGACGCGCACGAGTTGTCCATTCTGGATATCCCAGACATGTAAATTCTCTTCATCGCCACCTGAAATAAGTAACGCACCATCTGGACTGAACGCAACGGACCAAACACGGGTTGCGTGACCTTTCAAGGTGAAGCGTAATGCCTTTTCTTTAATGTTCCATATGCAGATCTGTGAGTCTGCACCTCCACTGGCCAGGAACTGCCCACCAGGATGAAACGCTACGGAATGAACCCAATTCTGATGACCTTCAAAGGTATGAATATGTCTACCTGTTTGTATATCCCAAAGGCTGACCCGTCCCCGGAAATGGCTGCAGGCTAGCTGTGTTTCATCCTGGCTGAACGCAAGCGACCATGCACGGCTTGCATTGGCAACCGTCCAAACTGGTTTTCCGTCAGCAACATTCCAGCAACGAATATGCCCATCATATGTGCTAGCTGCAAGATAAGTCCCACTCGGACTCATAGCCATGGCGCTGATGGTTTCCAAAGGTTCCGTGAAACGCGAATCAATGAACTCGGAGGATGAAAAATTTGCGTCCTGAGCCTCAACCCCTTGTAAATAAACCTGGCGGAGGGCAAGCCCGGAAAAATCGTCCCCCCGAATATTCGTTTTGAGCTGGATTGCAAGGTTTAACAGATTGCCGCCCGCGTAGCCTTGCGCTTCACGAGGCAGCTGTTTTACATGGATCACCAGTTGGCGCAGGTGTTCAGATAGCATGACGTGGCTTCCAAAATGACGTTTAAGATTAGAAAGGATTGGCTGCAGGATCATTCTGACCTGACCGTCCCGAATATGGTCAAGACTCTGGCTCTTGACCAAAGCATGCTTTGTTATGGCTTCCACCTGTCGCTTGATCATTTGCTCAACAACTGTGGAGACCAGACGATCTGTCACATATTCGAGCAATACTGGGAGAAGAAAGAACACTGCCCCTTCATCGCCGCGTTCGATAAGTGACCGTTGGCGAAGGGACAACAGCGCAGATAGGATTTCAGCGTTCGGGATGTCCAGTAGAAAATTGCGGCGAAGTGTGTCCAGCCTGACCGGGTCGCGTTCGATAGCCAGCCAGAATAGAATCTCCTTTTCCATGGCCGACAATTGTTCGATTTGGTTGCCCAGTAATTGATTCAGAGTATGCAGGGTAACCGGAGCCTCCCGCAGGAAAGCAGCCAGGTCACCTCCGAATAGATCCCTCACGGTGGTTGATGCAATTTTAAGAGCCAGCGGATTTCCCGTGTAATAATGAACGAAGACATCCCAAAAGTCTGAGGAGCCGAACAGACCCTTGTCACTCAGCAGGGACTGGCTGGCCACGCTGGAGAGTCCTGAAATCCTCATTTCCCGTAATGGAGATTTTCCACCCTCAAAACCATCAAGCTCTTTCGGACTTTCCCTACTGGTCAGGATCAGGCAACTTTTATGGCGGTTTTGAGCGATCTTTTGGAACATCTGTTGGTAATCTTCATACCCCTCCTTATATATACCAGACAGATTGCCCGCACGATGAAGCGTTTCCACATTGTCTAGAATGAGCAAACATCGATGTTGCTGCAGTAACTCTAACAGTAGTTGAATCGAAGGCTTGGATGCATGTACCGGGGAGAGGATTTGAAAGCATTCCAGCAGCAGGTTCGGCAGAAGTGGTGCATTACGCAGGGAGCGCCAGATGACGTAATCAAACTCTTTCGACACATCCTGAGCAAATTTTACAACTAGGGTCGTTTTTCCGATCCCGCCCATCCCTACGATAGTTACCAAACGGCACTGGTCGTCAATGACCCATTCAGTTAGATTAGCGAGTTCTTTCTCACGACCATACACATCGATAATATCAGGCGCATCCCCCCAATCGATTCGTTGCAATGAGGTACTCCCGTCCTGGGTTGCAGCAGAGAGATCCAGGGATTGGGTTTCAGCTATTTGCAGCAAATCCCGGAACCAATTTTCATCAAATATCGATTTACGGCGGGACGCACTCTCATCGGCCTGGGCCCAGAGGGCAATTGCTTCATCATATTCATGACCCTTGGTAAATGAACCCTGCGTCAGAAAATAAGCGATTAAGTTCTTCAGATGGGTGGAATCAGGAAACGCAGTCCCGGCTTCCCAGTGTTGAATCGTTCTTCTGGATACTGCCAGGGCATCCGCTACTTCCTTTTGGGTCAGATTGATCTTCTCCCTCAAGCCCAGGATCATTTGTCCGAGACGAAAATCCGTAATTTTGTACTGCCGGTGCCCGGTCATATATAGTTCAGTCCTCGATTTTCTCTTGGCGTGATATTGGTCTGGATAAAGTGAAGTATTGTGAAACGGAAAAGCGAAACAAAGCGTAGTTACGTTTGCCAGCTTTTGCGATACCCTATAAATACGTGCGATCGTTTTTAAACAGCGACAATGTATGTGACTAATTGTTTTCTATAAAAATCATACCATAAATCATCCGGTTGTTGAAAGTTACTCTTCCATCTATAAGGAAACGAACCCGGGTGAGGAGCGAACCATGACCGTTGCAAGTAAGCTCAGACGAGCTGTGTCTTTGTACAGCTTTCAAGAGGAGTATTTCCACCGCACGATGACCCTTGAGCAGATCATTGCCACAAGTGCAAAGCTGGGGATTCCGGGGATAGAGATCCTGGGTGATCAAATGATCCGTGGGTATCCGAATATTCCGGATGAATTTGTCAAACAATGGCATTCCTGGATGGATAAATATGGCGTTGAACCCGCCTGTCTCGATAATTTTCTAGACTGGAACAAATATAAGGGTCGCGTCATGACTGAAGATGAGCAGGTCGAATCTATGACACTCGACATCATTAATGCCAGGAAGCTGGGGATTCCGGTCGTTCGAGTAATCCATGATGTAAAGCCTATAATTCTGGAGCGCCTAGCCCCAGCCGCCGAGAAACATAAAGTGAAACTGGCGTTGGAGGTTCATGCCCCAAACGACTTGGATACTCCATTTGAACAGGAATTGTACGAGATGTTCTGCAGATTGCAGTCGCCTTATGTAGGATTTGCTGTTGATTTCAGCCTATATACGAAGCGCTTGCCGCGCATTATTTCCGAACGATATCAACGTGAGAACATGAATCCGGGCCTTGTTGAATACCTTGTAAGTGCGTACAACGAGAACAGACTTGAAAAGGGGGAGGCTCTGCCGCCGAAGATTATGTCAATGGGCGGGCGTGAGATCGACATCATGTGGGCTTTTATGGGCACGCATATGATCTGTTCCGATCCGCGCAAGATGTTGAACTATATGCCATACATCCTTCATGTCCACGGAAAATTCTGGGAAATGCTGCCGGATAATACCGAATATAGCATCCCTTATCATGAAGTTATCCCAGTACTGATCGAAGGTGGGTATCAGGGATATATCGCAAGTGAATATGAGGGGAATCGTTGGCTGCATGATGCCTTGCCGGTGGACAGCACAGAACAAGTACGCCGCCATCAGGCGATGCTCAGACATTTGCTCAAAGAATCATAATGAGCGGGATTTCCAGGATTATTTATAGGAGCAATACCGATGTATGACAAAGCAATCATTGTTGGGGAAGAATTCAGAAATGTAAAGAAAGGGGAAACTATCACTGGGTTTCAGGTGGGGATGCGGATTCCATACTATCGCGGGGTTGTTTTATCGCTGCTTGATAATACCCGGCTCACCATTGACGGGGAACTGATCCCGCACGATCAAATCTCCCTAACCATCAGCGGCAAAACACTGCCGCTCGCAGAGTTGGAAAACGACCCGGTTACGAAATGGGAGTTTGGCGATGTTGGCATTTTGACTATTCGCAGACTAGGCGGCCTATCGGTTGGTACGCATATGGTAGTGCTTTATCAGCATGTTCGAACTCCCTATATCCCCGGTGGAGTGGGTGGTGAGGATCAAAAGACCTTATTGATTTTTGCTTGAAAAGGGCATTGTTTTGCATAAACACTAATTGAAGTTTTTCATTGCTTTTAAGGAGAATAATAATGACCAGTTCAATGCCAAGTATCGCAAAACCGAAACGCGGTGTTTCGCTCTACAGTTATTCGGGTGAATACGGCGTGACGATGACCTTGGAGGATATGTTCGCAGATATGCACGACATAGGGGCGGAAGGCTTGGAAATTTTGGCGAATACACATATTGATGGATACCCCGAGCCTACAGATGTCTGGGTTGAGAACTGGTTCAGGCTCTTGGAGAAGTACAAGATCATACCAGTCGAGTATGGTCATTGGGTTGATTCCCGTCAATACCAGGGACGTGAACTTACAACTATAGAATCATATGACAAGCTTTTACGGGATATAAAGCTTGCCAATAGGCTTGGCTTCACTGTCATGCGCACTAAGCTGGGAGTGATTGATGATGACTTGACGCCTGTAAAGAACTGGCGGGAATTTATAACGATGGCGTTGCCGGACGCGGAAAAATACAACGTTCGAATGTGCCCGGAAATCCATAGCCCGACCATATTGAAATCGAAAATGGTCGATGACTATGTGGAATTCATCGAAAAACAAAAGACAAAGCATTTTGGGATTAATATCGATTTTGGGGTTTTCCAAACCAACCCGATGCCAATGTGGGAGGGTCAGGATCTTTCTACGATGAAATTCAGTCCGGTGGAAGACATCGTACCGCTGCTTCCTTATACCTATGCATGTCATGCCAAATTTGTGAATATGAGTGATGACTTCATAGAAACAACCACTCCCTATGACAGGATCATTGAACTGATGATAAAGCATGGTTGGGATGGCTATCTTTTGAGTGAATATGAAGGCAAGAACAAGGATGTGCCCGGCTATTCTTCCGGACAACTCCGCCGTCAGCACATCCTTATGAAGCGTTTATTGGGCGAAGAATAGTAATCATTGATAGGAGATTTACGATGCTAGATAAAGAACATATCCAATCCCGTGGTTTTCGCAACGTTATTCATGACGGACAAATCATCGGCTTTCAATTCGCTTTTCGATCAAATTATTACCGAGGTGTCTGGCTATCTCAACTGAGACCGTCAACAGTGATTGTTGACGGTGAAACGTTCAGCGGAGAGCAGATTGCCTGGACTATCTGTGGAAAGTTCTATGAACAAGCTGAACTGGCACAGTATGGCGATGTTCACTGGGCTTTACTGGAACCAGCAATCCTGACTGTCCGCAAACCAGGTGGCCTGACGCAGGGTTTTCATGACCTTGAAGTTAAGTATGCATACAGTTGTTCCTATTTTCCACCGGCAATGGATGAACTGATGGTCTCCATAAGCTCAGGACCTTTAATAAGACGACTGCTCCTTGTGTGAAGTAATACCTGCTAGTGCATGATCTGTCTTTGAGTAATGTAAACCAGCAGACTAAAGGAAGTTAGTAAGAAAATCAATTGATCGAAAAACAACCTTTGCCAAAACGGAGAATTTTATGAAACTTGGTGTATTGACCGTTCTATTTCAAGACCGTCCTCTGGACAAAGCCCTTGACCAACTAGTCAAGCTGGGCGTTCAGGCTGTTGAGATCGGCACCGGCTCCTATCCGGGAAACGCACACTGCAACCCGACTGAACTACTCAAAGATCAGAAAGCCATCAAAGCCTATCGCAAGAATATTGAAGACCGTGGACTGATAATCAGTGCTTTTTCCTGCCATGCAAATCCACTTTCGCCGGACAAGGCATTTGCCGCAGAGTCAGACCGTGTCTATCGTGAAACAGTTCGCCTTGCTGCTGAAATGGAAGTGGGTGTTGTAAATCTCTTTTCGGGCTGCCCAGGAGATTCAGAAGATGCCAAATTCCCGAACTGGGTTACTTGTGCCTGGCCGCCTGAATATCTTCAAGTATTAGATTGGCAATGGAATCAAAAAGTGATCCCATACTGGCAGGAAGCAGGTCCGTTTGCAGAAAAGGCGGGAGTCAAGTTGGCTTTTGAAATGCATCCGGGATTTGTTGTCTACAATCCGGAAACTCTTTTGCGCCTGCGGGAGGCCGTAGGACCAGTCATCGGCGCGAACTATGATCCGAGTCACTTGTTCTGGCAGGGTATCGATCCCGTTGCTTCCATTCATTACCTCTCCGGCTCCATCCATCATTTCCATGCCAAAGATACATGGATGCCCGCAATATTGCAGTCAATGGAGTGTTGGATACCAAACCATACAGCAAACTACCATTGCGATCCTGGACCTTCCGCACGGTTGGATATGGACATGATCAGTTCACTTGGCGTTCCATCGTCAGTGCCTTACGTTTGAGTGGATACGATTATGTCATGTCAATCGAACATGAAGATCCTCTGGCTTCGATTGATGAAGGCTTGGGGAAGGCTGTCAGTTTCCTAAAGGATGTTCTATTGACCGAACAGCCAGCTGCTATGTGGTGGGCATAGATGATGAGGCGAAATATGTTACTTGCAGGTGATATTGGAGGAACCAAAACGGTTCTGTCCCTTTTTTCTCCTGATCAAGGTCCCAATACGACCATCATGCAAAAAACGTTTGCCAGTACCGCTTATCAAAGTCTGGAGGCCATGATCCGCGATTTTTTACAAACGGCCGATGGAAATGTTGAAATAGAAGCAGCATGCTTTGCCGTGGCAGGTCCTGTCTTTTCAAATCGGGCTCACATTACCAATCTTTCCTGGGTGATCGATGCACAGAATGTTAGGTCAACTTTCGGGTGGAGTAGCGTGCTTCTGATGAATGATTTGGAAGCAGTTGCTTATGCCATTCCTATTTTAGAGCCAGATGATATTTTTACTTTAAGCGCTGGTAGTCCGGTTGCAGGAGGAAATATCTCTGTTGTAGCTCCAGGCACCGGACTTGGGGAAGCCTTCCTGACGATGAACGATGGTCAGTATATAGCGCACGCTTCGGAAGGCAGTCATGCGTCTTTTGCACCCACAAATGCACTGCAATTGGGGTTACTCAGTTTTTTGCAGGAAACGATGGGGTTTGATCATGTTAGTTACGAAAGGGTCTGTTCGGGCGGGCTAGGAATTCCCAACATCTACCGATACCTTATAGAGACTAAGTTCGCGGAAGAACCGAAGTGGCTTTCGGAGAAACTTTCTGCTAGTGATGACCCAACGCCTGTGATCATGGCCGCTGCGCTGGATCAGGAAACAGCGTGTCCGCTCTGTCAGGCAGTGTTGGATCTGTTCGTTTCCATTCTTGGGGCGGAAGCGGGAAACCATGCGCTGAAGATCATGGCTACTGGCGGTATTTATCTTGGAGGTGGGATTCCACCCCGTATCCTTCCAGAATTACAGAAGCCTGCTTTTCTAAATGCCCTTCGCAGTAAGGGCCGCTTTCAGTCCATGCTGACGAATTTCCCGGTCAATGTGATATTGAACGCTCAGGCTGGGTTGATTGGGGCGGCAGCCTTTGGGTTTGACCACCAGCCTGTTCGATCTTTTCTCAAGGCTGAACCAAGGAGTCAATAGTTTGAGTCTTCCCGATGCTCGTGAATTAGAACTTGAGGAAATTCGAAAAAAACGTTCCCTGGTATTGATCTTTATGGTGATGCTGATGGATGTAATCGGCATCACATTGCTTGGCCCGGTTGCTCCCAAAATCGTATTGCGGTACAGTCCTTCCGCCATCGCAGTCTCTTTGATCACTGTGGTATATGCCGTTGGACAGTTTGCGGCTGCGCCTTTGCTGGGAAAACTTGGTGACCGTGTAGGAAGACGCCCTGTCTTGTTGCTTAGTCTGGTAGGGCAGGCTTTGGGATATTTTATTTTTGCGGCGGGTGGTTCCCTGTGGGTCCTTATTCTTGGACGTCTAATCGGTGGAGTCACGAGCGGAAACCTCTCGACATCCAATGCATACATAGCAGATATTTCCAAGCCTGAGGAAAGGGCCAAGAATTTTGGACTTATAGCTGTGGCCTGGAGCTTGGGAATGATCCTCGGCCCAGGATTGGGTGGCTTATTCGGGCAATGGAGTCCGGAAGCTCCAGCATATGTTGCCGGTATGATCACCCTGGTCAATCTTATCATGGGATTTTTTATCCTGCCGGAATCACTGCCCAAAAGTAAACGCGACCATCATCAATTGCAGGCGCGTGATTACAACCCTTTTCTTTCGATCTTCGATATGGCTCGCCGTCCGGGTTTAGGGGTGATCCTGCTTGTGAGTGCTTTATTCAGTTTTGCATTTAATGGGATTATGAGTACTGCACCTTTGTTTATGATCCAGAAATTTTCGGCCGAAACCTGGCAGTTGAGCGTTATGATGATGATGGGTGGAGTTGCAAATATTCTGACAAATACTTATCTTGTTCCCCGCTGGGTCCCTCGTTTTGGGGAAAAACCCACTGGTGTTTTCGGGTTGATTGGGTTGGCTATATTTGGTGTTTTTGTGTTTCTTTCCCCGTTCATGTGGCTGGCTTTTTTCATTAATATGATTGGCAGCACAATGAACGCATTTATCTTTCCGACCTTGACAACTCTAAGCGTAGAACGGGTTCTACCCCGAGAAACAGGCGAACTGTTAGGTGTGAACTCTGCTGTTAGCAGCCTCATGAATATCGCTGGTCCGCTTTTTGCCGGGTTTGTTTATGACCAGGTGATGGCAGGTGCGCCATTTTTAACCAGCGCAGTGGTGCTTCTTATTGCTGCAGGTTTATTGTTGAGAATTGGCGGTCGATCTTTATCGTCACAAGCGATATGAGTGGAAAGAGACTCTGATTTTCGTTAAATCGAATTTGAATATATTTTGAAAGGATAAATTCCCCATGGGTGAATCTGTGAAATTAGTGGAAGACAATAGCCTCTGTGCTTCTGAGTACGGCTTTGAATTCAAAGTCTGTACCCATTGGTATCGTTCGTTGCCATTGTCCTGTGTTGAAAAGCTGGCTGTTCAGTTGGATGGTGAAAACATTGAGTCGCAGCGAATCCGATTTTGTGTCAATGACAAGGAACACGAATTGGATGATTTGGCAGATTTGGTGAATGAATTTTGGTTCGTTCAGGATTCTGCTGTGGTGAAGATTCAGTTACCTGGCAGGGTGCAAGTGGGACAGGAGCACACGATTGAAGTGGATCTCATTTTGCGAGCTCCCTACATCAAGATAGGACCGGATAGATTTCTGACAATGCCAGCACATTACGTTTCTGTTCAAACTGCTAAATGAAGTGAGGAATTCATGGATAAGAACAATGGATTAATTCTAGGAACCACCCTTTTCAGCTTTACCAATGAATGGAAACAAAGATTATATGATTTTGATACATTGGTCGCCAGGGTTGCGGAACTGGGGTTGGGACCGTCAATGGAAGTGGTGGGTTTTCAAACATTTCGCGGCTTCCCGGAAGTGACGGATGAATTTGCCAGTCATTTTCGATCCTTGATGGATCGCTACGAATTGATACCCAGCTGCCTGGGAGCAAATTTGGATGTAGGTATCCGAAAGAATCGTTTGATGACCTTCGACGAAACTCTTGCATATGTTGAAAGACAGATTATTGCTGCGCAGAAACTTGGCTTTTCAGTATTGCGGATTCAGGCTTTTGCCAAACCGGATGTGCTTGAGAAGATCGCTCCGATTGCCGAAAAAGCTGGCGTCCATGTTGCCAGCGAATTGCATTCGCCGCTGACTGTCGATAACCCTGAGGTAATTGAATTGCTTGAGTTCTACCGCAAGACCCAATCCTCTGCACTGGGATTTATTCCTGATTTTAGTTGCACGATGACATCGGTTCCGGAAGGATTCTGGAATGTACTTCGCCGTATGGGTGCTCCTGAGGGTTTGATCATATCTGCTAAAGAAATTTGGATAACTGCATTACCTACTCCTGTTAAGTTTGGGAAATTGCGCGATGCCTGTCAAGCTGTTAACGCATCTCCCGCGGTCTCTAGCCAGATTAATATGGCCATGACAATGTTTGGACACATGGCTGTAGAGGATTGGCGCGAGATACTTCCTTATACGCGCCATATTCATGGAAAATTCTATGAAGTAAATTCAAACGGAATTGAGCCTTACATTCCGTATCCTCAGCTTATGCGTTTATTGAAAGATGTTGGTTTTTATGGAACGATCTCTGCGGAATGGGAAGGTCAGGCGTTTATTGATGATCCGATTGGCTTTGAGCAGGTCCAAGCCTGGCACTCCATGTGTAAAAGGCTGCTCAACAATAATTAAATTGGCAGATAATAAGTATATCTTTAGATATACATAACAGGCTGATTTTTTTAAATCAGCCTGTTGTAAGTTAAAATTCCCCTCACAAAGTATTCATGTTTTTGAATCAACAACGAATGACATAATAGGAGTATCTGATGTACATCCCCAAACCCGAACACAAATTCACCTTTGGTCTTTGGACCGTTGGCAATCCCGGCGCAGACCCGTTCGGTTCCGCCACCCGAAATCACAAATCACCCGCCGAGTTGGTCTACCTTCTTGGAGAAGTTGGCGCGTATGGTGTGAACTTTCACGACAACGACCTCATTCCTATTGATGCCACTCCAGCTGAGGCAGACGCGATCAAAAGGATTTCCGCAAAGCGCTGGCAGATACTGGCCTCGTTGTGCCAATGGCAACCACGAACCTGTTCAGTGACCCCATCTTCAAAGACGGCGCTTTCACCTCGAACGACTCGAAAGTCCGCGCGTATGCTTTGCAGAAGACCATGAACGCCATCGACCTCGGTGTGGAATTCGGCGCAAAGACCTACGTCTTCTGGGGCGGACGCGAAGGTACGGAGAGCGATGCCACCAAGGATCCCATCACCTCCATCAAGCGCAACCGCGAAGCGATGAACTTCCTGTGCGAGTACGCTCTGGATAAGAAATACGATCTGAAGTTCGCACTCGAAGCCAAACCCAACGAACCACGCGGCGACATCTATAACTCCACCACGGGGCACATGCTGGCATTTATCGCAACACTTTACCATCCTGAAATGGTCGGTGTCAATCCAGAAGTTGCCCACGAACACATGGCAGGACTCAACTTCACCCACGGTGTCGCGCAGGCAATTGATGCGGGCAAACTCTTCCACATTGACCTCAACGATCAAGCCTTCGGGCGATACGATCAGGATTTCCGCTTTGGCGCAGTCAACCTCAAGAGCGCATTCTTCCTAGTAAAGTTACTGGAAGACAACAAGTACGACAACTCTCGCCACTTTGATGCCCATGCCTATCGCACCGAAGACTACGAAGGCGTCAAGGACTTTGCCCGCGGCTGTATGCGCACGTATCTCATTCTCAAAAATAAGGCTGCTCAGTGGAACGCCGATCAGGAAATCCAATCCATCGTTGCGGAGATCAATGCCAGTGATGGATTGATGGATCAGTATTTCGGAAAATATTCCACTGCAAAAGCGAACGCCCTTAAAGGACAGGCTTTTGATCGCTCCGCCATTGCTTCACGCGGATTGAAATATGAACGTCTCGACCAATTGACGAATGAAGTACTGTTGGGTGTGAGATAGCGTTTCAGGATCAAGTGTCAGGTATCAGGTTTTTCTTGATACCTGACACTTGATACAGGAGTACCGATGTACTTTTTAGGTATTGATACATCCACGACATCAAGCAAGGCATTGCTTATAGATATGATAGGCAATGTTGTAGCAGTTGCATCCAGCCCACACACATTGCAAACGTTCAAACCTCTCTGGTCGGAGCAGGATCCGCACGAGTGGTGGGATGCGGTATCAGCGAGTATCCGCTCTGTGCTGGAAAAAGCAGGTATCGGTGGAGAACGAGTCGCAGCAATCGGTTTGACGGGTCAAATGCATGGACTCGTCCTGCTGGATGATGATGGAAATGTGCTGCGTCCTGCCATCCTGTGGAATGACCAACGCACACAAAACCAGTGTGATGAAATCCATCAGATCATTGGAAGAGAGAAATTCATTCAGATCACGGGCAATGTCGCGCTGACGGGATTCACCGCTCCAAAAATTTTGTGGGTCAAAGAAAATGAGCCTGAGATATTTTCAAGAGCCAAGCATGTCCTGCTTCCGAAGGATTACATCCGTTATAAATTGACAAACGAATATGCGCTGGATAAAGCTGATGGCGCGGGCACGGTGCTCTTTGATTTGAAAGAGCGCGACTGGTCTGATGAAGTGCTGGCTGCGCTGGATATTCCGCGCGCATGGATGCCGCGCACTTTTGAGGGAACCGAGATCGCGGGGTATATTACAGAAGAAGTTGCGTCGCTCACTGGGTTGAAAGCAGGTACACCTGTTGTCGCTGGCGGCGGTGATCAGGCTGCGGGCGCGGTGGGCATGGGCGTGGTTGAACCTGGTATTGTTGGTCTCACGGTTGGAACAAGTGGCGTTGTGTTTGCAACCACGCCTTCTGCATTGATCGAACCTGATGGACGCCTGCACGCTTTTTGTCATGCCGTGCCTGGCATGTGGCATTTCATGGGAGTGATGCTTTCCGCAGCGGGAAGTTTACAGTGGTATCGCGATACGCTTGCTCCCGATCTGAGTTTCGATGATTTATTGAAGGGGCAGAATCAATTCCTGCGGGAAGTGAGGGATTGCAATTTCTGCCGTATCTTTCTGGCGAACGAACGCCTCATCCCGACCCGTTGGCGCGTGGGGCTTTCATTGGTTTGACTCTGCGCCACAGCCGCGCACATATGACGCGTGCTGTGTTGGAAGGGGTAGCATTCGGATTGAAAGATTCGTTCACCTTGATTGAAAATGCTGGGCTGGGTCAAATTAAACAAGTCCGCGCTTCTGGCGGTGGGACGAAGAGTGCGTTGTGGCGTCAGATTCTGGCATCGGTGTTGGAAGCCGAGTTGGTTACGGTGAACACCACAGAGGGCGGCGCGTATGGCGCTGCATTACTGGCGGGAGTTGGCTCAGGCGCGTGGGGCAGCGTGGCAGAGGCGTGCTCAGCGTGTATCAAGATCACGGGGAGTACCCAACCTGCCCCGTCGGATATTGAGGCGTATCGAAAGTCGTATGCGGTCTATCGAGAATTGTATCCAGCGTTGAAATCCAGTTTTGAGAAGATGTGAATTATTCTATCAAGTGCAACTGAATCAAATAATTTTCAATTTGCCAAACCTGACAAACAGCCAAGGATGGTATGGTAGCTTAAGTTAAATAGCCTAGCTAATGGGTTCGTATTTGAAAATAAGTCATGAAAATAAAAAAACCAACAATTAAGGATGTCGCCATAATCGCTGGAGTTTCGACACAGACTGTTTCTCGTGTGTTAAACAAACGGGTAGATGTGGCAGAGGCAACAAGAGAACGAATCCTAAAGATTATTTCCGACTTGGACTATTCCCCGAATGAGGCTGCTCGATACCTCGTCCGCCAGCGAAGTAGGCGTACTTCTTATATACCGCGCGACGGTGATACTACTTGATTCATAATAATCAAGAAGCGCCGGTGAAGTCAACGCATAAAGCATCTACTTTCACTTAGCGATCTAATTTCCATACATATCTAAAGGAAGAAGTGCAAAGGTATATTTTTCTTGACAGATTTTGGTTTGTACTGTAACAATTCACTTTTGAGATCGCGGGTTCGTTAATAGATAACTGATAGGATAACCCGCAGAGAATAACTGTTTGTACCCCTGTTTTCCCTCTAAAATGGGCTGAATTTAACAAAAAAACTGCCTTTTTAGGGCAGTTTTTTTGTTTACCTTGGCGGTCCCGACGGGATTCGAACCCGCGATCTCGGCCTTGACAGGGCCGCATGTTAGGCCGCTACACCACGGGACCAACTAACTGAGCGGGCGATAGTTTACCATGGGGGGTAAGGTCGTGTCAATAAAAAACCTTGAGCAATCTTATGATAGTTCCCGCTTGCCATTTGCCCGTCTGTGCATACACTCACCCCAAATCTCTTGTGGATAGACAATTGAGTTTGTTCCAGGTAATTGCTCAATAGACAACCCTGTGTTTAGATCAATCCCAACTTGTTGATAGGCTTTATAGATCAGTTGACTGCAATAAAAAGTATCTTCAGTTTCTGCATTGAGGAAATTTAGGTTATAGGGTTTGCCTACTTGTGCAAGACAATAACTTGCGACTGTCGTACGCATTTCAGATTCCTCGTTTTCCGTGAGACCTTGTCCCTCAAGGGGGGAGGCGATGCCGTAAAAAGTGTCAAACAATAATCCGCGTTGACGGGCCATGCGTTCGGAATCCCATATTGAATCAGGCACATCGAATGTAATTACTCCGCGTGAGCCAGCTTCGACACAGCGCCCCTCTGGACCGACATACATTATTACATGGTCTACATCGCCTGGCACAAGACGACCCACCAGACGCCAGAATTCGCCCGGTAGGATATCGGGTTTCCCGTTGCTGGTGCAGATAATGTCACCTGTTTGTACGACCAAGCCTTCGATTTCAAATGTGTAGATCATAATTAATTCGTACTCATTATACGGGAAAACATCTCAAATGTTTCAAAAATAAAACCCGCCTCTGATGAGACGGATTTCTATGCTTGTAGTCAAAAACTTATCTGGTTTTTCGCGGCGCGAGTCGATTCCTGCCGTAACTCTTTGGCGTGGGAGCGGGGCGCGGCGGGCGACGCGAGTCTTCACGGGGAGCCCCTCTGCCTCTTGCACCGGAATCTGTTTTTGGCGGGGCGGGAGCCGTATAGTCGAAGTCTTCCAGCGTCTCTCGTTTGAGCGGACTTCCCATGATGCGTTCCAAAATTCGTATCATGTCGTTATCTTCGTGTGTGACCAAGGTGAACGCATCACCTGTACGTTGCGCGCGGCCCGTGCGTCCGATGCGATGAATGTATGCGTCAGCAGTGTCAGGCATATCGTAATTGATCACGTGTGAAATACTTTCAACATCCAAACCGCGCGCGGCAATATCGGTCGCGACCATGATCTGATGCGTTCCATCTTTAAAACCCTTGAGCGCAGATTGTCGTTGTCACTGTGAGCGGTCACCATGTAAGCTGGTAACTTTGTGTCCGGCGCGTTCAATTTGCTGCGCTACTTTTTGCGCGCGATATTTTGTGCGCGCAAAGATCAACACAGAGTTGGTGTCTGTTTTCTTTAGAAGCGCTAATAGTAATTGTGACTTTAAGTGCGATGGCACGGGATAGAGCGCGTGCGTCACGGTATGGGCCGGGCGACTGATACCCATCGCGATCTTTTGTGGATTCTTGAGCGTGCTGGTCGCAAGGAATTCAACTTCGCCTGGGAAGGTCGCCGAGAACAACATGGTCTGTCGGGTAGTCGGCAGAACTTTTATGATGCGCTTTACATCGGGTAGGAAACCCATATCAAACATGCGGTCAGCTTCATCGAGTACGAGGATTTCGATTTTATCCAAACGAGCTTGACCCTGGTTGACGAGGTCTAGAAAACGACCCGGGCAGACGATCAGGATCTCCGCGCCTTCACGCAGTGCCTTGACTTGGGGTGCGGGTCCGACTCCACCGTAAATGGTTGCGCTGCGGAGCTTGGTCCCAGCTGATAGTTCCTTCACAACATCGTGGATCTGTTCAGCCAGTTCGCGTGTGGGGGTGACAATTAACGCGCGCGAAACATGGCGCGGACCTTCAAGTAGTTTGTTCAAAATAGGAAGGACGAACGCGGCGGTCTTGCCTGTGCCTGTTTGTGCGGTACCGATGATGTCACGCCCGCGGATGGCGGCTGGAATGGCGGCTTCCTGAATGGGCGTGGCTTTTTCATAGCCCGCCTTTTTGATTCCCTGCATCAGGCGGGAATCGAGACTGAATTGTTCGAAGTTCAAAATATTCCTTTTCTTCAGAAGTCTATCAATGTTGGGAAAGTGAGCGAATGCTCAAATAAAAACAACGCGGACTGCTGATCTAGTGAGTCAGCGGATTTTAAAATCAGGGACTCGATAATTTGGTTGTAGAGAGATTATAGCACTGAAAATTGTCTGAAATGCGTTGCGCCTGACCTTAAATTAGGCAAGGTGTGATGAAACACCTTTTTGTAGACTCATCTCAGCCTTTGTCAACAAAACCACCGCGACAAGAATTATCCCGCCGCCCAGCATGACGATCGGCAATAGTTTTTCCCCAAACAGCCAGGCGGCAAGCAGTACTGTGACAACTGGTTCCAGCGTCGACAACATTGCCGCGTTGGTGGGGCCGATCCGTTCAAGTCCCGCTAAAAATGTGACCACGGGGATGATGGTGGAGATAATGATGATACCCAGCATGGCCAGCCAGCCTGAACTGCTAGATGGGAATTGGACACCGTTGATGAGTGTCAATAGTCCGTACACTGCGCCTGCCGAAGCGAAGATGACAGTCGATGATTGGACTGCTGTGACATGTTTCATTACATTGGTGCCGACAATGATGTAAATGGAATAGATTAATGCGGCTGTGATCGCCATCAGCACACCTATTAACTGCCCGCTGACAGGACCGACGGTCAGTGCCGTTCCTGTCAGGGCGAGGATTAGAGCAAGGATTTTTACTCTGGTGATCTTTTCGCGCAAAAATATGGTCGCAAGGATGGCAACAAAAATGGATACAAATATAGAAGTAGCGCCACCAAGCCAGCGGATGCATAGTTAATGGCGGTCAGATACATAAAGGATTGACCGACATATCCTAATGCACCCATGCCGACAAGCTGTCCAAGGATCTTTCCGCGCGGGAAATGCTCCTTTCGCAGAAGCAGGATCACGGTCATGAAAGAGGCGGATATCCCAAATCGCAAAAGGAGGACAGTGTATATATTCATCCCATCGTCGTAAACATAGCGCCCAAAAATGGCGAGTGTCCCAAAGGATGCTGCGGAGATGACGATCAGCAGGATTCCGAAAATTCTTTTCATAGCATACTTTGGAGGAATTTCCGGATTTCCCCAGCTGTCTTACTCCATGAAGGCTGTTGCGTGTAACGATTTCTGGCGTTGATGGATATCTTTGTGAGCAGATTCCGATCTGATGCAAGCTGGGAGATGTGAGTTGCAAGTGATTGGTGATCGTTTGGTTTGATCAGGTATCCAGTTTTCCCGTCTTCAATGATCTCGCCCGCAGCGCCTGCTGTCGTACCGATGGCAGGGAGGCCGAATCCCATCCCTTCGAGATAAACGATGCCAAATCCTTCATAAGAGGATGGAACGATCAACATATGCGCTTGTTTTAACTTCTGAACAAGAGGTTCATTGTCGAGCGGACCATGAAGATATATTGACGAGGAAAGATTGTTTTCAGAGATGAAGGATTGAATCTTTTTTGTGTAGGCAGGTTCAGAAGTCAGCGAGCCGATAATATTTACTACGACCTTTGATTTTTGGTTGTGGACGGCCTGAAGCAGTGTGAATAATCCCTTGCGCCCGATAATGTTTCCGAGAAAAATAATTTTTAGTGGTTCGCTCTGAGCGCGTGTTTCTATTTCTTTTTCCGAGATTGCATCACCAAATCTGTCTGTTGGCGGGTAGGCCACCATAGATGGTTTGCTGTGATTTATTAATCCATCAACCACCCCCATTGTTGTTTTGGAATTAAAAATATATCCATCCACACTTTGCAGGTATTTTTTTTCAACGATTCGGTACAGATCATTTTGCCACTTGGGTCTGAGTTCAGAACACCTTAAGTGATGTACGAGGCTGACGATGGGGCAGGGGTGTCTGCCACTATTTGCGTTGATCAGAGATGGGTGATTGAGTTCATCCTGAATAAAAATATCAAAGTTTGATGGTAATCGAAAAGAGAGATTGTCGGCAAGGTGCGCACCATAATACCGCCAGGGGAGACTGATGATCTCGACGGTGTCGCCCTGTACCTGTAAATATTCCACCAATTTGCGGTCGTACATATATCCGCCGCTGAGGGTGTTGATCAAACCGTAAATGATGAATCCGATTTTCATGCGCGGTTAACGCTGAAGGCTGCCCACGCGTTTTCATGTTCCCAAAGGGTCACTTTTAGCTTGGATATGTTCTTAGCGTTGATGCGTTCATTCAAGGTCGTTGCCAGGATGCGTGAGAAGTGCTCAATGGATGGATTTAAACCCGCGAATTCAGGTCTGTCATTCAACATTTGTTCGTTGTAGTGACAAACAACCTCATCAAGATGCTTTTCCACATCAACGATATCTACAAGGTAACCGTGTTGATCAAGTTCTGCTCCCTTGAGTTGTAATTCAAGTATGTAATGATGTGAGTTGGGGAAGTTCTCTGGTCCCCAATCTCCGCCAATTAAAAAATGGCGTGCTATAAATTCGCGGCGGACAGCAAGGGTGTACATGATGGCGTGCTCCATTTTTAAGTGTCAGGGTCAATGGCTATGGCTTGACTGCCTGCATGTTGAGTATATTATTTTTTCTCGTGATCGGCATGGCAAAATCAAAGTTACTGATGCGAGTACAGTAATCCAGATCTGATTCGGGGAATTCAGGCTGATTTGGGTCGAGGTGCTGGACCGCATCCCTCGAATCGTAAACGCGTTTTACAATTGGCGCTTTTTCTGGATTTTGACCCATGAGTAATTTTTCCAAATATTCAGCGCAGGACAGATCTTCGTCGTTGTTGTAGCCGCCTGTGATTACAAAAGTTAATTCAGGAGGAGCGATCATCAAAATATAGTTGACAGTTGCGCTCGCCACCACGAGGCTGGCTGCGAGCATTATATCCGCTTTCACACAGCGGACCGCAGCTTGAGTTCCTGCACCCGTCCGTTGGATGAGGGTCAGGCCAGTAAGGTTTTCGTTGAATATCTGAGTAGGTGAATTGCCATATTCAAAACCTGCTGGCGGAAGTCCGCCAACTTCTCCCATAGCTTTTGAATTTGGGGTCTTGGTTTTCAATGTGAGAGCTTCTTCCACGCTGCTGACCAGCATAATTTGTTTTGCTCCGCGGGAAAAAGCATAAGCGGCAGTGGAGAAGGCGCGTAAAACGTCAATGACCAGAACAACACCCTGGGTAGTGTGACAGGTTTCGAGTGTGGCGTAATGAAATTTCATGGCTAATTTATTTTTTTGAGAAATACGCCGACAACAACCGCGGTGGAGGAAAGAAATAACAAGCAGATTTTAAGCCCGCCAAGAAATTTCAGCCTGGGTGGAAGAATGTTCGCAATCCCAAACAACAATAAGGTTACGTCCGTGCGAAGACTTCCCAAGTCTGAGAGCCGTTGAAAATTGCTATTCGGCTTGGACGGATGTTAACGTATGCGATCAAATTAAGAGAAATCAATATATCAAGCACACCGGAAATTATAGGAAAAATGCCAGGGGAAACCACAATCAGATATTTTTTCCATATTCAAAAATAACCTGTAGCGTCTCTTGCGGATTTTCATCCAGCAGTTGATATGCTTTATCGGCTTCTTCAATTGGAAAACGATGCGTGACCCATTTTTCAGGCTTGATTCTTTCCAATGCTTTCCAGGCAACATCAAAGCGCCGCGTCTTATCCCATCTGCCTGATAATTCTGGTGAAATTGAACTGACCTGTGAGGAGATCAATCTGATGCGTGAACGGTGGAATGTGCCGCCTAGGTCGATCTCAGCACGTTTTTCCCCATACCATGAGCCAACGATGATTCGTCCGCTGAAAGTGGTTAATTCAATGGCGTCATTTAGCGCTGCAGGTGAGCCGCTGAGTTCAAAAGTCAGGTCGAATTTTTCCTGCGTATAGACATGTGGCTCGCTTTTGAAATCAAGTATGTTGGAATCAAAGGAGGTCACACCGCTGATTTCAGAGGATGCATTTCGACGTAATTTGTAAAGATCCGCTGTCGCTAATTTCTCAAGTGGAAATTCGCTTAATAACGAAGTAGTTAATAATCCCACAATTCCCTGACCAAATATAAGCACTCTTTCGCCTAATATCGGAGCGCCGTCTTGTACCAGGTTAACAGCTGTTTCCATATTCGGTAGAAAACAAGCATTTTCATCAGATAAGGATTCAGGAATTGGAATTAAGGTTGATGGATGAATGATGAATGAAGAAGAATGCGGATGAAAAGCAAAAACAAGCTTACCCAGCCATTTTCCATTAACCGCCTTGCCAATTTCAACTACCCGTCCCACACACGCATACCCATATGCCAGCGGATAATTCATTTCACTGCTGACGCCATCGTGCATATCCGCGATATTGGGAAATTGTCCGCGGTAGACCAGCATCTCTGTTCCAGCGCTGATAACCGAACGCGTGGTCTCAACCAGAACGTAATCCTCTCTCAAAGAGGGTAGTGCTGCTTCGCGGACTTCAATTTTTTTAGGGGAGATGAAGTGTAGGGTGCGTGCTTTTGATGTCATCAGAGGTTTGGTGGGATGAGATGAATACCAGTCATGCGCGTGTGTTGTCAGTACGGAAAATGGGCGGTATGACCGTCAGCTTGAGGAAAGAGTATATGCACGGAAGTTTATTTTCGTGTTGCAGATGGCGGTTTGGCGGGATAGCTCGGCATATCGCGGCGGAACTCATAATTGTCCATGATCGCCTGAATAACCTTCTTTTGTTCGTCTGGAAGTGCTTTGAATTCAAATCCAATATTAAAAAAATCAGGGCTGATATCCTTTTGGCACCATACTACGCGGGCTGGAACGGTCATTCTGGCAGCTTTTACTTTGGGTAGGTCAGGCAGCTCGATTGCAAGCGTTACCTCAAAGTTGATTGTTATAGCCTTGCTTCCGATCACCATAGCACCTTTTAAATGTAAATCAGCGAGATAACCAATCAGATAGCCGCCATACAGGTCAAATACCTGTGTATAAGAGATCAAAGTTTTGCGTGGTTCTGTTCTGCGTTCCTGCATGTCAATAGTTTACATCAAACCACAATGTTTTTCATTACTACTTTGTGGTAAAAATACTCATGCGCTGGATCTATATTTCACCTCACCTTGACGACGCTGTGCTTTCCGCAGGCGGCCTTATCTACGAACAGGTTCACGCGGGTTTGGACGTGGAGATTTGGACTTTTATGTGCGGTTTTCCATCCACAGAAGACCTTTCGCCTTTTGCCCAGATCCTTCACCATCAGTGGGGAATAGCATCTGCAGCGGAGGTGGTAGGGGCTCGCCGCGAGGAAGATCGGAATGCCGCTAAAATCGTTGGCGCCAAAACAGTTTATTTTGATTTCCTGGATTGTATATATAGACGCGGTGGCAACGGAGATTGGCTTTATTCTCAAATTTTTGTGCCTCCACACGCTGACGATAAGGATTTGCCGGCTCAAATAGCAGAATCCATTTCCGCCCGCCTAAACCCAACCGATCAACTGGTTTGCCAGCTCGGGCTTGGCTCGCACGTTGACCATATCCTTGTGCGCCGTGCAGTAGATTTACTCAAAGTGCCTGTTCTCTTTGATGTGGATATTCCCTATCTATTTAATTCACCCGAGGAATTAAGCTTAAAAACTGCTGGCATGATCGAAAATAATCATAAAATAACCGAAACGGGTCTCAAGCGCTGGCAGGATGCGATTTCCGCTTATCAATCCCAAATAAGTTCCCTGTTTGACAGCCAGGATGCCATGCGCGAGCAGATCAAATCCTACTGGGCTGAAAAAGGCGGTTTGTGTTTATGGGCAAGTGAATAGATATTTGTGAGCTGTCAGAGCTCCGGAGTTCTGGAGTTTTTGGGGCTTGTATCTCATTTTGAATCGTGTTATATTAGCGCCACTTTTCCGGGTGTTACCACCGGAAACTTTTTAATCACTTGCATCTCTAGTTTGGAGATGCAAAATTCTATTTAGCAGGATAATAATATGACAACCAATTTCCTTACTAAAGAGGGTTTTCAAAAGCTTCAAGAGGAACTGGATCATTTACGCACCGCCAAACGGCTGGAAGTGGCTAATCGTCTGCACGAGGCCATGGAGGGTGGGGAATTGATCGAGAATGCCGAATACGAAGCTGCAAAGAACGAACAGGCTTTTGTTGAGGGACGTATTCAGGAACTTGATATTTTGCTTGCCACAGCAAAGATTATTGAAGACAATGGCAAACCGAAAAAGAATGATGCGATTCAGGTTGGTACCAAAGTAACCATTAAAGAGGGTAATTTCGAGCCTGAATCCTTTGTAATTGTTGGCGCGGCGGAAGCCAATCCTCGCGAGGGAAAAATTTCAAATGAGTCCCCGATCGGCAAGGCTATTCTGGGGCACAAGTTGGGCGATACTGTCAAAGTTGAGACGCCCGGCGGTACTTACAATGTGAAGATCACCAAAGTCGGCTAAATAAATAAGGCGCGACCATTTTGCCCCGCGTCCATACAACGCGGGGCTTTTTTTAATCAAAAACAGGAAGAGTCCCATGTCAGAATACACCACGCTAGAAAAGATCCGCCTGCAAAAAATTGAAGAGCTACGCGCCGAGGGGTTTGATCCCTATCCCACGCGTGCTGAACGTACTCATACCAGTACGCAGATTATCGCTGAGTATGAATCTGCTGAAGCAGCCGCTGCTACGCCTGATTCGACTCTAGAAGTGAAGGCAACGCTTGCGGGGCGTATTCGTGCCAGTCGTGCCATGGGTAAGGTGTCCTTCGCGCACATTGAAGACCGTGACGGCAAGATTCAATTGTTTTTCCGCGTTAATGAATTGGGCAAGGATCGTGTGGATTTCTTCAATAAGATGCTCGATCTTGGTGATTTTATTCAGGCCTCCGGGGTTATGTTCCGTACCAAAACGGGAGAGATCACGCTTCATGTTCATGATTTCAAGCTGCTCGCCAAATCGGTGACGCCGTTGCCTGCCGACAAAGATGTGACCCAGGAAGACGGCACAGTTGTCCGATACGCCGCGCTTGAGTCGGCTGAGATCCGCGCGCGGCAGCGCTATGCCGACCTGGCAGTAAACCCTGATGTGCGCGAGACGTTCCGTAAACGCGCCACGCTGATCAAAGCCTTGCGAACCTTTCTTGATGAGCACGATTTCCTTGAAGTAGAAACGCCGATCCTGCAGCCGTTATATGGCGGCGCGGCGGCGCGTCCGTTCGTGACTCATCATAACGAGCTTGACCAGGATATGTATTTGCGCATCTCGTTCGAGTTATATCTCAAGCGTTTGCTTGTTGGCAATATGGAACGTGTTTATGAGATTGGACGAGACTTTCGTAATGAAGGCGTTTCATTTAAACACAACCCTGAATTTACTCAACTTGAATTTTACTGGGCTTATGCCGATTATTTGCAGGTTATGGAGTTGACCGAGCAAATGGTTGCTTATGCCGCTGAAAAGGTGGCAGGTTCCACAAAAATTACATTCGGCGAACACGAACTGGAATTCAAACCGCCCTGGAAGCGAGTGGAAATGCGAGCAGGTATCTTGGAAGTCAGCGGCATTGATATTGCCGAGCACAAAACCGCTGAAGACCTGCTCAAAGCGATTCGAGCCAAACATGGAAACAAATCTCCCGACCCCAAATCTACACGTGGAAAGATGATTGATTTTCTGCTGGGCGAGTTCCTTGAACCAACGCTCATTCAGCCAACTTTCCTTTACAACTATCCGCGTGATATTTCTCCGCTGGCAAAATCCATGCCGGGATCCTCTCACTGTGGAGCGCTTCGAAGGCTACGTGGCTGGCTTTGAATTGTGTAATGCCTTTACCGAATTGAATGATCCACTAGATCAGGAACAGCGCTTTTTGGAAATGGGGCGCGATTACACGGATGATGAAGAAGAAAAGCACCCGATGGATGAAGATTATCTGCGCGCCATGCGCTACGGGATGCCGCCCAATGGTGGATTCGGCATGGGTGTTGACCGCCTCGCGATGCTATTGACGAATAAACATTCCATCCGCGAAGTGTTGCTTTTTCCAGCCTTGCGAAAAGAAGAATAATAATATTGACAACGAAAAACTGGCTCGCATGCGAGCCAGTTTTTCGTTGTCATATAAATAACCGTGATAATCATTTGCGCGCAAGGTGTACGACGGATGCCCCGTCAGCGGATGTGATTGTCAATGTGTCGCCGCTTAATTGAATTTGAAGTGTGACGCCATCCGAAAAAACGCTTAGTACTCCCTGTTCCTGCAGCATGGTTTCATCGCAGAACATCATGGTGGACATGATGGCACTGAAGGAGAGTGTGTCTCCTTTCTGTTCATATGTTCCGCCGAATCCGTTACAACCGACGTTTCCACTCATATTGCCTTTTGAGTCAAATTTTATATTTGTGTCAATATTGGATATCGCGGTAGTCGGGTTGGATGGATTACCGTAGGATATTAATTTCCAGTCGCCGGTGATCGTTGAGTTTGAGCCTGCACAAGCAGCAAGTATGAACAAAGCTATTACGAGTAGGGTTATTTTTTTCATTATTATTCTCCAGGGTTAGTTTCACTCTATTTGACGCTGCCCGCTAAAATAAGTTCCATCTGAAAATTAATTGATTTATGTTAGCACTTTTGTTCTATCAATGATATAATTTTTCCTCCACAGGAGAGTTTTATGCCATTAAATACGATTACTGTTGAACAATTGAGCAAAAATTATCAAGTGCCAGAGCGTGAAGCAGGATTCAGCGCGGCTGTTCGTAGTTTCTTCAAACGCAAGTACAAAGATGTCAAGGCTGTGCAGCATGTCAATTTTACGATCGCACAGGGTGAGATCGTTGGATTTCTGGGACCGAATGGGGCGGGAAAAACCACCACGCTGAAAATGCTTTCTGGATTGCTGCATCCCTCCGGTGGAAAAGCCAGCGTCCTTGGCTTCATTCCCTGGGAACTGAATCCAGACTACCTGCGCTCCATGACTCTGGTCATGGGCCAGCGCAATCGCTTGTCATGGGATATTCCGGCTGCGGATTCGTTTTTACTCAATCAGGCTATTTACCGGATTCCGGATGATGAATATAAACAGACCTATAAGGAACTCGACGAACTGCTTGAGCTTGAACCCTTGATAAAAAAACCGGTGCGTAATCTTTCCCTTGGCGAGCGCATGAAGTGCGAGATCGCGGCGGGGTTGCTCCATCGTCCCAAAGTTTTGTTCCTCGATGAGCCCACCATCGGATTGGACATCACCGGGCAGGTGCGTATCCGTGAGTTTTTACGGGAGTACAACAAACGCACAGGTGCGACGATCCTGCTTACTAGTCATTACATGGCCGATGTAACCGCTTTGTGCGAGCGCATTATTATCATTCATCAGGGACGGCTTAAGTACGATGGCGGCATCAATGATCTTTCGCGCAAGATCGCACCTTTCAAGTTAATTGGTGTCATGCTTGCAGATGCTGACTCTCATGATTTAAGCGGATACGGAACCCAGGTCCAAAACGAAGAGGATGCGGATAAAAAATATATTCAGGTTAAGGCAGAGGATGTCACCCGTATCACTTCCAGATTATTGGCCGATCTCCCCATTCACGATATTACCATCACTGACCCGCCCATTGAAGATATTATTGAGCAAGCGTTTAATCAGTAATTGACTTTGGACGCAGGAGCTAACTTTTGCGCTCAGAGTCAGGCGACTCGCCGCCTGACTCAAAAGGAGTACCTATGTTTCTTATCATTAAACGACTCTGGCAGGTGAATTGGGCAGAGCAGTGGCAGTACCGCGCCAATCTGTTGATGTATCTGCTTTACTGGCTGGTTTCCCCCATCATTTACCTTGCTGTGTGGACAAGCATTGCCAATCAAAAAGGCAGTGTGAACGGTTTTACGGCCAATGATTTCATTACATATTATATGGTCTTGTTAATCTGTGATCAGGTCACCAGTAATATTGTCATCCATACTTTTGGCTACAAAATTCAAGATGGTACCCTGTCAGGAGAATTGGTGCGCCCGATCCACCCCATGCTGACAAATGGATTGGTCAACAATATCGCATTCAAGGCTCTGACTATGATGGGGTTGACGCCCATCTGGATCATTTTATATTTTCTCTATAAACCTGATTTCAGCAGCATGATGCTCAGAAACATTCTTCTTGCACTCCCAGCTATGATACTGGCATTCTTCATTGGTTATTTATTGTCTGCCTCCATTACCTCTCTTGCCTTTTGGACGACGCGCGTATATTCAATCCATGAATTTTATTTCGCACTGATCCTGTTGTTCTCGGGTCAATTTGTTCCGCTGACGCTCATGCCGAAAGTTGTTCAAGATATCGCGCAATATCTTCCGTTTCAACTTCTTATCTATTTTCCTATCCAGTTGATCCTGGGAAAGTTATCTGCGCAACAGATCGCTCAAGGGTATGTGATGTCGTTGATATGGCTTGGGATTTCCGGGCTTTTATTTTATTTGGTTTGGCGTAATGGTGTGAAGCGCTATTCTGCGGTTGGAGCCTGATCCATGCATATCTTGAAACTGCTCGCTTCATTTCTCAAAGTTAATATTCAAATGTCGCTTGCGTATCGTGCAGATACGGTAGTCAATATCCTGCTCAACTTGATGTGGCTCGGCTGGGAATTACTCAGCCTCAACATTATTTTTAGCAATACCTCAAAGCTCGGCGGCTGGGGGCTGGGGGAGTTGATCGCACTTTTGGGTGTCTTCCGTCTCGTCAACACTTTGATGATCGCGCTGATATGGCCTAATACTGAAAAATTTAACCAGAGTATCCGTGACGGCTCAATGGATTACACCATCCTGCAGCCTGTTAATAGTATGTTCCTCGTGACCTTTTCTCGCATCACTGTTTGGCGGATTTGGGATCTCGTGTTGGCGGTTATCTTGATCGTGGTCGGCATCAACATGGCTGGAGATATCATCACTCCATTCAGCCTGTTGGCCTTTATCCTTTTGACCGTTACAGGCATGATCATCATTTACAGCCTGTGGATCATATTGATCGCGATGACATTCTGGTTCACAAAATTTGATAATAACGTTACCATCTTGCAAGCTCTGCTCGATTCAGGGCGTTATCCGGCCACAGTTTATCCGCCTGGCTGCGAATTATCGTGACATTTATCATTCCCATTGCTGTGGCAACGACCATTCCTCTTCAGGCATTACGGGGAGATTTGGCTTCGGGGCAGATCCTCTTATTTATTGCGATCAGTGTTGTTGGTTTTTGGACCGCAACCAACATATGGAAAATGGGACTCAAACGCTATAGCGGAGCAAGCAGTTAATACGCGTCTGATTTCGAAGAAGCCTTAGCTTGGCAGGGTTCCCATAGAAGCGAAAAAAGCCAGTGGATGTCATCATTGGCTTTTTTCGCTTAAATAATTCACATAATATTTATTTTTTATTAACTCTGTATTTATCCAGTTCGCTCTATTGTTCTGATACCATCCTGTAAATTAGACCCGTTTCAAATCAGTAATTTAAGGCTTACGCAAAATTGAATAAATTGTCAAGGAAATCACACGAATAGATCCAATTTCAGAGAGATTCGTGCTTGAGTTCTGTCCGTAGGGTGTCAAATGGATCATTCTGTAAGTAGTTTGATCGTTTTTACATTTATCCCTTCTGAACCCTTGACAGAGGAATATACTTTTGATGCAGTTCAACCAGGATTCGGGGCGTGGCTTAAAGAAGCTAACTGAGCGAAAAATAGTCATTTCTCACATCCAGCTTGCGTTGGCGGGGTTGGCAGTAATTTTGTTGTTAGGGTGGTATTCCACAAGCTCGATCGGCAGACAGACCGATCTCATTGAAAGAAATAAATACATCGAAATCGCTGAAATTGCGGCGGCGGGTATTGCGGAAGAGGAGATAAAACAACTAAGCGGGACGCTCGAAGACCTGCGTAATCCCAGCTATCAGGATATCAAAAGACACCTGATGGATTTTGGAAATATTGATCTGGAGGCGGATTACTTTTATCTGTTGGGGAAATTCGAAGATCAAATTGTTATTTTCGCCGATTCTACTTCAGATGCTGACAGTAATTATTTGCCGCCGGGGCAGGTTTACACTGACGCGAGTCCGCAAATGCATCAAATATTTATGGATGGAATTCCGATCACAGAAGGCCCCTCTCAAGACCGGTCGGGTATCTGGATATCTGCGCTTGTGCCGATAAAAGGACCCATTCATGGCGATGTTTTGCGAGTATTCGGCATTGATATTCCGGCGGCCATTTGGCGTGAAAAAATTTCAACTGCGCAACGCGAACCAATTCTGATCACACTCTTCTTATCCCTTTTATATCTTGGTCTTGTTTTCTCCCGTTTTCGTTCGCAAGTCGCGAGTTCTGAAAGAAAAAAAATAGCTAGTGAATTAAAGGCTGAACGGGATTATGCCACGCAGATTCTTAATATCATGGGCCAGGGGCTTACTGTCACAGATGCGGATGGAAGGTTTGAATTTGTTAATCCGGCCTATGCGCGCTTGTCTGGTTATGAACCGTCTGAACTGCTTGGAAAATCCCCGCTTGATATTAGCCTGCCTGAAGACCACGCGATTTTGACCGAACACAGAAAACAACTTCAGTCCGGCAGATTGTCAACATTCGAATCCCGTTTGGTACGCGCTGATGGTAGTATCGCTCAGATTTTGATCAGCGGCGTTCCGTTGAAATCTGAAATAGATGGGTCATTCAATGGCTCAATCATGGTCATTACAGACCTGACCGAACACAAACTCGCAGAGAAAGAATTGCGCGAGAGTGAAACCCGTTTCCGAAGTTTGTTCGATGATTCCCCCATATCCCTATGGGAGGAGGATTTCTCGGTGGTCAAGCGACGGTTGGACGACCTCCGTGCTGAAGGAGTCGCCGATTTCAATGCGTATCTTGGCGAACACCCCGAAATTGTGGCTGAGTGTGTTGGGCTGGTTCAAGTGTTGGATGTCAATAAGGCCACGTTGTCACTATACGGAGCTGATAGCAAGGAAGCCCTTGTAAAGAGTCTGGCATCCAGTCTGCCGGAAGCAGGAAATGAGTTTTTCCGTTACGAATTAGTTCAGATTGCTTCAGGCGCGCTGCGTTTTGAAATCGAAATGATCGCCCGTACTCTCGATGACCGATTGATCACTGTCAATCTGAATTGGGCGGTCATATCTGGATATGAAAGTGACCTGTCCAAAGTCATTGTCTCGATCATAAATATCACAGAGCAAAAGCGGGCCGAAGCTGAACTCCTGCAAACCAATCGCCGGCTGGAAGGCTTGATCATTCGCGCCAATGCATTGGCGGAACAGGCGGAAACGGCAAATATCGCGAAAAGTAATTTTCTTGCCAATATGAGTCACGAGATCCGTACGCCCATGAATGGCGTTCTGGGGATGATGGGATTATTGCTGGAGACGAACCTGTCCTCAGAACAGTTGCAATATGCAAGTTTAGTTCGCTCAAGTGCAGAGTCTTTGTTGGGGATCATTAACGATATTCTTGATTTTTCAAAAATTGAATCACGCAAACTTGAATTGGAAAAACTTGATTTCGATCTCAAGGAAATTGTGGAAGATACGATCGCCATCCTTTCGACGCAGGCGCGGGCAAAAGGATTGAATCTCGATCTAGTGATCGACTCTGAAACAGCGATGCGCCTACGGGGTGATCCGGGACGGCTGCGTCAGATATTAATTAACCTCACTGGGAATGCGGTCAAATTCACAACCCGGGGGATCATATCAATTCATGTCTGTCAGGCCGGGCAGACTGAGAATACCGTTACGCTGCACTTTTCGATCAAAGATAATGGCATTGATTAATTCGGAAAGGATCAGAAGTTTATTTACTCCCTTTACCCAGGTGGACAACTCTACAACGCGCAAATATGGTGGGACCGGATTGGGGTTGGCTATATCAAAACAATTGGTTGAATTGATGGGCGGTCAGATCGGTGTTGATAGCGTGGATGGAGAAGGATCTACCTTTTGGTTCACGGTTGTATTAGAAAAATTGGATCAACAAAATCCTACAAATGAAATAGAGAAGAGGATTGGAAAAACACAGCAAAGACTGACCGCTGAAATGCCAACCTTGGTTGAACAAAATGGATTTTCACAGCTTCAAGCAGCTGAGAAAAGCCACTTTCACATTCTGCTTGTTGAGGATAATCTGATCAACCAGAAAGTTGCACTCTCTATAATAAAAAAACTGGGATACCCCATTGATGTTGCTGCAAATGGCATTGAAGCCTTGCGAGCGTTAAAAAACGTTCCATATGACCTGGTATTGATGGATTGTCAGATGCCTGAAATGGATGGCCTTACCGCAACTGCGGAGATTCGGGCTGCTGGTTCATCGGTACTCAACCCAAAAATCCCGATTATTGCGATGACTGCGCATGCCATGAAAGGAGACCGCGAGCGTTGTCTGGCTGCCAGCATGGATGACTATTTGACCAAACCAGTAAAACCTGTGGAACTGGCTGAGAAACTCGAGTATTGGTTTAAATCCTCTTTTGAGAAAAATAAACCACAATTTGAGGCCATCGGCCAACAAAACGAAAACACGCCAGCCGAATTACAGGTACCAAGTAAACAAGGTAAGAGCGATGAGTTGGATGGCAATAATAAAATTTTTAACGAATCTGAACTTTTAAGACGGTTAATGGATGACAAGGATCTTGAAAAGATGATAGTCACTGCTTTTCTTGAAGATATACCGAAGCAAATAGATGGATTGAAATTTGAAATTGCTGATAACAATTTGGCTGGCGCAAGGATAAAAGCACACAGTATTCGTGGAGCCTCTGCCAATCTTGCAGCGGAATCCTTGAGGCATGCAGCTCATGGAGTCGAGGTGATGGCCGAAAAAGGGAATCTGGATGGGGTGACTGCCTTGTTGCCCGCCATCGTATCAGAATTCGTATTGTTTGAAGAAGCGATCAAAAAGACAGGACTTTTGATCGACTATAAATAAAGGAGAAATACAATGAAAAGTTTAATCGTGGAAGATGACTTCGCCAGTAGATTACTGATGCAAAACTTTCTGCTGCCTCATGGAGAGAGCCATGTGGCGATCAATGGAAAGGAAGCCATTACCGCCTTTTCGATTGCAATCAACTCCAGCGAACCCTATCAATTGGTTTGTCTCGATATTATGATGCCGGAAATGGATGGGCAGACCGCACTAAAAGAAATCAGAACCATTGAAGAAAGTAGGGGAATTATGCTTGGAGATGGTGTCAAGATCATCATGACCACGGCATTGAGTGATATTGATAATAAGATCAAAGCCGTCAATGAATTTTGCGATGGGTATCTTGTCAAGCCGATCGATCGAAGCAAACTCCTGGAACTGATCCGCTCGTTTGGCCTGATCAGCTAAAAAATGGATAGAGGAACATATCAAGTCCTGGTAATTGATGACTCGCCGATTGACCGGCTGATGTTGTCATCTATCCTTAAAAAGGAAGGCTATCATACGATTGCCGCCTCTGATGGTTCGGAAGGGATTCAGCGGGCAAGAGAGTTCCAGCCGGATATCATTCTATTGGATGTATTAATGCCTGGCGAAAATGGTTTTGAAACCTGCGCAAAGATAAAGATGGACGCGCTAACTAGTTCGATCCCGGTTATTTTCCTGTCAAGTGCGAATGATAAGAGCAGCCGTATTTCGGGGTTGAATGGTGGCGGCGTGGATTACATTACCAAACCTTTCGAAACCGAGGAAGTACTTGCGCGGCTGCGAATTCATTTACGTATTCGCCAGGCTTTCAAGGCCTTGATCGAACAGCAAAAGTACCAACTATCTCAATTAACGAGCGCGCAACAGGCGATTTTGGTCCAACCTGAAGAAATACCGGACGCGCATTTTGCAGTGTATTACCGGCCGTTGCATGCGGCCGGTGGGGATTTTTATGATGTCGTTCCATTGGGAGACGGCATTGATGGATTCTTTAGTGCAGACATTTGCGGACATGATCTAGGGGCTGCCTTTGTTACATCTGCCCTGAAAGTGTTATTGCGCCAAAACTTTAATTCCCTTTATACACCTTCGGAAATTATGACATTGCTCAATAGTGTTCTCCTGCCGGTCTTGAATGAAGGTGTGTTGATAAGCGCTTGTTGTGTGAGATTGAATCGTCGTTCTGAACGGCTTACCGTGGTTGACGCGGGGCATCCGCCTTTATTGCATCTGGACGTAAATGGGAACGCTAATTTAATTTCTGCCAAGGGCGACCTGCTTGGTGCATTCGAGGCGCCTTACTTTGAAAGTGTGGAAGTTAAAGTGGCTAAAGGAGATCGCTTGTTTTTCTTTAGCGACGGTTTGATCGAAAATTATCATGCGAACGTCGTTTCACGTAAGGAAGGGATGAGGTATCTGGTAGAAGCGCTCGTTTCCCGGCATAAGCTGCCTTTGGCTGAAATGGTGGAAGAGGCTGTTCAGGATATTTGTACATCCAATGAAGATCCTGGTGACGACCTTTTGCTTTTGGGAGTGGAAGTATAGATATGTCCCAAGGTCAAATAAAAACGTGGGCCATGTATGCCAGCCTGGAAAATGCAGACCATATTTGCACGGACATTTCTGCCTGGATGACGGAGTTGAACTTGTCCAGACATGTTTTTTCACTCGAGCTTCTTGCGCGGGAGGCATTAAATAATGCGATTATTCATGGCAGCCAGATGGATCCTGCCAAAAAAATATATGCTGAACTACTTTGCGACGAGAATATTTTGCAGTTGAAGATCAGGGATGAAGGCCCTGGTTTTAATTGGCGGGGCACTCTTCAAAAGGATATGGTAGCCGATAATAAAGAGAATGGGCGCGGGTTGAAACTTTACCAGCTTTATGCAGACCAGGTTGAGTTCAACGAGATCGGTAATCAGGTAATCCTAACCCGTTCAATCAAGGACTGATCATAGTTTGAATTATTTCAGGAACATATACATATTACAGGAAGGTAAAGATGCAGCCAGAACAACAAGACCCAATCATCCGATTCTATAAGCCCGAAGGGGATATAACGGCGTCCAGCGCACCTTTGATCCGCGTCGATCTAAAGAATTTGATCGCGGAGGGAGTCCGAGACCTGGTCATTGATATGACCAATACACGTGTGATCGATTCGACCGGCATTGGTTTGCTGGTTGCCACCCATAACTCTCTCGTGCGCCTGAATGGCAAACTTGCCATCAAAAATGTATCTCAGGATTTGTTCGAACTATTAAAAGCATTCAGACTGGATAAACACTTTAGCGTGTCCGGTGACCCTCGATTAGGGTAGCACCGGTAAGGATGTGACACTTATGCTTGATTTGGATGATTCTTTCATAAAGGAATACCTCGCTGAGTCGCGGGAGCACCTTGCAGATATTGAGAACGATCTGTTGCAGATCGAATCTGCGGGAAACAATGTTGATGATAACCTGGTCAATAAGGTATTTCGCGCAGCCCATTCGATTAAGGGTGGTGCGGGATTCTTTAATTTACATAAAATACAGGAACTGGCTCATCGCACAGAAAATGCATTGGACATGATTCGCTCAGGAGAGATGGCGCCTGCACCGGATGTGATCAATGTTTTGTTAATGGCTTTTGATCGCCTGCGCGACCTGCTTAATAATTATCAAACCAGCGAACAGGCTGATACTACCGAGATTTTGGTCGCATTGGCGGGAATGGTGTCGGCTAACCTTGCGCCTGCTGAAAAAGAATCGCTTATACGAACTGTGAAGGTGACCGCGCCCGGGGTGAAGACAGTCATTAATATCCCGGAATTTGATTTCAATCGTGCAAAAGATGGTCGTCATTATTTGTACCTGCTGGAATATGACTTGATTGATGATATTCAAAGGAAGGGCAAGCGCTCATCGGATGTTTTGTATCTATTGAGCAATTCAGGCTTGATCCTTGAAGCTGTATTTGAATTGGAAGTGGCGGGTACTCTTGATGACGAACCGTCCGATCGCCTGCCGTTCGTGGTGTTGTTTTCCACTGAACTTCCGCCGCAGATGGCCGATGTGATCTTTGATCTGCCGGCCAATCAGGTGCATGTGATCTACTCTCCACAGGTTGACCCGCTTCCAGTTGCCGCGCCGGTTGTCAGCTTTGAAAGACCGCCCGAAATTATTCATTCAGAACCAGGCCTTCCTGAATCTGCCGTGAATTCAGCGCAGTCCGTACCCCAGCCGGTAGTGTCAAATGCAGTCTCTGATACTGGAGTCTCTTCCGCTGGGATGGAATCTACTTTACGGGTGGAAGTGAGCGTTCTCGAATCTTTAATGAATTTAGCCGGTGAGCTTGTCCTCAGCCGTAATCAATTACTGGATGCCATGGCAAGCGGCGATCAGCACACCATGCAAATTGGCGCCCAGCGTATTAACCTGGTGACCTCTGAGCTTCAGGAAAATATAATGCTGACGCGGATGCAGCCGGTCAGTAATATTTTTAATAAATTTCCGCGTGTGGTCCGTGATCTTTCAAAAGATCTTGGCAAGGAAATCCGGCTTGATATTTCGGGCCGCGAAGTGGAGATGGATAAAACCATCATCGAAGGATTAAGCGAGCCGATGACTCACATGGTTCGCAATGCTGTTGATCATGGAATCGAGAACGCTGAAGTTCGCATACGTGCGGGCAAGCCGGCATTTGGCACGATCAATTTGAGAGCCTATCACGAAGCCGGGCAGGTTGTGGTCGAGATCCATGATGATGGCAAGGGGATTGATCCTGCAAAAATAGCTGCTTCAGCGCTGGCCAAGGGATTGATTTCACAGGATCAGTTGAAGGGCATGTCTGCCAAGGAAATGACCGCACTTATATTTCTACCGGGCTTGTCGACAGCTGACAAGATAAGTGATGTATCTGGCCGCGGAGTGGGGATGGATGTGGTCAAAACCAATTTGGATAAGCTGGGCGGCAAGGTGGAGATCGATTCTGTCCCAGGTAAGGGTACCAATATTATTATCCGTTTGCCTTTGACCTTGGCGATCATTCCTTCCTTATTACTTTCTGTGAATGAAGAACGTTTTGCCATACCGCAGGTGCATGTCAGTGAGCTGATCCATATATCTGCTGAACAGATCCAGAAACGGATCGAGGTAGTTGGAAATTCAGAAGTGTTAATGTTGAGAGGCGCGCTGATTCCCCTGGTGCGTTTGAGTGATGTGTTGGGCATCGAAAAAAGACTCGAAGATCCGGAAGTGGGCGTTCTTACACCTGACCAGCGCTCCAGATTGGCAGATCGCCGCTCTCCGCGTTACGCAATTGATAGTTCCGAGCCAATCCTGGAAAGAACTGTACTCGCAAGTAACTTATATAAGCGAACAGGCACAGACCGTCGATTCCATGCGTCCAGCAGTCTTAATATTGTGGTCATCACAACCGGGGCCATGCAATATGGTCTGGTTGTCGATGAGCTTCACGATACCGTTGAAATTGTGGTTAAACCGCTTGGACGCCATTTTAAGGGATTGCGTGAATATGCAGGAGCCACAATTTTGGGAGATGGAAACGTGGCGCTGATCCTGGATGCTTCAGGAATTGCTGTAAAAACGGGTCTTGTTTCCATGGCAGGCAGCCGCCGCGCCATGGATTTGAATGCGGAGACCATTCGCGAGGAGTCTAAGGATAGACATTCCTTGCTTGCTTTCCTGAACGCGCCTGATGAGCATTGCGCGATACCCATGGAACTGGTCGTGCGTGTACTTCAGGTTGAGAACAAACAAATTGAATGGGCCGGCGGAAGAAGAACGATGCAATACCGCAACGCCTCACTGCCTTTGGTAACCCTTAAAGATACCGCGCAGGTCGCCGAGCTGCAACTGGAACAAGAGAAGGTTGTGGTGATCTTTAATGTTATGGGTCATGAAGTAGGGCTGCTTGCCGCCATGCCCGTTGATGTAATGGAGACGACTGCGACAATAGATCAGAAGACACTGCGTCAGCAAGGGATTTTCGGGTCGGCGATCATTGAAAATCAGACCACTCTTATTCTGGATATTCTTGAAATTGTTAAGACCATTCATCCGGAATGGGTTCAGGAAACTGAAAAGATCGAAGAACAGCGTACTACGACGACAGGCGGCGGTAGCGTCATTCTGTTGGCGGAGGATTCTGATTTCTTCCGCGGACGGGTGAGGCGTTATCTTGAGGCAGATGGATTTGTTGTCATCACTGCAGTGGACGGTCAGGAAGCGTATGAATTTCTTGAAGCCAATGCCGACAAGGTAAATCTGGTTCTTACGGATGTGGAAATGCCACGCATGGACGGGCTGGGATTGGCACGCGCGATCCGCGCCGACCCACGCTTTAATAAACTGCCTATCATTGCCCTGACCTCACTCGCCAGCGAGGAAAATATCGCACGTGGAATGGAAGCTGGGGTCAATGAGTATCAAGTCAAACTTGATCACGATCTGCTTTTGGAAGGCATTAGAAATTTACTTCATACAAATGCTAGCCGGGATTAATTTCGCCGTGCTGACACAAAGATATAAGGAGAAATACCCATGCAGCAGCTTGCCAAAGAATACCGTATCAATGACACGAACTTAAATCTCAGGAAAGAATTCATGAGCTTCGGTCCGGAAGATGTCCAAGTTTTACGGAAGCTTGCCGGTTGGGCGGCGCGTGTGGCGGATGTGATCGCCAAGGAATTCTACGATCATCAGTTTGCATTTGCGCCCTCTTTGGAGTTCTTTGAATCCTATGCCAAGGAAAAGAACATTCCGATGCCTCAATTACGCCAGCGGCTGGAAAAGGCGCAAGCAGGGTATTTTCTGCAGATCTTTCAGGAGGCCGCCTCTGGGGAATATGGAGTGGATTACTTTGAAAAACGCCTGCGCGTGGGAAAGGTGCACAACAAGATCAATCTTCCACTCAAATGGTACCTGGGGAGTTACAGCCTCTACAAAGATCTGACGCACAAGTATCTTGTTAGATATTTCTTCTTCCGACCAGGTTTCCGTACCAAGGCTGAACGGGCAATTTTTGCCGTATTCAACTACGATATGCAGGCGGTGGCTGATGCTTTCTTCTATGATTACTTGCAATCGGTCAGCATGGATCTGGCGTCCATCCCTGTGACCGTTGCATCTCACGATCTGTCTGAATACTATCAGCCGCTAAAAGATACGCTGCGCGGAGTCCTAAGCACGGTCTCAGACAGCTCCAATTCCATTACTTCGTTTTCCGAGCAGCTTTCGTCAAAGACGAATATTGTTGCCGCTGCCGCGGAAGAACTGAGCGCGAACACAGCCTCTGTTGCGGATGGGATGGAAAAAGCCAATAACAGTTTGCATGCTGTGGCTGTAGCTGTCGAAGAAATGACAGCCACTACCGGCGAAATTGCTAAAAATTCAGAAAAAGCACATACCACCACAGAGCAGGCTGCTGTTCAGGTGGATCAATTTTCAGTGGTGATGAACAGGCTGGGTCAGTCTGCGCAGGAAATTGGAAAGGTGACAGAGACGATCACGAGTATCTCATCCCAGACCAATCTGCTGGCACTTAATGCAACGATCGAGGCAGCCCGGGCGGGTGTGGCCGGTAAGGGGTTCGCGGTTGTCGCCAGTGAGATCAAGGAATTAGCCAAACAAACTGCAGAAGCCACGAATATTATCAAGGAAAAAATCAATACTATTCAAGGCTCAACAGCCGGAGCGGTTGCGGATATCGAAAGGATTGTGCAGATCATCCGGGATGTCAATGAGATCGTCATGGGCATTGCTGCCGCGATCCGTGAACAGACAACGGTCACACAGGATATCGCCAGTAATATCGGGCAGGCATCCTTCGAGGTCCGCGATGTGAATACCCGCGTGTCGGAAACGTCCATAGTAACCAGAAGTATAGCCAAAGAGATTGCTGAATTAAGCGGTACTGCTGAAGTGGATGCAGGTTCGTTGAATGAGATAGCAATATCCGTTACGACATTGAAGAATATGGCTCGATCGCTTCAAGAGGTCTGCAGTCAGTTTAGATTGGATGAAATCAGCAAGAATAATAAATAATAAAAAATCAGGAATTAAGGTAAACAATTATGCAGAAAAAGATATTTCAATCCGCTATAACGATCATGAACAGGCTTGCCTATTCAGGAAAGATGCTGTTGCTCACAGCAGTTTTCCTGATTCCAATTGTAATCCTTACCTTTCAACTGGCATTGCAGTTTGGGAAAGATATTGACTTTACCCGTCAGGAGCGGAAGGGTGTTGAGTACCTGGGTCCAACGCTGAGTTTGCTTCAGCATGTTCAGCAGCATCGCGGCGCTTCTAATACCTATTTATCCGGGGATGGGTCTTTCAAAGATATTATGGTGCAGAAGCAGGCCTCCATTAAAGAAGATGTTGCAGCGATTGATGCGGTGGATCAACTTTACGGATCTGAATTTCAAACGACTGAACGCCGGCAAGCGCTAAAAAGCGAATGGCAAACCCTTCAAAATGAGGTGGGCAGTCTGTCTGTCTCTGAAAGTTTTGATCGTCACACTGCGCTGATCGCCAAGATCCTTGGGTTCCGCATTTACATAGCCGACAAGTCCAATTTATCCCTGGATCCGAATACAGATATCTATTTTATTATGACCTCGACAGTGAAATCCTATCCACAAGTAGCCGAACTACTAGGTCAAATTCGGGCGATCGGATCAGGCGGTCTTGTGGATGGAAATATCAGCGATACCGAAAGAGTCAACCTCCAAGTTTTAGCCCGTCTTGCCGATTCGAGTTCCGCTCAGGCGGAGCAGGATGTTCAACAAGCCTTTGATTTCAATCCTGAACTTCGCAGCCGCCTGGAAGAATTTACTAAGGACGCGTTGACTCAGGAGAAAACCTTTCAGACTATGGTTGCCGATCAGGTCATAAATGCCGGAACTATCACCATCACATCAAAGGAATTTTTTGAAGCGGCTACAAAAGCCATTGATGCTGAATTATTGGTGGCTGTCGAGTTGGATAAAGCAACCGATGATCTGCTGACTGCTCAATTACAAAAGCTAAACAATGAAAGAATCCTGGCGTTTATTTTGGCCGGTGTTCCTGTTCTGCTGGCGTTGTGGTTGTTCGCTGGCTTTTACTTCTCGGTCATCAAGGCAATGGCGGATGTGAAGGAAGTTGCCACGAGTATTTCTCAGGGCGATGTCAGCCACAATCTTGAATATCACTCACAGGATGAGGTGGGGCAAATGGCAGAATCTTTCCGAGCCATGATCGCATCCCTGCAAAATATGGCCAGGGTATTTGAGAATATGGCGCAAAATGATCTGCGGGAGGATGTGACGCCCATCTCTGATAGAGATGTGATGGGCAGATTTTTCTCCAAAATGATCGTCAACCTGCGCGATTCCATCGGACAGGTGGCGCAGAATGGCGCTTCCTTGAGTACTATTTCCGGGCAGCTTGGCTCAAAGACAAACATTGTCGCCGCCGCAGCCGAAGAATTGAGCGCCAATACAACCTCTGTAGCGGCAGGTGTGGAGCAGGCAAACACCAATTTACACGCTGTTGCTGTGGCAGTGGAAGAAATGACCGCCACAGCGGGTGAAATTGCAAAAATTCTGAAAAAGCGCATGCGACCACAGAACGGGCTGCCGAGCAAGTGGATCAGTTTTCCATGGTCATGCGAGACCTTGGTCAGTTCGCCCAGGAAATTGGGAAGGTAACGGAAACGATAACCCGCATCTCTTCCCAGACAAATTTGCTGGCGCTCAATGCCACGATCGAAGCCGCCCGGGCGGGCGCAGCCGGCAAGGGATTCGCGGTTGTCGCCAGTGAGATCAAGGAACTTGCCAAGCAAACTTCAGAAGCGACCAACGTGATCAAGGAAAAGATCAATACCATTCAAGGGTCAACTGCCGGGGCGGTTGCCGATATTGATAAGATCGTGCAGGTCATACGTGATGTCAATGAGATCGTCATGAGTATTGCCGCGGCGATCCGCGAACAGACAACGGTCACACAGGATATCGCTGGAAATATTGCTCAAGCTTCCAATGGGGTTCGGGATGCCAGTACAAGAGTAGCTGAGACCGCGACTGTAACCAGCAGTATTGCGCAAGAGATCGCTGAACTAAGCGGCGTGGCCGAAGTAACAACCGGCCCAAGATCGGCAAATGAACTTGCCGCTTCGGTCACTACACTAGTGAATATGTCCCAGTCGCTTCAGGAGATCTGCAAGCAGTTTAGGCTTTATGAAACTGGCAAGGATGACTTGATCGCTGAAATCGATACTTTCAAACAAGCCCACTTAAACTGGGTCAAGAAGGCGGAGGATATGCAGCAGGGCGGAATGGCTATTAATGTCAAAGACATCCCCGCTCATACGAGCTGCTCACTCGGGCGCTGGTATTACGGGGTTGGCAGGGGAAGATTTGCCCATCACCGTGAATTCATAGAGATCGAGACCCCGCACAGGAAATTTCATGAGTTGTTGAGGGAGTATGTCGAGGTGTTCAAGAGTCACGGAGCAGGCCGGGCGCAAGGCAGTCTCGATCAATTGAAATCACTCTCATTGAATATCGTCAATAGTTTTGAACAATTAAAAAAGATCGTTTAATAGCCTGGTAATTTCCAGCAACGATCATTGAAATTTGTTGCCACAGAATTGGTCTCAAAGGAGATAGAAAATGAAAATCCTAAATAACATGAAGATCGGTAGAAGGCTTGTGGTTGGCTTTGGAGTTGTGATTTTAATGATGATCGCGGCAACCGCGATCGGAGTTTGGAGTATTAATTCAATCAATGCTGGATTGGACGATGTCCTTTTTCAGATCGAGCAAATTGACCATGTTCATACCGTTGACGAGAATTTGGATGGCGTGTACTTGCACTTGTCTCTGGCGCTTCTTGAAACTACTCCTTCCGGACAGGCCGCTATGCTGGCAGACCTCGCTGAACACCGTGCTGCCTATCTCGAAGCTTTGGATTGGTTTAAAGCTAATTCAGATACAGAGGAAGAGAAAGTCCTCATAAAGGCGCTCGAGGATGTATTGGCAGTCAATCTTGAGATCAATAATAGAGTGCTTGACCTGCTTAATTCAGGACAGGCTGAAGAAGCCAGACAGCTCTATCTGCGTGAAGGTCTGGAACGGCTGCCTGTCATGGAACAGGCGCTTGATGACCTGATCAATTCTGTGGATGGTGAAATGGTTGTTGTAGAAAAATCTGCCCAGGACCTTACGGATAGAATGGGTGTGGTCTTGATCGTTTTCGCTGTAGCAGCACTATTCGTAGCGATTTTCATGGTGGCAACGATCACAGCCAGCATTACCAAACCCATTCAGATATCCTTATCTTATCTAAAGGATATGTCCATGGGTGATTTTTCCGTTCTTCCCGCGCGGGACCTCATTGATAGAGCAGATGAAATGGGAGATATTGGAAAGTCAATTTCAGTTCTGCTTGGCAGCTTGAAGAATTCCATCGGTCAGGTTCGTGACGGAGTTGGCACGATCGCTTCTGCTTCCACGGAGCTGTCCGCTGTTTCTTCGCAAATGACCTCCTCTGCTTCCGAAGCATCGGCCAGGTCGAATGGCGTCGCCTCCGCTGCTGAAGAAATGAGCGCAAATACATTTTCTGTGGCCGCTGGAATCGAGCAGGCTGTTACGAATTTGCGCAGCGTTGCCACTGCCACGGAAGAAATGACCGCCACGATTGGTGAGATCGCGGGAAATTCAGAAAAGGCTCGCCGCATTACAGGTGAGGCTGTATCTCAGGCTGACCAAATTTCAGCTGCAGTGCGCTCGCTTGGTCAATCTGCGCAGGATATTGGCAAGGTGACCGAGACGATAACATCCATTTCGAACCAGACCAATCTGCTTGCGTTGAATGCAACCATCGAAGCTGCCCGTGCCGGTGCTGCGGGCAAAGGTTTTGCAGTGGTCGCGACGGAGATCAAGGAACTTGCAAAACAGACCGCTGCGGCCACCGAGGACATTAAGGTCAAGATTTCCGGAATTCAAAATTCAACCGCGAACACTGTTGATGATATTGAAAAAGTTATGAAGGTCATTCATGATATAAGCGATATTGTCACCACCATTGCCACAGCCATTGAGGAACAGTCTGTTGTAACCAAGGATATCGCCGGGAATATCTCTCAGGCGACCAGGGGGTGGATGAGGCCAATGATCGTGTATCCCAAACTTCAACCGTGGCCCAATCTGTAGCACAGGATATTGCAGCGGTTAATGTAGCTGGAAATGATATTGCCCGCGGAAGCCATCAGGTACAGGAAAGCGCCAGTGAATTGTCAAAACTGGCTGAACAACTGCGCAATATGGTTCAGGCCTTCAAGGTCTGACCTTGAGTTGATCATGATGATTTATTATGCCAGCGTAGGAGGCTGAAATGCCGCTTCAAGAAGAACCCACCCTCGTATCCACTTTTTATATCGGAGGTACGCTCATGGGTGTCAACGCGATGAATGTTCAGGAAGTCGTTCAATTGCACAACCTCACACCGGTGCATCATGCCAGTGATTATATTGCCGGCATCATTAACCTGCGCGGTCAGATTGTCACTGTGGTGGACCTGCAGCGCAGGCTCGAGATTGACCAATTGGATACCCGGTCAGCCCGGGATATTTTTATCGTTTCGTCCCATGGTGAAAATATCGGTTTGCTGGTCGACGAAGCCTCAGATGTGATTCCCGCTGATATGGATAACCTGGCTCCGTTGCCTGCAAACATGAGTCTTACCCAGCAAAAATTTCTCAAAGGAATTTGCCAAAGCGAAATTCGCCCGATCGCCATCCTGGATGTCAATTCACTGTTGAGCGTGGAGGAAGATGAACCTGCGAGTTCTGGTCGTAGATGATACTTCCCTGTTCCGACGGGTAATCACGGACGCTCTCGCGCTTCTTCCTGACGTGGAAGTGGTGGGTACTGCTCCAAATGGAAAGATCGCTCTCGAAAGGATAGCGACTCTTTCACCTGACCTGATTACACTGGATATCGAAATGCCTGAGATGGACGGCTTGGAGGTGCTGAACGCCTTGAAGAGTCGCGGCATTGAATGCGGCGTGGTGGTTGTCAGCGCGTTAACCCTCAAAGGCGGCGATCTAACCATTCGGGCGTTGGAGCGGGGCGCGTTTGATTTCATCACAAAACCAAGCGGCGGAGACCCGCAGTCCAATCTGATCGCAATCAGCAAACACCTTGCCCCAATCGTGAGTGCTTATCGCCGCCGCTGGGAAATTCGCTCCATTCTAAAACAAACCTCTACAACCGGCACTCCGTCCAATAGGTCCGCAACTGTGTCTTCTCCGCAGCCGACGCGTACTGAACGTCCGCCCATCTTAAAAAAAGCGGACCTGGTGTTGATCGGTGTTTCGACTGGCGGCCCTAATGCGCTGGCAAAAATGCTGCCAGCCCTGCCACTCAATTTTCCTGTTCCTATATTGATTGTTCAGCACATGCCGCCGTTATTTACAAAATCAATGGCTGCCAGTCTGTCGGAAAAATGCAAGATGGCGGTCAAGGAAGCTGAAGACAGGGAAGTCATTCGTCCGGCGACGGTCTATATCGCTCCGGGCGGGCGCCATATGAAAATTGTACCGGGCTCAAAAGGAGAAATTAGTTTAAGCATCACAGATGATCCCCTTGAAAATAATTGCCGTCCATCTGTTGACTATTTATTCCGCTCTGTTGCGAATACATTTAATGGCAATACCACAGCCGTTATCATGACCGGCATGGGGAGTGACGGCGTGCTGGGGCTTCGTCTATTAAAACGCAAAAACTGCCATATCATTGCCCAGGACGAAGCCTCCTGTGTGGTCTTTGGCATGCCTGGAGAAGCCGTGAAGGCGGGTGTTGTGGATGTAATTACTCCGTTGGATCATATCGCTGAAGAGATCAACCGTTCAGTAAAGAGTGCAATCTTGTGATCAAAATTCTGCCTGAAGAAGCGCGCACGCTATCACTATATATTTATTCCCTGTGCGGGGTACATCTTGATGAGACCAAGGGTTATCTTTTGGAGAACCGTTTGGCGCCCCTGTTACAGGAGAATTCCTGTGGAAGTTTTTCAGAATTCTATTTGAAAGCGCGATCTGATTCAACCAAGACCATTCCCAGAAAAATTGTGGATGCGGTCACTACCGGGGAGACTTCGTTTTTCCGCGATAGTGCGCCTTTTGACTTGCTCCAATTTAAGCTATTACCCGAACTGATTGACCGTCGGAGAAAAAATAACTCCTCCAGGGGACCGATCTCGCTGCGTATCTGGAGCGCGGCTTGTTCATCCGGGCAGGAGGTTTACACAACCGCCATTGTGCTGCAGGAAACCCTTGGAAACCTCCTCAATTACAATATTCAACTTTTGGGTACTGATATATCGGATCAGGCTGTGGCACGCGCCTCCTACGGTGTTTTTTCCAGAATGGAAGTTGAACGCGGATTGGCGACCGAAAAGCTTCAACGAAATTTTGTTCCAGTAGAAAAAGGCTGGAAGATCAGAGACGAACTTCGAGGAATCGCTTCCTTTAAGAAATTGAATTTGATGGAGGACTTTTCTTCGCTGGGTCGTTTTGATATTATTTTCTGCCGCAACGTAGCGATCTACTTTACAGAAGCAGATAAGGTGAAATTGTTTTCAAAACTTGGGAATGCTTTGGATCCAGATGGTGCTTTGATCATTGGCAGTACAGAATCGCTGACCGGGTTATGCCCGCAATTCGAACCCATGCGCTATCAAAGAAGCGTGTATTATCGTTTGAGGAAATGAATTATTGGGACTCTCGCGTAAGTTTGGAGAGCAAGTAAAGCTGAATTATATGGATGGGGAGCAGTTCATATGGTTAAAAAAACAGAAGCCAGTGACCTAATCGCTGGCTTCTGTTTTTTCTAATTTTTTCTTTTTTCAACATACACCTTTACTGCGTCTCGCATGAACTGTGCTAATTGTGGGTGCATCTTGTCGAAGTTGGCTTTAAATCGCGGATCAGCGTTGTATCCATTGACGAGACCGAGCAGTTGGTCGAGATCCGGTGTCCAGAAGTAGTCCATGTGGTTGCGCCAGCGTTCGACGATTGCTTGAACTTCAGCACTGGATATGCCTTTTGGCATGGCGGCAATCATATCTTCGTAGACCTGCCTGCCTTCCGCCATGATGGCTTCTTTCTTACCCGCGGAATATCCCTTCCACTTGCGGTTTGATTCGCGCACAGTCTCGGGATCATATATTTTTTCTGCTTCCAGGGCATATTTCTCCTGCTCTTCTTCGCTAAAGCCTTCGAATAAACCTTTTGGGTCCATATTTTTTTCTCCTTTCAGATGTTGAATAGTATTGTCTACAGTCGTAAGCAGGTGGTTCATCCGCGCGACCTGCTTTAGCAGCGCATCCTTGTGATTTTGTAACGCATTCAACACATCAAAATCATGGCGTCCCATGATCTTTTTTATGTCATCGAGTGGAAAATCCAACTCACGATAGAACAGGATCTGCTGTAACTTTAACAGTGACTCCTCCCCGTAGTAGCGATAGCCATTATCACCAACGCGGGATGGCTTGAGGAGGCCGATGTCATCGTAATGATGCAAAGTCCGTGGCGTGACGCCTGCCATTTTGGAAAGCTGCTTTACTGTGAACATGGCATTAATATAAACCCTTACGTAACGTTAATGTCAAGGGTTTAAGGTAAGTGAGACTTCAGAATTCTTTAATATTTCCGAAGTCTGGGGTTTATAATCCTTGTTATGGATATTATCTACAAAGACGAACACATACTCATCATCAATAAACCTGCCGGGCTTTCCGTCTTGCCTGAAGGCTGGGAACCCGACGCGCCCTATATCGTAAAATTACTTGAGGAGGAGCATGGAAAGATCTGGGTGGTGCACCGCCTTGATAAATACACCAGCGGCGTGTTGCTCTTTGCGCTCAATGCAGAAGCTCATCGTGCGTTGAACATCCAATTTGAAAAGCATGAAGTTGAAAAGGTCTATCGCGCTATTACTGTTGGCGCTCCGCCTTGGAAGGAACGCATCACAAAATTTCCGCTGCGTGTCAACGTGGGGCATAAGCATCGGACCATGGTGGACAACAAAAAAGGAGTCCGTGCCGAGACCAAGATCAGAGTGCTTAATTGGAATAATGCCATCTCGGATGATCTTTCATTGCTGGATGATATTAAAGGAATGGCGCTGGTTGAAGCGCGCCCGATGACTGGGCGTACGCATCAGATCAGAGTCCATGCGTATGCGTTGGGGTATCCACTATTGGGTGATACGCTCTATAGCGCGCCTGATACAGATATTATCGCCCGTCCGGCTTTGCACGCGCACTCTTTAACCTTTACACATCCAGTTTCCAATGAGCGCGTTTCATTTACAGCTCCTTATCCGGCTGATTTTAAGAAAGCAATCGCGCGTTTAAATCTTTAAATAAAAAAGTCCCGCTTTGATCTGCGGGACTTTTCGTTTCAATCGCTTATGAAATTTTTCTAGCTTCCATGTAGAAGCGTTTTTCACGGGCTTCGCCCATTGAGAAAGTTTTTCTCGGCAGTGCGCCGTCCAGAATTACCGTTTTGAATAACTCAGATTTATGCATGCCAGCCAGGTAGATACCCGCGTTACCGGGCTGTAATGCCAGGCGTTCAACCACATCTTCCCCGTGAACATAATCAATTTTTTCTGCGCCTTCATCTTTCAAGAACGCGTCGAGGAAGGGTTGAATGGTGCCAACCGCCAGATTGGATGTTGGGTGGGCGATCTCGATCACGCCGAATTGCTTTCCGCCGCCTACCAGACCGATTAATTGATTTGGTCCTGAAGCGGAATCTACCTTTTTTGTCATTTCTTCGCCATTCGCAACCTCGGTATAAGTGAGGTTCTCACCGAATGAATTCTTAAGTTCCGCAAGCATATCTTTCTTTAGGTTGAATAGTACCCGGTGGATAGGTTCAAATTCCAACCCATCATCGTGGACATTTTCAATTTCAACCAAAGCATAGCGCGATGGGTGGGCAATGCCGACTTGGGGTTTCATCTTTTCCCATATCGCTTTCGCGGTTGCCAGGGAGTGATTGCCGTCGCCCATGGCAAACAACAAGGGAGGCAGGTCAGGTTTGACCCCATATTTTGCTGCAAAGGTTCTAGGCTCGATCAGTCCGCGCAAGGCTTCAATGATCTGTTCTTCATATTCGGGAAGGATCTTATATCCGGTAAGATGACCGCTGTCGAGCATGAGATCAAAATCATAGATCTTATCTTGCTTGTTTTTAATCGCGCTGATCGGTTCTATGACCGTGCGTTTCGGGTCGTCGATCAATACAAGGATGTGCGGGAGTTCCATGGAAGCTCCCTGACGGATCTTGATGCGCGGAGGCAGACGTTCCACGATGGTTCCCTCGGTTGCGCGGATGAGACTCTGTGAGCCTTTGTTGTAATTGTAGCGTTCGAGGTCAAGGCAAAGGATTAGGCCTTTGCGGACTTTGCTACCAATTTTTCGTTCAACATAAATGAAGCCTTCCTGGGTTTGGAGAATGCCTTTATCCATGTACTTGCGCATATTGGCCTGGATATTTTTGATCCGTTCTTCCTCGCCGGGCTTGTCAAGATATACTTCGGGAAAAACCAAATTAAGGGAGGAGGGCGCGTCTCCGACAATACGTTCCACCTCTTGCCAATATTCCGGTTCGGAGGTGAACTGGTCACAGGCGATCACTGCCCACTTTTTTAGATCCACTCCGCCTCTGGGCATAAAAATCTGTGGGATTTGAATGCCAATGTCGCTGAAAATTTTCATGTCGCCTCCAAATAAATTAAATATCGTTGCGAGGGGTGGTTTTCCCGAAGCAATCTTATGATGTGTGATGGTTTTAATTCTTCGAGAATGCGATCAATTTGTCGGCAACTTCCGCGCCGACACGGGCTTGCGCTTCCTTGGTGGCAGCTCCGATGTGCGGCGAGCCGATGACATTATCCAGCTTGAGCAATTTCCAATCGGTCGGTGGTTCTTCAGAGAAGACGTCCAATGCCGCGCCGGCGACTGTGCCATTGGTCAATGCTTCATATAACGCATTTTCGTCAATAATACCACCGCGCGCGCAGTTGACAATACGCACACCCTTTTTCATCTTCGCGAATTGTTCCGCGCCGATCATGCCGGAGGACTCTTTGGTCTTTGGCAGATGCAAGCTGATGTAATCTGCCTGGGCAAGCAATTCATCCAGTGTGACTAATTTGATGCCTGCGATCTCTTTTACATAGGGATCATACGCGACGACGGTCATGCCCATCACGCTTGCGCGTTTGGCAACTTCCTTGCCGATGTTTCCCACGCCGATCAGACCGAGTGTCTTGCCGCCGATCTCGTCGCCGTCGAAACTCTTCTTGTCCCATTTTTCAGCTTTGACAGAAGCGGTTGCGCGGTAGAGGGAACGCGCCATCATCAGCATGTATCCGATCGCCAGTTCAGCCACCGAAGCGGAGTTAGCGAGCGGTGTGTTCATGACCGCGATGCCTTTCGATTTGGCATACTCATGGTCAATGGTATCGAGACCAGCGCCACCACGGACGATCACTTTCAGGTTGGGGCAGACATCAATGAGCGCCTGGCGCACTTTGGTGCGGGAACGAACCACCATGCCGTCATAGGCAGGCAATACATTCGGGAGTTCTTCAGGGGTGATGTCATCACGCACGTCCACGGTCAAGCCTGCGGCGCGCATCTGTTCGATATATTCCTTCTCGGTCTTATCGCAAATCAAAACTTTCATGGGAATTCTCCTTGTTTGGGTGGAAATTAATAACAGGAATCAAATCCGGCGAACCGGCTGATTCCTGTTTGAAGAGGCAGATCTGATCACAAAATCATTCTAACAATGAGGAAATGCTTTGTCAACGACATCTATCAGGGCAGAATCATGTCAATTGTTCTTGATAATTTGTCAGACAACCAGATATAATGAAAGGGAAATCGACTCGAAGCCGAACCAACTCAACGGTCAGAATGAACCGTAAATCTTTCTAATAGGAGAATCCAAAAATGTCTGATCTCAAACGTGCGTACAATTTTAATCCCGGCCCTGGCGCCCTGCCTCTCGAAGTTTTGCAGCAGGCGCAGGCGGAAATGCTGGATTTCAAAGGCACGGGCATGTCCGTGATGGAAATCAGCCACCGCTCAAAGGAATTTGAATCCGTGATCCAAACCGCTGAAGCGGATTTGCGTGAACTGCTCGCCATCCCAGCCAACTATAAGGTGATGTTCCTGCAGGGCGGTGCACATTTGCAATTTACGATGATCCCCATGAACTTGCGTGCAGCCGGCGCATCCGCCGACTATATTGTGACAGGCACATGGAGCAAGACCGCCATCAAGGAAGCGCAGAAACTCGGTGCGACCCGTACTGCCGCCAACACCGAAGCCGATGGATTCAAGGGTATCCCCGAAACACTTGACCTTGATCCTAATGCCGCCTATCTGCATTTCACCTCCAATGAGACCATTCACGGGGTGGAATTTTTCGACGAGCCGATTCCGCCCGCTGGCGTGCCGTTGGTTTGCGATGCTTCATCTGATTTCATCAGCCGCCCGATCGATGTGTCGAAGTACGCTTTGATCTATGCCGGCGCGCAGAAGAATGCCGGGCCATCCGGTGTGACGATCGTCATTGAACGCGATGACATGATCGAACGCACTCCCGCTAATTTACCTGTTATGCTCGATTACAAGATTTTGGCGAACAGCGGATCATTGCACAATACGCCCCCAAGCTGGGCGATTTACATGGTGGGGCTTGTCTTCCAGTGGGCAAAGAAACAGGGCGGACTCGCCGCCATTGAAAAGACCAACCGCACCAAGGCGGGTTTGATCTACAATGCCATTGACCAAAGCGGCGGCTTCTATCGCGGACACGCCAAGCCCGAGTCCCGCTCCCTGATGAATATTCCTTTCCGTTTGCCGAGTGAGGAATTGGAAGATACCTTTGCCAAGGAAGCCAAGAAGAATAACCTGATCGGTCTTAAGGGACATCGTTCTGTCGGCGGCATGCGCGCTTCGATCTATAATGCGATGACCGTTGAAGGCGCGCAGGAATTGGTCAAGTTTATGCAGGAGTTTCAGAAGAAGAACGGGTAGGGGAAGTGGGAAGTAGTCAGTGAGAAGTGGTCAGTAATCAGAAGACCTCCGAGTTCTTGAGAATTCTGAGGTCTTTTTCTATTTTTTCATCAGCACCCGTCACTTCCCCTTACATTTGGGTGCATGCTTTGTGGTGCCGCTGCTGGAATCAACCAATAGTTGCCATTATTTTATCAATATCATAACCAAGCCTGCGAGTTCACCAGCACAACCCCACTCTGAGAGAAAAGGGTGGGGGAAGTGAGGGTTGTCTCTGTGTGGAGAATCTGATAACGGGGAAAAAAACAGCTCCAAATATTTTTCATCGAGACCTCGGCAAGAAACTCCCTGCTTTAGCAGTGGAGAGGGATAGCCGCTGGCGATGTACTTTCGCCAGAGCAGTTTCAATAGATTGAGGCTGCGGTATGATCACGCCATGAAATTGATCGCTCAAATAAACTCCTGCCTGCGCCTGAACAAGCGCAAGCCCTTCGTAAAACTCTTGAGGTTGCAAACGCCGCCTGCAATTACATCAGCCAACAGGCGTGGGATAGTCAGACATTCAAACAATTTCCAATCCACAAACTTACGTATTACGCTGTCAAGGAAATGTTTGGCTTGACCGCACAGGTGGTTGTTCGTTGCATCTCGAAAGTTGCAGATGCTTATAAGCTGGATAGAAAAGTCAAACGTACTTTCAAGCCGCATGGCGCGATCGCTTTTGATGACCGCATCCTGACCTACAAACTGGACAGGATGGAGTTGAGCATCTGGACAGTAGAGGGCAGACAAAAGATGTCCTTTGCCTGCGGAAAACGCCAGCTTGAATTGCTCAAAGGCCAGCATGGGGAAAGCGACTTGTGTCTGGTCAAAGGCAAGTTTTACCTGATGGTTGTCTGCGAGGTGGAGACACCCAAGCCAATCGATTTCAGCGGCGCGGCGATCGAAGATAAGCGCCGAAAGTTTGGACATCGCAGAAGCAATTTGCAAAAGAAACAGACCAAATCCGCCAGACGAAAACTCAAGAAGATATCTGGCGTTCAATCCCGTTTTCAAAAAATAACCAACCATAGAATCAGCAAAATTCTCGTACAGATTGCGTATGACACTCATCGAGCGATCGCCCTTGAAGAATTGGGCGGTATCCGTGAGGCTCCCGTAAAGGACGCAAGCAGAGAGCGAGACATGCGAATTGGTCGTTCTACCAACTGAGGCAGTACATCGTTTACAAAGCCGAGCGCGTAGGGGTTCCTGTGATCTTCGTTGATCCAAGAAACACCTCGCGCACCTGCCCTGAATGGGTTGTGTTGATAAAGCCAATCGTAAGTCTCAATCTGTTTTCCTTTGTAGCGCTTGCAACTCTCTGGCAATGCGGACATAGTAGCGGCTGTGAATATCGCAGTCAGGGCAGAAGTAAACCTGCCAATGGTCTCGAACCTTCGTGTTCAGGGACAAAGCCCCCTGCTTTAGCTGTGGGGTTCGTTTACTCAAAGCTATTATTCATGTTGAGATCAATTTTCAGTTTCAATGTGCTTATCTCTT
>JADJNA010000053.1 GCA_016709305.1 Candidatus Villigracilis saccharophilus
CATCATCGGGGACACCGGCAGAAACTCCCGCTTTAGCGATCGGAGAGGATAGCCGCTGGCGATGTACTTTCGCTAGAGCAGTTTCAACAGATTGAAGTTGCGGTATAATCACGACATAAATTTGATCGATCAATCAAACTCCTGCACTGCACTGAACAAGCGCAAGCCCTTCGTAAAACTCTTGAGGTTACGAACGCCGCCTGCAATTACATCAGCGAACAGGCCTGGGAAGTCAGGCATTCAAACAATTTCCAATCCACAAACTTACGTATTACGATGTCGAAATGTTTGGCTTGACCTCACAGGTGGTTGTTCGTTGCATCTCGAAGGTTGCAGATGCTTATAAGCTGGATAGAAAGGTCAAGCGTTTATCGAGCCGCATGGCGCATCACTGATGACCCCATCCTGACCTACAAACTGGACAGGATGGAGGTTGAGCCTCTGGACAGTAGATGGCGAGGACAAAAGATGTCCTTGCTGGGAAAACTTCGGCAAATTGTAAAAGTTAGCATGGGAAAGCGGTCATGTCTGGTCAAAACCAGTTTTACCTGATGGTTGTCTGCGAGGGAGACACCCAAGCCATTGACGTGGAAGGAGGTGTCGAGGGTGGATCAGGGGCTTTAAGATCAGCGCAGCTTCGGACAGTGGCAAGGTTCAGCGACGCGGCGATGAATAACCGCCGAAAGTTTTAGACATCGCAGAAGCAATTGGCAAAGAAACAGACCAAATCCGCCACACGAAACTCAAGAGATATCTGGCGTTCGATCGTTTTCAGCAACCAACTCGGGTGAGCAAAATTCTCGTACAGATTACGTTGACCTCATCGAGCGGTTGCCCTTGAAGAGTTGGGCGGTATCCATGAAGCCTCCGGTAAAAGGACGCAAGCAGAGGCAGAGTCATGCAATTGGTCGTTCTACCAACTGAGGCAGTACATGTTCACAAAGCCGAACGTGGGGGAGTTCCTGTGATCTTCGTTGATCCGAAACACCTCGCGCACCTGCTTCGAATGTGGTTTGTGTTGATAAAGCCAATCGTAAGTCTCAATCTTGTTTTCCTTTGTACCGCTTGCAACTTCTCTGGCAATGCGGACATGTGCGGCTGTGAATATCGCAGTCAGGGCAGAAGTAAACCTGCCAATGGTCTCGAACCTTCGTGTTCAGGGGACAAGCCCCTGCTTTAGCTGTGGGGTTCGTTTACATTACTCCTGAGAAATTGGTATCAAACAGTTTGATCGATTTACTGCGATTGTCCATAACTTTGATGTTTTAAAGCGAAACCTGGACCAAAGATATCCAAGCCTTGACATCCCCTAGATTCCGCAGATAATTACGGCAATTAAACTAAAGGCCGTGACAGAGGAAAGTAGACTGGCAGAAGCCGCCAGAGATGTGCAAAGTAGCCGTTGAGATTGCACTCGACCAAAATCAGTTGAAGTTCCCTCTTGAGCCGTTCAGGTGAATGTTATCAGTAGTCTGAACCGTTTTCTCAACGTTATTCGAGAAGCTGATGAATGTCGGCGCAAAGTGAGCCTGAAAGGCTAATTTGGGTGGTACCGCGAGAACTCTCCCTCTCGTCCCATTATTTGTGGACGGGAGGTTTTTGTTTTTTATTTCAAGGAGTCCGAAGTCCTTGACTTCGGAGTATCCAACGATTGGGGACGTTGGACTCTAGTTAATTTTTTGGAGGCACCATGTTGGATAGATTGAACGAGATCGAAAAAGCCGCGCTGGAGAGTCTTGCATCCATTACGGATCAAGCCGCTCTTGACGCGTGGCGTATTGCGAACGTGGGACGCAGTTCGCCGTTGATGCAGGTTTTTGCCAGGTTTGGGAAACTCTCAAAGGAAAGAGCGGGCCAGTTGTCGGTGCGGCTGCGAACCGTGTAAAAGCAGCCTTGGAATCCGCTTTGGAAGAAAGAGCCCAGGCGGTGAAAAATGCCGTGCTGGCAAAGTCCCTTGAGGAGGAAAAACTGGACGTGACTTTGCCCGGACGCGAAGTCAACATTGGACGCTTGCATCCATCCAATCAACAGTTGCGGCGCGTATTGGCCATCTTGGCAGAGATGGGCTTTCAGGTGTATACCTCGCGCGAGGTTGAAACGGATGAGATGAATTTCCAAATGCTCAACTTCCCGCCGCATCACCCCGCGCGCGAAATGCAGGATTCTTTTTACGTGGAAGCGGAAGGCCGCGAAGACAACCCGATTTTGATGCGCACACACACCTCGCCGGGACAGATCCGCGCAATGCGTGAAACCTCTACAATCAACCCACAAAACCCACCTCCGATCCGCATCGCCCTGCCGGGGATGTGCTATCGCTATGAGCAGATCACAGCGCGTTCTGAAATTCAGTTCAACCAAATGGAAGGGCTGGCTGTTGGCGAAGGGATCACGTTCGCTGATTTGAAAAGTACACTCACCGATTTTGCGCGGCGCATGTTCGGACAGGATGCGCGCGTGAGGTTCCGCGCTTCATACTTCCCATTCACAGAACCATCCGCCGAAGTGGATGTGGAATGTTTTGTCTGTGGCGGAAAGGGCTGCCAGGTCTGCAAGAATTCGGGCTGGCTTGAAATTCTCGGCTGCGGCATGGTACATCCGAACTTGCTTCAGAACGCGGCTATGACCCCAAACGTTATACAGGCTTCGCCTTCGGCATGGGTCCCGAGCGACAGTTGATGTTGCGAAACAAGATCAACGATATTCGTTATTTCTGGGGCAACGATGTGCGGTTTTGGAGCAATTCTAAAGTTCTTCACCACAGAGGAAAACCTTTGTGTACCCTTGTGGCACTTTATGGTAACTGAAAGGCAAAATTATGAAACTACCAATATCATGGCTAAAAGATTTCATTGACATTGACGGGTTGACCGTCGAAGACATTGCTCGTAAATTAACACTCGCCGGTCTCGAAGTTGACGAGATCCTATATGCGGGCTTGCCCATGCCAACCTATGGCGCTGGCGAGAAACACGAATTCAAGACCAACGGCATTGGCTGGGACCGCGAAAAACTGGTCGTTGCTGAGATCCGTGAAGTGAAAGCGCATCCCAATGCGGATAAACTCACTCTGCTCGACTTGTTCGATGGTCAACAGGAGCAGGTTGTGTTGACTGGCGCGCCAAACATTTTCCATTTGAAAGGCGCGGGCAAACTTCCCAAGCCGATCAAAGTGGCCTACGCAAAGGAAGGCGCAACCATCTATGATGGTCACGCGGACGGATTGGTACTGACCACGCTCAAACGCGCAAAAATCCGCGGCGTGGATTCCTATTCGATGGTTTGCTCTGAAAAGGAATTGGGGATCACCGAAGAGCATGAAGGCATTATCCTGCTCGATGACGATGCGCCTGTGGGGATGCCTCTTGTGGACTACATCGGTGACGCAGTCTTGGACATTTCCATTCTGCCGAACATGGCGCGTAACGCAATGTGATCGGCATCGCGCGTGAACTCGCCGCGCTGACGGGCCGCGAACTGAAACAGCCCAAAATTGAATTCCAGACATCCGGCGATCCAGTTGAAGATTCGGTCACCATTGAAATCACCAACTCCGAGCTTAATCCGCGCTTCGTGGCGGGATTAATTCGTAACGTGGAGATCAAGCCAAGTCCATATCAGATCCAGCGCAGACTTAAACTTGCAGGCGTGCGCTCCATCAACAACATTGTGGACGCGACCAACTACGCCATGATCGAACTCGGCGAGCCTCTGCACGCCTTTGATTATGACATCCTCAAGGAACGCGCCGGTGAAAAGAAGATCAAGATCATCACCCGCGCCGCACAGGAAGGCGAGTAGCTCATCACTCTCGATGGCGTGAAACGCAAACTCACCTCCATGAATGTGCTGGTGTGCGACGAAAAAGGCTCGCTCTCTCTTGCAGGTGTAATGGGCGGTTCCGAATCTGAAGTATATGATGCATCCAAAGAAGTATTGGATGCGATAGGCGTTGAAATCAAGTCTGGCGAAATGCCGCAGGGAAAAACCACCTCGCGTGGAAAGAGCACTGTCAATGTCCTGCTCGAAGGCGCGGCGTGGAATTTCATCAACATCCGCCGCACCGCCAAGCAGCATAATCTTCCTTCCGAAGCGTCGTTCCGTTTTTCACGCGGCGTGCATCCTGCACTGGCTGAAACTGGCGTGAGGCGCGGCTTGCAATACATGGCCGCCTGGGCAAACGGAGCCATCGCGCCGGCCCTGTGGACGCATATCCACATAAACCCAAGGATTCCGTGGTTGAGGTGACACCAAAAGACGTAAAGAGACTGCTTGGCATTGAACTCACAAATGAAGAAATTGCCGCGCTCCTCGCTCATCTTGAATTCAATTGTGTGATCACAGGCAGCGGCGTGAAAGTCACCGCACCCGCCCATCGCATGGACATTGAGGAAGGCGTCGTCGGTCTTGCAGACGTACTTGAAGAAGTTGCACGATCATACGGCTTCGATAGGATTCCAACCACCACCATGGCTGACGCTTTGCCTCCGCAGGTTGGAAATCCAGTCCACGAGTGGGAGGAACGCCTGCGTGATCTGCTCGTCGCGATCGGCTTGCAAGAAGTAGTGACCTATCGCATGACCTCGCCCGAACGTGAAGGCCGTGTGGTGACGCACAACGAATATGTCCGCATCGCAAATCCGATCGCGCCTGAACGCAGCGTTTTGCGTCAAAGCCTGCTCGCTTCGGTGCTTGAAGTTGCCGAGAAAAATGCCAAAGCAGAATCAATTGCAATGTTTGAAGTGGGCTCGATCTTCGAGCCGGTCAAGAACGATCTGCCCAACGAGCCGCGCAGGCTCGGCATCGTGATGACGGGCGCCCGCATTGCGCCCGCGTGGGATGTGAAAGACTCACCTGCTTTCGACTTCTACGATATGAAGGGGCGCATCGAACTCCTTTTGGCCGGCCTCCGTTTCACAGACATTGTCTATGCTGAGAGTGAGTCTGCTTACAACATGCACCCGGGCAAATCTGCCGAGGTGAAAGTGAATGGACAGGTCGTGGGAGTATTCGGCGAACTGCATCCGCTGGCAAAGGAAAAATATGAATTTGGTGATGCCCCGTGATTGTGGCAGAATTCGATCTAGAAAAATTGCGCACGCTGAGCCCATCCTTTGGCATTAAGCCGGTCTCAGAATTCCCGCCGATGTATGAAGATATTGCCGTCATCCTTGATGAATCAGTCGCCGCATCTGCCGTCGAAGCATTGATCAGGCAAACGGGCGGTAAGACCGTGACCGACGTCCGCCTGTTCGATGTCTATCGCGATGAAAAGATCGGGGCTGGCAAAAAGTCACTGGCGTACAGTCTCACCTACCAGGCTGAGAAAACGCTGACCGATGCCGACGCCGCGGCGATCCGAAACAAGATCGTCAAACGGCTGGAGCATACCGTCGGAGCAAAATTAAGGTCATAGTACAAACGGGATGCGGGAAAACTTGCATCCCGTTTTTTTTGAATGTATACTCGGTTTAAATCTAATTTATCACAGGAGAAAAGAAATGGATCCCAAAACAAAAGGAATTATTGCGACCATTGCCTCAGTTGTATTATGCGGCTGCCCGGGTTTGTTCATGTGCTTCCTCGGGGCGACCTCTGTTTTTGCAAGCAGCATTCCTGGAGCAGACATCGATGTGATGGGCAGCAGTGACCCAGCCGCCGCAACCACCATGGGAATAGTATTTTTGTGTCTGTCCCTGATCTTTATTGCCATCCCGATCGCAGTTGGTTTCTTCTCCTTCCGCAAAAAACCAGCGGTAGTGGTCTCGAATAACGAGCCTATTCCCCCGGCTTCTTAATAAAAAAATCCTCCAAGTAGAAACTTGGAGGATTTTTTTATTTTACGATGATCGTCAACTTCATTGAGCAGAAGGTGTTCTTTCCGCTCGTGATCTTCCATGTGGTAGTGTAGGTACCCGTACTGTCGGGCGCTTTCATGTCTACAACAATATCGGTCTGCCGTCCGGGAGAAACGCTCTTATTCAGATCGTAGATCGGAGCCTTGTGGAGTTTATCCCCGCTGTTATAGCGATAGTCCGCATTGTTTGAATCCCACGCATTCTTTCCAATGTTCGTCACCAGCCAGTGAGCATCAAAATCAGCGCCGCGCGCAAAGACAGTATCGTCCGGCGGAGTCTTGGAATCCACGCGGCATGCAAATTGCGCCCCGGAATCCGATGTGTCCAGTGTCGGCGTGGAGGATGGCACGGTTGGGGTGGAAAGGATGAAGATAAAAGTCGGCGTGGGCGATTCTGTGGGCGGCGGCGTTTTCGAAGGCAGCATTGTCACTGTTGGTGTCAAGGAGGGCGGCATCATTAATGCGGTTTGAGTGGCGGCCGCTCCGGCAGTCAACACAATGGCGGTATTGATCGAGTTCGGGTCAAAGGTCGGAGCAGGTACGGACGCAGGAACAAGCGTAGGCGTGCAAGCAAGCACGAGCGCTACGATCAGTAAAAAAGAGAATATCCTAAGGTTCCGTTGCATCTTTGTTTCTCCTACAAACCCTACTTCACATCGATCGCTACATATGGAAAGCAGGCTTGTCCCTGCACGGTCCAAGTCATCACCCTGGGGCCGGTTTCAGCGGGGGCATTCGCGTCCATGACGATCTGGTAGGTATCACCGGGTTTCATTTGTTTTGGAATTTCAACGATATTGACCGTTGCCATTTTTGGACCGCTAAAATACTTGACATCATAGCCTGCATCCCAGGTCTTTGTTCCAGTATTTACAATGGTCCATTTTATATCGAAACTGTCTCCATGATGAATTTCAGTCATGTCATGAGGACGGCGGTTGATCACGTCACAGGCATAGTCGGGTTTTGACACAGCCACGCTGCCACCGCTGCTGACAGACTGCGGAATCACAGGTATGGCCGTGACGGTTGGCACAACGGGTGTAAATGTTGGGATCGTGATCGGCGTGTTCGTTGGCACGACCTCAACCGTCGCGGTCGCCAACGGGATCTGCGCCGCCACGGTCAACTCCACAGATTCTGCGATCTGCCTTTCGGCTTCCAAGGTCTGCGCCACAGCAGTATTGATCTGTGACTGAATCTGTTCCGGGCTTTGTCCCGGGGCACAGCCTGCCAAAACTGCAGCAATTATCATTAACGCGATCAAACTTCTTTTCATTTTTATCTCCTTTTCGAGAGTCCTCAGTCATTGCCTAATCGGTCTCACCGGACCCGATCCCAAGCGGTTTCCACTTGTTCTCATCCTTTAATCGGTGTTGGATACCATCACGATTATGTAATTCATCAAAACCTTCCGGGTTTGATGCATAGCTGGTCGCCATCAAGCAGGCCGGTCAGGCCGGTCTGGCCGGGTTCTGGTCGTTTGCTTTGACAGAATTTACACGTCTTCGGGTCGTGTGACTTGTACTCGGTCGGCTCTTCGTAGCTTGTCACATATCCTTCGTAGTTACGCACGATCACCTTATGATCAGACATGCTCAACAGGTAATTGGGCATGACAGGAATCTTACCCCCCCCGCCAGGGGCATCCACAATGAACTGCGGGACGGCATAGCCGGAGGTATGTCCGCGCAGGCCTTCAATAATCTCAATGCCTTTTGCAACCGGAGTGCGGAAGTGTCCCGATCCTTCGACCAGATCACATTGATACAGATAATACGGGCGCACGCGGATACGGGTTAATTTCTGCACCAGTTCACGCTGCATATGAACGCAATCATTGACGCCCGCAAGCAGGACGGACTGATTGCCCAGGGGAATACCGGCACGACTCATGCGGTCGCAGGCTTCGGCAAGTTCCTTGGAAATTTCATTCGGATGATTGACATGGATATTCAACCAGAGCGGGTGGAATTTCGCGAGCATGTCGCATAATTCCTGCGTAATGCGCATTGGCATAAAGACCGGCACACGCGACCCAATACGGACAATTTCAATATGCGGGATCTCGCGTAAGCGGGTGAGCAATTCTTCCAGAATTTTTGGAGCCAAAACAAGCGGATCACCACCGGAGAGCAGCACATCACGCACCTGCGGAGTGCGCTTGAGATATTCGATCTGCATCTCGAAATCCTGGCGGTTGAAGGTTTGGCCGGGGTCGCCTACAATGCGTGAGCGTGTGCAGTAACGACAATACGACGCGCACTGGGTCGTTACCAGCATGAGAACTCTATCAGGGTAACGGTGAACAAGTCCAGGCACGGGGGAGTGGCGGTCTTCCGCCAGCGAATCCTCCATCATGGAGGTAAAGGCGTTCATTTCCTCTGAAACAGGGATGATCTGCTTGCGAACGGGATCATTCGGGTCTTCAGGGTCGATCAAAGAAATAAAATAAGGCGTCACATCCACGCGGAACAGACCTTGAGTTTGCAGAGCCTTGCGTTCACTCTCAGTGAGATTCAAGACCTTTTCGATATCTTCCACAGTGTTCAGACGGTGACTTAACTGCCAGCGCCAATCGTTCCATTTTTCATCTGGAACATCAGCGTAAATTGGCGCGCGTTTTGAAATAATGGGTGTGGGCATTTTTCCTCCGAAAAATTTTAGGGTTAAAGTTTGACAACGCGGGATCAGCGCGCAAGTGGAGGGTCATGATCCGGTCGAAAAAATCCTGCAAATTTCAGCAACATCTTAAACATTGTAAATTCAAACGGAATGCGGGTCAATGTCATTATTTTTCGAGAGTACAATTGGGACAAAGGATAAATTTATGCTGAACTCCGACCTTACAGTTATTCATCTCCCCGAACAGAAAAGTTTTGAAGTACGCCTCGATACATTTACGGCTGAATTAAATTATCACTTGAGCGCAGACACCATCACCTTTACACACACAGTCGTCCCTGCCGCACTCGAAGGGCGCGGGATCGGAAGCCTGCTGGTACGCGCAGGGTTAAAATATGCCAAAGAAAATAACCTCAAAGTGCACTCACTGTGCTGGTTTGTGGACAAATATCGCCAGCGTCATCCAAACGAATGAGCTGGCTTACTTAATCAATTCATGCTGACACGCCATTCTTTTATTGATGAATATCCTGCTTAGCGGCGGGCGCGCGCCCGCCACACTTGACCTCGCCCGCGCATTTCATAGAGCTGGCCATAGAGTCTTTATGGCTGAATCTTTTCGTGCGCATATATCCCAGCCAAGCAACGCCATTACAAAAAATTTCTTTGTGCCATCGCCGCGCTACCAAACAAAGGCATTTATCCAGGCGCTGAGAAATATCATCGTTGACAATAAAATAAATCTATTCATTCCCACAGGCGAAGAGATATTCTATGCCGCCATGGAACGCAATGAGTTACCCTGTGCCGTTTTTTCCGAGTCCATCACGAAATTAAATCAACTGCACAGCAAATGGAGTTTTGTCATTAGCGCAATGGCGAATGATCTTCCCGCGCCTGAGACGATGCTCATCAGATCAAAAGACGATCTATTTCACGCGTACGCACAATGGCGGGAACTTGTTCTTAAGCCGGTTTATTCCCGCTTCGCCTCGCAGACCATGATCCTGCCTCCGTTAAAACTGGCATTATCCACCCTGAAGTTTGACCCTGCCATTCCCTGGGTGGCGCAGGGCTACACCTCTGGGAAGCATTACAGCACCTACAGCATCTGCCATCATGGACATATTACCGCCCATACCGCCTATCCCGCCACATTTAAAGCTGGATTGGGAACGGTCGTCGCTTTTCAACATATTGAACATCCGGCAATGTTCAAATGGGTAAAAACATTTGTCGAGAAAAATAAATTCACAGGCCAGATTGGTTTTGATTTCATTGAGAAAGCGGATGGACAGCTTGTCGCTCTGGAATGTAATCCGCGCACGACAAGCGGCGCGCATCTGCTTGCATCCAACCCAAAGTTTACAGAAGCATTCTATAATCCTCATCAGCAATGCGCCACCCCGATCAATCACCGTCCCCTTATGCTTGCAATCGGAATGCTGATCCACGGGTTACCGGCAGCGCTTCAGAAAAAACAATTCAAGACCTGGTTGGAAACATTCCTCAGCAGTGATGATGTGATCCTGGATTATAAAGACCCGCGCCCCGCCCTGCTTCAATTCCGCAGATTTTTCACCCTGTTATCCATCTCATGGAAGAACCGGATCAGCCCGTTTGAAGCCAGAACCTTCGATGTTGAATGGAACGGGGATGAGAAAAGAGGTTGATGTGCCGCAGCGATGAGGATCAACTTCTCACTTCAGTATATGACCTCGTGTATGAGTTGGATTATTTAAAACAAGGGTGGTAAATTCACCCGCCCGCAATTTTTACTTTATACCCCATCTTCCTCAACACTTCGGCAATCTTCTCACGGTGCTCGCCCTGAATTTCGATCACGCCATCCTTGATGGTCCCGCCTGTGCCGCAATCCTGTTTTAATTTCTTCGCCAATGTTTTCAAGTCATTTTCAGAAAGAACAAGCTTCTTCACCAGTGTCACAGCCTTTCCACCGCGCCCGTTGGATTCTCGATGCAGATACACAGTCTGCTGCTGAGACGGCAGGGAATTATCATGGGAGGATCCGCTTTGTTTCTTACGCAGATCTCCATCTTCAGACGACCATACAGTTTTATTGTCATTTGACATAGCTTAATTATAGCGAACTATTTCCACCGCTCTCTACCCCAATAATCCTTTCTGCGCCGCGACGGCGACAGCGGCGGCGCGCGAATCCACCCCGTATTTTTGATAAATACTTGCAAGGTGCGCTTTGACCGTGCGTTCGGTGATTCCCAATTTAAATGCGATCTCCTTATTACGCTCGCCCCGCGCGGCGGACTGTAACACTTCAAGCTCACGCTCTGTCAGCATAGAGTCAGTTTGGGGTGCGGAGACAGGCTTTGGCTGAGGCGCGAGTACGCGGGCAAGGATATCCGGCTTTAACAATGTTTCACCCCTTGCGGCGGCGTGGATCGCATCCAGCAAATTTTCACGGCTGGAGTCCTTGAGTAAATATCCACGCGCGCCAGATTGCAAGCCGCGAATCATCAAGTCATCTTCGTTGTAGGTGGTGAGGATGACGATGGCGATCTGCGGATGATCTTTGCGAAGATGTTCAATAGCGGTGATGCCGTCCATGCGCGGCATTTGCAGATCCATGAGGATGACATCAGGCTTGAGTTCGGGCACAAGCCGCAGACACTCCGCGCCGTCCACAGCTTCGCCGACAACTTCAAGATCATCGGTGGTTTCGAGAATCAGCCGTAAGCCCTCACGGACAATGAGATGGTCATCGGTGATCATCACGCGGATCATTACGACCTCCCCACGATGAATTGAATGCACGTGCCGCCATTATTTGATTCAATGGAAAGCGTGCCGCCTGTCAGGCGTGCGCGCTCGTGCATCCCAACCAGGCCATAACTTCCGCTTGACTTTTGATTCACATCGAAACCCTTTCCGTTGTCGCGGACTTCAAGTTCGAGGTTTTGATCTTGAAGCACCCACTTCACCTGCACTTGTGCCGCCTGTGCGTGGCGGGCGATGTTTGTCAATGATTCGCTCAGGATGTTGAGCGCATGGCTGGTCGTTTCAGAGGGTAGTTGATTTTTGTTTACAGAGATTTCCAATCCACAGGGAATTCCTGTCACCTGTGTGAAGCGCTCTATTTTCTCGCGCACTGCTTCGGTTAAGTTTGCAGGTGCGGCGCGCAGATCATCGATGGCGGCGCGGGATTCAGCAAGGGTGCTGCGGGCGCGGGTGATGGACTGCTCAACGATGGCTGATGCGCGTTCGATTCGATTCGCGCCAAGGTGCGCTTTGACCGCTTCAAGCTGCAAGACCAGTCCCGCCACGCCTTGCGCGAGCGTGTCATGCAATTCGCGCGCCATACGCTGACGTTCATTCTGCAGCGTGAGCGATTCTATTTTCGCGGCAGAGGCGGCAAGTTTGGCATTAGCGCTTTCAAGCGACTCGGCCAGATCCACGGCTTTTTGACGCTCGGCCAATTGCTGATTTAGCACCACCATAAACAGGATGATAAAACCACCGTTGATAAGCAGGGTTGAAAAGGCAGCTCCCAGGTCGCCAGGTGCAACGAGACGAAGAAGCATCACCAATGTCACGGCAGAGTAGAACAAACCCAATTTCAAGGCACGCCATGTATTCCCCCATAAACCCAGAACCTCGCCGATGATGGAGATCATCGCAGACCCGAGAATGGTCAGGTGAATTTGCGTTCCATAAGGAATAGCCACCAACGCAACAATGAGAATGGTTTGAGCAAAATAATAAAACTCCCACCAATACTCGCTTTGGAATTGCCTCAGGTTCAGCCAATATAAACCTATATGAAGGGTGAAAAGCACTCCACACAGGACGGCATAAAACAAGGAACCTGTGTTCCTCACATCCCGAATACAGATTACGGCAATTACCCCGAGCAGGACGGTAATAAAAATATAGAAAGGAAATCCAACAAACTGGCCTTTTTGCGAATTGGTTTGTTCCATGTACATATTCTACCTGAGGCAGATGCACGTTCATATTGTCCGAACGGACAGTGTCCGCTTTTGCACGGAATGGCCGATGTGGAAAGCAGTGCGGGCCCATACAATGAAAATATATCGACCACAGATCACGGTCAACTATCTACCGTCAATCATCAATCTTCCAAATACAGGAGACCTTCATGAACAGGAAATATCTCTACCTCGCAATCATCTTCATCCTCGGCTTATTCATCGGCGGCAAGTGGAACATCCCGCTCGCGGCTTGGATCGTGCCCATCTTCGGCATCCGCTTCTTCCGCGACAGCGACAAGGCTGGGCGCGACTTCCTTTTGCTTTGGCTCGTGTCTGCCGTCTCCACCGTCATTTCATGGCAGGGCGCAACTTTCATATCCAAAATCCATCCTCTGGCTGAAGCGGGTTTCTTTCTGCTCATGGCTCCCATCGGTCTGCTTCCCTACGTCATCGACCGTATGTACCATCGCCGCTTCGGCTCCTCCGCGTGGCTGACGCTTGTGTATCCAATCGCCGCCACCGCCATGGATTTCTTCTCGGCCAGCGGGAGTCCGTTCGGGACATTTGGCGCGGGCGCGTATTCCCAGCGGGATTTTCTCACGGTTATGCAAATCGCTTCCATCACCGGATTGTGGGGTATCACATTCGTCGCCAGCTGGTTTGCGAGTTTGACAAACCAGCTCTGGGAAAGCGGATTCAAATTCACACCCCTTTCGCTGACTTTCGCGGGGATAGTCGCTCTGATCCTTGGTCTTGGATTTGGGCGGATTCTGCTCCCATCCCAACCAAAACAAACCGCCCAGATCGCTGGTTTCTCACTTCCAAACGGAAAACTGCAAGAGGCGTTGAATCAACTTCAGGCGAAGGATGAAGCGGGCTTTCGTCAAACAGCGCAAGAATTACACGCGCAGGAATTGGATCAAATCCGTTCATTCGCGCAAAGCGGAGCGGATATCATTGTCTTGCAGGAAGGCGCGGGCCTGGGCTATACCGATCAGATCGAAAAGTTATTGGCTGAAGCTTCGGTAATGGCGAAGGAAGAAAATATCTACATCGTTTTGCCTACTTTCGATTTTGAAAAAAAGCCGGCTGAGAATATTGTTCATATTATCGCCCCGAACGACGGCATCGTGTTGGAGCATGTCAAGTATGGCGGCAATCAATTTGAAGGCTCACTGGCAGGCAATGGGACTTTACAAACTGTGGATACTCCCCATGGAAAACTCAGCGCAGTGATCTGTTGGGATGCCGACTTTCCTGCAGTGATCAAACAAGCTGGCGAAAAAAATGTAGATTTGATGTTCGTGCCATCCAATGACTGGCTTGAAGTCAAAGACATTCATACTGGCATGGCCACCTTTCGCGCCGTCGAGAACGGCCTGTCCATCTTCCGCCAGACAGGTCAGGGGGTATCGTCGGTGACAGATGCCTATGGGCGTCAGATCAACCGCGTGGATATGTTCACAGAGAATGCAATTGGATTTACAGGGATTCAAAATGTGAAAACTCCGATCGGCTCAGTGGATACGCTTTATATTTTGATCGGTGATGGGTTCGGCTGGGCAATGCAGATCGGGCTTCTGGTTTTGCTGGCGATCTTGTGTTTGAACCGAAAAAAGAAACCTGCATAAAATTATCCCCTAACACTGTTTCCAAAAAGGAAAACGCGTTCCATCTGGAACGCGTTTTCTTAATGGCGGGAGGGCGGGATTCGAACCCGCGACCGGTTTTAAAGCCGGCACTCACTTAGCAGGCGAGCCCATTCAGCCACTCTGGCACCTCCCCATTTTTTTGTAGTAGCGACTTCTTACATTCGGCCAGTCGCACAGGGACAGTTGCTAAAGCTGTCACTACGGATAAGATCAGCCTGGCGGAGGGGGTGGGATTCGAACCCACGTTGGTGTGACCCAAACATGTTTTCAAGACATGCGCCTTCAGCCGCTCGGCCACCCCTCCAGGCGAAAGCGATTTTACCATATATCAAAACTGCCCGAGAAAAAGAAGTGGTTAAATGTTCGCATGGCGGCTTACAACCGCCAAACAACCCAACAAAACATGACATGACAGGAAGATTAGCTTCTTTTAGCGGATATAAAACAATTGAGTTTTCACGACCGCTTTTCAGTTACACCTCTCTTGATAAGATATTCCCAAATTTTGAGCGCCGCCCTGCACAAAAAATTTACACTGGATTTACCCGCCATTTGAGATAATGGATGTAGAATTGAAATAACCACGCAATATAATTTCGGGAATCCTCTGGAAAGGAGGAAAAAAAGACATGTTGTTCTCATCCAAAGAAAAAGGTCAGGGTCTTGTTGAGTATGCTTTAATTCTTGTTTTAGTAGCCATTGTTGTCATTGCGGCCTTGCTGATCCTGGGACCGATGATCGGCAATGTTTTCAGCAAGATCAACTCCAGCCTCTCCACCTCATGATATTTTTGTAACAAATGCCGTATATCACAGGAATAGCCGTTGATGTATTTTTCTGTATTACGGCATTTTATTTTTAATGCCAATTTCTTGATACGCAAGATTTTCTTTCGTTTTCGAAAGGTTAACATAATTGTTAAGAAATGTGTCATTGGGCACTTGTTTTTTTTGGGGGGTATTGTACAATAGAAACATCTCAGGAGACCTTTCTGAGAAATCCAAAAGAAAGGAGAATATTTTCCCATGTTATTTTCACCCAAAGAAAAAGGTCAGGGTCTTGTTGAATATGCGCTGATTCTTGTTTTGGTAGCTATTGTCGTTATTGCGGCTTTGATGATCTTAGGCCCGATTATCGGCAACGTGTTCAGCAAAATCAACACCAGCCTTAGCGCTGTCTAATTTACTCTGATCTCACGAAAAAAGCCCTGTCTAATGACAGGGCTTTTTTTCGTGTACTTAATAAGAATTTATCATCCTTTTTGCATTCGGCGCAGCGCCAGAATCGCGACCAGGTTAAAGACCACAGCCGCCAGAGACACGAATACAAAGCCAAAGCGCTGATAAATGATCGCCGCCAGAAACGCGCCCAAGGCGCGTCCGATTGAATGCCCGGTCACATTTAAGGAGAGCATCGTAGCGCGCGCTGTTGGGATCAGCTCGGTCATTAGGGGAATATGACTGACCATAACATACTCAAAGGTAATGTAGAACAGAAATAACCCGATCAGCGCACCGGTTTGAGTTTGACCGATGATCGGGAGCAGGATGGATGCCAGGGCGTTGCCGACCAGCCCAAGGGTCAGAGCGAGCGGTTTGCCGAGTCTGTCTGTGGTGAAGGCGACCAATCCCTCTCCGCTTAATTCTGAAATCCCGATCACAGCGGATGCCCCAGCCAAAGCAGCGATCTTCAATCCAAAAGAATTTTCGAGCCAGACCCCAAAGATCACATTAACCAGTTCATTCCCGGCGCTGGCCCATAAGGCAATTGAAACACCTGCGAGTGCGGGTTTGGATGAAAACACGGCAAGATACCCTCCCCGCGAATCCGCCGTCAGTTCGTGATGCGGGTCTGCCTGCGGGACAATCCGCCAGATCGTTATGAAGACGAGAAGTCCCAGCACCGCCAGTACTGGAAATGGCGCAGACCAGCCAAACTTTGCGATAAGAAAACCCATCGCTGGCACGCCGACAATAAACGACATCGACCAGGCCACTTCTGTCACGGCCAGGGCGGTGCCGCGCTGTGTATAGGAATGCGGTCACCGAAGTATGCCTGCATGGATGGGTCAAACATGTATTTCCCCAATACGGCCAGAACGAGCGCTGCAGCCAGGGTCCAGATTGATGGATGGATGGCAACCAGACCAACGCCCAAAGTGAAAATAAGCGCGCCCAGCAGCATGCCAAATTTACGCCCGCGCCGGTCTGCGATCGGAGCGAACAACGGACTGGTCACTCCGATGAGCGAGCGAACAGTCATTAAAAGCGACATGGTTGAAATATCGACGCCAAGCCCGCGCGCAAAGATAGGCAGAAAAGGATACACCATCCTGTGTGCTGTATTCAGGATGGTGCGCAGGAGCATGAAGACGATCAGTTGAAAGCGTATTCGCAATCTGATTATTCTTTAGCGGGCCGCAAGCCAAGGAAAAAGCGCGTCAGGAAATACCCGGCGATCCATGCGAGGATGTTCAAGCCTACGAAAAAAAGTATGATATTCCACAGGCCTGAATTAAAAATGGGGGATGGCGGCGGGTGCATCACATTTTGAGCAGTCGCAAAGACCACGCGCAATGTGATGATGTATAGAATATTCCCAAAAGATGTGAGCCATGAGATATTGAAAAGCCACAGACCGAGCTGGAGTAAAACCCCCGTCACTGCAAACATGATGGCAAGGCGATAACGCGGCTCGGCAAGAAATAGTCCGTTCCAGTTGGATTGCATCGCCCAAAGGGAAAGGGGAAGATAGGTCAGCCAGAAAATAATGCCTGTGCGGCCGAGCGCGGCAGACCATGCGTGCAGAATTTCCTTTCGCAGAATCAGGGCAAAAAAACCCGCGAGCGCGGCGGCGATAAATGCGGCTTCGGCCGCCAATACCCATGCGCCATGCAGATAAACGATCTTAACATTCGCACCCAGCGATTTTTCTTCCGGGCCAAAGAAGGCCAGCATTGCAAGCAGAATAATGGTAAGGAAAAAAAAGAAAAGGGGTGATTTATTTTTTTCCATTGTGAAAATTTTTCTCCATCAAAAAATTATTGCCGTCTTATATTTTTTTCAGATCACGAATCGCGCTGTGTTTTTTGATCCAACGCTTTCGAGCGCGCGTTACTCTCCGCCATGATTTGAATTCGTACTCGTCGTGAAGAGGTCATCGATCAAGTTACGCAACGGTGACAGGATCCCAATGTGAGCCAGCATCAATGCCGAGATCGAGACCATGACGCCCAGGATCGCAAAATCCCCAAACAGCATCCACCCATTCGGGTTGGCGACAAAGACATATCGAGCGATGATCACAAATAGTTGCAGTACACTGATCACAAGCAAAGGGATGGCGAAGGAGCGAAGTTCATGGTCTTCCACCATCAGGTGCAGGCAGATCAAAACGAATAACCCGCCCAACAACATGAATAAATAAGCCCAGAAGTGCAAGGCGTCATAATTTTGAAGGAATAGCTTTTGAATAACCTTTATGTAAAGAAGGCTGACGGCGACAAGGCATCCCCAGGCGTACATCTGAATCACAATGGGGTAAACCAGATTGCCAAAAACGCGAATACTGACCAGGCCGAAGACCCAGCCAAAGAAAAATGCAAATCCAAGCACAATCAACTTGACCAATAATCCATCAAGGCTGCCGGCGAGCCCGTCATCAAATATGTCTAGGATAAATCTCGTTGCGCCAAGCATGGACAAAGTCAGCGCGGCCAGGCTAACAAGCATGGTAATAATGCTAAGCATCCCGCGAATATCAATGATCTTTTTACGCGGTGGTTTGGCGGGCGGTATATAAAACGGGGGGACTTTAGGGAATGGTTCTTGTGGTTTCGTCATGTAAATATCTTCCAACCCATACACACTGAACTTCGTGAATTCTACTTCATCCGCTCACGAAAATCATAAATACCATTTTCCACAGACCAATTCGACTCGCAGATCGGGCAATGCAAATGACCGCTATTTTGCTCAAGCTTTTCGCCTTCACAATCAGGACATTTGAAAAGATCGATCACACTTAACGAGGCCGACTCAGCGCGGCTGTCACTTTTGTTTTTTGCCTTCACAAACACACTGGGCGTGAATTGCCAATACTTGCCTGTAGGCTGAAAAAATCCATCCAAGGCGGCGAGCAGCCTGGCGGGAACGATGCGTTTTAACAAACCCAGCCGAAAATGCGAAACGGTGAGCGTCTTCTCAATCGAAAACCCCAACTCTCCCAGCCAATTGCGGATCGCTCTCGGATGAAAATCAAAATTCAATTTTACAAACTCGACCGGCTCAAGCGTAAATGGATTCCATTTCTGCCTGCCAAGCAGATAACGCAAAATGGATTTGAGATTGAGCTTATTGGCAAATTCAAGAATGAAGATCGCGTTCGGACGAAGAACTTTCTGTATCTGCCTGAGGGCTTTGGGCGCATCCGCCATATGATGCAGAGCGCGGATCATGGTGGCGGCGTCAAATTGACCGTCACGGAAAGGGAGGCGGTAAATATCCGCGGCAACATAGATATATTGATCGGAGCAGCCAAGTTTTTCCTGAGCCTGGATCAATTGCGTGGTCGAATAATCAAGCAGGACAATGCGCTCAAAACCAGAGTAGCGCGGCGTATTGCGGCCGGCGCCGGCACCCAGCTCAAGCATGAGATTTCCGCTTGCGGGGAGCATTCTTTTGAGCGCAATCGCTTCGGCACGGTCTTCATATTCACGCCCGCCCTGCTCCCAAAAAGATCGCTGATAATCAGAGCCTTCATAATTACAAACTGGAGGAGTGGTCATATAGTCTTCTTGTCTTCTTGTCTTCTTGTCTTCTTATCAAAAGGAAAGTCGGATAGACGGAAATTGTACCCGACTATCCGACCTGATCATTAATTGGTCAAAAGGCTAGGATCGGCCAATGGCGCGATAGTTAAAACCCATTTCGCGCATCAACCTGGGATCGTAAATATTGCGTCCATCATAAATGACCGGGGATTTGAGCAGTTCCTTCACTTTTTCAAGGTCGAGCTGCTTGAACTCGTTCCATTCTGTCACGACCATTAACGCATCGCAATCCTTCGCCATCTTGTAAGGCTCGTCGAACATTTCCACAGCAGGCAGGATCGGACGGGCAACTTCCATTGACACCGGGTCGTAAGCGCGGACTTTCGCGCCCGCTTTGGTCAACGCTTCAGCGATATCAATGGCCGGCGCGTCACGCATATCGTCCGTGTTCGGCTTGAACGCCAACCCCAGCAGACCGATGGTCTTGCCTTTCAAATCTCCGCCGACCATTTTTTCAACGTGCTCGACCGCAGCCTTGCGGCGGTCATAGTTAACTTCCATGACATCATTCAAAATGCGCGGGTTGAGTCCATTTTCCTTTGCCATGAAAGCCAGCGCTTCCACATCCTTCGGGAAGCACGACCCGCCCCAGCCGAGACCGGCATCCAAAAAGTGACGGCCGATGCGCGCGTCGTAGCCCATGCCGGCGGCAACTTCCTTCACATCCGCGCCGACCAGTTCGCACAGGTCAGCCAGTTCGTTCATAAAGGAAATTTTTGTGGCGAGGAACGCGTTGCTGGCATACTTGATCATCTCGGCGGTACGCAGGTCCGTGATGACGATCGGAGCCCGCAGCGGCAGGTGCAAATGCGCCACCTTATTGGCGGCATCCTTATCCAACGAACCGATCACAGTGCGGTGCGGGTTGGTGGAAGTCACCGATTGCAGAACCTTCACGCAGGAATTCAGGACAGGATACGACCGAGAAGCCGATCGGCTTGGGCTAGGCGCCCTTCACAATGTCGGCCACCCAGTCACCGGTCCCGATCGGAACCGTGGATTTGTTGATGATGATCAGCGGAGCATTCATATTCTCGGCAATCGACTTGGCGGCGGCGGCCACATACTGTAAGTCCGCCGCGCCTTTTGCATCTGAGGGAGTCCCGACGGCGATGAAGGCATACTCAGCATCCTTCAACGCTTCTTTATAGGAAGTCGTGAACGTGATGCGCCCGCTGTTGACATTGCGTTTTACAAGTTCGTCGAGACCGGGTTCGTAAATGGGCATGATGCCTTTTTTAAGGTTTTCAACGCGCTGCTCATTGACATCCAATGCTGTGACGCGGTTGCCAAGATCGGCAAAACATGCCGCTGTTACAAGACCGACGTATCCCACGCCGACGACGCAAATTTGTTTCATAAATTTTCCTCTTTGTTTATTATTTTTTATTGACTTGTTTTTAAGTCCAGAGTTGTGAAATATATCACATCACTTTCCCTTTATTCACCCACAGATTTACCGTCTCCACCAGGTCAAGCAAGTCCATGGGTTTGGTGACGTACTCATCGCAGCCCACATTCAGCGCGCGCATGCGGTCACCTGGCATGGCGTACGCGGTTACCGCGATCACAGGAATATTGGAAATGTGTTCATCTTTTTTGATCAGGCTGGTCGCTGTCCATCCATCCATGATCGGCATGGATAGATCCATAATAATAAGGTCCGGAACTTGCTTTTGAGCGGCGCTGACCCCGTCCAGCCCGTTCACAGCCAAAAACGTTTCATATCCGTTTCTCTCGAGAACGAAACGCATTAATTCATAAGAATCCATATTATCTTCAACGACAAGGACACGTTTTTTGCTCATTACGCAACTATACTACGCCTCACGAATACGGACAATATGTATATAATCACTGGCGGGCCGCGCCCCGGTCGTTGGGGGGGGGGGGGGCGCTTGCGGCGCCCGCCGCTCGCCCCCCCCCCGCCCCCCCCCGGCCGGGGGGGGGGCTGCCCGCCCCGCCCCCTGCTTGGGGGGGCTTGGGGGTCTTCCCCCGGGGGTCCCCCGGGGCCCGTGGCCTCTCGGGGGCTTTTTCCCCGGCTGGGGGGCCGCGGGGGCCGGGGGGGCGCCTTTCTCTGCCCCCGTGTTTCGCCCCCCCCCGTTGGGTCGGGGGGGGGGCGGGGGGGGGGGGCGGGGGGGCCCGGGGGCCGGGGGGTTCTTTTGGCGTTTTTTCGCGGGCGCCCGGGCCCCGCGGGGGGGGGCCCCCGGAGGGTTCGGGAGGGGAGGGGGGGGGGGGGGGGGGTCCCGCCGGGGGGTGGTTCCGGCCGGGGGGGGGTGGCCTTGCGGGGGGGGGCCCCGCCTTGTGGGGGGGGGGGGGGTTGGGTGTGGGGCGGGGTGTTTTTGGCGGGTTTTTTTTATTTTGGAAGGCCCGTCTCGATGAAACTTCTCTTTGTGGCTGATGGCCGTTCACCGATCGCGCAAAACTGGATCCGTTATTTTGTAGAACGCGGCGACGAGGTTTATCTTGCGTCCACATTTGTCTGTGATGTGGACTTCCCGATTAATCGGCTGGAATCTACTCCCGTGGCTTTTAGCTCTGTTAAAAAACAGAGCACCAAACCTGGCAGCGCTTCAGGGCGGACCTCAGGCCTGGTCACCGCCATCAGACAGTGGCTTGGCCCGTTGACCATTCCCCGCTCCGCGCGAAAACTCCGTGCCTTTATTCAAGAAGTTAAACCAGACCTAGTCCACGCGCTGAGAGTGCCTTATGAAGGCATGCTCGCCGCGGAAGCGTGCACAGGCGTGCCGTTGATCGTATCCATCTGGGGCAACGACTTTACCCTGCACGCGCCGTCCACACCGCTGATGAAGTACTACACCCGACAGACAATTTCGAAAACAACTGCGCTCCATGCCGATTGTGAACGGGATATCCGTCTTGCGCGTGAATGGGGTCTCAGCGCAGAAAAACCCACTTTGGTCACCCCCGGCAACGGCGGGATCAGAAGCGATGTTTTTTATCCGCCACAAAATCCAGTGATGGATCCGATCATCATTAATCCGCGCGGATTCCGGGCCTATGTCAATAATGAGGCCTATTTCAAAGCCATTCCGCTGGTGCTTGAAAGGCGCAGCGACGCGAAATTTATTTTTTCCTCGATGGAGGGAAAGGCGCAGGCTTTGCAATGGATGCAGGAATTAAAGATCGAACATGCGGTGCAATTGAACCCGCAGCTTTCACACCTTCAAATGGCAGAGACGTTTCGCGGCGCGCAAATTGTTGTTTCGCCAGCCATTCACGATGGCACACCCAACTCGTTGCTGGAGGGAATCGCCTGCGGATGTTTCCCGATCGCGGGCGATCTCGAATCCATCCGTGAGTGGATCACGCATGGGCAGAACGGCCTGCTGGTGAACCCCAATGATCCGCAATCCATCGCGGACGGCATCCTGCTAGCCATCCAAAGAGAAGACCTGCGACTGGAAGCCGCAGGCCTGAATGCAAATATGATCTCCGCGCGCGCGGAATATGGAATGAATATGAAGAAGATAGGGGAGTTTTATAAAACCGTAATTGGTGATTAGGAATTGGTAAATTACCAATTCCTTGTTAGAACTCCCTCGGCGCTCGTAAAGTTTCGAGCCGTCCGCGCAGTTCGATCTTGCGCGAATCTGCAGCGTGCTGAACATCGTGCATAAAGCCCTGTCCGCGCTCACGCAGTTCGCCGCGCAGCCTCTCGCCTGATTCAGGTGCTAAAAGCAACGCTACCGTGGACCCCACCAGCGCGCCAACAAATATCCCAATTAGAAAACCAAACATTCTTCGCATGTGAATTTCTCCGTTTCTATATGTCATTGAGATGACATGTGATGTTGAATAAAAATATTATACTGCTTATTAACCAGACTTCGAAAGTCCTGTGTAAATCGTAAGAAACGCCATCCCCTCACTGTCAAATACATGCACCACAATAGCCAAAACCATCATTTTGTGGAATAATGTCCACACCGCACGTATCCTTGGGAACGTGACGAATTAAAACAAATCAAAACGTAATTCGGACTCTACCTATATCGGAGGGTACCATGTCAACCACAACAATTTCCCCCGCCACATCACAACACGCTTCGCGTAAAAAGGTGACCACGCTCACGTTCCGTCAGAAGAAGGAACGAGGCGAACCGATCACCATGCTGACCGCCTATGACTATCCCACTGCAATGGCGATGGACAAGGCTGGCATTGATTCCATCCTCGTCGGCGATTCGCTCGGGATGGTCGTGCTCGGCTATGACAACACACTGCCTGTCACCATGGAAGATATGCTGCATCACGCACGCGCGGTCTCACGCGGAGCGAAGTCCGCGCTGCTGGTAGGCGATATGCCTTTTATGTCGTATCAAGTTTCCATTGAAGAGGCTGTCCGCAATGCGGGGAGATTTTTACAGCAGGCCGGCATGGACGCTGTCAAACTTGAAGGCGGACGGGAACGCGCAGACGCGGTCCGCGCGATCGTGGGAGCGGGCATTCCCGTGATGGGGCATCTCGGACTCACGCCGCAGTCCGTCCATCAACTTGGCGGATTCCGCGCGCAGGGAAAAACCGCATCCGCGGCAAAACGTCTACTCGAAGATGCGCACATTCTTGAAGATGCAGGCGTATTCAGCCTCGTGCTGGAAGCTGTCCCTGCGCGGTTGGCTGAAACCATCTCCAAACAAATTTCAATTCCCACCATTGGCATTGGCGCGGGCGCGGGCTGTGACGGTCAGGTGCTTGTCACGCACGACCTGCTCGGCCTGTTTGAGCGCTTCACACCGAAGTTCGTCAAGCAGTATGCAAATTTCCACGCCGAGATGAACAGGGCTTTCACTGAATACCTCGATGATGTGGAAACAAAACGCTTTCCCGCCGTTGAGCACACGGTTGAGATGAGCGATGAAGAGTGGAGTGAGTTTGAAAGTTTAAAACGTCCAAATGTTGGAAAGTTAGTCATGAATAATCGTATCTTACTTGTTGGCACAGGCGCATTGGCAACGTTATTTGCGGCGCGATTGAGCGAAGCGGGGCATTCCGTGTCCATGCTTGGGACGTGGAAACGCGGGCTGGATGCCCTGCAAAAAAACGGCGCGCGCCTTGTGGATGCAAATGGAAACGAACGCGCGTTCAAAGTCCATGCGACGGATGATCCGTGTGAAGTGAGCGGCGCGAAATTCGCGCTGGTGCTGGTCAAGTCCTGGCAGACGGAACGCGCGGCCGGTCAACTTAAAGAATCACTGGCAGGCGATGGGCTTGCGCTGACCCTGCAAAACGGACTCGGCAACCGCGAGACGCTCGCGCGCGACCTCGGGGTTGAGCGGGTTGCATTGGGCATTACCACCACCGGCGCGACTCTGCTCGGGCCGGGTTTGGTACGGGCAGGCGGGGATGGAGTCATCTCCATTGAACGGAATCGGGCACTCGGTCCGCTTGAAGCGGCTCTGCGGTCATCCAACTTTAATCTGCACATCGTCAAGGATGCGAAATCGCTGATGTGGGGCAAACTCGTCATCAACGCCGCCATCAACCCATTGACGGCCTTACTGCGAATCTCGAATGGCGAATTGTTATCCCATCCAAATGCCCGTAAAGTGATGGCGGCATTGGCGCGCGAAACCGCGCAAGTGGCAGAGGCTGAAAAAGTGAACCTGCCTTTCAGCAATCCCGTCAGCGCGGCGGAGGATGTGGCGCGGCAAACCGCCACAAATCATTCATCCATGTTTCAGGATGTGCGGCGCGGCGCTCCAACCGAAATTGACGCCATCTGCGGCGCGGTCACAAGACGCGCCGAGAAGCACGGCATCCAGGCTCCCTACAACCGCGCGTGCTGGCAATTGGTGCGAGCCAGTGTCAGCCATGGATAAAGCGTGACATTCTTCAGTCATGATTGTGCCCCTGGGTATATCCGCAAATTTCCGCGCATGGTAAGATAAATAAAAATTTTCATGTTCGGAGGTATTTCCATGCGCAAGTGGTTTTCAATATTGGTATTGGCAATATTTTTGGTATTTCCTTCATTAGCATTCGCACAGACAAAAATAACTTTGGCAAGCATGAACGTGCAGTTATGGCCCGAGTACGATCAGCCCAGCATGCTGGTGATCACAGATTTTACGGCGGCGGCGAATACGAAGTTCCCGGTTGATGTTAATTTCCGCATTCCGCTGGACGCCAACCTGATCGCCGTGGCGGCCTATGCCGAGGACGGAAATCTGATAAATGCTGTTTTCGAGGGGCCAACCGCGAGCGGCGAGTGGCAGGTCTTTACTGTTACATTGGAAGCAGCGACCGCGCGTTTTGAGTATTACCAGCCGATCACATTCAGCGGAAACCAGCGCGTGTTCTCCTATCTCTGGGACGGCGATTACGCGGTGGATGCATTCGATATGCGCGTGCTCGAACCAGCAGACACGACCTCGCTGACCACTGTTCCAAAACTCAATTCGATCTCACAAGAGAATGGACTAAAATATTTCAAGGGCGAGTCGGTCAAGCTGGCGGCGGGTGAACAGTTCACGCTCAACCTGCAATATAACAAGACGACCGATACGTTGATCGCGTCCTCGCAGGCAGTCCAGCCGTCCGCGCCCGTGGATGAGAATACGCCCGGACGCGTTTCCTTAAATAATTACCTGCCCTACGTTATCGGCGGTGTGGGTGTTCTTTTGATCGCGGGCGGATTTGTATATTACTTAAGATCAGGCCGCAGCACATCCAAAAAATCACGACGCAGAGCGCACTCAACAAATACAGAGAGCGAGGAAGAGGATGAAGAATTATATTGTCCCCAGTGCGGAACGCGCGCAAAACCCAATGATCGTTTCTGCCGTGTGTGCGGCGGCAGGATAAGGCGCGCGGAAGGATAAAACCTGCAATTCACAATTGATAAAAGAGAGCCGCTAAAGCGTTACGCTTTAGCGGCTCTCTTTTTTTATTTACTTCTGTCTGGTACTATTTGTCGTCGGGCTTGGAAGCGGGCTGCCCGGTGACCCGTTCGTACTCTTTCGCATGGAACTTGCGCATTTCATCTTCGGTCAAGCGCCCGGTAAAGATGCTCAGATTCAAGCGTTCAATATGAACATGATAGAAATGCCAGATCAGGATAAAGATCCCGGCGACGACGGCTTCGGTGCTGTGCGCCATCTTGGAAGCCGGAACAACTCCGCCCGGCAGGAATTGCGTGAACTGCACCGGGAACCAGATGATAAATCCACTGATCCCCATGAGCGCCAGCCCAAAGAACAGGAACCAGTAGGTCACTTTTTGTTCAAAATTATATTTACCAAAGGCGGGCTTATCCTTGCGCAGGAAGAGCAGATATTGCAGCATGTGCCAGGCATCATGGATATCCTGCATGTTGGGGAACATATCCGCGGACATCTTACGGCGCGCCATCAAATAGATCGCGCGGCCGATATGATAGATCGCTTCGAGGGTAAGCACGATCGCGGCAATGTGGTGGATCTGGCGGATCAAGTCCAATCGCTCCGGCGTGGATAACAGATCCTGACTCCACGACATATCGCGGTATTTTTGCGGAAGCCCGGTCAGCAGCAATACAGTCACGCTCAAGAAGAGGAGCGCATGCTCCCAGCGCTGCCCAAGGTTGAAGCGGGCAAAAAATCTTTCCTGCTGTGCAACAGGTGTACGTTTAATGGTTTTCTTCGCACTCATGAAAGGGTACTCCTTACGCGGTCCACAATGGAGTGAATGATCTGAAGCAGGACGTAAATGATGCACGCCCACAAAATGAACGGGGTAAAGGATGTGTAGAATTTATCCACATAGAACAGGATGGGAGTGCGCTCAAGACTGACTTCGTTATGTCCAGTCCACGCATCCACCCAGTTTGGACCGGCAGTCGGGTGACATTTTTGGCAGGCAGTCAGCAGGTTGGCAGGATTGACCTTGGAAGCCGGGTCGCTTGTCTTGCGCATATCATGAACACCGTGACAGTCGGTACAAACTGCGCTATCGTGCCAGACCGTGCCCCAGCGCGCTTTATATACGGAAATATCAACTCCGTGCCAGGAGCGTTTATAAATGCTGTACACATCTGATGAGAGGCCATACTTATCCATCAGTGCCTTGTCCGCGTGACAGCGCGCGCATAGTTCCGGGCTTTCCACGCGGAATTGATCGGTGCGTGCGTCTTGAATATTGTGCACGCCGTGACAGTCGGTACAAACTGGCACATCGGGATTGTCTTCCGATAACAGCGCTTCGCCATGAACGCTTTGTTTGTAAATATCAACAATTTCGCCGTGACATTTGCTGCAAGTTTCAGAAACCAAAGAGCGCGGCTCGTCAGGCTTTTGCGTATCGTGATGCCCATGACAGTCGGTGCAGACCGGGGCATTCTCATTCCCAGCCAGAGCGGACTGCGCGTGCATGCTATCCTGTGCCTTTGCGTAATTGGCGGAGTGGCATTTCTCACAAGTCTGATAGTAATTGAGCGAGAGTTCCCGTTTGGTCGCGTATTTCTGTTCAGGATGTGGATATGTGGAAATATTATTATGGCAGGCTTCACATTCAATGCCCTTGCTGCTGTGCACGGAATGGTCGAGTTGATCCTGCGAAACATACAGGGAAAGTTTCTCTCCGCTGGGGAGGGTCATGCTTAAGGATGAGTTACCATGACAGGATAGGCAGTATTTTTCTGTCTCCTGCATCGGGGGTCTGGCGTTGGCTGGGATTGTCGCAAATAAACTCGCGAACAGGACAACGATGCCTGCAAAGATCAACCACGGCATTTGACGGTAAGGAGTACGCGTTTTCATTGTTTAAGACTCCTTCTTTTTTGCAGGGGTGGCTTTCTTTTTCACGCCCGCATTTTTATTTTTTATTGGCGCGGGATCTTGCCCGGCGTCTTTATTGGATTCCTCTTCGCCTGTTTCTTCAAGCATCTTCAATGGGTTCCGCAAGCGGCTCACCGGGATTATCATTTACAAGCTGAAAGCGCCGTAATAGATAAGAGATGCCAAACAGAATGCCGAGCGGAATCAGACAACGCAGGACGAACATGACAGCCATGAATAAGGAACTGGTAAAGTTTTCGTTCATTGTCATCCCCTCCGTGATTGAAGTATCGAGCTGCTTGGTACATGGATTGTAGACATTGAATCTCCAATAACAGGCGTAGATTAATTAAAGATAAGTATAATACGAAACCCGCAAATTCAGATACTTGACATTTGTCATAAATTTAAGAATTACAGAGACGCGCCTTCAAATTTGGAAAGGTGTACGCTTCCTATTCGCGCGAAAAAACTATTTTTTATGTAATAACTCATCGGGCGCAAGGAAAACCCTGCCCTTAAGAAAAAATATCCCAGACATAAAATGATGTCTGGGATAAAGTGTTTCATTCCATTTTCTCAATGATGGTCTTCGTGTTTGCCTTTGAAAGGCAGGTAACGAGCCGCAAAACTGAACGCCAGCAGCCAGTAAGAAATGACAAGGGTGGCAACCGCGAACTCAACCCAGGTCGGCGCATAAGAATTGATGCGGATAATGGGCGTGTACGGATCATAGGTGGAAGACGCGATCAGACCCGCAAAGTTGTAATTCCAGCGGGTCAGAATGGCAGCGAAGATCGGAATAACCGAGGCTGTCATCAGATAGCGGAAATTTTTGACGGATTTTGCTGCAAGCAACAGGGACCCGGCAATGGCAGGCAGGAGCGCCTGTCCAAGCCAGAACGCCATGGAATAGGGCGCCACGGCATTAAGCGCTTCTGTCTGCAGGGTAATGTTGCGGTCAAAGGAATAGTAGTTTGTGACCGCCCAATCCCACAGGCGCAGATAAGTGAGTAATAAGGTGATGCCGCCGGCGATGCGCGCCACATCATAGAGCACATCGTCTTTGACCAGTCCCGGGCGCATAATGCGGAAGACCACCACGCTCATAAAGAACAACAGCGCGGTACCGCCGCTCATGGCGGAGAAAACAAACTGAGTCGGCGCGCTTTGATTGAACCAAACACCGCGCCCGTATAACACGGAGTAGGTCGCACCAAGTGAAGCCTGGTGCAGAAGGGAAAGTGTCAGCCCAACGATCGCCAGAACAGGACCAGCCTTGTGCAGCCAATGTGATAACCACTTTGCAAACTCCACCACCTTCTTTAAGATGGGGAATTTTTCGTGCAACGGATGGCCGTCAAAAAATGGGTGTTCAACAATAATGGGGATCAGTTCTGCCATCAACACGGTCAGGTAGAGCACCACGCACATGGTGATCTCCCACAAGAGGGAGTGAACCTGCCAGAAGACAATCGGATGCCAAAAACGCAGCGGCTGCCCAAGGTCGAATAAAAGGACCATGCCCGCAGTGGAGTATCCAAGGAAACCAAGCAATACGGCCAGCTTGCCAACGATCTCAAAGCGCTTGATCTTCAAGAGGTAAACGATCACACCAAAGGCAAAAGCGGAGCCGCCCAGAGAAATGGACGAAAGGTCAACTGAGATCCACAATCCCCAGGGAACTCGATTCGAAAGGCCGGTTACCTGCAATCCGTCACGGAGAACGACAAAAGCGCCCATCAAACCAAACACAACACCCAGGAGCAAGAAGCCGATCCAATATGGGAAGACATCAATTAGTTTTTTTCCGAAACGCAGTTTAGGGTAATTAATGGTGGTTTGCATGATTAACTCCCTTGGAAGCGGTTGTCGGTTGTTGGGGGAATATAGTACACACGCGGTTCGGTGCTGAGTTCTTCACGCAAGCGCATGGTGGTTTTTGCTTCGCTCAGTGCGATCGAAATGGGGCTTTCAGGGTTGTTCATATCGCCGAAGATCCTCGCCACGGTGGGGCAAGCCACGACACAGGCGGGAGTCGCTTGCGGGTCAACGCCGGGTACCAGACCGCGTTCCAGGCCCGGGTCAATACGATGCGTGCAGAAGGTGCATTTTTCCACCACGCCACGCGGGCGGTTCTCAACTTCCTGCAAACCAAAGTTCGGTGACTGCGGACTGCGTTCGATCGGTTCCTTCCAGTTAAAGACACGCGCATCGTAAGGGCAGGCCACCTGACAATAACGACAGCCGATGCAGCGGTCGTAATCCATCGCAATGATCCCATCTTCACGATGATAGGTCGCCTTGACCGGGCAGACATGCACGCACGGCGCTTCCTGGCAGTGCATACATGGACGTGAAAGGAAGAACTCCTCCCCGCTTTGTGTGGTCTCATTTGTGACAACGCAATAACGCATATCGTCGGCCAGATTATTGACCGCTTCGCAAGCGAAGGTGCAGTACTGGCAGCCAATGCACAGGTTAATATCGATCAACATGCCCCATTGCGGACCCTTGCCTTCTTCGCCGCCGGATGAAGCCTTGGCGGTCATATTGCTCATGGCAACCTGGGCAACTCCCGCCGCGACAGCAAGCCCGCCGGCGAGTTTCAGAAAATCACGGCGCGAGGTCGCGGCATTTTCCGGTTCAGGTTGTTCGTTTTTAATTTCGCTCATCATAAGTCTCCATTGTGTTCGTTTGGAACGACAAGGCTATTTTTTATCAGAGGGTTTGCCGGGGTCTTTGCCTACAAGCGCCCAGGAAAGTATGCCGCCGATGAGCATGCCTGCGAACACCAGCGTCCAGGAGGGCATTTTTACTCCGCCGGTAACAGGGGCGGCGGGTTCTTCAGTCGGCTCGACCGTGACAGCGGCCATCGCGGCGGGTGTGGTGACAACTTCCACATCAAGACCGGCGTCGAGCATTCGGCTGGCCTCATGCAGATCAGTATGGCATTCATCACAGGTCTGCACAGCGACGATCAGGGTATGATTCCTGTCTTCGCCCATGTGGCAGTTGACGCAGCTTAGTCCCGCTTTGAAATGAGTGGAGCCAAGGATGGATTCCATTTCTTTCTTATGGCAGTTCTCGCAAACTGTGCGCGAGCCATCGGAAATTTTCAAACCCTGGGAATGCTGTTCATGGCAGCTCACACACGTCAGGCCGACCTTTCCATGCTGGCTGAGGGCCAATTGCCCGGCAATGTTCTCGCCGGCCACATCGGTATGGCAGACCAGACAGGTGGTCGCTTCACTTTCAACGGTATATTTCGTTTCAGCTGGGTGACTCCCAGCATTGTCAGCCAGTTTATGGCAAACCAGGCAGCTTACATTGCCCGTGTTGTGATGACTTCCTTCCCACAGAGTGGCAACTTTGGCATGACAGCCCATACAAGTCTCGACATTAGGATCCTGCAAGTCTGCTGTCGCAGAAACTTTTTGTGATGGGGAAAACACCAGGGCAGCAAATACAGCGATCAGGGCGAACGCCACAAACGGAACGATCATTTTTTGAAATTTTTTCATATTACACATTCTCCCGAAATACAGAAGGATTTATCCGATTTGATGTTAATTGTTAATACCCGGCTAAGTAAGTGCAGACTGTCACAAACCAAGATAATGAATGTCACCGAAGTTTTAATCAGATTCTCATTCTCGTGACATATGTCACTTGGAATTGAAGCCTTATTAACTGGATTTTAATGAATAACTACTATAAAATTCTAGAAAATCGGACAAAATTGTCCGATTTTTCGTGAAAATTAATGCAAATTTCTGGAGGCACCATCGAAAAATAAAAAGTAAATAATAAGAAAGTCTGGTTTGAAACTTAATAAGGAGAATGTAAGAAAATGTCACTTAAGAAAATGCTCGTCCTAGTTGGTTTAGTACTCGTAGTTGCTGTCGTATTGGCAGCCTGCGGCGCGGCCGCCACACCGGCCCCCACTGAAGCGCCAGTTGTTGTTGAACCCACCGCTACTGAAGCCCCGACCGCTGTGCCCACAGTGGACCCGGCTATTGAAATTACAGCGATCTTCGCCGAATCCGGTCATGCAGATGCCGCGGCTGAAGCTTTTATTCATTGGGACGCAGAAACTGAAGTCCCCACCTCCTGTGCAAAATGCCACAGCGAAGCCGGCTTTGTTGACTTCATCGCTGATGGTTCCGTAGATGCGGCTGCCGCAGTTCCCAATGCGCCGTTCACCTGCACCATGTGCCATAACGATGCCGCCGATGCTTTGACCTCGGTCACATTCCCGTCCGGCGCAGTTGTCGAAAACCTTGGCCCAGAGGCTCGTTGTATGACCTGCCATCAGGGACGCCAATCCAAAGTCAGCGTTGATAAGAAGATCACCGACTTTGCAGTGACCGACATGGATGTCGTTGTTGAACCCATCCCCGCAGTAGACGCCAGCGGCGCTCCTGTTCTGGATGCAGAAGGCAAACCCACAACCGTTAAATTCAGCTTCCCCAATGTTCATTATTTTGCTGCCGCTGGCACGCTGTACGGCTCACAGACCAAGATCGGTTATGAGTATGACGGCAAGATCTATGATATGAAGCACCAGCATGTCGATGGCTTTAATACCTGTATCGGCTGTCACGATCAGCACAGCCTCGAAGTTAAAGTTGAAGCTTGCGCCCAATGCCACGAAGGTGTTGCCTCCGTTGACGATCTAAAGAACGTTCGCGAACCATCCTCCAGCAAAGATTATGACGGCGATGGCGATAAAGAAGAAGGCGTAGCCTTTGAAATCGAAGGTTTGCAGGAAACCCTGTACACCTCGATCAAGGCGTATGCAACTGAAGTTGTCGGCACTGGCATCGTTTACGATGCAGCCACCAACCCGTACTGGTTCGTTGACGCTGATGGTGATGGCGCCATTGATCAGGTTGACGGCAAGAATGTAAGCTACACATTCTTCACCGCCCGCTTGCTCAAAGCCACCTACAACTACCAGGTTTCCGTCAAGGATCCAGGTGCGTTCGCCCACGGCGGAAAATACATGATCGAATTGCTTTTGACTCGATCGAAGATGTGAATTCCAGTGAAAAACTGACCACTATTTTTGATGCCGCCACGCTGACCCGTGAAGATCCCGGTCACTTCAATGGCGCGGCTGCTGCCTTCCGCCATTGGGACCTCAACGATGACGGCACCCCGTCCTATACAGTCGAAGCTGCCTGTGCCAAGTGCCACAGCGGTTCTGGTCTCCCCACGCTCCTCGCAGGCGAGACAATCCCTGAAGAAGGCGTTCCTGCCGGCAACGGTCTGATGTGTGTGACCTGCCATGACGGCGCCAACTTCCCGGCTCGCTATGTGGTCAATGAAGTAACCTTCCCCTCAGGCAAGGTAGTAACCTATGGTGAAGGCGCCGACTCCAATCTATGCTTGGAATGTCACCAGGGCCGCGCCTCCAAGAAGTCTGTGGATGACCGCATTGCCACCTTCCCCGGCGCTGCTGAAGCACAAGATGTCGTTGTTGAGGCGATCAAGGATGCCAACGGCAACGATCTTAAGTTCGGCTTCATCAATGCCCATTACCTCGGGATTGGAGCATTCTGGTTCGGTACCGATGCCCAGGGTTTCTACGAATACGAAGGCAAGACCTACGTCGGCGTCAACCCGCATCCTGAAGTAAACGGTCAGCCCGGTTGTGTTGGCTGCCATTCTCCTCACAACGGTGAGTGGGATGTCGCCGGAACATGCGCGACCTGCCATGCGGGCATCACAGATGTTGACGAAATCCGCTGGGTCTCAGATACCACTGACTGGGACGGCGACGGCGACGCAAAAGAACCCATCCGCATGGAAGTCCGCCCGCTGCGCGATGAAATGTATGCCCAGATCAAAGCCTATGCCACAAAGACCGTTGGCACCGGCATTGCATACGACGCCAATACCTATCCATACTGGTTCGTTGATGCTGACGGTGACGACAAGGCTGATGTTGTAGACGGCAAGAAAGTCTCCTACACCACCTGGACTCCCCGTTTGCTCAAAGCGGCCTATAACTTCAATTTCCTGCGCAAGATCCCGGGCTCATTCGTACACAATCCGAAATACGCCCTCCAGATCCAGATCGACACAATTGAAGACCTCGGCGGCGATATCAGCAAGTACACCCGCCCATAATTAATAAATAACAAAAGGGTAAATTAGATGGCGGGCGCAATGCGCCCGCCATCTCTATAAACGACAAGAAAGGGGAGAACACTCAAAAAAACATCATCAAACGCAAAACCATTAATCTATTTCTCATTTTTGTGACATTTGTCACATAGAAACACGCAAAATTAACTGGATTTTAATCTGATTTTGACTTAAACTATACAAACTAGTGGATTACACGTCCACTGCCCTGTAGTGAAAAAACTACAATTTTATGTTCAAAGCAAAAAGGAGAATGTAAAGAAATGTCACTCAAAAAAGTACTTTTGCTCGTTGCTGTCCTTCTTGTTGCATCCCTGGTGTTGACCGCCTGCGGAACCGCCGGACCTGAAGGTCCTGCCGGTCCCGCTGGCCCTGCCGGCCCTGCCGGCCCTGCCGGCGCTGATGGCACTTCCGCTTCAGCCGCTGACCTGACCTGCACCGAATGCCACAACGATACAGCCATCATTACCAGCAAGAAAGCCAACTGGCAGGAATCCCTGCACGGTCAGGGCGTTGCCTTCATTGAAGAAGGTGGAAATAAGTCCTGCGCATTCTGCCACTCCGGCGCTGCCTTCAGCGCTGCGGTTGCAGCCGGCCAGAACTTCAGCCAGCTTGAATCCGGCGATGCCAACCCGACCCATCAGGATTGCCGCACCTGCCATCAGATCCACGTCACCTATACCGGTGCCGACTGGGCCCTCGAGACCGAAGCTCCTGTGACCACCGTCACCAGTGGCGCGACCTTCGACGGCGGCAAGGGCAACCTGTGCGCCAACTGCCATCAGGCCCGCCGCTACATGGCCAACTTCGCCTCCAAGGATAGCGCTGGCGTTGTGATCCCCGACAAATTCACCCCCACCGCCCGCTTCAACACCCACTACAGCGTTCAGGTCGACACCCTCATGGCCACCGTCGATGTTAATGCTGCTCTCGGTGTAGACGGCAAACCCGGCGCGCATTATTCCATGGTCGAAGACACCTGCGTAGGCTGTCACATGGGCGAAGCTGGCAACCATCGCTTCTTACCCGAAGTCGGCGCTTGTGTCGCTTGCCATGCTGATGCCGAAAGCATCGACATCAACGGCGCGATCACCGCTTTTGAAGAGAAAGTCGTTGCGTTGAAGACCGCTTTGGTTGCTAAGGGCCTGATGAACGAAGACGGCACCAACGTTCTCAAGATCGGCGATGCCCCGGTTCAGTTGGATCCCCCGCAGGCCGCCGCACTCTTCGTCTATCACCTGATCGAAGAAGACGGCAGCAATAGCGCTCACAACCCGAACTACTTCAACGCTTTGGTTGATGCTTCCCTCGAAGCGCTCAAGTAAGAATAATCCGCAAGGATAAACAAATATGATGGCGGGCGCGCTGCGCCCGCCATCTCTTTTTAATAGGATGACTACTTTCGATAAATCATGTAAAATGAAGGATATTAATCACTACGGTTTACATGACGTGAATTGTAAAATTGGGATCGTTGCCCCATGACATTGAATGAACTTGTCATAGACAAATTTTTTTTATTAAATGGCTCCAGGAGAATTCAATGAGACGACTAAGAATAGCGCACGCGTTGCCCTTTCTCGCAGGACTTGTGCTGGTCGCGCTCGCCTTGGCAGGTTACTTATCCGGGACGGTCCGCGCCGCACCTCAGGCCAATCAAGCCGCGGCGCCAGCCGGGCAGCAAGTGGATAACAGCACCTGTTTGTTCTGTCACAGCAAAGCAGACTTTACATTGACGATGTCGGGCGGGGAAACTCTTTTATTGACCATTGATGAAGAAAAGTTCAGCAAGTCTGTCCACGGCGAAGAAGAGATCGCCTGCACAAGCTGCCATACCGACTTCACTGGATTCCCGCACCCGGAACTGAAAGCATCCAGCCCGCGCGAGATCGCCACCACGTATTACACCACCTGCCAGCAATGCCACAGTGAACAATACTCAAAAGTATTGGACAGCGTCCATCAGACGGCGTTGGCTGGCGGCAACTTGAACGCCGCAGTCTGTACCGACTGCCACAATCCGCATGAGCAAACCCGCCTGACGAACAAGGATACCGGCGAACTCTTGATCACTGCCAAATTGCATATCCCGCAGACCTGCGCGAAATGTCACAGCGGAATTTACGACACCTACAAATACAGCGTCCATGGCGCTGCGCTGACCGAACTTGGGAATCTGGATGTGCCGACCTGTATCGACTGTCACGGCGTGCATAACATTCAAGACCCCACCACCGCCCAGTTCCGAAATGAAACACCGCAGTTGTGTGCGAAGTGCCACGCCAATGACACGCTCATGCGCGCCTACGGACTCTCCACGAATATCTTGAACACCTATGTATCAGATTTTCACGGAACCACCGTCACACTCTTTGAAAAAAATTCCCCGGACCAGCCGACCAACAAACCGGTCTGCACCGACTGTCACGGCATCCACGATATTTCAAAAGTGGACAACCCGCAGACAGGCATCGCGCTAAAGAATAACCTGCTCATTAAATGCCAGCGCTGTCACCCGGATGCGACCTCCAATTTCCCGGATGCCTGGATGAGTCATTACGTCGCCAGCCCGGATAAATACCCGCTTGTTTACAACGTCAACCTCTTCTACAAATTCCTCATTCCGGGCATTTTGGGCGGTATGGGTGTCTTTGTAATTTCAGACATTGTTCGACGGCTGATCGAACGCCGTAAAGGAGCCGCTCATTAATGGCCAAGACACCCGCTTCTTCAGAAACAGAACGCAGCGACGAGCGCTTTCCCTTGCCCGGCGCATTGAACATTTGATCATGCTCACATCCTTTACCACCCTTGGGTTGACGGGGTTGGTACAGAAATTCGCAACCAGCCCAACTTCACAGTTTTTGGTCGGCATCATGGGCGGTGTTGAAAACACACGCAGCATCCATCACTTCGCCGCCATCGTTCTTATGCTCGGTACCATGTGGCACATCGTTGTATTTGGTTACAACTTTTTCGTTCTGCGTACAAGCCTAAGCATGCTGCCCGGCCCGAAAGACGCGCTCGACGCGCTGCAAGCCTTTTTATACAATGTCGGTTTGGGGAAACTTGTCGGCTTTGGAAAGACCCGTCCGCAAATGGGACGCTAAACCTTTGAAGAAAAAGCCGAGTACTGGGCGTTCGTGTGGGGCACGGCTGTGATGGGCGTGACCGGCTTTTTGATGTGGAACCCGATCACATCCGCCAAATTCCTGCCGGGCGAAATCATCCCGGCCGCCAAAGCCGCGCACGGCGGTGAAGCGGTACTGGCGGTGCTGGCCATCATCCTCTGGCATTTTTATGGCGTGCATATTAAATTCTTCAACAAAGCCATGTGGACCGGCAAGATGACCGAAGAGCAAATGCAGCACGAACATCCGCTTGAACTGGCCGCGATCAAAGCCGGGACCGCAGACCGCATGCCTGACGAGATGACCATTCGCAAACGCCAGAAGATCTACTTCCCGATCGCCGCTGTACTCGTCCTGGGCATGTTAGGCGGCATCTATGGCTTTATCAACACTGAAGAAACAGCGCTGACCACCATTCCGCCTCAGGAAGGCCAGCTGGTCGAAGTCTATGTACCGCAAACAGCCACACCGCGCCCGACTTCGACTCCCACACTTGAACCGACCAACACCCCCGCTGCCGACGGCTACCACAGATGCATCACCGACACCCGAAGGAACTCTCTCCGCAGACGGTACGCCCACAACAGCCGCCGCCGCGCTTGTCAGCTGGGATGGAGCCGTGGGTCCCTTATTCACGCAAAAATGCGCCGGCTGTCACGGCGCATCCGGCGGATTAAATTTATCCACGTATGCAGATGCGATCAAGGGCGGAGTTTCCGGTGTCGTATTCACCGCCGGTGATTCTGCCAACAGCATCATGATCGTGAAGTTTGAAAGCGGAAAACACCCTTATGCCGAACTTAGCGCTGAAGAACTCGCCCAGATCAAAGCCTGGCTGGATGCAGGCGCGCTCGAAAAATAGCAGCTTAACAGCACGCGGGTTTATAATAAAGGCAGATGCATTCGCCATGCATCTGCTATTTTTTTCGGAGGTGTCTATGAAAAAGTTATTGGAACGGTTGGGAAAGTTTTTCGTACCGGAGCCAGGCTCTTCACGCTGGACATATATTCTGCCATACCTGACGCTGATCATTGTGTTTGTGATCCTGCTGGCAGGCGGGATGTATGGCTGGGAATATTCAAACTCCACAAGTTTCTGCGGAACTGCCTGCCACACCATGCCGCCCCAGAGCGTGGTCCATGCTAATTCTCCACATGCAAACGTCACCTGTGAAGAATGCCATATCGGGCGCGCCTCCTTCACCAACCAGTTGATGCGCAAGACACAGGGATTGAAAGAAACATATTACGAGATATTTAAGCTTTATGAATATCCGATCCGTGCCAAAGCCTTGCGCCCGGCACGCGATACCTGCGAAAAATGCCATCTGCCGGAAACCTTTGCCCACGACAGCCTGCGCACCATCAAGCATTTTGCCAGCGACGAAGCCAACACCGAATCAACCACCTACCTGATCCTGAAGACTGGCGGCGGAGACGAACGTGAAGGCCTTGGAAAAGGCATCCACTGGCACATCTCGAACAAGGTCCAGTATTACGCCACGGATCCGCTGAATCAGGAAATCCCGTATGTACGCGTTGCCAACGATGATGGCACATTCACCGAATACACCGATGTAGAATCCGGTTTTGACGCAGCTTCCATGGATGAAAGCCAGCTCAAGGATATTGACTGCACCACCTGTCATAACCGTGTGACACACAACTTTGAAGTCCCGACCGAATCTGTGGACCAGGCCATGGCTGGAAAACTGATCCACCCTGCCATTCCCTCCATCCGCGCCAAAGCGGTCGAGGTGTTGAGCGTCAAATATGAAACCCGCGACGAAGCCGTCAAAGCCATTGCCGCGGTTGAAGAAGATTACAAGACCAACTATGCTGATTTTTACAGTCAGAATACAGGGATCGTCCAGGCGGCCGTGAAAGAGATACAGGCCATCTATGACCGCACCGTATTCCACGATCAGGAAGTTGACTTTCACCACCCACCCCAACAACCTGGGGCATATCAATTCGCCCGGCTGTTTCCGCTGTCATGACGGGAAGCATTTGAACGCGGAGAACGAAGCGGTGCGCCTTGAATGTAACTTGTGCCACTCGATACCGATCGTGACCGAACCCAAAGATCTGGTGACGAATATCGAGATCAACAGCGGCGGCGTGGAACCGAGTCACATCTCAACCCCAATTGGATCAGCCTGCACAATCAGTCCATCAACGAATCCTGTGTCGGATGCCATACCATTGAAGGCATGGGCGGCGTGAGCAATATCTCTTTTTGCTCGAACAGCGCCTGCCATGGAAATGTGTACACCTACGCAGGCTTTGACGCTCCCGCGCTGCGCGAGATATTAAAAACTCAAATTCCCACCCCGGCCCCGGCAGCATCTCCTACCGCGGGAGGCTCAGGCTATGATGGAGCCATTGGTGAACTCTTCAAAGCAAAGTGCGGAGCTTGCCACGGTGACGCCGCTTCCGGCGGATTGAAAGTCACCACCTACGCAGATCTGATGAAAGGCAGCAAGACCGGCGCTGTGATCGTCCCGAACGATTCCGCTGCAAGCCTGTTGATCAAGATCCAAAGTGAAAAGCACTTCTTCAATCTTTCTGCAAATGACCTTGACCTGGTCACGCAATGGATAGACGACGGAGCAAAAGAGAAGTAATCTCCACACAGCAGTAATGAAAAGTCATAAATAAAAAATCACCCTGAAGAATTAGCTTCAGGGTGATTTTTTATCAAGAGGAATTATTCATCACCTGTACTGTCAGCGCCAAGATCAGGCAGGGCTGATTCGATCTCATCCGGGCTTTGCCCGGCTTCCAATCGATCGACCACATCATCGAATTCCGGGGTAGGTTTCTTTCCATATTCGCTGAAGGTCATGAACACTTCAAAGCGTTTTTCACAATGATTACAGATAAAGTCATAGGTCGGCATGAGCTAATTTTACCGCTTCATGAAAAAATTTGTACCCAAAAAAAGCCTATCCGCAGACGACAGGAGAGGGGTTCGCAATCTTGAATCTGCGGATGGATATGACTTCTGAAAGGCGCAATGAAGAGCGTGTCTCTTTGGTACAATACCCCCATGACCAACACATTCGAACTCCGCAAACCTGAGCCGCTCCTGATCGTGATCTCCGGCCCCTCCGGCGTCGGTAAGGATTCAGTCGTCCAACGCATGATGGAGCGCGGCCTGCCATTCCATTTCGTGGTAACCGCCACAACGCGTGAAAAACGCGAGAGCGAGGTGCACGGCAGGGATTACCTGTTCGTTTCAGATGATGAATTCGCCCACATGATCGAGCATAATGAATTGCTTGAGTACGCGATCGTCTATGGCGATTACAAAGGCATCCCCAAACAGGGCGTGCGCGAGGCTTTCGCCAGCGGGATGGACGTTATTATGCGCGTGGATGTGCAGGGCGCAGAGTCTGTCCGCAAGGTTGCACCAGAGGCCTTGTTGATCTTCATCACCTGCGAGGGCGAGGACGAATTGAACGCCGTCTGCGTGAACGCAAAACCGAAACCGCCGATTCCCTCTCCTGCGGATCGCCACGGCGCGCAAGGAATTGCAGCGCATTGAAGCATTTGATTATGTGATCGTCAACCAGGATTTCATTTGGACGACACGGTCAACAAAGTGCGCGGCATCATTGAATCGGAACATTTACGCGTTAAGCATCGCAAGGTTGATCTTGGATGAACGAACTCCCCGCTTCACCCTATCACACTGAGCCTGCTCCGGCTCCCCAATCAGTGCGCGTGGCCCTGCCAACCATCGCGCCAACTGTTACATACACGCTCATCGCGGTCACGGTGTTTGTTTATGTTTTGCACCAATTATTAAGCGTGGCGGTGCTGGGATATGCCGCCAATCAAATTGACTGGCTCGAAGTCTATGGCGCGAGGTTCAACTCGGTCATTCGCGCGGGGGAAATCTGGCGCTTTATTACACCGATATTCCTGCACGGGTCCATACCGCATATTTTCTTTAACATGTACGCGCTTTTTTCGATCGGCACATTACTGGAACGGCATTTCGGACACGGCAGATTCGCCCTATTATATTTTCTGGCGGGATTCACGGGCAACGTATTCTCTTTCCTTTTAACCGGTGAAAACGGATATTCAGTGGGTGCATCCACAGCGGTGTTCGGACTGATCGCGGCCGAAGTTGCATTCTTTTATCACAACCGTAAATTATTTGGCGGTCAAGCCCGGCAGGCAATCAGCAACGCCGGGGTGATCATCGCCATCAACCTGGTCATCGGCTTTCACCCGGCATTGACAATTGGGGCCATGTGGGCGGCCTGTTGGGCGGCGCCATATTCGCATGGTTCGCCAGTCCGCGCTGGGAGGTAACCGGCATCTCCCCAGACTTCCGTTTGCAGGATACGCGTGAATTCTCGAGATCGCATTAGGAGCCGGGCTGGCTCCTCGTCTTCGGGGGCGCTGGCGGTCTGGGGAATATTCTTTAAGGTTTTGTGACGAAATCATAAAAAAAACGCGACCCATGCTAGACTGAACCCATAAAGCGAGACAAAAAAAGAAAGCCCCCGCTGGTCAACTGGACAGACACCTAATTTCAAAAGGTGTCTGTCTTGTTTTCAATTGTATCCGTTCATAGTTATAAAAGTAAATGTATTCATCAATGAGTTGCTGTGTATCCTTAAAGGTGGTTTGTTTGAATTGTCGCAAATATTCCTCTTTGAGGTGCCCAAAGAAATTCTCCATCGGAGCATTATCCCAACAGTTTCCACGGCGTGACATGGAAGGCGTGATGTTATACTCGCCAACAAGGACATGATATGCCTGTGAAGTGTATTGCGTCCCCTGGTCACTGTGGAGGGTCAGTCCGTCAGTGACCTTTTCCTTTTGTTTGGCTCGTTTCAGTGTCTGTGTCACCAGAGCGATCGAATTGGTTTGGTCAAAGACATGTGCCACAATGAAGCCGTCGTAGAGATCCTTGATGGTGGACAGATAAGCCCAGCCCTGCAAGGTGCGGATGTAGGTGACATCCGTAACCCACTTCTGGTTAGGCTTTGTCGCTGCAAAGTCCCGATTGAGTACATTGGGATAGCGGTGGTACGTGCCGATTTCTTCCAACTTTTTGTACATTTTTGGCTTTCTGGCTTGCGAACGAATACCTAACTTGCGCATCAGCCTCAAAACAGCCTTGTGATTGATGCTAATCCCCAGTTTTCGTTGGAGGTCGATCGTGACCCGTCGATACCCGTAGCTTTTGTGGGACGCTTCATAGGCCGCCTGGATCTTATCCATGCGTTCCTGATCCGGGTCTGTCTCTCCCAGTTTCCCTTCCCATGCATAATAAGCCGCTCGCGAAACACCGAAGAATTTACACATCGCCTTCACTTCGTATTCTCCTTTGTGGTGGTAGATCGCCCGATATTGCGCTGCGCGAGCTGCACTTTCCGCAATTCGGTATGGAATTTTTTTAGGAGGGCATTTTCCATTCGCAGCCGTGCCACTTCCCGCTCTTCCCTCTCTGTTCTCATGGGTCGTCCAATCGGCTTATGGAATGACAGTTCTCCCTCTCTCCGATACATCCGTACCCAGGCTTTGATCCTGTCTGGTTTACGTACTTCCAGCCTAGCCGCCACAACCGCATACGTCAGATGCTCTTCCTCCACCAGACGTACCGCCTCCTGCTTAATTTCCACCTTGTAGTGCATCATTCCTTTTCTTCCTGACATAAAAGCACCTCCTGTGCTATCTTCTCACAGGAGGGCTTTCTTTTCGTGTCCACTTTTCGGGGGGCAGTTCATGCTGCGGTCGCGTTTTTGATTTAACAAGAAAATAGGTTATGAACTTACATGCACCAAGCGCGGGTCAAGCGCATCGCGCAAGCCGTCGCCGATCAAATTGAACGAAAGCACGGTGAGCATGATAGCCAGCCCGGGATAGAACACAAGATGCGGGGCCGTGAAGACCTGGTTACGTTCCGCGCCTAGCATGGAGCCCCATTCAGGCGTGGTGGCTGCGCGCCCAAGCCAAGGAATGACAGTGCGGCCGCGTCGAGGATTGCAGAGGCTATGCCCAGCGTTCCCTGCACAATCAGCGGAGTCAGCGCGTTCGGCAGAATACATTTAAAAAGGATCTCATACGTATTGCCGCCAAGCGAGCGGGTGGCTGAAACAAAGTCCATTTCGCGGACAGACAGAACCGAGGCACGCATTACACGCGCATAGGCCGGGATGGAGACAATGCCGATCGCAAGCAGGGCATTGATCAGGCCAGGGCCAAGAACCGTCACAATGGCAATGGCAAGCAGCAGCGAAGGGAATGCCAACAGGACATCCATCACACGCATAATGAGGTTATCAATCCAGCCGCCAAAAATAACCGGCCAGCGCACCAAGGATCGTGCCAATAATGATGGCAAAACTTACCGTGGAGAGACCGATCATTAAACTCAGGCGCGCGCCATACAACATGCGGCTGAATTCATCACGCATATTTCCATCGGTGCCCATGATGTGCTGCGGCTGGTCTTGAGGACATCCCAAAGATAAATGCAGGGGAAGACTGCTTTTGGATATCCTGCGGCGGTTTTGTATCCAACATGGAAAGTGTGGGGCTATAGGGAGCGATCCACTGCGCGGTCAGGGCAATGGTCACAAGAATAGCCAGGATAATCATGCCGACAATGGATGACTTGCGCCGAAAAGCCGATGCCATGTGATTCGCCACAGGCTTGTCGATTTCAGTGTGAGAGCTTCAGAATCCAGTTTTACAGGGGTTGCAGCGATTGTCATGATCAATTCCTAGTTCAAGCGGATACGGGGATCGAGGTAGGCACAGGAAACATCCACAATAAGATTTAATAAAACAAAAAACATTGCGATGACAACCGTGAACCCTTGCACGATGCCATAATCGCGGGCCGTGATGCCGTCATAAAGGATGCGGCCGACGCCGGATAAATTGAAAACAGTTTCGGTCAGAACCGCGCCGCCCAGCAAACCGCCCAAGGACAGACCGATCACAGTAGCAAGAGGCAGCAAGGCATTTCGAAATGCGTGCTTCAAATCACCGAACGCCGCCCCATGCCTTTGGCGCGCGCAGTGCGAATATAATCCCTGGCCAAGCACTTCCAAGCATGGCAGAGCGTGTCATACGGGCGATCAACGCCATCGGAATGGTGCTAAGGGCAAAAGCGGGAAGGATAAGATGAATAAGTGCGTCTTTAAATAATTTCCAGTCGGCGGTCAGCACGGCGTTCAGGATATTCATTCGGGCAAGAAAGTCAACGATCGTAAAGAAAAAGTGCCTTCCTTGACCTGCATCCCCAGATTTCAAAAAATGGAGTTGTGGTAATCGTCGCTCAAGCGGGCCCGGAAGGCGGCAAATTGAAAGGAGTATCTTTTAACGCGAGCGCAAAAACATACGCCAACATTAGTCCAAGCCAAACACGGGCATGGACACGCCGACATTTGCCCACATCATGGTGACCATCCACCCAGGGTTATGGCGGACCGCGGAGATCACACCCAAAGGAATACCGATAAAAATACTGACCAACAGCGCCGCAAAACTTAACTCAACCGTGATGGGCAAACGCTCCTTCAACAATTCAGTATGGGTTTGGAATAGCGGAATGAAGTTCCAAATCACTGGGCAATTTCACCAACATAAACCCCAAACTGTACCGGGATGGGTTTGTCCAGCCCATGGCGATGATTGAATTCATCACAGACCACTTTGCGGCTTTCTCCAACATGGCGCAGCAGGGGATCCCGGGGATCAGGCGTGCCAGCGCGAAGGTGGCGAATAAAATGCCAAATAGAACGGGAATGCTGAGTAAGAGTCGTCGGATGATATAAGTGGTCATATCGGTTTGGAGAACCCCGCCAAGATAACTCTTGACGGGGGTCTAATAGGTTGTGCAGGATTGAAATTACTGAGCCGGAGGAGCGTTCAGGAAGGAGAGCCGAAGAGGCCGCTCCAATAGGAGAACGCGCCGGTGTTGCCGGTGTGGAGCGGGTTGGCAGCATCCCATTGAATGGCAAGGAAGTGACAACATCGTTCGCATCCAGTGCGGAGCCGTCGGGAAGACAACGCCCGAGCGCAGCTTGAAGGTCCACTCGGTCAGGTCAGCGCTGACTTCACAGGACTCGGCGAGGAAGGCTCAACAGCTGTTCCGCCGGTTTCGTAAGCAGGAGGACTGGGTCACCTGTTCGCAGGCGCGCAGGGATTCGCCGTCGGTCTCATCTGCACAATACAGGAGATCGGTTCAGCGATTCTGCATCCAGACGAAAGTGTCGGTGCCATTGGACATGACGGAGAATTCTTCATTGCCAAGCGGGCTGAGCAAAGGCGCCTTCAACAGAAGACTTGAAGGCGGAGCGGAACCACCATGAGCCACAGGGATCATCGGACGTGAGTGCGGATGGCATTGTTGGCGGCGGTGTAGAAAGGTTCGCGTTCAGAATCGGAAGCGAGCTGAGCGCCCTGGGTCAAAGCTTCGGTAATGTCTTCGAATTTATCGCCGAATTGCTGAGAAGCGCCGGCGCCGAAGTGGTAGCCAAGGAAGTTGGTCTGGTCAGGATAGTCAGCGCCCCAGCCCAGCATATGCAGGCCTTGTAACTGGCCGGCATCCGCCGCAGCGAGGAAAGCACCGGATTCCATGACTTCGATGTTGAGGGTGATGTTCAGGTTCTCTTTCAACTGAGCCTGAAGATCCTGAGCCACAACGTTGGGATCGGGCAGGTAACCGCGGACAACGTCGCGGTAGTTCAAGACGGTTTCGAAACCATCCGGGTAACCGGCTTCGGCCGAAGCGCCTTGGCGGCGGTGGCATCAAAAGCGTACCATTCATCGCCTACGCAGCCATTCCGGGATGGAGCAGGGGGTGAAGTGAGAAGCAACTTCGGAACCAGCGGGGTAGAAGTTTTCCACGATGCGCTGGCGGTCAATGCCCATGGCAATGGCCTGGCGGACTTTTTCGTTGGCCAAAGGATTGGCGGCATTATCGAAGCCGTCAACCTTGGGGTTGTTGTTGAAGCCGATGTACATGATGTTGAGGGCCGGGCGGTTGAAGAGAGCCAGATTGGAATCACCTTCAACAGTGGCGAAATCATCGGGACCAACATTGTCGATACCGTCAACAGTACCGGACTGCAGTTCAAGCAAGCGTTGGGCTGACTCGGTGCTCCACTTGAAGACCAGAGTTTCAGCGCCGACATTCTCGCCCCAATAGTTGGGGTTCTTCTTAAGGACCAATTGATCGCCACGGACCCAGGAATCAACGATATAGGGGCCGGTGCCGACGGGTTTCTCAAGCAAGTCACCATTGCCGCCAGAGGCTTCGAGATATTCAGAAGGCTGAATGGCGAAGGATGTGAAGGCGATCTTGGATGGGAAAGCGGGGTCAGGCACAGAGTGTGATCTTGACGGTCAATTTCGTCCACCGCTTCGATGGACTTGAATTCGCCGCCGTATTCACAATCGGTCGCGGAATAGCTGGTGTCGGTGACAACAGCCTGATTCGCAACCGGCGCTTCAGTAGCCGCAGGCGCTTCGGTGGCTGCGGGTGCTTCGGTAGCAGCAGGGGCTTCAGTGGCTGCGGGCGCTTCAGTGGCCGCACCGCCGCCGCAGGCCGCAAGCAAAATGCCTGCCAGCACTACCAGCGAAAGTAGAACAGAGATATTTTTTTTCACGTTTCTCCTCCTTAGAGAAAATGTGTAATGATGGAGGTAAGGGGAATTAACAGGTAGCTCTCCTCTTACTCTCCGACAAGTCAAGATTATACAGCAAAATTATTCGACTGATAGAAAGTGGAATCCAGACTCCATGGCTTTTCCATGACCAGGAAGACTTATTGCGAATTACTCAAAAAGAAAAAGGCCCGAAGTGCTCTCTCAAAATTCGCGTTCCAAACAAGTTTAAAAATGGGATTATCAGGCGATCTTGAAATACGCCAGACGATATCTGTTTGCCCGTTGCCCCTATTCCCCCCTCGCAGATTTCTCAAAACACGGAGATCTCAGCCTCCGTGTTTTTGTTCTATCCCCTGCCCTACCTTCCAATCCTTATATTTATGCAAATCCTGCTCGAAAAGGATAAGACATGCTCCCACCACCGCGACATCATCCAGTTGACCAATCAGCGGGAGCATCCGGAACCATATCGAATGGATTAAGCACATAGATCAGTGTGAAGACACTTGAGGCGATCACACCATAAGGGATCTGACGATACGCCCCAGCCCAGTAATCCTTAACGATGGCGATCAGCAATTTGCCGTCTTCGATAAAGCGCGCCAGCGGACCTTTGGCGCTAAATTTCCTTTGTGTCTCTTCAGACCTGGTGATCACTTTTAATATCTTTTTGTGTAACGTTTTGCGCCCCATCTTTGATGATTTCTTCACTCGGTTTTTTTCAACATTGGGTCTTACTCCTTTTCACTCTGCGGGACACTACGAGAGTGATGTAGTTTGATTGTATCAAAAACAGAAGACAATTCCTCCGCCTCGATTTGAGTTGTCTTTTGCGAACAGTTTTTCCACAGATCTGGAACTTTTTCTGCCCGTCTTAGTCAGTGCCTGAAAATGGAGATGAAAATGAAAAACACTTTAGCCCTATCCCTTGTTATGTTCATTTTTCTGTCAGCGCCTGCGCTCCCAATTGACAGCGACCCCGCTGCTAGTTATGACCGAAGCGCCGCAGATTCCGTGACCGAAGTGCCCGGAGAAACCCTATACCAACAACACGGATCGGATTCGGTTTTCAGTTCCCATCCAGTTGGTTCGGCCCCGAGAATATATCTCCGACCAAACCCTGCGGATTGAAGTGGGCACGGACAAGGTCTATCCTTATGGGACAGACCTAGCCGAGCGAAAGTCCTATGATCTCAAGAATTCCTATAATGTTGTGATCCAGTATTCGAAGAACGATCAGAATCAGGTTTGGAAGGATACGTATGCCAGACGCTGGTCAACTTGAAGGATGGTGAGTCGGTTCGGATGCGAGGAGTTTGACCATCCGCGTTCGGCAACTCAGCCTGGGCAGGTTTGAAGGGATCGAGTACATCTCACCCTTTCAGAGACAACGCAGATCGGGGCCGTTTATGCGCGGCAGGTTATCTTGATCAATCCCCGAACCAATGACGTGATCACTGTGATGGGACAGCCGATCAATATCGAGGATCAATGACGGTGCGAACTGGCATGAAGTTTACAAGGCCATTGATGAAGCGAAACCTGAGTGTCTTTCGTGAGATGGTTGGGTCGATCGGTCAACTCAACAGGCGTTTGAGTTGGATAAGATCATTGATGCCGCCTTGCGCGGGGACAAGGATGAATTAAATCCCTGATGAAATTTAATCAAGTCAAATGCACGGTTGCCGAAGGACTTGGCGGCCGCCAAATGTCTGGCGGGTGAGCAGGACGGACTGTTTGGAGGCACTGCCCATCCCTGATTCGGAAGGCCATTTTTGCAGGCTGATCTGGAAAGCTGGGTGGTTTGGATGTGTCTGCGTTGTTCGCCGGCATCTTAAGTTTCAGGATCGGCGTATTCAGATGGAGAACTATCCCGCGGGGCAGTACGCGATCGTATTTGTTGGAGCGGATCAGGTCTAAGCTGGACCCTGCAAGTGGATCAGGAACCATCATCCGCATGGATCATGGCTTTGAATTTCCTCCATCCATCCCTGACGGGAATGTCCCTCCCGATTTTGATTGAGCCGAGGTATCTCCCCTGGCGGGCTGAAGGGCTGCCTTTGGCACCCGTGACATTGATTGAGTGGATAACAATAAGCTGGGTCGGGAGACCCACGCTCAACGCCTATGTTTAACGCTGGAAATTAAGCCCGCCTGATTTAAACTTCCTTCTCCTCGCCCTCCGGCCGCTTCTCCTCTTTCCATCTTCCTCCTCAAACTCTCAGGCCGCGGACACACTCCGACGGCAAGAACGTCAGGCTCGCACCGCTCTGGTCAAATATCACGTGTGCGGCATTAAGCACCGCCTTGGCTGCGTTGATGCCCGATTGGGTCACGCCTGCCACGCCGTGACTGAGCGTGCTCGCGCCGCACAGATACAAGCCTTCGAACTCGGTGCGCGGCGAGAAGGCCCACGGCCCCACCTGTTGCGGCGATTTCTCGATGCCGTATAAATTTCCACGCGTGGCGTTGAGATAATGTTCATTTGTCAGCGGCGTGCCGAGGCTGTAAAACACAATGTGCGCTACGCCAGGCACGTGCTTCTCCAGTCCGCGCACCATGCGCCACGCCAGGTCTTCCTTCATCGCGTCACAGTCCGCGGGCGCGAACCGTATTTCGTCTTTGCCCATTTCTCGAACGCCTCATAGCCAACGAACGGAGCGACTCGCAGGTGTGATGTCCGCGCTGTGCATCTTCGACGGGTCTTTCAATGTGGTCGCGGTCAGGAACATGCCAGGTGGAGTCTCGTCACGCAGCAGCGCATCCGTCAGTCCGTCCGAATAAATTTTGTCCACATCGACGTGGTCATAAAACCAGTAATTGCCAGAGTCGAGTCCAGCTGCGCGCAGATCCATGTCCGTGGCGAAGAACAGGCCTAGCACGAAGTCGAATATCGGACAGAGATCAACTTTCCGTCTTGAGTCGAGGCGAGAGCTTTTCCTTCCCAATTAATTCGACCGAACATGCTTCAGGATCAGCATTGGAAATTACAACACTCGAGCGGATCTCCTCGCCACTGTCCAATTCCACGCCGATAACTTTTTTGCCTTCGACGAGAATGCGCTTCACCCTACACTGGAGCCTGATCTCGCCCCCAGACTTTTTCAGAGCCCGAACAAAAGCTCTTGGCAGTGCGAACGCTCCGCCCAGCGGATAATATCCGCCGTTGAAATAATGATGCGTGATGCCCGCATGGACGAAAGCTGAAACCTTCGACGGCGGCAGTCCGTGGTCACCCGCCTGCGCCGCCACACCCCGCGCAAAACGGGATCGCTGATGTGTCGCGTTGATTAAAGTCCGCACGCGTGCACGCATCCATTTGAGAATAGACGGCGCACTCGCCGCCGCTTTCAACGGATCGCTCAACCTGCCAATATTCGAAAGTGACTCCATCATGTTGGTCAGATCGGCAAAGTAAGATCAATTCCTTTGCCTGATGTGGGAAGTGACTCTTCAACCGCTCAACTAAATTTTCCTTGCCTTTGGGAAAGTCCACGCTTATCACCGATGACTACGTGATCGTATCCATCAGGATTAAGTTCACAGAAGGTCAGTCTTGCGACACGCCAAGACCATCGTAAATCCTCCGCAGTCCGCTGCCCTCTTCAACGACCGATGTAATGCCCCAGGGCTAAAGCGATAGCCTTCGAGTGTAAACGAATGAGTCCACCGCCGGGCCTGTCGTGCTGTTCAAGCACGATCATTTTTGCCAGCCTGTACGAATGCCACCGCGGCGCGCCAACCCGCCCGCGCCTGAACCGATGACGATCGCGTCATAGGATGTGGTCATTGTGTGCTCCTTGATTTATTAGATGTGATGAATGCGGTCACAAACTGCGCCTCATCCAAAATAGCTTCTGCGGTTATCATTTTCTTTAACCTCCTCATCTTCCCCTTCAAACATACAGCACCAATGAGTGTATACCCTGATGGGAGACTTTAATCCGCCAGCATCTTCTCGTACACCATAATTCCCTTAACACTTCAGGCACGATCCATGCGTATTCTTCACGCAGGGAACCATCCAGCCTTGAAATGGTCTGATGCAAGCCAGCGTTTTGTGATGGATGCCACAGGTTGGAGAGTTGATAAGCTTTTAACAGTTCATCCTTTGACGCAAAGGTTTCCCATTTTCAAAGTAGCGCCGTAGAAGGTCGGTCATGCCTGGAGGTGGGCGGGCGTAATCGTCGAGGTTGAGCGCGATCTCCATGCTCACAAAAATGTGCGCAGTGACACGAAGGGATGGGTCAGGCTGGCGTCGCCCCAATCGAAGAAGATCATGCGTCCTTTTTGAGAAGGGATATTGCCATCATGGAAATCTCCGTGATTGAGCGATGCAGGAATTCCAAAGGCGGAAAGATCGGCGCAGATCTGCTTGAAGCGGCAAGTCAGTCTCGTAATTGCTGGAACTCAGCGGAGGTCAAACCCTTCTCTTGATCGATCATCAGACTGTCTTCATCGGCAAGCAGTTCTTTATAGCATGGGAGAGTCACAAGACGGTGATCAGGAATTCCCAATGCCAACATCTCGGAAGCATGCCCTGCCAGCCCGATTTGTAATTCAGCGTATTTCGTGATGACAGGTTCCCAGGGCTTGATATCCTGCGCTGGGCGGATGGACGCGCGCAATTGTTCGCCGCCGTCGCGCATCAGCATCCAGCCGCGGGTTGTATCCACCGCGATGAGCTCGGGCATACAATCGGGGAACCAGCCCGCCAGTTTTTCCGTCAACGCGGACTCATAAACAGTCTCTACCGCTGTGGCTTTATAGAAGATCGTGCCTTCATTTGTCGGGATGCGCATAACCGTTGACCACGGGTACATATGCGGTTGTTCGATCTCGCCGGTAATCTGAATCGATTGGCGTTCTGCTTGAGTACGAATCCATTCATGCGCTTGTTTTTGCCAATTGGGATCTTCCCACTTTAGTATTGATCTACCTGTCATACAACCTCTATTGAAGAAATCGGAAGTTTTAAAAACTTCCGACTTCTCTTATCCAGTCTTATCTCCCAGATCAATTTTCCGCGCAACATAATTCTCGTAATCAGGCACCAATCGGTCATATTCTCCATCCATGAGCGGAGAGGAGATCATAAAGTCCGCCGAGGCGCGATTGTTGGCGATGGGGATATTCCACACGACCGCCATACGCAGGAGTGCCTTTACATCCGGGTCATGCGGTTGAGGTTCGAGCGGATCCCAGAAGAAGATCAGGAAGTCAATCTTGTTCTCAACGATCTTGGCGCCGATCTGCTGGTCGCCGCCGAGCGGTCCGCTTTTGAGTTTGATGATCTTAAAGCCGAGTTCGTGTTCCAGGATCTTGCCTGTCGTACCGGTTGCAAATATCTGATGGTGCGCCAGCAGATCGCGATTGAATTTCGCCCATTCGATCAGGTCGCGTTTTTTATTATCGTGCGCGACCAGGGCGATCTTCTTATCGTGTTCCATGGGAATCTTTTTATGAGGCATGCTTCGTAACCTTACCCATATCCCAATGTACTGACCAACATGCTCCAAACCTGTACCAGCGCAACGAGAATTGCGAGAAAGATCACAGCGAAAATGATCGAGCGGGTGACCTCTTTTTTGCCCGCGGGGTTGCCAAGTTTGTTGAGCGTTTCCCCGCCGAGGATCGTGTATGTGAGTCCGAAGAGAATCCCCACAAGGTTGATGATGATCATGTTCGTGGAGAAGATAACATCCTCACTTTGTTTGAACATCCCCAGTAATGGCCAGACGATCGAGATCATGGCAGCACCGATGGAGAGCACCAGAATGAATATTCCCGCAGAGCGGTCTGCCAGCCATTTATTTTCTTTTTTTGCTGAGTTATTATTATTTTGCATTTTATCCTTTTATCTTTTTGAAAACATGTTCAAGCGGGTCGATCCAATCCTCGCGGATCTTAACACGGAACTCCACTGCTTGTCCCTGCCCATCGCTGATGAAGGGAATCAGGCTTTCGCCCAGCACCGGGTCATCCCATTTGCACAGAAACGTATCGTAATGCCAATGTTCCAGGGCGCCTGATAACGATTCGTCCGCCTGGAGTTGGATGTGAAGCCCGCTTCCTTTCAAACTGACCGTGGCTCCGCCCAAAATGAGACTATCGTACAGCCCTACATACTGCTCCAAAGCCAGCGATGGGTGAGTGTTATTGATACGCGAGCCTGCCTTTTGAATTTTTGCCTGTTCAACTTTTAGGTTTTCCTGCTGTTCAAGATCCATATAGATCTTGATCCAATCTTTGGGAGGCAGCCCCAACATCACTTCGGTTAGATAATGCGGCACGATAATGTAGGCCGCATTGGGAAGTTTATTCGTAAGGACGGCAATACCGATCTTCTCTTCGGGGATCAATAATGTGATCGAGAGCATCCCGTTCACGCCGCCTGTGTGACGGACGGTGAGTCTGCCGTGGCTGTCATTGAGCATCCAGCCGAGCCCATAGGCAGAGAAATGCCGAGAGGGGAACAATTTCTTTTCCATGGCTCTCAGTTTCATGATCGTATGAGGCGTGCGCGTCTCATTGATGATCGCTGGATCGACGATCTGTTTTCCCCCGAGACTGCCATTGTTGATCTGCATTCTCAGCCACAGCGAAATATCCGCCGCTGAGGCACAGATAGAACCCGCCGCGCCGACATGAGTCTCCGCGTGCTGTGTCACGGTCTGCAGGTTTCCTTTAATGTCTTCATGCGGTACTGCGATATTGGCACGCTCACCAAAATAACGCGCATTGGTCACGCTGTCGGTCATGCCCAGCGGTTCGAAGATGCGTTTTTGGATGAACTCGTCCCAGCTCATGCCGCTCACTTTTTCGATGATCAACCCGGCAGTAATGAACATGAGGTTGGAATAGCCGTACCCGGCCCGGAAACTGTAATCGGGTGGAATGTGCTGTATCCGCCGCACGATCTCTTCGGTCGAATAACTGCTGGATAGCAGAATATCGCCCGCCCAGGTGCCAAGGCCGCCGCGGTGGCACAACAGGTCGCGAATGGTGATCATTTGTGCGGCGTGTAGATCATACAGTTTAAAGTCGGGAAGATATTTTGTAACAGGATCATCCCATGCAAGTTTTCCATCCTGAACCAGCAATCCCATTGCTGTTGTAGTGAACGGTTTTGTGTTCGACCCGATGGCGAATAAGGTATGTTCATCCACTTTGCCGGGCTTGCCGATCTCACGGATGCCGTATCCCTTGGAGTGCAGCACCTGGTCGTCTTTGACGATGACCAATGCCAGTCCGGGGACATTCCATGCTTGCATGGCTTTGCCGATAAAGCCGTCTATTTCTTTTATGAGATCGATGGGCGTATCCATTTTAATGTTCCTTATTTTCGCAGGGCGCCCAGCGCCGCGCCGACGATCCCGGCTTCATTCAAGAGTTGTGCGGTCACAACGGGCGTTTCAATGGTCAGCAGGGGTAAATATTTTTCAGACTCTTTGCTGATACCGCCGCCAATGATAAAGAGGTTGGGCCAGAATAGATTTTCCATCGCGCTTAAATATCTATTCAATCGTTTGGCGTATTTTTTCCAGGAAAGATCCTCACGCTGACGGGCCGCGTCAGAGGCGCGGAATTCGGCGTCTTCGCCATCCACTTCCAGGTGACCGAACTCGGTGTTGGGGAGCAGTTGTCCGCGGTGGAAGATCGCGGTGCCGATGCCGGTTCCCAACGTGATCATGATGACCGTACCCGGCTGTCCGCGCCCGGCGCCGAAGGTCATTTCAGCCAGTCCCGCCGCGTCCGCGTCGTTGATCATGGTGCATTCACAGGCGGTGACTTTGCTGAAAAGCGCATCGGCATTCGTACCAACCCATTTCTCCGAGACATTGGCAGCCATCAGCGCGACGCCGCCTTTGATCGGCGCGGGAAAGCCAATGCCAATGGGTCCGTTCCAATTGAAGGATTGGGCGATCTGCTTGACCACTTGCGCGATCGGTTCAGGCTCACCATCTTTTGGCGTCTTAATGCGGAGCCGCTCCGCGAGAAGCTGGCCTGTTTCTACATCTACCGGCGCGCCTTTGATGCCCGATCCGCCTACGTCAATTCCGAGAATTTGCATATTGGGTTCCTTTGGCTTTTGAAATTGATGGATTTAACCACATATAGCCGACCTGGACAATATGAATTAATTCTTTACAACGGGAAAATTGGAAGACTCTGCACCCCATTCGCTCCATGAGCCGTCGTAGACTGCGATCTTTGAATATCCCGCCAGCTCGCCCGCGAGCGCTGTGATGCAGGCGGTCACCCCAGAACCGCAGCTGAAGATCAGGTTTTGTTCCTTATCCACCAATTTAGAAAAAACGGAATCAAGTTCTGTGGGCGGCAAAACGAGCCCATCGACAACGACTTGAGCAAAAGGCAGGTTGAGCGAGCCGGGGATATGCCCGCTGCGCAGACCTGCGCGCGGCTCGGGCTCCACGCCGTGAAAGCGTCCTTCAGAACGCGCATCCAATATCGCATAACGCGGATCAGCCGTCGCCTCCAAAACGTGCGCTGAATCAACGAACAAACCGTTCAGCAGCTGTGATTCGAAATCACCGCGCTTATCAGCAGACAGTTCAACTTGCGAGCTGCAGGGAAGATCTGCTTTCTTCCATGCGGGCAGACCGCCATCCAAAACCGCCACCAGCTCATGTCCCATGGCGCGGAACATCCACCAGGCACGTGGACTGGAGTACACCCCGACATAATCATAAACAACGATCGCGCTGTCTTTATTGATTCCCAGCTTTTGCATTTCATGCGTGAAGAATTCCGGGGAAGGCATCATGTGGGGCAGGGTCGTATTGTGGTCGCAGATATGCTGGTCGAAATCGAATCGCCTTGCGCCTTTAATATAGGTGGGTTCTTCCTGTGGATCAGAACTTTGAACGGGCGTTACTGGTTTCATACTCGCGTCCAGGATGACAAGGTTTTCCGCTCCCAGATTCTCTGCGAGCCATTGGACAGAGACCAGCGATGAAGTAATCATAGCTTTAGACATAAGTTCACCTGTTTGATGATTTTCAAAAATTATACGACTTAAATAAAAAGGGCGGACTTCTTTGCAAAAGCCCGCCCTTCCAATCTCTATTTTTTAATTGCTGTTCTACCCATGCCTGCTCATGAACCGTTCCATGCGCCGCAGAGCTTCTTCGATCTTGCTGTACTCGGTCGCGTAACAAGCGCGGACAAAACCTTCTCCGCCGGGACCAAAAGCATTACCCGGTACCACAGCGACGCCCTCTTCTTTTAATAATGTTTCGGCAAAGGTCTCGTCGTCCATGCCGGAGGCTTTGATATTAGGGAAGGTATAAAAAGCGCCGCGTGGCTCAAAGGTCGAGAGCCCGAGGCGGTTGAGTCCGGAAACCAGCAATCTGCGGCGGCGGTCATATTCGGCGACCATACTCTGAACGTGCGGTTCACCCGTCTTCAGGGCTTCGATCGCGGCGTCCTGGGCAGTCGTCGGCGCGGCCATGATCGTGTACTGATGAATACGCACCATGCCTTGAATGATATCTGACGGTCCGCAGGCGTAGCCGATGCGCCAACCGGTCATGGCGTAGGCTTTGGAGAATCCACCCAGCAAAATCGTGCGGCGCTTCAGGCTTTCATCCAATGCGGGGAAACAGACATGCTCAAAGTCGTACACGAGGCGGTCATAGATCTCATCGGAGACAACGATCAGGTCATGTTGTTCCGCGATCCTTCCGATCTCCAGCATGACCTCGCGTGGAGCGACTGCGCCGGTCGGGTTGGACGGATAACCGATAAAAATAACCTTGGTGCGCGGGGTGATGGCCTTGCGAATATCATCCGGGTCAATGGTGAAATTGTTTTCAAGACGCGCAGGAATTTCAACAGGCACACCGCCCGCCAGAATCACTTCCGCCTGATACGAAACAAAGCACGGGGTAGGGACGATCACCTCATCGCCCGGTTCAAGGATCGCGGTAAAGGTGAGATACAGCGCCTCTGAAACACCAACGGTCGCTACCACTTCCGTAGCGGGATCATATTTAACGTTATAAAGTTTTTGTAAATTTTCCGCGATACCCTGACGCAGTTCCGCTTTGCCGTGATTGGATGTGTAATGCGTCTCGCCATTTTGTAATGAACGGATGCCCGCATCGAGGATCGGCTTGGGTGTGGTGAAATCAGGTTCGCCAATACCCAAAGAGATCACATCCTTCATCGTCGCGACAATATCAAAAAACTTGCGAATACCGCTGGGCTTTAGCCCGGCCACCCGTCTTGCGAGTCTTTGTACTTCACCAACTTCCTGCATTGAGCCTCCTAAATGGGTTGAACGTGCCAATCATCTGAAACTTCCTGATATGTTAACTCAAAAGCTGAACCATCGGTCGTCTTTACACGGAACCCCTTTTCGCCGGGTCCGCGCCAGCGCGCCAGGATTTCTGCGATCTCATAACGGCTTCCCTGCCAGATCAACGACAATGGTCGTTCCGCATATTCGGTATCTGACCTGCACTCCACTGTTTCCATGATTAAAAATAGGACAAGATACCCCTTGCCCTACAGAATGACCGAACTGGTATCGCTGATATTTAATTCCATGACCCGGCCATCGCCCCGCGCCTTGACCTTGGCCTGCCTGCCGATCAACGAGCGCCTCAGCGCCGCATCCTTGATTTCACAGTCAGCCTCGATAATACTTTCTGCGATCTGACTGTTCTCTATCTTGCAATTCGCTCCGATGGATGCGTATGGGCCGATGGTCGAATTGGTTATTTCTGCGGATGGATGGATGGCGACTGGCGGAATTACTTTTACACCAGCATGTTGATACGTTGAAACATTGATGCGTTCCAAAAGGATTTTGTTCGTATCCAGTGTCGCCTCGATCGTGCCGGTATCCAGCCAGGTGCTGATCTCATTCGTGCGAACCTTCGCTCCATGTTCGATCATGACCGTGATCGTGTCTGTCAGGAAGTATTCGCCTTTGAGCATAATACCGCGCTCCATTTGCTCATCAATGGCGGCCAGAAGTTTTTCCGAGCTTTTGAAGTAATAACACCCAACCACCACAAGGTTATTATCCATACTTTGCGGCTTTTCCACGAAGCGGGCTACCCAGCCTTCATTATTCAACTCTGCCACCCCAAAACGGCGCGGATCTTCCACCGGCATCACCCAGGCGACACCGTCCGCTTCCTCTTTTGCAAGGAACGAAAAATCAGTTTCCATTAAAGTATCCGAAAAGCATACGATCATGGGACCATGTAAATGTTCACGAGCCAGCGCCAGCGCGTGCGACTGTCCCTTCATTTCATGCTGTACAACAAAATGAGCTTTAAGGTTTGGATAATATTCTTTGATAAATGGAGGGATCTGCATCTCACCCAAATACGGGCCGAGGATGAACACATATTCAGTATTTTCAGGATCGGGCAGAGTCTTGAACATATCCAGCAGGTGTTCCAGCGAGGTTTTACCTGCCACACTGACCAGCGGCTTGGGTTTGCTCCACGTGTGCGGGCGCATGCGGGTTCCCCAGCCCGCCATGGGAATAACGATTTTCAGGGATTCGGTCAAGAGTACGCTCCAGTGAAGGTTTTCACCAATATTTTACCAAAGCTGTGTTGGAAATTGTTTCTTTGGTTGGGAGATCAGGTTGTTAGTGTACCACTATCAATTTAGGGCGGACAAGCGGGGGGAAAATACGAATTGACCGCAATATCCAGTCCAGATAAAATCACATGATGAATTCACTTCAACGATTAAATAATCTGCTGCAAGGTAAACCTGTTGACAGGGTTCCCAACTTCGATATTTTTATGACCAGAGCGGCGCATCATATCGGTGTTCCTCTCTCGCAGTATTATCTCGATCACCGCGTATTGTGCCAGGCCAATCTTGCGGTCATGCAGGACTTTGAGCTTGATATCGTCCAGGCGATCTCCGACCCCTACCGTGAAGCCGCTGACATGGGTCTGGAAGTTGAATTCCCGCATGATAACCTGCCATTAAATCGGACTCCATTAATCGTGGAACCAGACGACTTGAAGAACATTCATTTCCCTGTCAAGGATTTTGGTCCGCGAATGACAGATCGCCTTGAAGGAATCCGCGCCATGCATCAACAGGTGGGGGATGAAGTTCCGGTCATGGGCTGGGTGGAGGGGGCTTTGGCAGAAGCAGCCGATTTGCGCGGAGTCACGAATGTAATGAAGGATCTTGTCAAGCGCCCTGCCTGGCTGAAGGATCTGCTTGAAAAATGCGCAGAAGTTGAGATCTCTTTCGCTTGCGCTCAAATCGAAGCCGGGGCGCACATCATCGGACTGGGCGATGCGGTTGCCTCCTTGATCTCTCCGCGCATGTACCGTGAGTTCGCCCTGCCATACGAGCAACGCATCTTTGACGCCATCAAGGCAAAAGGCGGAATCCCGCGTTTACACATTTGCGGCAACACAACTCATTTACTCAAGGATATCGCGCAAAGCAGGGCGGAGATCGTGGATATTGACTCGCTGGTGGATATGTATCAGGCGGTTTCCACACTGGACGGAATGCTTGTCTGCGGCAACCTTAACCCGGTCTCGATCTTTTTACAGGGCACGACGGACCAGGTTCGTGAGGGGATCTTTGCGAATGCTTCCGCGGGAGCGCATTCATGGATCTCAGCGGGAGGTTGTGAAATTCCAGATCAAACCCCTGTAGAAAACCTTCATGCTCAGAGTCAGGCATTGCGCGAACTGGGGTGGCGGCCCGCATGAATCCTTACGAAAAGAAGAATATTAAACCGTATGCGTTTCAGTGGATGCGGGTTGGCGAAATCCGTCCTGGGGGATGGATGCGCGCTCAAATGCAACATGACCTGGAAGATGGATTTGTCGGTCATTTGGATGAGCTGGTCCCTGACTTAATCGTGAACGATGATATTTATGGCGCAAACCGTTTGACCAAGGCTGTGCGTACAAAAGAATTGGGGGTGGTCTCTCAGGAAAAGGATTGGGAAGCGCAGTTCCTGTGGTGGAACAGCGAAACTCAATCCAATTGGCGTGACGGGCTGGTGCGCACCACTTTGCTTTTGGATCATCCAGACTATCTTCCCAGGGTCCGCGCCTATATCGAAAAAATTCTAGCCACACAGGATGCAGATGGGTATCTTGGAATTTACGCTCCCGACCTGCGATTTAATTTCGAAGGTGAGAATGGCGAACTCTGGGCGCAGGCTTCGCTCTTCCGCGTACTGCTTGGTTATTACGAAGCCGTTGGAGATGAACGGGTCTTGGAATCTGTCCGCCGCGCGGTGGACGTTACCATGCGGGCGTATCCGCAAAACCGATCAAAACCATTTACAGTCAAGAACGATTATGCCGGGGTTTGTCACGGATTGGTTTTTACCGACGTGCTCGACCGGCTCTACCAGCTCACCGGGCAGGCAAGATACCTCGATTACGCCCTATGGCTGTATCAGGAATATAGCGAAAACCTGCTCAGCGCTGATGATATTCAATACAAAAATCTGATCGACCCATCCTATCGCTTCAAGGCGCACGGCGCTCACACCTTACGAGCATTTGCGATCTCTGTTGACAGCTGTTTATGCTTCAGGAAATCCATTGCTTGAAAAAGCACTTGAAGCATATCTGGTTAAATTGAATGTATGCCTGACTCCCAGCGGCGCTCCCATCGGCGATGAAATGATCGATGGACGACCGGCAGACGCCTCAGAAACCGGTTATGAATACTGTTCCATTCATGAACTGCTCGATTCCTATTCCAACCTGCTGCAAAAGACCGGCGGCCTACTATGGGCTGACCGCCTCGAGCGGCTCCTGTTCAACGCCGCACAAGGCGCGCGCCATCCGCGCGAAAGCGCCATCGCCTACTTAAAAACTGACAACTCTTTCTCAATGACCGGTACTCTGCATCCGCATGACATGGTTGATGAAAAGAATCCGCAGACCCGTTATAAATATTCTCCTGCGCATCAGGATGTCGCTGTGTGCTGTGTCCCCAATGCCGGGCGTATTTACCCTTACTATGTCAAGGCCATGTGGCTGCGCTCTTCGGACGGTTTGGTGGCAGCCTTGTATGGGGCGAGCGAGCTTGTGACCGAGCTCAATGGCGCAAGAGTACGTATCAAGGAAGAGACGAACTATCCTTTTGAGTTGCAGATAACTTTTATCATTAATGCCGAACCGCCCGTTGAATTCGAACTTGCTTTTCGCAAGCCGGCCTGGGCAACTGGGTTTGAATTAAATCATATGGCTGACTGGCGTGAAGAAAATGGGATGATAAAAGTAAAAAAGGTCTGGCAGCCTGAACAGCAGATCACCATAAGCTTTAAAGCCGAGATTCAGATCAATCCCTTTTCTGAAAAAGAATATTTTCTAAGCCATGGTCCGCTGGTGTACGCGCTGCCATTGGAAGGCATTGAAACGGAAGGCAGGAAATATAATACAGAAGGGTTCCGTGATCTTTATTATTCCCCATTGGCTAATCTGGCTGATGATTGGCAGTTTATTCCCAACGAAGATTTTCACCTTGATGAAAGCATTCCTGGTCAAGTCCATGCCTGGGAAGCCCCCCCTGCACTGGCAGGGAATATGATGAATGTTTCCACGCATAAGAAAACTCCCGTTCGACTGCTCCCAATCGGAAGCAGCATTTTGCGCAAGACCACTTTTAGAATGTTTGAATGAAGGATATGGTCCTGAATACACATACACCCTGCGTTTCTCAATACAGATAAATGCTATACTGCTTTTATATATCTAATGAAAAAATTTCTGAAGATCATTCGCATTGTGTGGGTTACATTCGGAGTTCTATTCACGCTGTGGATGGCGAATTCTTTTCGCGCCAAGGGCTTTGACAGGTCTGCGCTTGAAAGTGATCAAAATATTACTGTTGAAGAGACCGATCAGTTCATCCTCTTTCAACCTAATGAGAATCAACAATCTACAGGTCTTATCTTCTTTCCCGGCGGACTGGTCGCAACGGAGGCGTATGCGCCAATGTCAAGAGCCATATCCGAGCAGGGGTATAACGTCTTCATCGTCAAACTTCCGTTCGGGTCTGCGCCGTTAAAATCACAGGAAACAAGTTTACAGAACCTGGCGCTTGAGATCCTGGATGCAAATAACTCGCTCCAGTATTGGGCCGTGGGCGGACATTCGCGCGGAGCGGCGATCGCTTCACGGTTTGCTCTCCTGCATGGAGATTCTTTCAATGGGCTCATTCTCATTGGGACAACCCATCCCAAAGAAGAGGCGTTCGATCTATCCGACTCAACCTTGGCTGTGACAAAGATCTATGCCTCAAATGACGGACTGGCCGGCATGGATGAAGTCGAAGCCAATTCACATTATTTGCCAGAGGATACAAATTGGGTTTTGATAGACGGCGGGAATCATTCGCAGTTCGGTTATTACGGTTCCCAATTGGGGGATAACTCGGCAGCCATTAGCCGAGAAGTACAACAGAAACTAACAGTTGAAGCGGTTTTATCGGCGTTGAAAAGTATTCAGGAAAGATAATTAAGTTGATACACCAGCCCCTAACTTATTCGCCTTGATTCTGGAAAGGCGGTCGAAGGATAATGGGGTAACGGAATCGACAATTGTGAAAATCAAAAACTTGTTCTATAATCTCGAAAATTCGCTTATCGGTAGTCTTATTTCGAGGCAAGATGAAATTAGAAGTTCATACGCCTGATTTCCCATTAAATCAATTTGTCGATCATTTCATTTACTATGAAGGTTTCAACCCCGTTCATAGCATGGATCGATTCCTGCCCGATGGGAACGCGGAATTTATTATTGAGCTGACCGACAATACGAAACATATCTATGACAATGAAACCCTGATCGAACTTCAAACTTTCCGCCACGCCTGGGTCAGCGGGGTCAGAACCCAGCCGATCACGATTCCATCCGGCAGGGACAGCCGAATGTTGATCGTGGCGTTTAAGCGGGGCAGGGCCCGGCCATTCTATGACTTTCCCATGAACGAGCTTGCGGACCTGGTCGTGGATGCCGATCTGGTGTTCGGTAAACGAATACGCGATCTACGGGAACAATTGCTCAATACGCCTTCCATTCATCAAATGTTTTCGCTGATCGAAAAATTTTTATTGCAGCAGTCGGGGGATTCGCTCCATGCAAATACTCCATCGAAATGCATTGAATATGCGGTTTCCAATATTGCGAACCAGCCAAACATTCTGGATTTGCAAAAACTTACCAGCCAGATAGGGTATTCTCAAAAGCACTTTATTGATCTGTTCAAGAAACAGGTCGGAGTAGTCCCAAAGCAGTATCTCAAGATCATGCGCTTCCAAAAAGCGATCCAGGAAATTGAAAACAACAAATCCATCCAGTGGAGCACCATCGCCGCGGAAAGCGGATTTTATGATCAGGCGCATTTCATCGGCGATTTCAAGGTCTTTTCAGGCTTCACGCCCGGCGAGTACATGAAAAGAAAGGCGGCATCATTAAATTACATTCCCGTTGATTAATGTAAATTTTTTCCAATACTCAAGCCTTCATTCCATATAAGATTGCCATACCCATCAAACCAATCAGGAGCAATCTCGTGGAAAACCTATATATTAACCATATCGCCGTTTTTGTTTGCGCAATTCTCAACCTCGCGCTGGGTGCGCTCTGGTACTCTCCCATTCTTTTTTATAAGGGCTGGTTGAGAGAAACAAAATTAACAGAAGAACAACTCGCCGAATCGAACCCTGTCAAAACCTATGGATTGGCGTTCCTTTTTGCGCTGATCATTTCGTACAATCTGGCTTTCTTCCTTGGCGATGCAAATACCGATGCTGTCTGGGGAACTACAGCGGGGTTTCTGGCCGGTTTCGGCTGGTCCGCGCTTATCTTTGCCATTATCGCCTTGTTTGAGCAGCGATCCTGGAAGTACATATTTATCAATGGCGGTTACATCACCCTCTACTTTACCTTGATCGGTTTTATTCTTGGCATTTGGCGTTAGAAAAAAATTAAAGGAGATGATTCTATGAGCACCCTCGATCAGGCTGTCCAAACACAACTGGCAAACATTCAAAAGAAAACAGGAATGTCCCTTACCGAATTATCCAGCTTCGTCCAAAAAAGCGGATTGAGCAAACATGGCGAGATCCGTGAGATGCTGATGACAAAACTTGGGTTGAGTCACGGCGACGCGAATTCCCTGGTGCATGCCGTCTTTAAATCAGACGGCACGCGCGCCGCGGAAGGCAAAAGTGCAGATTCTATATTGGATGAAATCTATTCAGGCGCGAAGTCGGGCTTCCGTCCCATCCATGAAGCGCTGATGAAGCACATCGTCAAATTTGGCGAGTTCGAGATCGTACCGAAGAAGGGCTATGTCAGCCTGCGGCGCAGGAAGCAATTCGCGATGATCGGCCCCAAGACCAACACGCGCTTTGAGGTCGGCATCAACGCAAAGGATTTGAAGAAAAACGCCCGCCTGCTGGAACAGCCCAAGGGAAGCATGTGCAACTATATCGTGAGTCTGACCGATGCACAGGATGTGGACGCAGAGCTGATCGCGTGGATCAAATCCGCGTTTGAGGTTGCGGGGTAGTTATCGCAAAGGAGTCTGATCATGGGTTATCAAATTGCTTCAGCTTTTCATATTGGGGCCGCGATCTCGGCTTTGATCTTTGGGATGTGTGTCCTGCTGACCCGTAAAGGGACGCGCCTGCATAAGCAGTGGGGATACGCGTATTTCATCAATATGCTTGGACTCAACATCTCAGCGCTTTTCATTTACCAACTGACGGGTCATTTCGGACCTTTTCATGGCGCGGCGATAGCGAGTTTGTTCACGCTGATACTTGGCTTTATCCCAGCTTATCTGCACTTCCCGCGCGGACGCTGGCTGGAGTTCCATTATGAATTCATGAATTGGTCTTATTTGGGGTTGATCGCGGCGGGCATATCGGAAGCCGCAACCCGACTCCCTGCCGCGCCTTTCTGGCCTGCAGTGATGGCCAGCATGTTCGCAGTCTTTTTTATTGGAGGAATTCTGATCGTACGCGGACGGGCGAAATATAATTTTGAGGCCATGGCATCCGCGGTTGAAGCCGATACACCAAAGGATTTGGCGGCGGCTCTCAAGAAGCGCCGCGCAGCAAATTGTAGTTGACAGCTTAAATCATTTATCGTCACACCTGCGCTTGCGTTCGGCGCAAGCGCAGGTGTGACGGAATTATTTTTACACCCTTTCCCCTCGAAACTGTGTTTCATACAACTGACTATATAATCCGCCCATCGCGATCAATTCATCGTGGGTCCCTTTTTCCACGATCCTGCCGCGATCCATTACTAAAATTAAATCGGCGGCGAGGATCGTGCTTAATCTGTGCGCGATGACTATCGATGTTCTACCTGCCATGACTCGTTTCAGCGCATCTTGAATTAATGCTTCTGATTCACTATCGAGTGAACTGGTGGCTTCGTCTAAAACCAAGATACGCGGGTTCTTCAAAATAACTCTGGCAAGAGCCACGCGTTGTTTTTCTCCGCCGCTCAGGCGATAGCCGCGTTCGCCTACAACCGTGTCATACCCATCAGATAGTCCCATTACAAAGTCGTGGATATTGGCGGCGCGCGCGGCGGACTCGATCTCTGCTTGCGTCGCGTCCATTTTTGCGTAGGTCAGGTTCGTGCGGATGGTATCGTGGAAAAGGTGCGTTTCCTGCGTCACCATGCCGATCGTGGCGGCCAGCGAGTCGAGCGTCACATCGCGCAGGTCATGCCCGTCAATGCGGATGACTCCGCTGGTGGGATCGTACAATCTTGGGATGAGATAGGTCAGCGTGGTTTTGCCAGCGCCGGATGGGCCGACGAGGGCGATCAACTGCCCCGGTTGGGCGGTAAAGGAGATTCCCTCCAAAGCGACGACGCGCGCCTGGGATATTGCGGCAGGCTCGGGCGCGGTCTTCGGTCCATCGTCTGCGGACTTCTTTCCTCCCGATAACACCGCCTGACATTCGCCATGCTCCCATAGCGTTTGACTTCGCTGAGCATGATGTTTTCGTTGATCGAATATTTGAAACTGATATCTTCAAACCCGAGTTCGCCTTTTGCATCCTTGAGAACGAATGCATCTTTTTTTTCTTCGATGTCGTGCGGCAGGTCAATGATCTCGAAGACGCGTTCGAAGGAAACCATGCTGGTGCTGAATTCAACGGGCGCGCCCGCGAGACCTTGCAATGCGCCGTACAAGGTGCTGAGGTATGAACCGAAGGCGACGATGGTGCCGACTGTGAATTTATCCTGGATGACGAGCAGACCGCCGAAGCCGTAGACCAGCGCCGTGCCGACCGCACTGACCAGGCCGATCATCACGAAAAACGATGAACCGATGACTGCGCGTTGGATGCCGATGTCGCGCACCCCCGCCGCGCGTTGACGAAATCTTTCGCCCTCTTCGTTGCTGCGCCCAAATAATTTCACGAGCAATGCGCCTCCGATATTGAGAGTCTCGTTCATGTGCGCGTTCATCTGAGCGTTGAGGTCCATGCCTTCGCGGGCGATGGTGCGCAGGCGTTCGCCGAGTCTGCGCGCGATCAAATAGAACAATGGCAGGACAAAGACACTGCCGAGAGTCAATCTCCATTCAAGAGAGAGCATGACGATCAGGATCGCCGCGCCTTCGATCAGGTTGGTGGCGATGCCGACAATGGTGTTGCTGATGGCGTTCTGCGCGCCGACCACATCGCTGTTGAGACGGCTCATCAACTCGCCGACTTTGGTGTTGGTAAAGAAGCGCAGACTCATCCTCTGCAAGCGCACAAAGAGCGCCACGCGCAGATCATAGATCACGCCTTCGCCGACGGTCACATTTAATTTGCGTTGTATCACGCTGATGCCGCCATTCAACAACGGCACAAGCAGCAAGGCCAGCGCGAACATGACCAGTTTATTCAGGTCTTTGTTGGGCAGGATCGTATCGATCAGTTGACGGAAGATCAACGGCGAGACCACGCTCAACGCCGAACTGGCGAGAATGGACAATAACATTCCGCCGATATGCCACCAATAAGGTTTTGCATACGTCAGCACGCGCAATAAAAGTTCTCGTGTGATCTTGGGCTTTTCGTCGCCCTGACGCATCGCCATGAACCAGCCACCATGCATAAGTCTCATCTCCTAGTTTGCTTGTCTCCGGTCAGGTAGTCTCCTACCAGTTGACCAGCAGACTATAAGTCCAACCGACTATTCACGCAACTGGAGAAATGGGGGGGGTAATGAAACTGTCGCGAATGCATACGCTCTGAGGCGGGTTGAAAATCTTGATCGCTACCTTGTAAAAAAACAGCAGCCTATCCCGAGGATTAACCTTCGGATGGTTTTGGAATGGTAGGGGATGACAGGTTTTTGAGGACCGGGCGGGGAAGGTATAATATTTTTATTGATTTCAATGAGCGGCAAAGAATCGATCTGCCTTCAAAGTGAACATGATGCCAAATAAATTCACTCCTTATGAAACGAATCAGCGCGTTCAAACACTGAACGTTATCATTTGGGTTTTATTAATTGCCTCCTTTGCTCTTGGAGTCCTTAATATCCAATATCGAACATGGGGATCTGTAATTGCACTCTTTGGCCTCTCCGTTTTTATGTGTTCCCCTGCTTTGGATGAACAAGATAGGCTACATTGGCGTTTCCGCTTTTTTTCTGAATTTTATTGTCCTGATGGTCATCAACATCAATATGTGGGACGGGGATGGGATCCGCGACGCCGGGCTGTTGGCCTACCCGATATTTATCATGATCGGCATTTTATTCTTCGGCAAGCGCACCGCGCCGTTATTCACACTCGCTTCCATCGCATCGCTTATTGTGCTGGTGTATTTTGAGATACAGGGAAATATCAAGCCGACGATCGGCGCGACCAAGTTTGACATCCTGATCCCCATTATCATTCTATTAATCGCAGCCGCTGCAATTACTTATATCGTTGCGGGAAATATTGACAAGCACCTGGAACGGGTAAAAAACTCTGAAAGCGAATTACGCAAGAACTACGACTTGTCCCTGGACGCGTGGGCTAAGGTTTTGGAATTCCGCGATAATGAAACAGAAGGCCACAGCCGCCGCTTGGTGGAACTCAGTACTCAACTGGCGCGGGCGTTGAATCTCAGTGAAGAAGAGATCACTTATATCAGGCGCGGCGCGTTACTGCACGATATCGGGAAGCTGGCCATCCCTGACAACATACTTTTGAAACCCGGTCCGCTGGATGCCGGGGAAAGAAAGATTATGGAAGAGCATCCTGTCATTGCAAAACAAATGCTTGCCCAGGTTTCGTTCCTGCAGCCATCGATTGACCTTGTCTATAGTCACCATGAGCGTTGGGACGGGAAGGGCTATCCAGAGGGGTTGATGGGCGAGAAGATCCCCCTTTCCGCCCGTATCTTTACGATCGTGGATCAATGGGATGCGCTGCGGTCGGACCGTCCCTACCGCAAAGCCTGGCCGGTTGAAAAAGTGCTTGCTTACATCCGTGACAATGTCGGGGTTGTCTATGATCCCGATCTTATTGAAGTATTTTTAACTCTTGTAGATAGTAAGCATGGCCAATAAAATCTCAGGGGGATGCCTGTTTGATGACGGTAAATATGCTATATTGGATGATCCACGATAAACGACAAGCGATATAATATGCCCTATTGTGCGGGTTTTCCTTGAAAGTCAAGCTTTCAAGTGAGTTTTTATTTGACCGTATTTACAGGAGAGAACCATGCAAAACAAAACCGTTATTCCGGGCAAGGTTAAAAAGGATAAGGAAAATCACAAAAAATACAAGATCGAAAAAGGGAAAAAATCCGAATCAGACATCACGATCGAACTCACCGGTGACGGCGACTACGAAGTGGAAAAATTAAGCGTGGACGGTCTGCCCGCAGCCATGGTTGACGGCACCTCGATCCGCTGGTTCAATAGTTTTTATATTAAAAAGAACGGGCAATATATCAATGAACGTTTCTTTGTCACGATTCCAAACGGCGGCTCATCGCGACTGGTGATATTCGACGGTAATGGAAACCCGTATTATTACACGGGCGAAATCAAAAACAATACGATCGAATTAACAGATGGCGACCCCGCGGCCGGCTGGGCGCCGTAGAATTTATAATCCGTTCGTTTCGGCTGTTTTTTGAATTGCGCGCCGCCACGGTACATTCTCAACGTACATCCGGCGCGCTTCTTCAGACGGTAATTTCGAGACCTGCGTGGTCAATAGTTGGGTTGCATTCTGCAAAACAACGTGAGCACGCGGGTCTTTTTTCTTTTCCAGGACCTGATGCACAGCCAGAAAAATTCGGAGCGGCTCCTCCGCGCCTTCGAATGACATGTTATTTTCCATGTATTGAAGGATCTCCTCCGCTTCATTCTGCGCTGAAGCCTGGTCACCAATTTCCAAATAGACATGGATCAAGCCTGCGCGCGCTTCGACCGCTAAAATATCAGCGTGCAATGCCGTTCTGATCTGGATACTTGTCAAAAAAGCAGATGCGGAGTCTTCAAATTTTTTATTTAATAAATAGGCATATCCCAAATAAAAATATGCCCAACCCTCGCCTGACGGGTCCCCGTTCTTGGAGGCCAGCTCAAGCGCCTGCCGCGCCCATTTGAGCGAATTGTCCGCATCCCCTTGCGCGCCCATGACCGCACTCAAATTAATATAAGCAAGCATTTCCTGTGCGCGAAGTCCGAGTCCGCGCAAGATGGTTAACGCTTGTTCATAGTAGGATGTCGCGGCGGGGTAATCACCCAACATACCTGTCAACCAACCCAGATTTAGCAGAGCGATCCCATTGCCGTTAAGATTTCCCAATTCAGATGAAATGGAATACGCTTGTTCAAAATAATTCCTGGCAGTGAAGAAATCTCCCTGTGACAACCCGACCGTATTGGCAAGATTGTTCAAGGTCATGGCTTCCAGATATTTATTCTTTAGTTCTCTCGCAATGACAAGCGCCTGTTCCTGATAGCCCATGGCAATCGTAGGGGTTTCAATTTCCAGGGAGACCAATCCAAGTATGGACAGGGCTTTGCCGATCCCGGTGCGGTCATTCTGTCCTTGCGCATATCGCAAGCCCTCTTTGGCGTACTTCAAGGCCTCCTCTGCTTTTCCAATGCGCAGGAAAGAATTGGGCAGTACCAGATAGGTTGAGAGCAGCGTTTCATTATCAAGAGCCGCTTCAGCAAAGAATTTAGCGCGAGTCGCGTACGTTAATACATTTTGAAAATCACCCAAAGCGGAGAAACAATAAGAGCGGCGCATATACGCGCGGCCCAACAGTCCATCGTCCTGTAGTGTCTTTGCCAGTTCTTCAAGAATATCCAGGTCCATAAACTGCGCGGCGGAGTCGCTGTTGTTGTAATAACATTCCACACGCAGCAGCAGCAGGTCGAACTTTGTGCGCAGATCATCGGACTGAACCAATGCCAGCGCGCGCGTGAAATAATCAATGGCTTGCTGGTTATGGTACAAACCCAGGGAGGCCTTGCCCGCGCGGCTTAGATAGTGCAGAGCCTTTTCGCGCAGGTCTGCTTTTTCGGCGTGATACGCCAATTCGCCGTAATGCGGCTCAAGATCATCGCGATAGATCCTTTCCATCGCAGCGACCGCCGTCCCGTGTAATTCGCGTTGACGGATCTGCAATTGCATCGAGTAAGCTACGTCTCTCAGTAATGCATGCCGGAAAATATATTCGATCTCGCTCAGCGGTGACCAGATATTTGCATTCTCCGCCTGTGTCATATAACTTAGGAATTTCTCTTTGGCGCGCAGCATCTCTCCCAGTACACGCACTTCAAATTCACGTCCAAGCACAGAGGCGGTTTGCACGGTCTCTTTCACTGGCTGGGTCAGGCGGTCGAGGCGCGCAACCAGCACGGCGCGTACATCGGTTGGCAGGGAATTTTCCGCCTGTTGGCTTGAAATATATTGCCCGTTCACATCCACAGTCAGCGCATTTTGTTCCAACAGATAGCGCAGGATCTGTTCGGCAAAGAACGGATTGCCTTCCGCGCGATCATTCAGCAAGGCAAGCAGCGGGTCGGCAATGGCACGACCTAAAATGTCCTTTGCAATATGAGACATGTTCGCCGGGGAGAGTTTATCAAGTTGGACCATGTTCGTTGAAATTTCATCCATGATCCGCGCGGAATCGCCTTCAGGGCGCTGCGTGGCAATAATGGCGATCGGATATTGTTTGTGCGGCGCAGACTGCAGACTGCGTACAAAAAAAGAGAGGAATGCGCCCGTATCCTCATCCAGCCAGTGCGTATCTTCCAGGAACAGGACCAGCGGTTTACGCAGGCTCTCTGCGCGAAGAAACACGCTCAATGCGATCATCGTATTATCGTAACGACCTTTCGCGTCCAGCCTTTCGTATAACGAATCGGGCTGTGTGATATTGATCAACGCAGCCAACACCGAACTGGTTCGAAGCAGTTCCGCGCCAAGCTCACGGTCAGGTATTGCCGCGACCAATTCGTGAATATTACGCGAGAAGGCGATGAAATTAATTTCATCAGGCTGGTTTTCAAGCAGTTCAAATCGTTTCTTCAGCCAATCAATGAATGGGTTAAATGGCAGCTTTAGAATTTCGTCTGTCTGGCAAATGGCCCAACTGGCAGGGGTATCCTTAAACTCTTCAGAATACTGAAAAGAATGCACAAGACGGCTTTTGCCAATACCAGCCTCTCCCTTCAAGACCATCACGCCGGCAAATTGACCGTGTTTGAGAGGTTCTGTAAATGCTGCCAGCGCTTCCAACTCATTCCTGCGCCCAACAATCTTCCCCTGATAGACGGTTTCAACAACGTTCTTACGCCCGATCAATACAAAAGTTTTCAAGCCGCGATTGAAACCCTTGAAATAAAATTCTCCCAGAGACCTAAGGTTAAAATGTTTTTCAGCGCGGCGGGCGATCTCTTCATCCATCCAAAACTCGCCATGGCCGGCGTGTTCCATCATACGAGCCGCGAGGTTCACTCCCCAGCTATAGGCTGTGTAATCCTCCCGCTGACTGGACCCGATGAATCCCGTATATGCCATGTAATAGGATATCCCAACCCCCAGCGGGATGCGCGTGCGCGTGGAAAGTTCAAGAATGAAATTTAACGCGCGTTCCACATCATTTTCATGTGCCTTTGGCGCGCCCCAGAAAATAAGCAGGGTAAACCCTTTATCTCCAAGGTCGGGGCGTAAAAAGAAACCGCCATATTGTTCCTGTAACAGATAAACCGTTTCCATGAACGGCGCGATCAGCGCTTCATCTGAAATGCCGGCGGGGATGTCAATAAACATATTAACCACCTGTCGGAACTCACCGATGGCGGGCAGGTGAAGAATTGCATCGTCAAGGAATATTTCAACAAGATCATCTGCAGGTTTTGGCACCGATAAAGGAAGAGGCGTGGGCAGGTCAGTGTGAATATCCTGGATCAAAAAACAATTCCCCGCCGGGGTAACGCTGACAATATCCTTCAGCAATTCATAAGAGAATGGATCTGCCACGATATCCCCCGCGTGCGCGGATTCTTCCCCGGCGACCGCACCGTTCAAACTCTCGCCGCGAAACCAATAACTGGCGCGCCTATTGTTAATGGATCTAAAGATCTGCCAAGTCGTCCTGCCAAATCCGATCCCCGCTTTGATGCGGATATTAAATGTGCCATAGGGCGTGGATATCTGCGAATGGGATTGGGTATGCGCCTGCATTGCCGCCGCTGATGACAAACAGCGCATCGCTGTCTCAACTGGGTCCTGTCCTGCGGGAAAAACAGCACTGAACGCGTCCCCGGCAAATCCGATCACAAATCCGCCTTGCTGATAGACCGCATTGACCAACGGGTCGAACACCACGCGCATCATATCCGCCAGTACCTCTGCGCCATGCGCTCCCTGCGCAGAAAGCACCTCGGTCATGAAGGAAAAACCCGAGAGATCCACGAACATGGCCGCGCCTTCGAAGATTCCATTCGATTCGCCCGCGCGGTATTTTCGGAAAATAAAATCAGGTACGAGTTGATGGGATGATTGCATGGTGCGTTGATTTTACCGCTTCCGTATCCAATGAGAAGGTCATACAAAAAATCCCCGTCATCAGCCGGGGATTTTTTGTATGCTATTTACTGATCTTTATCAATGCTTCCTTTAACCGCTCCACTTCTTCAAGTGTGTTGTAATGGGCAGCTCCAACACGGACCATGCCGCCCTGATCTTCGACGCCGAGTCTCTCGCTAACATTGAGCGCGTAATAATTTCCATCCCAAACATAGATGCCTTCTTCCGCCAGTTTCTCAGCGACAAGACGTGGATGCATATCCTTCAAGCGGAACGAGAATGTCGCCACGCGGTCATCCAGACGACGGACATCGGCCAGACCATATAAACGCAAACCGGGAACAGCTTCCAGCGCGGAAAGAAGCGCGCGCCCAAGTTCGAATTCATAGGCGCGGATGGCTGTCATTCCCTTTTTGAGTTCCAGTCTGCGTCCTTGATACCCGTCAGCGCTCAAGCCTTCGATGTACTCGCCGCCAAATTCCCTGCCGATCCATTCGAAATATTCGATCGCGCCAAGCACGCCCGCGATGCCCTCATGGTTTTGTGTGCCGGTCTCAAATTTGCCCGGCAGTTTGTTGGTCGCAGGGCGGACTTTGTAGGCGAATAATTTTTCCAGCAGGTCATGCTTGCCGTATAAAATACCCGCGTGCGTGCCGAAAAATTTGTAGGCGGATGAAACCAAAAAATCACAATCCAGTTTTTGAACATCAATGGGACCATGAGGCGCATACTGGACAGCGTCAATATAGACCAGCGTGCCGGCATCGTGCGCCATCTTGATGATCTTTTCGATCGGGTTGATCGTGCCAAGCGAGTTGGAAGCATATCCCACCGCCAACAGGCGCGGCTTTCGCTCCAGCGCTTTTTGCAGGTCGTCCAATTTCAATGTTCCATCTTCCACATCAAAATCAACCCAGTTAACTTTGACGCCCCGATCCTGCGCGGCCAGCGTCCAGGGTGTGACATTGGCGTCATGGTCAAGGCGGGTGACCACGATCTCGTCACCTTCATTCCAATCGCGTGAAATGGAGCGGCTGATATGCAATGTGAGTGTGGTCATGTTGTTGCCGAAGACGATCTCTTCTGCAGAGGGCGCGTTGTAGAAATCCGCCATGGCGCGATGAGCTTCGTCCAGAACAGCATCTGAGGCGATGCTGGTGGCGAATGCGCCTTCGTGGTTGGCGTTACATTCGATTAGATACTTGTTGATGCGGTCAAGACTGTGTCTTGCGATCTGCGTTCCGCCGGGGTTGTCGAAGAAAATAGCCGGACGGTCAAGAGCTGGGAATTGCTGGCGTATTAATTTAAGATTTTCGCTGAGCACGGTCGAATGATCAGGGGACATGCAAAACTCCTTTAATGAAAATTAGACAGAGAGGTTGTATACTAAGATTGTACCCCACACAACAAGGAGGCAATATGTTCGAAAGAGTTCTGTTGGCCGTAGATGGTTCCGATCATGCCTTGCACGCCGCACGTACGGCCGCCGACCTGGCGCGCGCCATGAATTCAAATGAGTTTCGCATTGTGGTGGCTTATGATTTCATTCCACCCTATCTTGGCGAGCCGAACCTGCAATATGCGATCGACGCGCGTATAGATGATGCCAAGGCCATTATGAAAAAAGCCATTGAGGCGGTGGGGCAAATCCCTTGTGAGATCAATACTGAAATGATCGAAGGCTCGGCAGCCGAAGCTGTACTGGATGTAGCTGTCACGCGCAATAGTGATGTGATCGTAATAGGTTCGCGCGGGTTGGGCACGCTGGCCGGCTTGCTGCTCGGCAGTACCAGTCAAAAAGTTGTGGCGCACGCGCCCTGTCCGGTGCTTATTGTCCGGTAGCGCGTTTCTCCGCTTCTAAAAATTCTTCCGGTGTGTTTAGATTCCAAAAACATAACCCTGACGGGTCAAAGGAAAATACCTCTTCAGAGGTAAGCGTCCGTACTTTTACTTCTGGAAACCACGAGATGACCTTCCACTGATCCGCGTCTATTGCTGATGCAATGGCGGGCAGACAGGTCTCGCGGCGGTACAGCGCATGGAATGGTTCGTAGCCTTCATCCGTTTTGGCGATGACCACATCCGCTTCACCGCTCACCATGAGTCTGCGCGCGTCTTCGAAGAAGGTTGAACTGGCGAAGGGCATATCACAGGCAACCACCGCCGCCAGCGGATGAGTGGCGGAAGCGATGGCAGTGTAGAGTCCGCCCAATGCGCCGCGCCCGGGCTTGAGGTCTGGGATGAGGCGCAGGCCTAAAAATTCATACTCCACGGGACGATTTGTTGTAATAATGATCTCGTCTGCGATCGGCGCGAGTCGATCGATCACCCGTTCAATGAGCGGATGTCCTAGGAATAATTTCAAGGCTTTGTCCTCGCCCATGCGTGAGGATGCGCCGCCTGCTTGAATGACGACAGTGATCGCTTGTTTCACAGATTCATAACCTTTTATCAAAGATCAAAATTAAATTCAGCATGGACATATTATAGATGAGTTCGCTGGCAAATGTATTGGACGGCTTAACGGTTGAAGGTGAATTGTATGAACCGCAAGCGGATGGCGCGGTACGCTGTTTCGCGTGCGGTCACCGCTGTTTGATCCGTGAGGGCAGACGCGGAATTTGTCAGGTGCGGTTTAATAAGGGCGGAAAGTTACGTGTGCCGTGGGGATATGTAGCGGCATTGCAATGCGACCCGATCGAGAAGAAACCCTTTTCACATGTATTACCGGGCACGAACGCATTGACATTTGGAATGCTGGGCTGCAATTATCACTGCGGGTATTGCCAGAATTGGTTAACGTCACAGGCGCTGCGAGACCCGGCTTCTGAGATCGCGGGCCAGTTTGTAAGAAAAATAGCGCCTGCACAAATTCTGGAGCATGCGAGGAGGACAAAGGCTTCGGTAGTTGTCTCTTCATACAACGAGCCATTAATCACTAGCGAATGGGCGGTTGATATTTTTAAAGAGGCAAAAACGGCTGGGTTAATCTGCGCTTATGTGTCGAATGGAAATAACACGCCCGAAGTGATGGAGTATATCCGTCCGTATATTGACGCATATAAGATCGACCTGAAATGTATGAGCGAGAAGAAATATCGTACGCTCGGCGGCACGTTGAAAAATACGCTGGACGGGATCAAAAGGGCACATGACCTGGGACTGTGGGTGGAAGTAGTGACTTTGGTGGTTCCGGGCTTCAATGATTCAAACGAAGAATTATGGGACGCGGCGCGTTTCCTGGCAGAGTTATCGGTTGATATTCCCTGGCATGTAACGGCTTTTCACAAAGACTATAAAATGACCGCGCCGGACAATACCGGTCCGCAGACATTGATGCGCGCGGCTGACATCGGACGCGAGGCGGGGCTGAGGTATGTGTACGCGGGGAATTTAGCGGGTCATGTCGGAGAGTATGAAACTACTCATTGCCCGAAATGTAGTTATCCGCTTGTGAAACGAAGCGGGTATGTCATCCGCGCATACAAGATCACGCGCGAGGGGACATGTCCAAAGTGCGCAGAAAAAATTGCGGGGTTATGGACTAAAGATTCTTCAAAGATTTCTTTATGTAATTTGAGTTAATTTTCTTGATTTGATGTTTTCATTGCGTAAGGCGTCAAAAACCTTGACAAATTAGAACAAATGTTCTATATTCGGAAATGTCGAATTTACCGAGTATGGTTACATCAGGAGAACCGCAATGAACCGTTCCCTCAATATTAATATTCTTCCATTTCTTAAAAACACCGCCCTTCAACGAGGCGCGATCTTTGGCAGTATCCTTATTACGGCCCTGCTCGCTTTTGAATTGTTCAATTTTGGGACAACTTCATTCGCATTGCGGGATGTTCTAGGCGACCTGAAATTCGCGGGAATGCACTGGTCGGCGATTCTGGCTTTTGCCTTCTGCGGAATTGACTTTGCAGGAATCGCCCGCATCTTCACTCCAGAACAGGGGCGCGACGAACCAGCCGAGGTTTGGTACCTCTTTGGGGCATGGCTGCTTGCTGCGGCATTCAATGCCATATTGACCTGGTGGGGTGTATCAGTGGCAATCCTCAATCACAGCGTTGAAGGCGGCTCACTGGTCGGGCAGTCCGTCATGATCAAGGCAGTGCCGATCTTTGTGGCGGCCATGGTCTGGCTGATCCGCGTGTTGATCATTGGGACCTTCTCTGTGGCCGGGGAACGTCTGTTCACACTTGCAGATGTGCACGACCGCTATTCTTCACAAAGGAATTACCCGGCTCAGGCACAACAGCCTGCCTATCGCCCCAATCAACCCAGCACTAATACTCCGCGCCCAGCGCCCAAGCCGACTCCAAACTATGGCACCAATCGCCCTGTCGCTGAACCAACCTATCACCCGATCGGCATGACGGCCATGGGCGCCAACGAACAGAACACTTCCTCTATGCGGAGGTAATCCTTGGACAAGCAGCTTTGGTTTTCATATCTTTACTTCTTAACAATGAAACGCCCCAACGGGCGTTTCAACTTTTGTAAACATCCTCACGCCTAAAGGCGGAGGCTTTTATCCCTAGCCCGGTAGGGCTGAGATCAACGGCAGGTTTACAACTGCCCTGTCCCGAATATTTCGAGACGCGTTCGTGTCCGCTGGCGCAGAGAATCCACATTGGACACACAGGAAAATACTTTGAGATTTTCGATTCGCCTTATCAACACAACCACATTCGGGGCAGGTGCGCGAAGTGTTCCTTGGATCCACAAAGATCACAGGAACTCCCATTCGCTCCGCCTTGTAGCTAATGTATTGTCTCAGTTGGAAAAACGACCAGTTGGCATGTCTCGCTCTCTGCTTGCGTCTTACCGTTACCCGTTCACGGATACCCCCCAATTCTTCGAGGGCAATGGCGCGATGGGTGTCATACGCAATTTGTACGATCGCCTTGCTGATCGTGTGGTTGGTTATTTTTTGGAAACGTGCCTGCTTGCCGGAAATCTTTTTGAGTTTTCGTCTGGCAGACTTCGAACCGTTACGCTGCAGGTTGCGGCGGCGATGCTCAAACTTTCGGCGAGTATCCTCAATCGCTGCTCCGCTAAACCCGCCACCGTCACTATCCGAGGCGATGTTCACAATGCCGAGATCAATTCCAAGAACCCCTTCAACGTCAATTGGCTTGGGTGTCTCCACATCGCAAGCTACCATCAGGTAGAACTTGCCTTTGACCATGCAAAGATCGCTTTCCCCATGTTGGCCTTTGAGCAATTCAAGCTGGCGCTGGCCGCAGGCAAAAGACATCTTTTGTCTGCCTGCCACTGTCCAGATATTCAACTCCAGCCTGTCCAGTTTATAGGTCAGGATGCGATTATCGAATGCGATCGCGCCATGCGGTTTGAAAGTCCGTTTGGCTTTTCTGTCCAGCTTGTACGCGTCAGCGACTTTGGAAATCGCGCGGACAACCATCTGCGCGGTCAGGTCAAAGATTTCCTTCACGGAATAATAGGTCAGTTTGTGAAGCGGAAATTGCCGAAAGGTCTGACTCTCCCAGGCCTGATCGCTGATGTAGTTACAGGCGGCGTTTGCCACTTCCAAAGTTTTGCGAAGTGCCTGTGCCTGTTCGGGCGTAGGCAGGAGTTTTATTTGAGCGATCAGTTTCATAACTGGATTGTATCATTTCTTCAATATATTGAAAATGCTATGGCGAAAGAGCATCGCCATCAGCTATCCCTCCCCACGCCCAAGGGCGGGGGTTTCTCGCTGAGGTCTCGATGAACGATCATCTCGGAGTCTATTCAAATTCATCAAGCGTGCTTTCACCGTGAGTTAACACATATAGCCCGCGCGGATCGCCTTCGTTCTTATCAAAGATAAAATCGGTGACGATATATGCTTTTGCAAAGGCGGTTTCAAAAAGCTCACGGGTAAAGAATCTCCAATCACGGGCAAGCGCAAAATCCTTCGATTTGAGCAAGAGGAAATCGCCAGGGATCTCTGCCAAGAGCAGGCGCTCTTCAAAGGGAGGGACGTGCTCAGGCGGGTATGACAGCATATCGGACGAAGTGTGAAGCGAATAAAATGGACGCAGACCCGACCGTGCAACGTGGTGCAGCTTAAGGGTAGGGCGCGGGCGCTTGCTGAGTCTGCTTTCGACACGGGGAGTGTTGATCCACCAATCCAATTGAAAGCGGTCGGAGGGAAGTCCGGCATTGAGTCCATCGCGCATATCGCCATACTCTGAGCGGCGGTAGGTGATACAGACCGCCCCAAGTTTCGCGATATTGAGATAAGCATTGCGGCTGAGCAGGGGATCATACGTCCATGTGATGTGATCAAGGTATTGGTGGCGTACCATTTGCCATTGCGCGCGCTTGAGCGCAAAGCCGATCCCTTCATCACGATGATCGGGATGAATTCCCATCATGTGCGAGCAATGTTTGGGGCGCGGACCATCAGGAGTGGATTCGATTCCTGGAAATCCAAACACAAAGCCGGCGAGTATTTCATCAATAAAAGCGCCAAGGACAAGTCCGCCATTATGCACAGCGGTGATGAGCATATGCAAAGGAACCACGTCCGTTTCGGAGCCGGGCCAAACCGCGCGTTGAAGCTCCTCCACAAGCCTCATTTCTTCGGGTGTTTCGATCAGGCGAATTTGAATATTGGTCATATTTAGCGAGAGCGTAGGGATGAAATTCTTTCCGTGACCATACTCCAAGCCTGTTGATACCACGGCCTGCGGATCAGGTAATCAAGGCGATAGGCAAACCGCGCAGGCATCAAACCGAAAATCCGCGGAAGTGAATCGATCGCGCAGGTGCGGTTCACGGCAAAATAGTCGAGCCAGAATGAAGAGATCGGAAAATTCGGTATCACCCCTTCAAGGAATACGGTCAAGCCACGCAAGGTGAGTGGTGATAGCGGAAGGAGCAAGCGCCGCCTATGGGTGACATCCATGATGATCTCGACGATCTGCTGTAACGTGAAAAATTCAGTCCCGCCAAGCTCGTACACCTTATTAAGCGTGTCATTATTTTCAAGAGACCATATCATGCAAGTCACCAGGTCTTCAACCCAAAGTGGCTGAACGACCGTCCGACGGCCATTCGTGATCGGGAATACCCCAATCGATGTCCGAATGATCCGCGCAAGATTATTGGTGAAATGATCCTCAGCGCCATACACCATTGAAGTCCGCAGGACCGTATACGGGACCTTTCCGTTACGGATATGTTCTTCAGCGATGCCCTTCGCCCTAAAAGCCGGATATGCAGAGGAAGGCGCTGCGCCAATATGACTGAGATACAAGATCCGGTCCACCCCTGCGTCCGATGCCGCCCCGACAAGATTTTCTGTGCCTTGAATATCCGCCTTTAAGAGATCCCCGCGGCTGCCCTGATTTTCCGCGCTTGCCAGGTGGATGACAGTATCAACATCACGCAGCGCAGCGCGTAAACCACGCACATCCGCCAAGGACACCACGGCCACTTCAACAGGCACGCCCTTTGGTAAACGCGGCGTACGCGGCGAAGGACGGATCAGCGTCCGCAGCGGATACCCAATGGATGAAAGTTGGCGCACAAGTGTACGTCCGATAAAACCTGTTGCGCCGGTGATAAGAATCATAAAGGGATTATAGCAGAGGGAAAATGGGCTAAACAAAAAATCCCCGCACTTGCGGGGATTTGTGGGCGCAGGTCTCGATTATCTTTTCGGGGGGAATAATTGTATGGTAAGTGTAGCGGATAATCGCGACATCGTTCTCATGGTTAATTCTACTCACAAAACAAGCGGGTTTATTGTCGTTTAGCGACAATCCAGGCAGCTCTTTTAGCCTGATACCAGCCAATCACGCAGGCTTGTGATCTGATTTGTATGCTCTGCAAATGCTTGTGCTTTGGAATTACCACGTGCCAGTTGCCATAGTGTTGCGCCATGTCGAACCAAAACATCTCTAAGACGCACTGGATAATAGAAGTAAATTCGCCATGAATTAGCCGGTGCCGGATACATGAGAGCCATTGTTTCGCGCGGAGGAAAGAGACGGTAGCGAATTAATTCAATTTTTTTTCTCAGCCCGATTGGATTCACAACCAGTGCAATTTTTTCTGTTTTACCCATACTATTTTCCGTGCTAAAAATGAAGATTTTTTGACGAGCAAGTGCGAGATAATCTTCCTTAAAATCTTCTGGGAGGAAAGACGCCAGAACATCCTGCGGCACAGGTACGTCTAACAATTCCCTGGCCAGTCGCAGGATAAAATACAGCGAATGCTGGGTACCCCATAGTCCAGCGCGCGCACCGATTCTCTCCCAATCCAACCGGGTTTCCTGCCTTTTTATTAGCTCACCGATATCGGAAAACATTCGCAGGCGCATATCATACGTATGTCTGGCGGTATGATGGCAGAGATGCAACAACAAATCTTCCGGAGACAGGGTTCTAGTGGTTGTTTGCGCTATTGTTACAGTCTGCGATCTGCTCCATAACCCGCCCTCATCAAACTGCAATGGATTCTTTCTGATAAAAAGCGACCAGTGGATTTCCACGTGAATGCCATGTTCAGGCAATTGGTAGCCAAAATGGTAATTTTCTTGAGCGATCACGCGATTACAATCCATCGGCTGGTAACCCAAAGCGAGCAGTTCCTGTTCAATGCGCGACAAGTTATCGATGTTAACCAGCAGATCCAAATCTCCCATCGGGCGCAGCGCAATGTTCTCGTAAACAGCTTCCGCCAGATAGGCGCCTTTGAGCACAATAATCGGAATGTCCTTTTCCTGAAATACCCCTAACAGTCTATGTAACTCCTGATACAAACTCATATTCCTCATTGCATTTTGCTGGTATTTTTCCTTCAATTTCCCAGCCACCTCTTCGGAGATTGCAATATTTTTAGACTTGATGCGATGATAAAGTAATTGCCCAACACCATGTTGATATGCCAAGGCTGCAATTAAGCGCCATTCTTCTGCGGTTACTTCTGCAAGAAGCTTAGTTCCATCTGCCTCGCTCGTATATCCAAGGCAGAAGAGTAAAATCGATGTGGCGGATTGATCCATCGTTTATTTCTCCTGATTTTTTTCGCAGCCACGCCTCAGCGAAAACATATGCCATCATATGTCGTTTTAGTTGAAAGGGCTTAGTGTTCTGTGAGACATCCCTGACGCAACACTCAGCCTGTCAACACGTTGAACAATCGATCGGAAAGTGGTAACTGCCAAGAATGACCTGCACTGGCTGTATTACTGAACGCCGAACCAAGCAAAAGATTCAAGCATGATTGTTAGTGACGGAAATGTCTCTGAAAGGGCGAAAGGGAAATGGGAACGGCGGTAGACGGACACCTTTAATCACAAGTTCTAAATGATGCAATAACTTTATATCGTGAACACACACCCGCACCGGTCAAAATGGTTTCACCACATTGAAGCCACGCATGTGCGCTATAACCTATCCTTGAATCATCCTTGGCTATGCCTAAATTCAGCAGAGCGGGGATATTTTTTTTTTGTAACAAGACAGCTCCTGTTAGGGATTGAGCCAGGCAGGCACTATCCCAGAGAGTTCGCCTGGATACTACACTAATTGCCCATTGAACTTTCTTAATATCGGCAACATGCCTTTCAAAAATAGGCGGGGGAAGTTCCCCAAGTTTAAGCCCAAGCCAGCGGGCGATCTTCTGAAAAGGAAAGACCGCAATTGCAATCCGCATAATTCCAAGCCAGACAAAAGTTTGCGCCAGCAGAAGCAGCTCAGGACGTGAGCATCTAACCAGTTTCTGAAAATCAGACATCAACAACATGCAAAAGCTCTTCAATTTGCAGTTCATTAAGAAAGGTAATCACATCCATCTCGATTTGCGAAGGAGGCGCGCTAAATTCTGAGCTTAATTGACGGCAAATCTCAATAACCAGAATCGGCGTTTCAAGCAATTCCCAGATACGGCGACCAATATCATTCAGTCCAATGTATTTACTGGTTTTCATATTAAGGATGATTAGGTCATTATCAACGCTTGTTGTCATTAACCCTCCTACGCGAGTGACCCGGGTAGTTGTTTCGATAGTCAAAATAACCTCCTAAATAGGTTGATTATATTCATCTAAATAACCGAAGCGGCGCATGGTTTCACCATGCGCATCTATGATCTTTTGAATGAGCAGGGGAGAGAGTTCTTCGCGCCAGCCGCCAGCCCTACCTTGACGGAAGAATGTGCCGCTTGACCTTGGCGGGCGTTCACGAAATCCTTTTTCATGTTCCTGTCTTTGCAGTTCTTCAAAGCAGGAAAAATCAACCGCCTTCTGCAAACGCACGGTATCAGACGATAATCCGCAAAAGCGGACTACATCCCCAAAAACACCTTCTGTATCGCGGCATAAATCTTCATAACGGATGAGATGAACCGGCAGATTTGATTCATCCATCCAACTACGGACATGAGAACTCCATGTGCCGAGATATTGCTGCAATTGATCAGCCAGACCGCCAAGCGTGCGCGATAAAGCGAATTCGGGGTTGCATAAATTTTCCACAGCTTGTAAAGAATCAACACCCCAATGGTGGGCGCATGACATGGCCAAATCAAGTGGATTGCGCAAAATATAGATTACGCCTGCGGTAACATCAGCCGGAAATAGCTCTGAACCGCGCCTGGCAGGCTTCCAGGCATCATGGGTTTTCATATAGAGTGGTCCAGGGTTTTCACGAATAAGGCAGCGGTACACCTCCGGCCTCAAAGACTCGATCAGCGTATCATCCAGTAAAGAAGCTTCGACCCCAACCCATTCATCAAACCATAGGCGCGCGCTGGCAATCGGCCCGCCATCCAGTTCATTTATGTCAGCGGGTGTCTCAGCGTCACGCAGATAATTAGTTATTAATGTACGCAGCCAGGTGTTGCCCGATTTTGGGTAGGAAGCCAGCCAATAGATCATAATAATCAATCATCCATCTGTTTCAAGAAGGATGTTTATCACATCGGAAAGACTCCAACGATCAAGGGTCTTTCAATGCAAAAATGGGGACCTGGTCGACCAGAGCGGCGAACAAAGGAAAAACTCCAGGGTGTTCGTCTGGCAACATGGGGCCATAAACGCAGGATTGTGCGGCAAAAAACTTCTCGGCGCCATTTAAAGCCCGTACGCGGATTTCTTCGATGGGACGCCTTTGAAGCAAATACAAAGCTCGCAAACGAGCGGGATGCAACGACATCTGTGAGTGCATCGGGACCATGGCTTTTGGAGGCTGCCACTGGTGGCGCGGGAACTGGCTAATGTCATACCCCAGGTTGTGCGCAGCATCTTCCATCAGATTTAATTGCGGAATACCAGGCAGGACCTCCAATTGTCCGATTGGATTGACTTGCAAAACAGTAATGTCATCGGCCAGCATGGCGCATCCCTGTTGAAGCAAAGCCGTGAGCGTAGTGGATTTTCCAGCTCCCGATTCGCCGCTGATAGCAATAGCACCTCTGGATGTCAAGGCGGTGTTAGCGTGCAAGACCAGACTGCCCCGCTGGCGCGTAACGCAACCAGGACATTATCCAAAAATGAGGTGGCCAGCAGGTCATCTTGAGCGGCAGGGCCGCGCTGCAAGGTTGCCCGGCAGCCGTCCTCTGCCAAAAAGCGCCCCGCGCGCGAACCCGCCCGAAACAGATATCGCCCAGGCTCAACCTGCCATCCTGGGCCTTCAGCAATTGGCGCTGCTAATTTAGCCATCACCTGACCGTCGAGCACATTAATATCGGCATGCAATTCGTGCGGTGCGGGGGTTAACAATGGGCATGGAAAAGGGAGGTTGATTATTAACCCATAGACAGAGTAGGTGTAGGTCATTTTTATCTTTTCACAAAATTATTTGCTTTCAGACTCGATCAAATCAGCTAGTTTTTCCATGGCCCACATTCCGCGTTGGCGAAATAAACGATGAAGAGTGACAGTTTTTGTAAGCGCGGATGCCAAACGGAAATGCGCTCCACGGTCAAGCAAGGCATCGGCGACATGACTATTATACAAGAGCATGTTGATCGCTTGAAAAAACTTCTGACCGCGAATCATCTCACTTTCCAACCGGGGGGCACTCTGCACTGTCAGCCAGTAGATGGCACGCAAAGGCAGAGGTACATCCATGTACTGACCCGTCATCGAAAAAACCTGCTTCCCATTGGACAGGGTTTTAGAAGAAGTCAAGGCCTGGTTATTGAGTTTCTTCAACGCATCCGCCCACAGCAAAATCTCGGGATGGAGCGGAAAGACAGCAATTTGTCCCAATTCATCCCAACCTACACAAGCCAAATCATCCGATAACATGCGCCAGCCGCGCTGAAGCAGAGTCGCAAGCAAGGAAGACTTCCCTGCGCCAGAATCCCCTGCGAGTATTATCGCCTGGTGAGAGGGGCTGCGACAAAGGGGGAACTGTTTTGCAATATCATCTCAACTGGGGGTACAACAGCGGCAGCGTGGAAAGCGAACATCCCGCGCTGGTATAGCAAGGCCGCGAGCGGCATGGTATGAGCGAAACGAAGCAGTTCATCGTGTTCCACAGAAGGGGCAGGTTCCATCGTGACACGACACCCGTCTTCGACCAGATACCGTGCGACTCCGGGCACATCCAAAAGAAAGCGATCTGGTGCAGCCTGCCATAACACGCCATGCTGCATGGCATTCGTTATCTCAGATGATACAGGGGCATTAATGATTTGAAGATCAGATAACCAACTAGGAAACATTGTAAAACTCATTAACCCACAACCCAGCCATGATGCCGCGGGTAAGGATGGTGATAGATTTTTGGAATGCCTGAGGGCTGTCCTGAGATTGAACCATTTGCCAGATCTCACGCATATAGGCAACATCCACATACTCGGCAGCCGGTCCACTTTCAAGTTCGAGCAGTGCGTTTTCAACTTCAGCTGCGCAGACGCGCAAACGCGGTACAAGATCGCCTGCCTGTCGGCCGCGTTTGCGGTTAAGGCGCACCTCATCCGGCAGGCGACCCTTCATCGCCTCGCGTATCAGCCAGCGGTCCATCCCGGTTTCAGGATCCATAAAGATATGATCCGGTACTGACAGACAGAAGGTTAGCAGGCGCGTGTCTCCAGTGGGATCACGAATTTCCAGGCCATGCACCGCACCCATTTGGGCGTGCAATGCGCCGGTGAAAGAAAGCCCGGGCTTGAGAATCTGCCAGCGTTTTTCAAGTGACATGCGCGGGGGTTCTGAAAGGTCATTCAAGCGCAGTTCAAGCAGATTTAATCTATGGGCAAAATCGGGATGAATGGCGGAAGAACGCTCCCAATTCCCAGGAAATCTCAGGCGGCGCCAATTCTTCAGAAGCTCAAACGGCACTAGCTGCTTGAGCCTTTCCTTGGTCCAATTTCGCCAGCCTTTTTGCTGTAATTGAAAAGCAAGGGGTTGTGAAAACACGTCTCCAGGCCATGAGACACCGGCATTGCCAAACTGTCCGGTGAGCATAACGCGAGCCCCCTGAATGCTCGCAGTGCATTCAAGATCGTACAGCCAATAGAAATTTCCGGCGGCGTGGGCAGGCTCATTATGACATTTCAAAACATGACGAATTGCCTGGATCGGGGAGAGCATTGGTGCGCTGATGGGGTATAGATCCACATTGCCAGCAAACTGCGCGGTGGCCTGCGCAAAAGGGAGTTCATCACCAAAGTTTTTGCCGACAAATTTTTCGGTTTCAAAGAGCGGGACAGAGGTAAAAGCTGATAATCGCCCCCCATCGGCACGTAAAAGCTGCGCGGCAGTGACAGTGACAGAACTTGAATCCAATCCGCCGCTCAGCGTTGCGGCGACCTCTTTACCTGGTGCAGCATCTTCTCCCGCAGAGCGAGGAGAAAAAGTGCGCAGGCGAACGCGTACGGCTTCATCAAAGGCTTCACGGAAAGGTTCGATGTAGTCCTGGCGTTTTGGAAAATTCAGCAGGGGAGTATCTTCCATGCGCCAATACTGCCGAGTAATTATTTTTTCAGGCGTGACTGTTAATAAATGCGAGGGCGGCAAACGGTGGAGTGTTTTGTAGATAGTTCGTTCACCATGATAAACGGTCCAAGACGTCAACACCTGTGCCAGATAGAGTTCATCCATTTCCAGCGGCGCCAGGTCGAGGGCCAGAAGAGCTCGTCTTTCAGAAGCAAATGCGAAGATATTAGAATCAACATAATAATACAGCGCAGTATTTCCAAAATGATCACGGGCCATGACCAGTTTGCGTTCTTGCGGATGCCAGGCGGCAAAGGCCCAATCACCGTAAATGTGTTTCACACACTCCGTACCCCATTTTAGATAGGCGCAATAGAGGAGGTCACTATCAGTAATTGTTGCAGGCGTTTTTCCATCCTCTTGCCTTGTAAGCATAGATAACGCTTCTTCGCGATTATCCACTCTGGCAGCCGCAGTGAAGGCAACCCCAATCGCTGAATTGTAATATGGCTGGCGCTCATATTGAGCCTCGGGAGTACTAAAGGTACGCGCCTGCCCCAAGCCGGCACAACCTTCCAACCACATATCAATACCATCCCGCCCCCAGTGCGACATGGTATTGCGCATCCTTTCAAGCCAACTCAGTTCAATTGGAGCGTCAGAACGAGGCTTAATTTACTCTCATTTCCAAAATATAACAGTGGGGATTGAAAGTCATGTCGAAATTTTACATAAAGGTTTTTCGATACGATTTCACTTTAATTGAAAAACTATTTTATAATCAAAATAAAAAAACGCGGATCTTTCGATCCGTGCATATTCACGATATGTTTTCCAGCACATAAAACCCATATGTCAAACTCAGATAATACAAATCCATGACTGGTAAAGGTAACTCAAATATTATCAACTTGCGTGTAGCAAGGGTAGGGAATCGGGATTAATCTATTCCTGTTACACAAACAGTGATCAAGAAGACCCATCAATAGCGGCACCCTGAGCCAGAAAATGTTTGCTTTATATCGATTCGAGTCATTGTTGGGGTGCGCCAGGCAGGTAAAGTAGTTTCTTCGACAATTTCAATGATTGGTTGTTCGGAATTTTGAAGGGCTAATTGTTCCATTGATTTGCTCCTTTTCGATTTGTCTGTAAGTCATTTTATCATAATTCTTGCGTTAGTATTTCGGGCAACCTTGAGCCAAAACCATGGCGCTTTAATCACATTAATAGTCAAAGCGCCTCAGTAGTTATTCGACCTGTTTCTGACCATTACAAATTCTCAATAAGCTATTGGTTGTTGTCGAGGATACCTATCCTGTGTGTATTTTTGAAGGACCTAGATTATTCCAAAGAAATCGAAATTGAGTGGGGAATCTGCCGGTAAAGAAGGTGGGCGCTGAGGGACTCGAACCCCCGACCCCCTCGGTGTAAACGAGGTGCTCTAACCAACTGAGCTAAGCGCCCGGGTGAACCGCATTATAGCATGTGATTCCAAAAAATGAAAAATTGTTTTATGCCTGCGTTATAATCATAGTATAAATACAGGAGAGAACCCATGACTGAATCCAAACCTTTAAACTGGTCCCCCGCGGCCGATGTCGGCTATTCCGTGATCCGCCGCGGCGATGGCGGCATGACCTTGACATTCACCGATCTGTCAGACGCCACCCTCAAGCACTGGCATGAATTTGCTCTCGAGCACTTGCTGGAAGCAGACCGCCGCACCCGCAACCTGTATGACCTGCGCGCCGTGAAGCAGATCCCTGAAAAAGCCGTGCGCATGGCAGTGGATGCGAACAGCGACCCTTCCGCGCGCAACATCCGCGTGGCGGTGGTGGTGGCGGATCAATCCGTCGCGGATGCGGTACGCAACGTGGCTGCTGGATCATTGCCAGAAGCAGCCTCCGCCATGAAGATCTTTACTGACATTAATCAGGCCGAAGCCTGGCTGGCGCGTCCTCTGGATCAGATATAGCATGAAACATGTCGTTGCGAGGAGCGCAGCGACGGAGCAACCTTTTGGTAATCTCGAGGTTGCTTAGGATGGAAGAACACCCTCGCCTTTTGAGGCTCGTCGCAACGACATAACTTACATGAAATCCACTTCTCTGCAGATCGGGAGTTTTACATTCAACTGGGGTTCCCGCACGTATGTGATGGGGATCTTGAATGTGACTCCCGATAGTTTTTCCGGGGACGGTATCATTGCAAAAGGAGATGCCGTCGAGACTGCTATCGAGCAGGCGGAGAATTTCCTGGCGAACGGCGCCGATATTTTGGATGTGGGCGGAGAGTCAACACGACCCGGCTCTGCTCCTGTCAATGCTGATGAGGAAATGGAACGTGTGATTCCTGTCATTCACGCACTGAATAAAAATTTCCCCGAAGCAATTATTTCAATTGATACATACAAAGCCAAAGTCGCCGAAGAAGCGGTTCATGCGGGCGCGCATATTATTAATGACGTCTGGGGGCTGCGCGCGGATGATGATCTTGCGTTCGTGGCGGCAAAATATAAAACGCCGGTCATCCTGATGCATAATCGCAGCAACCCCGCCAGCGTGGAAGTCCGCGAGAAATTTGGGAATGCTTATATCGGCGCGGGATATGAAAATTTAATCGCGGATCTAAAACGTGAACTCATGGATAGCACGGCGCTGGCGCAAAGAGCCGGGATTGCTGAGTCGCATATTGTTCTGGACCCAGGTGTCGGCTTTGGAAAGACGCGTGAACACAATCTTGAGTTGATCAATCGGCTGGGAGAGATCCGCGAGCTGGGATATCCCATTTTGCTGGGGACATCCCGCAAATCATTCATCGGATTTACTCTGGATCTGCCCGCAGACCAGCGGGTGGAAGGCACAGCCGCGACAGTTGCAGTGGGCATCGCGCGCGGCGCGGATATCATCCGCGTGCATGATGTGAAAGAAATGGCGCGTGTTGCAAAAATGACAGACGCGATCGTCAGGAGCACTGCGAAATAAATATGGAAGAATACAGCAAGGAACTTCTCCGCTCTGGAATTATTGAAGCCAAGACAGGCAATCATGAAACCGCCCGCCGTTATCTAGACCGCGCCATTTATATGACCAGTTCGCATGATGTGCTGGCTGAAGCCTGGTATTGGATGGGGGAAGTCACAGCCAATCCTGTCGAAAAAAGAAAAGCCCTGGAGAATTGTCTTTCGCATGACCTGAGACATGCGCGGGCGCGCCGCGCGTTGGCGATCCTCGATGGGAAACTCAAAGCCGATGAAGTGATCAATCCCGATAAGATGCCCGCTGTGTCTGAAGGATCGCGTCAGGCAAATGCGGATCGCTTCATGTGTCCCAAATGCGGCGGACGTATGGCGTTCGCGCCGGACGGTCAAACCCTTGTTTGCGATTATTGCTCACGCAATCAGGTAGTTGACACGCATACCAAAGAGGCGGACGAAAAAGATTTCATCATCGCGATGGCCACCTCGCGCGGACATGGCAAGCCGCTGCAGGAACTGGTTTTTCATTGTAACGGGTGCGGCGCTGAATTCATTTTGCCGCCGAAGCAGATCTCGGCTTCCTGCGTGTATTGCGATTCTCCGCATGTGGTCAGTCTTGAAAAGACAAAAGACCTGCTTGCGCCGGATGGGATCATCCCGCACGCTTTCACACAAAAAAAAGCCACGCAGCTTTTGGTCAACTGGGTCGAGAGTAACCATATCAACCCTGAAAAAAGAGTGGAATTGCCGCGCGGGCTTTATCTTCCAATGTGGACCTTTGACATTGGCGGCGTCATTGATTACACAGGAGAAATGATCGAACAGGATGAACAGTTATTCAAGCGCGGCGGCGAGAAAAAGATCACCCGTATCACTGACCAGTATCCCATCATGGTGGATGACCTTCCGTTTCCCGCATCCCGAAAACTGTCTGCTGTTTTCTTGAAGTTGATCCCCTCTTTTGACCTCAAGACCACCAAGCCATATGATCCGCGCTTCCTTGCAAGCTGGCCCGCGGAGATATACGATGTGCCGATGGCTGATGCTTCACTGGATGCGCGCAGTCAGGTCTATGCGCGTTATAAGGATAAACTTCCATATATGATCAGCGGCCTGAACATTGTGCATACTTCATCTCAAAACTTGGCTGTGGAGTCTTTTAAATTAAATTTGATGCCTGTGTGGATGACCGAGCTGCCCTTTGACGGACGCGAGCATTTGGTGTTGATCAACGGTCAAAGCGGATTGGTGGCGAGTGATGTGCCCGATAACTCACAAACACAAGAAGAGGCTGGAGCTGGCGGACTACTTAATTTCCTTTCGGATCTTTTGAACGACTAAAAGTCGCGCTTGAAGCGCGACCTACGCTAAAATAGAGGCATGCCCTCCATCCTTCCAGTTCTACGCACACGCCGTGACAGGCGAATCGCAAAACAGCGTATATCATCCAACCGCACGCGCGGTACTTTGTTTAGTTTGGGGATCCTTCTTTCTCTTTTTCTCGCGGCATTCATTATTATTGGTGCGTATGCGTACGCAGATATTACCCAGGACCTCCCATCCATTGATATCTTACCGCGACTGCTGAATCCGCCTGACGGACTTTTACTCCAACCGACACGCATCTATGACCGCACAGGCGCGGAGTTGATTTTCACATTTTCGCCAACGGACGATTCACGAACGCGGCGATACATTCCCATCAACGCTAAAAACCCACAACACATTCCCGCGACATTAATTGATGCGGCGGTCGCCGTCGCCGATCCTGAATTTTGGTCTCATCCCGGGTTTACCGTTCAGGGATATAACGATCCCGATTCGCATCCCACCCTTGCACAAAAACTTGTCAGCGAGTTAATTATTTATAACGAAGCGCCAACATTTAGGCGCGCCATCCGCGAGCGAATTCTTGCCGCGCAGATCATCGCCCGCTTTGGACGCGCGCAGGTGATGGAGTGGTATCTCAACAGTGCGAACTTCGGCAGCTATGCTTTCGGCGTGGATGCGGCATCCCGACTTTATTTTGGCAAATCGCCTGAAGAGCTTACCCTGGCAGAATCCGCCATCCTTGCGGCGACAAGTGAAACTCCCGCCTTGAATCCATTGGATGCGCCACAGCAGGCATTGGAACGCGGACGAGAACTGATCATGACTTTGAAACTGGACAACACCGAGATGATCGCCGCGCTGGCAGAGACCCCAATCTTCAAGTCCGCGCCTCTGGTTTCACCCGAATCTGCCCCGGCTTTCATCAACATGGTCTTGTCCCAACTCGATTCGCAAATCCCGCGCGAGCGGGTTGAGCGCGGCGGGTTTAACATCATCAGCACGTTGGATTACGAACTGCAAAAGCAATCCGCGTGCACAACGGAAGTGTACGCACTTCGTATGGCCGGATTAGCTGAATCTGAAAGTGACTGCGAATCTGCGAGATTATTGCCATCCCTTCCTCCCGCCGTCACACTGGCAGATTCATCCGCGAGCGCGTTGATCCTTGACCCGAACAATGGCCAGGTGCTGGCGTTGGTCGGGGAGACAAACCAAGGCGTGGAAACCCCGCTCGTCAGCGCGCACCAGCCCGGGTCAAGTTTGGATGCGTTCATCTATTTGACAGGCTTCACCCGCGGCTTGAGTCCAGCTTCATTAACATGGGATATTCCCACAGAAGGATTTTCTCAAAACTTTGACCGCAAGTATCACGGGCCCGTACGCCTGCGGATCGCACTGGCAAACGATTATCAAGTACCTGCGCAGGCATTAAAGGCTCAAATGGGCATTGAGAACGTGACCAACATTGCGTCATCATTTGGAATCGATGTGATCGAAAATATTTCCATGCTGAAACTTGCAGGGGCATATGGTGTGTTTGGTAAACAGGGAATTTATTTCGGTCAGACTGTGCGTGATGAATTTTTACCTGTGACCGTTCTGCGCGTGGAGAGTGTGGACCACGCGGTTTTGTTGGATTGGTCATTGCCGCAAGCCAAGCCAGTGTTGACATCCGCACTGGCGTATTTGATGACAAATATATTGAGCGATGAAACCGCACGCGGCGGATCGAATCCACTTGAGATCGGGCGTCCAGCGGGGGTAAAGATTGGGCAAACATCAAATGGGCAGGATGCGTGGGTGATTGGCTATACCCCATCCCATGTAGTGGTCACATGGACCGGCGTGCATGACGATAATGAGCTTGTTTCGCCCAAATTTCCATCGGTATTATGGAATGCATTGATGCAGTTGGCTTCAGGGAATTCCCCTGCTGACGGTTGGGTCAAACCGCAAGGGGTCTCTACAATAACTGTGTGTGATCCTTCCGGAATGCTGCCAACCAGTGAATGCCCGAATTTGGTAAGTGAGGTTTTTCTGAACGGAAGTGAACCGATCCAGGCGGATAATTTATTCAACGAGTTTGATATCAACCGCGAAACAGGTCTGCTCGCCACTGTGTTCACTCCGCCTGAATTAATTGAGAAACGTGTGTATATGCTTGTCCCGGAAAATGCGCGCGCTTGGGCTTTGGGAGAAGGGTTTGAGATCCCTCCTGCCATGTATGACGCCATTCAAGCACCGCCACTGAATCCCATAGCCAATATCATTTCTCCCGAATTATTTGCAGATGTGAGCGGCGCTGTGAAAATAATCGGCACAGCCTCGGGCGACGACTTTTCATATTATCGTGTGCAGGTGGGCAAGGGGTTGAATCCACAGGAATGGATTCAACTGGGGAGTGATGTAAATACTCCCATAGAAAATGCTGTTCTGGCTGAGTGGGATACAAAGGCTTGAGCGGATTGTACGCAATTCAATTGCAGGTTGTTAGAAAGGACCAGCGAGTGGATACTACGGTTATTCAGGTAACGATCAAATGAAAAAACCCCGAGTTCTTCACGAACTCGGGGTTTTTTCTTCATAATTCCCATAGATGATGTATCCATTGGGAGAAATTTACATGAAAATCAAATAAATTATAAATAAACCAAAATATTTTAAACTTTATCAAAAATATTGACAATATTCAAAATATTTGATAATATGTCGTCAGGAGTTACCTCTCATGCCATTAATCCCTCAAATCTGTCCAAGCTGCTCATCTCCACTGGTTGTCACCCAACTCAATTGCACTTCGTGTGGCACAGGTGTGGTGGGCAAATTCGAGCTTTCGCCATTTTTTCGCCTCTCACCAGACAGCCTACATTTTTTAGAGGTATTTGTCCGCAACCGCGGCAATGTCAAAGAAGTGGAACGCGAAACGGGCGAATCTTATTGGGCCATCCGCCGCCAGCTGGATGAGGTCATTACCGAAATGGGTTTTGAAGACGCCTCCAGGGAAGATGACCTTTCCACACGGCGGCAGGAAATCCTTGCGCGGCTGAGTCGCGGCGAGATCAACGTGCAGGAAGCCACCAAATACCTCGCTCAAATTAAAGGAGATCAATCATGAACGGAACCAAGGAACGCTTAATGATTTTAGATATGATATCGGAAGGCAAGATCACAGCCGCGGAAGGCGAGGAGCTTTTCAGGGCATTGGAAGTAGGGAGTGAACCTTCGGTCGCACCCGACTCCCAGACGCCTGTTCCACCCGCCCCACCATTACCGCCTCTGATGCCTATTCCTCCTACCCGTTCGCTCGGCAGTTCCCACTCATCCACTGATCTGGTAGCCGCGCTCAAAACCGCAGGTATTGACCACGTGACATTAAGCGACGTACAGGAAATGCAGGACCATAATCTCACTGCGGAGTACGTCAACGAAATACTTGCACTCGGTCTCAAACCTGATGGACTTGGCGAATGGATCAATCTGCGTATTCACGAGATTACCCCGCGTTATATCCGCGAACTGCGCGGCATGGGCATCGACGACCTGGATGTCGATGAATTGATCGAGTTAAGTCTGCACGCTGTCTCCGCAAAATATGTGTCCGAATTGCGAGAAGCCGGCATGAAAGATCTGGAGGTGGATGATCTGGTTGAGTTAAGCAATCACGATGTGTCTGCAAAATACGTTGCCGAAATGCGTGAAGTGGGTTTGAAGGATTTTGATGTGGACGATCTGGTCGAGCTCAGCATCCACGATATTTCCCCTGCATATATTGCCGAACTAAAGAAAATGGGTTTCAAAAACTTCGACGTGGACGACCTTGTTGAATTAGGCAATCACGATGTCTCCCCAAAATTCATAGCGGAACTGCAAGCGTTCGGACTCAAGGATTTGGATATTGACAGCTTGGTGGAGTTAAGCAATCATGGCGTCTCGCCGGAATTCATTCTCCAAATGCGCGCAGTTGGTTTCAAAAATATCGACACAGATGATCTGGTGCAGTTGAGCATTCACAGCATCACCCCTGAATTCATGAAATCCCTGCGTGATTTCGGCTTCAACGAACTTGATGTTGATGAGGTTGTTGAGTTGGGCGTTCACAACGTCACCCCCCGCTATCTGGTTGAGATGAAAGAAGCTGGCTTAAAGGCTGTGGATGTAGACGAGCTGGTTGAGATGCGCATTCACAATGTCACCGCAAAGTTTGTGCGTGAACTGCATGAAATGGGTTTTGACAACCTGCCTGCCGATGAACTTGTGGAGTTAAGTATCCACCACGTCACCCCGCGTTTCATTCGCGAGATGCGCCAGAAATACGGCGTGCATCTGACTCTTGAACAACTGCTTGACATGCGCCTTCAAGGCGCGGAGGAAGTATTAGGCAGCCGCTAACAGGGAATATCAAAATCTTGAGCCGTATCAGAAAATCTATCTAGCCAGCACCTTCGCCATGCGATAGTATTCCATGTTGACCTTGCGTTTGTTGGTGATCACATCCACCAGCGGAATAAATTCAACCCCCTTGCCTTTAAGTCCGGCCATCACGCCGTGCTTATCATCCATCAAGGCTTCTACAGCTTTTACACCCATGCGTGAGGCCAGCAGGCGGTCATACGCGGTCGGCGAACCTCCACGTTGAATATGACCAAGGATCGTCATGCGCGTCTTGAAGCCTACATCCAGGTCATCAATGCGTGCCGCAAGCTCGGTTGTACTGATATTGGAACCTTCCGCGTTGATAATGATGGCATGTGTCTTGCCGCGTTTGTAGGCTTGTTCCACCGCCATGGCGACTTCATCAGCGGTAATGGTTACTTCGGGGATCAAGGCCACTTCCGCGCCGCAGACAATGGCTGCCATCACTGCCAGATAGCCGCTGTTACGTCCCATCGTTTCGACCAGGAACGCGCGTTGATGCGATGACGCGGTATCACGCAATTTGTCCACAGCTTCCATAATGGTGTTCATGGCGGTATCCGTGCCGATGGCAATGTTCGTGCCCCAAATATCGTTATCAATGCTGCCAGGGATGCCGATAACTTTTATACCCTGCTGTGAGAGCGCGTGCGCGCCATTCATTGAACCTTCACCGCCGATCACGATCAACCCGTTGATGCCGGCTTCATTCATCTTGCGGATCGCGTCACGCTGGCCGGTTGGCTCCATAAAGCGCTTGCTTCGGCTGGTGAGCAGGATCGTCCCGCCACGCTGTAAAATACCACCGACAGAGCGTTCATTCATATTACGGAATTCACCGTTGATCAAACCTTCGTAACCATTTTGAATCCCGATCACTTCCATATCGTTCGTCAACGCGGTACGCACCACGGCCCGGATGGCCGCGTTCATACCCGGCGCATCGCCGCCCGAGGTCAATACCCCGATCTTTAATTTTTCTGGCATCTTAAATTTCTCTCTTTATTTGATAGGTGTCAAAATCACGCGCCACAGCCACATTTGGAAAAACGGATTGCGCTTCAGCAATCACATCTTTTTCACGGTAGCGGCGCGAAATATGCGTAAGGATCAGCTTCTTAACCCCGGCTTTTGTGGCTAGTTCCGCGCCCATGCGCGCGGTGAGATGCGAGAATTGCTTCGCCATATCCGCTTCTTCATCGAGATAGGTGGATTCGATCACGAGACCATCCGCATCCTTGCAGACCTCGATCAGGTTATCTATCCGACCGGCATCGCCCACCACGACGAATTTACTGCCCTTTTCCCAGTCACCCAACACATCATCGGGGGTGACTCGTTTTCCGTCAGCGAGCGTGATCTCGTTGCCGGCGACCAGTTGTCCGCGTTCGGGACCGAACGGTACGCCAAGCGCATCTGCTTTTTGTGAAAGGAATGGACGGCGCGCCTTCTCCTCAAAGACATAACCCAAACAATCCGGTCCGCGGTGCGTGACAGAAAAAGCGGTCACTGTGAAATCATCCGTTTCAAAAATGACCCCGGGTTTGATCTCTTTTAGGATCAGCGGCATGGGAGGCTGATTACCACGCAGGACCACATCATAAAGAAGGGTCTGTACGCGCTCGAGCGTACTGCGCCCGCCGTAGATCGTAAGCTCATCGATCGATTCCCAGCGCAGGAGCGTAGACAGTAGTCCGCCCAGCCCAAGGATGTGGTCAAGATGTCCGTGCGTTAATAACACGCGCGTCAGCCGTTTAAAGCCAATGCCCGACTGCAGGATCTGTCTTTGGGTGCCTTCGCCGCAATCAATGAGGAAACGATATTCGTTATGAGAAACGATCTGCCCTGAAAGCCCGCGCTTTGCAGACGGCGCGGAAGCGGATGTGCCAAGAAATAGGATTTCGAACAATGGATTAGTCCTTACAACTATTAACGATTCTCGATATAGATCATGTCGCTGCGAGGCGGTCCTGTTCTTATCCGACCCTGACACCCTGCAGTGCAGGTGAGCAGCCTCTCACGATGACGAGATTGCTTCGTCCCGATAAGAGCATTCGGGATGGTATCGGAAAGAGCAAGCACCCTCCTCGCAACGACATAATGAAACAATTGTACCTTAAAGGAAACAGACCATCAGTGCTATAATCTTTTTGACATTCTAATTTTCAGTCTTCATCCTTTTATATTCATGCCTCTTTTAAAACCCTCCACTCCTCCCAAGAAAAATACAAAACCTGCCGGCAAAATCCTCTCCTCCAAAAAGGGAGATGTGCCGCAGAACAAATCCGCGTCAAAAAGCAGAAAAACGCCGCCACTACAGACTCCCCCGCCCGCCGCCTTTTCGTGGTGGAATACTCTTTCCGCTGAACGCAAACTCGATGTAGTCGGCATCATCCTGACATTCATCGGCGCAATTATTCTTTTGGGGTTGATCTCAGCAAACCGATCCCCGCTCATTGGCGGGGCGATTCAATTCCTTTTGCAAATCTTTGGTTGGGGCGCGTACATCCTGCCGATCGGACTGCTCATCTTCGGGCTTTGGCTTGTCCTCCGAAAGATCGAACGCATCCCCCCGCTTTCGCTTGAACGCGCCTCCGGCAGCGTGCTCCTTTATCTTTGGCTGCTTACCGTACTGCATTCATTTGTCGCCACCGCAGAAACTGCGGAAGCCGTGGCGCTAACCGGCAACGGGGGCGGGGCTTTGGGCGGTCTCTTCCAACGCGCACTCTGGTCAGGTCTGGGAGCAGGCGGAACCTATGTGGCACTGCTCGCATGGCTGGTCATTGGGATCGCGGTCACCCTTGATAAACCCGTGCAGGAATTATTCTTCTGGTTGACGCCATTAAAGGATATGCTGCAAAAATGGTTGAACAAACCGATCGCACCGCGTGCTTCAAACAGCCTCGAACCTGAACTTGTTTCAACAGAGGAATTCACCCCGATAGATTCATCTACCATGCCCGTCATGGAACAAGCGGCTGCCAACAGCATCCAACCCACACGCACAAGCAGCGGACCCAGTGTGATCCAATGGAAATTACCAAGCGTCAGCGATATCCTGGACGCAGGCAGTGCGCCCGCCATCAATGAAGATTTTATTCAACAGCGCGCACGATTAATTGAGGAGACACTCGCATCTTTTGGTGCGCCGGCCCAGGTGGTTGCAATCAGCCGCGGACCATCCATCACGCAGTTCGGGGTGGAGCCGCTATTCCTTGAGACCAGAGGCGGAGTCCGCACCAAGGTGCGCGTCAGCAAGATCGCTTCCTTATCCGATGATCTTGCGCTCGCATTGGCCGCGCCGCGCATCCGCATTCAAGCGCCTGTGCCCGGACATAGCTATGTGGGCATCGAAGTGCCAAATGAAGAAATGGCGATGGTGGCGCTGCGTGATATTCTGGAAAGCGATATTTACAAGCGCAATACCAAGCCGTTGAATTTTGGCCTGGGACGCGACGTGGCTGGACTTCCAATAATCGCCAGCCTTGAAGGGATGCCGCACATGCTGATCGCGGGTACGACCGGTTCCGGCAAATCCGTGTGTGTGAATTCCATTCTCACCTGTTTGCTTTTGTTCAACACACCAGATGATCTGCGCATTGTTCTGGTGGACCCCAAACGCGTGGAGCTGACAGGCTACAACGGGATCCCGCATTTGCTTGGTCCAGTTGTTGTGGAAATGGACCGCGTTATCGGCGCATTGCAATGGATGACACGCGAAATGGACAAGCGTTATCACATGTTTGCCCAGATTGGTTCGCGCAACATCATTGACTACAATGCAAAAATGAAATTGAAGGGGCAAAAGAAATTGCCATATCTTGTCATCATCATTGACGAGCTGGCTGACTTAATGATGATCGCACCAGATGAAACTGAAAAGACCATTACGCGTCTCGCGCAGTTATCACGCGCCACCGGTATTCATATGATCCTCGCGACCCAGCGCCCATCCGTGGATGTGGTCACAGGACTGATCAAAGCGAACTTCCCCGCGCGTATTGCCTTTGCCGTTGCGTCCAATACAGACAGCCGTGTGATCCTCGACCAGCCCGGTGCGGAAAGATTGCTCGGGCGCGGTGACATGCTTTATCAAGCGCCGGACGCGCCTTCTGCCGCACGTTTGCAGGGTGTATTCGTCTCAGACCATGAGATCCAGGGTCTGGTAGAGTTCTGGAGAACACAGGCTGGCGGGTCGAGCGCATATGCGGTGGCCGGCACTCCCGCGGACGCCGTGCCAACCGGCGTTCCATTAAAGCAGACCGAATTATGGGATGAAGGCGCAAAATCAGATAATGATCCGCTCTTTGATGATGCTGTGGATATTGTCCGCAAGGAAGGACGCGCATCCGTCTCCATGCTCCAAAGAAGAATGCGCATCGGCTACACACGCGCCTCCCGCATCGTGGATATGATGGAAGATAAAAAGATCGTCGGCCCGCCAGAAGGCGGAACACAAATGCGACCGGTTCTGGATTATGGCCAGACCGCGCCGCCAAAAGATGATGGAATGTAAAAAGTGAAAGGATTGCGAAATGCAATCCTTTCACTTTTATCAGATATGGCGATTGTGATACATAGTATAATTTTGAACATCACTCCCTCGGAGGAGATATGACCGATAAGAAGATACGTGTATTGGTGGCCAAGCCCGGTTTGGATGGACATGACCGCGGCGCAAAAGTTGTGGCGCGCGCATTGCGCGACGCCGGCATGGAAGTGATCTACACCGGTCTGCGCCAGACCCCGGAAATGATCGCCGAAGCCGCGCTTCAAGAGGATGTGGATGTGGTCGGGCTTTCCATTCTCTCCGGCGCACACATGGCATTAACTCCGCGTGTAATGGAATTACTGAAATCCAATGGACAAACACATGTTAAGGTTTTCATTGGGGGTATTATCCCGGATGAAGACCTTATTCGCTTAAAAGAATTGGGAGTGGCAGGCGTCTTTGGCCCTGGCGCATCCACCGAAGACATTATTCGTGATGTCCGAATAGCAGTTGAAGAATAAACCTACGGTCAAAAACACAGAGATTTCGCTGCTCTGTGTTTTTGTTGAGGATATTGAAGAATAGATTTTCATGAATTACTCCCAGTCAGTACTCAATGGTGACCGACTTTTATTGGCACGCTTGCTTACCCAGGTGGAGAATGACTCCCCCGAGAGCCGCGCCGCTCTGATCGAATTATTCCCACATACCGGCAAGGCACATTTGATCGGTGTGACGGGCGCGCCAGGGACCGGCAAATCATCACTGGTGAATCAACTGGCATTACATTTTCGCAAAATTCAAAACAAGCGCGTGGCGATCATCGCAGTTGACCCTTCCAGTCCTTTCACAGGCGGAGCGGTACTGGGTGACCGTGTGCGCATGCGCGATCTTTCCGGTGACACCGGCGTGTTCATCCGCTCCATGGCGACGCGCGGTTCGCTGGGCGGGCTGGCACAGTCCACAGCAAACATGTCCCAGGTGTTTGACGCGGCCGGGTTTGATATTGTTATTATTGAAACGGTCGGCGCAGGGCAGAGCGAAGTGGATGTGGCGCGCCTCGCGCATACAACTCTCGTTGTGGAAGCGCCCGGCCTTGGCGATGATATCCAGGCCATCAAAGCCGGCATTCTGGAGGTTGCGGATATTCTTGTGATAAATAAATCAGACCGCCCCGGCGTGGAGAATACCGAGAAGGCATTGAAGTCCATGCTGGATCTGGCACACCCGACCGAGCGAGTCTTTCAACATCACGGTCAACTCATGCGGACATCTGCCCCGAAACAAGATTCGCCGTCTGCGCCGATGTGGATTCCGCCCATCGTGCGGACGGTCGCCACAGAAGGCAAGGGGATTGCGGAACTGGCAGAGTCCATCGCGGGACATGTGGCGCACTTAACTCAGAGCGGAGATTGGGCCGTTCGGGACCGCGCCAGGCTCGAGGTCGAATTGGATGCGCTGATCCGTGAGACTCTGGTTAACCGTTTTAGGGAAAATGTTCCCCAAAAACAGGTCGATGATGCGCTTGAGCGAATTATCCAAAGAGAACTTTCACCATGGGAAGCGGTGAAGTCGTTAATGAACGGAGGGTACAAGTGAGCACAATTTATGGTGACCGTGTACGTTTGCGCGCGGTGGAACATGATGATGTTAAATATTTTTTTGAGTGGGTAAATGATCCGGAGGTAACCCGCGGTCTTGCCATGTACCTGCCAATGTCCATGAGCGATGAGGAAAACTGGTTCGCCTCACTTGCAAAACGCGACCAAAAGGAAAAACCTCTCGCGATAGAAATACGCAAAGGCAAGACATGGAAGTTGATCGGTGATTGTGGGGTGTTTGATTTCGACGCGGTGAATAGTTGTGCCGAGCTTGGGATCTTGATCGGCGATAAATCAGAATGGAACAAGGGCTATGGGTCCGAAGTCATGTCCCTGCTGGTGCGCCATTGTTTTGAAACATTGAACCTGAACCGCGCGTTTTTACGGGTCTATACTGATAATATCCGCGCTGTGCGTTCTTATGAAAAAGCCGGCTTTATACTTGAAGGCCGCCTGCGTGAGGCCGTGTATAAATTTGGAAAATACGATGACGTTTTGATCATGAGTGTGTTACGCTCTGAGTGGATGTCTCGAAAGAAGGAGCTTTAAATGCGTCATGTTCATCACGACCTGAAAGTGTACGGTGGAATAAAACTTTTTGTTGGCACCGGCTCACCCGAGCTCGGTCAAAAAATAGCTGATTATCTCGATCAACCGGTCAGCGAGCGTGAAGTGATCGAGTTTCCGAACGAAAACCTGTTCGTAAAACTGCACGGTAGTGTGCGTGGACAGGATGTGTATGTGATCCAAAGTACGTCAGCTCCCGTCCATCGAAACTTGATGGAACTGCTGATCATGATCCAAACCCTGCGTTTGGATTCCGCAGCCCGCATCACAGCGGTCGTGCCTTATTTGTGCTACGGCCGTTCCGATAAAAAAGACCAGCCGCGCGTACCCATTACCGCTCGCTTGGTTGCGGATATGCTCGAAGTCGCCGGTGCCGACCGTTACATGACCCTTGATCCGCACGCCGGGCAGGTACAGGGATTTTTCTCGATTCCCGGCGATGTTCTGACCGCATCACATTTATTGGTGGATCACATCAACAAAAACCTTCGCCCCCAAATGAAGGATCCTGTGGTTGTTTCAGTGGATCTCGGCTTTGCGAAAAAGGGCCGCAACTACGCCGCGGACATGGATATGCCGATCGCCTTCATTGAAAAGCGGCGTATTGGAAATGATGCAAATACCGAGGCGCTGACATTGATCGGCGATGTAAAAGACCGTGATGTGATCATTGTTGATGATGAAGTGGACACCGGTGGTTCCATTTCACAGGCTGTGAATGTTGTCATACAGAATGGAGCGCGCGACGTTTATCTCGCATTCGTCCATGCCATTCTCTCCAGAAATGGAGCGGAACGGCTGGCTTCCCTTCCCATCAAACACATCGTCACTACTGATTCCGCGCCGCTCACCGCAGATAAACTCAAGAAACTTGAAGGCCGCCTGACCGTACTCTCTGTTGCACCGCTGTTAGGAGAGGTAATCAAGCGTGCTCATGAAGGCCGTTCGGTGGGCGAGATGTTCAACGAATAGAATTCCCGTTTGAATGTTGAAGAGTTTTAAATTTCTAACCCTTAAACAAAAAAATGCCTGAACTCCCCGAGGTTGAAACCTTTGCCCGAACCTTGAAACCGGAACTCGTCGGAAAGACGATCCTCTCCGCCGAAGTATACTGGGCACGCACGCTTGCCACACCGTCAACGGATCAATTTAAGAGACAGGTGGCCGGGCAAAAGATCCTGGATGTCTCACGCCGCGCAAAATATCTCATACTCAACCTGGAACATTACAATCTCCTGATACATTTGCGCATGAGCGGGGATTTGATCATACGGGAAGGTAAAATCAAGGCGGAAAAGCATGACCGCATTCTGCTTCAGCTTTCAGACCATACAGTTCTGGCTTTCAATGACACCCGTAAATTTGGGCGGATTTGGCTGACAGACAAACCTGAAACTATTCTGGGTAAACTTGGACCTGAACCACTTGAAAAAAACTTCACTTCGCAATGGCTCTATGAAAATTTACTTAACCGCAAACGCCTGCTTAAACCGTTACTGCTTGACCAGACCTTCATCGCCGGCCTTGGGAATATTTATACCGATGAATGTTTGCACATCGCGCAACTGCATCCGCTCTCACTATCGAATACCGTTACGCAAGAAAAAGCTGGCGCATTGCACAAAGCGATCCGCACTGTCCTCAAGGAAGGCATTCGCCGCAATGGAGCCAGCATTGATTGGGTCTACCGCGGTGGTGAATTTCAAAATCATTTTCGAGTGTATGGCCGCGACGGCGAAGCATGTCCCGTTTGCGGTACGATCATACAAAAATTGACCGTTGGACAGCGCGGCACACATATTTGTCCAGTCTGCCAGCACATGAGGTGATATATGACACTCCAATATATTGTGATTGCAGTAATTGCTGTAATTGTGGGATGGGTCATTGGATTTCTTGATTCCAATCTCCGCACTACGCAAAAAATTAAAGCAGCCGAACAAAAAGCTCAGATCAAGCTTGATGAAGCTGAGAAAAAGATCGCGCAGGCGGACCAAAGAATTTCACTTGAATCACGGATGGCCCCCGCGCTACAGGATGACCCCGGTTTATTAAGATTAAAAAAAATAAACAACCGTGTTACTGTGGAAATGGACGGAATCTTGCTTCCAGAAATATTATCTGCTGATAAGAAAAAACGCTTGATCGAACTCATCTCGATCTTTCGTCCATGGCTTGAAGGCGGACAGACTCAACAAGCAGTACCGTTCAACACGCCGCCCATGCCTGGTTCCGTTAAAGAGTCAGTGCCGCCACCCGCACAGCCTCCAGTCAAAAAAACTGAAGAAAAGAATATCGCAGCACTGAGCATCGTCGGTCAGATCGATTCCGTCCTGCAGAAAAAATTGATGAATACCAAGTTCGCAAAAGCTGGAATCCGTTTACAAGAATCACTTCAGGGCGGCGTACAAGTCTACGTAGGCTTGCAAAAATACGCCACGATAGATGATGTTCCGGATGAGCAGATCAAATCCGAGATCCGCGCCGCCATTGCAGAGTGGGAACAAAAATATACGCCGGGCTTGTAACCGTTACGCGATCACAGCGCCTTCAAATTTAAGCAACCATTCCTTGGTGGCCAGCCCATTTCCGCCGCCATAGCCGTGCAGTTTACCGTCCTTGCCGATCACACGGTGGCAGGGAATCACAATTGGCATGGGGTTGGTGGCATTGGCCCGGCCGACAGCGCGGTAAGCTCGCGGACATTCGATCTTCACGGCAACTTCTGCATAGGTGCTTATCTCCCCATATGGAATTGCGTAAACAACTTTTAACGTTTTCTGTTGAAATGGACGCAAACTTGACCAATCAATCGGGAAGGTGAATTCACGGCACTTGCCTTTTAAGTATTCGCCTAATTCTTTCGCGTAGGGTTTTACCTTTGATGGATTTTGTTCAACGGCACATTTGAAACGGCGCAAATACGCATCCAGCCTGGGTTGAGCGTCAGCCCATTCGACAGCGACCAGCCCAAGGTCGGAAACCGCGAGGCGGAAATCACCCAGTACCGTATGATTCAATTCGCCAAGATATATTTTTAGGGAAGAGACAGCCATTTTGTAATCCTCCGCAAGACAAATAATGTCAAAAAATTTGCATTCTTGTTAATTGTCTAACAATCGTAGGGGAATCGTAGGGTTGTCGTCAAGTACTATTTGGACAACCATGATAAATTTACCTCAGTAAGGTGATTTCTCTTCTCCTCCTTTCAAAGAGAACCGCGGTCGGCGTCCGCGGTTCTTGGCGTTTAAAGCGGAGGTATTGGCAGTATAATCGCGCCATCAAACTTTTGCGAGGGTAACATGCCTGTTCAAATTACAATTATTGGTTTGGGTCAAGTTGGCGCTTCGATCGGATTGGCGCTTTCTGCTCATAAAGATAACGTTTTCGTTGTAGGTCACGACAAGGAATTTTCGATTGAACGCGCAGCGCAGCAAAAAGGCGCGGTGGATAAGACCGAGCATAATCTTCCCAAAGCAGTGACGGATGCGAAGTTGGTGTTACTGGCATTGCCTGTGCATCAGATCCGTGAAACTTTGGAATTCATTGCCCCAGACCTCAAGCCTGGGACTGTGGTGGTGGATACTTCGCCGATCAAATCCGGGGTCGCGAATTGGGCCAGGGAAATTCTCCCGCAAGGCTGTTACTATGTGGGCATCGTTCCGACCATCGCGGCTGAATTTTTGCAGGAAGCGGGAACGGGTCTGGACTCAGCCAAAGCTGATCTTTTCAAGAATAGCATTTTCCTGGTGGATGCTCCATACGGCACGCCGGGGGAAGCCGTTGATCTGGTGACAAACTTTATCAGGCTGACCGGCGCAAATATCATGATCGCCGATATTCTTGAATCGGACGGCTTGATGGCATCCGCATATCTCCTGCCGCAACTGGTATCAACGGCTTTATTGAATGCAACCGTGGCACAGCCGGGCTGGCCGGAAACCCGCAAAGTGGCGGAGCGCGCCTATCACACCACAACTTCCATGCCGGATGACCCGGAAACATTGCGGGTGTTATCCCTGCATAATCGTGAAAACATAACGCGCGTTCTTAACACAATGATCCTATCCCTGGCTGAATTGCGTGACGCCATAGAAGACGGCAACGACGAAGCTGTAAAGACTCATTTCCAATCTGCCCATAAAAACCGAGAGGAATGGATTAGCGACCGCTTCTCTGCGAACTGGGAGGATAAGAAGACTCCCCCGATCGAAAAAATGCCACTGAAAGAAAGGTTGTTTGGTTCCATCATAGGCAGGTCCATAAAAGAAAAGAAATGACCTGTTATTGCTACATCGTTGAATGTTCAGATGGGACTTATTACACCGGCTGGACCACTGATCCAGAGAGACGGGTCAAACAACATAATAAAGGAATTGGCGCAAAATACACCAGCGTTCGCCGCCCTGTGAAATTGGTTTATCTGGAGCCGCTGCCAGATCGAACGGACGCCATGAAGCGGGAACTCGCGATCAAAAAAATGAAGCGCCTGCAGAAAAGTAAGCTGGTTGAAGGATATGTCCCTGATGGTTAGCATCGGGGACTTTTTTGTCCGCGCGGATATGGGGGCAAGTGGATTATTCACACATCATCAAATAACTGAATTGCAAGGCATAATATGTGCCCGGTTTTCTCCTCTTTGTACAATTCACAGAAGTTTTGACCCATAAAAAGCCTTGCATTAAAAATGCGCTAAAACCCGAGAGTTTTAGCGCAAATATTGTTAAGCAAACTTGACTACCCTGAATCAATCTTTATTTTTTACTTTTTCTCAGCGCGCCGCATTGCATCCATCACTGCAACCGCAGCGATCTGAACGATATTGGTAACTTCATCACCTGTCTGAAGAACATGAACCGGAGCACCCATGCCAAGCAGGATCGGGCCAATCGCTTTTGCATTACCAAGACGGGCCAGTAATTTGTAAGCGATATTTGCCGACTCAAGTGAAGGGAATACCAATACGTTGGCATCCTTGACTGCGCTGAACGGATAACGCTCTGTGATGATCTCAGAAACTACTGCGGTGTCGGCCTGCATCTCACCATCTACGATCAGATCAGGACGGAGGGCTTTTGTGATTTTTACCGCCTTACGCACCTTGTCCGAGAGTGGATGCGGCGTGGAGCCAAAATTTGAGAATGAAAGGAATGCCACCCGAGGCTCAATCTCCAATTGTTTGGCAAAATCTGCGGCGAGTGATGCTATTTCAGCCAGGTCTTCCGCTGTCGGGTCAATATTGACGGTGGCATCCGTGAATAAATATACCCGATCATCAATGATCATGATGTAGACGCCGGATGCGTGAGTTGATCCAGGAGCGGTGTGATGAATTTGTAAAGCCGGACGGATCACCTGGGGATAATCATATGTCAGGCCGGAGACGCAGGCATCCGCATCACCCATCTTGACCATGAGCGGCGCAAACACATTTGGGTCTTTCACCTCTGATAGAGCCTTGTGCAGTGATAGGCCTTTCCGATTACGAAGTTCATAGTAAGCAGAAGCATATTTTTCAATGCCCGCAAAATCACCCGGGTCAATGATTTGAGGTGTGTAATCCAACGAGAGTGAGTTGACCTGCTCCTCGATCAAATTTCTACGTCCGATCAAGACCGGTGTACCGATACCCTCCTCCTGAATCTGGTAGGCAGCGCGGATCACTTTTTGTTCCTCCCCCTCGGCAAAGGCAATACGTTTCACTCCCGCGCTGGCACGGGCTTTATCCATAATAAAGTGACGCACCTGCTCGCCCTTACCCAGGCGGAAAGCCAATTGCTCACGATATTCATCAAGGTCGATCGTTTTACGGGCAACACCGGTCTTCATTGCCGCCTCAGCCACGGCCGGAGCTTCCCACAACAGTACACGCGGGTCAAACGGTTTGGGAATAATATAATCGCGTCCAAACTTAAGATTTTCCAGGCCATACGCCCGCAAGACGGAGTCAGGCACATCCTCCTTGGCCAGTGCGGCAAGAGCCTGGGATGCCGCTAATTTCATTTCTTCGTTGATGGCTTTTGCCCGCACATCCAATGCGCCGCGGAAGATAAACGGAAAGCCCAATACATTATTGACCTGATTCGGATAATCGGAGCGTCCCGTCGCGAGAATGATGTCGCTGCGCGCTGCCTTCGCCAATTCAGGGCTGATCTCCGGGTCGGGATTCGCCAGCGCAAAGACAACCGGGTCGCTCGCCATGCTCTTGACCATATCGGGTGTCAGCACATTCGCAGCCGACAGCCCCAGGAACACATCACAGCCACGTACCGCATCCGCCAGGGTGCGGTGGTCGGTATCCACGGCGAACTCCTCCATATACTTGTTCATGCCATCTGTGCGACCCTTGTATACGACGCCCTTGATATCAACCATGGTGATGTTTTCTTGTCTGACGCCCCAAAGCTTTGCCATTTTGGCGCAAGAGATACCCGCCGCGCCCGCTCCGCAGACGACCATCTTAACTTCTTCGTGTTTCTTGCCGATCAATTCCAGCACATTGGCAAGCGCCGCAGAAAATATGATAGCCGTGCCGTGTTGGTCATCGTGAAAGACAGGGATGTCGAGCATACTTTTCAAAGTCTCTTCGATGTAAAAACATTCGGGGGCTTTGATGTCTTCAAGGTTGATGCCGCCAAATGTCTGTGAGATCCCTGCGACAATTTTGATGACCTCATCCGGGTCATGTGAACTGACCTCGATATCGAACACATCGATATCAGCAAATTTTTTAAAGAGAACACCCTTGCCTTCCATGACTGGCTTGCTCGCCAGTGCGCCGCGATCTCCCAATCCAAGGATGGCCGTGCCATTGGAAATTACAGCTACCAGGTTGCCTTTTGATGTGTATTCATAAGCCAACTCGGCATTTTTTTCTATCTCAAGCACGGGTGCGGCAACGCCTGGCGTATAGGCCAGACCCAGGTCACGCTGGGTGTCCATCGGTTTGGTGGGGACAACCGCGATCTTGCCGGGCTTTCCTTTCAGATGATGGTATTCAAGTGCATCTTCGCGTGTAATTTTAGACATGGGATCTCCTTGTATAAATTTTGACTTGACCTCTACAGGCCATTAGTTAACTCCGAAAGATATGATTGGCTGCAACTCGCGCTGCACTGAATACAGACGGCGATATAAGCCGTCCGCCAGTTCCATCAATTCAGCATGCGTGCCCATTTCACAAATTGATTTATCGTCCAGCACAACGATCTTGTCGGCATTGCGGACTGTCGAAAGACGGTGAGCGATAATGATCGTCGTGCGTCCCTGCATCAAACGTTCCAGGGCCTGTTGGATGAGCAGCTCTGTTTCCGTATCCACCGAAGATGTGGCTTCATCCAGGATCAGGATCGGCGCATCTTTTAATACTGCCCGCGCAACGGACAAGCGCTGCTTCTGCCCGCCGGATAGTTTCACCCCGCGCTCGCCGATCAAGGTATCGTATCCATCAGGCAGTTGAGTGATGAACGAGTGAGCATTGGCCGTCTGCGCGGCTGCGATCATCTCCGCTTCGCTCGCATCGGTGCGTCCAAATAAAATATTCTCACGCACGGTGCCGTAAAAAAGAAATACATCCTGCAGCACGATGCTGATCTGCTGTCGCAGGTCATCCATTTTATATTCCTGAATATTGCGTCCATCCAGCGTGATCGTCCCGCTGGTCACATCGTAAAAGCGCGGGATCAGACTCACAAGCGTGGATTTTCCGACGCCTGTCGGCCCTACCAGGGCGACAACCGATCGAGCGGGGATATCGAGATTGATGGTTTCCAGAACAGGATTTTCCGTACTATAGGAAAAGCCTACATTTTGGAAGACAAGCTCGCCTCGTACTGGACTGGAAATTGCTACTGCCCCCTGAACATTGTGCGGCTCCTCATCTTCTGCCATCAACCCTGCGACACGGTCCGCCCCCGCCAGGGAACTCTGAATGGCTTCCCAGGCATTCGATAGATTCCGCACCGGTGCATAGAACATCTCGAGATACAGAAAGAAAGCAACCAGGTCGGCGATCGGAAGGATTCCCTGCAGGGCCAAACGTCCGCCGAAGAAGATCACGATCAATGTTCCCAGGGAGGAAGTGAAATCCACAAAGGGTTGAAAGGTGGCCATTAACTTCAGCGCGCGCAAGTTTGATCTGTAGTAGCTGTCGATGCGCTCATCAATGCGCACGGCTTCCTGCGTTTCACGGGTAAAGGCCTTGATCTCACGGATACCGGACAGGTTGTCGTTGAGCATGGCATTCAAGTCGCCGAGTTCTTTTTGACGATAGCGGAACGCCGGCCGAACTCTTTTGGCGTAGATCTGCAAAGATAACAGCACCAGCGGGATCGGAATGGTGCTGAGCAGGGTCAGCTGCCAGTTGAGACTCAACAGCACTGCGGTCACGCCGATAAACGTAATGGCGTTGACAATGATATCGGGCAATGCATGTGAGATGAGCTGCTCGAACAACTCGGTGTCATTGATCACGCGCGACATCAACTGTCCGACTTGTTTGTCTTCGTAATAGCGCAGTGAAAGCCGCTGCATGTGCTCGTAAATATATTTACGCACATCCGCCACCACGCCCCATCCGGCCAGGTGCGCGAGGTAGGAACGTAGGAATTGCAGCCCTGCGCGGCTGACATAAACGATCAGCACGATCACGGTCAGGCGGCTGACCAGCCCCATCACATCCATCGTCGCGCCGGGCGCGGTAACAGCCGCCACCAGCAGTTTGACGATCCATGGAAGCAGCAACTGCGCTCCAACCAGCAGCAGCATGCTGCTGGCGGTGATCGTCAGGGAACTTTTATATTTTTTTGCATACGTAAAGATCAGTTGAAACGGCTTCAAAGTAATTCTCCTAGGGCAAACTAAATGACCTGTCCTGTAGGATCAGGTTCGCAAAGAGCAGGTTCACCATGTAGTATTCCCGCCCTTTATTATTTTGGGTCAGGTCACGAAATTATTGCAGGATGAGAGACTCTTCTTTCGAGTCTTGTTTGCCCACCTGCCGTTTCGTCTCCGCAAGCAATGCATCCACGTCAACATCAGGTGACGGATTGCCTTTGTCTCCATAACAAAACAGGAAGGCAAAATATATCAATACAAGGACAATGGCTATGATGCTAAGTTCTATTGCCATTAGAAAACCTTATTTTGATTCCTCGATACTCTTGCTGGCGCTCCAGAGCGACCAGACCAACATCAGCGCAGCCAACGGCAGGATGAGTTGATTGCCGATCGCGCCGGGCGGAGTATGGGCAAACGTAACCGGCTTCATCGCCCCGACCAATTCACGCAGGAGAACTTCCAGCGCAAGCATCAGCCACATGAACGGGATCAGTGACCGGTAGCGAATGACCGCGAGCAGTTGAATCAGCGCAAAAAGCAGTTGGGAACTTCCCCACAGCGCGAAGGCAAAGATGATCCCATCCGCGCCTGCAACGGATAGATCCATTCCAGCAATCGTCCCTGCGCCGCCATCGGGCGAGAGCAGGTGAATACAACTTCGCACAGTGCTGACGATAGCGTAAATGACAAAAATGTAGAATGGGATTTTTGTTCCGCGAATGACATTGTCAATTTTGGCGGGGAGCAAGATTTCAAAGACTTTTTTCATTGGACTCCTGTTTCATAACGGGGATAATCTCATTATACGGCTTAAGAAAATTGAGATGCTATTCTCAACAACTTCTGAACATCTTTTTGATATGATTACCTTATGTCTAAAACCATCCTTGTTGCTGACGATAAAGCCAACGCCGTGCCACGCCGCGCGGGACATGTCACAGCCGTCCCTGAGACTCTCTCCCTTGGCGGAATCCAACTTTCCGTTGAATCCCGAACCGTGAAGTCGTTCGGACGCCCCGTCAGCCTGACTCCGTCCGAGTTTGATCTGCTGCATGTTTTGATGTCTGCTCCAGGGAAAGTATTCTCGCGCTCCGAGTTGCTTCTCAAATTTCAGGGCAATACACATGCAGGTAGCGAGAGATCGGTCGATGTCCACATTCGTAATTTGCGAATCAAGGTCGAACCTAACTCGTCGGAACCGATCTACATTGAAACAGTATTTGGGGTTGGATACAGATTCAACATCGATTAACCAGATGCCGAACTTAAAAAAATAAACTCGCTCACGAAAGATAATTTCGTGGGCGAGTCATGTTTTTACCTGATTATTTGTCTACGTATTTACTTTCCTGCTCACTCTGTAAACAAAGGCAAATGCCCCAAAGAATAAATGTGCATCCATTGGGCGCGGTCGCCTTCGGTGAGGATGGCCGCTTCCGCAGCCACATCCGCTTTCGCCATATTCAGGATCATTCTCATTCCTTGTAAAGTGGAACCGGTGCTGATCACATCATCCAAAATAACCACCTTCTTACCGGTAATAAGATTGCGGTCTTTCTCATCCAATATCAACACCTGCGGCTGCCCAGTGGTAATGGATAATGTTTCCGCTTTGATCGCGTCGCCCATGTATGGTTTGTACGATTTGCGTAGAACCACATAAGGTTTCTTAGTTTCGATTGAGAGCGCATACGCAAGCGGAATGGATTTTGCTTCCGCCGTCACGAGGATGTCGTAATCCACTTCATTAAGTTTTTTTGCGAGTTCACGCCCGCATGCCTGAACTAATTCAGTGTCGCCAAGAATATTTAAGATCGCGATCCGCAGGCCGGGCTTGATCTCAAACAAACGCAGTTCACGCTTCACGCCGGCGATCTCTATGGGATAGGTTTCACGTTTTGTCATAATTTCCTCCGTAAGGAATGTTATTTTGCGCGTGTAGTTTATCACGGATACAGTTGGGGATTCGGATAATTCCGCATAGAATATTTGTGCTATACTCTGCCCATGCCCGTCATCCGCGCCTCTGAAATTGGAAGTTATCTATACTGCCGTCGCGCCTGGCGTTACCGCAAACTGGGTGTGGAATCGGAGAACAAAGCAGAGCTGGCCGCGGGAACCGAACTACACCGTCAGCACGGACGGAAAGCACTCTCCGCGGGTCTCTTCCGCACCTTTGGCATGATCCTGCTTCTCGGGGCGATTCTTTTGCTGGTGGCGTATTGCACCGCGCAATTATAGGAACACAATGACCAACCTTTTAAGCCGTCTTGGCTACCTGCAAACCCGACGTGATCGAACGCCCAATCTCGATTTGGCGCGCGACCTCGCTGCGCGCGATGACATCGACGGCATCCGCGAGATCGCCGAGAATATGTGGAACGAGAATAAGAATATTCACAGCGACTGCATGAACGTGATGTATGAGATCGCCATCGTTGACCCAAACCTAGTCACTCCCTACGCTGTCGATTTTATTAAATTCCTGAAAAGCAAATATCCTGACATGGTAACCGGCGCCATCACCGCGCTCGCCGAGATCGCCAAGGTCAAACCCGAATTTCTATTCAAACACTTAAGTGATCTCAAGAAGATCAAAGAAATCAGCACCGGCATGACCCTTAATAAATCCATTTCGGCGCTGGCGCAAACATCCTCGGCAAATGAAGAATACGGGAGTGTGCTCTTTCCATATCTGCTTGAACATCTAGCAACCTGTTATTTTAAGGAAATACCCGAACATGCGGAAAGAATTCTGCCCGCAGTAAATGAATACAATAAATATGAATTCATCAAGACACTGGAAAAACGGATAGAACTCTTATCCGGTTCGGATTTTACACGCTTAAAAAAAATAATAAGAATAGCCGAAAAACTTTAATCTCAAGCAGAGAATCCACGTGCTGTATATCGCCCTTGCGTTATTCATCTTTGCCCTTTTGTTCTTTCGCAAATCCACATCCCAGCGGAAGGAAGCTGGTCTGCCCGGCGGCCGCATCATCTACACCGATACGCGCGGATGGGGAAAATTGGAGAAGCCACTTTATTATTCCGCGCTGGAATTAACAGGCAAGCCGGATTACCTTATCGAGCAGAACGGAAAGATCATCCCCGTGGAGGTTAAATCCGGGCGCGCGCCGGAGGCTCCTTATGATTCACATATTTATCAACTCGCCGCGTATTGTCTGTTGGTCGAAAAATGCTATGACACACGTCCTCCATACGGAATTATCCATTATGAGAACCGCGACTTTGCAATAGATTACACCAAAGAATTGGAAAACTCGCTGGTTGACCTGCTTGTGGAGATGAAACGTGACGAACACAAGAAAGAAGTCCCGCGCTCCCATGAGCAGGCCGCACGCTGTGCAAAATGCGGATTCAAACATGCCTGTGATCAAAGCCTTGCATAAAAGCGAATCAACGTTGTGACATTACAAAAGGTATAATTTCGTTATGTCAGCTTCCTTCATCCCAAAGCGTCCAATTGTCACAGCCTACCCCAAAATGCCCGAGGCTTTTGCAGAAGCGGAAGCCATGTCTGCCTTTCTCAAGAAAAAGGGATTGAACGCAGACCACGGTTCCTTGTACGATGAAGAACTGCGCAACCGGGTCAAGAAGGGCGAATACGACATGCTCATTGCAGTCGGCGGTGACGGGAGTGTACTGCGCGCCGGTCACTTGTGCGCCCCCAGCCGGGTGCCGATCCTCGGGGTGAATCTTGGTCGTTTGGGATTCCTGATCCAGGTTGAGCGCAATGAATGGCAGGATTACTTTGAAAAATTATTCAACGGCGAAGGATGGATCGAGAACCGCATGATGCTGCGGGCCGAACACATCCGCGCCGGTGAAAGCCTTGGCAAATCGAACGCCTTGAATGAAGTCGTCGTGGCGCGCGGACAGAACCTGCGCCCGGTCCGTCTGACCGCATCCGTCGATGGACGCCGACTTACCAGCTACGTCGCAGATGGGATCATCGCCGCCACAGCCACCGGCTCCACGGCATACGCGCTCGCGGCAGGCGGACCCATCCTGCCGCCGGAACTGCGCAATATTTTACTTGTGCCCATCGCGCCGCATCTTTCAGTAGACCGCGCAGTAGTTTTATCAGAAGGCTCTTCGGTCAGCATTGTGCCCAACAGCGAAAATTCAGTTGTTAGCGTCGATGGTCAATTGCCAACGCCGCTGATGGAAGACGATGTTGTAAAAGTGACCGTTGCCGATGTGACCGCGCAATTTGTCCGCTTTGGCGACCCGGGCTATTTCTACCGCAACCTCACCGCACATATGAATGAAAATTCTTTAGGATTTCCCCGATGACAGAAACCACATCCACTACTTTACATTGTTATGTTCACCCAACCCGTGAAACCATGCTGCGCTGCAAGCGCTGTGAAAGACCGATCTGCGCTTCCTGCGCGCAGCGCACACCCACCGGCTATCTTTGCAATGAATGCGTGAACCAGCATAAAAAAATATTCGATACCGCGCTCTGGTACGACTACTTGATCGGACCGGGCATTATATTTATTCTTTCCCTGATTGCAAGCGGATTACTGGCGTTCATCGCCAGTTTTATTGGCTTTTACATGATATTCGTTGCCTTTGCGATCGCCGGCGGCGCGGGGGTGTTCCTCTCCAATGTTGCATTACGAGTGACCAGCAAACGTCGCTCCCGCCCGCTCTTTATTACCTGCGCGGCAGGTGTTGCGCTGGGCGCGGTTCCCATTGGTTTGATGCTCCTGCTTTCAGGCGGGATACTACCCGTCATTTCCATTGGGATATACGCTGTCGTAGCCACATCCACCGTATATGCGCGGCTGGCGGGGATCCAGTTATAGCCCATGCTTACTGAACTTCACATCCAGAATTTTGCGATCATAGACAAACTTGATTTGCGCTTTGACTCCGGGCTGATCATCCTGACCGGCGAAACCGGCGCGGGCAAATCGATCATCCTCGATGCCGTGGTGATGCTGATCGGCGGCAAGGCAGACACGACCTTTGTGCGGACTGATTCAGACGCGGCATTTGTCGAAGCGGTGTTCCATCTCACAGGTCCAGAAAAAGAAGCAGTGCACTTCGTTCTCAACCGTGAAGAATTAATGGATGATCCAAATTACGTTGTACTCATGCGCGAAGTCCGCAAAGAGGGACGCAGTGTGGCTCGCATCAATGGGCGCACGGTCAATGTTGGATTATTGAAAGAACTTGGCGCGTTGTTAATCGACATCCACGGGCAGGCGGAGCATCTCTCTTTGCTCGATCCGCGCGCGCACCTGGGCCTGCTCGATCGCTACGCGGAAGTGGTACAGCCCCTTGGCGACTACCGCCAAACCTATCACTCGATCTTGAATCTGCGGCGCGAGCTGGCGGATCTTCGAAAAGCGCAATCCGATTCAGACCGCCGAATTGAAATGCTGACCTATCAATCAGAGGAAATAGAATCTGCGAGATTAAAAGTTGGCGAAGATGAAGAGTTACGCAAGGAACGCGACCGTTTAGCGAACGCGGAATCTCTTGCGGAGAATGCACAGGAAGCGTTGGCTATCCTGGATGAGGGCTCACCTGAAACCCCCGCAGCCACAGACTTGATCGGCCAAGCAGCACAGGCATTGGCGACCCTCGCAAAAATAGATGCGGGGCAGACCGAGCTATCGAATCAAGCGGAAATCTTGCTGGAAACAATATCAGACGTTGTTCACACTTTGCGCGACTACCTTGAAGAAATCGAATTTAATCCCAAACGCCTCGATGCTGTTGAAGAACGTTTGGATCTGATCCACTCTCTAAATAGAAAATATGGCGGTTCCATTCCGACTGTGCTTGTCTATGGAGCAGATGCCCGCAAACAACTTGAAACCATCACAGGCGCGGCAGACCGCATCAACGAATTGGAAATGCGGGAAGCGAATTTATTGGAAAAACTCGCAAAACAGGGCGTGGCGCTTTCTGAAAAACGCAAGTCCGCCGCGGTCAAAATGAGCAAAGGCATCGAAGCTGAATTGAATGATCTAAAAATGCAATCCGCCCGATTCAGTGTGGATTTCCAAACCAAACCCGACGTGAACGGCGCTCCCACCCAGAGCGGTGAGCGCATCGCGTTTGACCAGAACGGATTCGACCGCGTGGAATTTTTAATCGCGCCAAATCCGGGCGAAGGTCTCAAACCACTTGCAAAGATCGCTTCCGGCGGCGAGACCTCGCGCTTGATGCTCGGATTAAAAAATATATTGGCGAAGGCTGATGAAGTCCCATCCCTGATCTTTGATGAGATAGATCAAGGCATAGGCGGGCGCGTGGGAATGGTGGTTGGGCACAAACTTTGGAATCTTTCACGCACGCACCAGGTTTTTTGTGTGACACATCTTCCTCAACTGGCCGTATTTGGAGACCAGCATTATCAGGTTCAAAAACTCGTCGACAATGGCCGCACACTTACGAAAGTTGACAAACTTGAAGGGGAGCCGCGCCTGCTTGAATTATCGCAAATGCTCGGAGAGGTCGGCGAAGGGACGTTGCGTTCCGCGCATGAATTATTACAACTCGCCCGCCAAATGATAAAGAGTAATTAATAGAAAAAACTCCCGCGGTTTCGCGGGAGTTTTTTCTAAAGTTATGACATTATTAGCAACATGATTAAATGATGACCGCCAGGGTGAGGGGGGCACCCTGGCGGTCATCATTGTTGATATTACTATAAGGATAATTTTCACACAAGACTTATGGATTAGAGAAACCTTAAGGTTTCAGTTAAAAACAACAGTGCCCCGAGTAGGAATCGGACCTACATCTAAGCCTTAGGAGTGCTTTGTTCTGTCCATTGAACTATCGGGGCGACGTTGAGATTATACACAAAAGAATGGAATATATCCATTGCTGTGCATCACCAGACTTCGAGAACGGGCCTGACCCATGTTGTTCCAGATAACGAAAATCCTCGAAACGCCAAAGATAAATGTAGATCGGAAAGAGCAACACTTTGATTGACTGCTCCAACAACATTGATTGACATTTCTTCCGCTCTGGAATTTCCTTTTGTACCAGAGGCTGATCAAGGCGCCAGTTTTTTGAAATGCAGTTCCAGGCTCTACCCGACTCTCCCGAGTTGAAAGGTCGAGTATGATCTTGATACTGCCAATCAATCTTGAAAGGTTTCCATGCTTGCAGAGAACCTGTTTCCCATCCGAGGGCTCAAGATGCGGTTGCTGATGCAGCGGATCCGCCAGCCTAAATGCGAAAATGCTCTACCAGAAAAGGTTCATAGCGGCACTCGGACCACTTCTGGATCAGCACATCCAACTCCAGCAGCCGCCGTGAACACGTCAATTTGGTGCTGCCGGGAAACCCTCGGTGCTGCCAGGGCAGACCAAACGCAGGCGCCCCACGAATATTTTGACCAAAGAGCACGGCTGCGCGACTTCAGCCGGGCAAGCTCTGGCGTGTTCATTATTCCGGCTGAGTACTTTTAGGCACTCGCGGCAGTAGCTTCTCCCGCGGAAGCGACAATGATCCATACCATTTCTCCGGTTTCCAGTCCATGCGTACACACTGCACAATCCGCTGAAATGGTTTCGGGCGCAAGGTTGAAGAACTTTGACCAACTGTCAGGGTGTCGATCAGGTCGACAATATACTGCCCGCCTTCAGATTTAGACTCTCATGCTGAACCGTGAGAGATTTTTGCACGAACTTCACCAGCAAGTCCAGGTGCTCGAACTCTACCGGTAAATATCAAAGAGCGCTAACCAAATGCGGATGCGAGCCAAGTAGGACATTATTAGCCATTTCCGCCAGGGTGAGCGGGGCTTTTTGCATCACAATTACTAGAAGGATAATTTCCACAAGGCCGATTCGCGAAACCTTTTGGCATTCAGCAAAATATCAGTGCCCGAGAGATTCGACCTATAATCAAGCCTTAGGAGTGGCCCCATCGAACTATCGGGGCGACTCCAGATCCAAAAAGAATGGAATACATCCATGAGTTGCAATGTGAAGAGTCAGTTACAGGTCCTGGCGGGTGGACAATAACTTTCTACGTGACCATCTCACACTTCGTCCGCGCAATGCGACTTCCCCGCCGTAGGCAGAAGAAAGATTGGATCAAAAAATGTACCCAAGACTAATCAACGATGACGCAGTTTGTAGAACTGCCCCGTGAAAAAAATCTGAACAATTATCAAAATCCAAATACGAATTTTGATGTACTCGTAGATGCGAAATCGAACTGCCGAGGCTAAAATCGAGACAATTGCAAGATAAATGTTACTATATTTGATTTTGTCATATTTGGATTCCATTAAGCAAGTGACGCTCTTCGTCAAGTGACTGTCAATTACCTACTTCACTATCTTCACTACATTCCGTCCGCTTGCCCCGCTGACTTCCGCCGCCGTGGACTCCGCTGCCACAGAGGTATAGGTTATCGATCGGCGTTTTATGATTCGACCAGCCCGGGATGGGTCGCATGAACATGAATTGGTCGAGCATGATCTGACCGTGATTCAAGTCTCCTTCGGTAAGGCCATAGGTTTGTTCAAGGTCTAAAGGTGTGATGATGTGACGAGCAACGATTGACGAGTTAAGAGCAGGGAAGTATTCTGCCAATGTCTTGACTGCGATATCAGCAAGTACTTCTCGTTTCTCATTCCACAACTCTGGAGTGCGACGGTTAGTGTCCAAGTGCAGTAGCAACTTCCGACCGTTAAGAGCGTATGCCGCAAATTGGAAATGAATGGAAACTACTTTTCCAGAAGTTGTAACTTCAAGATACGGCTTCTCGGAAATGCTGTGATACTTCGCCGCGTCGTAGGCTTTTTCGAGATATTTGATGGAAGGCGCGAGCGCAACTGTCCCATCGGGGATGCCGTGTTTGCCGTCGGTGAGTAAATGGACTTTTGCAACCGATCCGCGCATTTTGATGGATTGAACATTCCACACGAATTCGGGCGGCAGTTCCATTGCCCCGACGAGAGAGAGGAATGTGTGCTTCGGGTCAGCAGCGGAGATGACATTGCTTGCGGATATCTCTTCGCCGATGGAAAGGACAACGCCAGTTGCGCGCATATCTTTGATAACGATTTGTTTCACTTCGGCATTCGTGCAGATCTCGCCGCCGAAGGATTTCACTGCACTGGCGAGTGATTCGCTGATCTTGCCAATTCCGCCTTGGACTGCGACATGCGACAGGCCGCCACGATTGGCCCAGTTGTGCATGAGCGTATAACCTGTGCCTGCACCATACACACCGAGAGTCAATCCGTGAATGCCGAGGGATGCGATTGCGGCTTTGACCACATCGGACTCAAACCATTCATCCACGAATTCATCGGCAGTCATGGGAATGCCGCGAACGATGCGCATCATGTCTTTGCCGCCCATCATGCGGACGTTGAGTCCAAGTTGGCGAGGTCCATGCCTTCGCTTATGCTGAAATTCTTTGGCAGGCGCGGCATGATCGCAGCGTTGGACGACTCAATAAATTGAGTCGCTTTCTTCATGAAAGCTAAAAATGGAACCCAGTTCGCCGCGTCTTTTTCGGAGAAGCGTTTGATCGATGCGGCTGTTTTTGAAGGATCAGCGTCGAAGACGAGGTGGTTGGAATCCGCCTGAAGGGAGATGAATGGCTTTCGGACGGAATCAACTACAAGTCCGTGTGAAGCGAGGTTGAGGTGTTTGACAATGTCCGGGCGCAGAGATCCGCCTGCATACAGAGAGTCAACGGTGAAGCCATCGCCGAAAGATTCTGTCACAACCTGCCCGCCGATGATGTCGCGGCGTTCGAGCACTAAAACTTTTTTGCCTTGCTTTGCATGATAGGCCGCGGCGACCAAACCATTGTGTCCCGCGCCGATGATGATGGTGTCGTAGGTTTTCATTAGATGCCGTCCTTCAATGCAAGTTCTGCGGCGAATTTACCGGGCGAGCCCATGATGCCGCCGCCAGGATGTGCGCCCGAGCCAGCGAGGTAATAGCCGTTGATCGGCGTGCGAAAGCCCGCCCATTGAGTCGCGGGACGCATGAAGAAAAGTTGATGCAGCAGCAGTTCGCCGTGGAAGATGTTGCCGCCTGTGATGCCCGCGATACGTTCAATGTCTACTGGCGTGATGACTTGTTTGCCGATGATCGCGCGGCGAATGTTCGGCGCGTAACGCTCGATGGTGGAGATGACCGACTCGCCAAATGCTTCGCGCTCGGTGTCGTCCCAGCCGCCTTCAATATCATACGGCGCATATTGAACGAAACACGACATGACATGTTTTCCAGGAGGAGCCATGTCGGGGTCGATCATCGAGGGGAAGATCATGTCGATGTACGGCTCTTTCGCAAAGCGGCCATACTTCGCGTCGTCGTAGGCGCGCTCAATGTAATCAATGCTTGGGCTGATCGAGACCGCGCCGCGATGCAGCACGTGTTCATCGGGCAGGGCGGTGAAGCGCGGAAGTTCGCTCAATGCAATGTTGACCTTGCCTGACGAACCGCGTGTGCGGAATTTTTTGATCGAGTGGATCAGATCATCGGGCAGGTGTTTTTGCTCGACCAGTTTCAGGAATGTAACGAACGGGTCAGCGGATGAGAGGACAGCCTTGGCATAAATCTCGTCGCCGTTTTCGAGGGCGACGCCGACTGCGCGTCCTCCTTTAACGATGACCTGCTTCACGGTTGCGTTGAGTCTGATCTCAGCCCCGAACGCTCGTGCCGAGCTGGCGATTGATTCAGCGATACCGCCTGTGCCGCCTTTGGCAAAACCCCAGGCGCGGAACGCGCCGTCAATTTCGCCCATGTAGTGATGCAGCAAAACGTACGCGGTGCTTGGCGAGCGCGGACCGAGGAAGGTGCCGATGATTCCGCTCGCGGATTTTGTTCCGAGGAGCGCGTCGGTCTCGAACCATTCTTCGAGCATGTCCGCCGCAGATTGGGTCATGATCTTCGCAAGACCATATAACTCTTTTTCGGTCAGCGATGAAGCGAATTGACCAAGCTTGAGCAATCCCATTAAATCTTGGGACTCAGCGAAGTTGGGTCGGGGAGGCAGAATGCTCAAGATGGGCTTGATGGCTTTCGCAAGGCGCGCCATGCGGCGGCCATATTCGTCATAAGCTTCGGCGTCTTTGGGTGAGTGACGATAAATTTCGCGGCGGGTGGTGTCGTGATCATCCCAACCTGCGATGTAATCGCCGTTGTCCATGGGCGTGAAGGTGCTGGGCAGCGGCAGGATTTTTAACCCGTGCTGGGGCAGTTTTAAGTCGCGAATGATCTCAGGTCTTAAGAGACTGACCACATAAGAAAATTCTGTGAACTTGAATCCAGGGATAATTTCCTCGGTAATCGTCGCCCCGCCGACCAGTTCCCTGCGCTCGAGCACAACGACTTTCTTGCCCGCGCGCGCCAGATATGCAGCAGCGACAAGTCCATTGTGCCCACCGCCGATGATGATTGCGTCGTAATTATTTTGTGTCATAGTTTTTCTCTGTTTGAAGGTTACAAGTTGAAGGTTGCAGGTCTTGAACTTTCAACCTGTAACCTTCAACTTTCAACCAATTATTTTTTCTTCCACTCTGGCTCATAGAACGGCAGCTTGACCACTTTTGCGGGCGCGTGCTTGCGTTGGTGTTCGACGGTAATTTCCATTCTCACGTCAGTGCCGAGTTCGTAATATGGTTTCTGCAAATGCGCGAGCGCGATATATTTCTTCAACAATGGCGACCATGAAGCCGTGGACGCGTATCCCACCTGCACACCGCCAACCATGATCGGCATACTGGCGCGGATCGCGGTGCCTGGCACTTGCGGCGGCATGCCAACTTCAGCGTACAACTCTTCCATGCCGACCCAGTCAATTTCAATGCCGACCATCTTCCACGCTGAGCCTTCGCGCCGCATAACTTCAGCGTCTTTTTCGAGCGCCTTGCGTCCAACGAAGTAGCCAGGCTTATCAAGCGCAACTGTCCAATCGAGTCCCAGCTCAAAGGGAGATGACTTCTGCGATTCGATCCATGCGTGACCCGAAGAGGTGTAATCCACATCGAGCATGAACAATCCCGCTTCGACGCGCGCCATGTCAAGCGCGAGGATGCCCACGGGTGTGATGCCGTAGTCCTCTCCCGCTTCCATCAACGTGTCCCAGACTTTGATCGCGTCCTTCGCGTCCATCCAGATCTCATAACCGAGATCGCCTGTATAACCAGTTCTTGGAAATGGTGACTTCGACTCCGCCGAGTTTATTTGTCATCAGACGGAAATATTTCAGCCCATCGAGATTGGATCGCAAACGCGATTCAAAATCTTCCTCGAATTTGGTCCCTGCAAACTGAGAGATGCCAC
>JADJNA010000054.1 GCA_016709305.1 Candidatus Villigracilis saccharophilus
GATCTCGCCGCCGAATGATTTCACCGCACTAGCCAGCGATTCACTGATCTTGCCGATGCCGCCCTGCACGCTGACATGCGACATGCCGCCACGATTGGCCCAGTTGTGCATGAGCGTATAACCTGTGCCAGCACCATACACACCGAGAGTCAATCCGTGAATACCAAGGGATGCAATTGCGGCTTTGACCACATCGGACTCGAAAACCATCCATCCACGAATTCATCGGCGGTCATGGGGATGCCGCGCACGATGCGCATCATATCCTTGCCACCACCATGTCCCACGGACATTAAGGCCCAGTTTGGCGAGATCCATGCCTTCGCTCATGCTGGGGAAATTCTTTGGCAGGCGCAGCATGATCGGGCATGTTGGATGACCTCGATGAATTGCGTCGCTTTCTTCATGAAATTCAAAAATAGAATCCAATTCGCCGCGTCTTTTTCGGAGAAGCGTTTGATGGACGCGATTGTCTCTGTGGGGTCGGCATTGAAGACGAGATGATTGGAATCCGCTTGAAGGGAGATGAATGGCTTTTGGACGGGATCAACCACAAGTCCGTGTGAAGCGAGGTTGAGATGTTTAACAATGTCGGGCGCAGAGATCCACCTGCATACGAGAGTCACCGGTGAATCCATCGCCAAAAGATTCTGTCACAACCTGCCCGCCGATAATTTCTCGGCGTTCGAGCACTAAAACTTTTTTGCCTTGCTTTGCAAGATAAGCCGCGGCTACCAAGCCATTGTGTCCCGCGCCGATGATGATGGTGTCGTAGGTCTTCATTAGATGCCGTCCTTCAATACAAGTTCTGCGGCGAATTTACCGGGCGAGCCCATAATGCCGCCGCCAGGATGCGCGCCAGAGCCAGCGAGGTAATAGCCGTTGATCGGCGTGCGAAAGCCTGCCCATTGAGTTGCGGGGCGCATGAAGAAAAGTTGATGCAGCAACAGTTCGCCGTGGAAGATATTGCCGCCTGTGATGCCCGCGATGCGTTCGATGTCAACCGGCGTGATGACCTGTTTACCGATGATCGCGCGGCGAATATTCGGCGCGTACCGTTCGATGGTGGAGATGACTGACTCGCCAAATGCTTCGCGCTTGGTGTCGTCCCAGCCGCCTTCAATGTCATAGGGCGCATACTGCACGAAACACGACATGACATGTTTTCCAGGAGGCGCCATGTCGGGATCGATCATCGAGGGGAAGATCATGTCGATGTACGGCTCTTTCGCAAAGCGGCCATACTTCGCGTCATCGTAGGCGCGCTCAATGTAATCAATGCTTGGGCTGATCGATACCGCGCCGCGATGCAGCACGTGTTCATCGGGCAGCGCTGTGAAGCGCGGAAGTTCGCTCAAGGCAATGTTGACCTTGCCTGATGAACCGCGTGTGCGGAATTTTTTGATCGAGTGAATCAGATCATCGGGCAGGTGTTTTTGCTCGACAAGTTTCAGGAATGTAACGAACGGGTCCGCGGATGAGAGAACTGCCTTCGCGTAAATCTCGTCGCCGTTTTCAAGTGCCACGCCGACTGCACGTCCGCCTTTGACGATGACCTGCTTCACGGTTGCGTTGAGTCTGATCTCAGCCCCGAACGCGCGCGCCGAGCTGGCGATTGATTCAGCGATACCGCCTGTGCCGCCTTTGGCAAAACCCCAGGCACGGAACGCGCCGTCAATTTCGCCCATGTAGTGATGCAGCAAAACATACGCGGTGCTTGGTGAGCGCGGGCCGAGGAAGGTGCCGATGATTCCGCTCGCGGATTTTGTCCCGAGGAGTGCGTCGGTCTCGAACCATTCTTCGAGCATATCCGCCGCGGATTGGGTCATGATCTTCGCGAGACCATATAACTCCTTTTCAGTCAGCGATGAAGCGAATTGACCAAGCTTGAGTAATCCCATTAAATCTTTTGGACTCAGCGAAGTTGGGTCGGGAGGCAGAATGCTCAAGATGGGCTTGATGGCTTTCGCAAGGCGCGCCATGCGGCGTCCATATTCGTCATAGGCTTCGGCGTCCTTGGGTGAGTGGCGATAGATCTCGCGGCGGGTGGTGTCGTGATCGTCCCAGCCCGCGATGTAATCGCCGTTGTCCATGGGCGTGAAGGTGCTGGGCAGCGGCAGGATTTTTAACCCGTGCTGAGGCAGTTTCAAGTCGCGGATGATCTCAGGGCGCAGAAGGCTGACCACATAAGAGAATTCCGTGAATTTGAATCCGGGGATGATCTCTTCGGTGATCGTCGCCCCGCCAACCAATTCCCTGCGTTCGAGCACAACGACTTTCTTGCCCGCGCGCGCCAGATACGCGGCAGCGACAAGTCCGTTGTGCCCACCGCCGATGATGATTGCGTCGTAATTGTTTGTTGTCATATAAATTCTCCGTTTACACGTGTTCAAGTTTACAGGTTTGAACGTTCCAACATTTCAACTTGCCAACGTGCTAACGCTTTTTCCATTCAGGCTCATAGAACGGCAGCTTGACCACTTTCGCGGGCGCGTGCTTGCGTTGGTGTTCGACGGTGATTTCCATTCTCACATCGGTGCCGAGTTCGTAATACGGCTTCTGCAAATGCGCGAGCGCGATGTACTTCTTCAACAATGGCGACCATGAAGCCGTGGACGCGTATCCCACCTGCACACCGCCAACCATGATCGGCATACTGGCGCGGATCGCGGTGCCTGGAATTTGCGGCGGCATGCCAACTTCGGCGTACAACTCTTCCATGCCGACCCAGTCAATTTCAATGCCGACCATCTTCCACGCTGAGCCTTCGCGCTTCTCTTTTTCAAGGGCCTTGCGTCCGACGAAGTAACCAGGCTTGTCGAGCGCAACTGTCCAGTCGAGTCCCAGCTCAAAGGGAGATGACTTCTGCGATTCGATCCATGCGTGGCCGGAAGAGGTGTAATCCACATCGAGCATGAACAATCCAGCTTCGACGCGAGCCATGTCGAGCGCGAGGATGCCCACAGGTGTGATACCGTAGTCCTCTCCCGCTTCCATCAACGTGTCCCAGACCTTGATCGCGTCCTGTGCGTCCATCCAAATCTCATAACCGAGATCGCCTGTGTAACCAGTTCTTGAAATGGAGACCTCGACTCCGCCGAGTTTGTTATTCATCAGACGGAAATATTTCAGTCCATCGAGATTGGATTCACAAACGCGGTTCAAAATCTTCCTCGAATTTGGTCCCTGCAAACTGAGAGATGCCACACTGTCAGAGACTTCGCTGATCTCCACGTCGAGTCCGACCGCGTTCATCATCAGCCAGCGGATGTTCGGCTCCGCGGATGTGAGACGGAAGGTTGTCTCATCGAGTCTGGCAACTGTGCCGTCGTCTATCATCTTGCCCTCGTCATCGCACCAGCCTGTATAATAGACCTGTCCCACGCTCATCTTGTGGATGTTGCGTGTGGTGACGCGATGCAGCAGGCTGGCCGCATCCTTGCCTTTGAGCATGTACTTCATCAAAGGGGTCACGTCGATCAGGCCTGCCGCATTGCGAATGGCCCAATACTCGCGGTCAACGGTCAGCTCATACGAGCCGACGACAAAATATCCCGCCCAACGCCGCCAATTCTGCGGCTGGCACAACGCGGACGTTCGCTCATGAAACGGGGTGTTACGTAGTTTTTCCATAAATTTTCCTTTTTATTTGAACCGCCAAGCACGCTAAGGGCGGAAAGAAAACCTTAAAATCTTTGCGATCTTAGCGGTTAAGTTATTTCTTGTTTGAATACTCCGCCGGCGCAAAGAACACAATCACAGTCAATTCTTCCTTGATCGAGTGGAAGCGATGCTCTACATTCTTGGCCACATATACAATCGAACCGGCCTGTACCGCACTATTCTCCTCCGCAACTTGAATCTGTGCCCTGCCGCTCACAACGTAATAGACCTCATCCTCCGTGTGCGGTGACTGGGGATCAACTCCGCCTGCGGGAAGCACGTACAATCCCATGCTCAAGTCAGGGACTTTGAGAAATTCGAGATAGAGTTTTTCGTTTTCTTTTCTTTTGGAAATAAGTTGGGCGAGTTTAAAGGTGTCCATGGCTTTTCTCCGGAATGGGCGGGATTGTATATTATATATAATTTTAAGACAATGGACATTTGTCACATTCCAAAAAATAAAAACTGATGGACGCGGAAGTCATGTGACTCGCTTTGTCCATCAGTATATTTATCAGAACTAATTTCATCTAAAAAGAGTCTTGCCCAAAAAAGCAGAGTCAAGAGACCATGCCCATATATTTGTCTAGTTTTGTTCTAGCGCCAATCGCCCAATTCCTCTTCAAGCTTTTCGATCAACTTCGCATATTTCTCAGAGCCATCTTCAAAACTGCCTTTAAAGACGATCTTGCTCATATCGTCAGAGAGAATATGTTCCTCCTCGATGGAGATGGTTTGCTCAAGCAGCGGGAATATCAAGTTCTTGAGCCTCTCAAGATGCTGGCGGAGCGTGGCGGTGTAATCGCTGGTGGCCCATCCCATTTCAGAACGGGATATCTCGTCACCTGACTGCCACTGCCTCGCTGAATTGAGCATGGTCTCAGCCGCAGCGTGACTTTTGGTTTGATCGCTTCTCATCGCCGCAATGGGACCCTCATCAGAAGGAAACCCGCCTTCTTCAAGCGCTTTTATAAGCAGTTCCTCCTTTTGGAAGAAACCCTCTTCGATAAATTCTTTTATAAAACCATGCGCAGTAATAAAAAAAACCGGGCGTGCGCGTTTGCTGGTGCTCAACAGCACAGACCCGCTTCCCAGCACGGTGAGAAAGCGGGTGATAGTCTCCTGGTCAGCGCGTAAATATTTTGTAATGCGCATATATTTCCTTAATCACTCTCAGTTTATAATTTTGCGGAGTATACCATGCCAGATAAAGAGAAAGGATCCCACATTTGTGAGGAGCAAATAACCCTCAGTAAGCCATAAAAAGGTCTTAAAAAGCTCTTTGGTTTTAATTGCTCACTCCCACAAAGTATACCCGCAGACTCCTTGCTGTACAGAGTTCATATAGGGTACAAAAGGTTTGCTCACTCCGAAAGAGATGGCTGGGAAACAATACTTGAACATGAATATTGTGATTTTTAACACAACACAGAGTTCTACTATCCGAAATATCTGAACTACTACCCATATATAGGCATCGTTGTTTAGACAAATTTACAAAGGAGGGTTCTTATCTGTGGGTAAGTGCCAACAATCTGTGGATAACTATCCTTGCCTGTGGACAATATGACCATTTGTTCGGTTTTATAGGTAAAAAAATAAAATCACTCACCCCCATATATGGGGGGTAAAAAGAGTGAGTAGCCGAGATAAAGGAAACTCAAAAAAACTGAAAAATAACGACATACTGCCTGTGGAGAAGTTTCTCCTTAACTCTCCACAGGCAATTAATTATCGAGAACGGGATCAAGCAATAGGTATGGGGGGAAGCGCGGTTTTGAATCCACAGGTGGTGTAGATTCAACTTTATCCACAGTATCCACAGCCCCTACTACTATTACGATTCCATATAATTATATATATTAATGCTTGAATCTCTTAAGGGTATCTTGTACAATTCATCTGTAAACGCGTCCCCTTTTATCAACCTGGGAGGTTGCCATGGATATTATCAAGGTTTCAGCCAACTCCCGTACCTCTGCCGTCGCCGGGGCGATCGCGGGAGTCATTCGCGAACATAAACGAGCTGAAGTTCAAGCCATTGGAGCTGGCGCAGTCAATCAGGCAGTGAAAGCCTGGGTGCTTGCCACAGGATACCTCAAAGCGGAAGGACTCGAGGTGGTATGTGTGCCTGAATTCGTTGAGGTTCAAATTGAGGACAAGGTACGCACTGCTGTCAAACTGGTGGTGGAACCTCGCTAGGGTATTGATCTGCGAATGCCCTGATTTTTATGGACAATCGAACGCAGGGTGGCGTATAATCTTTGCTGTGGATGTTTCGCTTCGTGTACACCGTTGGTGGTGTTTGACGCGAAGTGCATAGTCCGCAATTTCTTATTTCCTATGCAAACAAGGAATAGATTTCCGCGTCTTCTTCTTTTAGTCGTCCTGCTGGTTGGTCTGCTGGCGGGTATTTCTGCGCCTGCGTTTGTGGCAAAAAGAGTCAATGCTGCACCACAAGCGGTTGCTTTAAACGGGGATATTGTTATTAGTGAGTTTAGAACCCGGGGTCCAATCAATGGGAATGATGATGAGTTTGTGGAATTCTATAATCCACGACCCTATGCAGTAAATGTTAGTAATTGGCAAGTTTGGGGATCGAATAGTTCAGGAATTACCTCCGTAAGGTACATCTTTCCCGCTAATACCTTGATTAACCCTGGCCAGCATTTTTTGATAGTAAGAGCCGGTACTGGGGGCTATAGTAGTGGGGTTGACGGTGACGGAACGTTTAATGTTGGTTTTGACGATGATGGTGGAATTGCGCTCTTTGCTGATGGTAATCTAATAATTGATCAAGTTGGGATGAGTGTTGGGTCTCTGTATAAAGAACCCGCTGATGGCTCTGGAATTTTGAGCCCATTATCTAATGCTGATGCCGTCTTGGGAAAAAGCTATGAACGATTAGAAGGTGGCGTACTTGGAAGTTGTATCCATAACAATAATAATTTAGCTGATTTTAAATTAGGTTCAAGTAATCCTCAGAATAGGTTTAGCGCACTTACTTTCTGTGTAGGAATTGAAACCCATACACCTACACTTACAGCGACGATAGGGACACCAGCGACCAAGACCAGAACACCAACTGCAACAAAATTCCTACAAATACACCAAAACCAACCACTACTTCTTTCCCCAAATTCACAGTCATTATTAATGAAGTTGCTTGGGAGGGACAATTGCCTCTGCATCAGATGAGTGGATTGAACTTTTTTTTATAACCCTACTAACTTTGATATATCCTTGGTAGGTTGAATCTTTATACCGATGATAGGAAAGTAGATGTTACATGGCTTTCATCTGAAACAAATGTCATAATCGAAGCAAAAACATATTATCTGATTGAAAATAGATTAGATGATTTAGCAGTCAAGGATGTGCCTTATGATAAATATTCCCCCTTTGAGCTTTTAAATGCTAATGAGGTATTACGACTTGTAAATACAAACGAAACAGCGGCTAATCGGTTAATTGATGTCGCGAATAATGATGGAGGACAGTGGCCAGCCGGAAGCGAAGCTGTATCTGTAAGAGCTTCCATGGAACGCTGGGGAAACTTTTCAAATGGAACAGAAGTTTGGTCTACTAATAACGGAATTTATAGAAATGGTATTGATCTCTGCTTCTAATCCAATAAACGGGACACCTGGGAAGGCAAATTGGATTAGTACAGTATCCCTCACACCTTCTAATACACCTGTTATCTACACTAAAACACCCCGACCTCCTAGGACCTCCACACCAATACCCACGCTTCGCCCTGTTGGACGCCCGTTTATTAATGAATTTCTTCCACGCCCCGGCTTCGACTGGAATCAAGATGGCAAAGTGGATGTTTTCGATGAATTTATAGAACTCAAAAATGTTGGCAATGCTGATATGGACTTGAGCGGCTGGAGATTGGATGATGAAGCCGATTTTCCCGGCGCGATCAGTTCTTCTCCATATACCATACCGAGTCTCATCCTAAAGCCGGGCGAGTACGCGCTCTTCTACGCGTCTGAGACCAATATCCTGCTTAGTGACGGCGGCGACAGTGTTCGCCTGTTCGATGCAAGCGGAAAATTCTTGATGTAATAGACTACACCATCGCACAAGTTGAGGACCAGTCAGTTTGCCGCCTGCCCGATGGCAACGGGTTTGGCTCCTGGTTCAACGATTGTACACCCACGCCCAACCTCACCAATTCACGTGATGGCACAGTCCCCTCATCTCCGAATACAGGGAACGAGCCGTCCCCTGTTTGTAACCTGCCCGACACCCTGCCCGCAGATTTTCTGTTCGCAGAATGTAACGGCTACGGCGCGGACATTTGGAACGATTTCTTTTGGGACAAGTTCGGCTGGCAGGGCGCTCAGACCATTCCCTCAAACCTGAGCAAGTGGAAATCATTTATTGAATAAATCAATCCCTAAAGAAAAGAATCTTTGGGGATTTACTTTAAAATAAAAGGAAACTCATGGAAACCTTTTTCTCTTTTTTGGAAAGACGAGTCGACGACTGCTCCTCCCTGCTCTGCATCGGACTCGACCCGCACATTCCCGACCTTAAAGAAGCCAGCGCCGCCTCAGCCCTCGACTTTTGTCTGACTCTGGTCAAGCAGACAGCTCCCTACGCCGCGGCGTTCAAACCCAATGCCGCCTTCTTCGAAATCTTCGGCGCGGAAGGGTGGACCGCTCTCAAACAGGTCATCGACGCCGTTCATGAACAATCGCGCCGCCTCGGTTCGATGATCCCTGTCATCCTGGATGCGAAGCGCGGAGACATCGCCTCCACCACCGAAGCATACGCACGGTCCGCGTTCGAGCATTTGGGAGCGCACTGCATCACCTTAAATCCGTATCTTGGAAAAGACTCCATAGACCCGTTCATCAAGGATCATGAAAAAGGGGCCTTCCTATTATGTAAAACCTCCAACCCCGGTTCAGGTGATTTGCAGGATGTTCCGCTTGAAAATGGGCTGATGCTTTACGAGCATGTTGCCAAACTCGCACAGACGTGGAACACGAAAAATAACATCGGACTCGTTGTGGGGGCAACCCACCCCGAAGCGCTTGCGCGCGTCCGTGCTGTTGCACCTGACCTGTGGTTCCTGTCCCCGGGCATTGGAGCGCAGGGCGGTGAATTGGAATCCGCCATGCGCGCGGGTTTACGCAAGGATGGCAAAGGGCTGTTACTGCCTGTCTCGCGTGGAATCTCCCGCGCGTCCGATCCCGCCAAAGCAGCGGCCGAACTCCGCGACCAGATAATTAGTATCAAACGCGAATTGACCCGTTAATAAATAAGGAATCCATCATGACAAAACTTAATCCATCTCAAGCCGCCCTCGCTGACGGCCTCCTCAACGCAGGCTGTATAAAATTCGGAAGTTTTACATTGAAGTCGGGCCTCACCTCTCCAATCTATATAGACCTGCGCCGTATCATCTCTTTTCCGAAACTGCTCGAGCAGATTGGAGCGGCGTATTTACCGATCCTTCAAAACCTAAATTTTGACCGACTGGCGGGCTTGCCTTATGCGGCCATTCCCATCGCGACCGCGGTTTCATTGCAGGGAAATTTTCCGATGATCTACCCGCGTAAGGAAGTCAAGACCTACGGCACCAAAGCCGAGATCGAAGGAGAGTTCCACGCTGGCGAAACAGCGCTTGTCATTGACGACCTCGCCACCACAGGCGGAAGCAAATTCGAAGCGATCGAAAAATTAACTGCGGTCGGTCTGGTTGTAAAAGATATCGTCGTCCTAGTAGACCGTCAATCCGGCGCGAAAGAATCTCTGGAACAGGCGGGCTATTCCATGCACGCCGTGTTGACCATCACGCAACTGCAAGAAGAATATGATCGACGAGACACGCAGATTCTTGAAAGGTGGTTAATGCCGCAAGTCAATCGAGTTAATCAAAATCAAATTGCTGGGCTTTGTGAAGAATTGCGGTCTCTGTTGGAAGCTGAACTCGCTGCAGGAAATACCATCTTTGAAACATGGCAGGGAGATTGGCCTTTTGAAGGATGTCTTTATATCATGCTGGCTTTTCCTTTTAGAGTAGATCATGGACAACTGCCCCAGGGATTGAGTTTTCACGGCTTGAACGATCTTCATTATTGGAAAGCAGAAATTATTTGTGATAGAACCAGGCATGCCCTGGCTTGTCATTTTTAGTTCCTTTGAAAGAATTCGCCATCCACGTGTCCTCAAAACAATAGAAATGTTGAAGCAGGGTAAAAAAAATAGAAAAAATTATGTTTTCACCAAAGTCCAATGTATAACTCCATCCGTTCCCTCCTTTTTCGCCTCGACCCTGAACGTGCGCATTCACTCACGCTGGATGCTTTGAGCTTCGCCGGGAATTTTGCTCCCGCGCGCATCCTGCTTGAGTTGATCTATAAGACTCCCTCCAAACCTGTGGAAGCCTTTGGATTAATTTTCAAAAATCCAGTTGGGCTGGCTGCTGGATATGACAAGGATGGCGTTGCCATTCGCGGACTCGCCGCTCTGGGATTCGGTCACATCGAGATCGGCACGGTCACTCCCCGCCCACAGCCTGGGAATCCGTCCCCGCGCGTCTTTCGCCTTATAGAGGATGAGGCTGTGATCAACCGCATGGGATTCCCGAGCAAAGGCTCCGAATTCATGCAGATGAAATTGAATCCCTCACTGCGTTCAGGATTGTTCGAGAATGTGTATGGAATCCAGCCGCGCAATAAAAAAATGAAGGTTACATCCATAAAAAAAGGTGAGGCGATACTCGGCATCAATCTCGGCAAGAACAAGGAAACGCCCAATGAAGAGGCTGTTCTGGATTATTTGGAACTGCTTCAAAACTTTTCCCCATATGCGGATTATTTAACGATCAATGTCAGTTCGCCTAACACAGCCGGATTGCGCGATCTGCAGGGACGCGCCGCGCTTGAAAGTCTGTTATCCCATTTACATCAACAGCGACTGATCGAGGAAAAGAGACTGGAAAAGAAAATTCCCATCCTCGTGAAACTGGCTCCCGATCTATCCACATCGGAATTAAATGATTCAATCGAAGCGGTCTTGAACGCGAAGATGGACGGCATCATTGTTACAAATACTACATTGTCACGCGAAGGATTGAGATCAACGTTAAAGGGCGAAACCGGCGGTTTGAGCGGTAATCCGCTTAAGGCTTTGAGCGAAGCGGTTCTTCATCAAACCATAAAAAAGGTGAATGGGGTAATTCCTGTCGTGAGCGTCGGCGGGATCATGAATCCAGCGGATGCAAAACGCCGCCTGGATATGGGGGCGGCGCTGGTGCAGGTTTATACAGGCTTGATCTATCGCGGACCAGGATTGGTAAAAGAGATTTTGAATACCAGATAGCGGCGCAGTATGCTGCGCCCTTACGTCATATATAACCCGCCCGAGGATTCCATCCAATCGGCGATCTTCTCGGTGGCGGCTTCGATGTTGTTATCCGAAACATCCAATTCAAGCATAGGCAGAATTGATTCGCTGGCAAGTTTGCGGATCAATTTTTGTTCCTCGACAAAAAGGTTCAAGTCGTTATACTGCGACGGATTACCCGAAACCTTGAGCCGTTCAGCGCGCGCGGTCTCGAAAGATTCGGGCGAACGGGTAAGCAGTACCAAACGGAAATTCAGAGGGAGCAGCCGTTCTTCGAGCCAGCGGAAATCGTAATCCTTTTTGTAGGTGTTCAATTGATACATGCGCGTGGACAGGTGAAAACGGTCCACGATCCATGAGTAATAGCGCTGCAATTCGAAGAGCCTGACCCAGGTGGCGTAGGTTTCCATGGCGAGCGCTTCTTCCTGTGGCTCGAAGTTGATCAGCCCGCGCCCCCAGGGAAAATTGGTGAAGGCGCACCATTCCCCCGAGACGAGCGGAGAGTGATATTTATATTTGCGCGGTCCCACTACACGTGGATGTTCGTTGAGCGCAAAAGCGATGTCGGTTTTGAAGGTCAGGCGTGTGCCTTCGAGGATGATCTTTGGGGTTAGTTTGGACATGTCCATATTATATGCCAGGAAAAGCCTGACAAAACTCTAATGAGATTCTGAAACAAATTCACACCCTAGATGTGGTATATTCTCGAACATAGGTAAAATTATGGAAGATAAAATCACAATCATCGAAGGTCCTACACCGATTTTTGAGCATGTCAATGACGGCTGGGCGTTGGGGCTGAACGAAAGCCCGAGCCTCTCTGTCCCGGCACTCACTCGGCTGCGCACTTTTAACGGCCCCGCGCTAGTGGAGCGCTGCTATGCCGCATGGCATAAAAAAGCCTCGATCCATCTGCACTATAGGAACGAAGCTGGCGCGGAGGAAACAGCTCCCATTCTCGCCGCTCGGAATGTCACTACTCCAGACGGGCATATGCTGCTCTTGTGGGTCTATCTCGACAGCGATGGCATCGAATACGAAACAGATGCCGGCGATGATGACCAGATGGATGATTATCCCGACGAATAGGTTTATGAGTGACAGTCACCTTTAAGGTGACTGTCACTTTTCTTATATGGAGGATATATGACCACGCTTCTTACATCGAACGAGGCTGGTACGGCGACATTGACATTGAACCGCCCCGAACGCGCCAACTCCTTTAACTTTGAGATGGTCAACGAGCTGAGGAATGCTCTCGCGGGTGCGGAACAAGATCCGCAGGTGCGTTGTGTGATTATCACCGGCTACGGCAAAGTATTCAGTGCCGGACAGGATATTTCCGAAATGAAACAAGGGGAAAAGATATCCTATCGCGAGCATTTGGAGCGGACCTATAACCCGCTGATCCTGCAGATCCGAAAAATGGGAAAACCGGTTGTGGCGGCAGTCAACGGTCCCTGCGCGGGTGCGGCTTTTGGCGTGGCTCTCGCCTGTGATTTGCGGGTCGCCAAATCCACTGCGTATTTTGTGGTTGGCTTTGGCGGGATTGCGCTTGCGCCTGATTCGGGCGTCTCCCTGTTGTTACCGGCTTATATAGGTTTGGGGCGCGCGCAGGAATATTTTTATTCCAACAAGCCCATCTGGGCTCGCCAGGCATATCAATGGGGCATGGTCAATAGAGTGGGAGGATTCAACTACCAGGCGCTGGTCAGCCAGATTGCGGCTGATCTGGCATCAGGTCCGCGTGAAGCGTTTGCCGCCGGGAAAGAGGCTTTTAATCATGCCATTCTTCCCAATTTGGAGGAATCACTCAATTTTGAAGGAATCCTACAAGAAAAAGCCGGTAAAACTTCCGAACACTACGAAGGCGTAGCCGCGTTTTTGGGGAAACGGAAGCCGCTTTTTAATAAACATGTTTGAAACGCTCAAAAATCTTCAGTAGTAATCAGAATTATGCTGATTTTTGTCATATTGACGTCAATCTGGTTTTCGTGTAAAGTTTAGGTACATTTTATTGGAATGATGATATGACCCAGTGTATTGACATAACTCGTGATTAAAGCGGGCGCCCCTGTCTGGGGTGTCCGCTTATATTTTTCTCTACATCCCTAATTAGGAGAACAACATGTCAGGACAGATCAATGCGTTTGAAATGGCACAGAAGCAATTCGATGGTGTTGCCAAACAATTGAAGCTCGACCCCGGTGTGGCTGAAGTTTTACGCTGGCCGATGCGCGAATTTTCTTTCCGCATCCCCGTGCGTTTGGATGACGGCTCGCTCAGGGTTTTTCAGGGCTTCCGCGTACAGCACAATGATGCGCGTGGTCCCAACAAGGGCGGCATTCGTTTCGCCGCGAACGAAACCATGGACACCGTGCGCGCTCTCGCCACATGGATGACCTGGAAATGCGCTGTGGCGGATATTCCGCTCGGCGGCGGGAAAGGCGGGATTATTGTCGATCCCTCCACGTTGACTGTAAATGAAAAAGAAGAAATGTGCCGCGGCTGGGTGCGCGCCATGTGGAAGAACATCGGTCCGCGCAATGATGTGCCCGCTCCGGATATTGGCACCACCCCCCAAATGATGGGCTGGATGATGGACGAGTATTCACGCCTCGTCGGTCAATACACCCCCGGTGTATTCACAGGCAAGCCTCTTGGCGGCGGCGGTTCACTCGGACGCACTGAAGCCACCGGCTACGGCGTGATTTACACTGTTCGTGAAGCGATGAAGCACCTCAATATCGACGGCAAGAATTCCGTTGCGGCCATTCAAGGTTTTGGCAACGTGTCGCAATACGCGGCTGCCGGCTTTGTTGAAATGCTCGGCGGACAAGTTGCCTGCGTTTCCTGCTGGGATCGCCATGAGAAGAAGGCCTTCACCTATAGTAAGAAAGGCGGCGTTGATCCACGCTTCCTGCTCACCATCGTGGATGAGTACGGCACCATCGACAAAGCCAAGGCTCAGGATGCAGGTTACACCGTCGAAGACGGCGACGCCTGGATCACCAAAGAAGCCAATGTCTTGATCCCTGCCGCAATGGAAGGACAGGTCACCGCAGATACCGTCAACAAGATGTCCAAGAACATCAAGATCGTAGCTGAAGGCGCGAACGGCCCCTGCACACCCGAAGCGGATGAATACTTCAAGAAGAATAACATCTTCAACATCCCTGACTTCCTTTGCAACGCCGGTGGCGTGACCACTTCCTACTTCGAACAGGTTCAGAACGACATGAACTTCTACTGGAGCAAAGATGAGGTCCTCGGCCGACTCGATGAAAAGATGACATCAGCCTTCAACAGCGTTGTCGATCGCAGCGAGAAGGAGAAAGTTTACATGCGCGATGCGGCTTACATGGTCGCCATCGATCGTGTGGTACAGGCCATGCACCTGCGCGGCTGGTTGACTGGAAATTCGTAAATAGTGATCGGTAATTAGTAATCAGAAAAAGAGGATGTGCTTCGCGGCATATCCTCTTTTTTATTTTCCGCTTTGCACTTAACTTAAAGTTGATTCTATTTTCTCGGACAGAATTCAACTCTCATACAGTTTGATACAATCATCACAACTACTATTCCTTACTCGCGAGGTACTCATGACCAAACAAACTTTCAAATGGGATGATCCCTTCCTGTTCAATGACCAGCTCACGGGCGAAGAACGGATGATCCGCGATACGGCGCGTAAATACTGTCAGGATAAGTTAATGCCTCGCATCCTTGAGGCGAATCGCAATGAAACTTTTGACCGCGCCATCATGAATGAGATGGGCAGTATGGGATTGTTAGGCGCCACACTTCCTGAGGAGTATGGCGGTTCAGAATTGAATTATGTATCCTATGGTTTGATCGCCCGTGAAGTGGAGCGTGTGGACAGCGGTTATCGCAGCGCGATGAGTGTGCAGAGTTCTCTGGTGATGCATCCCATCTATGCGTATGGGTCTGAAGAACAACGCAAAAAATATTTGCCGAGGCTTGCCAGCGGTGAGATCGTTGGCTGCTTTGGTCTGACAGAACCCGACCACGGCAGCGACCCCGGCAGTATGGAAACCCGCGCCAAGAAAGTGGATGGCGGCTGGATCCTGCATGGCAACAAAATGTGGATCACCAATTCCCCGATCGCAGATGTGTTTATTATTTGGGCAAAGGTCTTTGACGGCGCAGACAAGGATGGCGATATCCGCGGCTTCATTCTTGAAAAAGGAATGAAGGGATTGAGTGCACCGAAAATTCACGGCAAGTTTAGCCTGCGCGCCAGTTCCACAGGCGAGATCGTTATGGAAGAAGTATTTGTGCCAGACGAAAACATGCTTCCCAATGTGAAGGGCTTAAAGGGACCATTCGGCTGTTTGAATAAAGCCCGCTATGGAATCTCCTGGGGCGCATTAGGCGCGGCGGAATATTGCTGGCACGCGGCGCGTCAATACACGTTGGATCGTCCACAGTTTGGGCGCCCTCTGGCAGCGAATCAGATCATTCAGCTTAAACTCGCGAATATGATGACAGAGATAACTTTGGGTTTGCAGGGTGTTCTGCAAGTTGGGCGTTTAATGGATGAAGACAAGTCCACCCCTGAAATGATTTCCTTGGTCAAGCGTAACTCGTGCGGGAAAGCGCTCGACATCGCGCGCAACTCACGGGATATGCATGGTGGCAACGGCATTTCAGATGAGTATCACGTCATCCGCCATGTGATGAATTTGGAGGCTGTGAATACTTATGAAGGCACGCATGATATCCACGCATTGATCTTAGGCAGGGCGCAAACGGGATTGCAGGCATTCAGTTAAATCAAAAAGAGGACATCCACATAAACGGATGTCCTCTTTTTGATTCACTAGACCTTTTCCATTAACTCAATTCGATTTCCGAATGGATCGAAGACGTGCACGCGGTTGTATCCAGCGAGTGGAGGCTGGGTGGGATCCGTTTCAAAGCCAGCGGACTGAATTTTAGATATCAACGCATCGAGATCATCCACGACGAAAGCGGGATGCGCCTTTCTCGCGGGACGGAAATCCTTCTCCACACCCAGATGTAATTGCACAGTTCCCGCTTCAAACCAGGCTCCGCCGCGTTTGGCTAATTCTGGCGGCTTTGGAATCTCTTTAAATCCAAGCAAGTTGACAAAGAAAACGAGGGCTTTTTCTTCGCCTCCCTCTGGCATGGCAAGCTGAACGTGATCTATTCCAAGAATGCCCATCTTATTATTCCGTTGGAAAACCTGCTTCAGTCCAGGCGGACAGACCGCCGAGAATTGGGTTGACACGAGTATATCCATTTTGCAAAAGGATGAACGCCGCACGTGCGCTCGTATGCTCATTCTGTCAGGTACAGTAGGTAATGATCCACTGGTCTTTTTCCAACGGAATGTTGGCAGGATTATTCTCAAAGTTGGTCAGAGGGATGGAGATCGCGCCAGTTGCATGACCTGCGGCGAAGGACTCCGCGCTGCGCACATCAACGATGACCGCTCCAGCATTGTCTACTGCTGCCTTGGCATCTTCAACTGAAATGCGCGGCACGTCCGCTTCTGTGAGCGGGATATTTTGTCCCTCAATTTTTGGTTGTGTTGCGATACCTTGTAGCGTCGGCAACGGATCCGATCCTGTTTGAGGTAATGCCGCATTGCAGGCAAGTGTTAATGAAAACAGTACTGATGCGATAAGAAAAAGTTTTATTTTTCCGTTTTTCATTCTCTCTCCTGATTTCTAAAGTTGACTTTTCTTTAAATAGAATCAGGACATGCATAAAGCATGTCCTGACGGTTCTTTATAACTCGCAGTAGCGGTCTATGTGTTTGCCGATGATGGCGATGCTGTCTGCCCAGAATTTCTTAGTGCGGATATTGATGCCGAAGCGGTCGGCCAGTTCTGCCGCGCGGTCTTCTCCCGTGGATGCAAGCAGGTTCTTGTAATCAGGCACAAAGTCTGCGCCACGTTTTTGGTAAATGGCATATAGCCCGGTTGCAAACAACAATCCGAATGCATAGGGATAATTGTAGAAGGAGAGTCCACTGTTGTAATAGTGCGGTTTCCAAGTCCACATGAATTTTTGCAAATACTGTTCGGCGAGTCCGTCACCATAAGTGGCTTTTTGAGCGCGTTCCATGATGTCATTCAAATCATCAGCGGAGAGTTCAGATTTTTCGCGGCGCTCAAAA
>JADJNA010000055.1 GCA_016709305.1 Candidatus Villigracilis saccharophilus
TTGTGACCCGTGGAGACGATCAGATTTACCTTGAGCAGTTTGCCGTTTTCATCGGCTGTGTAATCGTGGATCAAAGTTCCGCGCGGTGCTTCGATGATGCCAACGCCATGGCCTGTATAGTTCTGACGGGTGTTGAGAATGTCGGTGCTGAGAATGTCAGGGTCATCGCATAATAGGCTGACACGTTCAACTGCAAATAGACATTCAATAAGGCGGGCGTAATGATAGTAGAGTGTATTCTCCGCGGCTTGCCATTGTTGAGGCTCTTGAAGATCTTGGTTCGTCGTTCGCCAGCGGGGTATCCGATCTTATCGGCCAATTCAACCGTCCGAGCGGACCGACGCGATACACCATCGGGGTATCCAACTTTTTGTAGAAGAAATTTCAAATAGGACCACGGCTCAACATGCTCCTGAATATGATCCAGATAATTCACCCCAGGGAAGCGTTCCAATTCCACGCCTTCGCGGCTGATGAGGCGGATATCGCCGTCACCAGCTCAAGGTCCGTTTTCTGGGGTGGTCAGTCCGAAATAGCCAGTGGGAAACACGGCAAACTTGTTGATATCCTCCATATTCCTTTCGGCCCAATCCTTGATGATTTGAAGACCGATGCGAAGGGTATCAATCGCTGAATCTGAATTTTTTAGAATGCTGTCGCGCTCTTGTTGAGTAAGCGCCTTGTTCACACCGCCTGGAATGGCGAAGACGGGATGAATACGCCGTCCGCCCAGTGTCTTGACGATCTCCTGTCCGAATTTGCGCAGTTGAACTGCTTTGACTGTAAGTTCGGGATCGGCATTGCTCAAACCAACGATATTTCGCGTTTCAGGATTGGCGTCAAAACCAAGCAATAGATCAGGGCCAGAGAGTTCAAAGAAATTGCATTCCCATGACTCTGAATGATCACCCTTAGCACTTAACTCGCGCAGCAGGCTGGCGGGGCGCGGCGGGGTCTGACCGGTGATCTCGTCGCCCGCCTTTGCAGCTGCAAGGTGGTGACTGACCGGGCAAATACCGCAAATGCGTGCGGTGATCTGAGGCATTTCGAAATATAAACGTCCCTCACAGAATTTTTCAAAACCGTGAAACTCATTGACATGCATATAGGCATGGTCAACGGTATTGTCTTCCTTCATATGGATCGTAACTTTTGCGTGCCCTTCAATACGGGTAACAGGTTCGATCGTTATTTTTCGTGTCATCTTTGAATCTCCGATAATATGTTCAACACATTTTTTCTTGCATAAATTCTTTTAGTGCCAATGTAATAATTCATCTTTTAGTTCAGGTTTTCTTCCCTGAGCCAGTTCAGCGAGGACGTGGAAGATGACATCTGGGTCAGGCGGGCAGCCAGGGACGCTGAAATCCACCGGGACAACTTCCTGGATGGCGCGTGTCTTCGTCATCGTTGCCAGTTCCGGGTCATTGGGAATTTGACTGCCGGGCTCGTTGCTTTCCGCGTCCACATACGCAAGTTGAAGCGCTGCTTCCACGCCGCAGAAGTTGCGCATGGCAGGCACGCCGCCGAAAACTGCACAATCACCGAGCGCCACCAGAATCTTTGACCGTTTGCGCATCTTTGTGCCACTTCTTCATTGGCGCTGTTATTGATTCCGCCTTCCAGCACGCCGACATCAACGCCGCTTTCATCAGGTTCTTTTAGGTCGGTAATGGGAGTCGAAGCGCAGGTCTGCCAATTCAACGATCTTCAAAATCCGCTCACCCATATCGAGCGGGGACATATGACATCCCGCACAGCCGCACATCAATCAGTGGAAATTTTAGGTTTGTTCACGAGTCTCTCTTTCACCATTAATCAAATTGCCACGCTGGATTTGCGTGCCAGAATGGATTCCTGCCAGTCCGTTCCTAGCGGCACATTCATGTGTTCTGCAAGTATGTTCAGCACTGCCAGATTGTCCCAAACGGTTTCAGGCGGGATAAGTGCTTTTTGTGCTTTCTGCGTACGCCCATCGAGGTTGACGTAATGCCCTTCCTGCTCAGCCCAAGTGGTAACAGGCAGAATGACATCAGCTTGTTCAGTGAGCTTGGATTCATAGCAGGCTTGGGCTATCAAATAGGGAGCCTTCGAGACCCGCTCCACAAGCGTCCTGGAAACATAGTCATCACCAACTGCGGCATACACAACTTGCTGACCATTCAATTCAAAAGCACTGTCCATGCCAAGCAGGGTGGCGACCAGGCTGTTTGACTCGCCTTTGATGGACAGCAACCAGATCGTTCGCTGTCCACTGCGCCAGCAAAACAGCCAGTTGATGGAGTTCCTTAACCAGATTTTCATCGCCCTGGGCAGTGATGCCTTTGCCGAACAAAATAGCTGGTGAAATGGAACGCGCCAGCATCTGTGCAGAGTGGTTGATCTGCTCGCGAGAAACACCAGTTGCGCTGACAGCTTGGTCGATGAGTAAGTCCGCATTGGGAAGCGTCAGAGGCGAGCGTCCCAACCCTTCCTGGACAATGATTGCCTGCAATCCTCTAATGAGCGCAAGGTCCGAGGCTGGATTTGTTTTAAGCGCGATATTTGCAAGATCGTCCAGGTCGCTGGCTTCAGGGTCAATGTTGATCAGGTGCGTTCCTTTGGGTAAGTTGCGTTTGAACAGGAAGCCGGCCACCATGTGGCTGCGGCTGATGTTTGCGCCGATGCACATCACGGTATCGGTGTTGCGCAAGACATCAAGTCTTCCTTCGAATGCCCCATTCTTTTCCGCATATCGCGTGACCACTGCGGTCGGTACGCCTTCTTCAATACTTGTGACAAGGTTGCTTTGGAATTTATCCGCGAACAGTTCCTGAAAATATGTTCAATGCTTCGGCTGGTAGGCGGGTGGATGCAATTGCCGCAATGCCGTTTTTGGCCTGCAGGCCGCAATTTACTTGCGACTGTACTCAGGGCTTCTTCCCATGAAACAGTTTCAAGTATGCCGTCCTTGCGGATTTGCGGTGTGGTGATGCGCTTGCGTGATTCTGTGACAGGATCATACCGTCCATGTTCGCAGAGCAAGCCATGATTGACCGCGCCTTCCCAGTCACCTTCGATGCGCACGATGCGGTTGTCGCGTACCATGATCTTGGTCGCACAGCCGACCGAGCAGCCGACGCACACGACTTGATCTCAGTCAGGCTTTTGTCATGCCCCTGATAGGCGCTGACGCGGTCGATCAATGCGCCAGTCGGGCAGACTTGAACGCACGTCCCGCATTTTATACAGGTGCTTTCGCCCAACGGCACATCGGTGTCGGCAACTACAAGGCTGGCCGCACCGCGCTCCGCCACTGACAGGGTGAAATTGCCCGCCAGTTCGCCGCAGGCGCGGACGCACCGCCGGCACAGAATGCAGCGGTTGTTGTCCAAAATAAAATATGGATGTGAAGTATCCACCGTGAAATTGCTCCAGCCCGGTTGAATGGGCCAGTGCGTCATTTCTTCGTGGTAGGCGGCGTTTTGCAATTCACAATCGCCGCCGCTGACCTGACAGAACGGGCAGAAGTGGTTGCGTTCGCTGAAAAGCATCGAAAGAATAAATTCGCGTGATTTCTTGATGCTGTCGCTTTCGGTCTTGACCACCATCCCGTTGCTGACAGGCAGCGTGCAGGATGCCATTGGCACGCGTCCGCCTTCCACTTCCACAATGCACAGACGGCAGCCGCCGTAAGGGGTGAGTTCTTTGTGGTCGCACAATGTTGGAATATAGATCCCGGCCATTTCTGCGGCGCGCAAGACCGTTGTCCCTTCGGGGACTTCGATCTGTTTTCCGTTTATCGTTATTTGAACCATGTAGTTCCTCTATAAATTCAATGTTGCGTTTCAGCAAAATCCATTACGCTGTTTCGATCTCTTCTGTTAATTCGCAGACGCCGGTTGGGCAAACTCCCAAACGGATGTGTGCTTCCACTTCCGTACGGAAATGCTTGAGCATGTCGCGGATAGGCACTGCGGCGGTCTGGCCAAGTCCGCAGTTGGATGCGCGTTCCATTTCACTTGCAAGGTCCAGTAAGGTTATCGAGTTCTTCCAGCTTGCCTTGACCTTGTGAAATACGTTCCACAATTTCATAAGCGCGTTGGGTGCCAATGCGGCAGGGCGTACATTTGCCGCAGGATTCAAAACGGAAGAACTGCAGCAACACTTTGACCAGATCCACGATGCAGGTGTGCTGGTCGCAGATCAACAATGCGCCTGAGCCGAGAGCTACACCGGCCTTGCGGAAGGATTCAAAATCCATCGGAGTATCCTGCAAGACTGCAGGGATGATTGATCCGCTGCTTCCGCCCGTTTGTGCGAGTTTGAGTGTACTGCGGGTTTCATGCCCTTGCCGTAGATGTTGATCGCCTCACGCAGGGTAACGCCCATCGGCACTTCGATCACGCCGCTGAAATTGACATTGCCCATGATCGGATAAACTTTGGTGCCGGGGCTGGAGGGTGTGCCGATCGATCTGTACCACTCCGCTCCGTTGCGCAGAATGGGGGGGATGTTTGCCAGCGTCTCAACATTATTAATTAAAGTTGGCTTGTCCCACAAGCCGTTCGATACTGGATATGGCGGTCTTGAACGTGGCTCACCGCGCTTGCCTTCGAGCGATTCAAGCAGGGCTGTTTCTTCGCCGCAGACGTATGCGCCCGCGCCGGCATGAATGTGGAGATGAAAATTGAAATCAGTTCCAAAGACATGGTTGCCGAGGAATCCGAATTCTTTGGCCTGCAAGATCGCTATTTCCAAACGGCGAAATGCAAGGCCGTATTCACCGCGGATGTAGATGTAGCCTTCGTCCGCGCCGAGTGCGTAACCGGCTATGGCCATGGCTTCGATGATGAGATGCGGGTCGCCTTCAAGCACGATGCGATCCTTGAACGTTCCGGGCTCACTTTCATCTGCGTTGCAAACGATATATTTTTTCTCCCCTTTGGCAGCGCGGACAAATTTCCATTTGCGCCCGGCAGGGAAGCCAGCACCGCCGCGTCCCTGCAAGCCCGATTTCTCGATGACATCAATCACGCCTTCGGGCGTCATTTCGGTCAGCGCTTTTCCAAGCGCTTCATAGCCGTTGGAGGCAATAAACTCCTCGATGTTCTCAGGGTCAATACGACCCGCGCGTTCGAGCACGATGCGTTGTTCGGCTGGGTTGTATCCTTTGTGAGTCCGTAGCGATCCGATCTGACCGGTCAATTGTTTGGGTGGAGCCAGTAAGCTGGGAACGACACGTCCCTTGTAAAGTTGCTCTTCTACAAGGTAATGCGCATCAGATGGTTTGACTGGTCCGTACACGGTGGCTTCGGGATATACAATCACCAGAGGCAAAACGTTCGAGCGGTTAATGTCGGTGATTGTTGAAACATCCACTTCGTCTTGCAGATTGTATGTCGCGAGCGCTTCGTTCAAATTATCGATAAGTTCATTCGCCCCAAGGCGGATGCTTTCGGGATCAGTGGAGACCAAGATCATGCACGTTTGGTTTTCATCATCACTCTCCTATTCGTAGCGTCCCAAAATATCGGGGATCTGTTCAGGTGTGACATTGCCATACATGTCATCGTCAATCAATACTGACCGGTCCGACACTGCAAAGTCCCAGACAGGAAGTAGTGACAAGTGTCCATCTTGAATTGGGAGTTGTCTCGCCGTTTTTCAGGTTGAGCTTTTCCCTGAGCGCATCCCAGACCGCTTTTCCGCCAACAACATGACAGGGGCGTTCTCGCAGAACTTGATCACATGTTCTCCGCGCGGTTTCGTGGATAGCATTTCATAAAAACTCGCCAGTGTAAACAACTGGCTCTCTGCAAGTACATCTGCTTGGCTGGGTCGTGAAGCTGCTGCTGCACTTCCCGGAAGGCTTCGGCAGGGATGTATCCAAGCTTGTTGTTGATTTCACCCAGGATCGGAATGAGCGCGTCATGTTTTTTGCCGTGTTCACTGATTGCCTGCCGTACGATGTCGGTGATTTCACTTTCAACAGTTGGGGCGGTCATCTTTCCTCCGGTCATTGTCGTCTTTATGACTCGACAGAAATTGCGTTGAAGTTGCAGACCTGCACGCAGATCCCGCAGCGGATGCAGGTCGCCTGGTCAATCAGATGCGCCTGCCGCCTTTCGCCGCTGATGGCATTCACCGGGCAGTTGCGTGAGCAGACAGTACAGCCCGTGCAGACCGGCGCTTGAATGGTCAAATGGATCAACGAGCGGCATACTTTGGCGGGACAGCGCTTTTCATAGATATGCGCTTCATATTCGTGACGGAAATGCTTGAGCGTGCTGAGCACCGGATTGGGCGCTCCCTGACCAAGTCCGCACAGGCTGTTGCGCGAGACTTCATAACACAGGTTTTCAAGCTTTTGGATGTCGCCGTCTTCACCCTTGCCGTCGCAAATTTTTTGCAGCAGTTCCAAAATGCGGCGTGTGCCAACACGGCAGGGTGTGCACTTTCCGCAGGATTCAGCCTGTGTAAAGTCCATGAAGAAGCGGGCGATATCCACCATGCAGGAATTTTCATCCATCACGACCAGACCGCCGGAACCCATCATGGAGCCTGCTTGAGTCAGTGCTTCATAGTCAAGCGGCAGATCAAGATGTTCTTCGGTCAAACATCCGCCCATTGGGCCGCCTGTTTGCACAGCTTTGTATTTTTTGCCGTCCTTGATTCCGCCGGCTACTTCGAAAATGATCTCGCGCAGGGTGATGCCCATTGGAACTTCGATCAGACCCGGCTTGACAACGTTTCCGCCGACTGCGAAAGTCTTTGTGCCTTTGGAGCGTTCCGTGCCCATGCTGGCATACCAGGGTGCGCCATTCAAAATGATCTGCGGCACGTTGGAATAAGTTTCGACATTATTGTTGTTGGTTGGTTTGCCCCATACGCCTTTCACTGATGGAAATGGCGGGCGCGGACTTGGCTCGCCGCGTTTGCCCATAATCGAAGCCATCAACGCGGTTTCTTCACCGCAGACAAATGCTCCCGCGCCGACGCGTACTTCAAGGTCGAAATTGAAATCAGTGCCGAAAATGTTGTTTCCCAGGAAACCAAATTCGCGCGCCTGTTTGATCGCGATATTAAGTGTCTCAACCGCCACTGGATATTCAGCGCGGCAATAAATGTAGCCATAACTTGCGCCGATGGCGTACGCGCCAATGATCATGCCTTCGATCACTGAATGCGGATCGCCTTCAAGCACACGGCGATTCATGAACGCGCCGGGGTCGCCTTCGTCTGCATTACAGACCATATATTTTGGGCTGTCTGCCACCTGACGGGTGAGTCCCCATTTTCTGCCTGCCGGGAAGCCCGCGCCGCCGCGTCCGCGCAGGCCTGAATTCAAAACCTCTTCGATGACTGTTTCAGGACTCATTTCAAACAAGGCTTTGCCTAATGCCTGATATCCATCGATGGCGAGATAGTCTTCGATATTGTTCGGGTCGATCTGACCGCAGTTACGCAGAACAATACGGACTTCCTTCGGGCGCAGTGGGCCAAGTTCTTCATCCACAACCGGTTTGGACACTTCGCGGAAACGCTCAACGATGCGGCCTTTTAGAAAATGTTCTTCAACCAGAAATGGAATATCATCGGCGGTCATGCCGTGATAGTGAACACCTTCAGGGTAGACCATCATCTCAGGACCGCCAGAGCAGCCCCCGATGCGGGAAGTTTCGAGCACTTGAATTTCGTCGATCAAACCCTGTGCAACAAATTCATCCTGTAATGCATCCACGATCTCATGAGCGCCTTTTGCGAGGCACTCCGGGTCAATGCATACCAATACATGTGAACGATAAAACGCCATAATAAACTCCAAAACTCAAAATCTTAGATCGGCAAAACGTAATCCTTTACGGGCAATCCATTTTGTACATGCTGTTTCATGATCTGTTCGGCAACTTCAGGATTGACTTTTCCATATATGACTTTGGGTGCTTCGCCGATCACAACTTCAAGGATCGGTTCCTGTTCGCACATGCCAATGCAGCCGGTTTGAGTCACGCTTACGCCGCTTAAATTATTGGTTTCGATGAAATTCAACACGCTTTTCATCGTGTCGCGCGCGCCGGCGGCAATTCCGCAGGTGCCCATTGCGACGATCACTTGCACGTTGCCGGCTGCGGCTTTCATCTGTTTCTTTTGCAGCGCTTCTTCTCGTACGCGCTTTAGTTCTTCGAGTGATTTGATAGCAGGCATGTTTTCTCCTTTTTAGTTAACCGTTTGTAACGCAAGCGCTTCGATACCTTCTTCGAACATGCTGCGCACAAACTTCAAAATATCCGGTTCGGTTATGGACATATTGCCCAGTTCAACCTTTAGTGCGGTATCGTCAAAGTTGTATTCGTAATTTTCCCCATTTCGGTCGATTACTCGATAATCGAAAACCCAATGAATATCTGGATGGGAGACCAGCAGTGTTAGGAATGTGGCAGCGATATCCCCAAGCGGCATGCGGTCAATATGACTGTGGACAAAATGCGCTTCAACCTTCGTGCCTTTGCCTGATTCTGTGACCAGGCTTAATCCACCTTCAGCCATTTCCGCGGCCAGCTTCAAGAGCGGGATTCCAAGCCCCACCTTGCGGGTTGTGCGCGTGGTGTAGAACGGGTCCAACACTTGTTTGGCTGTTTCTGCATCCATGCCGTGCCCATCATCGGTCACGCAGACAGTGAGCAGATCGCTTTTCAAATTTTCATTTATCTCAATGCAAATATTGCGGCTTTGAGCCGCCGCGCTGTTTTCAGCAATATCCAGCAAATGCAAAGAGATCTCCCGCATGGCTAGCTCTGCACTCGCTTGATAATTTGCGGGAATTTATTCGGGCGTAACCGTCCCTGTACTTCTTCGTCCACTACAACGACGGGTGCCTGGCTGCAAGCCCCCACACAGCGGCATTCTTCGAGTGTGATCTGTCCATCGGGTGTGGTTTGCCCCAATTCGATATTGAGCATTTGTTTTGCTTTTTCGATCAATTGTGGAACACCGGCCACATAACAGGCTGTGCCTAAACAAAACTTGATCGTGTGTTTTCCGCGCGGGCGGGTTTTGAAGAAGGAATAAAACGTCACTACGCCGTGTACCTGCCCCATGGGAACATTTAACTTGCGGGCGATATAGGCTTGCATGGAAGGGGAGACGTGACCGATCTTGCCCTGCACTTCGTTAAGTACCAGCATGACAGCCCCGGGTCTGTCTTTGTTCTCCGCGATTGCGTGGTCAATGGTCGCTTTCTGTTCTGCGACCTTAAGGGGATCGTTGTATGGAATTTCTCTAAGCAGGCTTGTCATATTTATTACCTTTTACAAGATATGTGATAAATTTCACAAATTAGTTTAGTCGGGCTAATCGAATTAGTCAATGATTAATGTCACGTGCTTACGGGTGCAACTTGTCAGGCATTTTTTCGATGAAAACTTTTCTGTGATCTTCGCTTTTTAGCGCTTTGCGAATTTCCTTGATGGTTGGTTCTTCGATCATAAAAATAGTTGAGCCAATGAATTCATCGAGTCTGTGAACATCTCCATTTTGTATGAGTGGATAACTGCCAATGGATGGGAAGTTCATTCTTGCCTGCTCGGGCGTGGTGTGGCGGGAAATTTCAAAGCCAAGGATCGGCCATTGATCAGAGAGCAGGCCGAGGGTGGGGAAGAGGCCGTACGTTGTCCGCTCGACATGTGCCGGGATGACCAACCCGCCTAAAGCGTTGACTCGTTCGAAGATTCCATCAATTGAAAAACGGGTGGATGTGAGCAATAGGCGCGGTTCTGTGCGGATGTATTCGCCCTGTTCGTCGACGATGAATTGTTCACCAAAGAATTCGGCGTGATTTATCGTATCTGGCATTGACTCATCTACTGCCGATTGCCAGCCTTCAAGATCGTTCAAATTTTCAAATAAACACAACAGATGAACATCTTCGCGGCTTTGCACTTCCATGCCGGGCAAAACTTTCAGCGTGGTTCCTTGCGCCGCTTTTTGCACTGCGGATACGTTCGCGCTGGCGTTATGATCTGTGATGGCGATGATATCGATGTTAAGCTCAAGCGCTTTTTGCACGATCAGGGGCGGAATCATTTCCACCTCGGCGCAAGGCGAAAGAACGGTGTGTACGTGCAAGTCTGCGCGAAATTTTTTCATTCCTGAATATGAATGCCCATCTCCCAAAGCTTTCCGTCAATTTCGTAGGTTTGCTTCGATGTTGAGAGCAGAATCACTCCCTGTTCATTGGCTTTTGCGATGGTGGCGGGATCTGGTTTGGCATTTTCAGTGATGATTATGGCAGCCACATCGAGCAATGCGGCGATGGCAACGATGTTTAGGTGAGCTTGTAATGTGATCCAGAGGTAGTTATTTTTTGCGCCGGCCATGACGCACGATAGCAAGTCTGAGGTGTAGCCTCCTTCCGGCTGGATTTCTCCGAAATTCCGGGGATCGGTCAAAACGGTCAGGTTGAGGCGGTCTATGATCTGTTGAAGGTTCATGTGTTTATCCATCTTTTCGTCCGTTGAAATTGTCGGTGGGCACGTGTATCCGCATGATAAGTTTTGTGCCCTTTCCGACTGTTGATTCGAGGTCCATGCTGTCGACACAGCGTTTGATATTGACCAGCCCCATTCCGGCGCCGAATCCCATTTCGCGCACACGCTCGGTGGCGGTGGTGTAACCCGGCTGAAGCACCTGATTAACATCGGGAATGCCAGGACCATCGTCGGTGGTGGACATGGTGATGCGGTGCGGTTCCACCTCCAGTTTTAAGATGCCCCCGTGCGTGGTGTGGATGATGAGATTTGTTTCGGCTTCGTAGACGGCGATGCCGCAGCGTCGCGCGATTTGTGGGTCTGCGCCAAGGCGCAGCAAGGCGCGTTTGATGTGACTGGATGCGTTGCCGCCATGTGTGAAGTCGTTGGCTTTAATGTTATAGCGCAAGACCAGCGTGGTCCTGTCGGAGATAATGTCTTCAAAGAGATGGCTGGCGCGGTAGCGGCGAACCTCTTCTTCCTTATAATCTCTTTGGAGCGCCACCAAAACGCCGCGGGTAATGTCCCCTTTGGTGATCATTCCCACCAGTTTGTTTTCTTCGTTCACAACTGGAAGCCGCCCCACGTGACTTTCTGCAAAAGTCTGCATGGCTTTGAAAATGGAATCATAACTTGCGACGGTGACAAGCTCGCGTGTCATGTATTGCCCGACCGTTTCCGTCAGGTCATTTCTTTGCATGGCTCGTACGATGTCTTCAATGCTGATCACGCCGACGAGTTTGTCATCTTCCATGACCGGAGCGCCTGAAATTCGGTTAATGCGCAGCATTTCCAACATATCTGACAACGACATTTCTGGTCTGGCTGTATGTAGATCCTTTGTCATCACCTCATGAATCTTGAGGTCATAGGACAGTTCTTCCACACGGTTGATCTCATGGGCATCCTGATCTGTGATCGGGCGGCCGCGGCGGCCGTGGATTTCCTGCTCGGTGCGAATTCTACTGGGACACATTGGATTCAAAACTCGGCAGCCCGGCCTTGTGAAGCCGTCCACATAATTCAAACATCCCAAGCGGGCTCGTGATCAAAGGTATGTTTTCCAAGTTGGCGATCTGCAATGTTTCTGTTTGGGGTTGTTTGCCGCGGACAAAAATGATCGCGCGGAAATCAGCCATTTGAGCGGTGCGTACCACCTGGGGATTTGTCAGACCTGTTAATAAAACCGCGTTCGGCTGGCTTGCTGCTAGCACGTCGCTCATCAAATCTGCGCCATACCCGCCGTGGATATTAATATTCAAATTGGCGTCGGTGGTCAGCGTAGTTCCGTCCGCCAGTTTTATGATGTCATTTAATTTCATACGAAAATCCTTTTTCAAATTTGTATTCGCCAATAATGAGATTTCAATTCTATTATTCACCACCCTGCTTGATTTAGTAAGTTTCATTGCTCATGCTTGGCGGGGAAGTATGTCCTGTCTTTATCGTGACAATTTTCACAATCAATTGTAACAGAAAAAAAACCACCATCATGGTGGCTTGTAATTATTAGTAATTTTTACGATGTTTTGACTCTTTCATCCAAATTATGCAGTGATCAAGGATAGACTAAATATTTTTTGAAACACAAAGTCACGTAGCCGTTGAGATGAGAAAAACAGCATTAAAACTCCGTGTCTCCGCGGTTCTGGGGGGAAGGTTCTTTGTTCAGCTTTTATCTGACCATATTATGATCATGTTGTGCCATTCCTATTTTGCCCAACTCTTTGACTGTTTGAATACACGTTGAACCTGTGTTTCCTGGCGTAACCAATCAATGTGATTCCATACCGCTCCGCCATCTCAATTGAAAGTGACGATGGGGACGTGCGCGAGATCAAAATCGGGGCGTTCATCCGCGCGGCTTTTTGCAGCATCTCTGAACTGATACGGCCTGTGGTTATCAGGATTTTTGTGCTGGGACGGATATCGTTCATTAAGCATAACCCGGCGATCTTATCCAATGTGTTGTGTCTGCCGATATCTTCCGCCGAGATGACGATCTTTTCACCGTCGCTCAATGCGGAGGTGTGGACTCCGCCTGTTTCCCGATACAGGGATTGTGACTCGAACAGCATTTCCACCAGCTTGCCGATCGCTTCAGGCTGGAGCTTGAACTGGTCGCTGTCAAACGAGACATTCGGTTTCGCGAGGAGGTCTACCGCGGTCACGCCGCCTGTGCAGCCTGATGTCCTTCTCCATGATGCGGGCTGCTGAGCTTCATGGTTTAGCCAGATATCCACATTATCACCATGTTCGCACACGCGGACATCGCTAACCTCATCCATCTTTTCGATAATGCCTTCATTGTAAAGGAATCCAACGGCCAGCGCTTCCAGGTGGACAGGCGTGCACATGAACGTGATCCAGACTATTCCATTTACAGTGAGCGACACGGGCGTTTCAACGATCGTCTCAGCGTCGAAAGATTTCCATTTTTGAAATTCATATTGTTCGTAATGAATCGATTTTTGCGGCGTGCTCATTTTTTTTCTCCAACCAGTAAATTAGATCTTATCCCAATTTTCGGGTAGCTTTGGCGCGGACCAGTTGCTGTCAGGCCGCCAATTAAACCAGGATGCATCCAAAGGATATGCTCGTTTTTCAACTCGGGCAAATACGTCTTTTTGCGCTTCCTTAATTTTCTTCACCCAGTCTGGTCGTATACCGCCCGCTCGGATGCCGCGCTGGTATTCATCCATATCCTTCCACTGCCATTCGTGTGACGCCTGGATCACAATATCCAGGTCGAGATCAAGGGTGTCAAACCCTAGGCGGGTGCGTCGAAAAGGAAGTTGAAAATTTATGTAATAACACAAGAAATTGTCGCTGGCCGCCTCCCAGATGTAGATTGTGGAATAGAATTTTTCAGGCTCCAGCAAGATCAAAAAACGGTTGGTATGCCAGATAAACTTTTCCAATTGCAGAGTGTTCGTCAGCGTTTCATGCCACCGATCCCATTTGGCGGCATCATGTGCATGGTGGATATATCCGTTGGGTACCATGCACTCCGCGCCAGGCCAGATCAATAGAACGGTTTCCTCGGGCGTATCTTTTACGACCCGTGCTGATTGTATATAGACGGGATGCCCGTCAAATACACCTCTCAGGAGTACATTTTCCCCTTCATTCCACAGGTTGGGTTTCGTCATTTATAGACGGCCTTATTTTTTATCTGAATTACGGTGCATTTTATAGAACAAGTCAGGGTCAGACAAAAATGCGCCGAGACAGGAATCTGTGCAAAGGTAGATCGTCCGCCCGCGATATTGTGCACATGGAAAATATTGCGGGTCTGTGTCGTTGAACATCCGCCCGCACAGAGTGACGAATTTTTGCGGCCCGGATAATTTATTTGTTGTATCCGTTTTTATATCTGAGCTAGCCATGGGTGGATTTTACTTCTGCGATAAAAATCTCAAACGGGTTGATCGCCAGGGCGTGCAGATCCTGTTTTTTCTGTGAATGGTCTGCGCTGGAGAATAAGGTGTGAAGTGTGCGAGCCTTGACCTCTTTAACTTTCGTAAGATCAAGTTCCAGCCGCTTATTGGAAAAATTAAGTACAACAACGACTTTTTGACTATCGGTGTGCCGAAGAAAGGCAAAATAATCCTTGGCGGCTGCGTGGATGGGCGTGTATTCACCAAAGATCAAGGCAGGCGATTGTTTGCGGACATTGATCAAATGTTGGTAATAATTCAGCAGGGAATAAGGACTCTGCGTTTGGTCTTTGACATTGATCCCATCTTTATAGTTGGGATTCACGGGCAGCCAGGGTGTGATATCCTGCGGGGAAAAACCCGCGTTTGAATTCTTGGACCATTGCATGGGTGTACGATTCTTGTCGCGGGTCATTTCAGCGGTGCGCGCCAATGCCTCTTCAGGATGGACTCCCATGCCGGTCACAATGGCGTGGTAATACCAAATTCCCATTGTGTCTTTTACCTGTGAAATGTCTGTCAGCATATAGTCGGTCATGCCGATCTCTTCGCCATTGTAAAGGAAGGCAGTGCCTTTTAAGGTTAATATCAACCCGGCGTGCAGGCGCGCCAACTCTGCGTCGTGAAGTTTATCTCCATAACGGGTGCGGATGCGTGAAGAATCGTGGTTTCCTAATGTGTTGCAAGCCCACCCCTTTTCAACGGGCAGACTGTTCAACCTCTTCAGTCTTTCCTTTTGATTCTTGCGGATATGCTGCGGCGTGAGCCGCTCGGTTCTCATCAGCGGAAAATTGAAGACCAGGTGCAGTTCATCGTTGCCGTTGCCCATATAGTCAATATTGTCATCTTCACCCACCAGCATGCGGTCGCCGCCATACTCGTTCATCACGGCGCGCAGTTCCTGCATGAGGTCGTGCAAGCCCGCCTGCCCCCATTGATGCTTGAACATATCGTGCCAATATTTATCTTTTAGCTTTAGTTCCTTGGGAGTTTTCGCAAGATCAGAGAATCGGCGCAGCTCCGCCAGATTCATGGGGACGGAATGCGGCGTTCGCTTCGGATCTTCATAGATCGTGCCGATCGCGTCCAGTCGGTAGCCGTCCACGCCCAGGTCAAGCCAGAAGCGGGCTGCATCCCACATGGCTTGCTTGACTTCAGGATTATGCCAGTTCAAGTCAGGTTGCTGCTTCATGAAGTAGTGATAATAATATTGACCACGTTCGGGCGCGTAGGTCCAGGCGTCGCCATCGAAGCACGACTGCCAGTTGTTTGGAGGCGTGTCCACCCAGACGTACCAATCCGCTTTGGGATTGGCGCGGCTGGATTTTGACTCTAGGAACCAGGCGTGCTCATCGGATGTGTGGTTCAACACCAGGTCCAGAATGACGCGGATATTTCGTTTGTGTGATTCATCCAGGAAGAGTTTGAAATCATCCAGCGTGCCGTATTCAGGCGCGACATTGCAGTAATCCGAAATATCATAGCCGCAATCCCAATTTGGGGGAAGGGAAGTGCGGGGAGAGCCAAAGCGCATCCACGCCAAGGTCGGCGAGATAATCCAGTTTTTCGATGATGCCTTTGAAGTCGCCGATGCCGTCGCCGTTGCCGTCAGCGAACGAGCGCGGATAGATCTGGTAAAAAACAGCGGTCTGCCACCATTTGAGAGAGTTCATTGGTTATGCAATTTCCTTTGATAAACGTTCCAACCTGTAGACGTTTTAACCTGCCAACTTTCCAACAATTTTAACGCAATCATGTTTGAACACTTCCTCCTGATGTGGGGCATCGGGAAGTTCAGTTGTTAGATCCTGGCCGGGAAAGTGGAGAAATTCGTGCATGTCCAGACGCCATTAAAGGAACACCCGATCCATTCCAAGGATTCTTCCAGGCTGGTGTACATTGCGTATGTAAAATTCTTTAATCCGATGGTTCCCGCAAAATGCCCGCTCAGCATTTCTCCGCCTATGATACCGCTGACATATATTGCCAGCGATATGAAGAACAGGAACTTGTACTTGTTTTCCAGATGAATAAAAAAACGCAGATAAGCGAGCATGAAAACAAAAACCGCGGCTAGGCCGGGGATGACCCAGGCAAAATAGAAAATACCGCCGTATCTTTCAAAGTTGAAGAGTCCACGCATTGGGTTGATCAATTTTTCATGCAAAACCGAGGCTTCGTCCACGGATAGAATAAGAAATATTATGGACAGGCCGATCCAATGGATCTTGAACTTGTCTTTTATTGACGCTTTCCAGGCTCCAATGACCGCGAGCAGCAGGGCTGGGATGAATAGAATAATGGTGTTGAAATACGTTGGGACATTTGCTTCTGCATTGGTATAGAAGGAACGCATAAGCAGATCGATCCAGAATTCCTGCCAGGCTCCGTGCATGTCGAATGTTTGGGGAAAGTATTTCAAATATTGTCCCCAGATGCTTAAGCAGACAAGCAGGACGATAACGGCGAATAGGGAAACAAGAACTTTGTTTGGATTAAGTTTAATGGTAGGAGTAGAGTTTGACATGCGGCAGCCTTTTGATTTTATTTTTCCGTGATTATATCCCTCGAAGTGGAATCTGGTTTCATAAAATACATGCGAATAATTTCAGGTCAATATCGTTTTTGGATAGCCTGACCATTTTTTCGTAGACGAATCCGATCTTTTCCAGAACACGGATGGATCTGGCGTTGGCGGGGTCAACGATGGCGGCGAGGCGCTTCAGACCGATTACATCCCTGGCATACTCCTTCACTGCCAATGTGGATTCAACCGCATATCCTTTCGACCAATGGCGCGGCAGGAACGCGTACCCGATATCCACATCATCCAGGGCGTCGCGTTTGATCAGGCCGCAGATGCCGATCGACTCGCCGCTGGATTTTAGAATGACGAGGTTAAGACCGAAGCCATTTTTTGCGTAGCTGGCAGCGGGTCCGTTTTGAACGTAGACATGGGCGTCTTCCACGGTTCGGACGCCGCGATCCCCGATATTTTGAATAAAGGCCGGGTCGTTCAGTAATTCGATCAGGAATTCAGCATCATTATTGGAAAGACGGCGATGGATAAGGCGTTCTGTTTCGAGGAGATTCATGGTTGTAAAAGTGTTTTTAGCTCTGCCATATTTGCAAACGGGATCGCGCCTGCCGCACGCAGAGACTCGCTCGAGGTGAACGCTGCGTGACCATATACTTTCATCCCGGCGCGGACGGCTGCCGTAACCCCCAGTGTGCTGTCTTCGATCACGATGCAGCGGGCGGGGGAAATATCAAAGGCTTTCGCGGCGGCTAGAAAGACGTCTGGAGCGGGCTTGGGATGCGGCACTTCCAATCCGCTGAAGATCGCGTTTCCAAAGTGTTCCGTCAGCCCGGCAATTTTCAAGCGGAGCGTGATCTCTTCACGGCTGCCGTTGGATGCGACACAGATCGGAGCGGACAAACTCTCGATCAGCGCGTGGATGCCAGGCACAATTTTTAGTTCTTTTTCAGTCAGCGGGGCAAGCCGTTCATCGAAAGTGGATAGAAAATTTTCCGGCGGAGTCCAGTTCAGTGTTTGTGCTGTGACTTCCAGTCTTTTGGATATGACCGCCCCTGAAAATTTCCTCAGGTATTCTTCGTACTTTAATTCAAAGCCATATTCCGCGAGCATCTGGACAAAGACTCGCGTGGCAAGCGGCTCGCTCTCGACCAGTACGCCGTCGCAGTCAAAGATGACAAGATCATAAGGTGTTTTCATAGGAGCGGAGATTATACATGAATCTCCGCTCGTCTATTAATCAACAATAAAAAGTTTTGCGCCTTCTTTTGTATAGGAACGGTGAGGTTCTGAGTCGTCGGCGACCTGGTAACTTGTGCCTGGGGTAAGGGTAAATTTTCTGCCATCTGCCAGCTCGGTCTGCAGTTCACCTTCTAGGCAGAACAGGATGTGACCTTTTTTGCACCAGTGATCGGCGAGGTAGCCCGCGCTGTACTCCACCACGCGTACTCGAATGGTATCAAATTGCTGCGTCCGCCAGAGCGCCATGCCCGTTTCACCTTTATGTTCAGTTGGGACAATTGACGCCCAATCCGTTGTTCCAAATGGGATGTTTTTCATTTCCATGGGTATCTCCAATCAACCTATTATATTGACCAGAATCCGATATGGACTTCACGTGCTTCCACATCAAGTTCCAATGCGGGACCTTCCACGTCTACAGTCCGCTGGCTTCTCGCAAAGACTTCCCGGCATGGGAGCAGCAAATGTTCCGGCGAGGGTCCGATAAGATCGTAGAGCGCAGCTTCGCTCAATGCGAAAACCACTCGTCTGACATTGCCCCAATGGATCGCTCCCGCGCACATCGCGCACGGTTCCGTGCTTGTATAAAGAGTGCAGGATTCAAGTTCTTCGGCTGAAAAGTGCTGAGTGGCAAGCCGCATTAGATTCGTCTCGGCGTGAGCGGTGCAATCCTTGCCGGTCACAACAGAATTCTCCGCTTCCAGCACCACTTGATTATTCTTGTCAACCAGGATCGCGCCAAACGGATGGTTGCCATGCTCGCGTGCGCGTTGCGCAACTTGAATGGAAGTGCGGAGGTGTTCAAGGTCTATGGAGTTCATGTTTGGATTCTCCTGTGTTGGTCATTCTTTTGCTTGATAGTTAATTCCATCGTCCACATTTGGGAGGAAAAAGATGATCATGACAACTACTGCAATATAGATGATGTAACTCACCAGCGGAAATGGCCGTGCCAGTAAGATGGCACCCAGATAGGCGCCGTTGATAATGATATACACCGGCGTGTGGCTGCGTAAATATTTATCGCCAAACTCGGCCATTGCCAGATGGCGATGATAATGGACATATACCACCATGACATATCCGACTGCGTTACAGGCGATCAAGGTTGCGCCATAGATCATGATCGGTCCCGCCTCGAAAGGATAACGTCCCACCAGCGAAGTGGGGAAGGGAATAAAGCTCACGCACAATAAAAACAGGATGTTCAACCATAGGAATCCACGGTCAGTTTTCTTCATTACATGCATGGAATTGTGATGGATGACCCAGTACAACCCGATGATAATAAAGCTCATCACATACGCCAAAATGCGTGGCAGCACGGAAGTCAACGTCGCGGCAAATTGACTATAGTCCACTTCGGGGAAACGAATATCGAGGATCAACAACGTGATCACGATCGCAAACACGCCATCGCTAAAGGCTTCAAGTCGGGATTTTTCCATAGTGCAATTAATTATACGGGGAAATAAGAGAAAAGATTTCTTGTAGTGAAGCTCCAAACTTGCAAACAAAAATCTCCTGCTGTAACAGGAGATTTTTGTTGCGATATAGGCATTAGATAAGTTATTTTGTCTTTAATCGTTTGATCAATGGAAATGGGGGGAGTCTCGCTTTGAGTTCGATTTACTTTCTCCATACGTTTTTCAAAGTCAACCATCAAGTTCTTTGCGATGATCCCGGTAATAGGCGAGCGCAGAGTACACTTGACCCAGAGGCAAATAAGGAAATTGCATGTGAAGTTTTTCCGCGTTCCAGCCGTAGACAGCTTGTGCCAAAACAAGTTCGGTCATTTTCATGGCTGTGCCAAATGGGATGTTTTTCATTTCCATAAAGGCATTCAGATTACAGCTTGGCAAGAAAGGTTTGAGCCGCGTGCAGGTATGCTTCGAGCTGATCGTGACGGATGCTGTGGCCCGCCCCGGGGATGTGTGCGATTTTCAGTTGCTGGATCAATGACTTTAGCGCCGCTGCGCCGTCTTTTGTGACAAGTGAACCATGAGCAGGGTCGGCTGTGATCAGGAGCGCTGGACACTTGATCTGCGGTGGCAATTTTTGCCAATCCACACTGCTGTCATTCCTGGCGTTAAAGACTTCGATCACGTTGGGGCTGAAGCGTTGTTTTGAGTCTGCCCAGCGTTCGATCTCGGCATTTGACCAGGTTGGCGCGGATGCGCGCTGCTCATTGACCAGTTCCTTGTGAGTCTTGCGCTTGATGCCTTCCATCCAGGTTTGTAATTCTGTCCGCCGAGCCGCAGCTTCAGCGGATGCCGTGTTCATGACCCACCACGGCGGCGGATCTTCCAACAGGATCGCGCGCGGAACATCGGGATAGGCTCCCGCGAATGCGAGCGTTGTCATTGCACCCATCGAGTGCCCCAATAGGATGGGGTGTTGTAGATTCAGGTTCGTGATCAATCCCATCATATCTTTGGCGTGTGAGGCTGGACCGTAACCGCTTTTTGGCGCGTCTGACCGTCCATGGCCGCGCGCATCCACCATGACCACGTCATAGTCCGGGGCAAGGGCTTTGGCAATGGTTGTCCAGCACAACCCGTCATCCGTGACGCCATGCGCAAGGATAAGCGGCTGCTTGTCTCTGCCAGTTCTTGTGTAATGCAGTTTTAATTTGTTGACTGTGACGTAGTCGGATTTCCAGGGACTCATGTTGAACATACTCCATTGTTTGGTTTAGCCAATGCAACTTTTTTTTTCAAGTATACAGGGGATTTTCTAATTACAGAAACCTGATTTTCTTCTTCTTTCATCTTTTATCTATCACCCTTATAATTACACTCACCAATCGAAAACCGTAAATACCAATCGTAAATAGAGGTCCCATGACCACACTCATCGAATGTATCCCCAATTTCTCCGAAGCACGCCGCCCCGAGATCATTGACCAGATTGTCGCCGCCATCACTTCTGTTGCAGGTGCGAGTCTGCTCGACCGTTCCTCTGACCTTGATCACAACCGCACCGTGTTGACCTTCGCGGGCGCACCTGCCGTGGTTGAAGAGGCAGCTTTCCGCGCCATCAAGACCGCCTCGGAGTTGATCGACCTTAATCAACACACGGGCGCTCATCCGCGCATAGGTGCGACGGATGTCTGTCCCTTCGTGCCGCTCTCCAATGCCAGCATGGCTGACTGCATTGCCATTGCCCAAAGGCTGGGTCAGCGCGTTGGAAGCGAACTCAATATCCCCGTCTACTTGTATGAAGCGGCCGCGACCCGCCCTGAATTTGCAAACCTTGAAAACATCCGCAGGGGTCAATACGAAGGTCTGAAAGGGGAGATCGAATCTGACCCCGAGCGTAATCCTGATTTTGGCCCCAGCAAACTTGGCGCGGCAGGAGCCACGGTCATCGGCGCGCGTAATCCGCTGATCGCCTTCAATGTCTATCTCACCACCGACGATGTCAGCATCGCGAAGAAGATCGCCAAAGCCATCCGTCATTCATCGGGCGGACTGCGTTATGTGAAGGGACTTGGACTTCTTGTGGATGGCCGCGCGCAGATCTCGATGAACCTGACCAACTTCCACGATACGCCCATCGCGCGCGCTGTCGAATTCATCCGCCGCGAAGCCCAGCGCTATGGCGTCGGTATTCATCACAGCGAACTCGTTGGATTAATTCCGCAGGATGCTTTGACGGACGCGGCGGTCTGGTACACCCAGCTGGATCAATTTGACAAGCAACAGATCTTGGAATCTCGGCTCTTCAGCAGTGGTTCGCAGCCCTTAGACGGTCAGACTCCGCCCAAGCCTGCTTCCTTCATCGACGAATTAGCCGCCCCGACCCCAACCCCAGGCGGCGGTTCAGCGGGAGCATACGCGGGCGCGATGGGCGCAGGACTGGTCGCTATGGTTGCGGGATTGACCATCGGCAAAAAGAAATACGCCGATGTCGAAGCTGAAATGCAAGCCATCCGTGTTGTTGCTGAAAAATTACGCGAGGACCTGACGCAGGCAGTTGATGATGACGCCGCATCCTTTGAAGTTTTAATGGCGACATTCAAGTTGCCAAAAGACACAGAGGAACAAAAAGAATCGCGCAATGCCGCCATTTTCAATGCCACGCTCAACGCTGCGCACATCCCGTTGCATGTTTCCGAGAAAGCTGTCAAAGTGATGGAACTCGCGCTCAAATGCGCCAAGCACGCCAACCTCAACGCCATCAGCGACTCCATGTCAGGTTTTGCCATGGCTCGTGCCGCCCTTACCGCCGCGGGCTACAATGTCCGCATCAACATCAACTCCCTCGAAGACAGGTCCGCTGGCGATAGGATGCTGGAAGAATTGATCGAGCTTGAAAATGAAGCGGATAAACTGGAAAAAGAAATCCGCGTCATCATGCAAGAGCGCGGAGGAATTTAATAACTCTGGAGTCTATCAGCTCATTCCCCTGTGGATGCTTCTGGACTTTTTTATATTAGATTTTCTCGGCATTTAGAAAAATCGTCCCGAGGGTGTAGTCATGCACTTAAGTTACTCGAAATAAACCATCAGGACGGTGCATGGTTACTGTTGGATTTTTTATGTTGTCGAGTAAGTTGACGGTCTGCATTGCAAGGAGCGACTGGTAGCGCCAAATCGATCTGGATCAAAGCAACACTCGTCAGGCGCATCGTTATTAAGGAAAGACCAAATGTCGCTATCCCTGCCGCCCTTGAGCGATGCCAACCCGACAGAGCGACACCCATAGGAAAAACATAGATACCGCCGAAGATACCGATCATTGCGGTGTTGCCCGTTGAATCCACTTGGAGCAGGATCGTATTTGTCTCGGCGGTCGCTGCCAGCGCAAGCACAAAGACAACCACTGCATAGAAAGACAGTATTGAAGAATATTCGAAGGTGACAATGGTGGCTGTCAAAACCTTTCTTTGCGTGTCAGATGCCAGCAATTGGACCACCGCGGAAAAAGCAAAACCTCCCAGAATCCCTGCCAGAGTTGCAAAGTCGCTTGCTTCCTGTAGATAGTTTTCAACTAATATTTTGAGTTCTCCCAAATAAATTACCGTACATCTGCCATTGCGAACCGCCGCTCTCCCTGGCACCGCCCGCCAGGGCAGGTGTGTCCTCTGGCGGTGAAACAATCTCCCTCGCAATGACGTAATTTGCTTGTATTTGTACGGCAGGGAATTTTTTTCAATTATAACTATTTAAAAAAGAGCCGAGCAATATAGTATCGCTCGACTCTTTCCTATTTTTAATTATCGATTTGAGATTTATTCTTCCAGTGTGCTGATGTCGCCTTCGGGTAATCCTTGCGCTCTTGCTTTCAACACACGGCGCATGATCTTGCCTGAGCGGGTCTTCGGAAGTTTATCCACGAACTTCACATCCTCAGGGCGGGCGATTGGTCCCATGTGCTTGGAGACATGCTGACGCAATTCCTCCGATAGCTCTGCTGATGGGGAAAATCCCGAACGCAGCATCACAAAGGTGTAGATCGCCTGTCCTTTGACATCATGCGGCAGACCGATCGCGGCGGCTTCTGCTACTGCGGGGTGACTGACTAGCGCGGACTCAACTTCCGCAGTTCCTAGGCGATGACCTGAAACTTTGATGACATCATCCACGCGGCCGATGATCCAGAAATAGCCGTCCGAGTCGCGTTTGGCTGAATCGCCCGTTGTATATCGTCCGGGATACTTCGACCAATATTGATTCACATAGCGGTCGTCGTCACCGTAGATCGTGCGCAGCATGCCGGGCCACGGATTCTTCAAGGTCAGGTAGCCTTCTGTATTGTCCGGCACGGGATTCCCTTGCTCGTCCACGATCTCGGCTTCCTGACCAAAGAATGGACGCGTACCGGAGCCGGGTTTGAGCGGGACGACCGGGGTGGGGGTGATCATAAAGTTGCCGGTCTCGGTCTGCCACCACGTATCCATGATCGGACATTTCTCTTTTCCAATGACGCGGTAGTACCACTTCCATGCCTCAGGGTTGATCGGCTCACCGACAGAGCCGAGCAGCCGCAGGGAAGAAAGATCGTGCTTGTTGGGCCACGCTTCCCCAAAGCGCATGAGTCCACGAATGGCAGTCGGAGCTGTATAGAAGACAGTGATCCCATAGCGTTCGACGACCTGCCACCAGCGATTCGGATAGGGGAAGGTTGGTCCGCCTTCGAACAGCATCGAGGTTGCGCCTGCGATCATCGGACCGTATACGATGTAGGAATGACCCGTGATCCAGCCTGGGTCAGCGGTGCACCACCAGCGGTCTTCATCTTTGATATCGAAGACATACTTGAGCGTGGAATACGTGCCGACCATATAGCCGCCGTGCGTGTGCAAAATGGCTTTCGGTTTACCCGTTGAACCTGATGTGTAAAGAATAAAAAGTGGATCTTCTGCATCGAGGACTTCAGTAGCACATTTGCCGTTGGCGATCGGGAGTGAGCACAGATCGTGATACCAGTGATCGCGCCCCGCATCCATATTGACGGGTTGACCTGTTCGCTTGACGACGATCACATTCTCCACTGACGGGCAGCGCTTGATGGATTCGTCAACGATATTTTTGAGTTCAACGATCTTGCCATTTTGATACGAGCCGTCACAAGTGATGACCAATTTCGATTGACTGTCATCCACGCGCCCCTGCAGTGAGTCGACCGAGAAGCCGCCAAACACCACCGAGTGGATCGCGCCGATCTTGGCGCAGGCCAGCATGGCAAAGACGATCTCAGGCACACGCCCCATATAAATGGTGACGCGCTCGCCCTTTTGAATACCCATCGATTTAATAATATTCGCCATGCGCGAGACTTCACGGTTCATGGCGTAGTAGGAGAATGTGCGTTCGATCTTGCCGTCTTCGCTTTCCCACATCAAGGCAAGTTGATTCTTGCGATGGGTCTTGAGATGACGGTCAATCGCGTTATGGACGATATTGGTCTTGGCGCCCACAAACCATTTGAAGAAAGGTTTGTTCGAGTCGTCGAGTACCTTATCCCATTTCTTGAACCATTCAAGTTCTTCGGCTTCATCACCCCAAAAGCCCTGCAGATCTTTGCTTGCCTTTTCAGCAAGCGCGTCCCAATCCTTTAAGATCGCCTGCGAGAGGACTTGCTCTGACGGATAATAAACTTCGCCTTCCATTTCTTTGCCGTTTTCTTTTGCCATGGTTGATCTCCTTGGAAAGATTTTGGTTGGTTATACAGGAAAATGTTCTGGTTGGCAATAATATTTAATCGCTAATTCCTGACTCAATTTCAGCTTTCATCTGACTCCATGCCTCGCGCGCTTCGGTCACTGAGCCTTCGTCTTCGATGGTGGTGATGTCGCCGGGGTCTTTATCGAGGGTCACAGCTTTTAGCACGCGGCGCATGATCTTGCCGCTGCGTGTCTTGGGCAGCATACTGACGAAGTTCAACTCACCGATGACCGCGATCGGTCCCAACTCATGACGGACAGTATCAATTAATTCCTTTTTCAGTTGCGCTGATGCTGCCTGCCCATTCTTAAGCAGAACAAAGGCAGAGATCACTTCTCCACGAATTTCATCGGGACGTCCGATCACCCCGGACTCGGCAACGGCTGGGTGCTTAAGGATCGCGGTTTCCACTTCGATCGTGCCGATGCGGTGACCTGCGATCTTGATGATCTCATCCGCGCGACCCGCAAACCAGACGTACCCATCTTCATCTATATGAGCAGAATCACCGGTATAGTACACATTTGGTATCTTCGACCAGTAATCTTTTCCGTAGCGCTCAGGTTCGCCCCACAGCGCGGGTGTGAGCCCGGGGAATGGGCGCTTGATGACCATGATGCCTTTTTCGCCCGGCGCGCAGGGTTCGCCTTCGGGCGTCATAACAGCCACGTCAATGCCGGGCATGGGTATGGTGGCTGAACCTGGTTTTGTGGGCAGCATCCCGATGCCATAAGGATTCCCGAAAACAGGTCCGCCTGTTTCGGTCTGCCACATGTGATCAATCACGGGGATCTTATTGCCGAGCATCTTATTTTGCAACCAGTCCCATGCGGGCGCATTCAGCACTTCACCGGCACAGAAGATGCGTTCAAGCTGATCGTGGTTCACGCGCCGCAGCGGTTCATCTCCGTAGCGCATCAATAGACGTACCGCAGTCGGAGATGTGAAGACCCCGCTGACCGCGAACTCTTCAATTGCGATCCTCCAGTTTGCTTCCGCGTGTGGGTGGTCAAGCGCGCCTTCAAAGGCGAGGGTGGTACAGCCAACGATGAGTGGCGCGTAGACGATATAGCTATGCCCGACGATCCAGCCGATATCTGAAGTTGCCCACCAGACATCTGTCGGTTTTAATCCAAAACACCAGCGTGCCATACTGGCAATGTGGACTTGGTATCCGCCGTGTGTGTGGATCGCCAGTTTGGGCTTGGCAGTTGTTCCGGATGTGGCGAGGATAAATGCTGGTTCATTTGATTCCATTGGGACGTAATCGCTGCTTTGACCTTTTGATTTTTCCAGAAAATCCTCCCACAGTATGTCTCGGTCTACTTCGATATTCACATCCTCTGCGCCGCGTTTAAGCAGGATGAGATGCTCCACATCGGTTTTGACATTCTTCAACGCGCCGTCTACGATTTCCTTCAGGCGCACATCCTTGCCTTTGCGGTAAGTGATATCTGTGGTGAAGACGAGTTTCGATCCGCTGGCTTGAATTCTGTCTCCAAGGGCGTTCTCTCCGAAGCCGGCAAATACCACAGAGTGGATCGCGCCAATTCGGACGGTGGCAAGCATGAGCATGATCGCTTCGGGGCAGGTCGGCATATAAATGGTGAGGCGGTCGCCTTTGTTGATTCCCATCCCGCGCAAAGCTGCCGCGATCCGCTTGACCTCGTACAACATTTGAGAATATGTAAAGAGGCGGCGCTCACCACGCTCGTTGATGTAGATCAGAGCGGTATGTCCGCCCCAGCCGCGTTTGACATGAAAATCAAGCGCGTTGTATGCAAGGTTTGTCTGCCCGCCGGAAAACCAGCGGAAGTTTGGATAATTCCATTCGAAGACGCTGTCCCAGGTTTTAAACCAGTGTAATTCCTTGGCGGCTTTTTCCCAGAATGCAACGGGATTTTCTCTCCCTTCCTGGATCCAGCGATTGACAGTTGGACTGATGAGGTTCATGGTGGCTCTCCGATTGAGGCGGGACGCAATGGTCCCGCCTCAATTTATAGGTTTAAAAAAGATGAGCCTTTTAATTTAATCGCCAGAAGTTACTTTTCCAGTTCCAATAGATGCCACAGATGCATCAGATGAAATGTCCACTTTGTAGGTCTCAGGCATCTTGAGGAAGCAGACCACGGCGCAAATGGCCGCGATCAACATTGGCCATACCAAACCGGCGTAGTTTCCAAAGGGGGCCGCGATGGGGTGCATCCAGCTGGTTGATCCTGCTTTGGAAGCTTCAAGCATGGACAAACCAATGATCGGAACCAAACCGCCGAACACGCCGTTGCCGATGTGATAGGGCAGGGACATGGAGGTGTAGCGGATCTTGGTGGGGAAGAGTTCAACGAGATACGCCGCGATTGGTCCGTACACCATCGTCACATAGATCACCTGTATGAAGACGAATAGACCGAGCATGAAGGGGCTGTACGCCGGATTCGCTGTATTCACGGCGTCTTTGGCTGCATTGAAGTTGATGTAGGGCGCGTACCCTTCCATCGCTTTGTAAATGGGAAGCCATGTGGCAACGGCCAGAATCATGCCCCACAAAATGATTCCCTTTCTGCCGATCTTGTCGGAGAGGTGTCCAAATACAACGAAGAAGGGAGTGGCGAAGAGCAATGCTCCGCCGATGATCAGGTTGGAATTTACGAGATCAACGCCGTATATCTTTTGCAGATAGAAGAGCGCGTAGAATTGACCGGTGTACCAGACCACGCCCTGTCCCATGGTCGCGCCGAAGAGCGCAAGGAGAACATAGCTCAGGTTATAGGGATTGCCAAAGCTTTCCTTGAGCGGGTTCTTGGAGATGCCACCCGATTTCTTGAGCTTGTCGTACATCGGGGATTCACGCAGCGAGTAGCGGATCCACAGGGACAGTCCGACCAGCAGGATGGAGATGAGGAAGGGAACGCGCCAGCCCCAAGCTCCGAACGCTTCTTCGCCGACGGATTTGCGGGTGATGAGAATCACACCAAGGGACATGAACAAGCCAAGGGTGGCTGTGATCTGGATCCAACTGGTGTAGTAGCCGCGCCTATCATGCGGAGAGTGTTCTGCCACGTAGGTCGCCGCGCCGCCATATTCACCACCGAGGGCCAGACCCTGCAGAATGCGCAAAGTAATGAGGAGGATGCCCGCCCAATCGCCAAGTACATCTCTGGTTGGGAGAACCCCGACCAAGAACGTACAAATACCCATCAAGGTCATCGTGACGAGGAATGTGTATTTGCGGCCGATCAGGTCTCCAACGCGTCCGAAGACGATTGCGCCAAAGGGGCGGACAATAAAACCAACGGCAAATGTCGCCAGCCAGGCGATCATGTCACCGATGGGCGTGCCTGTCGAATAAAATTTGCTCGCGATAACTGAGGCGAGGCTTCCAAAAATATAAAAGTCGTACCATTCGATCATTGTTCCCGCAGCGGAGGCGAAGATAATACGGGGTAAACCTTGAGCTTTCTCTTCCTTGGCCATGATTATTCTCCTTGACGAATGATTTTGTATTTCTTTGGCATGCTCCATTTTTACAGACACCTCGGATTTTACAGATGGAAAATTAGCCTATAGTGCCTCCTTTTCAAAAATAGAAGATTTTATACATATCAAAAAAGAGACGCGCAAAGTTGCGGTCCCTAAATTTGTGCAGCGCTATTTATTTTTGGAATTGTTTCGTGGGGAAACTTCGCCTTGAGAGAAGGCGGGTCAAATAATCTTTTCGGAAAATTTTTCTTCATCTGATCACATCTCCAGGTTAGCAGGACAAGACACCAACGGAATGCGGATCAGTTACCTCTAAATTTAATTCTATTTGTGTAAAGAACACACGGAGTTGAAGATAGTTTCGTTTTTATAATAAATCTGACTAAAATTGTCAAGTTGCTGACTGGCCTTTATATTCTCTATGGTCAAAAAAATATAGACAGACCTTCCGGAGAAGTTCTTTTTAGAGGTTTGCTCATATCATATTTTTCTATTTTTCTTGCGGGCGGATCAGTGAGACTAAAATTGGCGAGCGGCGGACTACCTGTTCTGCGACGCTTCCCAGCAGTAAGTGTAATAATCCCGTGCGCCCATGTGTGGTCATGGCGATCATATTTGCCTGCAGAACTTCAGCTGCGTCCAGTATGGTTTCGGCAACGCCCCCGTCACGGATCAAGTAGGTGGCGCGTAATCCTTTCTGCTCAAGTTTGTAACAAACCGATTTTATATATTCCCTGGCTTCGGCTTTTGCTTTTTTTACCTCAATGGGCGGAGAAAAAGGGGAACTGGGTGATTCAAACTCCGTTACGGGCTCCACATTGACATGCAACAGGATGAGCTCTGCTTCCAACGCTTGCGCGAGCGCTTCTGCATAAGGCAATACTGCTTCAGAGAAGTCTGAACCATCCAGTGGGACAAGAATTCTTTTGAGCATGTGCTCCTCCATGGATCGTAAAAGCCGACGAATGTCTCTGTAATTATATCCCTGCCAAATCACTCCACAAAGTCTAATATCTTATGCCACAATCCTGCGAAAGGTAAAAACCACGGACGGCCATCGTACAATCCCAGCGGCGCATTGGGAAACTTAAATCTTGCAAAGGGATGGTCTTTGATATCCCCATTCAACATAGACTCTGCGACGGTTTTTCCTAGATGAGTGCCCATGGCCACACCATGCCCGGCATAGCCAAGCGAATAATATATTCCATCCATCTCGCCCGCGTGTGTCATCATGTCGAAGGCAAAATCAAGTGTGCCGCCCCAAACAAATTCCACATTTACATCCTTCAACTGCGGGTAGACCTGGATCATTTCGCGCCGCAAAATTTCTCCGCTTTGCGCGATCGTATTCTGGTTTTCAGGGAAGAACGCCGCGCGCCCGCCGAAGATCATTCGGTTCTCCCACAGCCTGAAATAATTCAGGTAATGTTTGTAATCAAAGATCATGCGGTTTTTGGGGCTGAGTTGATGTGCGAGATCATCTGATAATCTTTCAGTTGCAATGATGAATGAACCGACAGGGATGATCTTTTTCTGCAATTTCTTTGTGACATTTCCTGTATAACCAGATGTCGCCACAAAAACGGATTCAGCTGTTAACGAGCCTCTTTCTGTCTCGATGAGAAATAGGTTCTGACTGCGCTGGATCTTGGTAACCCGCGCTCGCGCGCAAAGCATGGCCCCCGCTTTTTCAGCCGCGTTTGCCAGGCCCGCCACGAATTGAGCAGGGTTCAATCCAGCGCTGACCTCGTCCACCAAAGCCCCGTGATATACCGTTGAACCGATCTCACTATGTAGATCTTTTGGTGGGACAAGATGAACTTTATGACCGAATTCCTTTGCCATGAAATCCACTTCATCTTTGAGCGCTTCATAGTGTTTCGGTTTATTCGCCGCCAGCAGGTGGCCTGTGCGCGCAAAACCGCAATTGATACCTTCTTGCTTTACGATCTCTTCAACCGTATTTACTGAATCGATCGACGCTTGAAATAATTCTTTTGCCAGATCCCGCCCATATTTTTTGATGATCGTCTGCATGGGAACTTTGAGCCCCGTCAGGGTCATTCCGCCATTTCGGGAACTGGCGCCCCAGCCAACTGTCTCTGCCTCCAGCACGACAACATTCACGCCGCGCTTTGCCAGTGTGATCGCGGCGCTTAAGCCTGTATATCCACTGCCGATGATGGCTACGTCTGCTTTTTGAGGGATGGGATGCAGGCTGGAGTCACTGGGCATATTTACTGTAGTGTTCCAGTAGATTTGTTGATTCATAATTCCTCTATTTGGAGTGCAGGCGCTTGCTGCTGCAAGTCAGTCATTTCTTAGCGCAGTTATGCCAATAGATCTTCCCAGTTCAGTTCTGTAAATGCCTTTTGCAGACGATGGCCGTCTTCAACGACATAATAGGTTAAATAGGTAAATGCCTGTTTTGCCAGTTCGCGGACAGGTTCAAGCGGAACGACATCATCCTCTGTCCCGTGCACAATGATCGTGGGTACAGAGACGGGTGTCAGTAAGCGTGATGCGAAGGGTTCCAGCATCAAAGCGGGTGCAAGCAGGATCAATTTTCGAACTTGCGTCGGATGATCCAGCGTAAAAGTTGCTCCCATCAATCCACCAAAAGACGAGCCGATGATCGTCCAATTTTTCTTGCGGCCAAGAATGGGTTTGAGTTGTTTCATGCGCTCTTCGAAAGAGCCTGCGAAGTCGGGCGTGAGCATGCCTGGGAATTTTTCTGCGAACTGGCGCGCCTTTCCGCTTTGACTGGTGCTTTCGAGTCCGTGCAGATAGATGATTCTTGAGTTATCCATTTTTGGTTTTCGGGGCGCGCGCTTTTTGCGGAGTTTAATTTCGGCAGGTATTTCGACCGTCCTGGGTAGGGTGGGTTCTTCAATAAAATCATCAATGACCTCTTCTTCAGGTTCGACAGGAATGGCAGAAGAAGGTCGCGGGCGCAGGAGATCATAAATTTCCCTTTGCAGGGCTGGCGGGAATGAGGTGACAATGCGCCGCATGGTGACAGCGGTCATTGGGTTATCTGTATTGGAGAGAACGTGTTTAAGCATGAATATCGTTTCGCTTGCCGATGCGCGATACAGGGTTATGATCAAATCTGTGAGTTCATTCTGCAAAGCGGCTGGCGCTTTTTCGATGATAGGTTCGACGATATCAAGAATGGGGGGAAGATTGTCGTATGAGCTGTCTGCGATCATTGGGAGCAGGGCCTGTATCCCATTTGACCATGTGTTCATCCGGGCGGGATGCAGGTACTCGCGGACGAGACTGAGGAATTCAGCGGGTGTTTCCTTCCGCATACGCGTCAAACTTGAAGATAGTAATGCGGAGCGCACAGACGGGTCGCGGACTTGCTGACTCCAGGCGGTCAGGCGGGGCAGCAGGCGTTCTTCCAGAGGGGGGATTCGCCCAAGTAAAAAAGCGGCGAGCAGGCGTGTTTCGAGTGCGCCATCATCCCAGAGTTTATCTGCCAGCTCAAGCGCAAATTCCGGGTTCGCTTCTGCGACAGAGCGCACTTCATTCTCGATCTGTGTGATGACCGCTGGGGGGGTACGATAGGTTTTTAGGTTGGACCCAGGGGCGACGTTTTCTACTGTTCTTAGGGTATGGTTGACATAAAACTCTAGCATCTCGCTGAGGTGCTTCATAAACTCCTCCGGCAGAAAGAAAAAATCTGCCAGGCGGTTGGCTTGTTTGCGAAGTCGGGCGAGGTCGATGGCGGGCATGGGTTGTGTTGTAGGGGCGGAGCAGTGCTCCGCCCCTACTATGATCAATACGCTCTTGCAAAATATACTTTGCGCCTGGAAGGCTTGCCGCATACGATGCAAGTACCTTCTGTTTCAGGCTGGTTGAAAGGAATGTTGCGTGTGGTGGCTTTGGCTTCTTCTTTTACCTTGGTCTCGCACTCACGTGATTCACACCAGTAGGAGAATGCCCAGCCATCCTGAACCACTTTTTTCAACTCTTCATAATCCTTGGGATCATGGATGTTGGTATCACGGTATTCGGTGGCGCGCTTGAGAAGTGAAGCCTGAATCTCGTCCAGCAACCCTTTTACAGCGGAGTCCAGACCCGCCTGTGGGACGAAGGTCTTGCCTTCACGGCCAGGCTTGTCACGGCGGGCGAGGGCAACCGATCCCTTCTCCACATCCTTGGGACCGATCTCCACGCGGACAGGAACGCCGCGCATTTCCCAATCGTTGAATTTGAATCCGCTGCTGACGTTATCACGGTCATCCATCTTGACGCGGATGCCGGCGGCTTTGAGTTCCATGAAGACGCGGTCGGCAACTTCCATCACTTTGACTTTCTCATCATCTTTCTTGAAGATGGGAACGATGACAGCCTGTGTGGGCGCGAGGCGGGGGGGAAGCACAAGACCCTGATCATCGCCGTGTACCATGATCATCGCACCAATGATGCGGGACGAGATGGCCCATGAAGTGGTTTCGCAGAATTGCAGGGTGTTTTCTTTGTTGAGGAATTGGATCTCAAATGCTTTGGCAAAATTTGTGCTGAAGTAATGGGACGTGCCAGACTGCAATGCGCGCTTGTCCCACATCATCGCTTCAATGGATGTGGTGGTGTGTGCGCCCGCGAATCTTTCGGTGTCGCTCTTGGTGCCTTTGATGACTGGAATGGCCGCTTCTTCAAGACAGAACTTTTCGTAAATATCGAGGATGCGGTACATTTCCTCTTTGGCTTCTTCGGCGCTGGCGTGAGCGGTGTGACCTTCATGCCAGTAGAACTCAGCCGTGCGCAGGAAAAGTTTGGTGCGCAATTCCCAGCGCAAAACAGAACCCCATTGCACAATGAGAAGGGGCAGGTCGCGCCACGACTTGACCCACTTGGAATACATATAACCGATGATGGTTTCAGAGGTGGGACGAACCGCCAGCTTTTCTTCCAATTCCACGCCGCCGCCGTGCGTGACGACTGCCAGTTCAGGAGCGAAGCCTTCAACGTGTTCCTTTTCTTTTTCGAAGAAAGACATGGGGATCAAGGTTGGGAAGGCCGCATTGACATGGCCTGTGGCTTTGAATTCCTTATCCAGATGGGATGTGATGTTCTCCCATAGCGCCCAGCCATAAGGCTTTACGACCATGCATCCGCGCACGGGGGCGTAGTCTGCAAGGTCTGCCTTGATCACAAGTTGGTTGTACCATTCTGAAAAATCTTCCGCGCGTGTTGTTAATTTATCTTCAGCCATTTTTACTCCAGGAATTAGTGATTAGGTAATTAGGAATTAGGGTGGTAAGTTTTTTTGGTGTAAAACCAATTACTATTCACCACTTACTATTTTTACAGCAGTTTTTACATCTTCCGCAAAGTATAACAACTCTCGTTGATGTACGGGCATATACGTTTCAAACGCATTGAAGAACCGATCAAACGTGGACTGCCAACCGCGCCCGACCAGTGTCAGCGGCCTGGGGGGCAGGGATTCCACGATCATCAAATTCCACATTAACGAGATTTCAGCCAGCGTGCCTGCGCCGCCCGGGAGGGCGATCGCCGCGTCACAGCCTTCGATCAACGCCTGCAATCGTTCAATGAGTGATTGCTTTCGTCTTTCCTCTTTCACCCACTGATTTGGCTTTGATTTGCGCCACTCTTCAATATCAATGCACGTCACACCGATCACATGGCCGCCCGCCTCAGACGCCCCGCGTGAAGCAGCTTCCATCGTGCCCATGTAACCGCCAGTCAACACGGCATGTCCGCGCTGGGCAAGGAGCGAGCCAAGTTCCCGCGCCTCTTCATAGGCTGATGTTCCTTCTCTAGGTTGTGCGCCGCCAAAAACAGTTATGTTCATGATTAAACCTCGTCGAAGGTCAACAGTAGAAAGCCTAATAGACCTCTGACCTTTGACTAATTATCCTTGTCCCATTCTCTTGTCTTGTTCACTTCAATCTTGTTCAACACCGCTTCTTCCAGATCAATTCCGGAGACCGAAGCCAGTTGCAAGAGATACAAGGTCACATCTGCCAGTTCGCTTCCCAATTCGTCTTTGTCTTTTATTTCATCACCGAATTGGAAATGCTCCAAAATCTCCGCCGCTTCGATCGAAAGCGAGACCGCCAAATTGCGCGGAGTCTGCGGGCGTTTGCTATCGTTCTCATACCAGCCTTTTGACTTAACCAACTCATGCATTTTTTCCGTCAGTTCAGCAATTGTAATTGGCATTTGACCTCAGTAAATAAAAACGGCTCGCCAAGTCTGGGAGCCGTTTGAGCACGCGAAAGCGAACCTAGCCAGACCTGTAGGGTTTACACACTCGAGGGGACGGGTTCGGGTTCATTAACATGCTGCCGATTATAAGGGTAAAATTGAAAATATGCAAAAGGATGACTTGCTGCGCCTTATACATGACCCAAACCTGCTTCCGTCCGATGAACAGATTCTTATCTCGCGTATCGCAGGCCAGGCCGCCACAATGGATATGCCCTGCTACGTCGTCGGCGGTTTCGTGCGTGACCTTTTGCTCGGCAAACCCGTCAACGACCTTGACGTCATCGTCGAAGGGGATGCGATCAAATTCGGAAGATCTCTCGTCAAAAAATTCGGTGGCAAACTCACGACTCACGATAAATTCCACACCGCAATTTGGCATTTGCCTTCAACAGTCTTAGGGCAGCGCCTTCAGCCTGCATCCTTGGATCTGATCACCGCCCGCAAAGAATCCTACTTAATGCCAGGTGCGTTGCCAACTGTCACGCCCTCCACAATCGAAGATGATCTTCTTCGCCGCGACTTTACCATCAACTGCATGGCAATCCGGATTGACGGTGCTCATTTTGGTGAATTGCTCGACCCTTTGGGTGGACAGGCTGACCTTGAAAAAGGGATGATCCGGGTTTTGCATCCACGTTCATTTATTGATGACCCGACTCGAATTTTTCGCGCGATCCGCTACGAGGGAAGATGTGACTTTAATATTGAACCTGAGACGCTGGCTCTGATCAATTCAGAATCTCTTGACGGGGTCATGCGCTTGAGCGGCGAACGTATCCGTCATGAATTGGACCTGATATTCGAAGAGGCAAACTCCTCAAAGATGATCCAGCGCGCAGGCAACTTGGGATTGTTTGAAAAAATTCACACTGACCTGCCTTTATTCAATCCAGAGTATTTGGATTTTCTGGATATGGACCCAACCTTGGATATTCCAGCAAGCCGGCCCGCTATCGGGTATATGTTTTGGCTCATGGACTTAATGGAAGACGGAATCATGTCCATTGCGGAACGTTTAAGCTTTACATCTGACCTGACTTATTCCGTTTGGGCTGTCTCGCAATTGAAAAAGAGCCTGCCCTTCCTTATAAATTCAAGGCCAAGTGTCTGGTCATACGCGCTTGAAAAATTGCCGTTGTTGTCCATTTATGTAGTCTACCTTGCTTCCCGTGAAAGTGCGCTTTTGGATTATCTTTCCATCTGGCGCCATGTAAAACCGCACACCACAGGCAATGATCTGAAAGCGCGCGGACTTCCATCCGGACCGCGCTTTGGAGAGATCCTGGCTCAACTCCGCGCCGCCTGGCTGGACGGACAGGTGAAAAATCCTCAAGAAGAAAAGGAATTGTTGAATACATTACTATGAATTTACAACCCTACCTGGATTTTGCCACCTCGCTTGTTTATAACGCGGGGAAGATCACATTGAGATATTTCAACACAGGCGTGCGGACGGAATTGAAGGAAAATAATGATCCCGTCACCATTGCAGACCGTGAAGCCGAGGCGTACATCCGCGGGGAGATTGAGCGGACCTATCCCGGTCACGCCATTGTGGGTGAGGAATACGGCGAAAACGGGAATGGTCATTCTTTTCGCTGGATCATCGATCCGATCGACGGGACCATATCGTTTATTCGCGGCGTTCCTTTATATGGCGTACTGGTTGGTTTGGAGGTTGACGGGATCGTGCGCGTAGGCGCAGCGTACTTTCCGCCTTTGGATGAAATGCTTTGCGCGGCGGATGGATCGGGCTGTTTGTGGAATGGCCGCCGGGCGCGGGTCTCTCAAGTGGATAGACTTTCCGATGCCTGTGTGGTCAGTTCCGATTTTCAACATCTCACCGCAAAAATGCCCGATGTTGTTGATCGTTTCAGGAACAAGAAGTCTTTGATGCGCACGTGGGCGGATGCGTATGGATATTTACTGGTGGCAACCGGGCGCGCTGAAGTGGCATTGGATCCACGTTTGGATGTGTATGATTGCGGACCCTATCCTGTCATCTTTCGCGAAGCGGGCGGGTACTTCGGCTCGTGGAGCGGTGAAGAAGGTCATACGTATGGGGAGGGAATCGCCTGTAATGCCGCCCTCAAGTCTGAGGTGTTGGAGTTGATGCGCGGCGCTTGATCTGATATTTCCTGTACCGTGGTTGAAACCTAATTTATAATATTGCCAAAGGCTGATTTAATGAAAGATCAAACGGCGGATACACAACGATTACCCTACCGGCTAAAAGAGCCGTTCCTGACGACCACGGAACTGGCTCTTTTTCGAGTCTTGGATCATATGGTTGAAGGTCGTTATTTGATCTGTCCAAAGGTCGCGCTGAACGATCTGTTTTATATCGTGCGGCCTAATGAGAATGTGCATTTCTTTAATAAGTTTTTCCGAAAACACGTTGACTTTTTGTTGTGCGATCCGCAGACAATGACGCCTGCCTTCGGTGTCGAGCTCCTGCGCCAGATTTCAAAAAATGAAGCGCGGGAATTTGATAAATTCATGGATGAACTATTTACAGACGCGGGTCTGCCGCTGGTGCATGTGCCATCCAGTGAGACGTATGACCTTTCGGATATTGTCGTGCTCTTTCAACTGGCGATGACTAAGATCGACGGGACCACGTCTTTGCGCGAAAGTCATGCTTCTGATTCTGTGCCGCAGTGCCCGCTGTGCGGGAAGATGATGGTGCTGCGAATTCGGCGGACCGGGATGAGTTCGGGGAAAAAATATTACGGTTGTATGGACAGTCCGCGTTGTGCGGGTGTGGTATCCATCAATTGAGATGCCCGTTCTGGTTAGAACGGGCATCTTTTTTTTAGAAATGTCTTGCCAGCTCTGAAGCGTATTGTTTTCCAACGGTGGTTTTGTGTTCTTCAAGCCAGGCGCGTAAGCTGGTTTTACAGCGCGCCGGTTCTTTCGAGATGAGCAGGTTGGCCATGAGCCCGTCCACCTCTTCGGGGGTGAGCATGACATCTTTAACGAAGAGACTCAAGATTTGGGCGGCGAGCAGTGCCATTCGCGGCGGGAGGGGCATCAATGGGCGGGAGATGCCGATCGTTTTTGCGATCAGTTCCACGGTCTGCTTGAACGTCATTTCATCGGGACCAACCGCGTCCCAGATGTAGCTGTCAGTCCGATAGACCGAGTCCACTGCCATTTGGGCCAGATCATCCACATACACAGGACTTAACTTATATGAGCCATTGCCCGGCAGACCAAAGACGGGAAGTCGCCGCAAGAGCCAGGCGATGTTGTTGATCAGAATATCCTCCTTGCCGAACAAAACGGTGGGACGCAGGATGGCGTAACTCATGCCCGAGTCTACGACCGCTTTTTCATTGGCGGCTTTGCCCCAGAAATAAGGCAGGTGTGAAGCGGGGGAGGGATTGGTGATGCTGATGTGAACGATGCGTTTTACGCCGGCTTTCGCGGCGGCGTCCACTAAAATTTTCGTGTTCTCCACTGCTTTGGGTTGGGTATTACTGCCTTTGTCGAAGCGGATCCAATAGGTGTTGACCAGCACATCCGCGCCGCGCAGGCTTTGGATGAGTTCGGCATCATTGGCGAAGTTGAGCGGAAAGGCTTTGATCTCTCCATTGAATGGATCGGGGCGATTGGGATGATTGGTGAGGGTGAAGACTTCCTCGCCTCGTTCGAGCAAACGCTTGGCAATATATTTTCCTGAATAGCTAAATGCGCCTGTGACTGCGATTCTCATTGTGACTCCTTTGTTGTGCGCGGGGCGACCAGCGCAAAAAATGAAACGATGACACCAATTCCGATCAGTGCGACCATAAAGCCAAAAAGATTTCCACTGGTGCGGCGCGTGAGTTCAAAGAATAATTCTTCTGCCTGACTCGCTTTGGGCTGGTACATTAAGCTGATAAGAAGCGGGAACCCCACCAGCAGGATGTTGGAAAAGATGGTCCAGAATTGCGCGCGTTCTTCCGTGCCGCATAAGTCAACAAGGATGCGTTTGAGGAATGGGCGCATGTAGTGAAAAGTCAGCGTGCAAATTGCAAAGGTGGTGATGACTTCGATGGCAAAGGCGAATATTGTGTTCATGGTTTCTCCTTTTTATTCTGCGGAGGGCTTTGCCCCGGGGGGGCGCAAGTGCCTGGCGAAAGTGGGTCGCCCTCGCAATGATTTGGGTTTTATTTCAATACAGACAAAATCTTTGTAACATTGGTCATTCCGAGACTCTCCAGCTTGATGACCGCTTTTGTCAGGCCGTCAATCGCGTTGAAGAATTCCTGCAAGGCCTGCACGCGCCTGTAAACGAAGTCCAGTTCGGCGGCGTCACCGCTGACCGTGCCAGCTTCTAGCTTCTCCAGCGTTGCACTCACCGAGCGGATCGCGCTGTCGAATTCGCTGTTCTGTCTTTCCTTCAGGATCGAACGGATGGACTTGTAGAAATCGTCCTCTGCTTCGTAATAATCCTTGCGGTCACCCAGTTTGGACGAGCGGTGGACAAGTCCCATGCGCGCCAGTGTGCGGACCTCGGTGCTGATCGCGCCTTTGGTAAGCCCGGTCTCTTGAACGATCTCGTCCAGCGAAAGCGGAGTGGGCGAAAGGTACAGCACGGCGAAGATGGCTCCCATGCCTTTGGGAAAACCCCAGAAGCGGCTGATCTGGCTGAGACCTTCGGTGAAATCCTGTTTGAGTTGGGTGAGTTGAGTGGTCATGACACTATCCTTTAGAACGTTTAGTAATTACTAAACATAGTATATGATAAATAAGTTGGAATGTCAAGAACAAAAAAGCCGCCAAAGGTGGCGGCTGGAAAATTGAATACTTTGCGGCTCGATATGGATTATCCCTGCAAACTAGTACCGCTAACTACTGCATACTAGGTGTGCCCGCACAGATTGAGGCACACCTGCGCGACACAGCTGCTCAATGCGGGCAGCGCATCACGTCCATCCAGAAATTTCTGGGGCACAAGAATAGGTTTGCATTCTCCTGCATTGCAATATGGATCGCCAATGCCGCAGTCAATACTGTGTATTTGAGCGGATTATTTCGCACATGTTCAATCCGTAGGCGTAGCGGTCGTAGTCTTGTGAATTATGTGGGTTTGGTACAATGGTGTCAGGCTGGGTCATGTGGTAAGATAAGATAATATATGAGACCAAAGCCCATATCAAGTCATTACTCCCCCGAATAAAACATCCTGAACAAAGCTGCGCCGGTAATCCCATGCGAGCCGTCCATGTATTCCTGAATCGGCACACGGACAACCAACTGCTCGCGGTCAGATTTCTCGAACCAGAACTCCACAAATCCATACTTGCCCTGAATCATATCAGTTGGGAATTCAAGTGCCAATCGAAATACCTGTGATATCCATTGACCCAGTGCATCTTCATTTTTGAGATCAGCCACAGGAATGCGGACATAAAAATCAGTTTCCATTGCGCTGAAAGTGGAAGTCCCGTCGGCATAGACGCAGTCTTCGCCGTAAAAACTCGCGTTTCCGCTCGCGGCAGGGTCCAGGCCGCGCATTTCCGCGTCGATCATCGCGCTCAACTCTTCCGCATTATGATACACCCATACATAAGCGCACTGCCCGGCAGGCTGCACAGTCTCGGTTGGAGTCGCTGGCGGTGGGCTGAACAAATTTTGTGCCAGCACGCCCGCGCCCACCAAAGCGGCAATAACTATATAAGGAAGAGACTTTTTCATTACATTTATTTTATCCCAGGTTCGGGATAAATATCCCAACTTGGGGATGTTCATCACTTGGCTATTCATTCGAGTTCGTTTATAAATCGTGTATGCGTTTACTCGACCTGCCCCTTAATGTCCATGCGCGCTTGTTATCGTTTGACGAAGTCCGCGCAAAGTTGAATCAATATGGTTTGTATGCTGGCGACGAGGTGCGTGTAATGCGCGTCGCGCCGCTGGGCGGTCCTTTATTGGTGGAAGTTAACGGGCGTGAGATCGCGTTGGGGCGTGCCGTGGCTGAAAAAATTATCGTGGAGCTGCGATGAGAGTTGCCCTGATCGGTTTGCCCAATTGCGGGAAAAGCACCTTATTCAATCAGGTCGCGGGGTACAAAGCCGAGACGGGAAATTTCAGCGGGACGACCGTCACCTTTACCGAGAGCCGTGTCCGCGTGGGGGGGGAGGTCATTGAGCTTGTGGATCTGCCTGGCGCGTATTCTCTGGTTGAAGGCAGTCCGGCGGAGAGGGAAGCCGCCCGCTATCTGGATTCACGTGATGTGGATGTCATCATCAATGTGGCGGATTCGACTCAACTGGCTTCGGCTCTTTCTTTAACGTTGGAGTTGGTCGCGCTCAACAAGCCTTTGATCCTGGCTCTGAACATGGTTGATGAGGCCGCGCGCATGGGATTGCAATTTGACGCTGACGGTTTGGCGCGCGAACTGCATGTGCCAGTCCTGCCATTGGTCGCCAGCAAGGGACGCGGCGTGAAGGGATTATTTCTCAAAGCGCTGGAAATGTACAGGAAACGCGAGCAGGTTCAAGGTCAGGTCGGTGATGCGTTAAATCCCGAAGACAGGCATCAGCATGCAGTCGCGATATCCAAAAAATATGTTACGCAGGGCGAGAGACGCATCATCTGGCGCGACCGCCTTGACAGTGTTTTGCTCCATCCAGTGTGGGGCTATGCGATCATGTTCTTTGTGTTGTTTTTATTCTTTCAGGCAGTGTACGGGATCGGGAAAGTTACCGAGCCGCCCTTGCTGGCATTGTTCGACTGGATAATGAAAAGCGCCCTGTCGCCCTTTGCGGAAGGATCGTTTTTGTCGCAGGTCATCCTTGGCGTATTGCAAGGTATCGCGGCGGGCGTTGCGATTGTCCTGCCGTATCTGCTCCCGTTCCTGCTTGGGCTTGGTTTGCTGGAGGATGTTGGCTATCTGCCGCGTGTGGCGTTCCTGATGGATGCGTTCATGCACCGCATTGGTCTGCATGGAAAAGCCATTGTGCCGTTCATCCTCGGCTATGGCTGCAACGTGCCTGCCGTCATGTCCACCCGCACATTGGAGGAACCGCGTGACCGTTATATTGCCGCGGCCCTTGCGGTCCTTGTCCCTTGCGCCGCGCGGCTGGCGGTTGTGTTTGGACTGGTCGCATTTTATTTAGGACCCATTATTGCCTTCGTCTTGTTTCTTTTCAATTTATTTATCATCGCGTTAACGGGGAAGATACTTTCACAATTAACCCCGGAAGATACCCCGGGTCTCATCATGGAAATGCCGTCCTATCGTGTGCCGACTCTCAAGAATGTGTTGGGTAAATCCTGGTTTCGCATCCGCGAGTTTGTTGTGGAAGCCTGGCCGATCCTGATCGCTGGAAGCGCGGTGCTGGCGACTTTGAATTTTTTCGATCTCGCCTACATTTTCAACTGGCTGGCGAGACCGATCACCTGGTTGATCGGTCTGCCGTCCCAGGTCGGCGTCCCGTTGATCTTCGGCATCCTGCGCAAGGAACTTTCGCTCGTCATGTTGAGTCAGGCGCTGGGCACCGCCGATTTTAAAGCAGCTTTATCTTCAGAGCAGATGATCGTGTACGCCACGTTTGTGATGTTCTATCTGCCATGTCTCGCAACTCTGTCCATTTTGCGCCGTGAACTTGGCACCCGCGCCATGCTGACCATATCTGCGTTGACCGTCATCGTTGCTTTGCTGGCGGCATTGCTGGTGCGCGGAGTCGCGATTGTGTTGTTTTGAAAAATTCTTTCCCTCACCCCAATTGTGATGAGCTTTTGCTGGGACGAGTTCTCCCTCTCCCAGAGAGAGAGGGCACGGTGTGGATTCTTAACAAAAACCCGCACTCACTATCCACTACCAACATTTTTACTTCAACATATCTGCAACAGCCGATGCCATCAGCGCCGAGCCGCGCACCAGGGCTTCCTCGTCAAAGTCAAACTTGGGGTGATGATGACTATAATCGAGATGCTTTTCCGAATTATTTGAGCCAATGAAGAAATAACAGCCTTCCACTTTTTCCTGCATAAAAGCCATATCTTCCGCGCCCATCGTGAGATAGTTGGATGTATCCAACTCCGTGTCGGGGAAGAGGCGTCGCGCGCTTTCCTGTACCTTCGCTGCAACCGTGTCGTTATTGATCACGGCAGGCGTCACACGTTGAACAAGGATATCAACTTTGCACCCCATGCTCTCGGCAACGCCGCGTACGATCTGGTCGAAGCGCTCCAACACCATCTTGCGCACAGACAGATCAAAGGTGCGGATGGTTCCGGTCAACTCTGCTTCCTGCGGGATGATGTTGAAAGCCGTCCCTGAATGAAGAGTGGTAACGCTGATCACTGCGGCATGTAAAGGCGCGACATTCCGCGCGGCGATGCTTTGTAATGCTGTCACAATGTGCGCCGCCGCCACGATCGGGTCGATGGTGGTGTGAGGCGCGGCGCCGTGCCCGCCTTTGCCGGTCAACTTGATGCTGAATTGTTCCGCGCCGGCCATGACGGGTCCCTTGGCGACATTGACCCAGCCGAGCGGTTTTTCATTCCACAAATGCAAAGATAAAGTTTTTTCCACTTTGGGTCCGTCCAGCACGCCGTCGCGTATCATCATTTCCGCGCCGCCGACTTCTTCGCCGTTGAATCCTTCTTCAGAGGGCTGGAAGCAGAATTTGACCGTGCCCGCCAGGTCTTCGCGATGCGCGTGCAGCATCTTTGCAACTGTTAAACCGATCGCGGTATGACCGTCATGTCCGCAGGCGTGCATGACACCCTGAGTTTGTGATGCGTATTCCGCGCCGGTGTCTTCGCTCATCGGCAGGGCGTCCATATCAAAGCGGATCAGCAGGGTCGGCCCGGGTTTCACGCCTTCGAGTAATCCCACCACGCCAGTTTTACCGACACCCTTGGTGACTTCCATCCCCAGCGCTTCCAATTCCTTAGCCACGATCCCGCCCGTGCGGATTTCCTTAAAACCAAGCTCGGGGTGCATGTGAAAGTCGCGCCGCATGGATTGGGTGTAATGGAATAATGATCTCGCCTCGTTCAAAAAATTTGTCATGTTAACTCCTTGTATATTTATTTTTATATGCCGTGGGAATTTTGACGATCTTTCCCATGCGGATTTTATCCCAGCTTTTCCTGAAATTTATATCGTCCTTTATAAAAACAGCAGGACGCGTATCAAAATCCAAATACCCGTATTTATGCTATCCCTTTTACGTAGGACAGTTTTTGGCAGATGAGGCCGTCTCTTTCCTGGAAAATATCTACCCCGCGGACATGCCCATCAACCCATTCGTATCTCCAGCGCATAATACACCGCTTCCCAAGTCCAAAAATATCCTCGATCTCGATGTGGGCATGCGGCGATGCGCGGAAGAAGTCCTCCCAAAACTTGGTGACCGCTTGCTTGCCTGAATAGGTAGTTCCGTCTGGGGCTGGATGTGTATTTTCGAAGACGCAATCCTCGGTCATAAGCCGCATCATCCCGGCGACATCATGTCGATTGAAGGCTTCATTGAATTCAAGTACGATGCGGATCGCTCCTTCTATTTTTGCCATGCGGATTGGATTCATATGGGTGACACTCCTTACCTGTTTCTGACCAGCACACAAATCGTTATCTACTTTACAACGCGGAATTTGACATGCTATTTTCCTTTTCTCGCGTGCTCTTTTATTTTTGATAAATAAGGCACTTCTTGATTTGTTGCCTCTTCTTATAAAGGATGAGTACCAGCGCTTTTCTTGCGGATCAGGATCGTTTCCGGTTCTTGGCTTTTGGCTGCTCGCAATTCCTCACGCTTCGCAACCGCCCGATCAATGATATAGGTTTTTAGATTCTCATCGTCCAATAGATCTTCCTTCGTTGCATACTGCAGAGTTGGCAGCACCCAGTGAAAAGATTTTTGCAGATCAACCAGCATCGCAAATGGGCGGGGATCAACACTGATATCTATGATCGGGATGAACGGTATTTTGAATTGTTTGGCAGTGGCCTCGAGTTCCAGTGGGGTTGATTTTGGATTGGTCACATCGGCAATCACAAACATACTCATGCCTGCCAGGGTTTGTACCGTCTCGGTATAGTCTTTATCTGTAGGGCGGTCAAAGTCGAAGACGATCGGCAGCAGATCGAACTCGCGCAGTTTTTCTCGTAATCCGTCCAAAACAGACTTGCGTTGTGGATCAGAGAATCTGCCGAGAATAAGTACGCCCTTCGACGTGATGGTGTTGATCACATTTCGAATTTTTGTATTGTTCAGCATTAGGTAAATAAACTGGCCGACTTCCAGATCATCCACTGTGACGATTGGTTCGCCTTCTTTTGAGATGACCATGTCTTTTTGGGAAGTATTAACCAAAGTTACGTTCCAGGCTGAAGTGCCATAAATGCGGCAGCCTGAGATCTTGGCATCCGTGAAATTTGTTTCCACCAGATCAGTCAGGCTCAGGTTGGCACCGGTCAGATCGGCATTTGTCAAGTTGGATCTGATCAGGTCGGCATTGTACATATCGGCATTGGTTAGATCAGCGCCCGTCAGGTCGGCATCCATTAAATTAGCATTGCTCAGATCGGCTTTGACCAGACTGGCGCCTGACAGGTTGGTTTTGTACATATTGGCATTGCGCAGACTCGTCTCGAAGTCACCGTCGCGGTCATAAACAATGTCCAGGCTGGCCTTGCTCAGGTTGGCGTCCCTTAAATTAGCTTCTGTGAGGTCCGCACCGCACAAGGTAGCACGGCTTAAATCAGCACTGCTCAGATTGGCGCCCTTTAAATTAGCGAGTCTCAAATTGGCATCAGCCAGGTTGGCCTGGATTAAAGTAGCATCCTGCAGGCTAGCCTGAAGCAAGTCGGCCTTGGTCAAGTTAGCGTCTGACAGGTTAGCCTTCTCTAAATGTGTGCTGAACAGGCTAACTTCTGAGAGGTTGGTACCCCTCATGATCGCCCCCATCAGGTTAATGCCTATCATGTCCTTTAGCCCGCGCAGGTCGGCATTGCTTAGAACAGGTATTACTCCAGGGTTCTCCTGCCGCCAGACATTCCACTTGCTGCAGCCTTGTTGAAGTATTTTAAGATGTTCAGGGTTGGCCGTGGATTGTTTAAGTGCTTCGAAAACTTCAGGACTTGCCTCAATACCTTCGAATAGAGTACCCTGCATTTTGGCACCGCTCAAATTGGTCTGCCACATATATGCCTGGCTCAAGTCAGCATCGGTTAGGTTGACCCCTCTCATGTCGGCTTCTGAGAGCTGAGCCTTGCGCAAATAGGCATTCGATAGGTCGGCCCCGCTTAAGTTCACTTTGCGCAAGTCTGCACCGATCAGATTCATCCCGCTCAGATCGGCCCCGCTCAAGTCAACCATTGTATTTAACCACCCGTTATGCCAGCTATTCCACTCTTCCACGCCCTGTTTGAGCATTACCAGATCTTTAGGGTTTGCCATAGTTTTTTTGTTCCTTTTTGGAGATTATCCTCGGGTGTAAATCACGATTTTTATTGTCACCTCAGTACCTGCCGGTTTGTGCTGGTGGCGCTGGGTTGGGCGTGGACTTTGCTTGAGAGCAGAAAAAAACGAAGCGAGAAAACTATTTAGAATCCATCAAATCCACTGTACGGATTGTTTGGCGCAATTGTTTATTTCATGCATTGCCAATGGCATTCAATAATTCATCCACCTTAAGGGGGACAGGTTCCAGTCAGAAGGACACCTTGGTCGCTATTAACCCAGCCGTCTCCACCTGCGGGGGAAAGATCAGAATTCATCGCTGCGCTGACGGCAATATCACGAAAACCAGTGTCAGGTAATCTGCCACGCGACGGTGTAAATAACTCGGCTGTGCTGGCATCAATGCGATACCAGCCATTGGGGGCTATCTCCAGGACATGTGCGTATGCGGAAGGGTACAGGAGGGCGAATTTCTCGGCGGTTTTATCGGGCAGGCGGTAGACCTCGACAGGATGATTTCGAGCAATAAGACTACACACTCCTGCTGGCGGGAAATCCCCGGAATAGATCATGGGAATAAATGATAATTCAACTTTTCGATCGTCGGGGAAATAGGCTGTCGCATGCAGCTCAGCCGCGAGGTGTTCAGGGATGGTCCAAGAGACAGCAACGCCATCAGAATCATCAAAGTCGATTCCCAATAAGAAGGTGGGCTCCTTATGTAGCGGAACAAGCACAAACTCATACTTGTCCGCCCCAGTGGGGGCATTCTCCCAAGTGAACGTGAGCGTCTCTCCAGCCAATAAGGAAAAATTTCCTGCGTCACCAGTTATATGCGGAAAAACCAGGGAAGAAGGTTGGGTAACGGCAGGCGGGGTGGGAGGTGTTTCTGGTTGCGTCTGTATGCTTACCGGCTTTGAGACTTGAGTCGGTGTATTTACAATTTGAACGGTGGGCGCGGGCGGTGCGCAAGCCATAAATAGCACTGAAAGCGCATTACATGAAAATAGAGTTCTTGTGCGGAGATTAAGGAAAGTCTTGTTCATGTGTCTTTCAACTTATTCTTGTCTTGAATTATAGCCCAGCCCCCAACGGTTTGGGTTACCTGCGCTGATGCGGGAGCGGACTCTGCCTTGGAGCAGGGAAAACTCGACACCAGAAAATTGCTTGACGCGAAGTGTGCCACAGAATCCAACCGCTGACTGCATATTTTCCTGGCACGGGCTGAGCTTTTAACACCTTATACCCAACGACGTGTTTTTTTACAATACTCCTGATATGTTTTTCCGTGAGTTTTGGCAAGAAATTCCTCTTCAAGCCTAACTTGAATTTGGATCAGAGCGTCGCCAAGGATCACTATTACCAATGAAAGCGCATTCGGCAATGTGAAGAATAACCCTAATAGAGTTAATCGCATTCCGAGAAAAATAGGATTGCGTGATAAACGAAAAACGCCAGTTTGTATTAATTCTGTCTTGTGATTTAGGTCAATTCCAATTCGCCAGGAGTTCCCCATTTGGGCTTGAGCGATAAACGTCCAAATGAATGAAACGATGAACAATCCCAATCCAAAATATATAAGCATTGAATGGTTTAGCCAGAGAATTGGGGCAAGATATTGATATCCTCCTGACCAAAAAGAATAAATACTGACAACGATAGTACAAGCGAAAAGAGTTAGGCGAAAAAGCATGCCAACAAAATTGTGGACATTATCTGTTTTACCAAATACATAAGGAATTACCCCTGTTTTTCTCCAGGTAACAAAAGAACGCCAAAAAAGGGCTACAGCAAAATACCCAATAAGATAGGTCGGAAGGAAAAACTTAAGCAAGTCGTTCAATCAAAATATCCTTTTCGGTACTCAGTACTATTTTATGGTGACAATTTGGCAGGGGACGGGCTAACGGTTGCGTTCGCGGACATGCCATGCGGGCTGTGGCGCTGGGGTGGGCGTGAACCTTGCTTGGGAGCAGAGAAAGCCCGAAGCCAATGCCCTTCCTCCTTCCCCTCACGCCTTCCAATCACTGATCCTCTCGCCCAACTTTGAAATTCTCTCGCGCGCCAGTACAGCCAAAATTCCCAACATCAAAAGGATCACGCCCGTACAACCGATCAGGAAGATCGCCGCCACACCTTCGAGCGTGCTATACACGACCGTGAAGACACCCAACACCACGAACCCGATCGGGAAAAAGGTCAAACTGCGCGAGCGGATCACGATCCCGTACACCAGCACTGCCAGCGACTGAAAGAAGAGCACCACGAAATAGATCAACTCATTGCGGTTGACCATCTCCGTGTAGGTCGTGCCGAGCAGAACGAATTGCGAAAGCATCCCCATCACGAACGCGCCCTTCCTGGCATCCGCCCGCGTCAAAAGATAATGCTGGAACAATCCCAACAGCGCCGCGCCCATTGAGAAGAATTGCAGTTCGTCCACATTCAACTCCACCAGGATGATGAAATACGCCAGCAGATACAAGCCATTTGCGGGAAGCGCCAGCCAGACATTTTTCTTCCGCAAGGCTTCGGCGGCCCACAGGGTGGCGGCCACCGCAACGGGGATCGCCGTGTCCAATCCGCCCAGAACTGGTGCGGCTATCGAGCAGGCGACTCCCAGCCCGAGCCCGCTGTAGAGCAGAGTATTGCCCCAGGTTGTGGCGCGTTTGATCGTCAGCAGGAAAACCCCGCCGCGTAATACATCAGCGCGATGAAGATCACAGGGTGGATCCATTTTGTGAGTTCGAATATGCGGAACACGAATGTCACGAAGAGCGGCAGGGTCAAAGTAAAGGCGTAGAAAAGAGTCGCTCGGCGGTAGAGCAGGCTGACCGTTAAGAAAAGAAGCGAGAACAGTCCGAATCCAAATGCCGCGAAGGAAGCATCGCTTTCTGTGAATAAAAATCCATAGCTTGCCAATGCCAATAATCCGCCCATGCCGCGCACCGCCGTCTTCAATGGGCGCGGATCTGTGAAAGTTAAATGCGCCAGCAGGTCTGTGATGATCCAGAGCATGCTGTAAGCGAATACATGATATGTGACACGTTCCAGGTTGAGATCTTTCAAGATCAGAAACGCGCCGATGCTGAACAGGATGGGTGCGCCGGGTTCGAACCAGCCGTTGCGGCGCACGAACATCTCCGCGATGAAAAGCGTACCAAGCGGAAGCGCGTACCATCCGAAACCTCGATTCCTTACAAAAATAAAGCCCTCAACGAAAGCAGGGCGCCAAGAATGAGCGCGCTGTTACGCAGCATGACAGACCACTCTTCTTTTGCCCGAACCGCGATACCGATCACGAAATACAATATTGCCAGTACCGTCAGAACGGGCAGCCATGCGTCCGAGTTGAAGTGTTTCAGCGTGAAAATGATCGCGAGCGGCAGATATGCGGCGGGCAGGTACCCGAAAATGGCTTTACCTGCAACCGTGTACGCGCCAAAGAACAAAGTGTACACACCGAAACAAATTGCCGCGTGAACAGCTTCGCTTTGCGGAACAAATCATGGTTGTAAAATCGCAAACAGAACGCCATAGATCCGCGGAGGCAAGCGCCATTCTTTGTCGGCCTGCAAGTCTTTGTTCAGGAACAGGTCAGGCAATAGGAACAGAATGCTGATGATCAATGAGTCGGTAGCCGAAGAAGACATCCAGTTTCTGAATAAGCTCAAGGTCAAAGAATGAAAAATATGCGCTGATGAAACTGAGCAATCCCAGGGTCCACAACCACCAGCGTGCGCGCAGCATGTGCAGCGTGGAATAAATGACCATGACTCCAAAGGCACCTGCCATGCCGAGAAGCGTGTTGTACTCATACCCTGAGCTGACTCCTAATGCGAACGCGGGCATGGATGCCAGTAAGATCGGCAGGCTGTATTTGCGGGACTTATCGAACCTATGAATGATCTCACTGGCGGCTGAAAGCAAGGCTCCCCACAAGAACAGGAGAATGGCTGTCCCCAGGCTTTCGAGATCAAAGGCGGATGTGATGAACCATGGCATGGCTATGAAAGTCGCTCCAGCCAGCCACGGGAAGAGCGGGAAGGGGAAGATCAAATTCGAGCAAACATAAAAAGCGAAGGCGCATATCCAGGTGAATAACCCTGCCAGATTCCAAAGCGCTGTCTTGGACGGGTCATTGGCGTTAATGACAAGAACGGTCATGGAAGATATCAGAAGGATGGCCTGGACCGCCTGTGCCGTCAAAAATAATGGCATTGAAAATTTGGCACCCTTCCATTTCTTTAGAACCCAGGTCCCTGCCAGCCCAAACAGCGCGGCGATTCCCGCCATGCTTAAATGGAATTCTGTCCAGCATTGAAAATATCCCCAACGCGCAAGAAGGCGAGCAGCAATGAAACGAAAGCGGTCAAACTAAACAAACGTGATTCATACAGCCATGTGCTTCCACCCCAGATGACCGCCATGCACAAATAAATAAAAGCCCAATAGCCCGCGCTGAAAGCGGGGGATAGGTCAAAGTTTTGAAGGAGTGTCTCTTGAATGGTATTTGCCGTGATCGGCAGCAGGAACGAAAAAACAATGAAGAGCGCGAAACCTGGCTGGGGCAGTCTTTTCTTGATCCCGATCGCAAGACCGCCAAAGATCAGCGTGGCGATGATCAAGATCGGCAGACGCAGTTCGGGGATAATCGCACCAAATATTGCCGCGGATGCGATCACGAAGAAAGCTCCGAGATACAGATATATTTTTATGCTCGCTTCACTGACCAATGTTTGTAAAAGTGACGGGCGCGGTCCCTCAGGCATGGCCTTGATTGGCGGGGCGACTGTCTTCGGTTTGGGCACATTCGCTTCGGCCGGGTTCGCAAAGTCAAAATCATAGCGGCGGCGCAGAAAATCCGCTTTCTGGTTTTCGAGTGAGCCGTCTTTTTCCCAGCCATTGATCTCCCGCAAAAGCATGGAGCGTTCCCCCCGATTCATTTTGCTCAAATGGCTCTGCACATGGCGTTGAGGAGCGAGGTTGAGCGCCGCGAGCGCTTCTGTACGGATGGCCCCGTTATTACCTCGCAGAAAAAGTTGTTCCAGTTGATTCCGCACAGCCTCGCTGCTGAAATTATACTGACCCAGTTCCGCGATCGCCCGCAGAATGGTCGCATCATCACCGCTTTGCAGGTTCGCGTAAATCTCATTGAGAATATCTTTTGGCTCGCGTATTTCATTTTCAGGCATACGATTCTCCAAAGGCATGTTCGGAACTGGCGATAATTTTTAATTATGCCTCAAAAGTGAAGAGTTGGGAAAAACATAAGGTCAGGCAATGTTGCCTGACCTTAATTATTCTACTTGATCACCACTCCACTGCGCGGCGGGAGGGTCACCTGGTTGCCTTCGATGCGCGGTTTCCCGAATAAGACTTTATGTTTTTTTTCGAGAGCCAATTCGACTGTCTTTTCATCCGCCGAAACATTGAATGCCACCGTCACTTTTTCTTTATTATGTGAGCGCATGAATACCATCACATCCCCGTCGGCGTGGATGCGTTTGTACTCGCCGCGGCGCAGGGCGGCATGATCTGTGCGTAATGCCGTGCACGCTTTGGCATACTCGAGCAGGTCGTGGTCCCAATTGTTTTCATCCCAGGGGAAGGATTTGCGGCAATACGGGTCATGTCCGCCGTCCACACCGACTTCGTCACCGTAGTAAATACAGGGTGCGCCAGGAATGGTGAACATGAACAGCCAGGCCAGTTTGAGCGAGTCTTTGTCTCCATTTGTGCAAGACAGGAAGCGCGGCATGTCGTGGCTGTCCAGCAAATTAAGCTGCGCGGATGTGATGTCCCAGCTGTAAAGGTTGAACAGGCGGTCAAGCTCATTGGCGAAACCGTAGGCGTTCATGCCGGGATGGACCCGGTGCTGAAGTCCGCCACATTGATTGACCACATCCATATTGACGCGTGGTCCGCCGAAGAAACCGATCGCGGCGGCGGTGACAAGATAGTTCATGACCGCGTCAAACTGGTCGCCCTGTAACCACCTCTGCGCTTCGTGCCAGATCTCTCCGACGATATACGCATCGGGGTTGATGGCGCGTACACGGTTGCGGAATTCCTGCCAGAAGGCGTCATCGTTGATCTCGCCCGGCACATCCAGCCGCCAGCCGTCGATGCCAAACTTGATCCAATATTCAGCGACTTCCAGCAGGAACTCACGCACGGCGGGAGTTTCAATGCGGAATTTCGGAAGGGCGGGCAGGTTCCACCAGCCCTGATATCCAATGGCGCGCAAACTGCCTTCCTGTTTGATGGCGTGTTGTTCCTCAGGGGTTGGGTAAGCACCCCAATGCCGTCTTTCGTGCAGGCGGTCCTGATCGAAATAGAACCAATCTCTGTATGGCGAGCAATGCCCCGTTTCAAGCACATGATGGAATTGCCAGAAGCCGCGGCTGGCATGGTTGAAGACCCCATCCAGGATCACACGCATGCCGCGCTTATGCGCTTCTTTTAATAATTTTTTCAGCGCATCGTTGCCGCCCAGCAATGGGTCTACGTTGTAGTAATCAAATGTGTGGTAACGATGATTGGAAGCCGAAGCAAAGATCGGGTTGAAATAGATCGCGTTGATTCCCAGTTCCTGCAAATAATCCAACTTCTCGATCACGCCGTACAGATCCCCGCCTTTGAAACCATGAATTGTGGGAGGCGAATCCCATGACTCGAACGGCAGTGAGCCTGAAGGATTGCGTCCGCTCTTTGCGAAACGGTCTGGAAATATTTGATAGAAGATTGCATCCTTTACCCAGTTTGGAGTCGTCATTATGTTTGCCTCGTTATTTTGGATTCAACTTGATCACAACCATTGCGTATGGTTGTAGATTTTCAAACGGTTTGTAGTCTACGCTTCCTGCGACGTCCTTTGCCTGCTCCGCCCCCAATAAAGTTTCCACGCTGTAAGCGGACTCTGCCAGCCCCGCGTCTGAAAGATTCAGCTTGTAGTCAGTGATCGCCGTGTCTGTGAGATTGGCAAGTATTATAAGTGTTTCGCTCTCGTCTTTTAGCACCGCGGAAAAGATGCCAGTGTTCTTTGTTTCGAGCAAGTTCGCTTCGCCTGTCCGTAATGCTGAATTCAATCCGCGTAGAGCGATCAATGCACGGTAATGTTCGAGCAGTGAATTTGAGTCGCCAGTTTGTGAAGATACATTGGTTTCTTCAAAGCCTTTTGCAGGTGCGCGCCAGGGTTCCGCGCCTGAAAAACCAGCGAACGGGTCTGCGCTCCATTGCATGGGCAGGCGCAGGTCTTCATCGGGTTTCTGACCTGTCATCCCGATCTCTTCACCGTAATAGATGAACGGTGTGCCGGGTGTGGTCAGCATCAGGAATGCCGCCATTTTGGCTTTATCCACATTACCGTTCAGAACAGACATGACGCGTGTCTGGTCGTGGTTGGTCAGGAAAGTGGCGAAGTTAAAATCAGGCATATCCATTAATGCAAATTTGTACGCGCTGGTGATCCCTGAATTTGAATTGCCTTTTGCGCTGTTCACAAATCCGCTGGACATTTCGAAGTTGAATGTGTGGTCGAGCTGGTCGCCTGTGTACGATTTGATCACCGACGAGCCTGCGCCGATCACTTCTCCAACGGTATAAGCTTGCGGGTTTTGTGTTTTGTATTCAGTGTAAAAATTTCTATACCATTCATGGGTGGCAGGCGTGTTTTTTTGCACGGTATTTTCTTCGATCAAATGCTGGGCAGCATCCACACGAAAGCCATCCACGCCGATATCTGTTAGCCAGAAAGCGGCAACCTTGTTCATTTCTTTTGTTACTTCGGGGTTGTTATAGTTTAGGTCAGGCATGTTGGCTACGAATATGCCGTAATAGAATCCGTTGGTAGAGGAATGCCAGACAGACTCTCCCCACGGGCCTTTATAGCCAGGGTCTGTCTCGCTCCATATGTACCAGTCACGGAATTGTGAACTTGGATCGCTATTGGCGTTCTTGAATCGCGGGTGCTGGCTGGATGTGTGGTTGATGACAAAATCAATGATGATGCGGATGTCGCGCTTGTGGGCTTCTGCCAGCAAGTTCTTGAAGTCAGCCATCGTGCCGTACTCATGGTTGACGTTGTAATAATTGGTCACGTCGTACCCATGATATGAGGGCGATGGGTGGATGGGCATCAACCAGATGGCGTTGACGCCAAGAGATTGGATGTAATCCAATTTTTGGGTGATGCCGTTGAAGTCGCCGATACCGTTATTATCTGTGTCATAAAAGGAGCGCACAAATATTTCATAGAAGACCGCATCGCGCCACCAGTTGGCTGGTTCTGTTTCAGGGGCTGGGGTTGCCGTTTGAACAGGAGCAACTGTCGTCGTAGCGGGAACACATGCCGATAGAAAAGATAAAAACAATAGCGTGCAGAGGATCCGTTTTAGCAAGGGTTTGTCCAGGCGAAAAAATTTCCCCTCCCTAAAAATAAAAGGAGAGGAAATTGATGAGATAAAGAAATTCGATTAACCTTTGACGCCGCCCGTGGTGAGACCGCCCACGATCTGCTTTTGCAGCGCGATGTACACAACAGCCACAGGCAGGGCGACGATGACCGCCATGGCGGCAAAGCGATTCCATGGGATGCTGGAGGCGTATTGCCCGGTCATGTTGTAGAGGGTCATGGCGAGCGTGTAGTCTTTGGGTTGGGAGAGGAAAAGCCATGATGTGACGAATTCCTGCCAGTTGCCGATGAAGCCGATAAAGAAGGTCACGGCCAGTTGCGGCGCCGCGAGGGGCAGAATGATCTTCCAGAAGGTCTGGTTGTTATCTGCGCCGTCAATGGCGGCTGCTTCTTCCAATTCTTTTGGAATGGTGTCAAGGTAACCCTTGAGATTCCAGATCGCAAAAGGCAGCGCGCCGGCGGTAATAGCAATGCCCACGCCCAGGAGTGAGTCTCGCAAGTTGAAGATGAGTTTGCCTTTTATACCTTCATCGCAGGCAAATATGGGCATGATGGCCATTACATCTTTTCCGCAGTCTAGAACTTTGAAGTTGTTCAGGAGCAGGTAAAGCGGGGTCGCCAGACCCACACCCGGCATGAGCAGTGGAATAAAGACCAGCACCATCAAAACTTCGCGCGCTTTGAAGTTGAAGCGTGAAAAGGCATACGCTGCGGTCACTGCCACAAATAAGGCCGCGAGTCCAACTCCAACGGATAAGAATACGCTGTTGCGCAGCAGTTCAGTGAAGCTGACCGGGTTGCCAGTCGGGTGATCCAATACCTGTTTGTACGCGACGAAGGAAATTTCTTTAGGCAGCAACTCCAACGAGGATGGGCGGGTTGTCTTCGAGCTAAATGACAGTGTCAGGATGTACATGATCGGGAACATCACACTGAACAAAACGAACAGGCTGAATAGCTGTAAAAGAAGCTGTCTCCACAAGGGAAGGTCGCGTCCGCTGGTTTGCCCGGACGTGTTCATGTTCAAGAAACGGATGATCGGGTTCTTACTGGTTCTCGGGGTATCTGCGTTCATGTTAGGCCTCCGAATAGCTTTGTGTGGCGCGGGTGATGCGGTTGGTGATCAGCAGCACGACCAAAGCCACAAAGAAGATGATCACCGCAAATGCGGCCGCCACGCCGAACCAGCGCAGGTTGCGCACCAGGTTATAGGCAAATGTGACAAGGATTTCAGTAGAACGCGCGGGGCCGCCGCCCGTCATAAAGAAGACCAACCCAAATAAATTGAACGTGATAGTGAAGCCATAGACCGCGGCAGGCATCATCGCGGGTCTGAGGAGCGGAACTGTAATATTCCAAAATTGCTGGAACCCGGTTGCTCCGTCAATGGATGCAGCTTCATATAAGTCTTTTGGAATGCTTTGCAATGCGCCTGTGGCGATCACAGACATCAACGGCCAGCCCAGCCAGAAATTGGCGATCATCATGGCATAATAGGCCAGGGTTAATGGTGCACCTGGGAGGAAACCCGGAATGGGGGGCGTATATTCAGTCAGCCAACGGAGATTCACTGGATCAACCCTGCCAAGAATGCCGGTAATGAAGGTCAGCAGTTGGTTCATCGCACCGTATTGCTCATCAAAAATATTGCGCCATACGGTGGCAACTACAATGGGCGGGACAACAACGGGAAGAATATATAAAGCGCGGTAGATCTTTTTTAACCAAAGGCCTTCCGTGTTAAGCATCACGGCGATGATCACTCCGGCCGGGACGTGCAGCATGACATTGCTAAGTGCCCACCAAAAGTTGAATTCAAGCACGCGGAAGAAATTGAAATTTTCCACCGGCAGCGCGCCTGTGAAAATATCAATATAATTTTTTAAGCCAATGAATTTAAGATCCGGGGAGTTTAAACCAAGCAGGAGATGCCTGGTCTCGAAATTCGTAAATGAAATAATAACCTGATAAATTAATGGATAGAATGTGATCACCCCCATGATCAGGAACGCTGGCAAAATATAATAATACGGCAGCAAATTGCGTTGGATCTTCGCTCTGGCAGTTTTCTTAATCGCTGATTCCATGATCGTTTCTCCTGATAAGAAATGTCATTTGAGTAGGAGCGGACAAGATAACTCTTGTCCTCTCCTGGTATTGCGATATTACGTATTCTAATTACTTGGGTTTGGCAGCAGTTTCGAAAGCGGTCTTGACCCAGTCAGCGGCAGGAGTGCCAGCTTCGAAGACCTGATCGGTTCCGCAGAAGTTGCCCCAGTAATTGCCCATGGCTTCCACTTGAGGGCGGAAGTAGGCAGTGGCGAAGGCGTCGAGCAGACCCTGGATTAGAGGATCGGTCACTTCCACGGTGGTGTTGGCGGGCACGTGGCCGGCATCGTTCATCATGGAGGTTGAAGCGGCGGTGTTGGTCAGGTAGAGAGCAACATCGAGAGCGGCTTCAAGGTTGGCGCTGTTGGGGTTGAAGTAGTAGCCATCAACACCGAGGAGCGGGTTGGAAGCGCCACCGGGGCCGGCAGGGATCGGGGCAACTGCGAGTTTGTCACCGAGCGCCTTGCGATAGTCGCCCATGGCCCAGTTACCATTGGTGATGGCTGCGGCTTTGCCTTCGGTGAAGGGAGCGAGACCATCGGCATCATTCTTGGGCCAGCTATTAGCCTTGGAGATCTGATACAGATCATTGAGGTAGGAAACAGCTTCGGTCATCTTGGCCTGATTGGCTTCGTCGGTCACGAACCCGTAATCGGCATCGAAGACCTGACCGCCGAAGGAGCCGAAGAAGCCCCAATGGTGGTAGCAGCCGTAGCTGATTGAGATTTCCGTGCCGCCTTCCATCAAAGCCTTGAGCTCGTCAGTTGTGGCAGGAGGAGTGGGGAGCAGATCTGTGTTGTACCAGAGGGCGACAGCCTTCAAGGATTCAGGAAGACCGTAGAGCTTGCCATCATACATCATGCCGCCCTGGGAGAGTTCGCTGTAATCGCCGAGTTTGCCAGCGGCAATGTCGGTGATGTCGGCAATTGTTCCAGTGCGGACCTGTCCGCCGAGGTTGTCGTTCGGGGCTACGAACATGTCAGGACCACCACCAGCGGCAACATCGGTGTCGTACTTGGTGAAGATGTCGTTGAAGGGGACTTGAAGAACGTTGATCTTGTACTGGGGCATATCAATGGCAGCCTGCGCAAGAATAGCAGCCATGGCTGTCTCTTCAGCGGAACCGGTGCCATATGCATGCCAGAATGTAACTTCGATCACTTCAGCGGGAGCTTCTGTCGCGACAGGAGCTTCGGTTGCGGCAGCAGGAGCTTCAGTCGCTGCGGCAGGGGCTTCGGTTGCCGGCGCGGCGCCGCCACCGCAAGCGGTGAGGACGATGCTGGCAACAACTAACAAACTAAATAACAAACCTAACTTTTTCATTACTCTTCTCCTTACATATACTTGGTTTTGGTTGAAATTGACGACATGTTACAAGTTATTTTATCATGATGTGCTGGGTAAATTAACCATCACCTCCTTTATTCAGTTGGGGCTGCCTGTTTTAGTTCGGTAAGAAATATTTCCTTGGAGGCAGATTTTTTTCTTTCTGTTGCGTCGTGTATGGCGATGTTGATCGCCTGCACGGTGGCGCCTATCAATGAAGAACGTTGTCCAAGCATCGCTGTAGTAATATGGACGCTCTGTTCAGAAGCATGCAGGGAGCGCTCTCGAACGGCCTGTCGAATGGGGGTTGTCAGCAAGTCACCGACTTGTGCCACTCCGCCGCCTATGATCACTGAACTTGGATTGAATAAATTGACCAACCCTGCAATGGCGATGCCAATGAATGTGCCGGCGCGCATGATGATCGCCTGTGAAGGCAAATCGCCCCGTCGCGCGCATTCCGCCACATCCTGTGCTGTTAGGTTTTCAATGGGGGTGTTCGACAATAGAGTGCGCTTGCCGGATTCGACCAGATTTTTTGCCTGAAGTGCGATCGCGTTCCCTCCAGCGAATGCCTCCATGCAGCCATGATTTCCACAGGTGCACAGCGGTCCATTTTCATCGATCGTGATGTGCCCGATTTCCCCTGCTGAGCCGGTCGTGCCGCCGTAAATTTGTTGATTGATGATTAGACCGGCGCCGATACCGCTTCCAACTTTAATGAACGCGAGATTTTTCTCCCCGCGGCCTGCGCCATACGCCCATTCGCCCAGAGCACCAAGTTCGGCATCATTATTTAGCGAAACCGGACATCCCCATTCTTTTTCAAGGTTTTTGCGAATTGGGAAACGGTCCCAGCCTGGCATGATTGGGGGGGACATGACCATGCCGGCGTCTTTGATGACTGGGCCGGGCACGCCGACACCCACTGCCATGATCTCGGAAATACTGATCCCATAACGATCCAGTAATTCTTTAAGGTTGCGTTTTACTTCTGCCAGACACGCCTCAGGACCTTGTTTAATATCAAATGGAAGGGAAACTTCCTCGACAATTTTCGCTGAAAAATCTGCGATCGCGAGGTTAACATGAGTTGCGCCCATGTCAACTGCTGCGACCAAACCGCGCTTGGGGTTGATCTCCAATACGACCGGTGGGCGTCCATTGGGGATGGAGCGGCTTTCCGCTTCCAAAATAACCCCATTCTCCAAAAGGTCATTTACGATCATTGTCACAGCAGCGCGCGTTAAACCCATTTCTTCCGCCAGATCTGTTCTTGAAATGCCAGTTGTGGCAAAGCGGATCAGATCTACAGCAGAATGTTTGTTAAAATTCTTAATATTTTGATTGGAGGAAACCCAATAAAACACGTTAATTTCGCCTTTTTGACAATTGATTATTGTTCTATGTCTTAATATTCTAGCACAAAAACGTATTTAATCAAGTGTTTTAACAAATTCTAATATTAAATTTATGCAGTATACAAAGTAAAAGCCGATGCACATCAAATGTGCACCGACTTTTTGAAATCTTGTTTGTATGTTGGCTTAGCGAATTGCTTCTTCAGTGGTTCCGTCAAAAATATGGAACTTGTCCATATCAAAGATCACATCGGTTTGGTGCCCAACACGTAAATGTGAGCGCGGATCAACACGACCGACAAAAGTGTTCTTGCCGCTTACCAAATAGAGCAGGGTTTCATTGCCCATCAATTCTGTTACATCCACTTTTGCTGAGACCGTCTCACCTTTGATATTCGAAGGGGCGAAAGCGGGATCATGGATGTTCTCAGGGCGTATGCCGAAGATCACGTTCTTGCCGTCCATATCCTTGTACGGGGTGGACAATGCATCTGGAATCCTAACCTGGAAATCATTCGTATCAACGAAGATCGAACCGTCTTTCTTTACCAATTTGCCAGGGAAGAAATTCATTGAAGGGGAGCCAATGAAGCCAGCCACAAACAAATTGTTGGGGTGATCGTATAAATTCTGTGGCGTGTCCAACTGCTGGAGTTTGCCTTTGTTGATCACCGCGATGCGGGAGGCCATGGTCATGGCTTCGGTCTGATCGTGGGTAACGTAGATGAATGTTGTCTTAAGGCGCTGATGCAGTTTGCTGATCTCGGCGCGCATTTGCACGCGCAATTTCGCATCAAGGTTTGAAAGCGGTTCATCGAAGAGGAACACTTTCGGCTCACGGACGATCGCCCGTCCAACCGCCACACGCTGGCGTTGACCGCCGGAGAGTTGGCGCGGCTTGCGGAGCAGCAGGTCTTGGATCCCCAGAATGTCCGCGGCTTCATTTACGCGGCGCTTGATCTCGTCTTTCGGGGTCTTGCGGAGTTTGAGACCAAATGCCATGTTGTCATAAACTGACAGATGCGGGTACAACGCGTAGGATTGGAACACCATGGCAATGTCACGATCTTTGGGGGCCACATCGTTCACAACGCGGTCTCCAATTTTGATCTCACCGCCGGTGATCTCTTCCAACCCTGCGAGCAGCCGTAAAGCCGTGGTTTTTCCGCAGCCTGACGGTCCGACCAAAACAAGGAATTCCTTGTCCTGAACCTCGATATCGAGGCTTTTGATGATCGTTAGATCACCAAATTTTTTCTGCACGTTCTGAAAAGTTACGCTTGCCATAGGTTCCTCCAGTTTTTAGAATATAGTGAGGATATTATAATCACAAAATGATTTTATAGGCTAATGGGTTTTCCGCTTTTTGCAGATTGTAGCAAGGCTAGGATGACGTTAATGTTTGCGCGACTGTCGGCTAATGAAATGCGCGCGGGCTGGTTGTTCATGACCGCGTCGCACATATCTTCCACTTCGCCGAGATACAGTTCGCCGCCCTTGATCTTTATTGTTTGAGTTTTCTCATTTTGAATGAGATGGACCTCGTTCTTGCGACCGGGCTTAAATGGATTTGGAATGTTCAGAGCGGCATCTGTTCCAACAATTTCCATATAGGATCGGGACGGCGATTGAAATCCGCAATCAAATTGCATGTGGATTCCATCTTTGAATCGCATCTGTCCGATGAACGACTCATCGCTTCCGCCCTGACCTTTGACCTGCCAGCCAAATACTTCAACAGGTTCAGCGCCGACGATCATCCGCGCGTACGAGATGGGGTAGCATCCAACATCCCAAATACTTCCGCCGCCCATTTCTTCCATCCAGCGGTAATTGCCTGCGCGAGTCAATGTGAAAGTGAACGCACCTTTGATGAGTTGGATTTTTCCGAGCACTCCGCTCTCTACGATCTCTTTTACTTTCAAAGTTTGTGCGTGGTGGCGATACATGAATGCTTCGGCCAATACTTTGCCAGTTTCACGCGCGGCTTGACTCATTGCGTCCGCTTCAGCAAGAGTCAACGCAAATGGCTTTTCACACAGAACGTGTTTTCCTGCGCGCAGGGCTTTGATCGTCCACTCGGCATGCAGCTGATTCGGTAATGAGTTGTAGATCACATCAATTTCAGGGTCGGCGAGCAATGCTTCATAACTTCCGTGCGCACGCGGAAGTTTCCATTCGTACGCGTAACTTTCAGCAGTGGAAATGCTCCTCGAAGCAACGGCCAGCAGGCGGGTCCGCTTCGAGGTGCGCAGGGGTTTGATCAAGGCGCGATTGATTTTTGCGGTCGAGAGCAATCCCCAGTTAAGTATTTTTTCCATTCCGAATCCCTTTCTCTAAAATGTAGGTGGAAAAAAGCATGATGGTGGTAAAAAGGATCCCGACTGCAAATCCCATTTGCAGTCCCAGTAAATCGCTTGCCCATCCAATAAGCCACGGGCCGAGCATACCGCCCAGCCCCGCGAAAGTGAAGAGTATCCCGAGGATGGTATTGGTGTTTTTTGGGTGGTCAACTGATACGGCAGCTGTAAAAGTTGGAAAAATGATCGAAAAGAAGAGGCCTGTGAGCGGGAGGAAAATGCTGGTGCCGGTGAATGTGCCTATGGTAATGCACAAGAGTGACCCGATGGATGCAAACAAGATCGATCGTAAGTATCCAAGCCTTTGAACGATAAATCCGCCTCCAAGCCGCCCGACCATCAGCATCGCAAAAAATAGGGACATGCTTTGGGTGCTTGAAGCCACGCTTGCTCCGCGGATTTCCTGAAGGAAAGTAACCAGCCATGTTCCCATTCCAATCTCGGCGGCTACGTAAAAGGCGATCGCAGAATAAAACCAAGGCAGGTCGCCTTTGAATGCGATTCCGGCAATGTGCTTGAAATCAATGCTATTTTGTTCGTTCGATTTGGGGAAACGGACAAAGGAAAATAGAAATATGAAGAGCAGGATTAGGGCGATATCCCAGCGATAGATACCACGCCATGTTATGTTGAGGGAAAATAACCAGCCAGCAAAAAGGGGGGCAAGCAATGAGCCAAGACCATGCAAGACTGCCATGAGATTTAGGAAGAGGCCTCTTTTTTCAGGGTGGGCCTCCACGATGGTGGCATTTGCTCCAAGTTCGATCGCACCCAGCCCAAGTCCCATCAGGAAAAAGAGAACCACCAAGCAATGCAGTACTTTGAAAGGAGCTATACCCGCCAACGCCAAGCGCCAGGAGAACCCCGGCAAAGATGAGGACAGTCTTTAATCCGAATTTGTCAGCGAGGAGGCCCGCGATAAAGGATGTGATCAGAAAACCAAAATACTGGCCGAAGAAAATATTTCCGCTCATGCCGTAGGAAATATTTAAGTCCGCGATCATGGCGGGCAGGGTCGGGCCTTTGAGGTTGTCTGTGAATCCAAAGACGAAGAAGGATAGGAAGCAACCGGCAGTCAACAGGATAATGGTGGTTTTGGATGGTTTATTTTGCATGATAGATATTATGGAATGGATAGTAATTCATATATTTCCTTCGGCAGGGAATCCAATCCATAAAAAATATCCCATGTTTCCAGGTGAGTTATTGAAGCGCCGGGATATAAAATTTTCAATGGTGCGAGACTTTCAAGTTCCACGAACTTGTCATTGCAATATAATTCTGCGTTGCTGTTGTTGTCAGGGTGAGATACTCCTGAATGCACTTCAAAGGTTTTGCGGAAAAGAATACCGTCCACCCAGTAAGCCATCCAGCCGTGTGAATTGAAGTACCCTATTTTGAAGGGAGGAAGAAGCGCATCTGCTTGGAACAAAGTAAATTGGTCCCCCAACTTTAACCGCGGATCGTTGATGCGTGTATAGGGCCAAACTGAAAACTGACGATTGGGGAGCAATCCTGCTGCGTCCACGTTCCCAACTGGCATCGGTAGAATTACTGTGCCGCCCAAACGGAATTGAGTAATTGCCCATGGAGCCAATTCCACCGGCCATAACCCATCGTTGGTAAGTGTGTGGGTCAATGTTGCGGACGGTTTATCTGTGGCAAGTTGCACATCGATCCGCTTGCGAATCCCTGTGCCGGGTCCTGTTGGAGATTCAAGAGTTACGCCATTTGTACGGTCAGTGAGCTTAAGTTCACCTTTGTCTGGGATATAGGTGCGCGGCATGGCTTCGGGTGAATGCCATAATCGATGTCCGCCATGAAAATGAAAGTCACCATAAGGGGTGGGGATCGGCGGAAGGCTGCTTGCATCAGCCATCAGGTTCGGTTTCCCTGCGCAGTAAAGTCCGACGATATGTAATGAATCGGTTAAATATTCTATTTCTAAAAAATCGTTTTTCAAAATGCGTTTGCTCATAAGCGCCTCAGTTCATTCCAAAATTACCAGTGATTGTGTACCAGACCGCGGACATGCGAATTGTAGATCGAGTGGATTTTTCCCATCACCTCAGGACTCAGGGACGGCAGGTCTGCCGCTTTGACATTATCTTCTGCCTGCGTGGGATTCTTTGCTCCGGGGATGGCGCATGTCACAGCTTCATGCATCAAGATCCAGCGCAGAGCGAACTGCGGCATCGTCCAGCCTGCGGGGACAAGCGCTCTCAATTCCTCAACGGCCTTCAAGCCAGTTTCATAATCCACACCCGAGAAGGTTTCGCCGCGATCGAACGATTCGCCGTGGCGATTGAAAGCACGATGGTCATCCATCTCAAAAGTGGATTTGAAAGTCAATTTTCCTGTCAACATTCCACTGGCGAGCGGAACGCGCGCCAGAATTCCAACCTTGCGGCGGATGGCTTCAGCGAAGAACAACTCCGCAGGCCGCTGGCGGAAGATGTTGAAAATGATCTGCACCGTTTGTACATTGGGATATTCAATCGCCTTGAGCGCCTCTTCCACTTTTTCCACGCTCACACCGTAATGGCGCAGCTTGCCCGCGTGGACAAGATCATCCAACACGCCGAATGTTTCGGGCATGTAAAAGACTTCGGTGGGTGGGCAGTGCAATTGCAAAAGGTCGATAGCATCTGTGTTTAGATTTTTGAGACTGCGCTCCACGAATGCAGTGAGGTTGACGCGGTTGTATCCGCCCGCGACATGCGGATCGAGTCTGCGCCCAGCCTTGGTTGCCACATAAATGGTTTCGCTGCGTTCCTTGCGGAGTTCGGCCACAAGGCGTTCCGACCGTCCGTCGCCATAGACATCGGCAGTGTCGATGAAATTTACACCCAAGTCAATGGAGCGATGTAAAGCTGCCAGTGAATCTTTATCATCCACATTTCCCCACGAGCCACCAATGGCCCAAGCCCCAAATGAGACCGTTGAAACCTTCCACCCTGTGCGTCCAAGTTCGCGATATTGCATGATGTGTTTCCTTTGTTCAAAAGAAACCCTAAAGGTCTCAAAGACCTTTCGCTGTCGCTCAGAATGACGTGGTAATACTACAGCCCTTTGTTCAAGTGATAGTACAGATCATTCCAGCGCAGTTTTTCCTTGAATTCCTGTACACGAGTATTTTCATCGATTAATAGGAACTCGATACCCGCCATGTCTGCAAAATCTTGCAAGTGTTCAGCAGTGACTGAGTAGCTGAAACTGGTGTGATGCGCGCCGCCCGCATAGATCCACGCGGCAGCAGCAACTTTGAGATTCGGACGAGGCAGCCACAGTGCGCGCGCCACGGGCAGTTTGGGAAGCGGCTCATCGGTCGGGACAACATCCACGACATTGGCAACCATGCGGAAGCGTTGCCCCATGTCCATGATGGAAGCTCCAATCGCGGGTCCCGTGTTGGCGTCGAATATCAATCGGACAGGATCAGCCTTCCCGCCGATCGAGAGCGGAAGGATATCCAATTTCGGCTTTTTCGAAGCAATCGATTCGCAAATCTCAAGCATGTGTGCGCCGAGGACTTTGTCGCCGCTGGCGCTGAAATGATAGGTGTAGTCTTCCATGAAACTGACGCCGCCTTTCAACCCTTCAGCCATGACCTTCATCGCGCGGACGAGAGCGGAGGTCTTCCAGTCGCCTTCCGCGCCGAAGCCGTAGCCGTCACGCATCAATCGCTGGCAAGCCAAGCCTGGCAATTGAGGCATTCCGTGCAGGTCTTCAAATGTGGTGGTGAATGCTTTGAAGTTGCCCGCCTGCAGGAAGTTACGCATTCCAACTTCCATGCGCGCGCCATCTTTTAGCGAGGCGTTACGTTCGCCGCCAGGGCGCAGGGACGGAATGACATCGTATTCGTCGAGATAGGCTTGCATCATCTTTTCGACATCGCCATCACTAGCCTCGTTGACAGCCTTGACCAGATCACCGATCCCATAGCCGTAGACATCGTACCCAAACTTGATCTGCGCCTCGACCTTGTCGCCTTCGGTCACAGCTACATCACGCATGTTGTCGCCAAAGCGGGCAACCTTTGCGCCCTGCCAATCCGCCCACGCGGATGCGGCTCGTGCCCACACACCCAACTGCGCCTGCACTTCGTCATCCTGCCAGTGACCAACGACCACTTTGCGGTCCAGTCGTAGGCGGCTGCCGATGAAACCAAATTCACGATCGCCGTGCGCGGCTTGATTCAGATTCATGAAATCCATGTCAATTGTTGACCAGGGAATTTCGCGGTCATATTGCGTGTGCAAATGGGCGAACGGCTTCTTGAGCAGGCTCAAGCCCGCGATCCACATTTTGGCGGGCGAGAAAGTGTGCATCCAGGTGATGAGGCCAATGCATTTCTTGGTCGAATTGGCTTCAAGGCACAACTCGCGGATGGCATCGGGTGTGGTGAGGACAGGCTTGAACACTACCTTTACAGGTAAATGCTTTGAAGCATCAAACGCTGCTGCGATTTCGCGGGAGTGTTCTGCGACCTGTTCCAATGTCTTGGGGCCATATAAATGCTGGCTGCCTGTTACAAACCAAACTTCATTTTGTTTTAGATCGATCATGATTGCTCTCCTTTTGTTAGTACGTCATTGCGAGGGCGCTCTTGCTCTTTGCCCGAAGAAGCAATGACGAATGATGACTACTGTCCGTAATAGGCGTTTTCGCCGTGTTTCCTCAAATAGTGCTTATTCAGCAGTTCCTGTTGCATAGGTCCAATGCCTGGGTTGAGCGTCAAGGTTTGTATATTCATGAACGCGACCGTTTCCATCACCACCGCGTTGTGAACGGCATCCATCGCATCCTTGCCCCATGCGAACGGACCATGGCTGTAAACCACAACACCAGGAATGGCATCTGGATTTTTATCTTTGAACGTCTCGATGATGACGGTCCCCGTCTCTTTCTCGTACTCAGCCTGAATCTCTTCGAGGGTCATTTTTTCTTGTGCAGGGATCTCACCGTAAAAATAATCGCCATGTGTGGTGCCGAGCGCAGCAATGCCGCGACCCGCCTGCGCGAAACTCGTCGCCCAACGGCTGTGGGTGTGGACGATGCCGCCGATGTTGGGAAAGGCTTTGTACAGTTCGAGATGCGTGGGTGTATCGGAGGACGGCTTGAGTTCGCCATCCACGACTTTGCCTGTTTCCAATTCCACAACGACCATGTCCTTGGCTTTCATCGTCTCATAGGCAACGCCAGAAGGTTTGATCACGACCAATCCCTTCTCGCGGTCAATGCCAGAGACGTTGCCCCAAGTGAAGGTGACGAGTCCGTGTTTGGGGAGCAGCAAGTTTGCTTGGAATACTTGTTCTTTTAATTTCTTGAGCATGGTTTTCTCCACAGATCAGAGACTAGAGATTGGTTGTTCGTTCATTAATCATCTAATCTCTAATTTTCCAATTTCTATTTCATACCTTCCACCGCCGCGCGTTCAATGCCAAGACCTGCTTTGTAGCGTTCCATGAATGTATTGAAACCATCCACGTCCTTTTTGTCAGGCGCAATGGTGGAACTTTTTTCGTTGGCGAACACTTTGCCGTTCAAATAATCTTCGAGATATTCATTTTCTTTTTTATTGAGCGCATACGCGGCAAGCAGAGCCATGCCCCATGCGCCGCCTTCCCCCGCGGTTTCCATCACTGAGACGGAGGTGTTCATTGCTGCCGCCATGATCTTTTGCCCAACGCCTTCGGTTTTGAAGAACCCGCCATGACCGAGCAATTGGTCGAGTTTTACGTTTTCCTGCGAGAGAATATCCATGCCGATCTTCAACGTGCCCACCGACGAGAACAAGTGTGTGCGCATGAAGTTCGGCAAAGTGAAACGGCTTTCAGGAGTGCGGATGAACAATGGGCGTCCCTCGGTCAAGTCTGTGATGGATTCGCCTGAGAGATAGTTGTAGGCAAGCAATCCACCGCCATCGGCATCGCCCGCGAGCGCTGACTTGTAAAGCATCTCAAATAGCTTGGACTGACTGATTTCCACGCCGAGCGCATTGGTAAATTCGTGGAAGAGCCCCACCCAGGCGTTGAGGTCGGATGTGCAGTTGTTGGCATGAACCATCGCGACAGGCTTACCTGTGGGCGTCGTCACCATGTCAATTTCAGGATAGAGTTTGGACAGCGCCTTTTCCAACACGATCATGGCGAAGACAGATGTTCCAGCGGACACATTTCCCGTTCGTTCTGCCACACTGTTGGTTGCTACCATGCCTGTGCCTGCATCTCCCTCAGGCGGACAGAGCGGAATGCCAGCCTTGAGTCCTCCGCTTGGGTCGAGCAGCTTTGCGCCTTCTTCGGTCAGTGTGCCAGCGGCATCCCCTGCTACTAAAACTTTCGGCAAAATATCTTCAAGCTTCCACGAGATGTTTTCAGCTTTGAGTTGCTCATTGAACTGTCCAAGCATTTTTTTGTCATAGTCGTTGATTGTGCTGTCGATGGGGAACATGCCTGAGGCTTCACCAACTCCCAGCACCTTTTCCCCCGTCAACTTCCAGTGGACATAGCCCGCCAGTGTGGTCTGATGGCCGATGTCTTTGATATGCGCTTCCTTGTTCAATATCGCCTGATACAGATGGGCGATGCTCCAGCGCTGTGGAATGTTGAATTGGAAGAGGTTGGTGAGTTTCTCGGCGGCTTGCCCTGTCATGGTATTGCGCCAGGTGCGGAAGGGGACGAGTAAATTGCCGTTCTTGTCGAACGCCAGATAGCCGTGCATCATGGCGCTGAATCCCATCGCACCGACGGTCTTGAGCGTGACGCCGTACTTCTCAGAGACCTCTTTGCAGAGGTTTTGGTAACTCTCCTGCAAGCCTTTCCAAACATTGTCAAGACTGTATGTCCACACGCCGTGCTCGTATTGGTTCTCCCACTCAAAACTTCCTGAGGCAATCGGCGCATGATCCTCGCCGATCAATACAGCTTTGATGCGGGTGGAACCGAGTTCAATGCCAAGGACGGTCTTGCCGCTTTCGATTGATTTTTTGATTTCGTTTTTATCCATATTGATCTCCTGTGAATTCGGACGATAGACCATTGAACTTAGACTATTGCCTGTCGTCCACCGTCTACGGTCGGTTTTATCCCGGGTACCAAACCTTGCGCGGATCATCCTCTATCCGCACGTAGTCAAATGCTGAGTCGATCATCTTTTTCAAGTCGTATTCAGGACGCCAGCCTAGTAAAAACTTTGCTTTGGTGTTATCGAGCCATGTGGAGTGGAATTCGGTTTTGATCTCCACGGTGGGGAAGCCGCGCGTCTCGTGCAAATATTTGCCCATCTCGCCGTAGTCCACGGGCTCGTCCGTGCAGATGTTGAAGAGTTGTTGGCGGGCTTTGGGGTGGTCGATGGCAACCAAGATTGCGCTGACCAAATCGTCAACGTGGATAAAGTTTCGTTTAACGGGAACAGCTTCCAGATTAAGCATGATCGGGATGGTCTGCGCCCGCACGTAGTCAGCCGCAGTTTTCTCATCCACAAATTCACGCCAGCGCGGACCACCGAAGACATCCTCTCCAAATGAGAGTTGATATTTGAAGTCATCCTTTTCCATGATCCACGGCGCGCGCAAACAACAGCCATTCAAGTTGTATTGGATGTAATACTGTTCGAGCATGACTTCTTCGAGAACTTTGGAGAGTGCGTAGCAGCCGGGGTAGGCAGAGTGTTTTTGCGTTTCAGTGACGGGGATGGGATGCGGATAAACGAAATGGCCCATGCCCGCATCGCCGCCGACCATGATGAACTGTTTGAATGTTTTGCTGGTGCGGCAGGCTTCGAGCAGCCAGAAGAGACCTTTGACCGCAACATCCATAATTTGCTCGGGCGTTTCTTTGACGGTTGCGAGATGCAGAACATGCGTAACACCGTCCATCGCTTTTTCGACAAGGTCGCGATGTTCGATGGAGCCGTGAATGTTTTGAATGCGTGGGTGAGGGGGAAGCTCGCGGTTATGACACAAAGCGCGAACCGTGAACGAGTTGAATTTGGAATCTGTCAGCAGGCGATTGATAAAGGTTTGTCCCACCTTGCCTGTTGCGCCAGTGACGAGGATGATGTTGTTAGACATGCTCACCTGCTTCTTTGGACGATAGACGATAGACCGTGGACCATTGTCTGTTGTCCATCGTCTGCGGTCTATCGTCGGTCTTCATCAGCATTTCGTCCACTGCCCATTCGCTTCACTGGATGCGATGACGCTATCCACAAAGCGCACGCCCATTAAGCCATCGAAGGAGTTGGGGAAGTACAGCGCGAGCGGGTCTGGTTGTTTGCCTGCACGGCGCGCGGCTATCGCTTCGGCGGCATCGGAATAAATATTTGCAAAGCCATCTGGGAAAACCTTCGGGATGTCCTGCAACCAAACGAGTGCAGCGAGAGGAGAGCGGCAATGTGCCAGGTCCGTTCGGCGTGCGATTCTCGGAAGGTCCCTTCAACGGTTTGAAGGTGAGCGCTTGCGGGAATTCCTGCATCCATTCGAGCGAGCCTTTCGTTCCGCTCACACGAATGCGCAAACAATTCTCCACGCCAGCCGCGGCTTGCGTCACCCAAAAACTTCCGCGGGCGCCGTTACTGAATCGGAGCATTGCCCCGCCAAAGTCATGGATGATTCGCTTCGGCACGATGGCGCCAACTTCCGCTGCTACTTCATCCAGTTCCAAGCCCGTGATGAATCTCGTCAGGTTATGCGCGTGCGTGCCGATGTCGCCCATCACGCGCGAAGGTCCGCCGCGCACGGGGTCGAACTTCCAGTTATCAGGGGAAAACGTTTTTTCTTCATCCGCTTTACCGCCCTGCACGTACTCCACCTGCACGAGTCGTATTGTTCCGAGTTCACCCGCTTCCACCATCGCCTTCGCCTGCCGCACCATCGGGTAGCCCGTGTAATTGTGGGTGAGGCAAAACACCAAACCAGTCTCCTGCACTTTTTTGTGCAAAGCTTCGGCTTCGGCGAGCGTGTTGGTCATGGGCTTGTCGCAAATCACATCGATGCCGCGCTCAAGAGCCCACATCGAATAATCAAAATGACTATCGTTCGGAGTCATGATGGCAACCGCGTCGATGCCATCTTTTCTGGATGATTCGCCATCGAGCAACGCATTAACATCGGGATAGATGCGGTCTGATTCGATACCAAGCTCGGCCGCATCTTTCTTAGATTTGGCTTGGTCAGACGAAAAGATGCCTGTCACAATCTGATATCGATCATCGCGCCGCGCCGACTGGCGATGCATCGCACCGATAAACGAACCCGTCCCACCGCCGATGACGGCGAGCCGCAGTCTGCGTCCTAAATAGTCAATCACAGGGTTCAAAGACATCTTATTTCTCCTTGGCTAAAAATGCTCGAATCGATTCAACTACTAATTTGTGATCTTCTTCTTGTGGCAAGCCTGAAACGGTGATCGTCCCAACCATGCCTGTTCCTTTTACGATAATAGGGAAGCAGCCGCCATGCGCGGCAAATTCATTTTCGGGGATGAGATAAGACTGTTCGATTGTTTTGCCTTTGTGTTTGAGCAATTGCCCCATATAGAACGAACTGTGACCAAAGCGATTCACCAGCCGCACCTTGCGCTTGACCCATTCGTCATTGTCCGCAGCGGTGCCAGGCATACTGTAATGGAAGATTTGATGCTGTCCGCGGGTGATGTCGATGGTAATGGGGAGCTTGTCGCGCATGGCGTGTTCCACCATCTGGGTTCCGATCTGCCAGGCGGTCGTCTCATAGAAGCGGGTGAACTGAAGCTCCTGTTCTTCTTGCAATAAAGTAGTTAGAGTTTCTTCCATATTACATCCTTTGGCAATACAGTACCCACGAAAACCCAATTCGCTTTAACTGGTATATAGATATATTATTTTTTGGAAAATTTATCGATCCATGATGAAGTCTTGTTTGTTGAGAACGAGAGCAGTTGGAATAACTGCTCTCGTCATGAGTGCTATTTATTATGCGCTCTTATTCTTGTTGTAGACATCGAACAAAACTGCAAGCAGCAACACGATGCCTTTTACTACCTTTTGCCAGTCGATTCCTACTCCCATAATTGACATGCCATTGTTCAACACGCCAATAAGAAAAGCTCCGACCAATGCGCCAATAACCTTGCCGACACCGCCGCTGGGGGATGCGCCTCCGATGAAGCAAGCGGCGATAACATCCAATTCCATTCCATCACCCGCGTTGGGGGTGGCGCTGTTTAATCGTGCCGCCACGATCAGGCCCGCGAGGGAGGCGAGAACACCCATATTGATAAACGTATAGAATAACAAGCGCGGCGTATTGACGCCCGATAGCCTGGCAGCTTTTTCATTCCCACCCATTGCATAAATACGGCGACCGATCACCGATGAGCTGGTAATGAAAGCATAAAATGTGATCAGCACAAAAAGGAGAACGAGCACAGTCGGAATACCTTTGTAGGAGGCCATCAAATAACAAAGACCCATGACTGCCGTGGTAATCGCAATATTTTTGAAAACAAAAAAATAGAAGGGAGTTACCTCAAAACCATACTTTTGCTGGTTTTTTCTCGTACGCAAATCCAACCATATTAATAAGATCGAAAGCACCACTCCGATCAATATCGTGGTGACATGGAACCCTTCGTATTGAAAAAAGTCTGGAATAAACCCGGAACTTATATTTTGAAATCCTCTTGGGAAAGGTCCGACCGATTCTCCCCGCAACAAAGCGATCGTCAAACCGCGAAAGATCAACATGCCTGCCAAAGTAACAATGAAGCCGGTGATGATGATCAACAACATTCCCAGCGCCATGGTGATGACATAGCTGTTCTGCAGAACAAGGTTGGTTATATTCACAGGCTTCATCAGTACGCCCTTGGTCTGAACCTGGAAGAACACCATGACCGCAATAAGCGCGATCAACATGCCATATTCACGGACGTTGTTTTTGAAAAGCGTTGACAGAGTTTTCATTGTTCCACTACCTCTTGTTGTGTCATGATGTATTTCATTACTTTTTCCTGAGACGCTTCACTGGCAGGCATTTCGCCGACAATTTTCCCTTCACGCATCACATAAATACGGTCACACACCCCTAAGATCTCCGGCAGTTCGGATGAGATCACAACGATTCCTTTTCCTTCACTGGCCAGGCGATTGATGATGGTGTAAATCTCATATTTTGCGCCAACATCGATGCCGCGCGTGGGTTCATCCAGGATCAGGATATCCGGTCCCGCAAACAACCATTTACTCAGCACAACTTTTTGTTGGTTTCCGCCTGAAAGATTAAGCGCCAGTTGTTGAATACTGGAGCACTTAATGTTAAGCTTGTCCCGATATTCACTGGTCACCCTCATTTCCTGGGGTTCATTGATCACTTGACGTGTGGAAATTTCTTCCAGATTCGCCAGGGTAATGTTATTTTTGACTTCCTGGATCAGGACCAGACCATAGACTTTGCGGTCTTCAGTTGCATACGCAATTCCAGCTTCAATGGCTTTATCAATGGTGCTGATATCTACCTCATTTCCATTTTTATAAGCCTTGCCGCTGATGCGGGTGCCATAGGCATGACCAAAGATACTCATTGCCAGTTCAGTTCTCCCGGATCCCATCAACCCTGAAAGCCCGACAACTTCTCCTTTGCGGACGCTGAGATTCACATTATTACTAACCTTGCGATCCTCATGGATGGGATGATATACATTCCAATCACGCACTTCAAAAATAACCTCTCCGATATTTTTTTCGCGTGGCGGGAAACGGTGTGTCATATCGCGCCCTACCATGCCGCGAATGATGCGGTCTTCTGTTATATGGTCGTTGCGGCAGTCCAAAGTTTCGATGGTGGCTCCGTCACGGAGGATCGTGATCGAATCAGCCACCTTGTTGACTTCGCTTAATTTATGAGATATCAAGATCGAGGAAATACCGTGTTCTTTAAATTGCAGCAATAACTCAAGCAGTTTCTCGCTGTCGTTTTCGTTTAAGGAAGCTGTGGGTTCATCCAAAATTAGAAGCTTGACTTCTTTTGCCAGTGCTTTGGCAATTTCAACCAGCTGCTGTTTGCCCACGCCCATATTTGTGATCAGTGTATTTGGCGATTCGTGCAGCCCCACTCTTTCAAGCAGCTCTGCGGTTTTGGAAATGGATTCATTCCAATCGATGATGCCATTTTTTGCGCGTTCGTTACCAAGAAACAGGTTTTCAGCCACAGAAAGAAATGGGATCAATGCAAGTTCCTGGTGGATGATAACAAGCCCAACCTTTTCAGACTCGGTGATATCTTTGAACCGGCATTCCTTGCCTTGAAAATAAATTTCCCCGTCATACGTGCCGTATGGGTAAACGCCGCTTAATACCTTCATCAGGGTTGATTTTCCCGCCCCATTTTCACCCACCAGGGCGTGAATCTCTCCCTGCCTAACGCTAAAACTCACATTATCAAGCGCCTTTACGCCGGGAAACAACTTCGTAATGTTACGCATTTCCAAAATGACATCAGACATGGTGTTCTCGTCCTTGACTTACATAATGTGAAATTATATTAATTTGCATACGATTTTAATACAATATGGTGGTTTTTCAAGGAAATTCGATCAATTGACTGGCTTATGTAAAAACAAAAAATACTTTTGAGGGAAAAAAGATGGGTGTGAGGACATTTCTGCCCTCACACCCCGTAAACCACTTATTTCAGATCTTCGGCCTTGATGTAGCCGCTGTCTACCAATTCTTTCTGGTAGTTGTTAATATCAATGCTGATCGGAACCAACAAGTAGGAAGGTACAACTTTGACTTCGTTATCGTAGGTCGTGGTGTCGTTGATCTCAACGGTCTGACCCTTCAGAGCCTGATCAGCCATCTTGGCAGCTTGCTTGGCAAGAACGCGGGTGTCTTTGAACACGGTGTAGCGTTGTTCGCCGGCGATCATTGACTTGACGGAAGCAGTTTCTGCATCCTGACCGGTCACGACTGGGCAGGGGAGATCGGTGGTGCAATAACCAACGCCCTTCAAGGAGGAGAGGATACCGATGCTAAGACCATCATAGGGTGAAAGCACGCCATCGACTTTCTTGTCAGTGTAGAACGCGCTTAGCAGGTTGTCCATGCGGGACTGGGCGGTAGCGGCGAGCCAGCGAAAGGTACCGACTTTGTCTATGCCCATTTGGCCACTCTGGATGACGATCGTGCCGTCGTCGATAAAGGGCTGGATGACAGACATGGCGCCATCATAGAAGTAGAAGGCATTGGTGTCGTCGGGGATCCGCCGAAAAGTTCAACGTTGAAGGGACCAACGCCAGCGGGGGCTTTTTCGCCGGGTTTCAGGCCAAGGCCTTCGAGGAGCTGAGTTCCCTGAATAACGCCTACGCCAAAGTTATCGAATGTGGCATAGTAATCAACATTGGCAGTCTTGGTGATCAGGCGGTCGTAGGAAATTACGATGGCGCCGCTGTCATGTGCTTTCTGGAGAACGTCGGAGAGGGTTGTGCCATCGATGGCTGCGATCACGAGAACTTTTGCGCCCTTGGTGACCATGTTTTCGATCTGGGCCAACTGATTGGGGATGTCATTGTCAGCGAACTGTAGGTCGGTAGCGTAACCCATGGCTTCGAATTCTTTGACCATGCTTTCGCCGTCAGAGATCCAACGGGTTGAGCTCTTGGTGGGCATTGAAATGCCGACCAGTAATTTGTCAGCGGCAGGGGCTTCGGTTGCAGCGGGAGCGGCAGAGCCGCAAGCGGAAAGCACGAGGCTTGCGAGCATCAACACTGCCAGAAGGGTGTAAAACAATTTCTTAGACATTATTTTCTTCTCCTAAAGATTAGATATTAGTTGTTAATTTGGCGTACTATTTGAGCAAGAACAAAATACTATCAGGGGTTGATAGCGAATCGTCTCGCTTGGGAGCGTGCACCTTGTACGCCAATCTATTGGTGTGCGCTTCCTCCACACGATAAACTTTATTGCTTCCCTTTTGCCTCACCTCCTTTTGATACCGTTCGGATTATGATTGGACGGATTTTGAAATAATACTGATTGGTTTGGTACTTTCACGAACAACAAGGGTTGGTTTAATGAACCTTGATTGTGCAATAATGGATTGGTTACTCTGCCGAGCTTGGATCATCTGTACTACATTTTGGACAGCTTCTTCGCCTAACAACTGCAGGTCCTGGGACACCGTTGTTAGCGAGGGATAAAAAGAGGCAGATTCAGGGATGCCGTCAAAGCCGACTACAGCCAATTGATTTGGTACACAAATGCCTCGACGGGAGGCTTCCCGCAAAACACTGAGGGACATCTGGTCGTTGGCGACAAAAACACCATCCATGTCTGGGAAGGACTCGATAAGTTCCTTGAACGCCTGTTCACCGCTGGCAGGGGACCAGTTTCCTTCAACACAATGCTGATCTGATATCTCAATTCCTACAGAACTTAATGTTTCCTGCCAGCCGCGTTTGCGTTCATCTGCTTCCCACCAGCCCATCGGGCCTGATATATGCCCAATTCTTTTCCGACCACAATCCAGCAAGTGCTGTGTCGCCATGATGCCGCCCTGGTAGTTGTCTGTTGAAACACTGGTGATACCTTTACGTGGCTGCATAGCAACGAACAGAACCGGCACAGGAATGTTCTCCAGACGTTCATCAACCCAGGTATGGTTATCGCTTATTTCAGGTACTGCCCATAGTACACCATCCACTTGACGTGCGAGCAGTGAATCGATAACTTCATCGATCCGGCTTGGGTCAAAGTTATCAAGTTCTTCATTAAAAGCATGTAACCGAGTTCGTCTGCCTTATCGGCGATGCCATTCAGAGTGCGAGACGGTCCGATATATTTGAGATCGTATGTGACAATTCCAAGTGTATAACTACGCTGTTGGCTTAAACTGCGTGCCAAGGTGCTGGGGTGGTACCCAAGCTGATCCACGACCGCTTCCACGCGTTGGCGAGTTTCCCCCGAGACATAAGAAAACTTGTTTATTACGCGTGAAACGGTTTGAGTGGATACTCCAGCCGCTTGCGCTACGTCTTTGATGGTGACGCGTTTTCTTCTGTCAGATAAAATCAAGGTTTTTTTCCTGATTATTTGGTTATGTTATCGCTAACATGTTATCGATAACATAATATCAAAAATGCAAAGCAGAGTCAAGGGGGAATTTTTTTCGAGGGGTTGGAATAAGCCAATGTACAAAGTAGACATGGCTTCAAAGGAGTTATATCAGAGAGGATTAATCTTCTGCGGAAAATCTTCCATGGGAAATCTTACGCAGTCAGAGTCGTGATGATAGTTACTCCACCATGACGAAATTATGAAATGCAGATCGGGTATGAATTATTGACTGAATAGCGGGGCTCGGGTTTCTCATGGCTATAAAGCGGGATAATTTTCTGACAGTATAAAACTGATGGATTCTTTACCCGCTTTATTGTGGTGCATCTTGTGAATTTATCTTTACCAAATCTTCATAATCCCTTTGCAAAGTGTAGATAAATAATTATTACACTACAGTCAATATAAAGTACAAGGAGACTGTAATGAAAATATTTGGTAAACGACTCTTTCGACCTCGCAGCATATGGATTAGACGGGTAGTGCAGTGGTTCTTCTTTTTGCTGATCGCCCTCATATCGGTCAACCATACCCTTGTGGAAAGTGGCGGGGGCATACCCTTCCTCTCAACCGCATCGCTTCATTCCCTCTGCCCATTTGGCGGTGTTGTGACCATCTATCAATACGCCACCGTGGGAACTTTCGTGCAGAAGATCCACGAATCTGCATTCATCCTGATGGTCATTGGTTTCGTGCTGGCATTCCTTTTTGGTCCTGTCTTTTGTGGCTGGGTTTGTCCGCTTGGCACAGTGCAGGAATGGGTGTCCAAGCTCGGAAAAAAATTCTTCAAACGTAAATTCAATCATTTCGTCCCAACCAAGCTCGATAACATCCTTCGTTATCTGCGATATGTTGTATTGGCTTGGGTGGTCTATGTCACCGCCACCAGCGGCACATTGATCTTCGCTGAATACGATCCTTATTTCGCGCTCTTCAATTTTTGGTCAAGTGAAGTTGCCATTGGCGGGCTGATTATCCTCGGTGTTACCCTTATTCTCTCGGTTTTTGTCGAGCGTCCGTGGTGCAAATACGCCTGCCCCTACGGAGCAGTTCTCGGCATCACCAACCTTTTCCGCGTTTTTCAAATCCGCCGCGTGGAATCCACCTGCAAAGCCGATGGCGCGTGCTCCATTATGTGCCCGATGAACATCCCGGTTGACGCCGTCAAGACGGTCCGCGACCACCAGTGCATTTCATGTCTTGAATGCACATCCGAAGCCATCTGTCCTGTTGCCAAGACCGTTGTATTCAACGCTGGAGGTATCAAATGAATCTAACATCCAAACCACTCGCCGCCATAATCTTTGTCATATTGTTCGGTGGCATCATGTTCACAACTGCCACAGGTTGGTGGAAAACAGAATCGACCAAACAGCCTGCAACTTTCACAGAAGGTGAATTCGCTGGCGTGGCAAACCCCGCCGATATCCGCGGCTCATACACCTTCGGCGATATTGAAAAAGCCTTTGACATCCCTTCCTCAATTCTTGTTCAGGCTTTTGTCATTGAAACCAGCGATCCCGCAGCCTTCGCGGTCAAGAGCTTGGAGGAAATTTACGCAGCGAGTGAGTTCGAAATTGGAACCGCATCCGTTAGACTCTTTGTGGCTTTTTATAAAGGGTTGCCGATGGATCTGACTACAGATATGTACCTCCCTGAGAATGCAACCATTCTCCTCAAAGAGCGGACACTCACCCCTGAGCAATTAACCTACCTCGATGCGCATACTGTCCCCAATCCCGCTGCCGAGTCCTCCGCTCCTGAAGTTGCTCCCGTCCAAGTGACAGAGTCAGCGCCCGAAGTAGTCGCAACTCCCAGCCCAGCCATGAGCGAGGTATCCATCGAACGACTCGTCAAGGGCAAGACGACCTTCCGCGAAGTCTTGGATTGGGGTGTCAGTCAAGAAATCATCGAGCAGATCATCGGTGCACCCATGCCAAATCCGCTGACGAAGGTCAAAGATTTTTGCACAGAAAAAGGCCTTGATTTTGAAGTTATCAAACCTGCCTTGCAAACCGAAGTTGATAAGGTTAAGCCTTAATCAAAAATCAAAGTAAAATCACCTTATGCCAAAAATACTTGTAATCGACGATGAGCCATCCATAATAAATCTTGTCCAGGCGTATCTCAAGCCCGAAGGATATGAGGTATACACTGCGGCAGACGGGAATGCGGGACTTAAAGCGGCTCGTGCTTTCAAACCGGATCTGATCATCTTGGATCTCATGCTGCCCGGAATTGATGGAATAGAGCTGCTCTCACGTTTGCGCCGCGAATCAGATGTATACGTCATCATGCTGACTGCGCGCACTGAGGAAACAGACAAGATCATCGGGCTGTCAGTTGGAGCGGATGATTATGTGACCAAGCCCTTCAGCCCGCGCGAGTTGGTTGCGCGGGTTAAGGCGGCCCTGCGTCGTCTGAAAACCGGGTCAACCCTGGACGTTGAAAGAAGCGTGCTTGCTTTCATACATACTCATATTGATACGGGTGCGCACACGGTCAGCGTGGATGGCAATCCCATAGAATTAACTTCCATAGAATTTAGTTTGCTGCAGGCGTTGGCTGAAAATCGAGGCAGAGTACTCTCACGTGAACAGCTGCTTGAAAAAATTTGGGGCGGTGAATATTTTGGTGAAATGCGTGTAGTGGATGTGCACCTCGGGCACCTTCGTCAAAAATTGGGAAGCGAATCCCTAATAACAACTGTGCGCGGGATTGGGTATCGCTTTGATGATGAGCCGCTGTAAGGGAAGATATCATGAAATATATACGTGAAAGACTTGGCGCAAAATTATTTTTAGCTAATCTGGCTGTTATTTTGGCCGGTGTTGCTGTTCTTGCAATTACCATTCAGATCACAATTCCCACTGTATTCACTCGACACATGAGCGGGATGGATCAGTCCATGATGAATGGCGGCATGGGGGTGGGCCAGGGGCAGGGATATGGCAGGACCTTGTTCGAAAATTTTAGCGCCAGCATGTTTGAAGCATTGCTCTATGCGGTCTCCGCCTCTGTCCTCGTTGCGCTGCTTGTTAGTTGGTTTTTGAGCCGCCGTATTGTCGCGCCGATTCGCACGCTCACTGAGGCGACACAACATATTGCAGAGGGACATTATGATGAACGTGTTCAATCGAATGGGTCGGATGAGATCGCACAGCTTGCTGCGCGTTTCAATCAAATGACGACGCAGCTTGAGCAGGTTGAATCCATGCGTCTTCAACTGATCGGCGATGTTACTCATGAACTGCGGACACCCCTTACATCAATAAAGGGATACATGGAAGGGATTGTTGACGGAGTTATTCCATCCACCCCAGAAACTTTTGACCAGATCCATCACGAAGCCGACCGCCTTTCGCGACTAGTGGATGACCTTCAGGAGTTGAGCCGGGTGGAGGCAAAAGCATACTCATTGGATTTTCATGCTGTCGCGGTATCCAACTTAATCCAGACGACAGTTAAACGTCTCTCGCCCCAGGCGAAAAACAAAGATATAAAGTTTCAAATAAATCTGCCTGTTGATCTCCCTTTAATTCAGGTTGATGAAGACCGTATCATACAGGTATTAGTCAATCTTGCGGCAAATGCAATTCAATATACTCCTGATGGCGGTGATGTGATAATTACAGCCTTACGCCAGGAGGATGAAATTATTATTACAGTCAGGGATAGCGGTATTGGAATTCCTGCAGACCATATCAAGAATTTATTTACGCGCTTCTATCGCGTAGACAAATCCCGTTCCCGTAATGCTGGGGGCGGTTCAGGCATTGGATTAACCATTGCCAGGCACTTGGTCGAAGCGCATGGTGGCCGCATTTGGGTTGAATCAAAGGGCGATGGGCAGGGTAGTACATTTGGTTTTAGCCTGAAAATCGTCAGGTAGCTTTGTAACTTTTCCCCGGATATTGCATCTAATCTTTTGATAAAAATATTATTCGGGAGAAAATTAATGAATCTACTTTCATCTTTATTCGGTCCGCCTTCACCATCCTTGAGCGTCTTGGAGCTCAGTGAAAAACTCAAAAGTAATAAACAAACTGTGGTGATTGATGTTCGCCAACCAGAGGAATATCGCGAAGGGCATATTGCTGGGTCAATGCTCATTCCACTTGGTGAGTTGAACAAACGAATCAATGAATTACCCAAGGATAGGGAGATATTTTGTATTTGCGCATCCGGCAGCCGCAGTCACTCTGCGACAAAATACCTGATCAGTTCTGGCTACAATGCTTTTGATGTTAAAGGTGGAATGTATATGTGGCAGAATGCCAAACTGCCTATAAAAAAGGGTACAGCCGCTTGACTCACTGATTAGAATTAAAAAAAATGCCCCGCAGATTTTTTCTCAGGGGCATTTCATATATATATTGGAAGAGACCAGTGCATCTAGCTTGTTTTTTCTTCCCCGGGTTGTTGCGTATTTTCTTCTCGCAACAATTCAAAAACTTGTAAACAGCCTCGACAGCAAAAATTATAAACCTTGCCGTCAAACTCTTTTGTGACCACATATTTTGCATTTCCCATTGCGCCGCAATGATCACATTTGATCGTATCTACCATAACATCACCTGTCCGTATGAAAATGAGGGGATAATGTTCGCAACTGCCAATCCGCGTAAAACCGTTTGAACAGCAAACAGCATCAGCAGTAACGCCGCAACTGATTGTAACCCTCCACGCAGCTTGGGGCTGAGCAAATTCGCTGCGAGGCCAAACCCGACCAGAGTTGGTATTGTTCCCAACCCAAATGCAAGCATTGTTAATGCGCCGCCCCAGAGTGTTCCGACACGCGCAGCCAGAACAAGCATCGCGAAAACCAAACCGCATGGAAGGAATCCCCATAGCATGCCAAGTGTCAGTGTCGCGGCAAAGCTCTTTTTTCCGAAAAGCCCGCGCATGCGCGTCATGGGAGTGTTCCCTTTAGTCAGCGAAACTAATGTCGCTTCAATGGGCGGTAGGATGCCCATTAAACTAAATGAAACCAACAGCATGATGATCCCCACCAGAACCGAGAATATTCCTTGCCAGCCCATCATGCCGCTGGCCTGGTCGAGAAGCGAGCCTGCTAGCCCGATCATGGCACCGAAGAAGGTGTAGGTTGTGATGCGTCCAAGGTGCAGTGGAAGAAAACTGAAAATTCTTGCCCACATGCCTGGTTGACTTTCGCCTGGCGGAGTTTGCGCTGCCTGACGCGCAGAATAAATGGCGACGATACCGCCGCACATGCCGAGGCAGTGACCAAAACTGCTGATGAGACCCGTGACGAACGCAAGCGCCAAGTTACTGAGCAGCATGCTGGTCACAGGCCCAAGTCAAAGAAAACCGATTGTATTTCGTTGCCGCGAGTAATGATCACTTCAATGCGCCACCATCCGCGCATGGTGTAGTAGGCTGTCGTGTGGTACTTGCCGTCAGTAACAAACTCCATGGTCGGCTGATTGGGTGGCATCCTCATTGCAGGCATGGTCAGGTCGAGGTTAATGGACGCATCGTCAATTGCCTGACCGCTGAGATCGGTCAGGGTTACATCAAACTCACCCTCTCCAACGCTGGGCGGGTATGGATTCAATTCCATGGAAACGATTAAATCCCCGGATATTTGTGCCGCTTTGTTTTTGGGTAATTCGCCTGTGATGCGTGTCACGTCCGTTCCTGGAAGAATCTGCTTTCCTTCTGACGAGACAGCTACGAGCTCCATTTGTTGCGATCCGCCGCCTCCCATCATATGAGAGCGTCTCATTCGCATTGCAAATATCCCAAATACTGCAAGTGCCACCAATACTACGACAGCGATCAACCCAATTTTCTTCGTCATTGTGCATGCCTCTTTTTAAAACTTGCTTGGCTATTATCAAAACAGATACTACTGATTATTGAAAAAAGATCAGATGCCTTATTGTTCGGCTGATCATTTTTTAATGGCGGCTGAAACCCGTTTGAGTCGCTCAGCTGCCTCGCGGGCTACCTCTTCCAGCGATGGATCTGGAATGAATGCAGCTAAAGACATCGGGTCAATGATGTTTACCACAGTTGTATTGTTTTCTTCATATACGATGACGTTGCATGGTAACAACAACCCCATGTCCGGACGGGCAGTGAGGGCTTTATTTGCCAGTGGTGGATTGCAAGCTCCTAAAATCGTATATTTGCGAAAATCCACGTCGAGTTTCTTTTTCATTGTTTCTTTTACATCAATGCTAGTCAGGATACCGAAGCCTTCCGCCTTGAGGGCTTCGGTCACTTTTTCAAGTGCTGCTTCGTACGACAGGTTGAGTATAGATTGAAATCCTAATTCTGACATCATGTTTTCCTTAAATTAAGTTGATTCTAACGATGTTTGGCAAATAACATTGCTTTTTGTTGTTATTCTAATTGCTGGGTTCGGGTAGAATTTCAAAGTCGGTGGTGATCTGCGCAGAAGGCCGAATGGTGGCGGCCACAGAACAATATTTTTCTTCTGAAAGTTGAATTGCTTGTTCCACAGCTTTTTCGGTCAGATTTTTTCCCTTGATCTTGAAATGCAGGTGGATCTTTCGGAATGTCCACGGCGGATCTTGATCCTGCTCTCCACTTGAACTTATTTCCAGATAGGTGAGCGGCGTGCGTTTTTTGGCCAGAATTTCGACAACATCAACTGCTGTGCAGGATGCCACGGCGATCAGTAGCAGATCAGATGGTTTAATACCAATTCCTTCATCAGGCGTGGAAAGAACCACTGAATGATTGGTTGAATCAATTCCAATAAATTGCTTTCCTTCGATCCATTTTACAATTGCTGTTCCCATGAGACTCCTATATGTATTCTGTTTAGGAAATTAATGCTTTTGTTTGACTTTTATGTTCATTCTGAGATGTATTAACGACGCACGGTCGTTATATTAAATATTAGCCTGATCAGGTATAACCTCCCTGGGTTCCGCAGCTGCTTGAATTACTTGAACTGGAAGATGCGACCTTAAAAGAGGCAACGATGGAAAGCTGTCTTTGGGTGTTCTTGCTTTCACATTTTGGACAGATCTGAGCCTGATTGGCTTCAGAAAAACGAACCATCAGTTCGAAGACCTCGCCGCATTCCTTGCATTGGTAATCAAATAAAGGCATAAGTTAAGTTCCTTCGCTTATTTTTTTGAACTGCTTGGTCAGCGCCCGCCAGAGGGGACATCGGTCGTAAATGGCGCTGAACATGAATACGCCGCCGAGCACGAACCAAAGCCAGTTCACCTGAGACGTCCAGCTGATCATGATGATTGCGATACCTATCCCCATACGGATAAAGCGATCCATGCCCGAAAGACCCGCCGGCGCAGGCTCGCCGCCGCTGGCCAAGGTTTCGAAAAGCATTTGCAGTGCGCTGGCGGGTTTGGCTCCCACCTGGCGCATGGTTTCTTTTCCATCTCGGTAGACGATCAAAGTGGGAATGCCGTAGACCTTGAGTTCACGCAGCAAATCCTGATTATCGTCTGCGTTGATCTGCCACAGATCTACACGTCCGCTATATTCAATCGCCAATTTTTCAAGAATCGGTTTCACCATTTTACAAGGCCCACACCATGGTGCCCAAAGATCAACCACCACGGGGTTTTTGTTTTGTTTGAGTTTTTCAAAGAATTCTTGAGGGTTCATCCATTAATTAGGGCATGCATTCCCATGCTCCTACTCCTGATTACTTACTTCTTGAGGGTGCTAAGCTTAAACAGCGCATACAATGGGCAGAAGCCTGCCGCACCGGTGAGCAAAAGGATTACCCCGAGCACACCTGCAACGATTGCCGTTGTTCCGCTGAGTGTACCGCCAACGCCAAGGAAAATTAATGCAATACCCGCAACGACACGGACCATGCGATCAATATTTGATTCATTTAATTTCATTTAAGCCTCCTGCAGCATGAATTAATAAGGATATTATCAGTGTATTCGATGCAGATATCCTGAAAAAGTTACATTTCTGATGGGCAAAACTATTTTATTTTATTTATAATTTCGTATGTAACTTTTTTTAGGGAAATACATCCAATGAATATCAAATTAATTTTTAGGAGTAAAAATAAACATGGAAATGATCATTGACTTCCCCGGCGGGTCTCGCGTTGATGCACACTTTGGCCCCCATACTGTCGCAACCGACCAGCCTCCAGCTGCGAGTGCTCCGACGCCATTTGCCGTATTCCTTGCCTCGATTGGCACTTGCGCCGGCATTTATGTCCTCGGATTTTGCAGACAGCGCAACATTCCTACAGAAGGAATCCGTATCGTTCAGAATATCCATAGTAATCCGGGGAGCGGTATGGTTGACAAGATAGATCTGGATATCCAGTTGCCCGTCGGATTCCCTGAGAAATACCGTGGATCATTGATCCATACGGCAGAATTATGCGCGGTGAAGAAGCATCTGGAAAATCCGCCTAAATTTGAAGTTACAACCACGATCGCAGAATCTCTCGCGTAAAGAATATGAACCATCGTGTATACTAAACCAACACAACGTATGGATATAGTTAACGATGGTAGAGAATTTAATTCAAAATATTTCAATTGATATGCTGCGTAGTGGGGATCGCGCAGAATTCGCCCGCCTGGTGGATGCTTATTCTGCGCCGATCTACCGTCTGGGGTTGCGCATGCTGGGTACAGAACAGGATGCTGAAGATGTATTACAAAATACCTTTCTCAGCGCGCTGACTCATCTATCCAGTTTTGAAGGACGTTCAAGTGTATTGACCTGGTTATACCGGATCGCTGTCAACGAAGCGTTGATGATCCTGCGGCGTGGGCGGCCGGAGGTAAGTATTGATGATACAGATGCAAAAGATGAAAACGATATCATTCATCCAACCCAATTTGTAGACTGGGTGGCACTTCCTGAAGATGAATTACTGTCGGATGAAGGCAGGCAGGCGCTTGACAAGGCCATTCAGAAACTACCGGAAAATTTGCGTACGGTTTTCCTTTTGCGTGATATTCAGGAGCTGTCAATCAAGGATACAGCTGAAACGCTTGGTATCAGTGAATCCAACGTCAAGGTGCGACTGCTAAGAGCACGATTGTCGTTGCGGGAACAATTATCTTACTATTATGGTGAACGAATGAATAAGGAGAAATCAAATGGCTGAATCTACGCACAATACCTGTGAAGGTTTACTTGGCTCACTCTCCGATTATATTGACGGCGAACTGGGCGCTGAATTATGCCGTCAGATCGAAAAACATATTTCAGAATGTGATGACTGTCGCATTGTTGTGGACACAACCCGTAAGACGATCGATCTTGTTCACGCTTCAAATACCCCTCAAACTGGTCTGCCGGACGATGTACGGGATCGGCTCTTCAAGAGACTCAATCTCGATGATTACTTAAAACCATCTGCTGCATAAAACTTCAAAAGGGGGATAATCGCTTGTAACTTTTCCTAAATATACGCATCCAATCTCCATAAACAATCATTCGCTGTCTGTATCAAAGGCAACGAAATACATTAGGAGTATATACATGGAAAAGCTTCTCAACGAACAGGTCATAAGCCAGATCAGTCAGTTATTTGAACAAATGAAAGAGCCCGTAGAAATCCTGTTTTTTGGATCCCGGGATCAATGCGAGTATTGCGCAGACACACGCCAACTTCTTGAAGAAGTTACTGCGGTTGATAAAAAACTAAGTTTGAGCATCTACGATCTGCAGGATAATGCGGATATGGCACGCAAGTTCAATATTGATAAAGCTCCTGCTTTTGTAGTTGCAGGCAAAGACGGCGATCAAGTCATTGATTTTGGAATTCAATACTCTGGGATTCCTGCCGGCCACGAATTTGGTACCCTGGTGAATGACGTTGTGCTTGTCTCAGGCCGTGACTCAGGGCTTAGCGCTGAAGCGCGTGACTACCTGAAGAACCTCACCGAGCCATTGCACCTGCAGGTATTTGTAACACCCACTTGTCCACACTGTCCGCGTGCCGTGTTACTTGCGCACCAGATGGCTATGGAAAATCCAGCCATGGTCCGCGCAGAAGGTGTCGAAGCCACAGAATTCCCCGAGTTGGCGAACCAGTTCAATGTTAGAGGCGTTCCGCAGACGGTTATCAATGCTGGAAAGGGCTCACTCGTCGGGGCGATGCCGGAGAAAAATCTTCTGGCAGAGATCATGCGAGCGATTAACTAATTTGCCTTAAGGATCTTGCAGGTTTTACATGCCAAAGAAAAATAATCGTTACAGAAAGAATAAGACTAATAATGGCCTGATGTTTATCCTGGGTATTGGATTGGTGTTGATCGGTCTTGCATCTTTACTTATCTTGCAAGGTGCAAAAACTGGCCAGGCATCTCAATCCATTTCCAATTCGGTCATCCCAGTGGCAGTGAACTATCCTGCCCCTGAACTTTCCCTCCAAAATGTGGACGGTAAGAGCGAGGCACTTATCGATTATCGTGATCAGGTTGTCCTGGTTAATAATTGGGCTACCTGGTGTCCGCCCTGCAAAGCGGAAATACCCACACTTCAAGCTTATTACGAAACTCATACGATGGATGGATTTGTGATCATCGGAATAGATGCTGGGGAACCACAAAGTGAGGTTCTAAAATTTGTTCAGGAACACAATATGACCTATCCAGTTTGGTTCGATCTTAAGAATACAGCGATGAATGCGTTCAAGAACCAAAGCCTGCCAAGTTCTTTTGTAATTGATCGAAAGGGTATAGTGCGTCTTGCCTGGGTTGGCGAGATCAGCGGGGAAGTGCTTGAAAAATATGTAACCCCATTGATCACGGAAAACTAAATATTATTTATAAAATGTAATGCAGGCGCTGTTTAAAACCAACCCGACCTGATACAAGATACAAAAAGCTGGCAGGCATTGATCTGCCAGCTTTTTTAAATTATTAAGTGAAACCCTGCGAAAACCTCGATTGTTTTCGATATCACCGAATACTGTTTCAGGTTCTGTCGAGCGTTTCTTGCGCAAAGCAATTTTGAATACCACTTATGATGGAATGCTCGTTCGAACTTTTGTGGCAATCTGGCGGCCGGTCATCTTATCCACAGTTTCAATGGTCAGGATATGTGCCTTGAGGCCTTGCTGTTCAAACCGTTTTACGAGTTCGTCCTTGGCTTCGCCGGGACCAAAGATTTGGATCGTATCTGCGTCGCCAACCACGGCCATAACCTGCTCGTAATAGTTGTTGATCTGGTCTGCAATTTGACGATTACGTACATCTTCTAAAAAATCATCAGATGATGCCGTTTCTTCTGTAAAACGTTCATGTCTTTCCATATCGGAAGATATTTCTTTTATTTCCTCCCCCGTAACACTGATCATAACAATTACAGCTTTGGAATGGTCAATCCAAAGCCCTGCTTGCTTGTCCAAAGCACTTCTCCTGGCAGATGCTTGCCAATCAACGTTTATATTCATCAACCCGGATGGATCTCAATGGGGCAGGATAATTCTTTCATTCTGAGAGAGCGCTCCCCGAACCACCGCGCTGATCTTCTGTTCATCGTTTGCCGGAACAATAAAAATTAATTCATGACGATTAGGCTGGGAGGTCAATTCATCTGCCAGACGCCCTGTGCCACTCAAGACGATGACCCCGCGGGCATTCTGCAAACTCAATTCGACATCCTTGCGGGATACATCCCCCCCGTTGATCAAAATCGTTACAGATTTTTGTCCATTGGATATGATCGTCGCCGCGTTCGCGATCCATGGAGACTCGTCTCCGAATTGATGACCGGGCACAAGCATAAAATGGGAATAATACGGCGCCAATTGCCAGCGCTTTATTCCCCACCATAAGAATTTGGCGCTGCGCGGACCTTGTGGCCAGGTAACCAATTCCTCAAGAGTTATCCCCAGTAAAGGAAATGCCCAATGATTTTGCCAGCGCATTTTCCCGATCTCAGCCATCACGCCCATGTCTGTTCCCCCGCAGATGACCAGGGCATCCATATCTTCTGCGGCTCTGGCAATAGACTGGATTGCAAGGCGTGTAACCACGGCTTGTTCATCATCAATGTGCCCGCCGATCAGCACAATAACAGGTCTGCTTTTATCCAATCTCAACTCAGAAATAGCCCTGACCAGGTCAGGTGGGCTTTCAGGGAAAACGCAGAGTGCCTGTTGATTTGGAAATCTAATTATTTGAGTACGCATAATGTCTCGCTTTCACACATTTTCATCTTCAATCTTGCCTGTCAACCTTATGGAGATGGGTATCTAGTTAGGGTAGTTTAAGAGCAATATTTTCCTTTGATCTTGAAATCTGACGGATCTTGCTGTATACAAATAAAAATGGGTAGGCAAAAAAGGTAAGTAAGTCCATAATCAAAAAAAACAGGTTCAATTTCATTGTTAATCTCCTCATTAATTCTAAAAACTAGCCGACCGTCTCATCGAGTAATTTTTTGATCTGTTTAATTCTTTGATGATTGGCTTCATGTTCGGCCACGCGTTTATTGAATTCCTCTTCATCAATTATCAAAATCTCTGGCTGCAACTGAACAGGCTGGGATGTGGCCGCGCCTTCCTTGAGTTTATTATCTTCAAAGACCTTCAAGAAAGCGCCCACTCCATCGTGTACGCGCGTATGTTCTTTAACCACTGCGGGGTCTGTAGCCGGGGGCGTCGCAGGCGTTGGCGTTTTATCGTATACAACCCTTACTATAACTTTGCCTTTATCAATGAACGGAAAATCTATATGTGTTGGCAAGACACCAAGTTGTCCGCGATCCAGAATGAAGGCATAGCGAAGACCGTCACTGTTACAGGATACAACCTGTACTTGTAGTTTATTCGCGAGATCACGTAATAACCGCGGATCAAAGTAATTGCTAAAAGGTATCGAAGAGTGAGAGGCGATATAGTTATTATTGAGTATTCCGAATAAAACGATCATGCCGGTCTCAGGGTCTTGAGTTAATCGCCAGCGTTTGAAGCGCGGCAATAACCCCCATTTTGACAGGACCGTTGAAACCTGAGCCCTGATCCGCCGTGATCTCTGAACAAACTGATGAGAATCAATTGTCGGGGTTGTCATTTTCATCCTTCTTGTCATGGTCCAGCTTATCACTTTCTAGCAATTGAGTCTTGACTTCATCAAGCCATTGATGGACTTGGTCATCCGGGGTCACGACCTGATAACGGTTGTCAAGAATATCTGTTTCGAGATAGGGTAATGAATCATCATGCTCGTGTTTAACATCCATTACCGGGGAAAACTTGTTAACAGGATTTTCGAGCGCGTGTTGCTTGGCTGACTGAAGTTTCTGTCAGCGCCAGATCGCCCAAAGGATAAGAACAGCTAATAATAAGATAAAGATCGGAAAGCACCACATCCATAAAAAAGCAACAGGACCCTGTCTTTGTTCCTCACGCTGGCGGTCCTGGTCAGCATACCATTGTGATGTCGCGGCGGCGGCTTGAGTTTGTGTGGCGATATTATCGGAAATGGCTGTTTGCGTGCTTGCAGCGAGTTGGTCGATGTTTTGTTGATTTAACAAGGATTGCGCGCTCGTTGTTGCCATATCTGCCATTTGAGTCTGGCGGATCGAATCCTGGGTCAGCGCCGCGCTTTGAGTTGCTCCAGCTGAAAACAAAGTTGCCTGTGCATTAGCGCGGGCAACTTCAACAGTGGCAGCAATCTGAGCAACAATGATGTTGGTGTTATTCTGCTCCTGAGTCTGGGCCGCGCTTAATGTCGCGTTGGCAGAATTTAAGGTTGCCTGTGCGTTGGCGCGCGCCATTTCGGCTGTCGCGGCTGCCAGATACTCAGCGTTGAACTTTTCCTGGGTCAATGCCGCTGCGTAGGTTGCTTGATTGCAGGCCTCACAAGGCAGGATCATTTGTGTGGATGCAGGCACCTGTAGTCCATTTATCTGAATGGATGGTGTTACCGTCATTCCAGTACATGCAGATAGGATCGGTAAAATCGATATCAAGATCAAAACAACGGTAATACGCAGATTATGACGCATTGATCTTCTCTAAGCTGCACTGGCTAGTGAAATTCCCTTGACCATTGCAGCGGTTTTTCTGGGTCGGTTTATACGTGTTGCCACATCAGCCTGAGTAATTATGCCCAGGATCTTGTTATCACTATTTACTATGGGAATACGGCGAAGTTGGTGTTCAGCCATGGCATCCAGAGCATTCTGCAGATCATCCTCGGCAAGGCAGGAGACGATATGATGTGTCATGACTGCTTCCACTATAGTGGATCTGGTATTTAGCCCTTCGGCTAAGATTCTTAATGTGAGGTCGCGGTCAGTTACTATGCCGATCAATTTTTTTGTGCGTTTGTTCTCAATAACTGGGATCGACCCAATGTTCTCACTCTTCATCAATTCTGCTGCTTTTTGCGCTGTGTCGGTTGGCAGACAACAGGTCAGCTTTTTTGTCATTATTTTTTTGCACTTCTTCATAAGATCTCTCCTTCAAAACGATAAAAATATTTTTACTAGATTTATCGCAAGTATCCAATCAAGAACAGTACTATCAGAACTATAATCACGGTGTATAACATTGGGAATCTCCTTTCTTAATTTACGAAGGGACAGCTCTGAATGGCTGCCCCTTCTTTTTACAAAGCGCAGACTTATCCGATCCCTAAAAGTCTCAAAATGATCAAGATGACGACGATGACAAGCAAGACGTGAACAATATTGCCGCTGCGTGGGATGCCAGAGTACACACTCGGACCAAAATATCCGAGCAGCCAGAGAACGAGCAGAATTACAATGATCCAGGTAAGCATGAGATTTCTCCTTTTTATTTCGATTGGTGCTACAGTTCATAATACGATAAACACTCCCCAGCCGCATCCATCGGCTGGGGAGTGTTTATCTAGTCCACTTGGGGGATGAGATTAAAGCTATTTACACAAGATCCTACGGGATCAATAATATTTCTGGCGTAGTAAAAGAAGATGGCACACAGGTGAAGCCCAATCCAACTGAATAGGAGTCTTTTACACCGTCCTGCCTCGGGTTGTAAGCGCCCGACGCATCGAGCAGATCCAAGTCGGGAGAGATCGCAATCATAAGCAAAGGATTGCCCTCAAGTTCTTGCAGGGTAATTGTTCCATCGTGGTTTGTGTCAAAGACTTGTGAGAGAATCTTTGTGGTCGTCAAATCGGCTTGTATTATTTGGTTGAGCCCATCTACAATAGCGGGCAGCAGCTTACTCTGAAAATCATCGACCGTTAGACCGCCGCCCAGTTTGCCGTTGACGCAGCCTTTCTCGCTGACGTCAGCTTCCAACATCCCCCCGATCAGATCCACATTAACTACCTGACCCAGTAGGGATATTTCGATGCTAGCTTTCCCAGAAGCGCCAGAGAAATGGCCGCTGATAAGCGAGCCGATGATTGAAGAATCACGGGAAACATCAAAGGCAGGTTGGAAAATGTCCGTGCCGTCGAAGCGGGGTGCGGATGCTGTAGCCTGTCCCTGGAATATGGACCAGGAAACACTCGAGTCGTTCAGGAGATCATTTGCCTGCACTGCATGCAGTGAAACCAGTTGCCCACCCTTCACTGCTTGATCAAGGGTCAATTGCAAGTTAAGGCTTGGAGCTGCAGACATAAGCAGCGTAAACAACTCTCCGAACTTGTTATCGAGCTTCTGCTGCGGGTCCCCGTCTATGTTCAGTGCGAAGGTTTGAGTCTCTTCCCGTGTTGCAGGTAACAATAAACTATTGGTGACAAACTGGTATTGAATGCCTGTGGAGGGTATGACCACAGCGGTGGGTGTGGGTATGGGCGCTGTAGCGCCGCACGCCGCAAGTAAAATAAAAACCAGACCGGTATTTACAACAACAAATATATTCTTCCTATTCATAAGTTTGCTCCTCTTGGTTACTTTTGATTTCAATTATTGGCAGCCATTGGTGATCATGCTGGTACTTGCCTGCCAGTCTTTGTTGAACGCTTGAACGGAATAATTCACAGTCATTCCGTTAGCGAGAAAAACGATATCCACATAAGAGGTGGAGTTTGGGATCAAGGTCGCGATCAACTGCTCGTCGCGATAGACTCTATAACTTTCCTCGCCAGTGGAACGGTCGGTCCAGTTAAGATTCATCGTCATGTTGCCGCCGCCAATAGCAGGTACACAGGTATAGTTGTAAATTGACCAGACTGGAATATTTGGCGGGATAAGCGTGGGACTTAAAGTTGCGCTCATTGTCGGCGTTATAAATGTAAGCAAAATCATTATCGAATGTGGCGGCGTGGGAGTACTTTGTACAAGTGCCGGCGAGGCTGTGTTAAATGGAACTTCTCCGTTATTTAACGAAGGAAGATTGCAGGATGAAAGCATAACCATGAGCGAAAATGTCACCGACAGAATTTTTAATGTTTTCAAATTCACCTTTACGATTTGCGCTGAAGATTTGATTCAGAGTGCCTGAATCTTGTTATATCTAATCATAAGCAAAACACTCCCCAGCCGCATCCATCGCCTGGGGAGTGTTTGCCTAGTCCGCTTGGGGGAGGCCATCAATGCTAAGTGGAAGTTACCTGATGTATTTCGCCTGTCTTTTTATTGTTTTGTTGCTTGAGTTGAAAAAAAGCAACGCTTAAATAAGCGCCAAACAGAAAGATGATTCCGCTCACGTAGGCCCATGTAAGAATGGCGATAATGGCTGCCACCGAACCATACACGAGATTGGAAGCGGAGATGTATGAAGAAACAAAAAAAGGAAGGCTTTCTTGGCAAATTCCCAAAGCAAGCCGGCTCCAATCGCGCCGGGCAAAACTTCGCGCCATGTGGATGATCCATGTGGGAACATGATATAGAGCCCCATGAACATGGCAATATTAAGCAGGATGGCTGACAACAAGCTGGTCACCCCTACAATCGGAACCATTTGGACCGGCAGCCACGCGAGCAGAATGGACAGAATGCTGCTGGCAAAGGAAGCGAGGAAAAGGATCGGTCCAACGAATGCAAGAATAAACAGGATCGCCAACCCGCGCCCTTTCCAAACAGGGCGGCGTCTTTTGACACCCCAAACTTCATTCAAGGCATGCGTGAAAGTGTTAAATACCGTGGAAGCAGACCAGAGCAGACCGAGCAGCGCAGCGCCGGTAACGGGTCCGCGTGCGGTAATGATCTCATCAATATTCTTTCCCAATAATTGACCCAGCGCCGGTGCTATAAACTCAAGCCGTCGGATGATAAGCTGCTGGTCCATTGACGGTCCCAAGCTGTAGCTGGCAATTGCGATGCTCAAAAGTGTCAGGGGGAAAAGTGAGAGGATCGCAAAGTAGGCTATCGCAGCAGCCGTGATCGTTGAGTTTGGTTTTAAGGCTCGATCAATGGCGCTTGTTATCAATCCCAACCAGCCATTTGTCCGCTCATCAAACTGATGCACACCGCCGATGATTTTCTTCCACAGCTGTGCCGCACCAACTGCAAGATTGGATGATATCAAGTTTTGTTTCTTCATGAGTTGGATGAATCGGATCTAGCCGATACGATCACTGGCGGGTGGAACGGATCGGGCGGTTCGGTCGGTACCTGTAAAATTGGTTCGGCTTTCTCGATCAGTTGACTCAGCCGGCCCATACTGCTGGCCACCAGTGCAATAGGCGGTTCCCCGATCGACTCGATGATCTCCCAGATACGAGCCTGCCGTTCTTTGAGATCTGACAACTGAGCTGAAGCTCCCAAAACAGTAGGACGGCTGACCAGGTGTCCCCATAGAATTTGAAATACAGCAGACAGGGGTGGAGCCATTAGAATACCGAGCAGACCAAACGCGTCTGCCAATGCCAGAAGGATGACCAAGGTCAAAATGGGATTATCACTGCGATGTTTCAAGAGGCGCGGTTCAATCCAGACCTGTAAGGCGATCAATACAACGAGTGTATAAATTGCTGTCAATATGCCAAGTTGTGCGTTGGTCTGCAACCCCATTAACAAAGGCGGAAATACAGCCAGCGGCGCGCCAATGACCGGTATCAGCCATGCCAGCGCACCGATCAATGCAAGCAATGTTGGATAGGGAGATCCGAGTATCCAGTAACCAAATCCCAACAACAGCGCCGCGAGCAGACTTTGTATCAACTCACTGCGTATGTATGCGCCGAGGTCATGCTCGATCGTGCGCCATATACCGCGCGCCTGTCTGCGTTGACCGGGTGGAAGCAATGACAGCCAAAGCCGTTCAAAATGGATCTGATTGATGCTCCAATAAATGCTCAGAAAAAAAATGACAAGCCCACCGCTAAGAACATTGCCAATGCCCTGTGTGAAATCGAGGATGACGGGTAATACGAGCTGACCCTGGTCACCGGTAATGGCTTCGAAGAGTTTGCCTGGCTGAGGGATGCGAGCCAGGAGTGTTCTTTGGAGTGGACTGCCTTGCAGCCATGCAGGCAGACTCCATTCATCCCTTACAGCCAGAGATCCAACGAATTTTTGAATCTCATTGGTCACAGTATCTCCGCTTGTGAACAGCAAAAATCCCAAAGTGGCCAAACATGCCATGATACATACAACAAACAAAACTCGTCTCACAAGTCCATGTTCAGACCAGTATTGGACGAGAGGGCGAACTGTTGCCGCAAGCGCGAGCGAGACCAGAACATAAACGATCACAATATGGAATTGCCATAACGCGGTCATCGCCAGCAGAGTGGTCATCACCGCAGCCCCGATCAGCACCAGCTGTTTTGTCATGGCGTCTCTAAGGTACTGACTTGAGCCAGGAGTGTGTCAAGGTCAGTCGTTATCGTTTCGATCTCATCCATCACCTTGTCGATCTGCTTGACCCGCAGGTCCGAGCCGCCTTTTTCAACGCGCGCTTGTTTACGCAGGTCCTGAGCCAGATCCTGTGCTTCATAGCGCAGGCGGCTGGCATAGTCGCGCCCATCCGAAGTTTCTGATTCACTGGTCTTTGGATAAAAGACAAAGTGATTGAGTGTAAGTTGAATGATGGCAGCCATGGGAATTGCCATCAACGCGCCGGGAATTCCGAAGAAAGAGCTAAAAGCAAAGATCGCGAGGAGAGTTACAAAGGGATTGACCCCCACCGCCTTGCGCATCACGCGCGGCACCAACAAACTGTTCTCCAATTGTTGAATGATAACGGATGCGACGATGACCCAGATCAACTTGTCGGGGCCGAGAGACAGCGCAACCAGCGCAGCAGGCACCGCGCCCAACAGCGGACCGATCATAGGTACGGCTTCGAGCACGCCCGCTATCAGGGCAAGCACAAGAGCGTTCGGCAGGCCGATCAAGAGATAGGAAGCCAGCGCCATAACCCCAACCATCAAACATAGAACACCCTGCCCGGCAATGTAGTAGCCAATCTTGGCTTCCATGGCAGATATCAGATCGCGAATACTTTCGCGCCGGCCTTGCGGCAGCAACAATAAAAACGACTGGATGATGCGCGGTCCATCGAGTGTCCAGTAAAAAGCCAGGAAGAGGATCACAATCAGGATGAAGATAAATCTGATCGCCGAGGTTAGGTAATCCAAAGCCAGCCCGGCTGTATCCATGAATTCCTGACCAGTTTGTTGGATTGGCTGGATATCTGGCAGTCTGGAGGGGAGGGATTCGCTGACGTACTGCCAAATTAATTGATCAGAATGATGGACCAACAATCCGCGCACAGATTGGTAATACCCTGGCAGCGAGGCGGTAATTGTTGCGCTTTGTTCAGCGATCAATGGGAATAACAATAGCACCAGGCCAATGAGCAAGGCAAGGAAAAGCAGGTAAACCAAAATCACACCGGCGATCCGCGGCATCCCATGCTGTTGCATCCAGGTGATAAGCGGTCTGATCACCGTTCCGATCAGGATGGTGATAAATAAAATGAAAATAACCTGGTGAAAGCGGTACACCAGCCAGAAGCCGAGCGCAACAAAAACGAACACAAGAGTCGCCCACGCCACCCTGGAAAATGTCCAATCATATGATTGCGAAGGGGAAGGAATTGTCATGTATGACCCGTTGCTGTGGTCTAACTTGTAAGCCGCCGCTGCCCGGTGTTTCCTCCAAGCAAAAAGGTCAAAGCGAACCCTGTAACAAATCCGCCGATATGTGCCATGTAAGCCACGCCGCCAGTATCTGCTGTTTCGGAAATGGAACCGATCCCGCTAAACAACTGCAGAACGATCCATAATCCGATCACGATCAGTGCGGGCACTTGAATGATCCGCTGGCCTTGCAGGACTCTTACCCTTCCCTGTGGGAACATCAAAATATATGCGCCGAGGACACCCGCGATCGCGCCTGATGCACCCAAATTTGGGATGTTTGAATCGAGGCTGAACGCCAACTGTGCGAACGTCGCGCCAAGCCCACAGAGCAGGTAGAAGATCGTAAATTTAGCATGCCCAAAACGGTCTTCCACATTGTCGCCGAAGATCCATAAGTACAGCATGTTACCGCCCAGATGAAGCCACCCGGCGTGCATGAACATGGATGTGAACAGTGTCGGAAAATCCCCAATGGGATTGGCAAGGAAGCGGCTGGGAACGAAAGACCACTTCATAATAAAAGCGTCGCCGCCGTTCATCTCCACCAGAAAAAATAAAATATTCATCGTGATCAACGCAAACGTGACCAGTGGAACAGTTCTACGCGAGGTATTATCATCACCAATTGGGAACATAAGATTCAACTCCTTCTATTTTGGTTTCTCTATCATCCATATTTCAGGGCTTCGGTACACCTGCCCTGGCGGGCGGTGCCAGGGAAAACACTCGTACTCCATCGCGCTCATCCATTACATAGGCTGCGGCTGGATAGCGAAGTACGATAACCGTTATCCACATATCGCCTGTGGCACCCGCTCGCATTGATGACTCCACAGATGCCCAATAAGGCTACCCATAATGTTTCCTGCAAACCCCACATCCCTAGAAAAACCAGGATGCTGATCAAAATAAACGGCGCAAGCGCAATAATTACATAATTGTTTCGAGGGTAGGCATGCCCGGGCGAAGTTGCATATAACATCATCCCTTTCCATATAATTCCATACTTGGGACTTGCTCCAAAAAGGCGCATGGTTAAACCATGCATTAGCTCATGTAGCGCCAGAATAAATATGATCCCTATCAAAACGAAAATCATTTCTCTCAGGTCAAAATTAATTCCACCCGCCAACGGCAGTTTCCCGAGGCCGACCGCTACGTTGGAAAAGATCAAGCCAAAGAATAAAAAAAGAAACACACCAAGAATGTTCATGATGACAACCCGTTTGGGCTTTTCTGTCACGCTCCAAGCAAGGAGTTCTTGATAATCGTCAGGCAATGATCCTGAAGCAGGAATTTGGTTAATTATTGTTTTCAATGATTTCCTTTTGCGCCGCAGTCGAGACAGATACAAACCTGGTCGCTCAGAATTCGTTGTGAAAAAGTGTATCTATTTTGAACCTTCCTTTTATCGTTTCGTTTGCCTGAAATATTTACAATACTGCATTTTTATCTCGACCACCTTTACCAATGACGGGTAATTTCTTGACTTCATTAATTAACAACAGGCTGAAAATAATCTCGACCGCTATCATAAATCCCGCAACAAAAGATGGAGGAAAATTAACCCCTATGATTAACACCGCAACTGGAATAACAATCGATAACACTATGTAACTTTTCGATTTGTAAAGCCAGCCATAGGGCAATAAATGCGCTCCAAATATCATCGCTAATATCATTACCATTTTTTCTGGAACAGCATTGTATATCCACATCGCAATCAGCAAATACAGCATTTGATTTACTGAGAACAATATGCCCAAATTAGTCAATGAATTATCTTTGTTCGCGAAATCTACTTTAATTATTTTTGAAATCATAAACGCCAGCGGCACCAGGGGAGCAGTAAAGCAAAATGTAAGCAGGTTCTTCGTCAATATATGCAATGTGGTCAAATGAATGGCTAATACTGCGCTCCATATAATGACCGACGCCAGAATAAAATGCAATCCTTTTTTCTGCTTAATAGCACCGTCCAGTCGCATTTCGTCTAAGCTCATTTATATATTCCTTTCTTGGGGCTTGAAGTAATTGTTGCAATGAGGGCCGCTTTCAATCAGCTACTCTGAAGACAACAATTAGCCCATGAGGTAAAAAATCATCCTATAACAAATCTTTTCCAACCACATCGGTCGGTTGAGAAGGATCATCCTCAACTGCTTGTTCTATTGGTCTGGTATTGTCAACTGCTGGGCCGCCATCATCCTGCCACCGCAGGTTGTTTTCAGCAGCAACCTTTCTTTTTTCCGTCTCAGGCTTACTATCTGGGTACTCATTAGTAAGAAGTTGTCTGAGATAATAAAACAGCTTAAAGTTAAATATGGAAAATTTATTTTTCATATTTAACCACCAGGGCTGTCATTAACAAAGGAACTCTTCTTTGAAAGCCTCTTGTTCCAAGATTGTCCTGCCAAGAGCTGTAGGAACTGATTTAACTTTTTCACTCATGATCTTGTTTGATATGATCACCTTCAAAGCTTCCTCCTTCATCGCATCTCCAAATGTATCGTAAGCCTGCATCACTTCATCCATCGTGAAGTGGTGTGTGATCAACTGCTCCGGCTGGAGCTTTCCAGATATCACCGTTTTCAAAAGCATCGGCGTTGTGACTGTATCAACCAGCCCGGTTTTCAATGTAATATTCTGCGACCAGAGCTTGTCGAGATTCAATTGAACAGGTTTGCCGTGCACGCCCACATTGGCAATATGTCCGCCAGCTGTGACGATTTCCTGACAAATATCAAAACTCGACGGGATCCCGATCGCCTCCACTGCCACATCCACGCCGCGATTATTCGTCAGCGCCATGATCTTTTCGGCGGCATTGCCGAGGTCATTGTGGATCACCTGCGTCGCACCAAATCTCCTGGCCACATCCAATCGATTCGACGTCGGCTTCGGCAGGGATCGCGTGAAGACTATTGTCGGCAAATGGGATGCGGACATATTCAGCCTGAGTCCCATCGATCAGGTTCCCCAGGATCCAGCCGCCGCCATTCTCACAATGGGAATACATACCTTTCTTGCAGTTTGTGCATCTTCCGCACGAACTGATGCACGAGATCAGGACATGATCGCCGATCTGGAAATTTGAAACATTCCCGCCGATTTGTTCGATGATGCCAACCCCTTCATGCCCGAGGATGCGGCCGTCTGTCACAGTTGACACATCGCCTTTCATGATGTGCAGATCGGTTCCGCAGATGGTTGTCTTTGTAACGCGCACAATGGCATCCGTAGAGTCTTTGAGTACCGGCATGGGTTTTTCATCATAAGAACGAATTCCCGGGCCATGATAGACAAGTGCTTTCATTGAAAAACTCCTTTATATGAGGAACGATTTTTTACGGCTATAACCCCAGGCTGTCGGTTGCGAAGAATTGTTCCCGCATCGAGGAATCCTCCATGATGGCTCCAAATGGAAACTCTTCAAGATCGTTCTGAAGTTGAGTACTTGCGTTGCGGTATTGGATGGGAAACAAAACATCTCCGCTGCAATAAGGATAAGGTGGCTTCCAGTCATTGCCTGGGAGAAATAAGATACCGGGGTCAAAATCTGAGTATCGTTTTCTTTCGTCACTGCGTATATAAAGGAATCCTGAGACCCTGGTCAGGTAGCGAACCGTGTTCATCGGCACGGTAACAAGTTGCTCTGGAGGCTGAGCCTGGCCGGAGACAAAACTGTTGATCTTATAACGCGGGTCTGTGAATTTCCCCTGAATAATCATTGCGACCACGCGGCGATTATTTGGATTAATGACCACCTGCTTTACGATCCCGGATACTCCATCTAGAAAATAAATAACCTCTCCGATCATGGGTTGCAGGAATGGCTGGACTGCAGGCTGTGATTTTGTTCCCGCGATACGCACATTATTGATCACAGCGCGTACGTTTGGATTGCTGGACGCGGTCTTTTCTGCCAGTATTTTCACATTTTTATCCCTAACCGTCCCGTTTAGAGACACAACACCATGAGAGACGCCCGTGAAAAACTTGCAATTGTAGGTATGTTCTAAATCACTTAATGATACGGCTACTTCGTTGGTGAGCTGGTCATCCAGGACAAGGGCATCATTCACCGTCAGGATCTCGGGAATGGTTTGAATCGCGTTTTTGATCAGTCTCTGGCTGGTTGTGTTAACAATATGACCAAACAAATAAACTACCCCGTTATTTACCTGAACATCAATTCCGTCATATTCCATCGCCAGCAAAACAGAATTATTCCATAATGCCTGATAGACGGACTCCTTGATGGCGGCATCCGTTCTTTGAGTAGGGTTAATATCCTGACCGTGATCCACATTTTGTTTTTTATCCACACATCTGACAAACTCATCAGGATCGGCTATTGGTATTTGTGCTGGCAACATACTTACTCCTCTGAAATCACTGGCCCGGAAATTTATATATCGAGGACCGTGTGTTATCTAAAGTGAAAAATCTATTTATGGAACTAAATGATGAATTTCATAATGATCAAAACAATAATGGCAATGGACGGTATATAAATGGATCATTCTTTAATATTGAACAAGCATGCCCCAGTCAAGATAAGGGGGAGAATCAGGAGGCTCATAAAGAGCACAGTCTCCTGTGCAAGACTGTGCTCTCGAAAGACCTTGGGTCTAGCGGTTAATTATGAACAAAACACCGGCGATCAGAGCGCAGATCCCCGCAATCACATTGAATATTCCGCCAAGGCCTATGCCAAGCAGACCCAAACCGCTAATGATCAAAAATATTCCGAGCAAGATCCATTTCAACTGACCTGTATGCATTTAAGCCTCCTAATTTTCAATTCAAGAAATTCTATATCCAGAAAGATCCGCGCTTTTATCCCATTGTCCTGGTTTTCAACCTTCAGGGCGACCTGTATGCCGTGATCAGCCTGCGGAATTTTGGATGGCTTTCTTTCCAGCTTGTGCGGCCTCAGAAAGATGATCTAATTGTTCAACCACCAGATCCTGGCCTTGCTGTAATAATTCATCAGCCTTCTTGCGTCCGCCAATCGTGAATTTTTTTCTTTCCAACCGTACCTGCGCCATGGTATCGCCAACCATTTCGGTCGTTCGGTCGCGTAACTCGATGCCTTTTTCCTGGATCTGCATCCTGGTATCTCTTCCAGATTGTGGCGCCAGCAGCAGCATTGTCACTGCACCAGCCAGAGCGCCGGCCAGGGTGCCAATGAGTACGCCTAATATATTATTAGTGTGTTGTGGTATTTGATTTTCGTTTTGCATTTTATTTCTCCTCATAAGATAAATATTTTGTTTGCTTCCTGGGTTGTTCTGATGGTCATGAATCCTTGTGTAGTTGAGCATCAGGACAGCTCCAGACTGTCTTCCTTGTCTAGTCCGGGGTGTGGTTTTCGTTGACTCTAGTTTCGGTAACATCTGATACCGGGGTGCGCGGCCGCGAGACAATTACCCAGACCAATTTTTCAAAGGCCACTGCGATCAGGGCATATATCACGATCGCGAAAATGGATGAAATTTCCAACACCATGCCATCCGTTGCGGGTGACCTTATCACTCCCGCAAAGGGGATCAGGAATGGAGATGTGATGCCGTAGATCAAGGTAACAATAAAACTTTCAGGATTAGCTCCGATCAACTTCAGCACGATACGCAAAGCGATCATGGTTTCGAGAATGCTGAAACCCCATAGTATGATTTGGGTGGCTTTGAACGAAACAAAACGCTGTCTAATCCCTGATTCTTTTTGTGCCGACTTGACTGTTGTTACTTTTTCTTCACTTGACATTTTGACTCTCCATTCTGAATTCATTATTGCATATTGGAACGATCTCCTCGGTCAATTCGCCTATCAGGTTTTGCTTCGCCTCAGATTATTTCCAACTTGCTTGAGTCTGATTTTGTTTTTAAATTGCTCTCTTAATTCAATTGGCAATCGCTCTTAGCAGATCGTCTGCATTTCTGGCTGTGACTTTGCGAAGATTACAGGATATTCTCCCTGCAACAAGTTTTACTTCTTCGTACACATCGATCACATTGTCACGAAGCCTGATGACAATAATGCGCAATTTTGTCACGATAGGTCGTGAAGAAATGAGATCGAGGACGCTCACCATATCCATGCCGGCAGACTCGCATATCAAAATTACATCAGGCTGGTCCGCCTCGACAGATTTCATAAAAGTAAAGTCGCCGGAGTACATTACCTGTGACACAATGAAATCAGGTCTGTGGAGATTCAGGATATGACTGATGCCAACATCCAACAACGAACCCTGCCCCACGATAGTGACCCGTTGTTGAATGAGGTCTGTTTGTAACATTGGATAAGTTCCTGTCCGGATCGTCCTAAGGATTGGTGTGATTCTCGCTGGTGGAAGTTTCAGTGACTGCTACCACTCCGCCGCGCGGGCGATAAAAGATCACATAGACCGTTCTTTCAATCGCCCATGCGATCAACGCGTAGATTGCCATGGCAAAGAAGGAGGACAGTTCCAGAACCATATTGCCTGCGGCCGGTGTCGCGGTCATGCCTTCAAAGGGGAACAGGAACAGGTAGGTAAACCCATAGATCAAGGCAACGATCGGGCTTTCGGGGTTGGCCCCGATTAACTTAAGTCCGATGCGCAGCGCGATCATAGCTTCGAGAATTCCGAATACCAGCCAGACCAGTTGGGTGGCTTTAAATGTGAAGATGCGCTGTTCCCTTTCCGGTTCAGTTTGTGACGTTCTAACTTCCGATACTCGATTTTGATTTGACATTTTTATTTTCCTTTTGACCATTGACTGCGGGCATACCTTTAATGGGAGGTCAATGATTCTGAATGATTTGATTAGCGGCGGATTGCTTTAACGATCCACAACAGAACAACAGATCCAAGCAGTGTTACCAGCAAGGTCGGAAGCGTGATGGCGTCATTGATCGTTCCGACACCCAGCAGCGGGCTGATGAAGGTTCCAGCCAGGAACGCGCCCACGATGCCCACGACGATATCGAGCAGCAGTCCCTGCTGTGAATTGGTGTGCATGATCCTGCTGGCGACATAACCAACCAGTGCGCCAAAAATTAGATATATGATGAGGTTCATTTTTTTTCTTCTCCAAATTGATATTTGAAATAACGAGGTAGGTGGGTCATTCCCACTTCCTAGGATGGAAGTGGGAATGACCTTTGCAATTATTTAACGGGTGTGGGGGCGGTCTTCTTCTTCATATCGGCTTCATATTCGGTCACGCGCTTATCAATTTCATTGGCGGCGGCTTCACGAGTGTAGCCATATTTTTCCTGCAGCAAGCCGGTTAGGACATCGAACTTGCCGGCAGCCCGGTCGAGATCGTCGTCTGTGAGTTTGCCCCACCAGGCTTTGGCCTCGCCCCGGATTTGTTTCCATTTTCCTTCGAATATATCTTTATTCATTGGATCCTCCTTGGATCACGTGGAAAGACTGTCCCAATTAACTCCGGCGCACGGGACAGTTGAAGATGCACCGGGTTTCTTATTTCAGCGATATGGCATCATTTTTAAGAACACTTGCCTCAACAATTCGCAGGCGTTCGGCCACACGTTCAGGGGTTTCTCCTTTACTGATAAATGCGTCTGCGCCTGCGGAGAGTGCGGCTTGCTGACGGGCATCCAGATGGCTGATGAGAACAACGACTAGCGCTGATGGGCAAGCTTTTCGAAGCTTCATAAGTGCCAAATCGGGTTTGCTGGGGAGCAAATCCCAATCCACCAACAGAATATCTATACGATTGATCGGTACCTGGGCTAATGTGGTTGCCCAATCTGCAGCTTCTCCAACTAAATCCATCTTCAAGTCTAGTATGAGGAGACGTAAGGCGGAGCGTTCTTCGTTCTTGGCATCAGCTAAATATATGCGGGTCATACACTCATCCTACAATGAATACTCCCCGGACACATCCTGCGTCTGGGGAGTATTCTCATCCGCCACTTGGGGATATGTACACAGATCAGGAATTATTGCAGGAACGACATCCCCTTAATCGCGGTGCAAAATTCTGCAGTGGATCCCAACTGCCAGCAAGTGGAATAGATGTAGATGAGCAGTATGATGATCAAAACTACTATGAACCCGCCGATATTACGGAATAACTTGGAGATCGCCAGTAGGATGACAGCACCTCCCATCGATACCAGTAAGGCGGGCATACTATAGTTGCTCTCGTTAATGGTGCTGATATTGAAGAGCGGGGTCAGGAAGTAGCCAGCCACGAATGCGCCTACAATGCCGACGATAATATCGGCGATCGTTCCCTGCCGGCCGTTGGTTTTCATAATGAGACTGGCGACCCAGCCGATGAGCCCGCCGACGATGATCCATATAATAAAGTTAATCATTTTCTTCTCCTGTGGATGTGATAATGACACGCGAGTCTACGCGGTTCATGAATTCATCATACAATGAACACTCCCCAACCGCATCCATCGGCTGGGGAGTGTTCATCTCCGCTACTTGGGGGAGGAGTAAAAAATTTAATTGGGGACATGCATGAAAACATCCACGACCTGCGGATCAAAGTGAATGCCTGATAAGGCACGGATGTGTTCGTAGACCTTTTCTTTCGGCCAGGCTGAGCGATAAGGGCGGTCTGAACTTAATGCGTCCCAAACATCTACAATGGTAAAGATGCGCGCAAACAATGGGATCTGGGTTCCTTTTAATCCATCTGGATATCCGCTCCCATCCCATTTTTCATGATGATAGCGGGGAATATCCAGGGCAAGCCGTAGATAACGAATGGGAGCCAGCATTTCATAGGCAACGGTTGGATGCTTCTTCATCTCTGTTTGTTCTTCGACCGTCAACGGGCCGGGTTTATGCAGGATGCTGTCTGAAACACCCATCTTGCCTATATCGTGCAGGAGCGATCCCCAACGGACTTGTACCAGTTCCGCGTCGCTCAACCCAAAAGCCCGTCCAAGTTTCACGGCCATCTCCGTCACCCGCAGCGTATGCCATTCGGTTTCTTTGTCACGCAAGTCGAGTGCGCGTGACCAGCCTTCTATTGTGGCATCATAAGCCAGCGTGAGTTCAGAATTGGAGCGTTGCAGGCTTTGAAACAGAGTGGCATTTTCGATCGCGATGGCTGTTTGTCCCGCCAGCGTATCGAAGAAGTCGAACCACTCTGCGTCAGGTTCAAATACGGTGCGATTAAACACTTCCAGTACACCTTTTACCTGTCCTTTGGTAATTAATGGCACACCATAATAGCAGACAAAATTTTCCTCTGTCAAAAAATTTTTCAGGAAAGCGTTATTTTGCGCAACTGTTAGATCCGGGATCTGGACAAGTTGACGTTCCAGTGCGGCGCGGCCGGCATAACTCTCGCCCAGCCGGACCTGCGCCTTTTTGACGTTTTTAGTGCGAAAACCGCGTTCAGCACCAAACTCCAGGATCTGGGAATTTGAATTTAGGATCAAAATATCGGCGGCATCAACATCAAGTTCAACCGTGACGTGCGTGAGTATTTCAGCCAGGCTTAGTTTTAGATCGAAATTCGCTGTGATGACTCTGTCTATGGCGCTTAGCGCGGTAAGATGTTCAAACTGCCGCCGTATCTTTTCCTCGGCGAGTTTGCGCGCGGTAATGTCACGAGCGGTTCCCTGAAATCCAATGATATTTTTACCACTATAGTGGGGGGTTGATAGCACTTCCACGTAATGTACTTTCCCATCCTTCCCCCGCACAGCATATTCCGCGGATTCTTCAAAACTTTCCCCTGCCAGGATTTTTGTCAGCCTTTTGCGGTATTGCTCCAAATATTGCTGCGGGATAATATCCCAAATATTCATCGAAAAAAACTCTTCCTCGCTGTATACCAGTTCCTTACTCATGACTTTATTAACGGTCAATATTTTCCCGGATGATTCAATAATAAAAATACCATCAGGGCTTTGATTAACGAGATCGTGATATTTCTTTTCGTTCGCCTCCAGGGCAACCGTTACGCGTCGTTGCTCGGTAATGTCACGGATATTGCATTGGATCACCTTTTCATTGCCCACCAAATACACATTGCTGACGAATTCCACCTGGATCAGGCGCCCATCCTTTGTCTTGAGCGGCAGGTCATCGTAACGGATGAACTCATTCTCCTGTAATGCTTCAAAGGCTTCCTTGCTTGCGTTGATATCTCTGAATGCGCCTACTTCCCAAAGTTTTTTTTTCACGAATTCTTCGCGCGAATAACCAAGCATTTTTATTAAATATGGATTGACATCCTCGATCATGCCTGTTTTGGCATCCAGAATTAAGATCCCATCCTGTGCAGATTCGAACAGCCGGCGGTAACGAAGCTCTGAATCTTTTAGGTTTTGCACGATACCATCTCCATTTTTCTGGTAGTACCTGTATAAAGAACCAGACAATATCAGGATAAACACTTCGGCAGTTCATCATACAACGAAGACACCCCGGCCGCATCCATCAGACAGGGTGTCTTCGTCTCCGCCACTTGGGGGAGGTTGTCAGGAAGTTTTCATCTGGTAAACAACAATTCTGTCGCGTCCGTCATTTTTTGCTGAATATAAGGCTTCATCAGCCGCTTTCAACAATTCATTTTCGGTCATTCCATGTTCAGGCATACATGCGATGCCTGCTGATAATGTTATCCTGACAGCGGTCTCTTCGCCATAATGGATCTGCTGAAGCCCCTTGAGAAATATACGGATCTGCTCCACCCGCTCCTGCGTATCTGCAATGGACGAATCTGGCAGAATGAGGATGAATTCATCCCCTCCATAGCGGCATGAAATATCGCTTTTGCGCAGCCGCTCGCGCAGAAGGTTTCCAAAATCACGTAATATCTCATCTCCAGCCGCATGCCCAAAAGAATCGTTGAATAGTTTAAAGCCATCAACGTCAAGCATCACTACACACAATGGAGTTTTCCGCCGCTGCGCCATATGTAGTTCGCGTGGTAAAGTCTCGTCCAGGTAACGTCTGTTAAACAAACCGGTCAGCAGATCATGGAAAACCTGATAACGTAGTTCTTCACGCAGTTTCAAATGGGAAAGGGAGAGCTTGATCGATTCGCTGACTGATATCGCCAATTGCTGACGGCTGACTTTTTGTCTGTCAGTCTGGGTTGCACTGCTAACAAGGCAAAATACACCCAATGCCTTCCCCTGAACCATCAATGGCAGGCAAAGGTAGCCGGCCTGAGGCGGATGAGAAAAATGATTGCACAACAGATCAGTCTCTGGATTAACAACTTTGTGCAATTGGCCGCGCCGCAGCGCCCAACAATCCCCCGATAATAAAGCAGGTTCCATAAGAAGTACTTCAGCGCCCCAATGTACAACCACTTTAAGCTGCTGATCACTATCATTCAAGATTGCGAAAAATCCATTCAATCCTGGAAATAATTCAACCGCAGTCTGGGTAATTACTTGATAGGCTTCTGCATGTGTCATACAGGATTGCAGCAGGTCATTCATTTGATTGAGCAGTTGCATTTCCCGGTCACGGCTTTGGAGTTCATCCACCAGAAGTAAAAGTTCATTATTCGCCAATTGAGCGCGAGTCTCCGCAAGCCTGCGGTCTGTGATGTCGCGGATGTCGCATTGGATCACTTTTTCGCCGCCCGCAAAATACACGTTACTGACAAACTCCACTTCGACCATTTTGCCGTCTTTTGATTTGAGCGGCAAATCTTCATAGCGAATATATTCATTATCCTGCAATGCTTCAAAGGCATCCTGACTGGCTTTAATGTCTTTGAACGCGCCAACTTCCCAGAGTTTCTTCTTTACAAACTCTTCGCGCGAATAACCAAGCATTTTTATTAAATATGGGTTCACATCCTCGATCATACCCGTTGTGGCATCCAAAATTAATATTCCGTCCTGAGCCGCTTCAAACAGGCGTCGGTAGCGAAGTTCTGAATCTTTTAATTTTTGCATAATTTCATCTCCATTTTCCGGTGTTCTCTTTTACTGAGGACCAGTCAGCCTCTCGAACAAGGACAAACATTCGGCAGGTAATCATGTTACAAGGCCCAGGAGGAGATGGAAGCAAAGTGACGGTCTCGTAGTAGGTAGGCGGAAAATCGATTCCCCGTCACTTTCCAGGACAGGACTTCTTCATAACATTCAGGCAGTGATCGTAAAGAAAGAATGAGATCGTTCATCCCAGACACGCGGTACCCTTGATAATTTTTTTTGAACATTATTGACCTTGAAGAGCGGCGGGCTCACGACCCCAAGCGCGGGAATCATTTATGTAAGCAGGCAAGTTGTTCCAATCGATGTAAGTGGCGGGAAGTGCGTCGTTCGTGTGCCACCAGTCATTTGTACCGCTAAAATTGTTCGCCCAATCGTTCAGCCGCAGAGCAGTATGATATTCCCAATCGGTGCCGGCGGCGAGCACTGCTGTCCCATAGTTGACCGTGAAATAATAGGTGAAACCAGATGCGAGGGTCGGACCTGTAACGTTAGCCGCCCCGGATTGATCGTAATATTTTTCCAGCACGTAACTGGCCGCAGGCTGAGACGCGTCAATCGTGAAGTAGATCCGCACAGAAATTTTTGACTGTGCGCCGGAGCCGTTATTCCTGATCAGGTAGTGAAATGTAGATTGCTGTTGATTATCAGTGCCGCCCGTGATCAGCTGTACCCTCAAATCGCCAGTGCTGACTGGTGTGTTTATTGGCTCATTAGGTGTGGGGGTGAGGATGGCTATTTGATCAACTGGTGTATTGACAGCACTCAGGTCACTGCCGCCATCAGGCTGGTCAATGTTGCGATGCTGGAAAAGAAGATCCTTGGTAAACTGCCCCATATAGTTCTCACCGCCAAGCAGGTTCCAGCTTCTATCAAACATCATCGGCTGCCAAAAATCATCAAAGACCCAGGCCGTCCAACTCACGCCCTTTGAGTCAAGATAGGCGCTGAATGGAACTCCAAACCCTGACTTGGTTCCGCTGGTGGGAAGACTGCCGCCCTGCTGCCAGCCCCATTCCGTGATGAAGTAGGGCACTGTTTTTGAGCTATCCCCAAACCAGGAATCCCAAATGTTCGCGCCGCCGTGCTCGGGATAGATGTGTGCTGCATAAACCAGATTCCCGCCGCTGAAGGGATCGGCCGCCGCTTCAGAAACATTCTGCGACCAACGCGGGCCGCCGACCAGGATCAGATTCTTCGGCGCCGAGGCGCGCATAATATCCACCCAGGGCTGGGCGGTCTTTTTCCAGGTGCGCCAGTCATCGGGGTAGATCGGCTCGTTATAAAGTTCAAAGATCACATTGGGCGAGTCGGCATATTTTGGCGCGACATAATTCCAAAAAGCGCGCGTGGCCGTGTCCACACCCTGCGAGTTATAGTCTTTAATATAATGCCAATCGATGATGCAATAGACCTGCCTGCTGATGCAGTGTTGAACGGCGGGATCAAGATGCTTTGTGAAGTATCCGTCGGGATCGGCGATCCAGCCGGGCTGTCCGTCAATTGCGTTTGGATATACTGGCAGGCGAATGACGCGCGCGTACCATCCATTGGCGTTATCGGTCGCCATATCGATCAACAGGCTGGCATTACGCGTGCGTGAGTTTGCGACTGAAATATCCACAAGTGAAACTCCCCGCAGGATGACAGTCTTCCCATCGGGGTCTTTGATATCACGACCGGATATGGATAGCCATGGTGTGCTGCTGGTTGGGGAAATCTGGGTGGAAGAAGTTTGGGTAGGCTGAGTAGATACGATGTGAGTAGGCATAATTTGAGTGGGCGAAACCTGGGTGGATAGAATGCCAAGCATCAGCGCAATGCCCAGGAAAGAGATTATTAATAAACGAAAATTGAAATTACGAAACATATTTTCACTCTATGGAAATTAATTTGTTTATCCGAGCCTGGCTTGCCAGCGGTCTTCACCAAATTTGTGAACTGTTTGATGGCGATTTTGTATTCGCGGTTTTTTAGGCTTCTTTGGTTCTTTGGGCGGTTTCGCAGGTTTATCTGGTTTTCCTTGATTGCCCTTGACCGGGTGAACTTTAAAAATCTTCTCTGGTTTTAATTCAGCCGGGGCCAATCTTGCATAATTTGGTGTTTCGGTTGGCTGCGGTAATAGACGGAACATAAAAAAACCAATTAACAGCAAGGTTGCCAGCGCCGCTGACCAGCGAGCGGCTTGAGTCTCTGCGATAACTCTTCCATCAATATCGCCAGGGCTTGTCACAAGGACCGGCTTGCCGCCGCGCTCACTGAGCAGGCTGTATGCGGGAGCTGCCAGATACAAACTCATCTGCCAAAACAGGAATATGACGGTAAGCCAGCCTTCGAAGGGTGGCCTGCTAAGCGCCAGGAACAACCCTGTCAAACCGCAGGCGATGCCAATACCGGTCTCCCACTGAGTGACAACCAGCGCTCGCAACAGGTTCGAGGCTCCCTTTGATTTGGATGTCCGCAGGAACACGCCGCGCGGTTGAATCAGTCCCTGAATGCTGGCCAGGGTCACGACCCAGCTCAGACTAAAGAAACTTCCCATCGCGAGCAATGCCCGCGTCCAGGTCAGGTGCAACCTGTAGCGCAATGCCCATAAGAACCGCCCCAGTCCAAGGATAAGAAAGACCAGTGGAACAACTGCAACCGCCCCCGCCAAAGGCCTGACACCCGCATCCCACCCCAACATGCTGGCGATGCTGCTGATGACAAGCATCGTGGTAAATCCCATTGTGATAAATTCATTGAACCATTGCAGGCTTGATAAAAGATAATAATAACGCTGAGCTGCTGTTAATTGATTCTTTGGATCCACCCAATGAGCCCAGGGCATCAGCGATTCCCAATGCTTGCGTAAGACCTGGATTCCGCCAAAACACCAGCGAAAACGCTGTTTCTTCAAGCTTTCAAAATTTAACGGCATGATGCCGTGTCCATAGGCTTGATTAATATAAATGGACTTATATCCCAGCTTGAGGATGCGCAGGCTCGCCTCGGCATCCTCTGTGATACACCACTCGTCCCACCCGCCAATTTCCTCCACCACAGACTTGCGGATCAATCCCATCGTGCCGCAAAAGATAATTGCATTATGTTCATTCCTCGAAGGCATGGAGACTTCGAAAAAATATTTGTATGCGTCATAACAGGCTTCTAAAAATGGATTGCCCTTGTAGTCGCGATAGTCCTGCGGTGTCTGGACAAAGGCGACCCTTGGATCAACGAAGTATGGAATGAGTTCGCTTAAGTAATTCGGCTGGACTTGATAGTCGGCGTCTATGATCGCAATGATCTCAGCCTCAGGGTCAGTTTGCGTGAGGGCAAAGTTCAATGCGCCGGATTTATATCCAGGCCATTTATCAAGGTGAAGGCATTTAAAGTGAGGACCCAATTCCTTACAAAGCGATTCCAGCGGGCGCCAGGTGGCCTCATCCGGGGTATTGTTATCGATCAATAGCACTTCAAAATTGGGATAATTTATTTTCGCCAAAGTCCGTAATGTGGCTTCTACCACTTCCAGAGGTTCGTTATAAGCCGGTACTTGCAGCGAAACCTTCGGGATGTATCCGCTAACAGGTTGCGCGAGACCGGCCAGGTGATTCCAATGGAAGCGTGTACAAACATCCAGCATTTCAAAGGTGTACGATAAAGAAAGTCCGATCGCAAGTAATTCTGCCAAAAACAAAATTAATGAGAACAGGAAACTTAGCGGGTTCAGCGGAGTAAAGGCCGTCACAGCAAAACTGTATGTGATATACAATGCGGACGAAAGTATGCTCATTGTCCAGGTCGTTTGTCCAAACCAATTCCAGTTCGGGAGCAGGAGAATCCAGACACTCCCCAACAGCATAGCCGCCAGACTGAGCATCAAGACTTCATTCGGCTCCCCAAAGGTGAATACCGCCCATAGATCCCCAAACACAATCACAGTCAACAGCCAGAGGAACCCGTTTAATTTATTGCCATGTTTGAAGCGAGTGCCCAAAAATAATGTAACGACCGAACTTATGATCAGCCAGAGGGCTGAAAGGGCCAGGAATCTTGTCAGCATTAAGTTTTACGCCAGATGAAGAAAAAGAATGAAAAAAAATACCAGTGCGATCAACCATAATATGAACGCGCCGATCATGACGATCCATGCGCGGCGGCGATCAATTGCCTGGATGGGCCGGCGTAGTAATTGTATGGCGGCGATCATCGCCAGCGGAGAGATGATCAGTGTGCCCAAGCCGGCTGGGATCAGTCCGACGACAGCCAAACCCAGCCAGTGGGTGGCTGTTTGTGCGGGAGGAGAGTTTTGGGGCGGAAAAAGCTCTGCCATTGCCCGGTTTTTGGGATGAATGAATTGAAATTCTTCAAAGGTACGGACTTTGTAATTAACGTCAGTCTCCCCCACATAAGCAAGGAAGGCATCTTTTCTCAGGATTTTCTGCATAGTTTCATAAAGCCTTTGCCGCGCATCGATATCTTCTGGATTCAATTCAAGTACTCGATTAAGTGCGGTGACCGATTCCTCCAAGGTCTCACTGGTATTGGCGAGATGTAGTGATGAAGACGGCTCGGTTATGATTTCCATATGATCTTTTGGGTTGCGATAATGGCGAAGAAATTCTGATATTAAGTTTTATTGAAAAGAACCTGCTAGATCGGCAAACGTTCCCGCACTTTTGCCAGGATCTGATGATCGGTCATTTTATCGGCAGGTTCAACGGAAAGGATGTGCGCCTTAAGTCCTTCAAGCTCGATCCGTTTTACCAGCTCGCCTTTTGCTTCGCCAGGACCAAATATCTTGATCGAGTCCGCTTCACGAATGACCGCAATGATCTCTTCATAATAAGTATTGAGATGGTTTTCAAATTGGCGGTCTCGTACGTCTTCCGAGGAGCCATCCTCCGAGCCTGTACCGCTTGTGAAACGTACACGTTTCTCCATGTTTGAAGTGATGGTTTTGATCTCTTCCCCCGCCTCTGTGATAAGAACGATCACGGCCTTGCGATGGTCGATCCATAAACCTGCCTGCTTTTTCATAACGATCTCCTTGTGAATACTGTGGGGGGAATGAGTTTTGATCCATGGTGGTTGTGTCAGGACCAGCGTCTGTGCACGGGGAAAGTCGGCAGAGATTCGATCTGATGTTTGTCAATATTCAGGAACAGGGTATCATCGCCGCTATCTGCTTTTGCAGAGATCGGGATGATCACATCCTTCTCGCCCCACAGATGTCCCTGCCTCATCACCAAATGTGTAATGTGACCGCTATCGGGGTTGACCACGAATTCATCCACGCGGCCTACATAGCCATCGGTCGCCTCTACGCGGGTGCCGCGATGCACGGCCAATTCTCCGGCAGGGATCTGTTGATTCTCGACAGTGACCGGCACCATGATCTCAGAAGTAACATAAGGCATATAGAAATACGACCCCAGACCGGATATTCCGCCGCGATAGCCCGCATAATCCAACACTTTCTCTTCAACGAATTCAGTTTGAATGAACGGAGCCATCTTCTCCAACTCGACCTTGCTGCAGGTCAGGCGGATCGTGTTGGCGATGGTTTCCTTCACAGAATCAACAGGCACGATGTACTGGGTGTTGGGAGAAGCATCGGCCTTTACCACCAGATGGGTGACCTTGTTATTAACCGGGTTGATCAGCACATAGACTGATACCCCGCAAATACCGTCCGTACATTCCACTTTGGCTTGCAGTGGGATTTCCATTTTTATACCTCCAGCAAATTTATGAATTCCAGCGTGATTGGAGCACAATACCAATCATCAATTCATCATATAACAAACACACCCCAGCCGCATCCATCGGCTGGGGTGTGTTTGTCTCCGCCATTTGGGGGAGACGGTAGCACGAAAGTGACTGTCATTTGGTTACGAAATAATCCGGTTACGCAGCGCCAGTGTCACCGCTTCGGTGCGGCTGGCAACGCCTAGTTTGGACAGCACATTGCTGACATGCGATTTGATCGTGGACGGGCTGACGGTCAACCTGCCCGCGATCTGCGTGTTATTCAAACCTTCCACCATCAGAGCCAGCACTTCACGCTCGCGTTCGGTTAAGTCCAGGCCGGGCGTGGGCGGTTGATTCGCAGTATCAACCAACGCTTGCGCGGCAGCCGGTGAGAGCGTGGCGCGGCCGGCGTGTGCAGCGCGGATCGCGCGCGCCAGTTCATCCGCAGAGACATCTTTCATTAAGAAACCGATCGCCCCAGCCTCCAGCGCGTTTTTAACCAGATCGCCTTCCTTGAAACTGGATAGCGCGATCACCTGCACTTGCGGGTATTTCTCACAAATGATACGTGTCGCGCTTGCCCCGTCCATTTCAGGCATGACCATGTCCATCAACACCACATCCGGAACAGTCTTATCGCACAGTTGGACAGCGGCAAGACCGTTCTCTGCTTCCCCCGCCAGCTCAAAATCATCAAAAATTTTCAAGATGGTAGCCAATCCCCTACGTACCATGGCGTGATCATCAACGAGCATAACCCGAATGGGGTTGGGGAAAGAGTTTGTCATAATGTCTCCTTGTCAAATATCTTAAGTGTGGGTGTTTTCGTCCAACAGATCTTGATCTCAGTACCCTGCGCAGGCTGGCTTGCAATGGTCAACAGCAGACCGGCGGCTTCCGCGCGTTCGCGCATCATCCCCAAACCATAATGGCCTGAAATCTTATGTTCAACATCAAACCCCTGGCCGTCATCATAAATACGCAATTCCACGACCGCATCATCCTGCCTTACAACCATGACGACCTTGCCAGCCTTCGCATGTTTGGCGATATTATTTAGCGATTCCTGACAGATACGGTAAAAAGCGACTTGCACTTCGGCGGGCAGAGTCAACTCTTTTGGAACGGTCAGATCAACGGGCAGGTTGGTGCGGCCTTCGATGGCGCTCCCCAGCTGGTGGAGCAGGTCGCCCAGATCCGAATCGATCAACGTGGAGGGACGCAGTTCCGCCAGCAGTGCGCGCATCTCCGCCATGGCTCCGCGGGTCAACTTGCGCAGGTCAATGAGCGAACGCCGCGCTTCGTCTTGATCGCGATCCCACAAGCGCGGCAACACTTCGGCAATTAATCCCGCCGAAAAAAGGGACTGATTGACAGCGTCGTGCAGATTGCGCGCCAGGCGCTGTCGTTCTTCCAATACCGCGAGCGCCTGGGCCTGTCCATATAGTTCAGAGTTGATCATGGTGATGGCGGCCTGATTGGCAACACTAAGAGCCAGATCAGCGTGGTGGGCTGTGAAAAAATCGCGCTTATCGTGCGCCACACCCACGCCGCCGATGATACGACCTCTGACAGCCAGCGGCACCCACATCCACGATTGCATTCCCTCGAGCAATACACTTGCCCTATCCTCCAGGAGCGAACGCAGAAATTTCGCCTGCGGATCATCGCTCCGCACATCTGCGACTCGAATGGGACGATGCCGGTTGAACAATACCGTCAAAGTCTCAGGGGCATTCAAGGGAATGTGGATCGGCTCGAATTCTTCCAGCGAGCGCGTCCCCCGCATTGCCAGGGTGATCAAGGCAGAATCTTTCAACGCGAACAGCCCGCCATGGGCATACTCGATGATCTTGCGCAATTGGTCCAGGATCAAACCAGGTTGGAGTTCCAGCGTGGAAGCCAAGATATAGGAGATCTCCAAAAGGGTGGCCTGCTCATTCGTGCGGATCTCAACCCGCTGGCTGAGCAATTGTTCGATCTGGATGCGTTTGCTGACATCACGAACGACCCCAAGCATGCAGGCCCGTCCTTGATACGTGAACTCCGTTCCGCGCCATACTGCGAAAAAAGTTGTGCCATCGCGATGCACATCCAGCACCTGAACATCGAGCAGACCGTCCAACCGAAGCTCCTGAATAGAGTCGCTAAACACAAATTGGCTGTCAGGGTGTATGCATGTTGTCAATTGTTTTCCGATGAATTCTGCCAACGGGAAACCATGCATCATACAAGCCGCAGGATTGGCTTCGAGCACCAGACCAGTTTCCAAATCACTGATGATCAATCCGTCAACAACTGATTCAAAAATATTTTGGTATGTGTCTTTGTTCTCTTTAGACGATAATAGGTTTGGGTCTTTGTTCATAAGCATAACCTTTTTCCAAGTTCAATATCTTGAAGACGGTATATTTCAGCCAGCACGTCTTCCGCTTTGGTTTCCATTTCATGATCCGCCAGATCGCTATTTGCGTGATCCACGATATTCAATTTGTCCTGAATCGCATCAAGCATTTGCAAAACTCGTGTCAATTCGTGTTCGGTCAACAGGCCAATATGTAAATGCAAGTTAGCTCGGCGTTCAGTCTCTTCGCTCAAGCGGTTTTGGCTGATAAGCACGAATGTTGAATGAAAAATCGCCTCCAGTGAAACGATCATGGTCAATAACCCATACGGGAACGGGTCAAATGCGCGCAGGCCGTACCATCCGGCGTTCAAAACGATCCAAACTCCGAACCAGAAGATATGCACATACACAAAGATCAGCCGTCCAGAAAAGAAGGTGATCACATCAGCAATTCGTCCCTGTAAGGTGCACTCACGTGCGGCTTTTGTGCGCAGATGAATGATCGTGCGTATATTTTTCTCGATCACCTCGCTCAATGCAGGGTTATCTTTTTTTGTGTTTCATCTTCCTTTAGAATAGATTGACTTGATTTCATTTCGAACTCCAAATTCATTGTACGTCTTTTGATAATGATTGTTTCATTACAATCCGCACTTCATGCGGAAAACCGTCATTTATAAGCGGGATCAGTTTCCCGATCAGCAGTTTTTCATCCAGAATAACCTGCAAAACACCTTGATTGATATTGCCTGGATTCTCCACACTGACCTTGTAATGGGTAGTGCCAAAACGATAATCCAATGTATAGCCCGGCCAATCACGCGGAATGCACGGATTGATATTCAGCGCATCCCCGACTCGCGTAACCCCAAGAATGGCTTCAATGCCCAGGCGATACATCCAGGCCGAGGAGCCCGTGTACCAGGTCCAGCCGCCCCGGCCGATGTGCGGAAACACACTATAAATATCAGCGGCGATCACGTAAGGTTCCACTCTGTAGCGCACAACTTTCTCGCGTGTATCCGCGTGATGGATGGGATTCAACATACCGAAGAGATGCATGGCGCGGTCTCCCTGCCCGAGTTTGGCAAATGCCCAGGCGGTCCAAATGGCAGCGTGCGTATACTGCCCGCCGTTCTCGCGCACCCCCGGCAAATAGCCTTTGATGTAACCGGGGTCATGCATCGACTTATCGAAGGGCGGAGTAAAGAGCAGGATCATCTGCTCGGCTTGTTTGACCAGTTTGCCATTCACAGATTCCATTGCCTGTAATGCGCGTGACGAATCCGCCGCACCCGACAAGACCGCCCACGATTGCGCGATCGAATCGATCTGACATTCAATATTTTCATGCGACCCCAGGCGCGAGCCGTCATCATAGTAAGCGCGCAGATACCATTCGCCGTCCCAAGCTTGAGTCTCAATGGATCGAGATAACTTCGCGGCTTGTTCAAGGAAAGGTGCAGGATCGTCATTCATCAATACCATCAATGATGCAAACCGTTGAAGCGTGGTGTGCAGGAACCAGCCAAGCCAGACACTCTCACCGCGTCCCGCCATGCCGACACGGTTCATGCCATCGTTCCAGTCGCCGCCGCCCATCAAAGGCAGGCCATGCTTGCCGGATGTACTCCCTTTTTCGAGCGCGCGCCGGCAGTGCTGGTAAAGCGTCGCCAGATCGCTTGTTGATTCGTACTGCGTATATCGTTCCGCCTCATTTGGTTTGAGCGGGTCACCATTTAGGAATGGAATTTTCTCGCTCAAAATAGATTCGTCGCCAGTGGCGGAAACATACTCCGCTGTGACATACGGCAGCCAGAGCAGGTCATCTGAAAAGCGCGTGCGTACTCCGCGCCCGGCCGGTGGATTCCACCAATGCAGGACATCGCCCTCCTCGAATTGATGCCGCGCCGCTTCCAAAATTTGCGCGCGTGCAAGGTCAGGTCGGGTATGCAAAAGCGCCATGACATCCTGCAGCTGGTCGCGGAATCCAAACGCTCCGCTCGATTGATACAGCGCAGTGCGCCCCCATAAACGACAGGCCATGGTTTGATACATAAGCCAGCGATTAAGCATTAGGTTCATGCCCGCATCAGGAGTTTCGACCACGATGGCATTCAGGATGTCATCCCATTGAAGTTGAACGGACTCCCAGATCGCATCCACCTCCGCCCCGGTTTGGATCTGTCCGATCAACGCCAGACTCTCGGCCCGATCCCTGCCCTCCCCGATCAGGAAAAAGACTTCTTCCATCGCACCGGGCGCGAGGTCCACATGCAGTTGAATGACCGCGCACGGGTCAACACCGGCGTTGACCGAGCTGTCCAATCCAATGCGTCCGAGCGCTGCGGGAGCGCGCATACTTCCCATGCGCCCCAAAAATTCTGTGCGGTCGGTGGTGATATTATGCGGCTTTTTATTGGACGCCAGAAATGCCACGCGTTCGCCAAACTCGCTGTTGAAATGATTAACTGCAAGCAGGGCATTTTCATCCGCGACAAACTCCGGCATGATATGGGCTTGATTCGTGTCCCGCGTTGTGCCGAGTACCCACTCCAAGTAATAAGTGACCGTAACGCGCCGCGGACGGTCCCACAGGTTTTGCAAACGCAGCTCCACAATTTTGACCGACGCATCAGCTGCAGCGAACACCCGCATGTTTTGATTAAGCCCGTGACTCTGACTTTCGAAGATCGAATAGCCCGCCCCATGCCGAATCACATGCGTGGTAGCAGCACCGGCGGGCATGGGGGTGGGCGACCAGGCCAGCCCAGTCTCTTCATCGCGTATGTAAATTGCTTCGCCGGGCATATCTGTTACCGCGTCATTGCGCCAGGGAGTCAATCGATTTTCACCGCTATTCTCTGCCCAGGTACTGCCCAGGCCTGATTCGGAAACCAGAAAACCGAATTTCGGATTTGCGATCACATTTACCCATGGTTGCGGTGTGCGCTGTCCAGGCTTGAGATGGATGACGTACTCTTTGCCATCAGGGCTGAATCCGCCGAGACCGTTACCTATTTGCAAGCCATCTGGCAGGGCAAGTGAAACTGTCGGCTCAGGGTCAAGCATCGCGGAGAGTGATGCGGTGAACTGCGGCAGTCGCGTTGATTGAACGATTAAACGCAGAGCGTGGTCAGCCAGTGTCCCGCCCTTTTCATCCAAAATAACACCCGCCACAGTTTCAAATAATATCTTATCAGCTTGTCCGAGCTGATCGGTACGCTGCACAAAGATCCCATCGCGTTGATTCAACGAAGCCTCCGCGCCCATGCGGCGGATCTGACGAAGGATGGCATTGTGCAGGTCAAGGGCGTAGCCTGTATCCTGATCGTTCAGGATGATCAAATTGATCGTGACATGATGACCGCGCCAGTAGCTGAAAGCTTGCAAGGCTTCACGCAGCAAGGGCGTTTCGCCGTCGCGGACACGCACCATTAGGATCGGGAAGTCGCCCGAGATACCAAATGCCCATAAACCGGATTGTCCCTTTTGGTTTTGAGCGAGAATATGCGGCGCAGCGCGCAGGGTTCCAGTCGGATAAAGCAATGCAGATAAGAGACGCTGAATATTTTCTACCGCAAAGGCGTTCAAGCCAAGTTCGAGCAATTCACGGTCACTGCGGGCGCGCGCGTCATCAAAGGCGCGGTGAATGGATTGCCCGCTGCGGTAACGGGATAATTTCTCCAGAGCTTCGGCGCGCGTGGGGGCGGCCAGTGTTAGAAATGTGACCCGCGTTTTAGCGTGCGGCTTCAGGTCAATTTTTTGCGCCAGTGAAAAGATCGGGTCAAGGGTTCCGCCGGTAGTGCCTGAAAGACGGCCTTTGGATCTATTCAACGCCTGCGGAGTGTGCATGGTTTGTGACCTGCCCAGAAATTTGGCGCGGTCACTTTCATATTCGCCAGTCACTTTGCGCCCGGCTTCGATGACCATGGCATGGATCAGCACAACATTTTTTTCATCTGCGGAGCGTGGGCGGCGCTGGAACAAAAGCGCATTCTCATTGGGCAGATATTCGCTCTCGATAAAAAGTTTGTTGAAGGCCGGGTGACGACGGTCAGCAGACTGTGCCGCCAGCACTACTTCGCCGTAACTGGTCAACTTCAAACGGCGTGGAGAATTGCTGTCATTCAAAATGTTCACGCGGCGGATCTCGACTCCGTCGGTACTGATGGTGACGCCGGTACGCAGAGAGATGCCTTGATCCCAACGCTGGAATTCAACCTTATGCGGATAGAACATGACTTCCTGCTGTTCCGGCGCGCATCCAATGGGTTGATTGGTCGTTGACCAGAGCGCTCCGCTCTCGCGGTCCTGCAAATAGATCCACGTGCCCCACTGGTCGAGTGTCGCGTCGGCGTGCCAGCGGGTCAATGCGAATTCGTGCCATTGACTGTAGCCGCTGCCGGCGTTGGTGATCAGCACACTGGATTCACCTTGGGAAAGTACATGCACTAGCGGCATGGGACTGTCCACTGGGACTCGCCACGGCTCACTGCTGACGAGCCGAATCCCCTCCGGCAGATCCGACGGATCATCGGGATGCGGGTATTCGATCGGCGGGTTCTGCGGAATTTTTTCCTGAAGCAGAAGTTCCACACTTTGAATATGTTCATCCGCGTGGAAGCGCCGCACCATGACATCGTTTGATAAATAATTGCAGGCCGCCACCAGGATCATGCCCTGATGATGCGCCATGTAGGATCTCACAATGGCATAGGCCTGCCCGTCTGATTGGCGAGTCTTTGTATAATCGAGCGCCTCATAAAATCCAAAACGTCCGAGCATCTTCAATTCTTCCAGATGCTTCATATTCTTGAGCACGGTCTGTGGCTGTAGTGAAAGTCCTAGCAGAGACGCGTACGGGGTAATCACCAGATCATCGGGCAAATCGCGTTTGTATCCAAGGTCCGGAACACCAAACGCCTGATACTGATAGTTCTGATTTGCATCAAAAGCAAAATATCCTGATTCGGAAATGCCCCAGGGAACCTCCCTTTCCTTGGAGTAATCCACCTGCGCATCAAGCGCAGCATAACTGCTGTCTGAAAGAAATGTGCCGATATAGTTTTTCGTGAACAGGGTCGGCATTAAATATTCGAACATGGTGCCGCTCCATGAGAGCAAAACCTGCTTGCCGTTCACCTTTGTTACAGGCCGCCCGAGATGCTGCCAATGGCTGTGCGGCACATCACCTTTTGCGATCGCGATTAAGCTGGCAATCCGCGCTTCAGAGGCAAGCAGGTCATAGAAACTCGGGTCCAGTTTTTCTGTGCTGGCGTTGTAGCCAATATGGAACACCTGACGGCGCTCATCAAATAAAAAGCGAAAATCCATATTGATCAGAGCGGTGTGGGCATGATCCGCTAACTCTTGAAACCCGATCAGTAAAGGTGTCACGGTCATCCTGGCCGTTGATAGATCGTCATCCAATTTTTGACACCAATCCCGCGAAGTCTCATCCTGCATCTGCGCTTTGAAAATATTCAATGCGGATTTGATCCGCACATATAAAGCGCCCGCTTCTTTTAGCGTTGGTAATTCAAGCGGCAGGCTTTCACGAAAAAGCTGCCAGGCGGGTGTTTGGGACACAGGCGCATTGTCCATGCTGCTGAGCCAGGGCGCGAATAGATCCAAGCTGCGCCGCATATCCTGCAGGTGATGCTGCATCAGGTCGAGATAAAGTTGCAGATCGGTCAGGGATTCGGATTTGAGATTGGGATGACTCTCAAGCAGTTCCATCAAACGATGCGAGACTCTTTCCCAGCCCTCGCCTGAGAGCCAGACGAGGGTCATCATCCACGTTGATGGCTGGTTCTGGATGGCGCTGACGCGCTCATAAATACTGGTCAATTCAACTTCGAAAGATTCTATGGATGCGTGCGGATTATTTTTTTCCAGCGCCTGCAAGACCTCTGCCAGAATATCCAGGATCACGAGCAGTCCCTGCCAGCGTTTGTTGTCCATCAAAGAAGCATCAGGCAGGGTAAGGCAGCCCTGCTTAAGCGTGATCAGGCACGCCGCCAGATTGCCGCTATCAACTGTGGAAATGTAGCGGGGAGGCAGCGCTGTCAGTGTTTGTGAGTCGTACCAGTTTAGAAGATGACCGCGATAATGCTCCAGCTTATCCATGTTTTCAAACGTCGAGCGCAAACGAACTGCCAGTTCAAAAAGTCCCATGTAGCCCAAGTCGTATGCGGATAATGTTGAAACCAATAACAGACCAATATTGGTCGGCGTGGTGTAATGCGCCACACTTCCGCGCGGAGTTTCTTGAAAATGATCGGGGGGCAGCCAATGATCATTGGGGCCGGCGAACTGTTCAAAGAAAGCCCAGGTGCGGCGCGCCAAACGCAGAACTTGTCTGCGTTGAGGTTCAGAGAGCGGAGTGGTGGTATGTCTCACAGGCCGGCTGATCATGCTCGCGATCTGTGGAGCCAAAAGCCAGACAATCAGAAATGGCAGCGCGGCCCACAGGGCGCTTGGATTGAAAATAGCAATCGTTGTCCCTAAAAGAACAGTGAATACCAATGACCAGGTCATTTCCCGCCATGTTTCGTAATGCGCATTCGATCCAAACGCGCGGGCGGTGTTCGCGGCTGTGGTCCACTGCAGTAGATTCTTACGGGCAATGAGCAGACGGATTAAGGTGGTAGAGATCGCTCCCAGCATAAGCAGTGCTTCGTATGGCAGGAAAAAGTATGGCAAACGACCAGCGCGCAAGCGGCAGTTGAAGCGATTTTAGAAATTGTTTGAGCGGCAGCCTTCTTCGCAGGCTGTATTTGGCATCCTGATAGGTCTGTGCCGCGATGGGCATTACAGAAGGCAGCAACACCAGCAACGTCCAGACCAGAGGTGAGCCGGGTAGGAAAAGCCAGCCAGCAGCGAACAGCGCTAGCAGGGTTGGCGGTAACAGACTGCGCCTTAGATTGTCGAAAACCTTCCAGATATTGATTATAGATAAACAATTTACCCCTACGCCTTTTTCTGTATGGACGATCGGAAACAGCCAGGGCAGTAATTGCCAATCGCCGCGAATCCAACGGCGCAGCCGGCGGGCATACACCATATAACGCCAGGGGTATTCCTCATATAAGGTGATATCTGTCACCAATGCCGCCCGTCCATAGATGCCTTCAAATAGGTCATGGCTGAGCAAAGTATTTTGACGAACCTGTCCAGCCAGACTGCGCTCGAAAGCCGCGACATCATAGATACCCTTGCCAACATAACTCCCTTCGCCGAACAGATCCTGATAGACATCCGAGACGGCGAAGGAGTACAGGTCAAACCCGGAGTTCCCCGCAAATATCTGCGAAAACAGCGAACGGTTTGCGCTGGTGGGTTTGATGGCGACTCGCGGCTGCAGCACGGTGTAGCCTGCAACGACCGAGCGTCCATCTGCGGCGAATTCGGCATGGTTTAGCGGATGCGCCAGCGTGGCGATCAGTCGGTTCGCGCTGCCCTGCGGCAGGGAAGTATCCGCGTCGAGCGTGATCACAAATTTAATATCAGATAAAATACCCGTATCCCCAACTTGTGTCGTGTAGGCAGTTCCACCTGAATTAAGCAGCAGGCGATTGAAGTCCGCGAGTTTGCCGCGTTTGCGTTCCCAGCCCATCCAAACCCCTTCGGATGGATTCCATTGACGCTGACGATGAAATAAATAAAACGGTACGGCCTTTAAATATTTTTTGTTAATGTTTTCAATACCAAGGCTTGCCAAGGCAAGCAATTCTTCATCCTCCGGCATGTTCTCAGCAGGGGCATCCCCGAAATCGGTCAGCAGGGCATAGGTTAAAAGTGGATCGGGATTGGACAAATAATAAAGTTCCAACTCCTGCAGGAGATGGTCAAGTTCACCAACACTTTCCAACAGAGTTGGCACAACAACCATGGTACGGTTACCAGAAGGAATACCTTCTGAAAAATCCATGCGTGGCAGGCTTTTAGGCTTAATCCGATGTGTGACATTCCAATGCACAAGCGATATCGCCGCTTCCACTACCAATCCAGATCCAAGCAAACCGACAACGATCAGTTGGAAAGTTGAACCGCCTGAAAGGAATGCATACGTTAACAGTCCAAAAAGGAGGAGCAGGGAAGAGATGGCGATACTGCCAAGGTAAGTGAATGTTGGAAATGAGAGCAACCGATTCTGGAAACGCGTTCTTAATCCCGGCTGATAGCTGATCCTGTTTTCAAGCGCAGCGCGGCCTGCTCCCAGTAGATAAAAGCCCACGTGTTTTTGTCGCAGCGGAGTTTTATCCAACGCGCTGTGAGCGAATTCAATTGCCGTGAATGCAATCTGTTTTTCGCTATAACTTGAATGACGCGCCAGTTCCTCGATGACACTGCGATAATTATTGCGGGTGTCAAAATCCATGCCCGCATAGATCCGCGCAGGGTCATCCCGTAATATTTGTTCCACCTGACTGGTTTGCTCAAAGATATCCTTCCAGTCTGTAGCGGCAAGCAGGCGCAGACTGAGAAAACAATTGGCTACGATCGTCTCGTTCGCCAATGTTGGGGAATCGGATTGACCGGTAGTTTCACTCAAACTCTTGGGTACCTTCATGCCAGTCAGTTCTGATGTGGCATGTACGAGTCGTTCCAGGATTCCGATACGCAGCATGATCGGCAGCGCCCAGAGTTCACCGATCGTCAGCGGTGTGACTTGTTGGTAGTCCAGCATAAAAACAGCAGTTTGATTTAGATCAAGCTGACTTTGGCTGTATTCGATCCATTCACGCGCCAGTGCAAAAATACGAGGGAATCCTTGCAGGGATGTTCCACTTAATTTCGGCAGCTCGTTAAGAAAACTAACAGGCAAATCCTCTTCGATGAGGCGCAGGGATTGTTTGACGAGATAAAAATTGTCCAGCATCCATTCGCCCGCATGCGAAATCGGAAGGTCATTTGCAGGCACCGATTTAAAAAGAGTATTGGCATTTTGCAAGGCAAGATCACAACTCTTCAAATATTCCAACAAGTCCGTACCTTTGGAACGTGCCGCTGCTGTATCCAGGGCATGACTTATTGTCACGCCCTGTGCTTTTGCCAATTGGTGGGCTAATTCTATGAGTCGATTATCGGCGTCTGGGTTAATTGATTCGGATGGAATAGCCTGCGGAGAATTATGCATAAGTTAACGTTCTGCGCGATTGCCGGATTGCGTGTCAGAAGATGCCAGGTCTGGTTTGGCGGGTAAGTCCTGTACGATCAAGAGAGGTACTTTGCCATATTGGACGAAGTTGTTTGCCATACTGCCATAAGGCCATTGATGAATCCCCGAATATCCGTGCGCGCTCAGCGCAACCATGTCAATATTTTCCTGATCTACGAATTGATGCAAGGCAACGGCTGTATTGTCACTGGTGATCAGATGAATTTGAATGCTGAGACCTTCCAGGAAGGAGCGCGACTTCAACTGTTCGAGATAGCGCCCTGCTTCCTCTTGATTTCGTGAAACAATGCGGTTTGATAAATCAATATCTTCGCGTGTCGGCGGCATTTGGCGCGCCATTTCCGGGGTTTGTATGATCTGCACAAGATGGATCTGGGCTCTATGAAACTGCGCTAATTGTGTAACGATCGGCAAAACATTTTCCGCGCGCTGCGAGCCATCCAATGGAACCAGGATGCGCTTATACAACAGTCTTTCTGATAATTCGTCAGAGTGGATCCCATCTTGATGTGCCCGAACAATGAGCAATGAGGTTTGTGCGCTCATGATGATCTTTTGTGTAATACTGCTGATTCCCCAACGGGTCAAACCATTCCGCCCGTGACTGCTCAACACGATCAGCTTAATCCCATGACTGTGGGCGTATTCTGTGATCCCGTCTGCGACCAATCCCTCAATGACAGCAGTCTGCGCTCGAGTCTTTTCTCGTTGAAACCGCGCTTTAATTTTTTCCAGATAGAGGGTTGCCCGTGTTTTGTTGATCTGCCAGTTAACCAGATCGAATAATTGCGCAGACGTGCCTGCCTGAGTCTTTTCCAACATGCGAAGCAGCGTAACCTCTGAGTCAAAAGAATGGGCTATGGCTATAACGTGCGGTAAAACGCAGTCAGCCAGTTGGGAACCATCCAGTGGGGCGAGAATAGTATCGAACATAGGTCATCCCTTCGATTCTTTCATAGTGCCAAACACATTCAGCTTAAGGCTTTACATCCTTAAGCAAGTGCGCCATGGCTGATATTAATAATGTGATTGGGGTATGGGAGGGGTCATCTCGCGTATGCGAGTGAAATTACAGGGGGCCGCGGAATGTTACTATACGAGGGTTTTGTAACGCACCTGGCAGAAATGAGTCTTCCAACCGTAAGCGGTATAGCTTACTAAAATTAGTATACACTAGTTTGTAGTCGTTGAAGACTTGAATATTGAAACATGCGGATATATGAGCGGGAAGTACCTGCATTGTTAAGGATTTTATTGATACGCTGCAAACCACTAAGCGGCAGGCATGCCGAATTCATTGAGCATCCCGAAGGTTATTTCAACCTTCGGGATGCATATTTTATTTTACGAGTTTCTGGTCTGGCGGGCAGGCTTCTGCCGCAGCGGCAAGCATTGCGGGGTTGGACGAAATCGATCCGTCGTAATATTTTTTCTGGAAAAAGAACGCCACGTTCACCAGTCCGATCATCACTGGTACTTCCACCAGCGGACCAATGACCGCTGCGAACGCCGCGCCGCTATTAATGCCGAAGACCGCCACCGCCACAGCGATCGCAAGTTCAAAGTTATTGCTGGCGGCTGTGAACGACAGTGTTGTGGTCTGCGCATAATTCGCACCCAGACGGCGTCCCATCCAGAATGAAACCAGGAACATGACCACGAAATAGATCAGAAGCGGGATGGCGATCCGTACTACATCCATTGGGATTTGCACGATCAAATTACCCTTGAGGGAGAACATCACCACGATCGTGAACAGCAGGGCGATCAGGGTCATCGGACTGACTCTGGGAATGAATTCCTTTTGATACCACTCTCTGCCCTTCATCCGCACCAATATGAAGCGGGTCAGGAAGCCAGCGAGAAACGGAATACCTAGATAAATAAAAACGCTCTCAGCGATCTGTCCCATCGTGATATTCACCACCACGCCGCTTAAGCCAAACCAGGTGGGTAAAACCGTCAGAAAGATATAGGCGTATACGCTATAGAACAACACTTGAAAAATACTGTTGAATGCCACAAGTCCTGCGGCATATTCGGTATCGCCGCGCGCCAGTTCATTCCATACGATCACCATGGCAATACAGCGCGCCAAACCAATCATGATCAGACCTGCAATGTAGTCAGGATAGCCGCGCAGGAAAATGACGGCTAGAGCAAACATTAAGATCGGACCAATGATCCAGTTCTGGATGAGAGAGAGCGTCAACACTTTTTTATTGCGGAAAACATCGCCCAATTCCTCGTACTTTACTTTGGTAAAGGGCGGGTACATCATCAAGACCAGCCCGATCGCAATCGGGATGTTGGTTGTCCCCACTGAGACTGCGGTATTGAAAGTCTGGACTCCGTCGGGAAACAAGAAGCCAATTCCCACGCCCACTGCCATCGCCAGGAAAATCCACAATGTCAGGTAGCGGTCAAGGAACGAGAGCTTTTTACTCAGGCTTTGTGTTGCTGTAGCTTCAGACATAAAGAACCTCCAGATTAAAAATTATTACCCAATCTGCTTGAGCAGTTTGGTGATTTCAATTTCAATGTCATCACGCACCTTGCGAAAGTCATCCATGTTATCGGTGAGGGCAGGGTCAGGGAAACTATGGTGAACGCGCTTTCCTTTTCCAAGCCAAATGGGACATTCTTCAGCCGCCGAATCACAAACCGTCACGACGAGGTCAAAGTCCACACCTTGAAATTCGTCTGCGCGCTTCGACCTACCCGTGTGTTGTATCCCGATCTCTGATAGAGCTGCCAGCGCCTTTTCATGGACGTAGCCCGCAGGCTTTGTCCCTGCGCTGACGGCATGCCAACTCTCACCCATCCGCGCATTGACGATCGCCTCTGCCAATTGCGAACGGCAGGAATTCCCTGTGCATAAAAATAAAATATTTTTCATGACTACTTCCGTACAATTTTTCTAAAGTTGTATCACACCCATAAAATGTTAATTGTTATCGTCTTGTTAAGGAGATGAATACTACGGGCAGCGGATCAACCCGCGCGCCCATAGGCAGCCGCCGCATGTCGGCTGGATATTGCCAAAGCAATCTTCCATATTTTCATTCGCCATTTCACAGCTGTTACAAAATGCGCAGGGTGAAAAATCAAAATCCTGTATTCGCTTCCTCAAGTCTTTGTAATCGCTTTTATTCCAGATGCGCAGCAGGTCTGGCTCTTGGATATCGCCTACAAAATATTCTTTCGATGTGCGTACCCGATCATCCAGAAAATGCGTGTGCGTGTAAAGTAATGGCAGGCACGGACTCACTTTGCCATCCCAGCGAACTGCCAGGCTTCCACGCTCAACAAAGGGACATTGGTCTGTATTTTGGTTCAAGAGACTGCCAGCGAGTTCGAGCCGGTTCATGTCTTTCTGCACATCTGACAAGGCTTTGATCGTCTGAGGTTGAATGTTCATCAGCGGCATGTGAACCAAGGGTCTGATCTCCTGTCCGACAGCCATGCTCATGGAATGCATGTACAAATTCTCTTTGAGTAATTCGGTGGTGTGAGCCAGTACATTACTGATGGAAAATTCCACAGCGCCAAGCCTGCTTCCCAATCGAACGACTGCATTCAGATCATGGATATTGCGCTGCATGGCGACAAAGGCTATCCCAAGCTTCGGGTATCCCGCCCAACTGGAAGCGCCAAAGGTCTGATACCTTTGCAATTGAAGTTGCTTCAGATTTTCGATAACAGTCGGCAGGGCATCTCCCAAACGGACGTCGACATAACACTCTGGCGAGGCGCCATCCAGTGAAACCCAGAGCATATCCAGCTTGAGGTCGATCAATTTGCGGATAACTTGTTCAGTTAATAGGATCCCGTTGCTAATTAACGAGACACGGTGGCCAAGACCTTTGGCTTGGCTTATCATTTCGAGAATATGGGGATGAGAAAGCGGTTCACCATAGCCGCCCAGGAATAATTCAGGTTTATTCGGCTGGCTTTGAAAGCTCAAAAGGATGTGCTTAAAAGTTTCATCAGACATGCGCCCATATTTGACATCCCAAACGTTGCGTATGCAGGTGCAGCAATTCAGGTTACATTTATTGGTTACCTCCACATACACCCGTTTGAGGCTCATGATAGAGGTGTGGATGTGCAAGCCGTGACCATTTGGCTCTACCCTTACTTCATCGCCAGGGGTAATGCCCAACTCGCCGGCAAGATGAGATGGTAGAACGATCCTTCCATGTTCATCAACCTGTGCGTATTGTATTTTGGCCATGCAGGTAACGCTCCGTGTTTTGTGCAGGGTTTATGCTTTTTCCATGGCGTTTGCCAGCCAGGCCGCCACTTCGGCAGGCGTTGGAATTCGGCCTGTGGAAACAATCTTTTCATTGATTACCAGTCCGGGAGTGGACATGACGTTGTATTTCATGATCTCCGGGTATTCAGTCACTTTGATGACCTCGGCTTGTAAGGTCATTTCTTCCACAACTTTATGCACGATCTGCTCAACGCGTTTGCAGTTGGCACAGCCCGAGCCAAGAACTTTGATGGTTAACATATTTTCTCCTGTTACAAAATAATATTGAAAAGATAGCCCGTGAAAATGATCGCGATGGCAATGATGCCGATGAACACGGCGATCAACTGCGGTTTGAGCACGCGGCGCAGGATGATCGTCTCTGGTAGGCTTAGCCCAACGACAGCCATCATGAAAGCCAGCACCGTTCCGAGCGATGCGCCTTTTTCCATCAACGCGCTCACTATAGGGATGATTCCCGCCGCGTTGGAATAAAGCGGAATGCCAAGTAGAACCGCCGCAGGGACAGACCACCAGGCTTCCTTGCCCATGATCCCTACCAAGGCACTCTCGGGCATATAACCATGAATCCCTGCTCCGACGGCAATACCAACGACAACATACAGCCAGACCTTGCCAACGATCTCTTTGACAGACTCCCAGGCACGTTCAATGCGCTCGTTCCAGGTCAATTTTTCATCCAAGGCCTGCCCTGCCCCGCTTTTGATCTGCCAGACAAAGTCTTCCACATAGCGCTCCATCTTTAATCTGCCGATCACCATGCCGGCCAGAATGGCAATGACCAGGCCAGATGTGACGTAAAGTGCGGCGACTTTCCAACCGAACAAACCAAACAACATAATGACAGCCACTTCGTTGATCGTGGGGGCTGCGATAAGAAAAGAAAACGTCACACCGAGCGGGATGCCTGATTCCACAAAGCCGATGAAGAGCGGCACCGCGGAGCAGGAACAAAAAGGCGTGACAATGCCAAGCAGGGCAGCGAAGACATTCCCAACACCTTCACGTTTTCCGCCAAGCATGGCACGAGTCTTCTCGGGGCTGAAGAAGGTGCGGATGATGGAGATGGCAAAGACCATGCCCGAAAGCAGAAGCAATATCTTTGGAACGTCATAGAGGAAGAAGGCTAGGGATTCACCAAAACGTGAATCTCGCGCAAGACCGAGCGCAGAGTAGGATATCCAGTCCGCAAGAGGTTGAATGACATTGTAGGCAATAAGCCATGTCAATGTAGCGATGGCGAGTATGGGGAACAAATGTTTATTCGTATGAGGGAGTGGGGCGGGGGTAAGCGTTGTCATGGGTTATAGACTCGATGCTGGGATAAGCACAGGTACACATTGCGGGCATTCACAAGACGGATGAAATTGGATGTTGATGAGCGAGGACATTGATTCAGCAGAGAGTCCGCTCAGGCGGGCGGCGGCAGTGATCAGGTCTAGGTAGCTGTTATTTTTCAATCGATAGAAAATATAGCGGCCTTCACGTCTGTCTTGCAAAATATTCGCCTTGCGCAGCGCCATTAGATGTTGGGATATGTAAGCCTGACGCCAGCCAAGCGCAGTTTCGAGGTGGCAGACACAGGCTTCGCCGGCGCCGATAGCTAATAAGATGGCGATGCGTTGCGGTGAAGCCATTGCGACCAGTGGGATGGCTATTTTTTCGGAAATATGCGGGAGGGATTGTTTCTTTATATTCGTTGACATGAATATATTATAGCAACATATTCAGAAAATAGAATGTGACAATTGTCATATTATTATGCGCTGTATATTGGAACAATTCATAATTGTTCGTTGCTTCGCAGCCTCTTCAGCAGAAGGAGTATGTAACATGGGCTCATCTTGGTTCAAGACGTGCACAGCTTATAGCTCCAGGCAATATCTTCTGGAAAAAAACGGAGTAACCAAACCGCTGCTTGATTACTCCGTTTTTGATTTACTTGGGATAAGGGGGGATTATTTCACGATTTCTTTTGCCGTACGAATTATGTTTTCGCGGACGGCATAACTGTCGAAGTCCCAAATGATTCTTTCAAGACTCTCTCAGCCCATCATAACCAACGCCTTGATGATTGCCGCCCCATGCCTTGCCAAACCCGATACATGCGCCTGTTTCCTTTACAATGAGAACATGCGTTTTGGAGGAGCCGACATCTATTCCGAGAAAATATTTCATGAAGTCTCCACATGATTATGATTCCTTCGGCCTTAGCGCTTGCGCACAGACATCAACACCACTTCATCATTTCAATTCTTCATGGCATTTCTAATTTGGCGATACCCGATCAGCTTAATATTTTCAGATTCAATAAATTTCTTCAACTCGTCACTCATGAACGCGTTGTAATTTGCAACACGCGCAGTCCAGTCGGGACAAATGGCGCGCAGTTCGGGTGTGTCAATCGATGGATGCAAAATAAGGTATATGATCCCAGCTGGTAATTCACTGAGTAATTTCTTTACAAAACCTGTGTGGTCCTCAGCATGATCCAATGGCATGGCAACGATTCCTTCCAGCGTCGGAATTCCCATGGATTCCAATTGAGCCATGAAAAGAGTTTCGCTCTTCAAGGAAAATTTTCTGGGCAAAGAAGAGTGCGGGGATGGCTTGAATGGCAGGGTCTTGTCGGTTTCTAACGGGGTGATCCCCCCGACCTTAATCCAATATTTATTAAATAGAACTTGGGTAGCCTTAAATCCCCTGTCGTTCCCAAAACACAAGAAATATTCCCAGACTTAAGAATAGCAGCATGAGCAGGATTCCAGTGGCTGTCCAGCGGAACTCTTTTACATAGGTGCGGTCGGGATAAGCGCCGAAACCGCGTGACTCAATTGCCAGCGCGGTGCTCTCTGCTTTACGCAACCCGTTCACGATCACCGTGAATAAATAACGCTGCCATAAGCGAAAACGATGGCGAATAGGGGAGCTCGAAGCGCGCCCGCGAATGGCGTGGGCTGCTTTGACAGCATCCACTTCCTGTTGGACGATCGGAAGGAAGCGCAGCGCCATGAAAACCGCGAACGCGTAGCGGTAGGGAATGCCCAGGTGAACCAGCCCAACCATCAGTTCGCGAATGTCCGTGGTCCAGATCAGCATAAATGACGCCATGACCATGATCGCCAGGCGGAAGAAGAATTCCAATCCTTTGGTCAATCCTTCCTGTGTGGCCGTTAATGGACCGAAGCTGAAGAGGATTGTTTCTCCGGGTGTGATGAGCAGGTGGAATATCCCGAGCAGTAACGCGACCCCGAAGATCAAAGGAGAGGCGCGCAGGATGGCTGCGAGGGGAACACGCGCAAAAACGATCGCAAGGATCAGCAGGCTGGCAAGCATTATCCCGCGTGCTGCCGCAGACTGGAATTGAAATGTGAATATGACCACGATCAGTACCCACGCCAGTTTGCTCAATGCGTCGGCACGGTGAACAATTGAGTTGTTATCAATGTATTGAAGTGTATTTTCGCTCATACGTAATCGACCGCCGCGACAAAAGAATCAACGATATTTAATCCCCCTGGTACCTGTGTTCCGGCGGCGCGTAAACCGTCCACGATACGCCGCAACGCCGTGATACGCAGGGAGGCGCGTTCCACAATATCAGGAGATTGAAACAATTCTCTGGGCGGACCATCAAAGATCTTTTCCCCATTTGCCATGACGATCGCGCGGTCCACATAGGCGTCCACGAGGCGCATATCGTGCGTGATCATGATGACGGTGATCCCTTCAGCGCGCAGATTATTGATCAGCTCCATCAACCTTTCCGTCAGTCGCCGATCCTGCCCATAGGTCGGCTCATCCACGATCAATAATCTTGCTCGGCCGCCGACAAGCATGGTCGCCACTCCGAGCCGACGTTTCGAGCCCGCGCTCAAGGAGAATGGATGAGTTTCAGCCGAGTCGGTAATGTTCAACCGCTCCAGCATGGCTTTGACGCGTTTCCCAACTTCTTCAGGATCTGAGATACCCTGTGCCAGCAGGCTGTATGCAAGTTCTTCATGGACGGTGTCGCACAGGAATTGGTGTTCAGGATTCTGAAAAACGAGGGCAACATCATTGGCTAAGTCCTGCACATTCCACTGAGAGGCTTTCCGTCCGAACATGGTCAGGTTTCCGCTGGATGGTTTAAGCAGGCCTACCAGCATTTTGCTGAGTGTGCTTTTGCCTGCTCCGTTCTGTCCGACGATCGCGACGATCTCACCCTGGCGGATGTCAAATGAAACGCCGCGCAGGGTCTTTGTCTTGCGTGTGTATCCGAATTGAACATTTTCAGCGTGAATAAGTGTTTCACCAATGACTGGTTCTTTTTGGACAGGCGGATTTTCCTTGAAGCGGATATCCTGCAATACAGCCACTGCTTCTGCAACCGTGATCGGTATGGATTTGTTTTTCAAAAAGCCCTGTTGTTTTAATCGCAGTCCGATCTCGGTCGGGTCGGGCAGCCAAACCCCGAGGTCAAGCATGATGCTGCCATGTTCGGTGATGACACTGCGCGGTGTGCCTTGGGCAAGAACACAACCTTCTGACAGCAAGATCATGTGGTCAGCCTGGGCCATGAACTCATCCAGATCCTTGGTGACAAGAATGATCGTCCTGCCTTCTCCGCGCAGGCGCAGGATCAACTCATGCACTGCGTGTGTTGTGGCCGGGTCAAGGTTGGCAGTGGGTTCATCCAAAACGATGATCTCTGGTGCCATTGCCAGCACAGCCGCCAATCCAAGTTTTTGGATCTGACCGCCCGAAAGCGCCCAGACCAGATTCTTTCTTAAGTGGTTCATGCCGACATACTCAAGTGATCTGGTCACTTGCGCGGTAATCTCTTGCGCTGGTTGCCGCAGGTTTTCCGGGCCGAAAGCCACTTCATCTTCCACTTGCAGGGTCGCGAACATCCACTCAGGGTCCTGAAAAAGCAACCCGACTGAGTGTGCCATGTTTTGCACTTTGGACTGGGACACATCCTGTCCATCTACTATTACTTTGCCTTCCAATTCGCCCCCGAGGATATGCGGAATAATTCCATTGAGCAGCATGCATAGTGTGGACTTGCCCGAGCCTGATGGCCCGACAAGCAGCGTAAATGAACCGCGTTCGATCGTGACATTGATATTGGTCAGCGCTGGGGCGGTCTTTCCGTAATGATGGTAGGTCAGGCCGCTTAGACTGATAATTGGGTCAGTGGAAGCGGATGATGGGGATGTTGGGTTTGTCAATTTTTTTCTTTTTGGAATTTTAATAAATGGAGTTGGAGCGAGCGCTCCAACTCCACTATATAGAGGATATGAATTATTTTTTGCGGGTCGTGCGCAGCAACCCGGTCTTTTCAACCGTCTTACCAAGCCACCAGCCGAGCAGCCCGGAGAAGATAAAACCAGATATCAGATTGATCGGTGTGGCTGTCCAGTAGGCGCTGACGATCTCAGGCGTGGAATCCCAACCGAAGAGGAATGCAGTCCAAATTGTGCCGAATTGTGAAGCGGCGGCGCCAGCCAGAGCAAATGCCCACCAGCCAAAATTCCCATACACAACAAATGCCATGACCGCTTCTGCGCCAAGACCCTGGGTAATGCCCCAGCCAATGGTGGAAATGCCAGAGGGGTTTCCGAGCAAGGCTTCCATCGTTGTCTCGATCAGGCCGATGATCAACATGCTGCCGGGCTTGCGGACGAGGAAAAATGCCAATAGGTATGCCCACATGAACACGCCCTGCAGGGCCGCGCCTGCCAGCGGTCCGCCGGCGGCGTTGGCGGCGTTCCAAACAATGCCGGTGCCTGTGTTCACAACACCGGCGATCGCGCCGATCACGGCCAGGATGATTAGGTCGGAAGTACTGTAATTGAAGTTAAATCCGCCCGCAGTAGTTTCTGCGGAGCCGACCTTCACATACTTCGCCAGCAATCCAAGCACGGCGACGATCAAAATATTTACAACGATCATAAGCGGTAGAGTCATTAGGTCTTCCTCCTTGAAATTTGGTTTCTACAGAGCGTGTCCGCTCTGATATACCCGATCCGGTTTATACCTTTAAACCCATCTCTTTCAATTCAGTTTTGACTTCCTCATACATCTTTTGCCAGAAGTCCAACGGCTGTATTTTTTGCAGGTCATATACCTCATCGAACGGCTTGCCCGGATTTCCGTCCTGCGTAAAGACATGTTCGTATTTTGGTAAAAGTTTGAGAACAAATTCATTGGCATCCTTCAGCCCCATCTTCATATTATGTACCGCCAGGGCGACTTCTGCCATGAGGCGCGCTTCCAGCCCGGAACAATTGGGTGCATTGCCGTCCGCGGAACCGCAGCCTTCAAGATGGCATCCGCTTACAGAGTTGACGATGGCATTGGCTGCGGTTTCATAGAGCAGTTCCTTCGTGCCGGCACCGGACTTCGGATAAATATCCGCGACGATAACGGTTGGTGCATGACGGGCAAAGGCCTGCCCGGTCGCATTGATCACCCAAAGCACATCGCGGGTGGAAGTCGCGATGTGGCGCATGTGAATGGGGTGCAGGATGTGATAATCCGCAAGGCAGGTGATGTTCGCGATCAAATAGGAAGCGACATTGACCACCGCCGAACCCGGCAGGACCGCCGCCAAGTCCGCCGACAATGACGCACGGCAGAGATGCATTCACCATGCCGTATTCCAGCGAATTGACTGCGCGCGAAATGTTGCGGTGATCCATCTTGAGTTCGTTCAGCATGGGCACAAGATGTGAATCACAAGGGCGCAGATAATCTGGGTGCGCCGCAGCAAGGTCGCCGAGTTCAGAGACCGAGCTTTGCGCGGCCAGCATGCCCATCCCGGCACGTCCAACGCGCTTGAGCCCCTGACGCATATATTGCAATTCGCGCCGCGTGGAGACGATCTCGATCGGGTTGCCCGTGCGGACTTCGCGTCCGTCGACTTCCACGAGTGTGCCGCAGGTGGCAAGGTCGATCAATGGCTCCTGCATATAAGACATGACATTTGCCTGAAAAAATCTTTCAGGTATGGGCGTCCCTGGGGAACCGCCAAAGAATAATGGAGCCCGCTCATCCTTCAGGCGGCGAGCGTACAAATTGCGTACATCTTTTCCTTCGCCCATGACCACGTTTTGAGGCATGTTGCGGATGCCCATGTCAATTTCGTCCTGGGAGATCTCGATCACACGCTCGGTGGTACGGCTGTAAGAGCCAAGTGTGACCGCGAGTTCATAGCCTGCGTTGAAAATAGCTTCTGACAGGGCGGCGTCATCAGTTACAAGTTCTTCTTTGTTCCATTCAAGCTTGTATTTCTTGACCAGCCGTTTGGCGGTCATTGCCACTTTTTCAAGATCCCAATTCTCTTCAGCCAGGTACGGACCCGTATTTGCGCGGTCAAGGATTTCAAGATAATTTAACATGTTGGCTCCGATATTTTTTATGCGCTGATCAGCGTATGCACTACTTTGACAGCATCCGCCGCGTTGCGCGCTGTGCCATCCGCGCCGATATGTTTGGACCAGGTTTCATTCACAGATGCGCCGCCGACCAGCACGATATATTTTTCGCGAATGCCGCGTGCTTTGAGGATCTCGATCACATCCTTCATAAAGGGCATTGAGGTGGTAAGCAATGCGGACAGGCAGATCACCTGCGCGCCTATTTCTTCGGCTTTATCAATTATGGATTTTACAGGAACGTCCACTCCCATATCTGTAACCTCATAACCTGCGGCAGTTAACATGGATGAAACAATGTTCTTGCCGATGTCATGAATATCTGTTTGTACGGTGGCTGAAATCACTTTTGCTTTTACCTTGTTTTCCGTCCCTTCATATTTTTTCAACAGAGCCGGCTTGACCACTTCCATCGAAGCCTTGAGCGCACGGCCGGCAAGCATGAGTTCAGGCAGGAAATACTCGCCGTTTTCAAAGCGCTTGCCAACCTCTTCTGCCCCGGTCATCAAGCCTTCGTTTAAGATTTCCAACGCATCTATGTTTGCCTCAACCGCGGAGCGTGTTGCTTCGGCGGCATCATCTTCTTCCCCTTCAATCACAGCTTCAACGATGGCTTGGAGGTAGTTATTTTCAGGCATGTTTTTTTCTCCCGGAGGTCTTGGATAAATTGGCAGGATTGTATGTTAAGAGGTTGCTCTGGTCAATAGAAAGGGTTTCTTTATATCCTTGAATTAGGTCTTTAAAATGTCTTATCGTGAAACTTTCTGGAAAGTTCAAAGCGCAAGAAAAATGAATTCATTAATGAATTCCAAAAAGTAACATGTCATTGGCAAAATAGTTAAGAAGGTGGGTATGGCATTTTTTGACCCAAGAAAAGTAATGTGCCAGTTTTTTTTACTTGAGCTCTTGCCGCAATTTCTCTGCAACTGTACGCAAGGTCTTGATGCGTGCAAAATATTTATCGTTAGCCTCCACCAGCGTCCAGGGAGAATCGGGGGTGCTTGTTTTCAGCAACATCTCTTCTGCAGCAGTGATGTAATCCTCCCATTTACCACGATTCCGCCAATCCTCATCTGTGATTTTCCATGTCTTGTAATTTGTCCGCACGCGTTCCCGGAAGCGGCGCAGTTGCTCCTGTTTGCTGATGTGCATCCAAAATTTAAAGATGACTGTACCAAAATCCGTGAGTTGACGCTCGAACTGATTGATTTCGCTATAGGCGCGCCGCCAATCCGCTTCAGTGCAATATCCCTCCAGGCGTTCAACTAATACACGCCCATACCATGAGCGGTCGAATATGGCGATCTGCCCCTGCTCGGGCAACCGCCTCCAAAATCGATATAGGTAATGACGCTCTTTATCCTCACCCGACGGTGCGGAGATCGGCCAGACCACATAACCGCGCGGATCGATTCGTTCTGTCAGGCGCTTGATCGTGCCTCCCTTGCCCGAGGCATCCATGCCTTCAAAGACGATCACCACGGGCCGCTTCTGTGCGTAGACTTGAAACGCCATTTCATGCAGCTCTGCCTGCAAGGCCTTGAGCTGCTTATCGTATTCATTGTGCTCAGTTGCCAGTGTAAGATCAAGTCGCTCAAGCATTGACGGCTCCTTTCATTTCCTTTGTTGCACGGGGGCGTTTGGCTTTCGCCCCTGTTGATGAGGGCAGCCCCAGGCGCGCTTCAAGTGATGCGATGATCGTTTCAAAGACCTTGACGCGCATGTAATACCGATCAGTTGCTTCGACGATGGTCCAGGGCGCGTGAGGCGAATCGGTGCGCGCGATCATATCTTCGACAAAGCCTGCATATTTTTCATAGCGCTTGTTTTGCAGCAGATCTTCCTCTCCCACTTGCCATGCTGTCAACTTGTCTTTACGTAATTTCTTAATTCGCTTCTGTTGATCCGCTTCGCTGATGTGCAGCCAGAATTTTAATATCACTGCTCCATCTGCAGATAGCATCTCTTCGAATTCGGCGATATCGTGGTACGCGGCGCGTAACTCATCTTTGTTGATCGTTTTATTCAGGCGATCGATCAATACCCTGCGATACCACGATGTATCGAATGCGACCATCTGCCCGCGTGCAGGGATCTTGAGCCAAAAACGCGACATCCACGGATAACGCAACTCCGCAGTGCGCGGTGGCGTGATCGGGACAACGCGAAAGCCGCGCGGGTCCAATCGCTCTGCGAGCAAACTGATCAGACGTCCTTTACCAGTCGCTGCCCAGCCTTCGAAAAGAATGATGACTGGAATCTTTGCGTCGAAAACCGCATGTTCCAATTCATAGAGGCGTTGTTGCAACGGTCTTAATCGTTTTTTATACTCCTCTTGTCCTAAAACCAGATCGAGATTGACATGTTCAAGCATGGCGAACTCCATTTTTCGGTTTGATAATTTGACTGCAGCGCCTAAGAGTCTAATGGTATAGTCACAATCAGTAGTTGACAATTCAGAAGAGCAGGGGGAGTAAGAGGGTGGTCATTCCCGGAAAGGGGTCAGGTTTTAGTTTGTGGGCAATTCACTTTTGTTTATTATATGCTTAATTGCATTAACTGTCTTGTTTGTGAAAATACACCTGAAATGCAAGTGCGGTTTGTCCACAAGTGTTGGTTGGTAATTTGAAACCGTGTCGGATATTTTGTGTAGGTGAAAGTGAGAGAGAAACAACAGGCAGGGCAGGTTCAGGATCAGCACATCTGGTTGTGTGAACTGGCTTGTACCAGAATCAAAAAACATATTTTCTGCCGAACCCATGCTAGAATCTTAGGACAAAATGCAGACCGAATCCGTTACCCAGATCAAAAATGATCAACCTTACTTTGTCTCCGTCCGCAGCCTGGTGGAATTTGTTTTACAGGCGGGCGACTTGACGGTTGGAGGGTTTCAAAAGCGTGATCGTGCCCAGGCCGGCACGCAAGGTCATAAACAGGTGCAGCGTTCCCGTCCAGCCGGCTATCAATCCGAAGTGGAAATTGGCTATCGGGTTGAAGGCGTTGACCCGCCGATGGAAGTGCGCGGCCGGATCGACGGACTGTACGCCAGCGAGGAACCAGTCATCATCGAGGAGATCAAAACAACCACGCTGAGCCTGGATCTGGTTAATGAGGACCACAATCGACTGCATTGGGCACAGGCACAGTGTTATGCCTATATGTATGCCCGACAACATGCCTTGAGCGGGGTGCGCATTCATCTGACGTATTACCATCTCGACAGTAAAAAAGAGAAAACTTTTGAGCGCTATTTGTCGCTGGCTGAGCTGGAGGTTTTTTTCCGAGACTTGATCACTGCCTACCTGGACTGGTTTCGAAAGATCAGCGCATGGCAGGTCCGGCGCGACCAATCGATTCAACAACTCGAATTCCCCTATGATAATTATCGTCCAGGTCAGCGGGATATGGCCGTGGCGGTCTACAAAGCCATTCGAGCCAATGACCGTCTGTACGTGCAATCGCCGACAGGGGTCGGGAAAACCATCGCAGCTCTTTTCCCTGCGGTTAAGGCACTGGGGCAGGGACTGGCTGCCAGAATCTTTTATCTGACGGCGAAAACCCCTGGTCGTCTGGTGGCGGAAAAGGCTCTGGATGACATGCGGCAGGCTAACCTTCAATTCAGAAGCGTGACCCTGACGGCCAAGGAGAAGATCTGTTTTTGTCCGCCCGTTAATTGCGACCCGCAAGTATGCGTATTTGCCCGTGGGTATTTTGATAAGGTGAAGCAGGCACTGGGTCAAATGGACCATCATCAATCTTTTACCCGCCCTGTGATCGAGGAGATCGCCCGCCAGTATCAGATCTGCCCTTTCGAGTTTTCACTGGATCTGGCGTTGTGGGTGGATTGCATTATCTGTGATTACAACTATGTGTTCGATCCGCGCGTTTATCTTCATCGCTTTTTTGACTTCAGCACAGAGCCTTATATCTTTCTCGTCGATGAGGCGCATAACCTGCCGGATCGAGCCAGAGCGATGTATTCGGCTGAACTCGATAAAAGGACAGTGCTGGATCTGCATCGCACACTGAAACCGCATTTGCCTGCGCTGGCAAAAAAGCTGAGCGTGATCAATAAGATATTGCTGGAGATACGTAAGGCCTGTCAGGCGGAGGAAAAGGATGCGCTGATTGAATACGAGCCGCCTGAAAAGCTGATCAAGGCAGTTCGGGATTTCAGCCAGAAGGCGGAAGACTGGCTGGCTTTAAATCTTCCCACAGAGTTCAGACAGGAATTATTGGAGTTCTATTTCCTGTGCAGTAACTATCTCCGTACTTCCGAATATTTCGATACGTTCTACGTTTCTTACTTTGAACGATTGGGGCAGGCCGATCTTAGAGCAAAATTATTCTGCCTGGATCCAGCTCCCATGCTGGCTGTCCCGCTGGAGCGCAGTAAATCGACTGTCTTTTTTTCGGCGACATTGCTGCCGATCGATTACTTCATGAAGCTCTTGACCGGCGATAAGGATCACCCCTGGCGAATCTTTCAATCCCCCTTCCCGCTGGAAAATGTCTGTTTGCTGATCCACAACCAGATATCCACCAAATATGCGCAGCGGGCTGATTCCTATGACGCGATCGCCGCGGCAATTGAAACGATCTGCAAAACGCACGTGGGAAATTATCTGGTGTACTTCCCATCCTACGCATATCTTGATTCTGTGCTTGAACGGCTCAAGGAAAGGCTGTTTGAAAAGCAGCTTCTTGTTCAGGATCGAGCCATGACAGAAGCGGATCGCGATGTCTTTTTAGCCAGGTTTTCGGCGGGTAATCAGGAAACCCTGGTTGGACTTGCCGTCATGGGCGGCATCTTTGGTGAAGGGATCGATTTGGTGGGCGAGCGGTTGATCGGTGTCGTGGTTGTCGGGGTGGGCATACCGCAACTGGGTTTGGAAAGAGACTTGATCAAAGAGTATTTTGACCGTCAGTCTGGAAGTGGTTTCGCCTATGCCTACCAATATCCAGGTTTCAACCGCGTGCAGCAGGCAACGGGTCGGGTAATTCGCACAGAGACGGATCGGGGGATCATTGTGTTGATCGATGACCGTTTTACCCATGCGCGTTACCGCCACCTATTTCCTTCACACTGGCGAAGTGTTCAAGTCGTGCAAAGTTCCGACGAGATGAAAGAGAAATTGACGCAATTCTGGTCGCGGACTTAGCGGATTACCACCCTGATCTCTCGCTGTGACGGCTCCCAATTCACGAATCAGACGGGCTGCCAGGGCGAAACCCAGGTTGTATGAAAGACAAGCAGGTACGCGAAAGGACAGACCTTTTTGAATAATAACTTATCTGTTAAGTAGCTAGCCCTGAATATATAGTTTGGATAAAAAAACCGCTGCAGACTTGTTACGCCCCAATATTGACTATTTGTCCGGTTCCATCCACGGTTGGGCTGGGTCCACTGTTGATCATTTGAAGCAATGCCTGAGCCTGATCCGCCTGAGTATCCATGATTTGCTTCAATACACTGAACCCAATTTCCTGTGGAATGCGTACGCTTTGCATGGCACTAGCCATTAATGCCAGCGAACTTTCCATTGAGTTAATACCATTGATTGCCATAACTTAAGTATCGTCAGAATGTTCAAAAACATTAGGAATTAAGGCTATGACTTTATTCCTTGGTCAAAGGTGAAATGGCAAAACTCTGAATTGAGAACCGTGTCATCCCGCCAAACACACCTTTGCACAGCCATTATTGGACCACTGCGACATATCAATCCATGTCGCATAATCGTCCCTCCCCGGGTTGAATCGGCTTTCCCTTCAATCAAGACCCAAGTGGATGGGAATCTTTGCTTGAGGAGATGCTTTGCTTGGAAGACAATTAAGGAGCACAAGAACGAACGCTGATCACTTTTCTGCCGCAACAACAGAATTTGTTTCAATGACTCGCTATCAATTGTGACTGTATATGGAAGTTTCTACTTGCTTATTTCCAAAGCATAAGCCACACCCTGATCAAGTGTCATGGCTTTGCCTTCAGCATGGATCTTGTCAAAGACAGATGCACCCAATGCAGTTTTGACCTCTTCATAGGTGCGATCAAATTCCGCCTTTCGGTATACGGTAAATTGCCAAAAATCCTTGCTCGTTTCCACCTCCATTGCCCCCAACAAAAACGCAGCGTCCCTGACCTTGCCTTGAAGCTTGACGGATTTTATCAATGAAAACAGGCAAAAGCCTTTATAACGGGATTGGGGAAAACTTTGTGAGATCTGAAGGCTTTCGCGCAAGTGGATGGTGGATTGCTCTATTTCATTGAGGTCGATCAGTACATCTCCAAGCTGCCAAAGAGAACCTGATAAATGATATTGAGTGCCATTGTCGCGAATTTGACTAATGCATTCCTCTATTTGCACCCGTGCGGTTGCGTAATTGCCAAGCCTGCGCTCGGAGGTGGACATATCATTGAGAACGAACATCGCGCTTTTCTTCAGCCCGTAATCTAATTTAATCTCCCTTGCCTGATGGTAATACTTAATCGCTGCCTCATAATTCTCCACAGTTGATTCGAGCTGTCCCAGTGCATGAAGCGTGTCTGCAATGCTGATGTTGTCTCCAAATTCACGGAAAATGGAAAGACCCTCCTGGACCAGGGATTTCGCATTTTCATATTCTCTCTGCCTGAGCGCAACGCATCCCTCCCAATAAAGCGCCAGGGCGAGCTCCCATTTTCCCGCCTCCCCTAGTTCGCGCGCCATGGCCACACTCTCTTGTCCATAGGAGCGCGCCCGGGTGAAATCAAACTCGGTGTGCGCCCAGGCTAAAAGGAAAAGCGCATTCACCCAGCCTCGTTTATCCGTTGGCTGAATGGATTTATAAAGTTCGATGCTTTCGTTCAGGAGTTCGATCGCAGCTGTGTATTTGCCGCTATTAATTAGTAAAGGTGCTGTGTTCGTCATGGTGTTGGCACGTAGCAGGTCATCGTTGAGATTCCCGCGGGGAATTAATGCCAGTCCTTTTTGAAGCCAGTTCAGCCCTTCATTGGGAGCATCCTGCCAATCAAGCGCATTGGCAATCCGTAACCCATTTGCAACATTCTTGTTGTTCGTTTCTTTATCCAAAGACCAATCCAGCGCTGCACGAAAATTATCGAACTCGATCTCCATCTGTTGAAAGGCTGACTTTTGGCCTGCTGTCTTTCTTCTGGGTTGATTGTCCTCCGCTAATTTTACAAAATATTCCAGGTGATTTTCGCAGGTGGAATAATCTTCCCTGCTTTCGATCAACTTCTCACGCGAAAATTGTCGGATTGTTTCCAGTAAATAATAACGTACATCATCGCCATGTTCGCGGTCGACAGACACAAGGGATTTATCAACGAGGTGTGTAAGCAGTTCAAGCGCATCTTTATTTTCGCAGACCGCTTCCGCGGCTTCAAGAGTCCAGCCGCCCATGAAGACCGATAATTTTCGCAGGAATATTTTTTCTTCCTCAGAAAGCAGGTTGTAACTCCAATCGATCAACGCGCGCAAGGTCTGCTGACGGGGTAACGCTGCGAGGTTACCGCTGGTCAATAACCCAAAGGCATCATCCAAACGGGCGGCGATCTGTTCCACTTTGAACGTCCTGACACGCGAAGCGGCGAGTTCGATTGCCAGGGCGATCCCGTCGAGGCGCTGGCAGATCTGGGCGACGAAGGACGCGTTGAATTCGGTCAGTTCAAATTCAAGTTGTGAGGCTCGGGCGCGTTCCACGAACAACGTGACCGCTTCTGACTCCTGAATGATGGTTAGGATGCTTTTTGAATTTGGGAGAGAGAGTGACGGTACTCGATAGGCCTGCTCACCGTAAATAGCCAGGGCTTCGCGGCTGCTGGCGAGGATGCGCAGGTCCGGGCAGGAGCGCAGGAGGGAATTACATAGCTGCGCGCAGGCTTCCACCAGATGCTCGCAGTTGTCCAGCACCAAAAGAATTTTCTTTGAACGTAAATAATTCGTCAGCGCTTCGAGGGCGGAGGTATCACCATCCGGTTTGACGCCCATCACGGCGCACACGGACTGCGGCACCAGCGCGGGGTCGGTCAGCGGGGCAAGTTCCACCAGCCAAATGCCGTTGGGATAAGCTGATATTAGACCTTCAGCCACTTGAATGGACAGGCGCGTCTTGCCCACGCCGCCGGAGCCGGTCAATGTCACAAGGCGATGCTTATTGAGAAGTTGAATAACATCTGCCTGCTCTTTCTCGCGACCAATGAAGGTGGTCAGAAGGGCGGGCAGGTTATTGCGAATCGGAGCAGGGGAGGAAATTGTTTGTTTGAGGGGCGGTTCAGCCAGTCCGCGGGCAAAGGGCAGCCAGGCTTCGCGTTCGTGCTGTGGGATTCCCGCTTTCTCCAAAAGAAGCAGAGCCAGTTCCTTCGAAGGCTTGAGCGCGTCGCTTTCGATGCGGCGCAAAGTGATGCGCGCACAGCCGGCCTGGTCGGCAAAGGCTTCCTGGGTCAGGTCAAGAATGCGGCGCTTTTGGCGCAGCCATTTTCCAAAGCTGACTCGTCCGCTTTCGCTCTCTCCCATATGTATCACAAATTATATCCATTTTGGCATTATTGAATAGACAGCAGCGCTGGTTTAATGTACAAATGGAAATGAAGGTAGTGCACAAGGCGTTCAAGTTTCGCATTTACCCAAGCGCAGGGCAGGAGAAATTGCTGTCGGTCCAGTTCGGACACGCGCGCTTTGTTTATAACTATTTTTTGGCGGCCCGCAATGCGTATTACCTCGAACACAAAGCGGATGAAAAGAAGATTCTGAGCTATAAAGAAACTTCAAAACTGCTGACCGCCTTGAAGAAAACGGATGACCATATCTGGTTGAAGGAAGCCGATTCGCAGGTATTGCAGAGCGCGTTGAAGAACCTCGACCGCGCGTTTGCAAACTTCTATGCCGGGCGCGCAAAATATCCGCGTTTCAAAAAGAAGAGCAAGGTGCAATCCTGCCATTTTCCGCAGCGCTTCGTGGTTGACCCCGCAGCCAGATCCATAAGAGTGCCCAAGATCGGTCAGCTGAAAACCGTGCTGCACCGTGAACAGCAAGGACGCGCGCTGGGCGTGACCGTTTCAAAGACCGCCAGCGGAAAGTATTTCGCCGCGATCACTTGTGAAGTGGAGATCATGGTTCCGGCGCGCAAGCAGGCGGAGATCGGCGTGGACCCAAGCCTGGGGAGTTTTGCAATCCTGTCCGATGGGCGGGTGATCGAGAATCCGCGTCACAGGAAAAAGGCCGAGGTGCGCCTGGGGCGGCTGCAAAGGAAAATGGCGAGGCAGCTGCGCGGATCCGCTTCGCGCGAGAAGACCCGCCTGTTGTTTGCGCGGCAAAGCGAGCGCATGGCCAACCAGCGCAAGGATTTTCTGCACAAGCTCTCGCATGAGCTGGCAGGCGCGTATGGATTGATCGGGATCGCGAAGTTGAGCGCTACGGACCTGCTTAAAAACCACAAGCGGGACGGCGGCGCGGATGTCGGTTGGGGTGAATTCAAACGTCAGTTGGAATACAAGGCGGAATGGAACGGCGGTCAGGTGAGGCAGGTGGGGATGCACGAAGCGTTGATCATCGAGTGCCCGCGCTGCGGTCTCGTCAACCACGAGCTGACTCTGTCCGATCGGGAGCGACCGTGCCCCGGCTGCGGAGTGGCATACGAATGGGATCTGCACGCCGCCAGATTGATCCTCGAACAAGCTAGGGCGGGAGCCGCCCAAAGGAACGCCGGTGGAGAGTATGTAAGCCCGGTGGCTGCCCTGCAGCTGCCGGCGAATCTCTACGAAACCGGAAGCCGCCTGCACTAGCAGAGCGGCTGCTCACTTGTCGAAAGTATTGATTATTGCAAGACTTCCATCGCCAGCACAAGGACTTGTTCCTGACTCATGGACTGTCCCTCCTGCTGATCAACGGCAAGATATGCAACAAAAGGAATTACAGAATAAGTATAGAAGTTTCGATCGGTTTCATTGCTTAATAAATTTAAAGCATTTAATAAGTGCTGACCTGCTTCGGCGACATGATTTTGTAGACGTTCAATATATGCTAGACCACAATACATGTGGACTTTAATAATTTCCCTCTGTGGGAGTGCCAATGATTTTATATAAAATTCTGTTGCTGAACCTGAATTACCCTGAAAGCGGGCAACTTCCCCTAGGTTAAACAAAATATAGGAAAGAAAATCATCATCTGGGGTATTCTGAATTAATTCTCGACCTTGATCTAGCAGCAATAACGCTTGATTAAGGTCACCCATACCTAGTTTCATTTGTCCAATGTTATTTAGATACATAGAAGTATGGGAACGATCATGAGTCTCTTTAGCAAGGGCCAAAGCTTTTTCATAATACCCTTGAGCAGCCTCCCAGTCACCTTGTTCCTCACTCATCAATCCAAGAAAATTTAACGCGAGTGCCCAAGCGATAAGGTCTCCGACATTACAAAAGATATCCACACTTTCTTTGATAAGTTTCGTTGCTTCTTTATAATCTAGTTGACTACGAGCCAACGCCCCTAATCCATAGATAGCGCGCCCAACCAAACGTTGATTGCCTGAAAGGCGAGCTTCAGCCAGACTTTGTTTTAAATATTTATTGGTAGATGAGAACTTGCCAATAAGTCTTTCTTGAGTTGCATATGTCTCAAGAACGCTGGATACGCATGCATGATCTTCTAGTTCACGCGCCAATAATAAACTTTCCTCAAGATACTTATTTTCAGTTAAATCTGAATTTTGATTATTCCTGCCTCTCGACAAAGTATAGTGATAAAACAATGCCCAAGTTCTGGTTGAGTTTCGTTTCGCCACCTCATCTTTTAGAAATTTCTCAAACCATTCTATACCTTCTTTTCTGTATTCACCACGGATAATCCAAAAGTAATACAGTGAATTAGACAGGCGTAAACCTGCCTCGATGTCATACACCTGCGCCCATTCCAATGCGGCATGTAGATTGGGATAATCCACTTCCAAATAATCAAACCAGAATGGCATTTTCCGGGTAGTTAACTCAGGCGCGATGCGCTCTGCGGTCTTTAGAAAATAATCAAGATGAAGATCCCGCAAATCAGATAGATGTTTACTGTCTGTAAACTTTTCATTTGCATACTGGCGAATCGTCTCCAATAGATAATAACGGGTTTCGTCTCCATGTTCATGATCAACAGAAACAAGAGACTTATCCACTAGGTGAGTGAGCAGGTCAAGCGCATCTTTCGTTTCACAGACCGCTTCCGCCGCGTCAAGTGTCCAGCCGCCCATGAAGACCGATAACTTTCGCAAGAAAGTTTTTTCTTCCTCAGATAGCAGGTTATAGCTCCAATCAATTAATGCGCGCAAGGTCTGTTGACGGGGTAACGCTGTGCGATTGCCACTTGTCAACAGACTAAAAGCATCGTCCAGCCGCGCGGCGATCTGTTCCACTTTGAACATTTTCACGCGTGAGGCTGCCAGTTCAACGGCAAGCGCGATCCCGTCCAGGCGCTGACAGATCTGTGCGATGAAAGGCGCGTTGGTCTCAGTCAACGCAAATTCAGGTTGTACAGAGGCGGCACGTTCCACGAACAATGTCACCGCTTCTGAGTCCTGAATAATATTCAAGATGCTTTTGAATTTGGAAGGGAGAGGGATGGAACCCGGTATGCACGCTCCCCATCAATGCCCAAGGCTTCACGACTGCTGGTGAGAATTCTTAAGTCAGGGCAGGAGCGGAGAAGTGAATTACAAAGTTGCGCGCAAGCATCGATTAAATGCTCGCAGTTATCCAGAATCAATAGCAATTTTTTATTGCGCAGGTAATTAGTCAGCGCTTCAAGAGCGGATGTATCGCCATCCGGTTTGACACCTATCACGGCGCACACGGACTGCGGCACTAACGCAGGGTCGGTCAGAGGGGCGAGTTCCACCAGCCAGACGCCGATCGGAAACTCAGTTAATAAGTCCGTTGCGGTTTGAATGGACAGGCGCGTCTTGCCCACTCCACCGGAACCGGTCAGGGTCACGAGGCGATTCTTATTGATAAGTTGAAGTACATCGAATTGCTCCTTCTCGCGGCCAATGAAAGTGGTTAGTGAGGTGGGCAGATTATTGCGGATCGGGGCGGGGAATGAAATTGTTTGTTTGAGGGGCAGGTCAGCCAGTCCGCGGGCAAAGGGCAGCAAGGCTTCACGCTCGTGCTGCAGGATGCCGGCTTTCTCCAAAAGAAGCAGAGCCAGCTCCTTCGAAGGTTTGAGCGCGTCGCTTTCGATGCGGCGCAGGGTGACGCGCGCACAGCCGACCTGGTCGGCGAAGGCTTCCTGGGTCAGGTCAAGAGCGCGGCGCTTTTGGCGCAGCCATTTTCCAAAGCTGGATCGTGTGGTTTCGCTGTCTCCCATATGGTTCACAAATTATATCCAGTTTAACAGTATTGGAATCCCAATATCTTTGGTTATATATGCTGAACTTATTGCAAGACTTCCATCGCTAGCGCGAGGATTTGTTCCTGACTCATGGATTGGCCCTCTGTCCATGCCCTGTTGAATTCGGATTCGGAAAGCTGTTCGCGCGCCCGGGCAAGGTAAAGATCAAATTCCTGGCGGTAGACAGGTGGTTGCACATGTCCATTTTTTTTATTCCAATACTCGACCCACCCAAAGAATGATGAAGCCTGGCCCGCCATTTGCCTATCGACTGCAAAGTAGGTGATATAAGGAATCACATCATCAGCAGAATAAATCCAATCTGCCTTTGTCTTCAAAAATTGTAAACCGGCCAACAGGTGTTTTTTTGCCTCAGCCATTTGACCGCCAAGACATTCAACGTGCGCCAAAAGACAGTACGTATTGGCTTTGTCCGTCTCCCATTGCGGGTAAGTCAGAGCCTCCTTATAGTAGGCTGCCGCCTGATCGAACTTTTCTTGAAAACGAGCGATCTCGCCCAGACCTTTTAAAATATCGTAGAAGAAGTGGTCATCCGGGGTATTTTGAACCAGATCCCTAGCTTGAATTAGAAAGGAAATTGCCAGCTCAAAATCGCCTATGCCGAGGCTCAAAAAACCAAGATTCAAAAGATATACAGAAGTATATGAACGGTCATGCGCCTCTTTCGAGAGGGATAATGCTTCTTCGAAGTACCCGCGCGCTGTACTCCAATCACCCTGTTCCGTGCTCATCAATCCAAGGAAATTCAAATCCAGTGCCCACCAGCTGAGATCGCCAACTTTGCGCAGGCATACCAGACCTTCTTCAAAGTGTGCTTGGGCTGCGGCATATTCTGTTCGATACCAGAATAGTTGGCTCCAGACGGTAGAAGGCAATTCCTATTAAACGGTCATCACCCGCCTGACGGGATGCGATCAAACTTTGATCATAAAATCCCTGAGCGGCATCGTAATTTCCGTTGAAAAGTTCATAGCTACCGTGTGACCCTAATACCATGGCCAGGCAGGCATGGTCGCCCAGATCGCGCGCCAGAATCAGGCTTTCATTGAGATGCGCGATCACCTTTTCTGAAGTTGAACCTGGAGAATTTGTCGATAAGTTGTAAAAATTTAAAAGTGCCAGCACACGAGTCCTGCTTCGCGCGGGGTTTCTATTTAGGAATTTTCCGATCCATTCTATTCCTTCTTTTCTATATTCACTACGATTCTCCCACAAGCGAAATAAAGCATTGCAGAGTAATAAGCCGGTTTCATCCGCGCACTCCTGCGCTGACTCCAGGGCAACCTGAAAATTGGGGTAATCCTTTTTCAAATATTCAAGCCAGTACAGCATGTTGCGCGTATGCAATTCAGGAGCGATCTGTTCTGCAGTTTTCAAAAAGTGACTGAGATGAACCTGTCGTAATTGATCTTCTTCGTTGCTCTCCACAAGTTTTTCGTGGGCATACTGGCGCACGGTCTCAAGCAAATAATAACGGGCTTCATCCCCGTGTTCCTGATCTACTGAAACGAGGGATTTATCCACCAGACGGGTGAGCAGGTCGAGCATCCCGTTGTTTCCGCATACAGCTTCGGCACTGTCCAGCGTCCAGCCGCCCATGAATACGGATAGTTTTCTCAATAATGTTTGTTCTTTAATTGAAAGTAAGTTGTAGCTCCAATCGATCAGTGCTCGCAATGTTTGCTGACGCGGCAGGGCAGTACGACTGTTGCCGGTAAGCAAGCGAAAAACGTCATCCAGCCGCATTGCGATCTGTTCCACTTTGAACATTTTCACACGCGAGGCTGCCAGTTCAATGGCAAGCGCGATCCCCTCCAATCGCTTGCAGATCAAAGCTATGATCGGCGCATTATCTTCATTTATTTCGAATTCTGAGTGCGAGGCAGTGGCGCGTTCGACGAACAACTTGACGGCTTCCGATTCCAGAATGATCTGGAGCATGCCTTTTGAATCAGGGAGGGACAGGGAGGGAACCCGATACGCCTGCTCGCCATTGAGATTCAACGCTTCGCGGCTGCTGGCGAGGATGTGCAGGTCCGGGCAGGAACGCAGGAGGGAATCACAAAGCTGCGCAAGCTTCGATCAGATGCTCGCAATTGTCTAGCACCAGCAGGATTTTTTTATTGCGCAGGTAATTGGTAAGCGCTTCGAGCGCGGAGCTATCGCCATCCGGTTTGACTCCCATCACGGCGCACACGGATTGCGGCACCAAGGCAGGGTCGGTCAGCGGGGCAAGTTCTACCAGCCAGATACCGATCGGAAATTCAGCTAATAATTCAGCAGCGGCTTGAATGGATAGACGCGTCTTGCCCACTCCGCCGGAGCCGGTCAATGTCACGAGGCGATGCTTTTTGAGAAGTTGAATCACATCGGCCTGTTCCTTCTCGCGGCCAATGAAGGTCGTCAGGGAGGCGGGCAGGTTATTTCGCAAAGCGATGGGAAATGAAATTGTTTGTTTGAGGGGCGGGTCACCTAATCCACGGGCAAAGGGGAGCCAGGCTTCGCGCTCGTGCTGTGGGATACCCGCTTTCTAAAAGAAGCAGAGCCAGTTCCTTCGAAGGTTTGAGCGCGTCACTTTCGATGCGGCGCAGGGTGATGCGCGCGCAGCCGACCTGGTCGGCAAAGGCTTCCTGGGTCAGGTCCAGAGCGCGGCGTTTTTGACGTAGCCATTTACCAAAGCCATCCTGCCCGTTTTCCCTGTTTCCCATTCAGCCCTCTATCAAACTAATTAAATACTCCGCGCCGTTCTAACTAATCCGTGAATAAAAAAAAACTTATTGCAAGACTTCCATCGCCAGCACAAGGACTTGCTCCTGACTCATGGATTGTCCCTCAGCCCATGCCGCGTTAAATTCAGATTCGGAAAGTTGTTCGCGTGCCTGAGTAAGGTAATAATCAAATTCAGTGCGATAGATAGGCGGGTTGGCTAGTTCATTTGACTTTCCCCAATAACCAATCCAACCCAGAAAAACTATAGATTGTCGATTTTTTTTCTCTCGAACCGAAAAATAGGCGATGTAAGATATAGAATTAACCCATGACCATTTATCTTTTAAGTTTCTCTGGAAGTTCTAAAGCAGTTAATAAATGCAGCCTAGCTTCATTATTTTGATTGTAATGAAATTCGACATCTGTCATGGCGCAATACGCAAAAACTTTATCATAATCCCTGGTCGCGATTTTTAGGATTTTCCATAATAAAATGCTGCCTGATTAAAATTCCCTTGAAAACGAGCTATCTCTCCAAGGTTAATTAAAATGAGGGGAAGTTCTTGATCGTCTGGTGTACTTTGCACCATTTCGTAGGCTTGGCTAAGAAATGATAATGCCTGCTCGAAATCCCCAATCCCCAAAACTAATTCCCCAAGATATTGCAGATTTAAGGATATATAAAATCGTTCGCGTGCTTCCTGCGCAACCGATAAAGCCTGTTCGTAATACTTTCGTGCGGCATTCCAGTCGCCTTGGTCATGACAAATCGTCCCAAGCATAGATAGTGCAACCCCCCATCTTCTGAGTTCGCCCATTCGGCTTAAAATCGCCACACTTTTTTCGGCGAACAAACGGGCTTGAGGATAATCTGACAGATTACGGGCAACTCTCCCAAGCGTGTCAAATACATATCCAATTGCAAGTTCATCGTCTGCTGCGCGAGCCTCAACTAGGCTTTGTTCAAGTATTTCACGAGCAGTGTCATAGTTCTCAATCATATGTTCGTGAAAACCATTATGTTCCAGCATTCTGGCTACACAAACGCGTTCACCTAATTCGCGTGCTAAAACTAAACATTCATCACGCCACTTCTTGTTTTCAGGAGAATCCTGATAAGTTGGAATGCTTGATAGAAGCGCCACATGATATAGCGCCCAAGCATAGTTTGTCGTTCTTTCGGCATTTTTTGTCCCCAAAAAATTCTTGAACCAGTCCAATCCTTCTTTTCTGTTCTCGCCTCGATTTTCCCATAATCGGAATAGCGCATTGCAGAGATGCAAGCCTGCTTCAATATTATTTTCCTGTGCCCATTCCAACGCAGCTTGTAAATTAGCGTATTCGGTTTCTAAATAATCAAGCCAATAAGGCATTTTCCGAGTATATAACTCAGGTGCGATACGTTCTGCGGTCTTTAGAAAATAATCAAGATGAATATCAAGCAAATGCGATAGTTGTTCGCTACCTGTTAGTTTTTCATTTGCGTATTGACGGATTGTCTCCAGTAGATAATAGCGTACTTGATTGCCATGTTCGAGGTCTACAGACACAAGAGATTTATCCACAAGACGGGTGAGCAGTTCAAGCGCATCTTGATTCTCGCAGACTGCCTCCGCGGCTTCGAGACTCCAGCCGCCCATGAAGACCGATAACTTTCGCAGGAATATTTTTTCTTCCTCCGAAAGCAGGTTATAGCTCCAGTCAATTAATGCGCGCAAGGTCTGTTGACGGGGTAACGCTGTGCGATTACCGCTTGTCAACAGACCAAAGGCATCGTCCAGCCTCGCGGCGATCTGCTCCACTTTGAACATCTTGACGCGTGAGGCTGCCAGTTCAATGGCGAGTGCGATCCCATCCAAACGCTGACAGATCTGCGCGATGAAGGGCGCGTTGGTTTCGGTCAATGCAAATTCAGGCTGTACGGTTTTGGCGCGTTCCACGAACAACGTCACCGCTTCTGACTCCTGAATAATATTCAAGATGCTTTTTGAATTTGGGAGAGAGAGGGATGGAACCCGGTAGGCACGCTCGCCATCAACGCCCAAGGCTTCGCGGCTGCTGGCAAGGATTCTCAACTCGGGGCAGGAACGCAGAAGTGAATTACAAAGTTGCGCGCAAGCTTCGATCAAATGCTCGCAGTTATCCAGCAACAGCAGGAGTTTTTTATTGCGCAGGTAATTGGTCAATGCTTCGAAGGCGGAGGTATCGCCATCCGGTTTGACGCCCATCACGGCGCACACGGATTGCGGCACGAGCGCGGGGTCGGTCAGCGGGGCAAGTTCTACCAGCCAGATACCGATCGGGTATTCAGTTAATAAGTCCGCTGCGGCTTGAATGGACAGACGCGTCTTTCCCACTCCGCCCGAACCGGTCAATGTCACGAGTCGATGCTTATTGATAAGTTGAAGTACATCTGCCTGTTCTTTTTCACGGCCAATGAAGGTCGTCAGGGAAGCGGGCAGGTTATTGCGGATTGGAGCGGGGAATGAAATTGTTTGTTTGAAGGGCAGATCAGCCAATCCACGGGCAAAGGGCAGCCAGGCTTCGCGCTCGTGCTGCGGGATGCCAACTTTTTCCAAAAGAAGCAGAGCCAGCTCCTTCGAGGGTTTGAGCGCGTCATTTTCGATGCGGCGCAGGGTGATGCGCGCACAGCCGACCTGGCCGGCAAAAGCTTCCTGGGTCAGATCCAGAGCGCGGCGCTTTTCGCGCAGCCATTTTCCAAAGCTGGATTGTCCGTTTTCGCTGTCTCCCATATGTATCACAAATTATATCCATTTTGGCATTATTGAATAGACCGTGCCGCTGGTTAAATAGACAAATAAACAACGAGTTCCTTCCGATCAAGGAGATCACCGCCATGAACGCTTTTAGTTTCGAAATACCCAGAGCCGCGCAGGGATTCATCATCCTGATGGCAGTTGTCGCGGTCGGCGTGGCTGATGTATTCCTGAAAAAAGCCACCGTCCAAGGCCGGCTGGCGGAAGCCTTGAGCAGTCCCTGGCTATATATGGCGGTCGGGCTGTATTTGCTGCAGATCGTTTTGTTCACCGTCGCCTTCATTGGCGGCTGGAAACTCAGCATGATCGGCGCGTTGCAGACCGCCCTGTATGGACTGATCGTTTTATTGGCCGGAGTTTTTTTATACCACGAGAGCCTGACCGCTCAGCAGATGCTTGGCATGCTCATGGCTTTTGGCGGCGTCGTGATGATCAACTGGCAATAAGTAAGGAGGATGATATGGAAACTTCAACCATCAAATTTCAAGGCCGTAAAAAGACCATCTGGGATTATCTATCCAGGCACTTTGGAAAGTCGTTTTGGATACTGACGATGTTATGTGTCAGTTGTAATGCCAATATGGCAACCTCTTCCGCTCTACCGCTAACTGATACCGGGTTGGAAGCAAAGATAGTCTTTTCGCCCGATGAGATCGATTTTGGAGTTTTGCCATATGGAACCCCGAGCGGTGCTCAAACCGTGACGATAGGAAATGCTGGAACGGTTCCATTATTGATCGAAAATCTTTCTGTCTCTAACGGTTTTTCGATTGCATCAAACTCCTGTCCGCAGCCACCAATTACAGTTGCAAGTCAAGGGTCGTGTTTGGTTGACGTAGTTTTCATGTCAAGTTTTCCAGAAAATTGGGTGGGGTATCTCCAGGTCAATTACGGTTCCGGCCGGGCAATCACGATCCAACTAAAAGGATCAGCGCGCTCGGGAATGGAAATGCTGGCGTCAATCATTCCCTGACGGCGTTCACTTCAATAGATTAAACAGATCAGATCGGTTCGATATCAGTTTTCAGTCATCAAACATGGAGTCCATCATGAATATACATAGTTCTCAATATGAAGACAACACAAGCCCAAAAATGAACGGACGAAATCGGTGTTCTTCCTTTTCGCAGATCAGGATGGCCGTCCTGGCGATCATAATATTCTGTGCCGGTTGCACACCGATCGCGCCGATCACCGCCATGCTGTCGGTCACAGCGCTGGAAGCAAACTCAACGATCAGTTTCTCGCCCGAGGTGCTCGACTTTGGCACGCTGGCGCTGGGGCATGTCAGCTCGGCAAAAAAAGTGACGATCCACAATGATGGTTCCGAGCCTTTGTTGATCGATCAATTTTCTGTAACAGCTGGATTTTCCATCGTTGCAAGCACCTGTCCACAGGCGCCGGAAGCCCTCGCCGGCCAGGGGACCTGTACTGTTGAGATCGCGTTCAAGCCGGGTGTGCCGGGTAGCTGGGTGGGTGAACTGCAGGTCAACTACGGTCAAAACGGGGGGATGTCCATGCCGCTAAAAGGGTATGTGCAAGGGCAGGAATTCCTTAAGGACGTGGTCCGCTGAATGGTACGGGATCGTTCAAGATATTCAAGCATTCGTTAAAGGAGATCATGAAATGAAAAACAGATTATTCGCCTTGATCGGCGTCCTACTCGTAATTTCCCTGCTGGTTGCTGTTCAAGTCTCAGCGAAAGGAAGTGGAAAAGCGGCACAAAAGATCGGCAAATGGAGCATCGTTGAAAAGTATTTGAATTTCATCCATGGAACCGATCAGGTGCGTCTTGACAAGGACGCGGCGGGTTTCGCGTATGGCGGCTGTGACCCTCAAAAAGATAAACCCTATTCGAGAGTATATACCCGTCCGCAATTCGGAGTCCAAAAATTACTGTATCACCGCCGCTGTAGCAATGATCTGGTAATTCTGTCTGGGTATTAAGGTGACGCCTGCTGCGCCTGATCGCTCGCTGTCTGTTGTGGGTTCTCAACATCAACCCGAGGAGCATTGAACATGAAGCAGAGATTCATCATTGTGATGATCCTTACGATCGTTCTTTCCACATCCCTGGTCGTTCCCGTACATGCAGAAGGCATGGAGCGTAGCACGATTGGAATTGGTGAAGCAGTAAGTGGCGGTTTGCCCTACAACTTCATAAATATGGAAAACCATCCCATCCATCCATGCATTATGGATCGTAGTTTTGGTATCACTCATTTTGGAAGTCCGCATGGGATATACGGCTGTCTTAATCGATCGGCTCCGCGTTTCAAGTTAAAGCACCGCTGGTAGATGACTAAAACACGCAGGCTTCACCCGTTCTTTTTGATTAATATGTTCGAAGGATGCCATGAAGATTTTTCGATTTTTTTCAATTCTGTTTCTACTGTCAAGCACGCTATTATCCGCGTGCGCTGCTGAAACTCAGGCACAACCCTCGCCTGCGATGGGATCGATCCTCTCGCAGGATATTGAGAACGCATTCCAGTGGCTCCAGGCCAATGCCCTGATGGCGAAAAATGTGGATTGGACTGCCCTGCGGGCGGAGGCTGCCGCCCTGAAGCCTGACGAACACAAGCGCCGATATCTACCCGATCCTCTGCAAGGCTCTGCGCGAATTAAGGGACGCTAATGCCTTCCTGTACGTGTCCAACCTGGAAAGGCCGGGCGATGTCTTTGATTACTGGACGCTTTACCCGGATTACAAAATAGTCACATGGGTGCAGCCGAATAGCCCCGCTGAAATGGCGGACTTGCGCGTGGGGGATATCATCCAGAAAGCCAATGGCGAGCCTCCACAACCGTACGACCGGGATGATTTATGGGCGCCCTGCAATACACAACCGCTGGACTCGAGCCCGCAGGAAGAACTGGCTGTTCTGCGCGATGGGCAGGAACTGACTATCACGATCGAAAGAAAAACATTAGGGTATGGGGAAGAGGATCCGTTCCTGCATCCAACAGGGCGAAAAATCGGCACCAATTCAGGCTCAGTTGGTTACATTGAACTCCCATCTGAATATGGGTCGCATACTGCCTACCCGGGCGAAGTTCAGATGTTAATGAAAGAACTGGATTCCACAGCGGTCTGCGGCTGGGTTATTGACCTGCGGCGCACCTTCGGTGGGGATGTCTGGTCCTACATTTCGGCGGTGGGACCGATCCTTGGCGAGGATAATCTCGGCGGATTCGTCTATCTGGATGGGACACGTGAAAGCTGGGCGTATCGCAATGGGGATGTGTTCTGGAACGGCGTCCGCCGCGAGGAGAGCGAGCTTGGCGGAGAGGCTTACACGCCCAAGCAGGTCACGCCCGTGGCGCTCTTAATCGGGCCGGGCACACAGGCTGCCTCCGAACTGCTGGTCGTAGCTTTCAGCGGCCGCGCAGATTTAAAAACTTTCGGCGAACCCACTTTCGGCCTGCCAACCCTGGTGAGCCAAAAAAGCCAGCGCGATGACTCCATCCTGGTTGTGAGCGGCGCATTTTCCTATGATCGCAATCAGACAACTTACGATGGCCCGATTATGCCGGATGTGACTGCCAGTACTGATTGGTTACATTTTGGCAGCGAGCAGGACCCGGCCGTGCAGGCCGCCGCAGACTGGCTATCCACCCGGAGTGCCTGCCAGCCGTAAATTTTCAATTGCCGCCAAAGGAGTTTCCAAATGAGAAATCTTTATCCTTCCCTATTGAACACACTGCTAACTTTTGCAGAGAAATTTGCCCGTCCATCGGTTAACCAAAAAGCCGGCGATGGACCGGATGCGCAGGCTGACGCCTCGGATCAAGCCGATAAAGGATTTACTTCCTCAGAAGATGATATTGACTTTGGAGCGCCAAGGTGGATATACCGCTCTCATTACCGGTCGATCTTTCCGCACATGTATTAGTGTCCGCGGCAATCAAAGGATTTTATCAAATGAAAAAAAGATTTTTTACCATGCTGAGCCTCTTGATCATACTTTCCATGTTTCTGGTCGTTCCTGTGTCTGCACTGGGCAGGGGGCGTAAAACCATAACGTCTGGTGCTGCGGCATCTTACGGTCAGGTAATTAAGATTCCGAATCGTCAGACTGGCAAGTTCGTTCGATGTGTTTTCAATCGAAGGATCATCTTCACGAGACATTGCATTTACCTGAATTTCGGAAAGCTGGGCAGGCATCACAATCTTTGCCTTTATTGATTGGCGCCGCTGTTCGCAAGTTGTCATGTTCCCGGCTGGTGAAAAGGGTTGAAACCAGCTTTTATTTGAATGTTAGTCAAAAGAAAGGAGGTGAGTACTATCTTAAATTGAGAATTAATAACTTCGGTATTGACAAGATGTGTTTTGGATCGACGTTTGTTTTAAATTGCCGCCAAAGGAGTTTCCAAATGAGAATTAATTTTCCTTCTGTATTGAACATCCTGCAATCCATTGCCGCGAATTTTGCCTTTCCAGCGGTTAACCAAAAAGCCGACCATGGATCGAATGTGCAGGCTGACGTTATGGATCAACGCGCCGCTGATCCAAAATTGGCCGCCTCTAAATTTGAGAATGAATTTAGTGTGCCAAGATGGATATACCGCGGTCATTACCGATCGATATTTCCGCCCATGTTTTAGATTCCACGACCACCAAAGGAGAATATAAAATGAAAAAAAGATCGTTTACCCTGTTTAGCATCCTGATCATTCTTTCTCTTATCTTTGCCATTCCTGTATCCGCTAAAGAGAAGAATGAGGGAGGTCTGAGACCCGGTGAGATCGTAACGTTCGAACAGAAGATTCCGGTCAATGTTGTCTTCATCGGCTACGACAAGAATGATATTGAAAGGCAGGCCTTCCTTGATACCCTGCCGGCAACTTACGCTCCGATCGTCCGCTATCCGCCATTCTATGGAATCCCCGGGCGGGATATGGGCTTGAAATTCAATTTTGAATACAACCTATCATTCAAGAATGCCGAATTTTCAAGGAAGTTCTTTAATTACATGAAGGGCATTGGTGTATCAGGTGACCCGACGTTTTTTCAAACTGCGTACAACGATCAGGTCAACAATGTACTGGATGTGAATGGACCAGTGCTGTATATCGACGCGCCATCGGTCGAGAACTACCTTTCAAAGAATCTGGGCAACCCGAAAGGATACACAGTTGTCTTTGTTAATTGGTACAGCCGCCCCGATTTTAGATTCCACGTTTACACCAAGACCGATGAGGCCGACCCTGATACTGGCTACAATTTCGGCGCCGAGCGACCCTCACGCAAGATGATCGCCTGGGGCGGAAGTAACAGCCGATTGTGGTTCTATGACCTTTCGGCCGGCCCTGAGGCATGGACCAATAACTGGAATGTGGATAACCTTGACCTCGATGGGAATGGGTTCGAAGATTATCGCATGCCGCCCATATGGGAATATTCCAGCGGCGGTTTCCGCGACCCATCCGCTCTGAGCAATGACCTTGGCCTGGTGACGCGTTTTGTTGGAATTAACCTGCTGTTCACTTCCTCACCGCTTTATGATCCATTAGTGACAGCGCCCGAAGCGGGCGGTGACAAGATCATTCATGTCAACATGCTCGAAGATGATCCCGCCAGTCTCGGTACGGATTGGATCAATATGGCAGAGGTGCGATCCAGGTTTACCAAGTTTGAACCATATTACGGTTGGCAAACGAATCTGGTCGACTTTAACCCGATCGATACAAATGCCCAACGCGCGTTCCGTATTGCGACGGACCTGCTTCCAGAAGATGACTGCTGGAATGACTATTTCACCACCTTTGCAGAATTTTTCTGCTATTTTGACCAGAACCGCACAGCCTATATTCCTGATTACAACGATGCTGACTATGTAGCCGGTGTATATGCTTTCAACACCACCGCGGATAATCTTGGCTCACAATCTGGGCTGTTAGGCTTTGCCGATGACAACTGGGTGGATGGTACGCAAAGCTATATATTTGAGTTTGATACTGAGGATTATCGCTCCAGCGGGTATGGATTTAGCATCACCACCATCCACGAAGCGGGACATCATTTTGGCCTGTCCCATCCGCATGATGGTTATGATTCGGAATATGGATTTGATTACGGCCCCGGCGATGATTTCTATTTTGCCTGGTCCGGCGACGAGAGCAATACGATCATGCACTACATGGATCTCAGCACCGATTTTGGTCAGTTCGATCAGGATAATATGTACCGCTATGAAATGGCGGGCTACCTGAACTGGTCCAATGAATTGCTTGGCAGTATTCTTGCAGACCCGAACGCGAAGAGCGTCAAGAAAATATCGAACGGGCTAACGAATACGCGGATAAAGCCGTGGATAGTTTCAACAGTTGGAAGTACCTCAACGCCGCCAGCAATGCGCGCCGCGCCTACGAGGAGCTTTCGAAGGCCGCCAGTCAGCTTGGCATATCCACTCCATCCATGAATGCGATGAGAATGACGCCCAATCCAAATGTCCCGCACGAAGGCGAACCGATCCGCTTCCCTGATAATTGATCCCTCTGAAAGGATCATTTGTAAACCTGTAAATGGAAAACATCCTCCCTCGTCCGTTGCCTGAGCGGGGGAGGATGCCCGAAACATTTCACAAATATCTATGGAGATAAAAATGACTGATGATCTTATTACCCTATTGAACGCCCCTTCAATTTCCAACCTGCGTTTTCGACACTATCGAGGCGAGGGCGATCTGCCCAAAATGGTTATAGCGCTTGAATCCAGCTATGACACAGACAAGGTGGAACAGGTTTACACATTGGAAGAGATGAAAACCTCTTATGCACATCTCTCCAATTGTGATCCGTACAAAGATTTGATCATTGCTGAAATTGACGGTGAAGTCATCGGGTATTCTCGTGGAGCATGGTCCATGGATGAAAACAACGGTGAATATATATATTATTTCGGCGGCTTTCTGGTTCCAAAATGGAGACGCAAAGGGATTGGCTCGGTCATGTTGGGCTGGATCGAAAATAGGATTCGTGAGATCGCCTCCTCGCATCCAACTGATCACGATAAATTCTTTCAAGTATTTCTATCTGACACTGAAACCGCGCGGGCTGCCATGCTGGTCAAAGCTGGTTATAGCCCAATAAGATATTTCCACGAAATGGTGCGGACCTCTCTGGAGGATATTCCAGCCTTCGCACTGCCTGACGGGTTGGAACTTCGTGCGGTACTTCCAGAACATTACCGTTTGATCTGGGATGCGGCAGAAGAAGCAAACATGGATCATTGGGGCTTCTCGAAATCAACGGAAGAGGATTATCAATGGTGGTTATCCGACAAGACTTATTTTCGACCACATTTGTGGCAGGTGGCTTGGGATGTGGAAAAAGATCAGGTCGCTGGACAGGTGCGAACCTTTATCAACGATGTCGAAAATGAAAAATATTCGCGCAAACGCGGTTACACGGAGTTCATCAGTGTCCGCCGTCCCTGGCGCAAACGCGGAGTGGCGCGTGCATTGATCGCCCGCAGCCTGCAGGTTCAAAAGGAACAAGGCATGATCGAATCGGGTTTGGGTGTTGATTCCGAGAACTTAAGTGGAGCGACTCGTATTTATGAAGATTGCGGCTTTGTGGTTGTCAAGAGGAATACGATCTATCGCAAACCTGTTTAGAAAATAGACATGGTCAATTCCTGATCGATCCCGCCGCCCAGCGCGGTCAGTATCAAGGAACCTGCACTGGCTCGTTCAATGCAGGGATTACGGAGACTGTCTGGCAATTGATGGCGGACTTGTTTAAAGTCGAAACAAATGTCCACTTTCCCACTCGTATCAAAAAAGGGTGGCATTTTTTTTCTCCGGTTTGGGCGAATGAAGCAGATTATGGCCAGTAACTTTGGTTATTTATGTTTTATCTTATTGACTGTATTTTTTTAATCTCTTATAATGCAATCGATTGCATAAAAAGAGCGTTCCATTGATAAAAAAACCACTCAAACTCTTGATGATATTGCCCGCTGGCAAAAGTTTCCAAGTCAACGGTCTCGCGCGCGTTAAACGACAGTCCCCTTCTCAACCAAAGACAAAAGAACGTATTCAGGCGCTTGCCAGGAAGCATAATTTTAGTATCAATGTTACTGCCCGTAATCTTCGAGTACGCCAGAGCCGCACGATTGCTTTTGTAACACCCGATTGTGAGCCGGACTTCTTTTCTCCTGAAAGCCTGTTTGGTTTCGAGATACTGGGAGGGATTGGTGACGAACTGCGCATTTTGGGATATGACCTTTTGATTGCAAATGTCAATCCGCACGATACAACAAGTATCAACTCCTATTTTGGCATTGCACGTGTGGATGGCTTTATCGTGCTGGCTTCGAAAACCAGCCAATCCACTATTGAGAAACTGATCGAATTGGACGCCCCTTTTATCACATGGGGAGCTCCCATGCCAAAATTCAAGTATTGCTCGGTGACTGGCGATAACATCACCGGGGGAAAGTTGGCAACCCGACACTTGATCCAGATTGGCAGGCAGCGCATCGCTTTTTTAGGCGGATCTGCTGAGGACCCGACCGTACAACATCGTTATCAAGGGTATGAAAAGGCATTGCAGCTAGCCGGACACCGGGCGGTTTCCAAGCTGGTCGCTTATGGCGATTATTCCTTTGCTTCTGGTTTGGATGCCATGCAACGTCTTTTGAAGCAATCACCCGACCTGGATGCTTTTGTCAACAGCGACCTGATGGCGATTGCAGCGATCAAGACCATTCTCGAATATGGAATACGAGTTCCCGAAGATGTCGCTGTTGTGGGGTATGACGATGTATCTATTGCAATATATAACAATCTGCCGCTGACGACCATCCGCCAGAATGTGCCGATGGCGGGGCGTTTGTTGGCACAGAATTTGATTCACTATATCAAGACAGGTGAGATCACCAATGTGACTACCTCAGTGGAACTCGTAATTCGAAAATCGGCGTAGTTGCCCGATTTTTTTAGCACAAGTTGCAATCGATTGCAAAGATTGAGAGGAAAAAATATATGAGTTTCTTCGTAAAGGTAAAGCAATACCCCAAGATCGGCCTAGTCATCTTATCTTTTATCGCCTTTGTTGCCTTGGGCATGCCCGATGGTTTACTGGGTGTAGCATGGCCCTCCATTCGAAATGGTTTTTCCATCCCATTGGATGCGCTTGGCATGTTTTTAACCGCTCTGGTGATCGGGTACATGACTTCCAGTTTTTTCAGCGGTCCCATCGTGACACGGTTTGGCGTGGGAAAGGTTCTTGCCATTAGTTGTACTCTGACGGGGATTGCGCTGTTCTGCTATACCTTTGTCCCTGCATGGTGGATGATGGTGCTTTTGGGTGTTGTGGCCGGATTTGGCGCAGGCGCGATCGACGCAGGCTTGAACACATACGTTGCGGCTCACTTTAGTGAAGGCCTGATGCAATGGCTCCATGCCAGTTGGGGCGTGGGGATCACGCTGGGACCGATCATCATGACGCTCGGGTTAAGCAATACAGATTCTTGGCATACCGGATATCGTATCGTTGGCGGTTTTCAGCTTTTTTTGGCGGCTTGCTTTTTGTTGACATTGCCCATGTGGAGCGAAAATGATAAACCTGCCGCACACGATGAACCTATGAAGCTAACTGATTACAAAACATCGATGGGTGAGACCATGCGCGAGTTGCGTGTGTGGATGAGCGCCTTACTTTTCTTCCTTTATGTTGGTGCAGAGGGTGCGCTTGGTACATGGATCTATACCCTGCTCACCGAGTCGCGCGGTATTGACCCAATCGTGGCAGGCTTTTGGGCCGGCAGTTATTGGGCGACCTTCACCGTGGGCCGCATCATTGCGGGGTTGTTTGCAAAACGGGCGGGGGTGAATCTTTTGGTGACGGGCGGTTTGGTCGGTGCTTTTTTCGGTTCGGTCTTGTTGGTTTTGGAATCCATCTGAAGCGGTGAACTTGCTGGCGGTGGCGATCATCGGCTTTTGCATTGCGCCGATATTCCCCGCCATGATGTCTGGCACAAGCAAGCGTGTGGGAGAGCGCTTTGCCGCGAACACCATCGGGATGCAAATGACCGCCACCGGTTTGGGAACAGCGGTCATCCCAGGGGTAATGGGAGTTATCGCCAAACAGGTTTCACTTGAAACCATCCCACTGATATTGCTGGGCTTGTATGTGGGTTTGTTGGGGGTGTATCTGGCGGTTTCGAAATAATTTTTTGCAAAATGAAAAAAATGAGTACGGTACTTTCTATCCTCTAATTATCAATCTCTAACAAACAAGGAGAAAAAAGCAATGAGCAAGCAAAAGAAATCAGAAAATGAGGGGCAGGTTGAGGCGCGGGTGGATGCGCTCTTGAAAAAAATGAGCCTTGAAGAAAAAGTCGGGCAACTCAATCAGGTGGGTGGCGCGGCGTTTTCTCCCGGACCCGCAGCCGAAGATCAGATTCGTAAAGGCGGGGCGGGTTCGGTCTTGTGGTTGAACGATACGAAGAAATTCAACGAGTTGCAGAAGATCGCCATTGAAGAAAGCCCATCGGGCATTCCGCTATTGTTCGCGTTGGATGTGATTCACGGCTATCACACTATCTTCCCTGTACCTCTGGCCATGGCGGCTTCATGGGATCCGAAGGTGCCCGAGAAATCTCAAAGCGTGGCGGCGAAGGAAGCGCGCGCGGCTGGTCTGCATTGGACCTTTGGTCCGATGCTCGACATCTGCCGTGATGCTCGCTGGGGGCGCATCGTCGAAGGCGCAGGTGAAGACCCGTATTTGGCTTCCGCGATGGCGGCGGCACAAGTGCGCGGATTCCAGGGCGACGATGTTTCAGACTCAGAGCGTGTCTTGGCATGTGCCAAGCACTTCGCAGGCTATGGTTATTCCGATGGCGGACGTGATTATGACCCTGTTTATCTTTCCGAGTCGCAACTTCGCAATACGGTATTGCCGCCTTTCAAAGCCGCAGTAGATGTGGGTGTAGAAACTTTCATGAGCGCATACATGGATTTGAACGATGTCCCAGCAACGGGCAATCGATTCCTGCTTCGCAAAGTCTTGCGCGATGAATGGGGTTTCGATGGCTTCGTCGTTTCGGACGCATTCGCGGTTGCAAACATGGTCATTCAAGGCCACGCGAAAGATAGACGCGAAGCCGCCCTGCGCGGACTCAAATCTGGCATGAACATGGATATGTCCAGTTACACCTACACCGATAACGCTGCTCAATTGGTAGAAGAAGGTTCGTTGACCGAAGCTGAAATAGACGAACTCGTGCGCCCGATCCTGACTGTCAAAGCCAAGATGGGCTTGTTCGAGAAACCCTATGTCGATGAAACCCTGCTTGATAAAGTGATCGCATTACCCGAACATCGCGCCACTTCAAGATGGTCGGCGCAGCGCTCGATGGTATTACTCCGTAACGAAGGCGGACTTTTGCCGCTCAGCAAGGATGTGAAGAAAGTCGCGGTGCTTGGTCCTGTTGCTGATTCCATGCAAGCCACCGAAGGTTCATGGATGGTCTTTGGTCATACCCCCGCGGCAGTGACGGTCCTGCAAGGCATCCGCGCCAAATTGCCCAACGCCGAAGTAACCTACGCATCGGGTCCAGAGATTCGACGCGACATCCCTTCATGGTTCGAAAACCTGATGGCAGGTCAGGAACGGAAGCCCGAGCAAACCCCAGCGGAGTCTGAAGCGGCTTTTCAATCCGCGTTGGAAACTGCCAAGGCCGCTGATCAGATCATCATGGTGCTCGGCGAAACCGACATCATGGCAGGCGAAGCTGCATCCCGTGCCTCGCTCGACCTGCCCGGACGACAAGAAGAATTGCTCAAAGCCGTCGTCGCGTTGGGCAAGCCCGTTTTTTTGGTCTTGTTGAATGGTCGTCCACTGAGCATCAACTGGGCGGCTGAGAACATCCCCGCCATCCTCGAAGCGTGGGAGCCTGGCACCGAAGGCGGCAACGCTGTCGCGGACATCCTCTTTGGCGACGCGAACCCCGGCGGCAAACTTCCCGTCACCTTCCCGCGCAAGGGCAGCCATGCGCCGCTGTATTATGCGCGCAATACAACCCACTCACCCGAAGACAGCCCCATGTACAACCCGCGCTATTGGGATGGCTTGCCCGTGCCGCTTTATCCCTTCGGCTTCGGCTTGAGTTACACCACCTTTGAATTTTCCAACCTCAAAATTTCATCCGAGAAGATCAAGCTGGGCGAGAGTCTCACCGTCGCAGTCGAAGTGACCAACACTGGCAAACTCGCAGGCGACGAAGTGGCGCAACTCTATATTCACCAGAAACATGGAACAGATACCCGTCCCATGCGCGAGTTGAAAGGCTTCGAGCGTATCACCCCTGCAACCTGGCGAAAAGAAGATTGTGACCTTCAAACTCGGCAAAGATGAATTGATCTACTGGAGCACGAACGCCAATGCATGGATTCAAGACCCCGCATCCTTCGACCTTTGGGCTGGTTCTGACTCCCAAGCCTCTCTCCACGTTGAATTTGAAGTGACGGCGTAAAAAAATTATCAACCACGAAGGTCATGAAGGGTTTTCCCTTTGTGACCTTCGTTTCTTTCGGGGTGAAAGGAAATACATCATGGCAATAACACACAAACGACTCGGCAGGCATGGCGTACTCGTCAGTAATATCTGTCTGTATGACAACGTATATTCCTTGGTTATTCGCTCTAAATGCCTATCATCATGGATCAGGATTTGATTCAGATATTCTCATCGCAGATTGCCCATGTACCTTTCACAAACCCCATTAGCCTCGGGCGTTAGATACGTCGTCTTCACCTCTTTGATACTTCCGGTTACTGCTGAAAAAAAATTGCATATTTTTTATCACGGTCACGGATTAGATACTCCAGTCCTTTCCCCCATGGTGTCGCTTCTCGTAATTGCTGTGCCGTCCATTCATCGGTTGGTACTATCCTCAGCGTTTTCAGTTCCATCACTGCAAAGATATACCATTGTCGAAATAACCAATCATTCACTACCGTAAAGTCGCATGCCCAGATGCCACTCGCTTGATTCTTCAGGAAGGTCGCCCACGTTTCCCGCAAGGGCATCGGGACGATGTGACTCGATGAATGTGCTTTCCTATCTTTCGGCATGTATTTTTGGATGCTCCGTTTACTTACTTCAATCCCCAACTTCAACAATTCTCCGCGTATCCGTTCTGCTCCCCATAACTGATTCTCTTTCGCCAAGACAGTAACGTGCGATAGAAATACCAGACGAAACCAATCAGAGTTGGTTAGCCCGGGTCGTTTAATCTGGCGATTTAACACGATCAATTGTTAGCGCAACAATGCATTTTCTACAAGCAGATCGGTATGGCTGCGAGTCAGATCTGAAAGTATGCCGATGATTTGGACTGAATGTGCCGGTTTTGTCCAATGTTTGGTGCGTTCTAGTATCTAGCCAAGGAATTTGCCCATCATGCTGCTCCCAGATAATTATGAGACAGAGAAAAATAACATGATAATCCTCTTTTTCCGGGCGGATAAGCGAAGTATCCAGCACAGGGTAAAATAACATGATAGGCTTCTTTTACCGCGTAATTCCGGGCGGAAGAGACGGTAGCCAGCACAACTAAAAAGCTCTGGGATTTTATCCAAGCTTTTTCTGGGTAATCGCTATTCAACTAGAGGTAGATCATGAAGATTCTGATTGTGGATGATGATGATATCGCGTTGGCAGTTGCAAGCAAAATACTAAGTAACAATGGGTATGAAGTAGAAACTGCCGAAGATGTGGAAACTGCCCTAAAGATACAGCACGCTCATAATATTCAGATCGTAATATCTGATTGGAATATGCCCAAAATGACCGGTATTGATTTATGCCGCATCTTGAGGTCTTTGCCCAAAGTCGTTGGGTATATTTACATTGTTATTGTTACTGCGCGAAATAGCAAGGAAGACATGATCGAGGGGCTTTCAGCGGGTGCGGATGATTTTCTCTCCAAGCCTTTTGAGCCTGCTGAACTTTTGGTTCGGGTCCGCAACGCCGAAAGGATCCTTGCAATGGAAATAGATCTCAAGCATAGCGAGACCCGTAACCTGGCATTGCTCAGCGCTGTTCCTGATACGATCTACCGAATTAGTCGTGATGGAATCCTTTTGGACTATAAGGCAAATTCATCTGATCTCATGCTTGTGCCTGAAGAGGAAATAATCGGTGCCCCTTTGAGCAGGATCCTGCCGGATTTACTCATGCAAGATGCAATGGTTTGTATCCAAAATGCCCTGCAAAGCAAGGAAATCCAAACGATGGAATATACGCAAAAGGTAGGCGCTTCATCATATGTATTTGAAGCGCGGTTTAAGGATAGCGGTGCAGACGAAGTAACCGCCATTATTCGAGACATTAGCGACCAGGCCCGCCTGGAACAAATGAAATCCGATTTTATAAATAGGGCTTCCCACGAATTGCGCACCCCGATAGCCAACATGGTATTAATGGCTCATTTAATCGACGGCGGAGGGACGCAGGATGAAAAGCAGGAATATTGGGACGTACTAAAGAATGAATTGGGAAGGGAGCGTACGCTGGTTGAAGACTTACTAAGCGTTGGCCGGATGGAAAGTGGGCAGATCGACCTGCGTTTAAGTTCTTTTGATCTGGCTGAAATGCTCGACAAGGTCGTACAGCAAATGAATCCACAGGCGAGGAAAAAACAAATATCAATCTTGCTGCAGATAATTCCCGCCCTTGACCAGATACCTTTGCAGATCACTGCAGATGAAAAAGCCTTGATCCAGGTCTTTGTAAACTTGATTGGGAATGCCATAAAATTCACGCCTCCCAATGGGAGGGTAAATATCACTTTGCAAAGAGTACATGCGGGATTTGAAGTGTCGATCAGCGATACAGGCATTGGGATTCCCAGTCAGGATATCCCTTTGTTACTCACACGCTTTTTTCGGGGAACGAATGCCATCGAGGAAGAAATACCGGGAACAGGTATTGGATTGTTCATCGTACATGCAACATTAAAAAAACATGGTGGGAAGATCAAGGTGAGCAGCGAATTAGGGAAAGGTAGTCAATTTGATATCTGGCTTCCTGAGATTGCCGCCTAGCGGTTAGCATGTGCTGATAAAAATGTGAAGGCTTTAGGCATGTCATGCGGTGCCGGGGGAAGTATCATTTGAACCCGGCAACCGTTGTCGATAGGCAAAATCTTCACATCGCCGGATAGGGAACGGGCTATGATTTGAGCGATGGTCAAACCAATTCCAAGTCCGCCATATTCTCGAGTGATGCCCTGGCTGATCTGAAAATAACGGTCGAATACTTTCTCGCGCAATTCAACAGGAATGCCAATCCCTTGATCTGTTATGGTAAGCACGCAGCCGCCTTCACCATTCTCATCAAGGTCAACCAAAACTGTGCTTTGTGGGGGAGCGAATTTTAAGGCATTATCGATCAGGTGGATACAGGCATGGCTGAATTCAGCGCGTGAAGCATGAATATTAATTCCCTCAGCAATATTCACTTTCAATTGAATTTCTTTTTCGATGTATAAGGTCTGCCGCAATGAGATTGGAAGCGTGAAATCTAATTTGATATCCACTTTTTGTCTGAAACAATGCAAGGGATGTGCATCGTGCGAATTTAGGAAGATCAGGTCATCAATTAATGCCTTGAGACGATATGACTGAGAGAGCGCGATTTCAACAAACCATTTCAGATCATTAGGATCATTATATTTATTACGCAAGATCATGTCTAGTGAAAGCAGGATCTGCGTCATGGGGGTCCGCAGCTCATGAGATACGTTTTGCGACATTTCGGATTGGATCCGCTCTATTTGGTGCGTCATCTCAACGGCTGCTGTCTGACGCATCGTTTCCTGGCGGCGAAGGATCGCATTAATACGTGCCACCAACTCCAGTGGGTCAAAAGGCTTGGTGATATAGTCGTCGGCTCCATTGCTGAAGCCTCTAAGCTTGTCGGTCTGGGTATTGCGGGCAGTCAGGAATAAAAAAGGAATATTCCTCGTCAGGGGATTTGTGGACGTTGCCTCTCTGATTTTAAATCCGTCAAGATGCGGCATCATAATATCGCAGATGATCAGATCGGGATGGGATTGCTCGGCTAATTTGACGCCAATTCGGCTGTCTTCGCACGTGATTGCTTTATACCCATTACGCTCCATCAAAGCTTTTATACCAAGAAGCATCGAATAGTCATCATCAATGACCAGAATAGTTTTAATATTCTCCCTATCCATTATTTGTCTCCAAATTTCAGATGAATATCTGGTACGTTGAGCGATGCTAGAATCAAATTAATTTGAGCTGGATGTCAGTAATAGATATTTACAAATGAGTTGTATGAAATATCGAGCGGTGCAGGGGGAAGAACCATTTGTACTAGACAATGATGTTCATCCGGCAGTATGATCACATCACCTCCCAAAGACCGGGTGATCGGGCGGGCGACCGTCAATCCCAACCCCAATCCTTTGGTGTCAGCTGTATCTTCCTGTCTGACCTGATAATACCGATCAAACACCTTTTCGCGTTGTTCGACAGGGATCCCAGGACCATGATCTGACACCGTCAAAACACATCCGCCTTCTCCATTGGCAGCGAGATCAATGAGGATGGATGACTTTGGAGGGGCGAATTTCATCGCATTATCCACAAGGTGTATCACAACATGGGTGAATTCTTTTCGCGGCGCGTGGATGATAATCCCATCAGAGATTTGTATTTCCACTCGAAGGTCTTTTCCATGATACAGCTCCTCCCTTTGGTGAATGGGGAGGATGAAATCATCTTGGATATCCACAACCTGCCTCATATAAAGTATCGAACCTTTTTCGTATGCGTTTAAGAACTTTAGATCATTTGCCAGCATATTGAGGCGATTGGATTGCGAAGTTACCGTTTCCACATACTGTTCCAGTCTTTCGGGGTCACGATATTTCTCGCGCAGGATGGTTTCGAGCGAGAGTAGATTTGAGAATCGGAGCTTGTATGCTATCTGAAAGATTTTGCGATACTTCGCCCTTGAGGCGCTCTATTTGACGGCTCATTTCCCGAAGCACTTTTTCCTGATCCCGTTCCTGGCTTCGGAAGATCGCATGGATGCGCGCCAACAATTCCTCCGGATCAAATGGTTTTGTGATGTAATCATCAACACCTTCTTGAAAACCTCGCAACTTATCAGATTGAGTATCCCGGGCTGATAAAAACAGGAAAGGAATATCCTGTGTGGCCGCATTGGACTCCATCGCCTCACGGATTTTAAATCCATCCATTTTGGGCATCATGATGTCACAAATTATAAGGTCAGGCTGGGATTCCCCGGCCAGTTGTATGCTGGATGGGCTGTCTTCACAGATCGTCACATTGTATTTATTTCTTGTTAACAAAGTTTTTAGCACAAGCAACATCATCTGGTCATCATCAATAACCAGAATGGCGCGCGCCTTCTTTACATGATCCATGCTTTTAACATCATACCTTCCTTCATTTATACAATTATAGATATACTTCCTTTGAAGCATATTTGACCGATACCCATACATCTTTTTTGACAAAAAACGCTTTGTGATGTGTTAAAGCTCTTACTTCAAATCTGCAACAGCATTGTGAAATTCGTCAGCCCGCGCGATGACCTCATCGAGCTCCTCAACTACTGCGTCCCAGTTGTTCTCAATCAGAATCTTCTCTAAACTTCCAAGAGCCCGTCGAAGCGGTTCTGCGGAAAGATTTCCTGCACTGCCTTTTAGTTTATGCACCAATTGTTTAACTTGTTCGGCATTTTTCGATTCCAGAGCTAGTTTTATTTCAGCCAGATTATCTTCAAGTCGGGCATCCATCTTTTTAAGTAATCTCAAAGCAAGTTCCTTGTCATCCATCAAACGGCGATAAAGCGCATCAAATTCGATGGGAGCAGAAGTTGTTTCATTGACGGTGTTTTGATCTGTATTCGATGATGGAAAATCAGGCGACTGGACATTATTTTGAACCAGGCTTGTGTGAGTTGAATTTTTCCAGTAGATGATTTTTTCTATCAATTGAACTGGATTGAATGGTTTTGATATGTAATCATTCATGCCTGCCTGCAGACAAGCATCATGGTCTTTTTGCATTGCATTGGCGGTCATCGCAATAATTGGAACTTTATGGTTGATTACCGGGGTTGATTCATCCCGGATGTAACGGGTAGCCTGCAGGCCATCCATTTCAGGCATCTGCATGTCCATCAAAACCAAATCGAAGGAAGTGGTTGCCAGGAGGTTCACAGCTTCCCTGCCATTCATTACCGCCTGCGCAAGCAGGCCTTTTTTCTGCAGGATCCTTATGGCTACTTCCTGATTGATCAGATTATCCTCAGCCAACAAAATCCTGATATTCGAGAGTGGTGATGGGTCTGCGGTTTTTGGCGAAGATTTGTTAACAGCAATCGAGTTTGAAAACGCCATTCCTGTCGGATCAGAATTTGAAATATTTTCCAAGTATTTATAAAGATGGCGGATCTGGATCGGTTTGGTCAGTGAACCTGAAACACCAGCTTCTTCAAAGGTCTGTGTATCAGGGAAATCCCCACCTGAGGTCATCAATATCAGGCAGGGTTTTGGTTGTATATTCCTCATCTTGATCTTGCGTGCAAGCTCGATCCACTAACTCCCTCAAGGGGTGTCGAATTCAAAACAAGTGGATCGGCCCCTGTATTTCAAGAGAATCGATGGCATGGTTCGCATCCGTGACCGCGAATGCTGAATAACCATACTCCTTCAAGCGGCCAGCAAGAATCTGATTGTTACTGGTATTGTCATCAACAATTAGGATTTTATTGTTTTTCTCAAATTCGGATTTGGTCGACATAGCAATCGGCTGGCTGCCTGAATATTGGATCGGTATGGAGAACCAGAAAATTGATCCAACCGCATATGTGCTTTCTGCGCCGATCTCGCCTTGCATTAATTTCACCAAATTCTTGGATATCGAAAGCCCCAATCCAGTCCCGCCAAATTTTTTTGTTGAAGAGGAGTCTACCTGGGTAAATGCGTGGAACAGCGTACCGATCTTATCTTCAGGGATGCCAATTCCGGTATCTTGGATCTCAAATTTGATCACTGCATGCATGTTATCCGAACTTTGGAGAGTGACGGAAAGAATGACTTCACCCTGATCGGTGAATTTGATGGCATTTGCCACCAGATTATATAGAACCTGACGGATGCGCCTCTCATCCCCTAGAAATGTATTCGGGATCTCAGGAGCAACATCGCAGATCCATTCCAGACCCTTTTCATGAGCACGCAGCGCGAATGTATCTCCGATCTCCTGGATCAATTCAGGCAGGTCAAACTCCTGCTTAATAATGTCCAATTTTTCCGCTTCAATTTTCGAAAAATCGAGAATGTCATTGATGATGCTCAAGAGCGATTCTGCGCTGAGATCAATGAGTTTGGCATAGCGCTGTTGTTCAGAAGTAAGTTGAGTGTCCAGCAGCAATCCGGTCATGCCAATCACACCGTTGATCGGGGTGCGAATTTCATGGCTCATATTGGCGAGGAATTCATCTTTGGCCCGAACCGCCTGTGCCAGGCTGGCATTCGATGCGGAAATTTCCGCCGTGCGTTCAGTAATCCGTTGAGCCAGGGATGCGCGTTCTTCGATCAAGATTTGTTCGATCTGCTTGCGTTCATTGATCTCATTGCCTAATTCAAGATTGATCTTTTCAAGTTGAGCGGTGCGGCTGGCGACACGATCTTCTAGTTGTTCGTTGAAATGTCGAAGTTCTTGCAGCAGGAGTGTATTGTTCATACTGCTGGTTCCCAGGCGGGCTACCAGCGAAAGTATACGGATATCTGATGCCGTAAAGTGATTTTTATCCTGCCTTTCAACGCCCAACAACCCGATCAGCTCATCTCCCCAGATCATTGGTACCGCGGCTGCGGAACGAATTCCTTTGCCTGTGAATTGCGGCGAACTGTGTTCCCAACTGTCGTAGTCGTTAACCGTAATGGGTTGGCGGGTGAGTGCTACTTGTCCGGAAAGTCCTTCGCCGAGCGCAAGATGTGTCCCTTTCACCCAGTCCAAACCTATGAGATCCACCAGTTCGAGATCTCCGCGGGTCTTGTCAAATAAATAGATGAATCCTGAAGATATTTCCAGGATCTTGGTAGTATGGCTGATAATGCTATGTAATAGGTCAGGAATGCTATTCAGGTTGGCAAGGTCATGAGCTGTCTCATACAGGTTTTCGAAAACATGCACACGCCTCTGGGTTTCTTCGAGTAGATTGGTCTTGGCAATTGCCAGCGAAATTTGGCGCGCGGCCTGCTCGCCGGACGAGATCTCTTCATCTGAAAAGATACGGGCATTGGATGAAATTATCAAAGCAATGCCAAGTTTCTGATTGGCGGCGTGCAGGGGAATAGCCAGCAGGGAGCAATTATCCAGTCCAAATTTTGCACCATCCTGTATCAAGGCAGACTCTGATGCATTCGCAATGAAGATGGGTTGATCAGTAGTGATCAGGTCGGGAAGCACAGGCCCGGCTTCAGGGGCTACGCTTAAGAGGATGGAATTATGGATCCGTCCTTCCATCCCGAAAACTGTCATGCGGGACTCTGTATGGTTAGGCTGAGTAAGGATGATGTAGCTGCGGTCTGCGTCGAGCAATTTGCCGAGGTGACCGATCATACTTATCAGCATTTGATCGAGGTCTGAGGTGTCCAGCCCCACAAGCGTGATCTCATTAAGCAGGGTCAGGTAATGTTCGCGGGCGCGCAAGGTTTCTTCGGCCCGTTGTTTTTCCACACGGCTCTCAAGGAAGTTGTTAAACCAGGTTACAAGCTCCCCGATCTCATCATCCCGGTTGTGCTTCAAGCGGGTGGATAGATCGAGTACTCCTTCTTCATACTGCTTGAAAGTACTGGTGATCTGTCGCACTGGCTGGACCAAGCTGCGGTTATATAACATCGTTAGTAAGAAAACAACGCCGAAAGATACCAGTAATACCAGAACAGTTGTGGTGGCGATAGGAAGCGCCTGGGCGGAAAGAGCACTCACTGGAATAAAACTGGCAACCGTCCAGTCGCTGTTCAATGAATGCGAATAGGTCACGATCATCGGGCTGCCATTAATATCGGTGATGAAGGTACCTTCTGCCTCGGATAGATCGATCATGAATCCGGCATTTACCTTGCTGCCCACCAGGCTGGGGTCTGGATGATAAATGATCCGATTTTGCGTGTCGATGACCATGAGATATGCGCCTTCACCAAAGCGCGTTTTGGAAAACTGGGCGCGCAGGGTTTCAACATCATAATTGACGACCAGCAGGGCTGCCGCTTTTAACTCTCCGGTTTCTGGATTAATTTTATTAAATACTTTTGCGGCGGTAATTACTTTCTTATGGGTTGAATCAATGTTGATATTATCTTCTACGCCTGTCCAGAGGATATCGCCGCCTGCATCATTGGCCTGGGCAAATATTTCGTTCTTGGTTTCCTGGTTGATATTGTCTGCCAGCAGGGTATCTCCGACATGGAAATGCCGGTTGTCTTCTGTGTAAAAATCGATCGAGATCAGACCGTTAACGTTAATATAATTATTGAGGATGTACCCGATCCTGGCCTGGGTTGCTAGATTGGTATACACATTATTTGATGCACTATTTTCTGAGAGTACATTGTTGGTAATTTCTTCCACGCCGGAAACATTTGAGATCAGACTTTCAACCTCTTGCAGGAGAAGGTCCAAATAGTCTCTTTGATTATTGACCAACTCTGATGTGTAATCAAAGACCTGTTGTCTGATGATGGAAAAAGATACGCTATAAGCAAAAACTCCCAGGACCAAAAGGGGAATCACACTTACTCCGGCCAGATAAAAAATGAACTGACCGGAGATGTTGAGCCGTAGTTTGACTTTACGTTTAATGTTCATCCATATTGTTTGGTATTTTGAAAATAAATATTTCTGGCAAGCGGGTTCACCTGACAGAAAGCAGACTGTGCTCTATTTTAAAGTTTCTTGTGTAACCAGGATCACATCGACAAAATTTAATTGGGAAACTGATACCCCGTTGATCAGATCGAGCGCATATTGCACACCCATATATCCCTGCATGGCGGCTTGCTGATCGATCGTGGATGCCATTTTGCCGTCCTTGATGGCCTGTTGAGCTTCCTTCAAATTATCATACCCAGCCACCAGAACATTTGATAGGTTCGCTTCTTCCAAATATTGAATTGCTCCAAGCGCCATCATGTCGTTTGCACAAAAGATCGCTCCAATATCGGGATTGGTTTGGAACAGCTTCATGGTCAGATCATGAGCTTCATCGATCTTCCAATGTGCAGTTTCTGAAGCGACAATTGTGATGTTTGGATTTTCACCAAAAGCGCGTTTGGCACCGGCAAGCCGGTCCTGGGCATTTCGGGCTTCCTGGATCCCTTCCAAAAGGACAACCTTGGTAGGCGTGGTGATCTGGTCTGATATGAATTTGGCTGACAAGTAAGCGCCATTCTCATTATCAACACTGATGAAGGGCACATCTGTCAACCCCAATTTTTGTGACAATTCAGTATCCAATTGGTTGTCGATGTTGACAACTTTAATTCCGGCATCCTGTGCTTTTTTGAGGGCAGGGATCAATTCCTTTGAGTCGCCTGGAGCGATCACGATCGCGTCCACTTTCAACTCGATCAGGTTTTCAACAATCGCGATTTGTTGCTGAATGGATGTTTCCTGCGCGCCGGTCTTTACGATCAACTCTATTCCAAATTCACTTTCCGCCTTGCGTGCCCCATTCTCCATTTCTACAAAGAAAGGGTTGGTGAGCGTTTTCAGGACAAGGGCAACCTTCTTGGTTGGGGCCGGGCTGGTTACTTCAGAAGGGTTTGTCGGAGCAGACTCGATAAACGGCGCCCCGGTGGCTTGGGGTGCGGCTGTGCCACAGGACACCAGGGAAAACGCCAGTCCCACAGCGCATGAAAATTGAATTATTTTCTTTATCATTTTAAAAATCTCCTTTTAGCTTAATTTGAATATTGTAGTAATTAAAAGCTTTGAAATGACAGGATGCGATCCGATCATCGAATTTCCCTGATTGTTCACTTAGGATTTGTCTGGGAAGTTCTTCTTGATTTCTTGAAGCTGATCTTCGACTTCCAGGAAAGCGTTTACGATCATCGGGTCAAATTGTGTCCCAATTCCATTTATGATAATTCCGCGGGCTACATCATGTGAAATGGCGGCCTTATATACTCGCTTTACTGTCACCGCATCGTAAACATCTGCAAGCGCGACGATACGGGCACAGAGTGGAATCTCTTCGCCTTTTAGCCCGCGCGGATAACCAGTACCATCCCAATGCTCATGGTGTGCCCATGCGCTGTCCCTTGCAATTTTTAAGTATTCTGCGCCAGGGCTGAGTTTTAAGCATGCATCCAAAGTTTCTGCGCCGATCTCCGCGTGACGTTTCATCACTTTCCATTCCTCGTCATTCAAACTGCCTGGCTTGAGGAGTATATAATCCGGAATGCCTACCTTGCCTATGTCATGTAAAGGGCTGGTCCGGTAGATAAGATCTGAGAAGTGGGGAGGGAGTTGCGGACGAATAGTGGGGTTACTTTCGAGATTCCTGGCAAGCACAGTAGCATAGGCACGCATGCGGTCAAGATGATTGCCTGTATCGGCGTCCTTTGATTCTGCCAGCTTGGCCAGGCTGAAAAGCATCATGGAGGTTGTCTCCAAAGCCAGCACCCGTTCTGCATTAATAATCCGTACAAGAAGTTCAGCCGGTTCAAAAGGCTTGGAGATAAAGTCATCTGCGCCGGCCTCCAAACCTTTCACCATATCTTCTTTGCTGTTACGCGCGGTTACCAAAATAATATAGATGTAGCCGACCAGAGGTGAGGATCTCAGGAAGTGCCAGAGATCAATACCGGTTACTTTTGGCATATTCCAGTCAGATATCACGATTTGAATATCGGTTGATCTGAGAATTTCCAAAGCACTTTCCCCGTCTTCTGCAATTACTACTTCATAGTTTTCTTCTTCCAAAATCTTTTTGGAGATTTCTAGCGCGATATCATCATCATCGACAACCAAGATCTTCATAAACAACTTCCCTATACGCCCGATTCTGCTGACTTGGAGACATTCAACTTCGCTGCCTGTGAATTCCCTCACTAAATATACTACTGACCTCGCGAAATCAGTTATGTGGGGGAATTTTGATAGTTGTTTGTAAACTCTACAATTGAACGCGCTCGCTGGGGTACTATCCTTTTATTAAATAAAATAGCGTTCTGACGGTTGTATTTCCGAGCGGAAGTTCAATATTCTTTCCATGGGTTCAGTTACTTATGCATGGCGTTATCATAAGCCTAAACAGTTTTATTTTCATCTGGATTTTGTTGAATTAATCCTCAACATTTGTAAAGATTTTATTGGATATTAATCTCAACAAATGTTGACAACAAATGAAGATTTTTACTCGGTAAAATTCAACAAAAACCCATTCGTTGAAATGATGAAAAGTCAAGCGCATGGCTGTAAATTGAATTCATAAGTCTTCCATCAGCTTTCTGATGGGACTGTAACTGCGGATGGGGAGATCAAGACCTGGCGATAAAAAGATACGTATGCACAGATCTATCTCACCATAGAGAGGATCCCATTAAGGATGGATACTACATGAATAAAATAGCAGAACAGATGTTCAAGAAAAATACAAAACCGATCATCCTGGCCATTGATGATGATGTTTCCAGCATGGCGATTGAAGGGCTGCTGATGGGAAATAAGTATGACCTTGTTCTTGAGTTCAACGGGCTTGATGGAATCAAAAGAGCGATTGAACTTCACCCTGAATTGATCCTTCTTGGTGTCATGATGCCAGGTCTGGATGGTTTTGAGGTCTGCCGGAGAATACAATTCCTCCCGGAGATTTCCGAAGTGCCAATTGTAATGGTCACAGCGCTTGTCAATGATGACGACCGTATGAAAGGCCTGCATGCAGGGGCAGATGATTTTATTAACAATCCTTATTACAGTGTGAAATTAACTGAGCGACTGCACGCCATCCTGCGCCAGGCAAAATATCGACGAATTGCCGTGGAACTGGCTGAATTCCTGCTTGGTATGACAATACAATTGAAGGCTTGATCAAGGCTTTGGACCTAAGGGACAAGGAGGCGGAAGGGGGCATACTCGGAGGGTCACTGAAATAGTAATAAAATTCGCGCGTTTGGCAGGGTTTACTATTGAAGAACTCAGGCACATCAAACATGGGCGATGCTGCATGATATAGGAAAGATCGGCATTCTTGATTCTATTTTGGGTAAGATAGATATTTTCAATGAAGAGGAATGGAAGATTATGCGTATGCACCCAAATCCGTGGTTATCTTTTCACCGCCCGCAAAAACAAGCAACATGTTTTAGATGTTTTGCGCTAGGCTTTCGCTGGTACTCCTTATCTGCCTAATTTTGTTTCGCCTTCAGGCTGAGCAGTTTCAAATAAATGAACAAAAAATTAAAGATCCCAGCGTTAACTATATTTACTTTCAGTGGCAATATTAAATAAGAAACCGGAGTAGAATATTAGTGAAAGAATTTCATTGTCATGCATTAACAAATTAAACATAAAGACATAATCTTATGTCAAGCAAGCTCGTAATTACCAAACTGCATATTCCCCAGATGAGAGTTGCCTGCGTACCGCGCCCGCACCTGGTTATGCGTTTGCAGCAGGGTTTAGAGCAGAAATTAATTCTGATCTCAGCTCCAGCTGGGTATGGCAAAACCACATTATTATGCGAATGGCTGTTTGGGTGTGGGCAGGCTAAAGCCTGGGTCTCGGTGGATAAAGGGGATAATGATCCGAGTCGTTTTTGGGCTTACGTCATAGCTGCATTACGGGATGCGTTTTCTTCAGTCAGCAGTATCCTGCCAGAGATCCAAACCAACCCCGATTTGTCGGTCAATGAAATACTCATTACAGAGTTGATCAACGAACTTGATAAACTTTCGCAGCCATTGATCCTGGTCTTGGATGATTATCACATGATCGAGACACAGGCAATTCATGCTGGGGTGTCATTCCTGCTCGAACATGCTCCACGTCACTTTCATCTTGTTATCGCCACCCGCGCCGATCCGCCTTTGCCTTTAGCGAAACTAAGGGCGCGGTCTGAAATGCTGGAAATGCGCCTTACTGATTTGCGTTTCACATTGGAGGAAACGGCAGATTTTCTAAATCGCACAATGGGGTTACCTATTGTGCCTGATGATGTCGCTCGCATCGCAAAACGTACAGAAGGGTGGATTGCCGGTTTACAAATAGCGGCAATCTCCATGCAGAGCACGGACGATATTTCTGGTTTTGTCACGTCCTTCACAGGCAGCCATCATTATATTTTCGATTACTTGCTGGAAGAGATTCTGGGAAGGCAAACGCCTGAAATTCGCAACTTCCTGCTTTATACATCCATCCTCGACCAGCTGACCGCTCCTTTGTGTGAAGCCCTGCTTGAGGGGGAAGAGACGCGTTCTTCATCTGTCATTCTCGAAGAGCTTGACCATTCCAATCTGTTTATCGTGCCCCTCGATCATGAACACCGCTGGTATCGCTACCACTCATTATTTGCGGAGCTGTTACGGGTCTATCTCCAGCAAAATAATGCCACCCAGATACCGATCTTACATGCCCGTGCCAGCGACTGGTTTGAAAAACAGGAACTGACACCTGATGCGATCCGTCACTCACTCGCTGCTGGCGATTGGGAACGCGTTATCCGCTTGATCAGCGCTAACGTATTTGCGCTTTTGGAGCAGAGCGAGCTGAACACAGTGGCAAAACAACTTGACAGCTTAACCAGCGAAAAAAGCCGCGCCCGCCCCTGGTTGTTGGTCGGGCGTGCATGGCTGGCGGCTTACACTGCGCAGTTTGGTTCTGTCGAACCTATCTTGAACATGGTGGAATCTGAGATCGGTGGCATCAATAGTCAAGTAGATCAGCAAACCCTCGCTGGACACATTGCAGCAATTCGAGCTTATGTCTTTTGGATCGGGGGCAAGCGGGATATCGCCATTCAGCAGGCTCAGGAGGCACTCGAATGTCTGCCTGCAACTGACCGTTTGATGCGTTGCCAGGCAGCTACCATCTTGGGTTTGTCTCTCAGTGATTTAAACGCGGCTTCCCATGCTTTTGACCAAGCCCTGATCTATGCCCGGGATTTAAATGTCTCACATGTTACTATTTTTGCGCAATCATGCTGGGCGTTTATGCTCGTGGAGCAAGGCAGGCTCCACGAGGCGTATACCGCCTGTCTCGAAGCAATGCGGCTGGCCAAATCGGGTAATCCGCATCAGCCATTACCAACACTCAGTCATGTGTATGCGACTCTGAGTTTGATACTGTTTGAGTGGAATGATCTGGAAGGTGCCATGCGCTATGCCAAAGATGCTGTTAACCTGGCTCGTCATTGGGAACAGGCAGATGCGTTGCATTTTGCATACACCAATCTGGGTGAAGCGCTATTTGCGTGTGGTGATAGGGAAGGGGCTTTTGACATTCTTCGTCAGGAATGGCAGGTGGCCAACCGCACTTCTATGTGGTTTGAGTCGATAACGATTGCCCAGGAAGTGAAATGGCATTTGGCTCAGGATAACCTGGAAGCCGCCTTAAAATGTTTGCGCTTTGCTCATGTAAATATTGATTCATCAAAAGGAATGCCCCTTGTCTTCATTCAAATTTTTTTAGCCCAAAAGAAATACACAAATGCCTTGACACTGATTGCGGATGCTTTGGGAGATTTGGAGAAAATGGCATTGGGATATCGACTTGTGCGCGTTCTGATCTGGCAGGCTCTGGCGTATCACGGACTGAGGCAGGAAGCGCAGGCACTCTCGTCACTGAGACAAGCCCTGAAACTAGCCTCTCCTGAGGGATATGTCCGAACCTTTATTGGGGTGGGCGCTGCATTGATTCCTTTATTGCATCAAGCTCGGGCCGCTGGGATCGAGCCAGATTACGTTAACAAGCTGTTAGCATCCATTGATCAAGGAGATAGTCTCCAGTCGGCTAAAGCAGTCTCTGTGTCCCATTTGGTTGAGCCGCTTTCAGAGCGTGAAATGGAAGTGTTGAGACTTCTGGCGCAAGGCCTCCCCGATAAAAAAATCGCCGAAGTCCTGGTCATTGCCCGCGAAACTGTCCACAAACATCTAAAGAATATATACGGAAAGCTGGGGGCACACAGCCGTACCGAAGCCATCCTCCGCGCCCGCGAGTTGAGCTTGTTGTAAGTTTTTCTGCCTCAGAATCCCCTAAAAATACCCCATCAATACCCTTTTTAGGGACTGAGAAATCAGACCCTTTGTTTTACTATATGAGCAGGTTCCGAATTTTGTATATTGTCAATCAATAAAAGAGAAAGCGCAGTAATATGGATCAAAAAAAGTTAAACCATGAATACATATATCGCATCAGAATTGAGGGAGCTTTGGATCGCCCCATCGCCGATTGGTTTGGAGGCATCACCGTAATCCCTCAGGAGAACGGCGAGACTTTGCTGGAAGGTCAGTTCATCGACCAACCCGCACTGCGCGGTTTATTGGATCAACTTTGGAATCTCAACTTTGCCATTGTGTCTTTTGAAAGGTTGGAGAATGAACATAAAAACTAAATCAAAAACTTTTTGTTTGCACTGATGGTGATCGTTATATAAATGTGAAAACACTTTATTCACATGAGGAGTAGAAATGGAAAGTTTATCTGGAATGGAAAATATGGCAAGAGAAGAAGCTACTGCGAGGATGATCACGTCCTACGAAAAGGAGATCCGCGAAGTCGCAAGGGTCGCGAATATGATCAAACAATCTGAGCCAGTGCGCGCTGCCTGGTATTGTCCGCTGTTGGAACGCATGGGGGTTGCGATGATCTCTTTAGGCACACGCCTAAAGATAAATTATTCCGCTGATCATGCGCTTCGACCACGATAACCTGAATGTACTATGCAGACTGCGATAATCAATGCAGTCTGCATACCTATAAATAAAGAAGGGAATATGAAATGGATATTAGTTTTCACGGTTATGTTGATGGTGATCGCGTCATCGTCCTGCACAGCGCCTCAAACTACGTCGACGCCTGCTCCTGTTTTGATGGAGACACCTCAATCGAACTTGTCCAACCCCGCCTCTGTCTTCTGCGAGCAACAGGGCAACAAACTGGAGATCCGCACAACAACGGATGGTAGTCAATCTGGCGTCTGCATCTTCCCCGATGGCAGTGAATGTGACGAGTGGGGCTATTTCCGTGGTGAGTGTAAATCCTCCAGCGCAACACTAGATGGACTGGTTATCGAAACATACGAGCTGAGCGGCAAGCCCGATCCCGAAACATTGAAATTTACATCCGTGCAGGGACAGGAATTTACAGCCGCAGACTTTGATATCAGCAAACCATTCTATTCCAATCAATTAGAAGGGACTTCATTGAGACTGACCGCCCCACTCAACGGCGATACCTTTATTGCTGAACAATATGCACAGGCTTGCAGTAACTGCATTACCGTAACGCGCAACAACGAAGAGATATTCCAGACCGATGCGGGCATTGTCAGTCCGATCAATCCCCTGCAAGGTTTCTGGACGTACGATAACCATTGGGTGTTGGAGACCAACCTCTTTTTGGAAGATAAACCATTCAACGGGCAGATCTTTGTGGATGGCATATCCCTCAATCAACAAAATGGATATGAAGAAAGTTTCAATTTCCAGACCATCAACGGCAAACCATTTTATTTTTTCAGGCGCGACGGCAAAGTAAATACCTGGTTTGATGGGCAGGAAATTCAACTTGGTTATGAGGATGTGCCACACTATTTGTGTTGCAGTGATTCCGGGCTTAACCCCCGAGCGCGTCAGGGCATGGTGAGTTTTTTCGGCACCACTGCCAACCAATGGTACTTTGTAAGGTTGCTGCTCCCGGTGTAATCAAATAACATCGGAGGATATTGAAATTAGAAAGGCGAGAAAAAATGAAATCCAAAACTTTGATCAGGATGCTTGTAATACTCATGCTGACATCCTGTATGGCACCTCGGTCAGCCTCAGACGACGCCTGTTCCTGTTTCGGCAGCGTCACCTAAGCTGAATATACCCAATCCCGCCTCAGCCTTCTGTGTGGAGCAGGGATGCACAGATCGGAGATCCGCACCGCCGCAGATGGCAGCCAGAGCGGAGTCTGTATCTTCCCCGATGGCAGTGAATGTGACGAGTGGGCATATTTTCGCGGGGAATGTGCGCCACCAACTTAGAACGGACAAAACCCATCTCCACCAGAAATCCCAACCCTAATGCCGTTCGATCCTGCAGATTATCAGGAATGGTGGACTTATACCCATGCCGTCTACAACTTCTCGATCATGCTCCCCGAAGAGTGGTCTGTGGATGAGACCACTGCCAGTGATCCGTTCATGAATGGACACGTGCTCATGTTGCATCCCCGGCTGCAGGGAGAAGGAACTGAAGGCTTGCTCATCCGAATGACCTTCCGTAGTACTGGCGAAGACAACCTGCTTTGGCCGACAGGCGTGGGCGCGGGTGATTTCATTCAACAAGGAACATTGAATGTGGCTGTCCAGCCTGCGCGGCGCATTTTTTTGTGTGTCCCACCGGGCAGGTGAACGAAATCTGGTATCACGGCCATGCAGAGACTGAACCCAACTTCCAGCGCAGAGATATGGAATTTGGATTCATATTTTCGCTGACCGGTTTCTACTGCAAAGAAGGTCACAACTTGAGCGGCAAACTCCAGCGCGTAGGTGAGATGATCATAGCTTCACTCAAGGTGCCGTAAGAGTAGGTACAGATCTTGAAGCAGCAATAAAGACTTGATTTTAAGGATGGAGATATGGCTGTCAAACAATTTATCCTGGATTCAGCAATACAAGCTGAAATCGTTCAAAGCCTCTCGGAGAAGTTGAGGGCTAATTATGTTTTCCCCGATATCGCTGAACAGATCTGTGTCTGTCTTCAAAAGCACTTGGAGGATGGGGACTACACCGATATCACCGAGGGTGAATTTTTAGCCTTGGCCCTGACCATGCACATGCAGGAAGTCAATCACGATGAACACCTTTGGGTCAAGTGGCACCCAGAGCCCTTGCCTGTTGATGAGAGTCCGCAGAGTCTTAATCAGGAATGGCAGGATGAACGTAAGTTGGAAGCGAGATTGGAGAATTATGGTCTGCACAGAGTGGAAAGACTGCCCGGGAATATCGGTTATCTCGATGTCCATTATTTACATCGGCCAGCCTGGGGTGGTGATAGCGCATCTGCGGCCATGAATTTTTTAGCCAATGTTCAAGCTCTGATCATTGATCTGCGGAAATGTACAGGCGGTTATCCGGGTATGATCGCCCTGATCAGTAGTTACCTTTTTGGTGAGGAGCCAGTCCACCTCGATAGCATCTACTGGCGTGACGACGACATCACCCAGTAATATTGGACTCTGCCGTATGTGCCCGGCAAACGCTTTGTTGATAAACCAGTGTATGTCCTGATCAGCAGGGTCACCTTCTCGGGCGGGGAGGGATTTGCATATAACTTGCAGACCCGCAAGCGTGCAATCTTGGTAGGCGAGAAAACAGATGGCGGTGCTCACGTAGGCGCTTCTTATCGTTTGCATCAACACCTTGAAGTATACATCCCAGTTGGACGCGTCATCAACCCGGTGACCGGTAGAAATTGGGAGGGTAGTGGAGTCACACCAGATATTTCAATACCATCTGAAAAAGCCTTCGAGATTGCCTATAGGATGGCGCTTGAATCGATCCTTGTGAGTATTGGTGATTCGCCTTCTGGACCGTTCAAGACCCTGGCCAAGGAAGCACTGACCGCTCTTGAAAAAAGATGCCAGACTTTACTGGATACCAGCAGGTGAAACATTTAAAAGGAGATAACGCCATGTTGGAAAAAACGGATCTGTTGGGCGCTATTGTAGCCATCGCGTTCTATGTTTCAGCCATACTTGTTTTCTCTTTCAGGCTTCTGGGCAAGCCTCAATATGGAATTTGGATTGGATATTTCGAATTTCTTTTGGCGATCCCGATGATATTTCTTCTCCTGAAAGCCCCGCAGCTTGAGCGCCCAGTACTATACTATATCCAAATTGGCTGCATGCTGTCTTGGTTACTCGTGGAGACGCTGCTGGATTCCATCCTAAAAATTGACTTTCGTAATATTAGATGGATTGTCATTAGCTATGTTGTTTTGTTCTTTTCAGGTACCGGTGGCATGCTGGGTGTGGCGTCCAATGCCGGTCAAGGATGGAGCATTTCAGCGATTATCCTGTTTTTAATTATGGCGGTATTGACATTTGTACAACGTGCCGTTACTGGCATGTAGGAGAATCCCATGAGATATCTAACCGCAACAAGTCTGAACGCTTGCAGCGCCGCTACACCCAAACTAAAAAACTTTGTGAATATGTATGCCATTCTGGGTAATCAGACCTCGTGTGCGCGAAAAGTGATGCGTGATGTTCGCGAGTTGATCTGCGGAGAATTTCCATGATCGAACTTGAATCTGAAAACTATCTAAAAGTTCTACCCTTGTTGAAAAATATCAAACAGGCTGTTCTACCTTGCGCGGTCTGCGAAGGATACAACCCTGGACGCATTTTTGTGGACGATGAACAAGACCCACAAACAGCCATGATCTGGACACCCGTCGGATATTACTTTTTGGTTTTAGGGCAGGGACAAAAACTTGATGAAGTATCCAATTTGTTGACAGGGACTTTCATCTCCGCCTCCAAAGCAATTGGCGAGACGGGATTTATCCTCATTGCAGAGTTTGATAATTGGAGAGAAAAAACATCCGCGCTGTTGAATAATCGTGAGGTCATCGAGATTTTTCGCCGCCCGTTCAAATTTTATACAGAACACTTCAACGAAAACTGGCGCGAGAAAATCCCTGCTGGCTTTTACTTGAAACGTGTGGAAGAGTCTCTTGCCGAGCAGGCGCGTATTCTTGGCAGCAGGAAATCGCTCGATGATTTCATCTCGCATGGTATTGGATACGCCTTGATGGATGGCGATAAACTCGCGAGCGTATGTTCGAGTGTTTTCGTCTCGTCCACGAGGGTTGAGATTGACGTTCACACCGAGGAAGAATATCGCCGCAAGGGTTTCGCTGTCATCACAGCCTCCGCCTTGATCGAAGAATGTCTGCAGCAGGGAAAACAACCCAATTGGGAGTGTTTCTGGGAGAACAAAGAATCCACTGCGCTGGCGCTCAAACTTGGCTTTAAGCAACTCGCTGATTATCCTGTCTATTTTTGGGAGGAGTAAATTTCCATGAAACCTTATTCTCAACTCACCGTGCGCGGACAGGCTCGCCGCTTGCGCGTGCTGGCACTCAATGCGCTCAAGCATTACAAGTTGAACGTCGCGCGGCTAAGTCTTGTCACCAATGACATGAATGGCATCTTTCGCGTTGATATGCGTGCTGGAGAAAAGTATATTCTGCGGGTCACCCTGCCCGAAGGTGGACACGACCGAGACCACATCGCCGCGGAAATGGATTGGCTTGCGGCACTTGCGCGTGACACAAATCTCAGCGTGCCGCGTCCGCTTCCAGCGAAGGACGGTTCGCTCGTCGTCGAAGCCAGCGCGTATGGAGTCCCGAAGCGCGGCTGTGCGAGATTTTTTCATGGGTGGATGGCAAAGACCTCGCCGAGGATATGTCCGCAGTCAACATCGCCAAATTGGGCGAGTTGATGGCGGGACTTCACATCCACGCGCTGACCTATCATCCGCCCGCTGAACTTTCTCTCCTGTGTTTTGACCGCGTCTTTCCTTTCCCCGAGCCTGTCGTGCTTTTTGATGACCAGTTCGCCACCCTGTTCCCAGCCAGGCGTCGCGCAATTTATGAAAAGGCAATCGCGTGGGCGCAAGATTCGATTGACCAGCTAAAAGCCAGCGGCGAGCCGATGAGAATCCTGCATGGCGACCTGCACCAGTGGAATGTCCGCAACGCGCGTGGAATTCTCTCCCCGATTGATTTCGAAGACCTGATGCTGGGCTGGACTACGCAGGATATTGCCACCACGTTGTACTACTTCGATGCGGAGAATTTTTCCGCTCTGCGCGACGCGTTTCAAACAGGATACGAACGTCGCAGCCCATGGCCCGAAAAACGCGCGGGCGAAATTGATTCGTTCATAGCCGCGCGCGGACTCGGTTTGGCGAATTTCATTCTCAATGATCCCAACCCCGCATGGAAAGATAAGGCAGGAGAATTTATCGATCGCGTGGAAAAACGCCTGCGTGGATTGATGAAAAGGAATCACATGTTATAAAACTTTCAATGCGTTTATATAACGACAACGAAGACTAATGGCGCATCCGCGAATTTTTGCGTCAGGTGACGTTGCTCAACAATCGTTGTGATTTGTTCTGGCACGTCACGCGTTGGGATTATTTATTTTGGTCTTTCAAACCCGATGATGAAAAGATCAGACTTAAGGAGACTGTGTTCATTTGGGAAACGGAAAGCGGACAGATCGCTGCCGTCCTAACCATGAAGATCGCGGGTGCGTATTCCTGCAAATCCCCCCCCCTGATTTTTGCGCCACTGAACTCGAAGCAGAGATGATCGCGATCGCGGAAAAACATCTGACCAGCGCCACACTCGACAGGGATCGTAAACCCAGATTTTGGGTTTCGTCTGGTTCGCAGGACAAAGCGCGGCTTTAAACGCATGGATCTGAAGGAATACAAACATCACTGTTCATTGGATGACCCGCTGCCCGATGTGCCAGCGACGCCAGGTTACACGATCCGCGCCTTAGGCAATGGCTTGGAACTGCTCGAACGCTGTTATGCCATGGGACCTGGATTCTACAAAGATGATGTCAATGCCACGCGCGCGAAGCGCGATCACCCAGGGTGGTATCGCAGCCTGCAATCCGCCCGGTTGTATCGTTGCGACCTGGATCTTATTGTGGTGGCATCCCATGGAAACATTGCAGCATTCTGCTCCATCTGGTTTGACGATGTTACGCGTACCGCGTGCTTCGAGCCAGTTGCAATTGTCCCAGCCCATCAAAGGCGCGGGCTTGCACGGGCAATAATGATCGAAGGCATGCACCGTATCAAACACATGGGCTGTAAGGTTGTATTTGTCAGCGGGTCTTCCGCGGTGGCGAACGCCTAATATTTCTCCGTCATGGGCGGAGAACATGATATTTATGAACTGTGGGAAAAATCGTTGAAGGTTGAAAGGAATTACATCAGATGAAACTTACGCTGCACATCTGCGACAAAGAAGACAAATTCTGGCGCGCGCGGAATTTTTTACGCGAAGTTTTTCTGCTCAACGACAGACTCGAACACAGCTGGCATGTTGCCCGCCTCGATTATTGGCGCTGGCATTACATCCTCACTTGTAACATTTGCAAATCGGTTGAAGCAGGCATGGCGCTGTGGGAAAATGCCGATGCCAAAATCGTCGCTGCGTTGAATCATCTCGGCGGCAGTGAACTCCGCCTGCATGTCCATCCACAGTTTTACTCAGCGAACTTGGAACATGAAATGCTCGCATATGCCGAAGAAAATTATTTCGCCACGGCTGAAGATGGTAGGCGATATATTTATTTGCCAATTTTCCAAGATGATACACGCCGACAGGGACTTGTGCAAAGCAGGGGCTATAAAAAACAAGAAGGCTGGGGACATCACTACCGCCGTGATTTGAATTCGCCCATCCCTGATGTGCCGTTTCCTGATGGTTACGTCATCCGCTTGATGGGCGGCGTGGAAGAATACCCCGCGCGGAGTTGGTGCTCGTGGCGGGCATTCCACAACGACGAACCTGATTCAAATTACGATGGCGATTATGCGTGGTACGCGAATCTGCAATCCGCGCCGCTGTATCGCCGCGATCTGGATGTGGTTGCGTCCGCGCCTGATGGCAGCATCGCCGCGTTCTGCACCATCTTCTATGATGATTACACCCGCAGCGCGGTTACTGTGCTGGTTGGCGTTGCTGCCGAACACTGGCGGCGCGGACTCGGCAAAGCCGTGATGACCGAAGGATTGAGCAGACTCAAGACGTTGGGCTGCACGCGCGTCTTTTCCACCGCCCATGAAGAACCCGCCGATGCGTTGTACCGCTCCATGCTGAAAGATATGAAAATTACAGATACGTGGCTGAAAGTATTGTGACATTTATGCTTACCTCTCGAGAATTATCGCGCAATGAAATCGAAAGCGTCTGGAACATTGACCGTCGCGAAGTGATTGACCATGTCTATTAACTGCGTTCAAGATGCAAAATCCCTTCCGTCTCAAGTGCATTTAATAAACGACTTAACACATCGCGCACGGTTCCAAGCCGGGCAGCCATCTCATCCAAAGTTGTCCAAGATCGGCGGGGAATAATCAAAGACCCATCCTTCAGTTCGGCATGACTCAAGAGGGCCCGCGCGATGCGAGCCTGCACACTTCGCAAACCGAGGTCTTCAACCAACAGCACATAATACAGCACACGGTCGCTCAAATGCTCAAGGCAAGCCAAAGCCAACTCTGGAAAACGCCTAGTCAGGGCAATCAGTGCCGAGCCTTCAATCGCCCAGGCGCTGACTTTTTCTAGGGCAATTTTTGATGCGAGACTTGTTAAAAGTCGAGACAAATGTCTACTTTTGTCCACTCGTGCCATGAAGGGAATTGTTTTACTTCTCCAACCTAGGGCGGATGAACGAGTAACCAGCACAGGCAGTCAACCACCGTCAACTTATGAAACGTCTCTACCCAAAATATTCTTATCATCTGATCGACTTCAGTTCACTCTCAGTTTTGTTACTCATGAGTTCAGCCAGTCTGTAACATGATAATATATGGAAATACCCAAGAAAGCTGATATTCAAAAGGAGAGTTCTATGCAAAAGCAATTAAAAGAGCAGATTGAACGACTCAAAAAGGCAGGTGCAACATATGTGGATGCGCGCTGGTACCCTGTTGAAGAAGCCAATTATTTAATGATGTGGAACGGCAACTTGAAAACCGCAGCATCTTCACGAGAGAGCGGTGTGGGCATCCGCGCGCTTTACAATGGTGCATGGGGATTCTCTGCATCGTCGGATGTGAGTAATATCGGCGCTTTATTTAACAAGGCTTTTGATAATGCCCGGATCGCGGCAGAGCGTGTAACATTCCCCATTCGACTCGCTGAGAAAGAATCAATTCAGGCTTCATTCAACAGCCCGAATCGCATCGACCCGTTTACTGTTTCACTGGCTGACAAGATTTCATTCCTGAAAGAGATGGATGAAAAACTAAATCAGCCCGGTGTTGCACAGCGCGTCTGCGAATTGATCTTCATGCGCAAACAGATCGTTTACATCGACTCGGAAGGCAGTGAGATCGAGAAGAATATCATCGAAGTTTTTCCGGGCATTCAAGTGATGGGCATCGATGCGCAGGGTGAGTCGCACGGGCGGAAATTCAGTCCATCGCGCATGGGCAACACACGCGGTTGGGAAACAGTTGACCGGCAATTGTTTATTGAGAACGCTGAACGGATCGTCAAAGAGATGAATGAAGTTCTTGTGGCGGAAGATTGTCCGAAGGAAGAACGCTCTGTGATTTTATTGCCCGGCATTATGTTCCTGCAAACACATGAGACGATCGGTCACGCGCTTGAGCTTGATCGCATTCTCGGATATGAACTTGGATTTGCTGGCGGCTCGTTCGTGACGCTTAGTGATTTTGGAAATTTGCGTTATGGCTCAACCAAATTGACCGCTCGCGCCGATGCGACTCTTCCGAATAGCCCGGGCAGTTTTGGCTATGATGATGACGGCGTCGCCGCGCAAAACAATCTGCTTATTGACAAGGGAATTCTTGTGGGTGCAATCACCGGCCGTCAGATGGTGGAAGAAGCGAATGCCCGCGCCCGCAAACAGATTTTCAACGGCAGCGGTGGAGCAAATCGCGCGACTGCATTTTATCGTGTGCCGATCGAACGCATGACCAACATCAACATTGATCCTGGTGATGATGGTTCGTTGGAAGATATTATCAGGAATACCGAAAAGGGCATCATTCTCGATGGGGAAAAGAGTTGGTCTATCGGCTCGAACCGTGAACAATTCCATTTCGCGACCGACATTGGCTGGCTGGTGGAAGATGGCAAGGTCATGCGTGTAGTGAAGAATTCGACCTACAAAGGCGAGACTGTTAAGTTTTACAATTCGCTTTCCGCGGTAGGTGATCAGTCCACCTGGGAAGTTCATTATGTGAACAACTGCGGTAAAGGTCAGCCCAACCAGATCATGCAATTGGGTCACGGCGTTCCCGTCTGTCGTTTTGACAACGTGAGAATAGGAGAGTAGCCATGAAGGATCAAATCTTACAAACCTTGCGCGATCTGCGCGCCTATGCCCTCTCAAAAAAAGTGGAAGCCGCATTTTTCTATCACGAAGAAGACAGCTACCTGATGCGCTTTGCCAATTCTGCAATTTCGTTGAATACCAATGAGCATTTGATTCGATTGGAGATCACGGCCTATGAAGATCGAAAGCGCGCCTCCTACGAGCTGATCACTGACCTGCAAAAACTGGAAGAGATGAAGCAAGGCGTGGATATCGCTGCTGAAATGGTGAAACATGCCATGCCATTAAGTTATCAGCCGACAATTCCAACCTTCGCCGAATCTTTTGCAGGTGAAAGCGGTTTTGATTCTGCGCTGGCAGCCATCAGCAATGGAGAGCGCCTGGCATATTTCAACGAGGCAGTCAAAGGTTTGGAGACCGATGATATAAAACTCTCCGGCATCTTTTCCTGCGGGGCAAACATAGTAGCGCAGGTCAATACACGTTCGGAGCACACGCAATATTTCAAGACATCCGACGCACAGGTCAGCATCGTGCTTTCACACCCCACGCTCAAATGGGAAGTGATCGCCGAGCAGTCTGCGCAGAAAAAAGCGGACTTGAATCCGTCTGCTCTTCATCGTGACTTGTCGTTCCTATTGGATCGTTATCAAAATGATGCGCCGCAGCAAATTCCTCTTGGCAAATATGATATTGTCTTTGGCTCCGCGGCCTCGGGAGATTTGTTGAATGTGATGAATTGGATCGGCTTCAGTGGTGGAGCGATGAAGCGCGGTTTTTCCTTCATCAGTGCAGACCAGGTTGGGACAAAGGTTTTCTCGGATAAGTTCAATCTTACAGATGAACCCGCATGCCTGGAAACTTTCCCGTTCCAACGCGATATGATGGGCATGTCACGCAAATCTTTTCCTATTTTTGAAAACGGTGTTTTCAAATCCTTTACCTGGGAGCAGGATGAAGCCGATGAGTTTGAAGCTCAGCCAACTGGCCACTCGGTAATGCATATGAGTCTTGTGTTGAGCGGCGGAGATAAAAATGTAAGCACACTCGAGGAATTGATGGCGATACCGCGTGATAATGATGTTCTTTATATTCCCTTCCTACATTACATGAATCTAGTCAACCCATCCAAGGGATTGATCACTGCCAGCTCGCGCTTTGGAGCGTTGCTGCTCAAGAAAGATGGTTCAGTGATTGTGCCATACAATGTGCGTGTCACTCAGAGCTTGCTTGACATCTTTGGTGACAAAGTCGCGTGGATGTCAAAATCTCAGACGGTCAATAACACATCCCAGAGCTATGGCTCACGCAACCCCACGGCAATCGTGGTGCCGACCTTCATTCGAGTCAATGACCTGGAGATATCGCACTCCAACTCATCTTATTAGAATTTTCAGAATCAACACATCCCATTGCAAGTAAGCAGTGGGATGTGTTGATTCTGGGCTCCTTGATATGGTCAAGTACAATTGTGAGAAAGCCAGTTCGCAATCCTTCTTGAAATTTATCGGCAATATAACTCTTACAGCAAACAACCGCTTTTTTTGGAGAAGCACAATGGAAATCCAGTATTTTTCTTTTTTGAAACATCTTGTTCGTTTTAATCGGCATGTCTACCTCGACCACAATGCAACCACTCCGGTCAGTAACCGTGTCCGAAAAGCAATGGAACAGGTATTGAAACACCAGTATGGCAACCCATCCTCCTTTTATGAGATGGGTCGGAAATCTGCCGGAATGGTGGAGCAGGCTCGCGAACAGGTAGCACAGGCCATTCATGCCGACCTGTCCGAGGTCATCTTTACCAGCTGTGCATCCGAATCCAACAACGCCGCGATTAAGTCCGCTGCCGCTCACTTTTATCCGCGAAAGAAAAAGATTATTGCTACGCCAATCGAACATCCATCGGTGTCAAATACACTGGCATACCTTCAAACCCAGGGGGTGACTGTCGAATATTGCCGGGTGGATGAGAATGGGCGTGTGCTGTTATCCGACCTGGAACAACGGATTGATGGTGATACCTTTTTGGTGTGCTGCATTCTAGCCAACAATGAAACCGGCGTCATTCAGGACATCCAGGCAGTCACCAGAATCGCCAGAAAATATGGCACACTGGTGCTGGCAGATTGCGTGCAGGCGCTGGGAAAGATCCCGATAGACGTTCATACCTGGGACGTGGATTACGCAACGTTTTCAGCGCACAAACTCTATGGACCCAAAGGCATTGGCGCTTTGTACCTCAAACAGGGCATTCCCTTCACGCCGTTCCTGCATGGCGGACATCAGGAGGGCGGGCTTCGCGCCGGAACTGAAAGCCTGCATAATATTGTTGGTTTTGGCGCTGCCTGCAAAGATGTGGAAAATTTGCTGGCGGAAGCCGAACAGATTCAGATGTTGAAACAAAAGTTGATTCAACGTCTCAAAGAAATCAAACCTGATTGTGTGATCAATTCACTGGATTCTAAAGCAGAGTGCCTGCCAAACACGCTGAGCGTCACCTTCCCCGGTGTGGAGAATTCCGGGTTGATGGGAATGCTTGATTATCGGGGGATTGCGGTCTCTGCCGGGTCGGCGTGCAGCACCGGGGAAGATACACCTTCACATGTGTTGAAAGCGATTGGGTTGTCCGATCAGGCCGCACGCGAGACCATCAGAATCAGCCTCGGGCATACCACCACTGCAGGTGATATCCGCTATATGACACAGGTGGTTCAGGAGTATGTTGAGGGGCGCACTTCATTTGTGAACATGCTCGCTCCGGCGCAGTTGAACGAAACCATCCTCTTTGATGAACAAACCTTTATTCTCGATGTGCGTCCTCCGGACATGCGGAAAAATGTAAAGGGATTACCGAATGCACATGAAGTTAACCCACTGCATGTCGAACGATACTTGAAACAACTTCCACGGGATAAACAAATCCTGGTGTACTGTCCGGGAGGCGGGTTGTCTGTCATGATCTCATATTACTTGAAGGCAAAAGGCTTCAAGCGTATTACCAATCTGCGAGGCGGACTTGATGCATGGCGCAAGCGACGCGATGATCTGTATGAAAAATATGCCGGACAAAATGTGACGGTGCTCGAACCGGATAACTAAAAGAATGGTCGTGAAGCTATCTTCCTATAGGTTGATCATCCGCGATACTTAGCTCATTGAAACGGTGTCATTAATGACTTTACACTGGCCTTCTTGACCAGCTTCGTAAGAGAGACTCAGGTGTTTTAATGAGTCAATTGTCCGAAAAATCGCCTGAGAGTGAATTTTATGACAACCCACGCCGATCTTTTTCTCACCTGCCTGCGGCATTATGCCGCCAAAGATTTCCAAGCCATCTCCGCCATGTACGCCGAGGATATTCACCTGCGCGATTGGAACATCTCAGTGCATGGCAAAGGGGAAGCCATTCGCGAAACTGCAAAAAACTTTGTTGAAGCCGAAAGCCTTGAAATTTGCGTGCTGGCCACCTACGAAAATGCTGATACTTTCGCCGGGGAACTTCACATTGTGGTGGGCGGTAGGATCGATCTGTACGTGGTAGATGTTATGACGTTCGATGCACAGGTCGCATCACTACTATTCGTTCGTACAAAGGGCGGGGCGATTGAATCACTTCTAAATCTCGAGTTAGGCGACCTGCCTTACAAAATAGTAGATTTACATGCCTGAACTATTCATAGGCCAGCGTATCCTTCACGGTTAACCGTGATGCCCGTCCTGCGGGTAAAGCACTTGCTAATGTTCCGAGTACGATGGTGAAGATCAGCCAGGCGATGAGGCCGCTTGCACCGTATACCGCCGGCATAGGGGCGGTTAGGATCGCCACACCAACGCCATAACAAAGCACGCTTGTGATCGGAATGGAAATCGGAATGCTAACCGCCCAACTGAGAACACCGATTAACAGGCCTTCGGTGATGACAATGGCTTGAATATCAGCGTTGCTTGCTCCAATTGCCCGCATCACGCCGATTTCGCGTGTACGCTCGAGCACATTGATACTCATGGTTCCCATTAAACCCAGCCCGCCGACCACTGCGATCAGACTCGCCATCACCAGCATAAAGTAAACGAGAATATCTGTCTGCGCTTTTTGATCACGAATAAAGTCTGCTCCCAACTGAGTGGATTGAATTTGGATGCCGTGCGCTTCATAAGCTGCCTGGATTTGATCGTTGATACGCTTTTGCGTGGCAGAGTCGTGCTGAGCTGTGACGATTCGCAGAGAATATGCCATTTCTGGTTCGCCAACCAACAGGCTGAGGTATTCATAATTAACATATAACAGGGGTGGACTGACGTTCCCGGTTATGCTGTAAATCCCGACAATATGCCAGTCTGTTTCCTTGCCGTTCGCCTCAATTGTTATCCAATCACCAACTTTAAGGTCTGGAAAAACATTAAGCAGGTGATTGCCAATCACGATCGCATTCTCATCCCCGGATTCAAGCCAGCGGCCTGATGTGATGATCGGATCAATCAAGGTGGATGTTGATGGAGGGGCGACGAAAAGAATCTGTGTTCCCGTTTCTCCAGCCCCCATCTTGAGGGTGCCAAGGAATTCCAACCAGCCTTCGGAATTTTCCACACCAGCGATATTGTTTGCGATTCCTGCAACTTTATCAAATCGATAGCCATGATCAAATGCAATATTAATATCGGCAAGAAAATAACCTTGAATATCTTCAATGGTCTTATCGAACGAAGCCCACAGGTTATATACGGCAATGAATACCGCACCGCCTAACACCAGGGTGAACAGGGTGATGCCAAGCCTTACTTTGCGTCTGATCATGTTGCGGACCGAGATACGGATTGGCCGCGGAATTATCAGCGCGTTACTGCTGACAGATTCTTTTTTGACCGTGGCATTACCGCCGAGACCATAGTCGCTCAATGCCTCGCGAACTGTGACCCTAACGCTATTGTAGATCGGTAGTATGGCTGCCAATACCGGCACAATCATCGCGACAATGATCTGTTGTATTACCGTTGATGTGTATCCTTTGAATGGCACGGGATAGAAATTTAACCATTCTGCCATTCTGCCGCCAATGATTTCAGCAACCATATTTGCCAGAGGAATTGCGATCAATAATGAACCAATCCCAAAACTCAGGATCAGTACAAGATACATCCCAAAGATTTGGATCATGCTTCCGCCCGTGGCTTTCATGATTCCGATCTGCCGTGTTTGCTGGGTCATTAAAGCAGTGACCGTGTTGACGATCAAGAATCCGCTCAGAAATACCGTGAGATACCCCAGCACGATCAATACAAAAAAAACACCCTGTGTAATGTTGTAGGCAAAATGGTGGCCCGGTTGATAAACACTCACAAAAAACACGGTTGCACCCGCGCGTTCCATGCGATCTGCTACCGCCTGCGCCACCTCTGTCACATGCGCCTGATCAGTTTGGTTTTCAGAAACGCTGATCTCCAACTGGCCATAGCTGGAAATATCACCACCGAGCCATTCCAAAGTGTCGGGAGTCACAAAAGCATTGACCTGGTTCGCCAGGTTATATGGAAACCCTGTGACTGCATGTACGTAACCTGCCAGCTTAACTTCACGCCGCCTGCCATTGCTCAGTTCCAACAGGATCGTATCGCCGGGATGATAGCCAAGAGATTTTGCACTTGAGTCAATAATGACTTCTTTATCCGCATACTGTGGAATATCGGTCTCACCTTTTGCGGGCTTGAGGAGGTTCAAAGTCAATTTGCCGGGATCTTTAACCGCAGTGAAACTAATATTAACTGTTGTTCCATCAGGTCGTATGATTGACGCACTGGTTGAAGCCACCCCTTCTACTGTATCCACGCCCGGCACAGAGCGGGCAATTTTTACCATTCCATCTGTAAGGGGCGAAGCATACACCTGCGCCTCGGATGGATTCGCGGAAAGAAAATCGTTATCCATGCTTTCGTTCATGTACAAGCCCAGGTTGCTGTTGAATCCAACTGCAAACGCCCCGACCGCGATCGTCATAATGATCAGGAAAGTCCGCCCGCGGTTGCCCGAAAAGTCAGCCCAGACTTTTATCCAACGGCTGCCCATTAGAATGCTCTCCGCAGGGATAGATTCTCACCTTCGTGTTTGTCCGCCAATTGATGAAGCGTCTCACGCGCAACCTCGGACTGGCCCAGCAATTCTGACAATTGTCCATATCCGATGGCAAGCACCTCAACAGGTCCGCCCTCAGATGCGCGGATGGAGGCTTGATGCTTCTTCTCGTGGAAAAACTCCATTTCGCCAAAGCATTTCCCTGGTCCAAGTTGAAGCGCGATCACATCCGATTGGTTTTTACGCGGAAGGATCACTTCCACAGTTCCTTTCGAAACGATATAAAAGGTGTCCGCATTCGTGCCTTCAGAAAGGATCATTGTGCCCGCCTTATAAGTCTGCAGCTTTGCGGTTTTTGTGGCTTGCAATAATTGGGAAGCTGTCAGACTAGGCATGACCTTGGCAACGTACTCATTGACGATTTCACCATCAGCGATCAGAGCTGTGCGATGGGTGCGCTTTGCCAGTCCGCTGTCGTGTGTCACAATGATGATGGTCTTGCCTTGGGCGATCAAGTTATTGAATAAGGAGAATACAGCCTCGGCGGTTTTCGAATCGAGATTGCCCGTCGGCTCATCTGCAATGATCACAGGCGGATCGTTTGCCAATGCGCGGGCAATTGCCACGCGTTGTTGTTGTCCGCCCGAAAGTGCGGTGGGAAGTTTGTAGGCATGATCTGCGAGCTCAACAAGTTCCAATAATTCCATCGCACGATCACGGCGTTCGTGTATTGGATAGGTGCGGCAGAAATCCATTGGCAGCATGATATTTTCAATAACTGAGATCATTGGCAGCAATTGGAAGAATTGAAAGACAATGCCCAGACTCTTTCCACGCCAGCGTGCCATTGTGTTTTCGTTCAAATCATGCACAGCCGTTCCATTGACCCAGACTTCTCCAGTTGTGGGGCGATCTATGCCTGTAATCATGTTGAGCAGGGTGGTTTTGCCGCTACCAGATTTTCCGATAATGCTGACGAACTCGCCGGCTTTAATTTGCAGGTCTACGCCTTCCAGCGCGTGATAGTCACCGACTGCGGTCCTATAGTATTTATTGACTTCCCGCAGATCTATGATGGGACGATCGCCGGTCTGATTGTCCTCGATTTTCTGTTTGAAAAATGAGATAGCCATGATGGTCTCTTTCTAATAATGACGAACTCAAGAGAAGTTCATCCTGAATTTTTTTGTGATTACCTGAACGTGACTACAGCAGTCATGCCCCAGCGCATGGCTGGATCCGTATCTGCCAATAAGATCGTGACTTCATAAACTACATCACCTTGATTTTCAGAGAAATTTTCGCCAATCGAGAGTACATTACCTTTGAATTCCTTGCCAGGTATGGCATCAAATTTGACGATGACAGGCTGGTTTTCTTTTAACTTGACAACATCTATCTCAGTCACATCCCTGGTCTTAATGATCCAGCTTGAGAAGTCTGAGATGGTTACAGCGGTCTCGCCAGCATTAATCGAGCTGCCCATCTTTGCGGTTAATTCAGCCACCACACCATCGAACGGGGCAACCACCGCGAAAGCCGCAACACCGGCTTTCGCCGCATTGAGGCGCGCTTCGAGCAACGGGAGTTGTTCCGCATCCGGGCCATCCTTGAGACGGTCATAGGTAAGTTGTGCTTTTTCAAGCTCAGCTTTTTTCAGTGCAAGGTCGTTCTCGGCTTCAATGATCCAGTCCTGTGGCGCGGGTCCTTTTAAAGCCTTTGGTTTTCTTTGTTTCATATTGATATCCAAAAGGTGTGTTTCTCAAAACCCTTTGGATTTCGTTCTGCGGGATCTGTTTATCAGTTTTTAAATATATGAGATATTGATACGCTTCTTCACTTGCTTCTTGGGCGTTCTTCAATGTAATGACCGCCTGGGCAAAGTCGGCGTTTCTTGAATTTTGCAGGTCATCCCACGCCTTCTGAGCACTGGCGAGTTCAAGTTGTGCAGTGGCATAATTTGTATCCGATCCATTCCCAAGACGGATCAATGGCCGGCCTTTTTCCACTGTCTGGCCTTCCTTTACCACTATTTCGCTAACAAACCCGCTGGTATTGAAGGCGATTTCGGCATACTGAACGGGTTCAACGCGTCCTTCAGCGATGGTGATATCGTCTGCAATTACTGTTGGGATCTGAGTGGCTTGTGGGGTGGCAGACGGCGTTGAACTGCACGCAGCGATAATGGTCAAGGCAAGGAGCGTCAAGGTTATTAATTTTATATGTTTCATCTTGTTTATCCTTCATGAATGTATGATTTCTGGTTGATTTACGAGCACAATTAAAATTAGTTGCAAACATAAGACAACAGGTCGAATCAAAGATTTGACAATTGAGCAAGGATGGTTAATTTAATTCTCCATCCCATCAAGTCTTTGTCGTCAGTATGTCAAAATGTTACACTTGTGCTGGCTACTTACGTAAGTAGCCAGCACAAGTATCTACAAAAGAGAAAAATGTAGGGGCGTGCGCTTACCAAACTCCCAGACAAGGAAACCCTCATCTTTGGAATAAACAGTCTTCATAGTTCCTAATCTGGCTGGTTTCGCCATTCAGAAGTTAGTTTTGCACCAGAAACTAAACTAACGATACCCGCCGGAAAACGCTTGGCACGGAATATATTTCTGTCCAATATTTGTGCTCTCATTGTCCTTCATTTTTTAATGGATGAAAAAATACGATGGTCTATACTCTAAAAAAGAGGTAAATAATGATGAAATATCTAGGGAAACCATTTAAAGACTCTGTATATTTGGGCGGGCCACAGATAATTCCGGGGCGGGTTCGGTGTGCTTACTATGATTTTGGCGGAGAAGGGGTTGCTTATCACGACTCAGACTCGGTGAATCATGGCAGCGGTGAGTTGAATCCTGCCGATGGAAGCTACCTGCATGAATTTCGGAAAAACGAAGCCGTGGATATAACTTATACAAAAGATGGTGAGTATGACAATCATCCCTATAATTTTGTTGAGCCTGAGTTGGGGATGTTGTATGTAGGTTGGACCATACCGGGTGAATGGATCAAATACACTGTGGACGTAAAGCAAAGCGGTCTGTATTCGGTTAATCTCTTTTATACATCGAATCAGGGTGGTGAAATTGCACTTTCAGTAAACGACTTTGATGTCACGGGGCATATTCAAATTCAAACTACATATAGAAATGATGATCCGCTTGCGTGGCGGCAATGGCATCACTGGAATCAGATGAATACCATTGCAAAGATATGGCTCGAGCAGGGGATTCAGGTACTTACTTTACACACTGTTTCAATGGGCGGCATGAATTATGCTTATCTTGATTTTGAACTTTGCGAATTTAACAAGGAGACTTCTCGATGAATAAAGTGAAAATCGCAAAATGTGATCTCGATGCATCTGAAATAGCTCTGGGTTGTATGCGCATCGTGGATATGACGAATCAGGAGATCGCTACTTTAGTCCATACCGCACTAGATGAAGGGATCAATTTTTTCGATCATGCCGATATATATGGAGGTGGACAATCGGAAACGAAGTTCGCTGAAGCGTTGAAAATGAATGCGAGCCTGCGGGAAAAGATAATTCTCCAGAGTAAGTGCGGTATCCGTCAAGGCTCCTTCGACTTTTCAAAGGGACATATTCTGAAAGCGGTGGATGGCATTTTGAAACGTTTACAGACGGACCATATCGATATCCTTTTACTGCACCGCCCGGATGCTTTGGTTGAGCCGGAAGAAGTGGCAGAGGCTTTTACGATTTTGGAAGACAGTGGCAAGGTCAGGTATTTTGGCGTCAGTAATCAAAACCCGATGCAGATCGAATTGTTGAGTAAATTCGTAAAGCAGCCGCTCGTCATCAATCAGCTTCAATTGAGCATTACTAATACTGGCATGATCGATGCGGGTATCAATGTCAATATGAAAATTGATTCTTCTTTCGACCGTGATGGCAGTATTCTGGATTATTGCCGCCTTAAAGAGATCACGATCCAACCCTGGTCACCGTTCCAATACGGCTTTTTTGAGGGCGCGTTTCTTAATAACGAAAAATTCCCAGAATTGAATCTGAAGATTAATGAGATTGCGTCGTTGAGAGGTGTGACCAATACTGCAATTGCAATCGCGTGGTTGTTACGGCACCCTGCACGCATGCAACCTATCGTTGGGACCACCAACCCGGGGCGCGTCAAAGATGTGTGTAAGGCATCTGATGTTAAGCTAACTCGTGAGGAATGGTACGCCATTTATCTGGCAGCTGGAAATAAGCTTCCATAAATTGCACGATATTGAATACTTCCGCACTCCATATTTCAAATTAAAAAGGAAAATGAAAACATGAAACGCTTAGAAAACAAATGGGCGCTTGTCACTGGCTCTAGTCGCGGCATTGGTCAACAAATTGCCTGGGGATTGGCTGAACGCGGTTGCAATGTCATCGTCCACGGGCGTGAAGCGAGAAATCTTGAGGCAACCCTCGCAAAGCTGAAGGCATATGATGTCCAAGCTCACATCACCACAGGCGAGCTATCAACATCTTCTGGCATTTCTCAAATCATTAAACAGGCGATGGATGCACCGGGTCCGGTTGACATCCTTTATAACAACGCTGCCATCATGAGCAAAAACGAATCGATCTTCACTGTTGCTCAGGCTGAATGGGACCGCGTGTTTCAGATCAATGTTTGGGCAGTCATGGCATTGTGTCAGGCATTCGCGCCTGGCATGCGCGCGCGTGGATATGGCCGCATCATCAACCTTACCTCGGGTATTGCCGACCAGCCTAATTTAGCGGTATATAGCGTGTCCAAGGCGGCAGTTGACAAATATTCGCGTGATCTGGCAGCTGAGTTCAAAGGTGAAAATGTGCTCGTCAATTTTCTGGACCCAGGCTGGTTACAAACTGATTTAGGCGGTAAAAATGCCATGTATCCGGTCGAGGATGTTCTTCCAGGCGCTCTCGTTCCTGCTCTGCTTGAAGATAATGGACCCACTGGTCGTTTCTTCGCCGCCCAGGATTTTAGATATCTGGAACGCTAATGCTTTGAATGGAAGATCTGTCTATTATGATCCCATACAACAAACGTATTGTGGTGTCCCTAATATTGTTGGTATTCATTATTGTAAGTGGTTGCGGCTGTGCTGCAACCACTTACTGATTTACCAGACGGTAACATTTCATCGAGCCCAGCGCCCGTGAATGGGCTGCTACCCACCTCCACTTCAACCAGCACGCCGATTCCCACCAGAGTTCCTTTTTATACCAGAGTACCAGGAGCCCATTTACCCATCCCGGTGCGCTCAATAATCAGGCGGACTTGGATTTCGTCAAGGCGCAGATCGCAGCTGGGAAAATCCATGGGCAAGGGCTTTCAATGAGATGAAGGTATTGGCAACCCGCAATAAAAGCACGGTTGCACCGACTACTGAAACTGCCCAGAAAAATGATGCGCGAAAAGTCTATGCAAATGCGCTTGCCTGGTACTACACCGGCGACGTGAAATATGCAGAAAACGCGATCAACATCTTGAATGTATGGGGAACAACATTTGAAGGGTTTCCTTCTGCAGAGGGTCAGAATCTGTTACAGGGAGGCTGGATCGGTTCTCTTCTGGGTCCAGCTGCTGAAATTATGCGAGGCTATTCGGGCTGGGATCCCGCTGATATGGCGAAAGTCCAAACAATGTTTAGGGATCATTTTTATCCCGTGTTAAATACCGCGAGCACATGGAATGGAAATGTTGATCTAACCCAGATCGATGCCATGATGAGCATCGCTGTTTTCAATGATGATGAGACTGAGTTTAATTTAGGTCTACAACGGATGGAAGCTAGATTTCCTGCATATTTTTATCTCGAATCGGATGGAGGTGTTCCAGCAATTGGCGGTGACGGGGACGACATCAATAAATTCTGGAACAGCCCTACTGAGTGGTGGATGGCCTGACCCGGAAACGTGCCGGGATAACGGTCATCATACGCAGTTTGGGATAGCGTCTGCTTTGCATGCTGCGGAGGTTGCCTGGAATCAGGGAGTGGATGTTTACGCTAAACACTCCGATCGATTTATTGCCACCATGGAATTGATGGCTGCCCAAATTTTAACCGGTGATATGCAAGGTGCCTGCGTAAACAACTTCACCACCACAGATTTATATGATACATGGGAAATTGGGTACAACCACTACCGTAACCGCATGGGTATGGAGTTGCCGAATACCCACGAGTTGATCACTACTCGAGTCAGACGGGCAGGTATGAATGATTGGAACATCTTTTACGAAACACTGACACATGCTGGCGCAGAGTAAAGTCAGTACGGGAGCCTTCTATGTATAAATTAGCTGGGGAAGAAGTTCTGTTGACAGCTGGCGCACCGCTCAACATTAACGGTAGTGTCTGCGCCTTTAATACCATGCGTTAGTGGGCATCAAGGCTTCAAATTGAATTGAAGTAGAATAGGGGGACTATGACAGGAAAAGTTGATCCTATCGAAGCCCCACGTACCTTTGGACAATGGGTTAAGCATCAGCGCAAGCGCTTGTTTAACTCAGGATAATCTGGCACAGCGTGTGGCATGCTCCAAGTCAATGATCAATAAATTGAAAGTGACCTGCGCAGCCCCACCAAACCCATGCTGGAGTTGCTGGCACTTAATCTGAAAATCGCCCCAGTAGACTACGCTAACTTTGTTCACCTTGCTCAGCCTCACCTATTGGTTGATTCCACCGATTCTTAAGTAAAGATACTACAAACACTAACATCGCAGCCTTGCTTACCCATGCCCGCAAGACATATCCGAATCCCTCACTCCTTTGATCGGCCGTGAACGTGAAGTTGAGTCAGTGAGTTATTCTCTGCAACAACCTAAAATTCGTTTACTTACCTTAACGGGTCCAGGTGGCATAGGAAAGACGCGCCGGCGATGGGTAGCTACTGAACTAAAAGATAAGTTCGCTGACGGTGTTTACTTTGTTTCATTGGCACCGGCACGCGACCCGGCTCTGGTACTCTCAACCATTGTTCAAGCCCTGGGCTTAAACCCGTGGGTGATGAGCGTGATGATGAATTGCTAGTTACTTATTTGCATGAAAAGGCAGTCTTGCTGATTCTGGATAATTTTGAGCAGGCATTACCGGCAACCAAAGCCATTGCCGATCTTTTGATGTTTACAGCTTATGTCAAAGTGCTGGTCACCAGTCGGGCGGTCTTGCGATTGAGTGGCGAACATGAATTTGTGGTAACGCCTCTCGATGTTCAGATCTAAATCAACTGCTGACCCAGCCATCCTCGCGCAGTCACCGGCTGTGCAACTCTTTGTTCAACATGCCCTGGCTGTTAAGTCTGACTTCAGGCTGACCAGCGAGAACGCCCAAAGTGTGGCTGAAATTTGTGCCCGGTTGGATGGCTTGCCACTAGCACTCATTCTTGCTGCATCGCGGTGCAAGGTACTTTCTCCACAAGCCATCCTCGCACGCTTGACCGGTGCGCTGGGCGGTGCGTTGGGATTGCTGACTGGTGGTGTTCAGGATTTGCCCGCGCGGCAACAAACCATTCGCCAAACCATTGATTGGAGTTACAACCTGCTCAGTGAGCGTGAGCAGATATTGTTCAGACGCCTCGGAATTTTTGTTGGCGGCTGTAGCTTGGATGCGATCGAAGAAGTCAGTAGCAGGCTAAAAGGAAGTCAGACGCGTCTACAGTCGATTCCTGAACTCTCAGCGTTAGATTCTGCTATTGCTCTTGTGGACCAAAGTTTATTGCGCCAAACAGAAGAACTCGATGGCGAACCGCGTTTTTTTATGTTGGAAATATTGCGAGAGTATGCGTTCGAATGTTTGATCGCGCAGAACGAACTGGAAATTATGCGCCATCAGCACGCCGCATACTACCTCCGTCTGGTGAATGCGATAGAGCCAAAACTACGCGGGGCAGAACAGGAATTTGCTTTAAAGCGGTTGGATGCAGACTATGACAACATCCGCTCTGCCCTGACCTGGAGCTGCTCCTCCAACGTTGAAATGGCTTTGCGAATGGCGGCTGTGTTATGGGAGTATTGGCTATCGCGCGGTTACTGGAGTGAAGGGCGGGCATGGCTGACAGATATCTTGCAACGCTCTGATGCAATACCGTCACTGCCTGTCAACCTCCGCGCCCAGGTACTTAATGGCGCAGGCTTACTGATTTCAGTTCAAGGCGATCAACCCGCAGCCAGTATTTATCTTCAGGAAAGTCTGCGCTTGTTTTCGAGAATTGGGTGATCAAATGGGCGAAGCCTGGGCGCTTAATCATTTAGGTCAGACTTTAAATCTCTCAGATCAACAGGAGCAGGCTTTTCCGATTTTTGAATCAAGCTTGCAGTTATTCCGCGCACTGGATGACAATTGGCACAGCGCGTGGGTCTTGATCAATCTGGGCGATGTCAGCGTACAAAAAGGGGAGACCGACCGCGCACTGCATTTCTTCTCGGAGGCGCGTGATTTATTCAATATGCTTGATCACAAACGCGGAAAAGCGCACGCGATTGACCGCCTCGGACGCCTGGCTATATGGCGTCGTGATTTGAACCAGGCTGTGACTTTTTATTCAGAAAGTTTGCGATTGTTCAGAGAGATCGGCGAGCTGGAGGGCTGTGCTTTGGCGCTTCAGAACCTAGGGCGGCTGTCATCTGAAAGTGGACAGAAAAAACAAGCACTTGACTACTTGATTGAAAGTTTACGCCTGTTCGGAAGTTTGAATGATCGCTTGGGGCTTTGCCTGGTCTTTGCTGCGTCTGGCGATTGTGGTTGACGATCTGCGGCAACCCGAACAAGCTGCGATATTATTTGGCGCAACTGACACCATGATGGTAGATTTTAAGGGTCGCTTATTTAACTGGGATCATCCCGATTTTATCAAGGATACTTTGCATGAGGCACGGGCTCGATCTGATACAACCGCCTGGGCATATGGGCATGCGCTTTCGATCGAAAAAATATTGGGATGGGTTTTGGAGCAACAGTTCATCATAGAATAGTCAGCCCGGTAAAACGATACAAATCATAGAAATGCTTGGATAGTCAAAACGCGCCTGATTGGCGCGTTTTTTTTGTGCAAGACCAGGGTTGAGATTCTCTCTGTCCTATTTTTGTGCTCTCATTGTCCTTCGTGCTTAGTTGGGCTGAGAAAGATGATGGACTAAACCACCTCTTGTGAACACCTTCTTTTCGGAAAAATTCTGCAATTTATTTTAGGAGGTAGCTGCTAAAAAAATAAAACCTGAATACCACACGATTGCCTGAAAAGAGCGTGACCGATACCCTGCCGGATACCGGTCACCAACGAGAGGAAATCCACACATGTCTCTAGTGCAAGTGGGCTTCCAACTCCAAAATATATCATAACTATCAAGGAGTATGAAGAGATGAAACGTTTATCCACAATTCTTTCAGTGTTAATTGCTTTGAGCATACTGCTCACCGCCTGTGGTAGCGCCCCTGCCGCGACCGAAGCCCCGCTTCTCCGAGCCGCGACAGATGCACCTGCTGCCGCTCCCGCGGAATTGGAAGGCACCCTGAAGGTTTGGTCATTTACAAACGATACTTACGTAATCGCAACTGCATTCAAAGAACTTCACCCCAAAGTTAATATTGAATTCACCATGATTCCGATGAACGGCGGAGAATTCCAGACCAAGGTTCGCGCTGCTGCTGGAACCGCAGATGCGCCCGATGTTGTGGCTCTGGAGGCTGCTTTCGTGAGAGAGTGGGTTGAGGCAGATGGTCTTCTGGCTGACCAGAGTGATTTGCTTCCCCTCACCAAAGAACTCAAGAGCTACCAGGCCGGTGTTGATGTCGGTACCTACGATGGCATGACCAAGGCGTATACCTTTGAGTCCACCCCGGGCGCTTTCTTCTATCGCCGCAGCCTTGCAAAGGAATGTCTCGGCACCGATGATCCAGAAAAGATCCAGGCTATGGTTTCTGATCTCGATAAGTTTGTTGAGGTCTCTGCCAAGATCAAGGGTTGCGGAACCGGCGACTATTTTATGGTAGGAACTGCCGGGGAACTGTCCAGTCCGTTCTTTACTACCCGCGAGCAGCCTTGGGTTGTTGATGGCGCACTGACCATTGACCCCAAAGTTGTCGAATATGTTCATTTCGCAAAAATGATGCGTGACAATGGTTACGAATCAGGCGCCGGTCAATGGTCTGAGGGTTGGTTTGCCGGTATGAACGACACCCTGAAGGATGCCAGTGGCACTCCCAAGAAAGTGTTCAGCTACTTCCTGCCCACCTGGGGTCTTCCCTACGTTTTGATCAATAATGCCAAAGCGAAAGACGGCTCCAGCGACACAAGCGGCGACTGGGCGATGGTACAAGGCCCCATGGCCTATCAATGGGGTGGCACCTGGATTGGCGCTTTGGAAGGCAGCGAGCAGAGTGAATTGGCAAAAGAATTCGTAAAATTCAGCTGCCTTGATGAAGAATTCCTGACAAAATTAGCTCAAGGGTATTACACCAACGAAAAACTGAAAGAGATTGACCCGACCGTGCCCGATAGTCTGGTATTCAATCCTGGCGACTTTGTCTCCAGCCAGCTCGTCGTTGAAAATATCATACCCAGTTTCGATAATTCTTCTGCGGCTGAATTCCTCGGTGGACAGAGATCCATACGGAGCATTTGCCGCGACAGCCTCGGGCGTCGGTGGCAAGTTGATCCAGGTACGGATGATGCCATTCAGCGCGCTCTCGGTGACCCACTAGGGGCTTACCTAGGCGGAACCATGACCGAAGCTGAAATGTGGGCGGCATTCCTGACTGCGGTTGGGAATGAAAACCCAGATCTGGTTCTTCCTGAACCTCCTGTGAAATAACTTTGTTGTAAAAAGATGGGTGGGTCAGTGTGAACAAATGCACTGACCCACCCATAATTTCTCGATCACCTAGATGTTGGCAAAACAAAAGCCTATTCATAAATGGAGGCGGCATGAAACATAAAAAAATTCCCACGGGGTACCTGTTCATTACACCCTTCATCATAGGCTTTCTCGTTTTTGGCTTATATCCGGTTCTAAACACCATTGGACTGAGTTTCACAGATACCACGCTGATGTCCAAAAAGCAGTCATTTTATAGGGCTTGATAACTTCAAGCGTCTGTTTGCTGATGCGGTTTTTATGAAGGCTGTGGGAAACACCTGGTTAATCTGGAGTTTGAATTTCATTCCTCAAATAGGATTCGCATTGCTTTTATCCGTTATGTTTACTAACGCCCGCCTCAATATTAAGGCGAAAGGAGTGTGGCGCGCAATCTTCTATTTGCCGAACCTGATGATGCCGGCTGCGGTGACGGCCTTGTTTGGCGCATTACTTGCCTACTACGGCCCCATGAACCAGCTCTTGGTCAGGGCGGATTCTTGAGTGAAGCCGTGCGATTTTTGATTCAACCTTGATTGCGCGTGGAACGGTGGTTTTCATCAATTGGTGGACTTGGTTCGGGCAAACCATGATCATTGTGATGGCTGGTATGACCTCGATTCCGATTCCCCTGTATGAAGCTGCCATGGTGGATGGGGCAAGTGCCTGGCAAATGTTCACACGAATAACTTTACCGCTCTTGAAGCCAATATTAGTCTTTATCTTTGTTACCGCTTTGACAGGCGGTATGCAGATGTTTGACATCCCGTATCTTTTGACAGATGGCAGGGGCGCTCCAGAAAGTTCAATTCAAACCAGCGCCATCCTAATGTTTCTGAAGTTCAACAGTAGTAAAGGACATATCGGAGCAGCCTCTTCGGTTGGTGTATTGGTTTTCATCATGACCACTGTTTGTGCCCTGGGTATTTTCTATTTTTGCATGTTAATGATCTTGACGATGTAAAACCAGCAAAAATACACTTTTCAAAAAGAAAACTGAGAGGTCGTAATCATGATCAACAAATACAAACTTGGCACATATGTGTTGCGCTTTTTTAGCTATGCCCTCCTGTTCATTTTGTTGCTTATTGTCATTATTCCGATCTGGCTCTTGATCGTGAACGCAACCCGCTCCACGACCGAGATCCAACAAGGCATCAGCTTATTGCCAAGCACTCACATGCTGGAAAACTATAGTTTTTTGGGTGGTAGAGGTTTAGACCTGCCGCGAGGCTTCCATGAACAGCCTGTTCCTCGCCCTCGCTTCAACATTTGTCTCGGTTTACTTTGCTTTATTGACGGCTTACGGCATTGTTGTTTATAACTTTCCGGGCAAAAAAATATTCTCCAACTTTATCGTTGTACTGGTCATGATCCCCATGCAGCTTTCCATTATTGGTTTCTATCAGTACATGTCAAAGTTGGGGTTGACTGATAATTATGCAGCATTAATTCTTCCACAGATCGCAAGCGCCGGCACGGTATTCTTTGCCAAACAATATCTTGAATCAATGGTAATTTGGGATTTGATTGATGCGGGTAGGATAGATGGCGCAAGCGAATTAAGTATCTTTCATACGATCATGTTGCCTCTGGCAGTGCCTGGGGCAGCCACTATGGGTATCTTCGCATTTGTCGGTTCATGGAATAATTTTTTCACCCCTTTTATCATGATTTCGTCTATCGAAAAATATACCCTGCCAATGCTGATACAAACTCTGCGTGGTGATGTGTATCGAACAGAGTATGGCGCGATTTATTTGGGTCTTGCCATAACAGTCGTGCCGATCATTATCTTATATGCAGTTTTTTCGCGCTATATTGTCAGCGGTATAGCCATGGGCGCAGTAAAGAATAGATTTCACACGGTTTTGTCGATTGATAATCCAGAGTATTTTGCCCTCCTGTCAATTTTTCATGCTTGATAGTTTAGGTTACTCCTAGAACCTGACCTATCGATCATGAAGAATTCTTCATGGTACTTTTCTCTCTTTAGCGCCCTCGCCGTAAGGCGAGGGCCAAAGGGAAGAAAATTACGTTCACGAATAACTTGCGCCTGAAAGAATTTCAAGATGTGTAGCTCGTTATTGAAGAGCATACCCCGGATAATTTTAGGACTAAAAGCTAACATCCATTACCATCCGCGATGTCGCTGCGCAGGCAAGCGTCTCAGTTGCAACGGTCAGTCGTTATCTCAATCAGAAAATCCGGTTTCTCCTGAAGTTGCGCGAGAATTGCACAGAGTGATGGATGAACTTAATTATCAGCCGGATGCGAGCGCAACAATTGGCTTCCTTCTAACCAAACGGTGGGACCCGTGCAATTGTTTAAACAAGTCAGCCAAACACTGTTGACCATGCAAAGATATTCATGGGAGCAAGGTGGCGGCACAGGCGTTCCTGGAACTGGGTGATATTGATCTCTCGCCATCATGCTGGCACGAGACGCAGTTCAGCGGCAGAGCTCCGATGGCCGGCTGGCACTCGATGCATGATAACGAAGGCGTTACGGATCCGGCTGCGAATGGAGAAGCTGTGTTGATTGCGGCACGTATCACGAAAGATCCAGCGTTGCAGACCGCAGTGGATGCAATGCTCAATTACTTACTGAAGACCGCGCCGCGCGCAGTCGATGGAACCCTGTTTCATGTGACGGATGTCAAAGAAGTTTGGGTGGATCGGTGTATATGGCGCCTCCGTTTTTAGCTATCGCTGGTGGTGGATGACGCCATTCTGCAAATCCATGGCATCAAAAGACGCCTTTTGGAATACAGAAGCTAAGTTGTACGCGCATATATGGGATGAAGAGCGCAATGCATTAACCCGCTCGAAACATTGGGGTGTGGGAAATGGTTGTTGCAGCAGGGATTACCCGGCGTCAGGGAAATTATTGACGGCTGTCTCGTTCATCAACGCGCTGATGGATTATTCCATGATGTGGTTGATCAACCAGAAACTTTTATAGAAACTAATTTATCTCAAATGCTGGCTTACTCGATCTATCGCGGCATTGTTGGAGGCTATTTGCCTCTTACATACAAAGCACATGCCGACAAAATGCGTGAAGCGGTTCATCAAAAGGTAGATGACTTTGGTTACGTACAAAGGCGTTTGTGGAGCGCCTACCTTCGATCACGCAGGCACAGCCCCCGAAGGGCAAGCCTTCTTTCTGCTCATGGAAGCCGCCTGGAAAGAAACCCTATGACAACTCACATCACATCCCCCTCCTGGCTCGATGCAGCCCTCGAATTTTGCATCACCAAAACGCGGGATAACCTCGCCACGCTCACATCATTTCCCGAACGCACCGAAGACGGCAAATGGATTCAGACCAAGCCCGATCAACACGGCTGGTGGGTTGGCGGGCATTGGGTTGGATTGCTCTGGCTCGCTTATGCTGCTACAGGCGAACAGGCGGATTCTCAATCAGGTACACATCAGGCTTGAGTTCCACCTCCTGCTGGAGTCGCGGTCAGGCCTGGGGTGTGTATGGTTTTACCGATTGCTATCGCGCCACTGGCGATCCTGTTTTCTTGAATGCCAGTCGCCGCTTGATGGTTTATCTCTGGCCTGTCGCCTGCTGACCTGATCCCGTTTTGGGATTACGACAGTCCGTTCATTCCCAACGATGTGCGTGATAGTTCAGCGGCATCTGTATTGTTCAGGCTTGCTCTCTTTAGCAGCCATCGAAAATGATCCGAACTCGCGAGCATCTGGCAAAACCGAGCCATTAGCATTCTGAATCCCTTGGGAAAATTACACCAGCCGCAATTCTAATGAAGACCTGCTATTACGGCACCCGTTCCAAACCTCATAACCTGATGGATCATGGTCTGATCTATGGCGATTATTATTTCGTCGAAGGGCCCCTTATGCGTCTGGCAAAACCCAATTTAAGTCTAAATATCTAAATATCAATCTTTAGGAGCATTTCATGAAATATCATTCTTTCTTACAACGAATAGCGCGTATCAATTCGTTTGCCCATAAATCCCCTGCCAACTGCTTGATTTTAATTTGTTGAAACTGGCTGCTGGAGGAAAACACAGTGCCAACAGCGGGCGAACTGAAATCCTTGCACGGTGATCCTAGGCGGAAAAGCCACCTTTGAAATAAACGGTCAGCGCTTTGAAAAGTCGGCGGGCGACCGAATGTTTTAATGGAAAGCCGCATTCAGTATATGCCTGCGGGCACAGAGTACAGTATTCAAGCGGATAGCCCAGTGGAGATCGCCTTGCCGAGTGCGCCTAGTGACACGACTGAACCGAAAACCTTGCGTAATTGCTCCCGTCCAAGTGGCGAATGGCGTTTGGGGTGCGGCAAACTTCAAGCGCAACTTCCATCAAATTCTCACGCTGGCTTCCCAGCCTGAACTATCTGGTCGCCGGCCGATCGTTGGCGAGACCTTCACTCCCAGCGGCAACTGGAGCACTTATCCACCTCACAAACACCAGGTCGATGATCTGCCACGTGAGGCATACCGAAGAAATGTACTACTTCAGAGTGAACCCCGGCGAAGGCTTTGGCATCTGTCATTATTACAACGAAGAAGGTGAAGATGAAAACTTCACTGTCCGCGATAACAGCATTCACATGCTACCGCGTGGTTATCACACTGTTGTCAGTGCGCCTGGTTACACCACTTATTATCTATGGTTTTTGGCAGGCAATCAACGCGTGCAAGCTACAGTCGATGATCCTGCAGTAGGCTGGGTAAACAAGACCGTTGCCATGTTAAAAGAATTGGGACATTAAAATGATTCTCGATTTATTCAAACTTGATAACAAGGTTGCACTGGTCACTGGCGCAGGGCGCGGATTGGGACAGGCGATGGCGATTGCCCTCGCCGAAGCCGGAGCCGATGTGGCTGGGTTGGATGTTCTTCCTCTCGACGAAACTGCAGCCCGTGTGCAAGCGCTCGGACGACGCTTCCTGCCGCTCAACGCAAATCTACTGGAAGCGCACGCGGATGATATGACCAAAGTGATCGAACAGGTGGTGACTGGTCTGGGTAGTTTGGATATTCTCATCAACAATGCGGGCATCATCCGACGCGCGCCGGTTTTGGAATTCAGCGAGAAGATTGGGATGATGTCATGCAGATTAACTTGAAGGCAGTCTTTCTGCTCTCACAAGCCGCGGGACGAGTGATGGTCAAGCAAAGCAAAGGAAAAATTATCAATATTGCCTCGATGCTTTCGTTCCAAGGTGGTATTCGTGTGCCATCATACACGGCTTCAAAAAGTGGCGTGGCAGGTATTACACGTCTCATGGCAAATGAACTGGCCGGCAGTGGCCTTAATATCAATGCAATTGCCCCGGGTTATATGGCCACTGACAACACCGCTCCCATACGTGCAGATGCAGAGCGCTCCTCTTCCATTCTCGACCGGATCCCAGCCGGACGATGGGGTGAACCCGCCGACCTTATGGGAACAGTCGTATTTCTTGCCTCTGCCGCCTCCGACTACTTGAACGGCGCCATCGTGCCAGTTGATGGTGGTTGGCTCACACGCTAATTCCACTGGAGAAATTAATGAATAATCCCTATCAACTTTTCATTGACGGAGTCTGGCGTGATGGTTCACTGGCACGCGAGTTCCGGTGATTAACCCTGCCACCGAAGAGGCCTTTGCAGAAGTATGTTGGGGCTCGCCAGAAGATGCAAACTCGGCAGTGGATGCGGCTGAAAGAGCGCTCACTAGTGAATGGTCAACCTGAGTCCGACCCGCAGAGGACGTTTTCTTTTTGCAGTAGCCGCGTCCGTTCGGCGGAATTCGGCGGAACTGGCTGTGCTCTTTAGTCAAGAACATGGAAAACCGCCTCATCAAGCCGCAGGTGAATTGGAAGATGCTGCCCGCTACCTCGAATATTTTGGTGGGTTGGCAGATAAGTTGTCAGGGGCTGACCATTGATCTCGGACGGGGCAACTTGATTACGTCCTGCGTGAACCGTTGGGGGTGACAGTCCACATCGCGCCGTGGAATTATCCATTGGATATTTTTTGTCGCAGTGTCGCACCGGCTTTGGCAGCGTGCAATACTTGCGTGGTCAAACCAGCAGAAGAGATTTCACTCGTCACACTTGCCTTGACGCGTCTGTTTCAAGAAGAGGGAATTCCGGCTGGGGTGCTCAACGTGATTCCCGGGTCTGGTTCGTTGTTGGGTCCGGTGCTGACCGAAGACCCGCGTGTACGCGGCATTGTTTTCACGGGTTCAGTGGTAACGGGGCGCAAGGTGCTTCAATCTGCGGCGCGCAACATTACGCCGGTGGTCTCGATGGAACTTGGTGGCAAGGCGGCTTCGTTAGTCTTTGTTAAGGATGCAGCGGAACTGGATGGTCCTGCGGGCGGCGCGGCAGGCGCGATGGCTTGGAATGCCGGGCAATCATGCGGTCAGCGTTCACGTTGGTATGTGCGCCGTGATCTCTATGAACTCTTCATTGAAAAAGTCATCGAGCGCGTGCGCGGCTTGAAGGTTGGTCCGTTCACTCAGCCTGGTGTCCAGCTCGGTCCGCTGGTATCGAAAAAACATTACGACAATGTCATGAACTATATCCGTATCGGCATTGAAGAAGGTGCACAACTGATTGCAGGCGGTGGACGTCCGGAAGGTGTCGGTGAAAAAGGCTACTTCGTCGCGCCAACTGTTTTTGCTGATTGCAACAATCGTATGCGCATCGTCCGCGAGGAAATCTTTGGACCCGTCATTACGATCATCCCCGTGGATAGTCTTGACGAAGCGCTTGCGCTTGCAAACGACAACATGTTCGGACTTTCCTCCGAGATTTGGACCAGCGATCTCACCATCGCTCACTCGGTCGCATCCAAGCTTGATGTTGGTCATGTGACGATCAACGGTTCCGCCGCCTTTGGCTTTGAAGTCCCGTTCGGTGGCGTCAAACAAAGCGGTTTGGGTCGCGAGGGCGGACCGGAAGCAATATTAGCTTATACGCGTTTGAAGAATGTTTGGATCAATCTCAAGTGAATGAGGAATAAATGAAAATTGTTACCTTTGGGGAGATCATGCTGCGCCTTGCCCCACCTGGCTTCCAGCGTTTTACACAGGCGCGTACATTTGAAGCCACCTACGGTGGGGGCGAAGCGAATGTCGCTGTCTCACTCGCCAACTATGGGGAAGCAGTAGAGTTCGTCACTCGTCTACCCAAGAATGAATTGGGTGATGCAGCCTTTTCCAGCCTGCGAGGACTCGGTGTTGGAACGAATCATATTTCCCGTGGTGGTGAACGCATTGGGATTTATTTTCTGGAAGCCGGAGCCGCTCAGCGCGCGAGTAAAGTGATCTACGACCGCGCTGGATCAAGCTTCGCAACCATTCAGCCTGGCACCATGGACTGGAAAAGTATCTTCGCTGACGCCGATTGGTTCCACTGGACGGGGATCACACCTGCCGTTTCACAAGGTGCGGCTGAAGTTTGCCGCGAAGCAATTCTTTGCTCGTGAAATGGGTGTGACTGTTTCAACAGATTTAAATTACCGCGCCAAACTTTGGAAGTGGGGGAAAATCAGCCAGTGAAGTAATGAGCGATTTGGTGAGTATGTGTGATGTGGCACTGGGCAACGAAGAAGATGCTGAAAAAGTCTTTGGCATCCACTCTCCTGAAAGTGACGTTACCTCAGGCAAGGTGGACGGTGACCATTATCGCTATGTTTGCGAAAAACTTGCAGAACGATTCTCTTCACTCAAGACCATTTCCATCACATTGCGTGGTTCGCTTTCAGCGAGTCACAATACCTGGTCTGGTGTTTGTGGCGCAATGGTGATTTTTTCTCTGCTCCCACTTATGACATCCTCCCGATCATTGATCGTGTAGGTGGCGGCGACTCTTTCATGGGTGGGTTGATCTATGGCTTGCGTAAATATCCGACAGATCCACAGAAGGCGTTGAATTTTGCAGCAGCCGCTGCATGTTTGAAGCACAGCATTATCGGCGACTTCAACGCGGTTAGCGTTGCTGAAGTAGAAACCCTGATGGGTGGTGATGCTTCGGGGCGCGTTTCAAGATAACCACATGCAGGGGTGCAGCATTGCTGCGCCCCTACTATCGAAAAGGATTTCCTATGGCTCGTTTTATGCGTTTGGATGTTACGAATACACTGCTTGACACCGGCATCTTGCCGCTTTTTTATAACAGCGATGTTGAGACTGCGATTGAACTTGTAAATGCCTGTGTCCGCGGTGGAGCGCGAGTAATTGAATTCACCAACCGCGGTGAAATGGCGTATCCAGTTTTTACTGAATTGGTTAAATATTTTGCCAAGGCAGATCCATCTGTGATCTTAGGCATCGGCTCGATTCTCGATGCGCCTACTGCGGCATTGTTCATCACTTCAGGCGCGAATTTTATCGTCGGACCAAGTTTCAATCCAGAGATTTCACGTTTGTGTAATCGCCGCAAGATTTTGTATTTACCTGGTTGCTCCACCGAGAATGAAATCACCACAGCCGAAGAATTAGGCGCTGAGATTTGCAAGATCTTCCCTGGCGAATCAGCTGGCGGAGCTGGTTTTATCAGCGCGGTGATGGCACCATGTCCGTGGCATCGCCTACTCCCCACTGGCGGTGTGGATGCCACTGAAGCCAGTATAAATGAATGGATCAAAGCCGGGGCTGCTGTAGTTGGGTTGGGTAGCAAGCTGATCTCAGCGCAAGCGGTTAAGGATAAAGATTGTGATGGCATTACTGCAAAGACTGCACAGTGTGTAGGTTGGGTACAGTCGGCGCGTGGCATGTCAATCTTTAGTGGGGTAGAGCACATTGGATTGTATGCGCACAAATCTGACCCCGCGACTCTCAGTGCCTGGTATGAGCAGACCTTTGATCTAAAGAACAAGGAAGGCAACAGCTCGTTTTTTGTGTCAGGCTCCGGGTCGTGACGAATCGAAGTTCCCAAAGTCAGTGCAGATGCTCAAGTGCATATCGCTATCCGCGTTACCAATTTTGAAGCCGCAGTTGCGAATCTACAAGCCAAAGGCATCAGTTTGAAAGATGTCTCCATCAAGCCTGAATCCAAATCTGGTTATTTGGATGTTGCTGACCCTGAAGGTAATCTGGTTCATTTGTTATGGCCGCCAAAAAGGTAAAATGGGTCTTTGAGGAGATTACTTAATGCCGGTTAAACATTTACACTTTGTATCCAGATTGATGAGGGTAGCTCTATTGGTGAGTCTAATTTTGGGCGTTAGCCAGCCTGTGTTGGCTCAAACTGGAGGACCGTTGGCTCCGCCGGAAATTCCCGGCGAAGCGGTATATATTCCATTTCCAGTTAACATAACTCTTGATGGAAAACTTGATGATTGGGAAAATGTGCCCGTACAAGTTGTAACAAAAGGTGTAGCTGCCAGTGCAGTGCCGGGTGAAAATGGTCCTTTCTCTTTTGCAGTCGCGGCGGATAACCAGAACTTCTTACATCACCATGTCCATCACAGATAAGACCATCATTACCGGAAAACACGAAACAAACTTTTGGAATGAAGACTCTCTTGAGTTTTATTTGAATATGAGCGGCGACCTAAATCCCCCTGCCTACGCTGATGGTATCTTTCAAGTTAATATTAATCCAGGAGATATTGGCAATATGGATGCAGCCAGATTGACACTAAGTGGACGCAATTCAGAACAAGCTCCGATAAGTGGTTTGTCTTTATAACTGCAGATGGCTGGGGTTTTGAAGCTGCTTTGCCGATACTTTTCAAGCCATCCGGGCTGGAAATCGGTTTTCAAGCGCAAGCCAACGGCGCTAGTCAATTGGATCGAGATATTAAACCATCTGGTCCAATGCCGATACCCTTGATAATTCATGGCAATATCCATATTTATTCGGGGGCATTATTTGTTGAAGTGGGGCGCACAGATGTTCCCACGTCAGTGCCGCGTGAGGTTGTGTCCACAGCCATGTCAACTCCTGCCCCTTTCACGTCGCGCCAGCAGATAAGTGTGAATCAAGTCGGCTACTATCCCGGTGCAATTAAAATAGCAGGTCTGGCGTCAAATCGCAAAAGCCCGTGGATTGGGTGCTCAAAGATGGAGCGGACAAATTGTATTAACAGGCAAAACAAAAGTAATGGATTTTGATGGCGCTTCTGGCGATACCGTACATCGAATCGATTTCTCCGCATACGTCACGCCCGGTAAGGGATACACCTTGGAAGCCGATGACCATAAAAGTGACCCTTTTGAGATCGGTAAGACATTGTATAGTACTTTGAAATTGGATGCCTTGCGTTACTTTTATTTGAATCGCAGCGGCATTCCGCTCGAAGAGCCCTATGCAGGAGAGTGGGTGCGGCCAGCCGGACACGTGAGTGACAGACAGGTTTCCTGTTATGTTGGTGTCGATTCTGCGGGTCAAAGTTGGCCTGCCTGTGATTACAAACTCAATGCATCCGGTGGCTGGTACGATGCCGGTGACTATGGCAAGTATGTAGTCAACGGCGGCATTGCGGTGTGGACTCTGTTGAATGCATATGAACGCAATCCATCTGCTTTTGCCGATGCGACGTTGAATATCCCCGAAAGCGGAAACGGTGTGCCGGACATTTTAGATGAAGCACGCTGGGAAATGGAATTTTTACTGGCTATGCAAGTGCCTGAAGGTCAAGCATTGGCAGGTATGGCACATCACAAATTGCACGGAGTCAAATGGGATGCAATGCCCGTTCTGCCGCCTGCCGAAAGCGATACCCGCTTCCTCTTTCCTCCCTCGACAGCTGCTACATTAAATCTAGCGGCCACTGCAGCTCAGTGTGCGCGCATCTGGAAAAATGTGGATGCAGATTTTGCGGCGCGTTGTTTGACCGCCGCAGAAAAAGCCTGGCAGGCAGCGAACGCGCATCCTGATATGCTGGCGGCTGAATTTCCAGATCTGGGTGGCGGCGCTTACGGTGACAGCAAAGTATCGGATGAGTTTTACTGGGCGGCGGTGGAGTTGTATCTCACCACAGGTAATCTGGATTATCAGAAATTCTATACCAAATCAGAAAATAATTTATCAGCTCAAGCGATGTTCTGGGCTGATACAGCATCACTAGGCACCATCTCATTGGCTGTGGTAGGGCAGGATACGGCGGCGCAGGCATCCCTAGTCAAAGCTGCTGATGATGTTATGGCTATTATGTATGCTGAATCAAATGGCTATCTCTCGCCCCTTTCATCAAATAATTATCAATGGGGCTCCAATGCAGATGCACTTAACCGTGCCATTATGCTGGCATTGGCTTATGATTTCACCAGCGAAGCACGTTATTTGGATGCCGCAACTGAAGTGATGAATTACGTGCTGGGGCGCAACGCAGTAAACTTCAGTTTCGTCTCCGGCTATGGCACGCAGTCTCTTGAGCATCCGCATCACCGCTTCTGGGGAAACCAGCCAGAGAATGGTTTCCCGCCTCCTCCGCTAGGTGCATTATCGGGCGGACCCAATGGCAACCCAACCGACCCCGCCGCCATTGATGCTGGCTTGGTTGGCAAACCGCCAGCAAAAAGCTATGTGGATGATATTGGATCGTTTTCCACCAACGAGGTAGCTATTAACTGGAATGCTCCATTAGCCTGGGTAGCGGCGTATTTGGATGACGCTAATCGCCCGATTCTGTCCGATGAACAATCGCCAGCAACTGATAATCCTATTCAATCAATTCAGCCTCAAGCGAAGCGGGGTTTCTTGTGGTTTGCCATATTGGGTGGAGTGATTGTCTCTGGATTGTTGGTTGCCGTGAATATCTGGCGGCGGCGCCAAGCTTGAAACTATAAGATTTAGGTTTATCCTGATGCTACTTGTGCTCTAAGATCGCTGGTCCTATAAACAATGCCCGAAATGGAACTCGCGGTGCATAACTATTTTTCACCAGTGCCTGCATTTTATTGATTTTCAAAGATCACTGTTCGGTCGCGCCTGGTAAACTTGGCGTTGAACATGGCTTTGTCTACCCGGCTGAACAGGGCTTCCACGGTTTCGGCTTGCTGACCGTGGATCATCTCGACGATACCCATGCTGAGTGTAACGGATACATTTCCTTTTTCAACTGTGATGCCCGTGCCCGCATTTCAAGTGTCAGCCTTGGCCAAAGCAACGCGAGCACACCATATAGAATCGCGATCCCACCACGCTACCTCCCCTACCCACCATTTACGGAGTTAATTGTCAACACAATTTTCTCCATAACAACGAATTTTATGTATAAAGCTCTTCTGCTCCGGACCGGACACAGGAGAGTAAAAAATATTTTTTTCCTAGTAGGTCATTACAATATTGTTTTCGACAGACGACACACCCGGTGTGCCCCAGGCAGAATAATGGGCTTCTTCTTTTTCCTGCCAGGTATGGGCTTTGCCTTGCAATGTCACTTTGCCATCGTGAACTGTCACGGTAATTTTCCTGGCATCCGACATTGAATTATGTTTGAAAGAGTTTTCGATAGTGGTTTTTATTTCCACTTTCAACCGTTACCATTGACCTGGTCACTTGGAACAACAACATTCCAAGCGAGGGCATTCAAAGTAGTTTCTGCAATATCAGTATACGTATGCTCGCTGTTAAAAGGCAGGTTAACTAAGAGTTCTTCGGCGATGGCCTTTACGCCAGCAACACGCCCAGCAACTTTTTCAGCCGAGTGTTTTTCAAAAGCGGCACATTGCCGCTAAGGGTAATCACACCATCTTTGGCTGTAACGCCGATCTCTCCGCCAGTGATATTTGGCGCACAATTGATCTCATCCTGTACATCATGTTGTAATTCCGAGTTAGTTTTCATATCATTTTCTCCACTTATTTTCTACAAAAAAATTGATGGTAACATCAAGGTAATTTACCGCTTACTTAAATATGTCACAAACCTTCCCTCGCCACATCCATTGACAGAGGGATGTGGGTCTCCGACACCTGGAGGAGGCGAAAAACATACGCTCATTCGAAAATTGCAGTATGATCCAAAGACCCTACTGCATCCTTTAATTCAAGGGCAACGTGCCACTCTGTTGAACCAGATATGAAAGGCTCCGGTTATATTTTTTTAAAACTGCAAATCTTTTTTGGGGTTCGTAGCAGTTGCTTATTTGAGCGGAAAATCATCTGACATCGAAGTGAAGTTCATGATCCCATTCGTTTCGATGGCACCGATGCGTCCATCACCGTGTCTTCGCTAAAAAACAAGCCCTGGAGAAAGTATGAAACGCATTCTCGTTTTGATCGCAGATTATGGATATGGACATCACAGCGCAGCTATTGCGATTTCGGAGGCGCTGCAGGAAACTCATGGAGAGGATTGTGTGGTGGAAATCGTTACCCCCTGGATGACGAGCGCGCCGCATCAATTTTGCAAGATGAACAGGTAAATTACGATCGAATCATTCGTGAGATGTCGGATTTATACAAACTGGGATATCGAGTCAGTGATAGTGCAGCTGCAAGCAGCCTCATCGAGAGCACCATGAGACCCTTGTTATTCAATCTTTACGTAATGTCGTAGGCCGGCATCAACCACTGGACAGAAAACCGGCAATGCTGATTATGTCGTCAGTGGAAACGCCGGGGATCTCGCCCGCGATCCAATGGAAGTTCTCGAGGTAATGTGTCTTTGGGTTGGAAAAAGAGGAAGAACTTAATAATACGCGGAGCCAAAATGCTCGCAATCTGGGGCAACCCCTGGCAGCTTATGATGTAGCCGAGTTGATCTGGAGCGCATCGAATGATCCCAATTAAGATACTCCCTTAGGATGCGATGGCGCATTCACGGTTAGTGTAGCGAAGGGATATAAATTTAGCTGTGCGCCTGAATTGCTCAGGCACTTCACCGACACCTTATCACATTAGAAACACTATACACCTCTAGTGAACCATTTTTTGTAGCCCAATAAGGAATATCATGATCCCCAACCAATGGTTTGTCATTCTCGAATCCGAACGAAGTCAAAAAAGGGAAACCTATCGGCTTCACACGCATGGGCGAAAAGATCGTTGCATGGCGCGACAGCAACGGGAAACTATCCGTGATGAGCGATTTGTGTCCGCATCGCGGTGTGGCGCTCAGTGTCGGCGAAGTGAATGGCGACTGCATTCAATGTCCATTTCACGGTTTTGAATACGATACCAGCGGAGACTGTAAACTGATCCCGGCCAATGGACGCGATGCCAAGCCTCCCAAAGCCATGCACGTCAAGACTTATCTGACGCGCGAAGAACACGGCTTTATTTATTTATGGTGGGGCGAGCCTCAGCAGGAATATCCGCCCGTTGCGTGGTTTGAATCCGTCGGCGAGAATATGGTCTACACCACCCTGCGCGACCATTGGAAGTGTCATTACTCGCGCGCCATCGAAAACCAATTGGATGTGGTACACCTGCCCTTCATCCACCACAACACTATCGGGCGTGGAAACCGCACGCTGATTAATGGTCCCGTAACCACGGAAGAAAGCAAAGGCAAAGGCGATCACCTGCTCAATGTGTGGGTCTACAACGTGTTGGACAATGGGCAAAAACCAACCAAGCCCTCCGATATGCCCGAGCCGACCCGCCGCCCCTTCCTGCAATTTCATTTTCCCAACCTTTGGCACAACTGGATCGCAAGGCATTCGTATCATCCTGGCGTTCACCCCAATTGACGATGAAAATACCTTGATGTATGTGCGTTACTATCACACCACGCGCACGCCGATCCTGCGTCAACTGATGGGATGGGGTGGCAGTTTGGCAAACCTGGTCGTCGAGCGACAGGATCGGCGTGTGGTCAATACCCAGCGTCCCACGCGCTCTGACTTGAATATCAGCGAAATCTTGATTCAAGGCGATCAACCCATTGTGACGTATCGCAAGCGTCGAAGGATGTTGATTGAAGAAGGAACATTGGAGTAGTAACATGTTGCTGTGCTTGCTACTTCCTTCATCCGCTCTAAATTATAGGTAAAACAAATGGAAAGGGAATGAGTACCGGATTAAAACTTACGAGATGAAAATGATTTTCGAAAGTATAGATTTCCCCAAAGCGGATGGTTTTCTGTAGCTATACGATTTTGCGATAGCGGGTTTGTTAAGATTTCCAATAATGGAACTCGCGGTGCGTAACTTTTTGGCATACTAATGATAAGTTCAATTTTGAACCCTTTTGGGGCTGTTTTCGTAACTCGTCGCAAAAACATGATGAATGTCATGAGATACTTGTTGCGTTTTATTACGGTTTTTAATGCTGCGTGCTCAGGTCACAAGATTTTTCGAAAAAAACTAAAACTAGACTGGCGATATTCATACCCAAAATCCAAAAACCAAACGGATGAAGAAACTTGCACAGGGTTCATTCGAAATTGGGACATAGAGACTGTCAAGCAATTGATGGGCATTTTGTTAAAGTCGAGACAAATGTCTTCTTCTGTCCACTCGTGTCACGAAGAGAACTGTTTTTCTTCACGAATCTAGGCGGATGAGTAGCTAGCACACCCTGGTCGTTGTACAGCCCAGTGATACATGAAGCCCTAAGCAACGCACATTGGCGCAACCTAGGGCTCCGTAAGCATGTTGAATAGATACGACGAAATACGTTATTCTTTTTGAACCACCTGCGAAGCGTGCGGACCGCACGTCCGGTTGGGTGAGAGGGGGCGGCTAATGACCGCTTATTAAAGGCTTTCCACCTTGACCACCAGGATCAGGTGCAGAACCATTTCCATTATCATACCCATCTCCTGCGCCATTACCAGTCCCACTGTCATTCACATTTCCTGCGCCGGTGCCATTTGCATTGTTGTCCCCATTGTTGTTCTGAGTGTTTCCATTATCTTGCGGCATAGGTGTACCAGCGGGCGGATTGTTATTTCCGTTCTGTTGACCAGTGCCATCTAGTGCAGGTGTGCAGGATGTTTGCGGTGTGACTGCACTACCAGTTGCCAACGGAGTCTGTGTGGTGCGGACTTGATTCTGATTCTGGTTACGGAATGCTTGCGGGTCAACAAGGTCAGCTTCGATCTGTCCCAATTGATTGTGCAGCATCTCGCGGGTTTGTTGCAGGATCGGCTCACACTCTGTGCAGGTTCCATCCTGAAGTTGGATCATCAATTGTTCCTGCGTTTGCAGGTGGGTGCGGATTTGTTCCATTGCGACAACCATTGAAGCATCATCAAGATTTGAGGCTATATGCAGTGCCTGTTGGATGCGTTCCTGTGTTCGAATGGTTAATTCTGCTGGCGGTGTGATTCCTGCCAGGGTCAGTGCTGCCGTTTCTTCAGTACGTGTCTGGACTTGTTCCATCAGCATTTCAATTTTCAAACCAGGATCAGAGGCGAGCCAAACTTTTGCATCTTCGCTCATTAGTTTGAGCTGGTAGAGTGGTTGGTTGGGAAGATCATCCTGCGCGGCGGAAACGGTGGCGCTTCCCCCGAATAGCAGGCCAAGTACAACTAGGGCGGACATGATCAAATTCATAGCAAATTTCTCCTTTTGTTGAAAGATTGTCGTCCACCAGTTGTGACGCCGTCCTTCGCTTGCAGATACGGCCTGGGATATGAATCTGCTCCGGGCACGGGTAGCAGCTTGAGGGTCACGTGCGGAAGCGGATTTTATTTCATCCAGTAAAGCCGCAAGACGCGGGTCGAGTTTGTCATCTTGTTTCATGTTCATGCCTCATCATCCAAAAGAAGTTTCTGCAAATGTGCCAGCGCGCGGTGCTGAAGGGATTTGACTGCGCCAACAGGTTTGTTCAATACGAGCGCGATCTCTTCGTTCTCCCAGCCTTCAAGGTATTTGAGAGCGATTACCTGTCCCTGATCTTCGATTAGCTCTAGCAATGCGACGCGTACTTGATATTGACGGATACTCAGGCTGGCGTTTTCTTCGGTGTTTTCACCATCTGGTATGTCATCATCGAGGATGCTTTCAGGTTTTTGATGGCGGTAATGATCCACGATGAAGTTGTGAGCGGTGCGAAAAAGATAAGCTTGCAGGTAATCACGCGGTCCTCTGCCTTTTTGTAATGCTTGCAGAAAACGGCTGAATGTTTCAGCCACGCAATCTTCCGCGGTACAGTCATCGCCGAGCAATCGGAAGGCGTAGCGATACAGTCGCGGGCTGTATAGATCGTAAATTTCTGCCAGCGCACAGGGTTCAAGTTGTTTGGCCTGTATTAACAAATCTGGTTTCGGGATCACGGTGACTCATTTCATATGACGCTGAACATGACTAAAAGATACGGGTGGGATGCAAAACAGGAGCGAGCAAACCCGATAGACTGGCTGTAGCGCGAGTTACCGAGTTGAACATACAGGATCGTTCCATCGTCAAGTGTGACGCTCATTCCAGAAAGATCGAAGCTGTTGACGATGCCATGCACTGTCGTTGCCCCACTGATATTTGCCTGCGGAATTCCTGTGCCGGCAGTATTGCTTTGTGCATTGGATCCTTGTGCGCCGTTGCCCTGTCCGTTCGAGCCTTGATTGCCCTGTCCATTTGAACTTCCATTGCCATTCGTGCTGGAAATAATGACCTGATATTGGTCGGCGGGCAAGTAATGCGGCTCATAGGTTTCACCGGTCTGCTGAGTTAGCACGCTGCTGAAAGCCTGCAAGTGATTGAAAGAGCCGTTCATCAGATTGTTGTAAACCAGTTGAATGTCGGCGTTATCTGTTTGGGTAAAGCGGGTCTGCAGATCGAGGATGTCAATCTCTTCGATGGCTGCACCCACTTTCAATGCGTCACCGATGGAGAGACTGCCCTGCGCGATCAGTTGGTTGTACAAAGCCTGAAGGTCAGGATTCGTAAATTGTCCAGGAGCAAGCGCAGGGTCGGCCAGTGCGTAGCGGTCAAGCAGGATTTTGATCTCATCCATGTGCATCTGTTCGCTGGAGGCAACGTTCGTGAAGGTTTGAATTCCCCAGGTTGTATAGAGCGCATTGTATACATCACGGGCGAGTTTTTCTTCTTCGCGCATGAAGAGCAGGGCGGCGGCTTCATCAGCGCTTAGATCCGATGAGGGGATGTCAAGCACTGAGGTGCCTGTTCCATTACCAGTGTTGCCTGAATTTCCGCTGTTGCCATTTCCACCATTCCCGTTTCCGTTGGCGGAGACGGTTTGCGGTTGAGCAGCCAGGATATTTGTGCCAGGTGCAGCAAACGCTGTGTAGACGCTTGCTCCAATGGCGATGACGATCACTGCGGCTAGAATTCCAGCCAGAAGGTTTTTTAGTGTTTTGAACATGGTGTCCTCTTTTTGTTGCTTATTTTCAAATTTTAAGTTACGGTTTGTTCGTAACTCTGACCCCATGATAGAACTCAATTGTAAAGAATGAATAAATTTACAAACAAGGTTGTGCAAAATTTGATACGGCCTGTCCTTTATCAAATCTTCATAACTTCTTTTTGAAAGCACTAACTTAAATTGATAAAAATGGGGGAATTATTTTGCCAGGATCAATAATCAGGAGAAGCCATGACCGAAGAAACACCCATCCCCGAAAAAGACTCCATGCTTGACCGTATGCGCGAGCGTCTTGTTCCCGATGTAATGCCAGTGGATGATCGCGGACGTATGCGCATGGTGGTGGATAGTCTCATCCTACATCTGCACCCCACCAAAGTCATCGCCTCCACCATGAACTGGACATATAGCTGGGGACTGGGTGGGCTCTCCGCTTTGCTGATGGCTGTGCTTGGTATGACAGGTGTCGTCCTGCAAAACAATTACACGCCCGCCGCGCCGCAAGCCTACCTTGATATTCTGGAGATCAACTCCAACGTCTGGTTCGGCGAACTCGTCCGAAACCTGCACCACTGGAGCGCAAACCTGCTTATTATTGTTACAGTGCTTCATCTTATTCGTGTATTTGTTACCGGCGCGTACCGTCCTCCGCGCGAACTCAACTGGCTGATCGGGGTCGCCATGCTATTGTTGGTGGTTGCCGCCAACTTCACAGGCTATCTTCTGCCCTGGGATCAACTCGCCTTCTGGGCCATCACTGTTGGTACGAGCATCATTAACTATGTGCCGTTAGTAGGAAACCAACTCGGTCAACTGATTCTCGGTGGTCCCGAAGTCGGCGCAAATACCCTGCTCAATTTTTATTCCATGCATATCTCGCTCATCCCGCTTTCCATCTTTGGATTGATGTCGTTTCACTTTTGGCGTGTCCGCAAAGATGGCGGATTAACCTTGCCAAAAAAATTGGATAAATTGGATCCGCCAAAGATCGAGCGTGTGACAACGATCCCGCATCTTGTCCGCCGTGAATTGGTCTTTGCACTAGCGGCATTCGCTGTGCTCCTGGTTTTTGCCATGCTCGTGCCTGCCCCGCTTGAAGGCATTGCCAACCCCGACATTTCCCCCAACCCAGCCAAAGCGCCGTGGTACTTCATGGGCTTGCAGGAATTGTTACTGCACTTTCATCCGCTGGTCGGAGCGATCATCCTGCCGACTCTCGCGGTCATTGGCATTTTTCTCCTTCCTTTCTTTGACATCAATCTAAACAGTGTCGGCATTTATTTCCGCTCACACCGCGGACGTTCACTGACCGTCCTTGCAATAGGCATGGCTCTCATTCTCACGCCGATTTGGGTGTTGCTCGATGAGTTCGTTTTGAATTGGAGCGCCTGGCTTCCCACCTGGAATACGCTCCTCTCGAACGGCCTCATTCCATTGGCAGTCATCCTCTTCCCGCTCATTTTGCTGGATGAATGGACGGTCAAATTTTTTCACGCAGATACTGAAGAGCGCGTCTTATTCATTGCCACCTTCCTGTTTACTGCCTTTATTGTATTGACCATTATCGGGATATTCTTCCGCGGCCCGGGCATGTCACTCTACTGGGCATGGAATATGCCAGCCGCCACGCACTGATCAGTGTGTACTGAATATTGGAGTTCTTATGTCTGATACCCCTCTCGTACCCTCCCGCCGTGACTTTCTCAAAATCGCCTGGGCCTTTTTTGGCGGACTTGTTTTACTTGAAACCGCAGGCGTTTTCATTGCCTATCTGCAACCACGCCTGACCGAAGGTGAATTCGGTTCGATCATCAACGTGGGCCTGGTGGATGATTTTCCGCCCAACTCGGTCACTCACATTTCCAATGGCCGTTTCTACGTGGTGCGTCTCGGTGATGGTGGCTTTATGGCTGTCTATCATCGTTGCACACATCTTGGCTGTACCGTCCCCTGGGATTCAACTGCGCAGAAATTTATCTGTCCCTGCCACAACTCACAGTTCGACCAGCAGGGCACAGTTGAGAATCCGCCAGCCCCGCGTCCGCTGGATCTGTTCTCTGTCACTATTGAAGAAGGTCAGATCAAAGTAGATACAGGCAACCTGCTTCAACGTCAATCCTTTGAAGCCGCACAGGTCGTTTATCCGTAGCCATGTCATTGTCAGGGCGTGCTTGTTCTATGCCCGAAGCAATCCCCGCTATACGAGGAGGTTGCTCACCGCACTGGCGTACGGCGCAAGTGTCGTTGGTAAGAACACCCTCCCCGCAACGACATTAGACAAGGAATCCTATGAACATCCCTCAAAACCGCACCCGTCTCTTTGAAATTCTGGTTGGCCTGCTGGCAACTCAATTTATCTTCCTTGGTCTTGGCTATTACATGCTCAATGAGCCCATACGTATCAATGAGTCGCAAACCAAGATCCAACAAATCCAACTTGATGACGCGATGACACTTTACGCCCAAAACTGCTCAGTCTGTCATGGACTGGCAGGCGAAGGCATTAGCTCAATTCCCCCATTGAACAATCCCGTCCTGCAAACGATGGCTTATGAAGATCTCGCGAAAACCATCGCGCGCGGACGCTTCAACACTGCCATGCCAGCCTGGAGCAAGGAAGATGGCGGGCCTCTCAGCGATTATCAAATTTCAGAATTGGTTGGATTAGTTCAATCAGGCGATTGGAACGCGACCCAGGCCCGAGTCGTCAACTTGGGTCTGGCTCCGCTTGTCCCGTTCACCACCGAACCTGACCCTGCTCTGTTCGCCGAGGTAGCGAATCTGCCCGACGGCGCCACTCTGCAAACCGCCATCACCATCTTCGCAACCAACTGCGTAGCCTGTCATGGCGCTGACGGACTTGGCTCAGGCATTGCGCCCGCCTTGAATGATCCGCTTGTGCGCGAAAAAACTCCTGACGAATTAACGCGCACTGTTACTTTTGGAAACCCTGGAACCCTCATGGCGGGCTGGAGCAATGCCCTGACCACGGAGGAAATCGCCGCCATGGTGACGCTCGTCCAACGTTGGGACGAAGTGCCAGCAGGAATTCTGCCTGCGCCGAATGTCCCCATCCCAACCACGGAAGAAAGCATTGCTCTCGGTGGCAGTCTGTTTACCGCAAATTGCTCGCGTTGTCATGGCCCCGAAGGACAGGGCACACCGCGCGCGCCTGCGTTGAATGTTAAATCATTCCTGACGAATACAAGTGATCTTGCCATTCAGCAGATCGTCACGAATGGTGTCCCTGGGACTGCCATGCCTGTTTGGGGTGACCGCATGCTGAATCTGATATTCAAGCCATCGTCGGTTTCATTCGTCAGTGGGGAAACGACTGCGCCCGAAGTAGCTGTACCAGCCAAGGGCGGCGGAGGCGGCCCGCCCTGGATGAGAAATAACACCTCTACCACCACGACGGGACAGGGTCAAACCCAATCCACTGGAACTGGCCAAGGTCAGGCAGGCACAGGGTCAACAAACAACCACAGCCTGGTGGCAAGTCTTCGACTGGCAGATCCTCCTGCTCATATTCGGCGCGTTGTCCATTTCGTTCACGCTGATCTTCATGGGGTTTGGAATCTCTGCGCCGCACACGAAAAGAGATCCACTTGGGGGGGGGGAAATAAAAAACAGGTTGCGTGTAGCTGTTGATCGCCCTAAGAGCGGGGGGTCCCGCGGGGGGGGGGGGTGGGGGGCGGGGGGCGATCCCCCCGGGAGCAACAACCCCCGCCGGCGGGCCCCGGGGGGGGGGGGGGCCCCGCCCCACAGGAAGGGAGAAAAAAAACCCCGGGCCAAAGTGGGGGGGGTCAAAAAATGTGGGGAACACCCAACCCCCGGGCTTTAAAATCCGCTAATCTTTCAATTAATCCATTTTAGAACTCCGAGCCTGTACAGGCTCGGAGTTCTTTCTTTACACGTTCTTCACAGTAGCGTGAAGACATCTTTATACCTGACGATTAAATTTGACTCAACAATAAATATTTCAGGAGCCATTCATGCAGAAAACCTCTTTACAAAAATTATCTCGCAAAACAATCTTCATCACGCTTTTTACGACGCTGGCTATTATTGCCGCTGTTGTATTTTTTTTCGCGTCCCACCTCGAGTGACGCTGCTGAGGCGCCCACTTTGCAGACAGCCAAGGTCCGCAAGGGTGATCTGGTGGTGACTGCCAGCGGAGCAGGTACAGTTGTCCCTTCGGCAGAAATTGACTTGGGTTTTCGCTCATCAGGCGTATTGACCGAGTTAAATGTAGCACTCGGTGACTCGGTGAAAACATCGCAGGTGCTGGCCCGTCTGGAAGAGAATATTCAAGCCGAGGCAGATTTTCAAGCGCTGTTTACCCCGCAGGGAATTGCCCAGGCAGAACTCGCGTTGGTGAATGCGCAGGATGCACTGGTCCTGGCTGAAAACCATGTCATGTATGTGATCGGTCTGGATGCATGGTACTGGGAAGAGGAATTGGCAAGGCCCGACGCGACACAAGCTGACAAAGATCTGGCGCAGACTCGAATTGATTATTTTATGAGTCTGATCTACATCGACGCATCAGATCTGGAGCCTGCCCGGGTTGAACTCGAGTCTGCCCGCGTTGGTCTGCTGGATGCGCAAGCCGCGCTCGATATTGTAAGAGCGGGACCTACGGCATTCAACGCTCCGATCGCAGCCCTGGGGACTCAAATGGCAAAGCTTGAAAAAGCCCGTCTGGCTGTGGAAGGGACCCGGTTGATCGCCCCCTTTGACGGCAAGCTGACTTCTCTCGATGTTGTTGAAGGGCAATCCGTTGGCACTTCCCCGATCATGACCATCGCTACAACCGAAAAATTATTGGTTCGTTTTTATCTCGATGAAACCGATCTGGACAAAGTGGTGGTCGGAAACCGCGTCACGTTCATGTTTGACGCGTACCAAAACCAACCAGTGGACGGTGAAGTGGTCATCGTCGAGCCGACCCTGCAAGTAGTGGATGGCACGCCCGTGATCGTTGTCTGGGCATCCCTGCCAGCTGAAACAGATTTCAACCTCATGTCAGGCATGACCGTGGATGCGGAAGTCATAGCGGGCGAATCACTCCAGACTCTCATCGTCCCCGTTCAAGCATTACGTGAATTAGCTCCAGACTCATATGCCGTCTTCATCGTTGATGGAAATGGACAATTGGTCATGACCCCGGTCACGGTTGGCTTGCGTGATTTCGCCAACGCTGAAATTTTGAGCGGCGTAAAAGTTGGCGACGTGGTCAGCACGGGTACGGTGGAAACGAAGTAAATTCCCCTTCCCATAGCCCTCTCCCTGCGGGTTGGGGATGAAGGCAAAAGGATATATTGATGAACAATACTCTAATTGAAATTACAGGTATGACAAAAATATACGGCGTGGATGAAGCCGCTGTGTCCGCGCTGGCGGGTGTGAACGTGGATGTCTCACGCGGTGAGTTTGTCGCCATCATGGGACATTCGGGTTCGGGCAAATCCACATTGATGAATATTCTTGGCTGCCTTGATCGCCCAACGGCGGGTCAATATATTCTCGATGGACGCGATGTTGGACGGATGGGTAAGGATGAACTGGCGGAGATACGTAATGAAAAACTTGGATTTATCTTTCAGTCCTTCAATTTACTGCCACGCTTGAGCGCGCTATCCAACGTGATGCTTCCCATGCTTTACAACAGCGAAGATATCAGCGACACAGATGCAGAAGCCCGCGCGATCGCCTCACTCGAAGCAGTTGGCTTGGGCGGACGCCTGCATCATCGTCCCAATCAACTTTCTGGCGGACAGCAGCAGCGTGTTGCGATAGCGCGTGCATTGGTCAATAGACCGCCGCTGATCCTGGCCGATGAACCTACCGGCAATCTCGATTCCAAATCGAGTGTGGAAATTATGGACATCCTGCATGACTTGCACAAGAACGGAGCGACGATCGTCATGGTTACACACGAGCCGGATATTGCCGAACATGCTGAGCGTGTGATCTGCGTAAAGGATGGCCTCATTCTTTCAGACGGGCGCAGCGGTTCCAATCCCTGCCTTGCGAAGCGGATGTAAAAAAGGATCATCATGAAACTAAGAAAAATTTTCCGAACAGCCTGGGAAGGCTTAATGCTCAACAAAGTCCGCTCGTTTCTGACGACGCTCGGCGTCATCATCGGCGTGGCATCAGTCATCGTTATGCTGGCTGTCAGCGCAGGAGCCGAGGCTTCAATTGCCGAACAGATCAATGCACTCGGCGCAAACTTGATCATCGTCTCCCCCATGCGCGGCATACCTGGCGCTGGACGCACCTTGCTAATTGACGATGCCTACGCAATTGCCGAGCAGGTAGTTGGGATTACAGGTATCTCCGCTGAACAATCCCCGGCTGCTCAGAACGTGCGCGCGGGCGGAGTGACTCTCGAATCCATCCCTGTCATCGGCACCACAGCAGATTTCCCGTCAGTGCGTGATTATGCAGTTGCCGAAGGACGCTATTTCACAATTGACGAAGATGACCGCAAGGCAAAAGTTGTCATTCTCGGCTCAGGCATTGCCACCGACCTGTTTGGAACCGAAAGCGCAATCGGCCAAACCATCACAGTTGACTCAACCAAGTTAACGGTCATTGGCATCATGGAGACCAAAGGTCTCGTTGCAGACGTTGATTACGATGGGCGTGTTTATTTGCCGATCAACCTTGTATTCCAAAAATTCATGACCGCCTCCCCAATGGGCACAGACGCCGTTCGCACGATCTATCTCAAATCAGAAAGTCAGGAACAGATCGACAGCATCATCGCGCAGACTACCGCCATCCTCGCCGATCGTCATGATGTTGATCCTGCCAAGCCCGACTTCACCGTGCAGACCCAGCAGGACATTATCGCCACACAGGAAGCCACCACCGCCGCATTTCGTGATCTGTTGGCATGGGTTGCGGGCATTTCCCTGCTCGTCGGCGGCATCGGTATTATGAACATCATGCTGGTCAGCGTTACCGAACGCACCCGCGAGATCGGTCTGCGCCAGGCGCTCGGCGCGCGCGCATCCACCGTCTTGATGCAATTCCTGATCGAAGCCATCATCCTCAGCCTCGCAGGCGGATTGGTTGGCGTCATCCTCGGCGTCGGCGGCTCGTATCTTTTCGGCACCTTCGGCACCATGCGCACCGAGATCGTCCCCATGTCCATTCCGCTCGCATTCGGCGCAGCAACCATCGTCGGTATTTTCTTCGGCTACTATCCCGCCACACAAGCCGCGAAGCTCGACCCTATTGAAGCCTTGCGACGTGAATAATTTATCTATAAAAATTTCAACAAAAAAGGATTCAACTATGAAAAAGATTTTTCTCCCCCTCGTATTTCTCTTTGCTCTTTTGCTCGCCTCCTGCTCAGGGACGGCTGCTCCTGCTCCGACAACCGGCGGCGACCTCTATGTCAGCCCAAACCTGCCCGTTGATTACGAAGACGCATTGGCAGTCCGTAATCAACTCGCCCTCGGAACACTCGAACTGATCCAGTCCGACTCAACCATCAGCTCCGAACAAGCGCAGACTCTCCTTCCGCTCTGGCAGGCGCTTCGCAGCACCCAGCAGGCAGGGGGAACCGCCCAAGCCGAAGTCAACGCCCTGTTGACTCAGATCGAAGCCGCCATGAAACCCGAGCAATTACAGTCGATTGCCAGCATGAAGTTGACCTTTACGGACATGCAGGAATGGGCTGCCGCCAACGGCATCAGCATGGGCAGCGGGGGCGGATCGCCAGGGCAGGGCGGCGGTATGTCTGCGGAAGCACGCGCCACCAAACAGGCGGCCGAGGGTGTCACCTCCAGTAGCGGCGGAACCGGCAGCAAACTTCCGACCGCATTAATGGATGCAGTCATCGCATCGTTACAAACCCAGGTTCCATAACATAAAAAGGATCATCATGAAAAAAAGTATTTTTCGCATCGCACTCTTTACCCTTATCGCCTTCAGCCTTGTTTACGCATGCGCGCCGAAAGTAGAAGTTGAAACTGCCCCCACATCACTGGCGTCAACTGTTCTGAGCATCGAATACAGCGACGCGGCTAACCTTCGCAGCCAGCTGGCCTATGGCACGATCAAACTGGCGGATACTCCCAATGCCGTTACACCTGAACAGGCCAAGTCTATGATCCCGCTCTGGCAGGCAGTTATCAGCTTGAGTGGCGACACGACCACTGCCACTGAAGAACTCACCGCAGTTCAGGATCAGATCACCGCAGCACTGACCGCAGAACAACTCCAGGCAATTGCTGAAATGAAAATCACCAATGCCGGACTGAATGTATTTTATGCAGAATACGGTATTGTCCTGCCGACTCCGATCCCCGGTGTGACCAAGGTCCCAGGTTCCGGCGGCGGCAAAACAGCCGAAGAAAAGGCAGCTGCAGAGGCTACTAAAACAGCAGCAGGCGAAACGACAGGCACGGGCCAGTCCGCCAAGACCCTGCTCTTTGAAAAGACGATCGAATATCTGACAGGTGTGTCAGGACAATAACTATAGTCAAAAGCAGAACACAGAAACAAAAACGGACTCCAGTAAACATTGGAGTCCGTTTTTGTTTCTGACTACTTTTAATTATTTTCCATACCACATGCGCGCCAAAAGATTATCTTTGAGCAGGAATTGATGATATAACGCAGCGCCGACGTGCAAGACAACCAATAACAAAAGCGCTGGCGCAATAAACCCATGCAGCATGCGCGATGTAAAGGCAAAGAAATCTGCTGGCAGGGATGCCCCCGATCCGCCAAAGACGATGGAAGTTAATCCCGATTGCAATGAAAGCGCCATGCCGCTCATCACCATCAGAAACACGAATGCATATAACGCATAGTGAACTATTTTGCCGATCTGGTCGAAAAAGACATTGCCCGTTGTTGCCGATGCAGGTTTAGGTAAACGCAGACGCGCAACGAATCGGGCAATCATAACGAAGAGCGTGACAAAGCCCAATATCATATGGATGCCGATCGGTGCGATCTTCGCTGCATCATTGGGAAGTCCGCTCATATATTTGCCAAGGATAAAAGCGGCGAATAACAGAACTACGACCAGCCAGTGAAAACTGACCTGTAACGGGTGGTAACGAGCGGATGGTGTTTTTGACATGATAACCTCTTCAACTAGGATTGAGTATTATTTTTTGTTGCCTCATGCAGAATATCGAGAAACTCAGCGAGCGGGACGCGATGGATGCGCGCTGCCCATTCCACGGTTACTGCTTTTGCCGCGAGCATTCGCAGGGAATATCGCCCTACGCGTTTGATGCCAAAAACTTCCATCACATCGGCGATGTCACCATATTCTTCAAGGATGGCAGACACGCGTGTGTTTTTTGTTATTTCCATATGGAAGCCTCTACTTCAAGGCGCGAATAAATGACACAACCTGCCAGATCTGTTCATCTGTCAAAATGCCCTTCCACGCAACCATCGCGGTGCCATCCTTGCCTGTGGAAATGCGCCAGAACAAATAATCATCAGCAACGATCGCGCTTAACTCAGGTAAATTTTTTGGAGCAGGATCGAGTGAAGTACCTGCAGGTCCGTCTCCATGACCTTGTGAGCCGTGACATACAACGCAATTATTCTTGAAAACATCTGCTCCAGCGATAGCGGCATCAGCACTCAATGGATTGGTCAGCCCGGCATAATCAGCAGGGACTGAAGCTGGTGAAGTTGTCGATTTTTCTGGTTCACTGCTGCAGGCTGCAAGAGTCAATGTGACCAGGACGAACAAAATTAGAATACCTTTTTTCATCGCATATTTCCGATCACGCCAGCTCATGCTTTTGCAAACCAGTCCGCGCGATCTCGACAAGTTCCTTCAATGGGTGGATCAAGGCGATGGCATATAGAGCAAATCCAATCCCATACAGCGCGCCTCTGGCCGGGACGATGAAGATGCTTGCCCACACAAACAGACTCCCCGCTGTTGCCGCTGCAAGGCTTCCCCAACAACCGCCGAGTTGTGGAGTCTCCTCCTTGAGGAAGAAACGCCGTGCAATGTATGGGATGAGGGCGATGCCAAATTGCAGCACCCAGCCATAAATTAAAGCTTGAGGCGCTGTGGATTCGATAGGCCCGGCTTCAAAAATTCCAAACATAATGAACGGCGCCATTCCGATCGGGGCGATAATCCAGAGATATGAAGAAACCAGATGCCATGCGCCTGCGCTGTTCAATTTTCCGCTTTCCTTGAAGGCGCTGATCATCATGACCACCATCCAGATCGTTGAACTCAAATGCAGGACCAGACCTGAAACGGTGGGAGGCAAACTTCCGCCGAGCCAGGGTCCCAACACAAGACCGAACGCGCCGAGCGTCATGCCCCAGTAGATGAGTGAAATATTTTTCGTGGTGCTGAGCGGACGACCCGTGATCATCGGTACGAAGTCTACAAGTAAACCTGCGAAGACGAGCGACATGAACCCCCACGAGTTGGCATGGATGTGTGCTTCAAGCGGCACTTTGATATACAGCGCATCGCTCCAGTTGAGAAATAACCCTGTGCCGATGATGATGCCGACCAATAAATAGAACATGCCTGTAATATAAAACTTGAGACTTTCAGGCGCATCGCCGCCACGCACATTCCATAATTGAATGAGGAGCAGTGTCGCGGAGATGAAAATAAGCGTGCCGCCTGCAAAGATCATCGGGTGATTCATGCCGCCAAAACCAGCCACGAGCGCAATAAAGCCAACATTGAGAGTCAGCCAAATATCCCAGCGCATTGAGGGGCGCGGCTTTTTTGAAAGTGACGCAACCAACAAGGGTAGTAGCCCGAAGATCACTTGCGAGAGAATTCCAAGCGTGATGAAATGCACGCGCACCCAGCGTAATGCGGGAAATGCGCCGACAAGGTTGATACTTACCAATGAAGCATCTGCAGCGGAAAGCAATGCCACGAATGTGAATAGCAGTGTTGTCAGTAAATATGGGATGGGCATTTTATTGTTCCCCTTTTGATCCAAGGAATACGACCCGCGTTTTTGCATTCATGCCGCGCTTCATACCGCTGGGTACAACAACGGTCACGCCGGGTTTGATCTCGAAGGCTTCGTCACCAACGGTCATCAAGCCTGTACCTTCGAGAAAGTGATACATCGCCGCCTCGCCCGGATGCGCAGGAATTTGTCCGCCTGCCTCCAACCCAACGACCAGAGCCTTGAAGTTCGGCGTGTCGATCAGGAATTGCGGTTTTGGACCATCTGCGGCAAAGACGGCCTTTGCTTTTGTATCAGCGAAATAGATTTGTGAAGTTGTGTCAGACATAATGTCTCCTTTTGGATATGTCTGACTTTATCTCTTTCCCCCGCTTCCCGCCCCGACTTTTGTCGGGTTTTTGCCCCCAGTTCTTATTTGCCCTGAATCATTGCCCGTTCCGCGAGACCCGCGTGATCCAGAATGCGGATGGAGTGTTTATCCATTTCGATCAATCCTGCCTTTGTCAATTCTCGGATGACGCGGCTTAAAACATCTGGTACGGTCCCGAGATGTGACGCCATTTCTGTTAGATTTGTCGAACGCTGACGCTCGATCACATCCCCTTCGGCTTGATCAAGCAAAAGTTTTGCATATCTCGCTTCGACAGTTTTCAGGGACAGGTCCGCTGCAAGCGTCACAAGACCAATGATCTTATCTGCCATGTTCTCGATAATCTGCAGTGCTGTTTGCGGATGCGCCAGAATTAGCTCCTCCAATGCCTGACGGGGGAGCAGCCATATCCCTGATTCTTCCAAAGCAACTGCGGTGGCGGGATTGGCACGGTTTGCGAGAACCCCCACTTCGTTAAACATTTCACCTGCGCTGATAAATCTCAATACCTGTTCGCGTCCATCAGCGGAGGATTTCAAGACTTTCAACGATCCGTATTGCAGATAATACAAGTTGCTTTCGGTATCCCCTTCCCAGAACACGACAGCATCGGGAGCATAGATCTTCCATGTGGAGTTTTGTGCAAGCCTGGAAAGAGTCTCCTTATCCAATCCGCGCAGGAATTCAAAAGTTTGCAGTCGTTTGAGAAGAATGTCAGTTTGCATGATTCGAGTTTAGCATAAAAGGATCTTCATAATGTCCAATCGTATATAGTTAGGTCGAAGTATCCATAATATTAACCAGACCGTCCCGAATTTCTGTATTCAAAATAAAAAACGCTCTCAGATTTTCCCAAGAGCGTCTTTTGGTTGATTTGTTGGTTTATCCCCCAATATGATTCACCGAAGGATGACTTGAAAAATGACGCTGCACAGGTTCGCGTGAGGCATTGGGGGTTTGAAGGACCAGAATAAATTTTGCCTCATTCTCAAATGGATTGCGCCACAAGTGGGGGAGGGTTGCCTCAAAGATTAGGATGTCTCCCGTTTCCATAAGATATACATTGCCATCAATCACATATTCAATTTTTCCCAGCAGGCAATAAACAAATTCATGTCCCGAATGAACAACCTGTCTTTCTCCGCCGCTTCCTGCCTTGGGTTCCAATGTCATCAAAAATGGCTCCAACTCCTGGAAAGGCAAGGTTTTGCCCATACCTTCGATGATTACCCCTTCACTTTCGATTTTTGGTCTTGAGCCGGATTTAATGTGTAGCACAGAAGATGGCGTTTCCTCCTCGAAAAAGTAACTCATGCGGATGTTAAGCGCCGCCGCCAGGCTTTGCAATGTAGACACGCTGGGAGATGTCTCATCGCGCTCGATCAGGCTGATCGAATTTGGTGACAGTCCCGCCAACTTCGCAAGATCACGCTGTGAAATATTTCGCTCACTTCGTAGTTGGCGTAGTTTCTCACCAAGAGAAAATGTTGCTTCCATAAATTATTCCTTCCGGACTTGTTTTCGGGTTTTATTGGACCAATGCCTCTATCATACCAGACTGGAGTAAAACACACAATTTTTTGTGATACGTAAAATTTAAGTCTTATCAATGGGGAAGTTGTTTCCGTTTAATGGGCAGTTTTCACATGAAAAGAGAGTTTATTCGGCAGATAGTGCTTTATTTCACAAATATAATGTTCATTTGTCCATAATAATGTTATTATTATGCTTAATATATGACATTTGTTACTAAAATAATTGACAAGTATGTGTGACAATAAATTGTGATATTTGTAGCAGGGAATTATCCGCTAAAAGCATTTCGCAGGAGAGATTTATGAAGATCGCCATCATTACAGACGATGAAAAAACCATCAGCCAGCATTTTGGACGTGCAAATTATTACGCAGTCTTGACTGTTGAAAACGGACAGATTGTTCAGCGTGAAATGCGCGAGAAACTCAGTCACAAACATTTCGCCAATGAATCGCATGAGCACGCTAGCGAGGCGGATCAGCGGCACGGATTTGATCCCGCCTCCCAATCTCGTCATGGAGAAATGTCTCAAGCCATCACTGATTGCGAAGCCCTGATTTGTGGCGGCATGGGCGCTGGGGCGTACGAAAGTATAAAAGACCTCGGTATTCGTCCCATCATCACGGATGTCGAAGAGATTGACACCGCCGCGCTGGATTACGCCAGCGGCATTCTTGCGAATCATACATGAATGAGAAAAATAAACGCCGCATCTCGAAAAAACAGGATGCGAGTTTAGCTTCGGAGCGAGTGGGGCAGCAATTGCATACCATGCGAAAAGCCCGAAGACTCTCCATTCGCGCATTGGCTGAGCTCAGCGGTTTGAGTGTGAACACCTTAAGCTTGATCGAAAACGGAAAGACATCACCCAGCGTCAGCACTTTACATCAACTCGCCCAAAGTTTGGATGTGCCCATCACTACATTTTTCGAGTTGGAACATCCTAAAAAAAAGATTGTGTATCAAAGAGCAGGGGAAAGACAGCAACTTGTTTTTTCTCAGGGTCAGATGGAAAACCTGAGTGCAGGGATGCCGAAAATGGGAAGCGAGCCGTTCATTACGCGGCTTGAGCCAAAGGCCAATAGCGGCTTGACGGCTATAGTGTACGCAGGGCGAGAATTTATTTATTGCCTCGAAGGCGAAATAACCTATACCATCGAAGATGAGGTGTATTTGCTTGCGCCAGGCGACAGCTTGATCTTTGATGCGTATACGCCCCATTCATGGCGTAATACGGCTTGCGGAAATTCGAGTGCCTTGCTTGTTTTGTGCCCGGTGGATTCCGCGGGTGATCTACCAGAACGCTATTTCATGCCATAAGTCAAAAAGATGAATATAACCTGGAGGTGAAAATGTTTACAAAAAACAATCGTTGGATATTTGCCTTGACGGCAACCGTGTTTGTCCTGCTCTTTGTAATGCTAAGCCTGCCAGCTCAAGTGTCTGCGGCGCAAAAGAGTGAGCTTGTTCCCAATTCCTGTTTTACCTGTCACGAAGATTTGTACTACCTCCAGGATATGGGCAAGTATTACTGTATTACTGAACACAAGGATCGTTGTATTAACTGCCACGAAGGAAATGCGGCAGTGATGGTTAAGGAAGAGGCGCATGTGGCGCTGATAGCATACCCACAAAAAGATAATGGCGCAAAGTGTCAGGAGTGCCATGAGCAGGACTCCGAGGCGAGACTGGCTAAATTTTCTTCTTTGGGAGGATTTGACGAGGTTCTCGAGGCAGGTGCGTATATACCCTCCCAGGAGATCAGAAGTGGTTTTCCTGAAATGACGGAGATCAATCCGCTTCTGGAAAAGTGGCCTTGGTTGGCAGGTGCTCTGGTGTTCTTTTCATTGTGGTTAGTGCTTGTGTTTATTTCACCGCAAAAGCCGTAGTGTAATGAAGTTGTATTTTATGCGCACATACAACCAGTATATTGTTTGAAAAATACATTTTTATGGTAAAAGAACAATATATTTGTTACATTAATCACAAAATAAGTGACACCTTTCACTGCCTGTCTGGAAATTGCACAGCTACAATGAACATGCTCGAATATACGCTTGTTTGAATAAGGAAGTTTGTCATATGCTATTAATGACCCCAACCCAGGAAGTTTCCCAGCTTGAAGCAGATCTTTGCTACGCCTTTGTGGACTCCACGCGTATCCTTATTTTGTACGCACTCTACGAGCATCCACATAACGTCACAGAGCTTACTCATAAACTTGGCACATCCCAATCGAAGATCTCGCGTCATTTGAAGGTCCTGCGGGATCATCAGATGGTTATCACTTCACGTCAAGGCGCGACCATCACGTATGAACTTGCTGACAGCCGCCTGATTGAAGCGCTCGAAATTTTACGCGGTGTGTTACGCGAAAGCATTACGGTTAAATCCAGGCTGATCAATGGAGTTTCGTAGGTACTGTTCATCAAGTGCCTATTATTTTGAGGAGAAGAATATGCAATATAAAAAGACCGCTTTTTATTTTCTCTTTGTTGGAATAGCGATGGTCATTGCTGCCAGCATTTTTTTGACAACAGCAACGCCGGTCAGTGCTCAGTGCGGATCGCAGGCATCATCCTGCAAGAATTGTCATGAGGCGCAAGCTGAAATGCCAGTGAATGCGGATGGAACGGGCTGGCATCAATCTCATGCATTTGGTGATTTTTGCTATATCTGTCACGCGGGCAATAATCAGGCGACTGATAAAGCCGTTGCACACGAAGGGATGGCTGCTCCGCTTTCAGATGTACAGGCTTCCTGTCAGCAGTGCCATGTGGCCGATCTGGATGCACGCGCACAGGTTTATGCCACCACTTTGGGTGTGGAAATAGGCTCGGGTTCTTCAGCGCCAGCTTCGGGCGGGGATACTGCTGCGGCTCCTGTCATCGCTGCATCTGCTCCCGTGATGGCATCAGACCAAAGCTGCAATGAGCTTGTTGTTGATGATCCGAACGTAGTCAACTACACACAGAATTACGATCAAATTGTATTGGGGAAGAATCCCATTAATTGGGGCAATTCCATTTTGATGGGCTTGATCGGATTGATGGTCGTGGGCGGCGGCGGATTTGTCATCACACGCGAGAAGCTGGTCAATGTTTCATTTGGCGATACTCGAAAAGTTGACGGTGAATATCCTGCCGATGTGGTTGAGATGCTGCCGAAGATTGCAGGCCTCAAGGCGGATGCGCGCAAGTCTTTGAATAATGTTTTGGAAAATAAAAAAGCGGACAAAGTATTGGATCTGATGGACGCGGTTATCAAAAAGGACGAGGAGTAGATCATGAAATTCATTCTGAGTTACATCCGCAAGGAAGTATGGTCGCCATATGTGGCAGGCATTTTGCTTGGATTGGTGGGCATTGCGGCAGTCTGGATCAGCAATAGTCTGCTGGGTGCTTCCGGCGCGTTTGAGAATTTGGCGGGCTTGATCGGCCAAACGGTTGCACCGAAACTATTCGATAACATGTACTTTAATTTCATCATGCCACCGGGCATCACTGTGAGCGTTATTCTGCTCGTAGGGGTGTTTTTTGGCGGGATGATCGGTGCTGCAACCAGTGGAACACTTAAGTGGGGCAAGAAAGGCTGGGCTAATTCCGACGAACAATGGAAGCGTATCTTTGGCGCACAAACATGGAAGCGATGGTTGTTGGCCTTCCTCGGTGCCATCATTTTGGAATATGCGGCAGGCATCGCCGGCGGCTGTACCAGCGGATTGGCGATCTCGGGCGGTATGTTACTAGCCCCGGCTGCGTTTCTGTTCATCGCCGGTATGTTCGCGTCCGGTATTGTTACTGCGTTGGTTATTTATCGCAAAAACTATTAGGAGGCTGATATGACAAACTATATCGTTGCTCTTGTGCTTGGTGGGTTCTTTGGCTTTTCATTGAATAAAGCCGGGCTGACCAAGTACAACAAGATCGTAAATGTGTTTCGCTTTACAGACATGGCCGTACTTCAATTCATGATGACCGCTCTCGTGGTTGCCATGAGCGGGCTTTTTGCCCTGCGCGGTTTGGGCTTGATCACCTTCCCTGCAATTCCCGCAACCTATATTGTTGGGAACGTTATCGGTGGTTTGATCTTCGGTGTGGGCATGGCGCTCACAGGTTTCTGACCGGGTACTTGCGCTGCCGGTGGCGGCGAAGGCAAATTAGATTACATAGTTCCTGGTTTATTGGGTTTCTTAACTGGCGCAGTTATATACGGCCTGACCTATCAACAAGTCTTTCCAGCGATTTCTGCAATTGCAAATTATGGTGGCACGACCATGCCTGACCTGTGGAATTTAAGTCCATTCCTAACCATTCTCGTCTTTGGGTTGATGTCACTTTTGCTCTTCTATCTGATCGACCGCGCTGGATGGCAGCGGAAAGAGAAATAGGAATTAAGTAGTTTGGAATCAGGATGGAACTGATTCCAAACTACCTAATATCTGACTTCGGAGAATTTCATGACAAAAACGATCTCAAGAAGAGATTTCCTGAAACTTGGCGCAGCATCTTTTGGCGCATTGGCGGTTGGCCAGATGCTTCCGCCGATGGTCGCCAAAGCTGCAAAAGATAGCGGAGTATTAAATGCGGCCGGTGATGGCATCATTTCCACAATGTGCGAAATGTGCGTTTGGCGCTGCGGTGTATTGGCAAAGATCAAAGAAGGTCGAGTTGTCAAATTGGATGGCAATCCCGAGCATCCCCACTCACGCGGGAATCTTTGTCCACGCGGGCAATCGGGACTAATGAACACGTATGACCCTGATCGTGTGCTGACTCCGCTCATTCGGGTTGGTCAGCGCGGTGAGGGAAAATTCCGCGAAGCCACATGGGAAGAGGCGCTTGATCTGGTCGCCAGTAAAATGACCGAGATCAAAAATAAATACGGTGCGGAAGCGATGGTGTTTTCATCCACACATAATTTGAGCCAGCCATTGTTTGAGAATCTACTCTATGCATTTGGCTCACCAAATTATGGCACACAGCGCTCGTTGTGTTTCAACGCCATGATCGTTGCAAATCTGATGACCTATGGTATGGAAGAACCCGCCCGCATTTACGATGACAAACTTCAATATATTTTGTTGACTGGTCGTAACTTGCTTGAAGCGATCTCGACCTCGGAAACATCTGACTTGAGTCATGCAATTGACCGTGGTGCGAAAGTGGTTTATCTCGATCCGCGCTATACAAAGACCGCATCCAAAGCGACCGAGTGGCTGCCCATTAAACCTGGGAACGATCTCGCTTTTCATCTGGCTTTACTCAACATAATCATCGGTGAGAACCTTTATAACAAATCATTCGTTGAAAAGAACACGATCGGCTTTGACGAACTGAAAAAAGAAGTCAGCCGTTATACGCCTGAATGGGCTGCTCCGTTAACAGGTATTCCCGCCGAAACCATTACGCGCATCGCACATGAATTCGCTGATGCCGCTCCGCACGCCCTGGCTCATAACGGCTGGCGCACATCCAACTTTATCAACTCATTCCATACCCAACGTGCTATCAGCATCCTAAATGCATTGGTCGGCAACTGGGATGTGGTATTGAAGGAAGCAGGCGGCGAGGAGAGCGGCACATTAGGCGCTCCGCCACAACCTGCATACCCGCGTGTCTCTGCCTTGCGCCTCGATGGTGTACCGTGGAAATATCCAGTTGTGCCATTTAAGATCGGCGTATTTCAGGAGCTGCGTGACAACATCGTCAGCGGCGCTCCGTACCAGGCGCATGGCTGGTTTATCTCTCGTCAGAACCCGATCATGTCTTTGCCTGATAGAGGTAAGACTCTTGAGGCTTTTGGAAAATTGGATTTCATCGTCACGGTGGATATTGTGTTAAACGATACCGCCTGGTTCTCAGATGTCGTTTTGCCCGAAGCATCCTATCTCGAACGCTATGATCCATTGCTTCCAGTGGGTGACAAGGTTTTCCTGCGCCAGCCTGTGATCGAACCGCAAGGCGAAGCCAAATCAGCACTATGGATTTATAAACAATTAGGCGCACGTCTTGGGCTTGGCGATTTCTTTCAATATGAAGATGAGGAAGATTATCTACGCCAGCAGCTTGCTCCGCTTGGAGTCAGCTTGGAGGAAGTCAAAACCAAAGGGTATGCCGAAGCCCCGGAAACACCACATGCAGCAGAAGCGGCAGAGAAAACCTGGAACACTCCCAGTGGAAAAATCGAGTTGTACTCCGATACGCTTGCCAAAGTTGGTTTCCCTGGCGTACCCACTTGGGAAGAACCACCGCAGCCTGTCGAGGGTGAGTTTTATTTATTGACTGGTAAAGTTGCGACGTCCACCCAGTTTGGAACGCAAAACAACCAACTGCTTCACAAATATTCAGATGACCCGCGCTTGTGGATCAATGCCAAAACTGCTGAGAGTCTCGGACTTGTGGATGAAGATTGGGTTGAAGTCAAAAGTTCTGTCGGTCAGATCCATACCCGTTTATTGGTCACACAGGCCATTCGGCCTGACTGCCTGTACATGACTCCGGGGTACGGTCATATCTCGAAAGGTTTAAAAACAGCCTTTGGCGTTGGCGCGAGCGATTCGACTGTTCATGTTACCTTCACTGATCCCATCAGCGGCGGACAGGCCCTCAGCCAGACCTTCGTAACGATCAAAAAGGCTTAGAGGTATATTATGACTGAAATTAAACATCACGCCTATCTCTTCGACGCCACACGCTGTATTGACTGCCGTGCGTGTATGGTGGCTTGCAGTGTCGAAAATAACATCGACATGGACAAGACCCGTATCTGGGTGGCTGGCCTTGGCGTCACAGGCGAATATCCTGATTTGCAGCGCGGTACGATGGTTTATCACTGTATGCATTGCGACCATCCGGATTGCATGTCGGCGTGTCCTGTTGGCGCATACACAAAAGCGGAAGACGGTCCAGTTACTTATAATCCAGATCTGTGCATCGGCTGCCGTTATTGCATGAATGCCTGTCCGTTCGGCGTGCCGCACTTTGACTATGACAAGGGCATCATCGAAGGCGCGTTCATTGATAAATGCACCTTCTGCCCGCAGCGCATCTACAACGGACAAGAACCCGCCTGTGTTGAGACCTGTCCTACCGACGCGCTTGAATACGGCGACCGCGAAGAACTTATTGCGAAAGCTCATGCCCGTATCGCTGAGCATCCGACCCGTTATATTGACCACGTCTATGGCGAATTCGAAAATGGCGGCACATCCTATCTCATCCTCTCGCATGTTCCATTCAGCGAGTTGGGGTTGCCCACTCTGCCTGAAACGCCCGTCAATGAAGTCAGCGAAAAAGTGATGGAAATGACCATCCCGTTTGCTCTTGGCTGGGGAGCTGTGCTGACCGCAGTCACAACGGGTGTGGCGCTTTACGATAAGAATAAGGAAAAATCCGCAGCGGATAAAAAGGCGGAGACAACCAAATGAAACTTAATCTCACTGTTCAACCTCGTTTCCGCTTGAACTTCAGTCCGTTGGTCTGGATTCTATTGACCCTGATGGGTATTGCCTTTGTAGTCGCCATGATGCGCTATGTCTTTGGCATCGGTGTCATCAGCGACCTAAGCTATTCCTATCCCTGGGGTTTCTGGATCAGTTTTGACTTGTTCACGGGTGTTGCCATCAGCAGTGGTGGTTTTCTTATGGCGGGTACGGTCTACATCCTGCGCATCAAGGAATTTGAACCACTGCTGCGTCCTTCCGTGTTAACCGCTTTCATTGGCTATGTTATGGTTGCCATTGCGCTGCTCGTTGATCTTGGCCAGCCTCTGCGGATCTGGATATGATGATCCATTGGAACGGCACTTCCGTTCTACTCGAGATCGGTATTTGTGTGATGTTGTATCTCACCGTGCTTGCCATTGAATTTGCGCCCGGTCGCTCTTGAAGGCTTCAAATTGCAGAAGTGGGCACACCTCATCCATAAGTTCATTATGCCTTTCGTGATCCTTGGCGTGGTCCTTTCTACTTTGCATCAATCATCCCTGGCTCGCTCCTGCTCATCCAACCAAGTAAACTGCATCCGCTCTGGTGGACGCCCATTCTGCCGATCATGTTCTTCACTTCCGCAATTTCGATCGGTCTTGCGATGATCATACTTGAGTCCTCGCTCAGTTCACGCTTACTTCCAGCGCATGAGTATCCTCTTCTGGGCTGAAATTCTCATTGGCGTGGTCACACCCATCGTCTGGTTCTCCATCCAAAAGAATCGCGTCAGCGACAATGGTTTACTCACAGGTGCGATCATCATCCTCGCTGGCATGATCCTCAACCGCTTCAATGTCAGTTGGTTCGCGGTCAGCATCCCGATCCGATGTTCTATATGCCGACCTTCATGAGCAATGTCAAGTATTTTCCGACGCTGCCTGAAGTTGCTGTTTCCTTTTGGAATATTCGCTGCTGGCATCCTTGCGTTTGGGCTTGCGGCAAAATATTTGCCTGTCTTTGAGGATGAACATTCACCTCAGGCCCATGCAGGTGACTAAAATTTTCCTCATTTACAGACCATCCAGACAAGGACTGAGGCCAATAAAGTGGAATAAACTGATTATTGAACGGACGAGAGTAAGTATATTTTCTACTTCTGGGCAGAGTGAAAAATCAAAATTCTACCGTCCGAAAGATAATACATCCTCCTTTTCGTCTCTGCCCATGAAAACTTTTTCATGGGCAGGAGATCAGAGACGGGGATTGTGGATTTCCCTAGCACGATGTACTGTCAATCAAAACCACGCGCCCAAACTTTTTTTCACCACCTGCACCCACCAACCATTCCTCTGCGCAAGCACGCTGGCGTTACACGTTAGGCGCAGGTGGAACCGCCATCTTTCTTGTGCTGATTTTGGTCATCACCGGCGCGTTTGAAATGTTTTATTACATCCCCACTCCTGCAGAAGCCGCTCTCTCAATTCAATCCACCTATCTTGTCCCTTTGGCGGATTGATCTGTAACATCCATTTTTGGTCGGCGCAATTATTGATCATTATCGGCGGTGCACCTAATGCTGTTGTTTTCACAGGCGCATATATTCCTCCGCGCCGTTTCAATTACCTGCTCAGGCTTGCATTATTTGTATCTTCCATTTTAAATTTCACAGGCTACATCCTGCGTTGGGATGCCGGCATTCAATGGGCGTTGGTTGTGGGGACCGAATTTGATCAAGACCATCCCGTTTTTGGAAACAAACTCTATATCATTTTTGATCGGTGGTTCCGAACCTGGATCGCCCACACTGATCCGTTTTTACGCCTGGCATGTGTTTGGATTAATGATTGTCAGTGCCATCTTGATCGGATGGCACGCCTTCAGAGTCCGCCGCGACGGAGGCATCGCTCTTCCGCCCCCGATCCTGCGCACTGACCCCGAGCGGATCTCACGCTTCGAGTTGGTGCGCCGCGAAGTCCTGACGATGGTTTTGGTCATGGCTGCGTTAATTATTTTCTCGATCTGGTCTCCCGCCCCCATCGCCGCGCCGATTCAATTATCCGTTTTACAAACCGTTCCAGAATCTGCTTCGGCTCCGTGGTTCTTTCTCTGGGTTCAGCAAATGCTCAAATGGGGCGATCCTTTGTGTGGGGCATCTCGTTCCATTCATCATGTTATTGATTCTTGTCTTGAGTCCATATATTTTCCCGACGCCACTTGACAGTGAACTGGGGCGTTGTTTTCCAACATCCAACCGCTTGGTTCAGGTCATATTGGCCCTTATGGCTTCGTTAATTATTTTCCGTACGATTTTGGGCAGCCCGCCCGCCTTCTAAAATGCGAAAATTAGTGTCTTTGCTTCTGGCATTCTTTTCTATCTTTGTCGCTGGCATGGTGGATGAACTCGCGTCAGCCCAAGCCGATCGAATTAATTCCCGTTCTTACAGGTCAGCCCGAATACTGCATCACCTGCCACGCGGAATTGCCTGAGATCAGCGCATCGCATCCAGTAAAAACATTTGGCTGCGTTAGCTGTCACGGCGGGGAACGTCTCGCCCTCAATGCCGAACTTGCTCACAGCACCATGCGCGGCGGTGCGAACCCATCGGATCTTTCAGTAGCGGAAATCTCATGCGGCGGGAGCAGCTGTCACTCAAGCAGCGAAGCGGATAATCGTGACCACATCCAGCGTGTGATGACCAGCGTCCAATCCACGTATGCGGGGGCAATAGCCAATATCCGTTTTACTTTTGGCGCACAGACTGATCTATCTGCTCACTTTGGGATCACTGCGATAACAGATGAGCAAACTCAAACAGACATTGCGTCGCTGGCTTCATTTGAGCCAACGGCTGATGCAAACCCGATGATTCTAAAATTTGGCGAAAATTGTTTTACATGCCATATCAACGCCTTGCCGCGTGAAGGTGATTCTTTTGCGCGCCAGAATGGTTGCGCCGCTTGTCACTCAAATGGACAGCATAAACTAACAACCGCCATTTCCTACACTCAATGTAACACCTGCCACAATCGTGGGAATTACGATCTGCGCACGATGACCTTTATCCAACGCACGGATCAACCTGCGAAGAAGCGCGTTGATGATTACTACCAGCCCATCGCGCAGTTCACTCCAATAAGAATACACTTTGGATTGCATAGATTTGTCATCGCGGTCTGAAGTAATGGGCGACGTGACATCCACGCCAACAAAAAGGATATTATTCAGTATGTGCAATGCAAGACCTGCCACGGCACGCCAACTGAAGTGCCATTGACCAAAACGATTGAAGACCCGAACGACATCGCATTCAAGACGGATTTCATCCCGTGGTCGACTTGAAAACTGGCAACAAGATTCTCGTCACAGAGAAGGGCGAGCTGCTTTGGAATACGCAGTCTTATCGGATGGAACTTATGAAATGATCGGCAAAGCCACAAAACAGAACAATTCGCCCCGTGATGGGAAGCAGTTGTACTCAAACAGGCCGAAGATCAATCCCCTCCACATATTGCTGAATGTCATGCGGTGGAGAGGTAGGATCATGCCCGAACTATCCCGCCGTGATTTTCTGAAATTAGCCCGCGATGGATTTCTTTACCTGAGCGGCGCGCTGACTTTGGGCGGTTTGCTTCGTTTCTTGATTACAATCGCCCGCACAAAAGACCGCATTTGATCTGGGCCCCGCCTCGAATTATCCACTCCGGTTCACGGACTTCCTTCCAGAAATTCCCGATTCCTGATACATTCAGAAAAAGGGTTTACGGCCTCAGTTTGGTTTGTACGCATCTGGGGTGCTGTGGCAAGTGATGCAAAAGGTTTTGCCTGCGCCTGTCATGGTTCAAGCTACGACGCGGATGGTCAGGTAATGCATGGCCCGGCTGTTCTGCCCTTGGGGTCATTACATCGAAAAACGAAGACAATCAGTTGATCTTGCATACTGATTAACTATTTTTCAAATTCTCTCCGAAGCCTGACTGCCTTCGAGCTTTGCTCATGGAAGTCTGGCCGATCACGATCGTGATCTGTGATTTGGCGGAAACGCCATGTCCCCCGCCCAACACAAAGGCATTGGAAAGGAGACTTTCCTTGTTCTGCGAGGCTGTCTCTTTATCCTTGAGACCGTCTCGTTTTTATTTAGGAGAAACCAAAATGGACATACAACAACTGCTTGAAATATCCCCACAACCACTCGCATCTCTGTCCGCGCCAGATCCTTGGTGTGCGAATTGGGCTGGCTGGAATGAGCGCGTTGGGTTTAGTGAACCACCCTCAAAAAAACATTGGTGGTCATTCCCGAAACGGATGGCTGTTTTGCGGATGGTGACTCGCCGTGACAACAAAATTGCACAGTTGGGCACCGTACCCTGCGGGTGGAGGATTATGAAGGTCGACACCATTCGTGGATACCATAACAGGCAAGGCGATCAGGTTGCGCCAAGGCTTGACATTCGTGAGGTTGGCATGTTCATTTGCGCCAGAGGGATTCCGCCATTACTTGCGCAAATG
>JADJNA010000056.1 GCA_016709305.1 Candidatus Villigracilis saccharophilus
GCTATCCCGGGTCGGAGCGCGTGGCCCCAATAACCGGTTGCAACATGTAGCTTCCTGGAACAAATGCTCTGGGCGAAGCCGCTGAAATGATTCGCCGTGGTGCTGCAGATGTAATGATTGCCGGAGGGGCTGAAGCTGCCATTACTGCGCTTTCCATGGCTGGCATGAATGTAATGACCGCTTTGTCCTCGCAATGGTAGTCCACAAACAGCTTCGCGCCCTTTTGACAATGGCGTGATGGATTTTGATGGGTGAAGGCACCGGGTATGCTGATCCTTGAGTCGCTTTGATTTTGCCCTGGCGCGTGGCGCGAAATAATACTGTAATGAATTACCGGGCTATGGCACAACTGATGATGCGCATCGTATCTCGCCCCGCTGAAAATGGGGCAGGCGCTGCGATATCAATGGTCTCGCCCTGCAAAAGCGGGGTTGATGCCTGCGGATATTGGTTATATCAACGCGCATGGGACTTGTGCATACTTGAATGACAAAAGTGAGATTGCCGCGAATAAAACGGTATTTGCGGAACAGGCCTACAAGATCCCTGTCTGTTCTACTAAATCCACGACAGGTCATTTACTGGGCGCATCTGCGCAGTGGAAGCCGTATTCAGCGCAAATGGCGATCATTAATAATATTTTGCCACCCACGAACAATTACTGACCCCGACCCTGTTTGTGATCTTGATTATGTGCCCAATCAAGCGCTTTGCTGCAGGCAAATTATGTTATGTCGAATTCATTTGGATTTGGCGGCCACAACGCCACACGATCTTGAGTGTTACAACCCCCCTAAGAGCCTGCATGCCATTTGCGCATATATTACGGGCTGGGGGCATGCTTGTCCCGGAACCGGTATTGACCAATCGCGATCTTGCCAAACTCATAGATACAATGATGAATGGATTCATGATCATACTGGAATTGGAGAGCCACATTGCTCGTGAAAATGAGTTTCCGTCCACGCTCGCGGTCGAGGCAGCCCCCAAGGCGTTAGCAGTTGCCAATCTCGCCCTGACCGAACTCGATCTGATTATTTATCGACTTCCTCGCCTGTAATATTGGCCAGCCAGCCATTGTCCAATACAAGACCAGATCGGCGCAAACAGGTACGGGGCATTTGACCTGCTGGCTGCCTGTTGGGTTTACCTTCACATTGAACATGGCCGAACAAGGCTGGTATTCGCAAGCGTTCATTAGTACTTGTGATCGGGTCGGAGACATTATCCCGTTTTGTGGATTGGAAGGATCGCAACACCTGCATCCTCTTTGGAGATGGGGCAGGCGCTTTTGTTTTGCAGGCAAGCGACAAACCCGGCGGGGGTTTATCCGCAGTAATGGACTCCGATGGCTCAGGCGCGGATTCTTTGACATTGCTTGGCGGCAGTTGCGTCACGTCATCCTTGCCACAGGAACTGACCGCTTGCGAGGGCAAGCATTTTGTCCAAATGGATGGAAGGCGGTATTCCGCCTTTGCCACGCGTGTCAAGGGGCGGGCTGTTATGGAAGCGTTGGAAGCATTAGGATTGACAACCAATGATGTGCAATGGATTATCCCGCATCAGGCGAATTTTCCGAATTATTGAAACAGCTGCAAAATTTTTTTAGAATGCCGCTTGACAAATTTATCATCAATGTGGAGCATTGTGGAAATACTTCCACAGCCTCAATACCGATCGCAACTGTGGAGGCTGCTCAAAAGGGACAGCATATCCGGTGACAAAGTTGTGTTTGTCGGTTTTGGAGCGGGTCTTACCTGAGGCATATGGTTGTGGAGTGGACTAAGGACCTATCCCGACCAGAAACAATAACCTTCTAGAGCAATATCAGTTCTTTGCGCGTTTGCGCAGATCCGTTCGGCGCGCGATCCGTTACATTGAAAGCTTCTACGCATAGGAAATTTGATCATTTTTTCAATCAATTGTGGTAGCATAAGGTTGAAATAAAAAAAAGGAGTGTATTATGGGCCTACCACGTGGTGCTGAATGGATCATCATTCTGCGGAGCCTGAGAATAAAGAAGAAAACAAGTGACTTGTAAAATAAGGCTCTCTGAAAAGAGAGCCCTATTTTTATTTTAGGCATGTTTTTCGCAGCGGATATTTTTAAGTTCTTAGTTGCGTCACAAGCTCTTCTGGATCTGTAGCAGGCAGCTTACAAACAAAGTCCTCACAAATATATGCAGTTGCTTTTCCATCTGCTGGGATTCGTCCATTTAATAATGATGGTGCTTCGTTTGGAGGGGGGAAATTGGACGCGGCGACTACCACGCCGGGTCTTAACTCAGACCATATCAACCTGAGCATCTGATCGAATATTTCCTCACCCGCTTGACCGATTACGACGATCTGTTTTGTGCTTCCAGCGGAATTTTCCGCCGCCGACAGCCATCTTGCAAACCCAAGCGGATATCGTAACGCCGAATCACCCATGATCGCTAATGCCTGTTCTGCAAGATCGCGATATTTCCCTTCACCAGTGTAGGCTGCTATTTTCAATAAAGCTTCACAGGCTAATGCATTCCCTGATGGCGTTGCATTATCTGAAATATCCTTTGGTCGTATGAGTAAAGGCTCGCCGTCAAGCGGTGTGTCGAAGAATCCGCCGTTCGGGTCGGTAAATTTTTTGATCATTTCATCGGTTAGTTCATGGGCAGATACGAACCATTTATTATTAAAGTCTGTTTGATAAGCTCAAGTAAACCAATATCAATGAGGCGTAGTCTTCAAGAAACACCGCGCTTGTTGCTGCATAATTGCGCCATGCGCGGACCAATTGATTATTTGGTCTCAATGCGGAAAGCAGAAAATCTGCGCTGCAGGTAGCCACCTTGTAATATTTGTTCTCAGTTGGAGAAGCATTTATTTCTGTATCGGAATATGGAAGTACTCTTGCGGCTTCAGAAAAAGTTGCCAGCATAGGCCATTCCATGCTGTGAGGATTTTATCGTCTGTAGCTGGGCGTATGCGTAAGGTACGGACAGCTTGAAGTTTTGCGTGGGGATTCTGCCAGTTTGACGGGGACAGCTTCGAGATTGATCTTGAAGCGAGCGGCGAGGGATGCGTCATCGAGCGTTCGGTGTAGTACGGTTTTTCCCTCCCAATTGCCTGTCGTGGTGATCCCGTAAGCCGCTTCAAAAAATTCAGAGTCTATTTTTAGTACCCCCCGAATTTCTTCTAAATTCCAAACATAATACTTTCCCTCCACGCCCTCAGAGTCCGCGTCCAGTGAAGAGTAGAATCCGCCCTCATCATGCGTCATCTCGCGCATGACAAAGTCGAGGGTTGCTTCAACGATCCGTTTATAAGCGGGATCCTTGGTGACCTGCCATGCCCGCAGATAAATTCGTGCGAGCATGGCATTGTCATAAAGCATTTTCTCAAAATGAGGTACCCTCCAAAAATTATCAGTACTGTATCGTGAGAAGCCCCCACCAACAACATCATACATGCCGCCGCGTGCCATTGCGTGCAGGCAGTGGTTGATCAATTTATAATTTTGTTCTTCTTTATTTACAAGCGCATGGTTGAGGATGAATTCGAGAGCCATGGGTTGTGGGAATTTTGGCGCGACACCCCAGCCTCCATATCCCCAGTCATATGCGGCTGTCATTGAATTAATGATGGCTTCAAAGTGCTCTGACTTGAGGAAATCATTTTTTTGATTTTGGTTCTGTTGTTGCAGGCGGCCAATGATCTGATTCCCGACTTTTTCAATTTCGATTCGGTCGTTTTTCCAGGCGTTGGCCAGACCCGACAGGATGTCTTTAAAGGCGGGCATATTGTAGCGCCGCACAGGCGGAAAGTACGTCCCAGAGTAGAATGGCTTGAGGTCGGGCGCAAGAAAAACCGACATTGGCCAGCCGCCTGACCCTGTCATTGCAACAACGGCTTGCATATAGATTCCGTCAATATCAGGTCGTTCCTCGCGATCCACCTTGATGTTAACGAAGAATTCATTCATGAATTCAGCCGTTTCTTCATCTTCAAATGATTCATGTGCCATCACATGACACCAATGACACGCGGCATAACCGATGCTGAGAAAAATGGGTTTGTTTTCATTCCTGGCTATTGCCAGCGCTTCAGGTCCCCAGGGATGCCAATCTACCGGGTTGTTTGCGTGTTGCAGCAGATAGGGAGAGTTTGAGTTTGCAAGATGGTTGACCATATGTTACCTTTTAAGAACCTGTAAGAATTATTACTGCATTATAGCGTGGTCTGTTTTTGGATGGAGAATTACAAGATGCTCTAATTTATTTCGATCGGATTTTACAATACTTCAAATCAGATTGAAATAAGCTTCACCTGGAGCGAGGTGCAAAATTTAGAAATGGTGTGATTTTTTGATCTTTCCTTCGAGCAACAGGTATGTTATTAGGGTGACCAACATCATTATGCCAAAGATCGTGTACATTTGTGCACCGCCCGCTTTCTCAAACAAGAGTGCGCTAAGGTAGCCCCCGCCCGCTGATCCAAAGCCAAAAAGCATGGCGCTAAAAACTCCCTGTGCAGTCGCGTTTAAACCAGCTGGTGCATTTTCATTTGCGTAAGAAACACCGGCTACCCATAAAGCCGAAAATGTAACGCCATTAATGAGTTGGAAAACGAGAATACCCTCGGCAGAATCAAATATGACATACAGGAATAGTCGTAGTGTTGTTGCAATCATGGCAATGACCAATAGCCCATGTGGTTTGAATCGTGCAAGCAGGCGGTCTGAAAAAAATAGGACGGGTAATTCAGAAATTGTGGCAATGCCCAGGGCGGTGCCCATCAGACTTTTGCTGATTCCGAGTTCATCCATGTATGCAAACAAATATAGGTTGATGCTTGTGAATGCAATACCGCAAATAAGGGTGGTAATAAGAAAAAGGATCAGTCTCTTATTTGAAAATAAAGCGCGCAATCCATTTCTATAAGATGTGTCCTGCTTGATTGGATTGAAAACAAATTTCTGGCTGACCAGAAAGCCAAGGAACATTAGGAACGCGTAGGACCAGAATGCCCAATTCAATCCCAGTTTGCTGATCAATATGCCTGCAATTGGTGCGGCGATACCCCAACCAAACGTTCCGCCCACCCGCACACGCCCATACATATGTTTATCGCCCCTGAGCATGGAAATGGTGGCGGTATCTGCCAGTGAATTAACAGGCGCTCCCAAAAAAGAAAACACCGCTATAAGCAAAAAAACAGCCGTAATCGTTTTTATGGATGGAAATATTAGGATCAAAGCCAGCGAAAGCAGCATTGTGGAACTCAGTACAAGTTTATAGCGGTGGCTGATATCGGCGATTCCCGTCCAAAACGGTGCGCCGACCAAAGTGATCAATGGAGAAATTCCAAAAAGCAATCCGATCTGGGAGCCCGTAAAATTCAGACTCTGATAATACAAAACCAGATAGGGTAAAAAGCTGGCGTTTGCGGCAAAGTAAAGGAAATAAAAGGAGAATGGCCAGATTTTCTTCATTGTGAGTCAGGGGTTTGTAGTTGTCCGCGTGATTTTATGGCGGCAACGGAGTTCGTTATAAGGCGGTAGGCTTGAAAAGACTGCGGGTTGAAAGTTATGGGCATTTTTACCTCCACGAAACCAGAAGTATAGGTTCTGTGTGAATTTTCCTGGCACTCGGATTAAGTTGTGCGTTGCCGCCTTGCGGTTTTGTTTTCTTCACTCGTAGATGAAGTTTACCCGTAAAACTATTTTTGACAGCCTAACTATATGGGGGATTAACAATCGACGACATTTGGCTATAATTACACTATCTTATAAACCCTGAGGAGAAAGAAATGAAGAAAATTAATATATTGTTCGCGGTCATTGTTCTTGTTATGGCATCCCTTGCCTGCCAAACTGTCATGGGTGGCGGCGATGAGGATGGCGGGAATAATAGTTTTGAGATTCCAGATTTGCCCGAGATCACTGAAGTTCCCCAGAGCAATGGAAATGACGCTGAAGTCCCTCCGACGCTTCCGCCTGATCTTGGCGGAGATGGTTTTACTCTGGGTGGTGAAACGGATTTCCCTTTGCCTGATGATGCCTCCAACCTGATCAATATGGGCAATGATATTGTTAACTTCCAGACGAATTTATCTCTTGATGATGCGATGAATTTTTACCGTGATGAATTTGGCAAACTGGGTTATACCGAAAGGGATGGATTGACTGTGACTTCAGACACTACATTCAGTATGGTCTATGATGGACATGAAAGTGGTATGGCTGTCACGGTTCAAGGTGTGGACCTTGGGGATGGCACTGTTAATATTTCCATTACTCTTGTAGATCTGTAGCTCTTGTACGAAACCAGGGCCGGCTTATCATTGTTCTGTTGTATCATGATTTTGATAGGCCGCCCCCGCCGTCTCTCATTTCGACTTTGACCCATTGTCGCACAGAGTTGACCAGGAATATTTTTGAGCATTTCGATAATTCCTTCAGTTGGATAATCCGCTCCTGTATCTGTTTTGTTGCTAGCAAGTATCCACGGAATGTCCCAGCCAACACTCCACAGGAAATTGGAGGCGTTAGTAATTCGCCATTGATTTCGACGACAAGATTGCCGATGCTGAATTCGGTCAACTCTCTTTTTTCATTGTCAAGTAAAGTGCCGTCCATACCCGGCTGGGTGGTGGGCGGGTAGAAATTTCGATTTGTAGTTTTGTGATACAGAAAAATTTCATCTGAATTCACAGGATGCTTCGCCAGACATGCTTTGAATGACATTTCCGTGGTCTGGAAAGGATGAGCTTCAGAATCGATGAGTCCGGTTCTGTTAACTAAAACCCGTACGCGTTGTGGCGAATTAAATCTGGCTGACAATTTTTCCAGATGGTCGGTCAGGCGCTCCCTGGAAAACGTAAAACTAAAGTAATCGGCTGAGTCTCGCATTCTCTCGATATGCTTCTCCAGCAGGAAATATCCATCCTGTGAAGTCCATAAAATGGTTTCGAGGAGCGAAAAGTCTCTGGGAGGTTCCCATAAAACGCGGCCTTTGAGCAATGCTTCGTTGTATTCGTCTGCACTGGTTGAGTCCCATACGATGCCACCCCCGATGCCATATTCTGCTTTGCTGATTTCCCTGTCTATGAGCGCTGTGCGGATGGCCACGCTGAATTGAGCCTTGCGATTTGGAGCGATATACCCGATACTCCCAGTGTATATCTTACGAGGTGTTGACTCTAACTCTGCGATAATATTCATGGTGCTGACTTTTGGCGCGCCAGTGATGGAAGCGCATGGAAAAAGTGCGGAAAATATCTCATCCAGCGATGCGTCGGTATTTGCCTGCACTGTCGAGGTCATTTGGAGCAGGGTGGGATATTTTTCAATTTTGAATAACTCGGGCACTTGTACACTGCCAACCCGCGCAATTCGGCCGAGATCATTACGGATCATGTCCACGATCATCACGTTTTCAGCGCGATTTTTGACCGAGCTGTGCAGCCATTCGGCTTGTATCAGATCTTCGGAAGTTGTGCGCCCGCGTTTGGCTGTTCCCTTCATTGGGCGGCTGAATATTTTATCTCCGTTTAACTTGAAAAATAATTCAGGCGAGGCGGAGCAGATCGCATGTCGGCCAGTGTCGATGTAAGCTGCATATTTATTTTGTATTTGCGCGAGATTAAGAAAGAAATCCCATTCCCTGCCTTTGAAGTTTGCATCCAGCCGCATGGTGTAGTTGACTTGATATGTTTTGCCCTGCGCGATAAAGTCTTTTACTTTTTCAATTGCGGTGATATAACTTTCGCGGGTGATGCCCGCCTGCCAATCCAATACCGGCAAGCCGCTGAATTCTCTAAAGCTCTCCAATGTCGTAATCGCTTGCGGCTCTGGATACAGTCCAAACCATAGCAACCGGAAATTGTCTGCGTTTTTTAACATTTAATGCGCTGTCGAACGCCGGCGCGGCTTCATAGCTGATAAATCCCGCCGCGTGCCAGTTATTAGTGTTGATCAATCGCTCTACTTCCTGCAGTGCAGCTCGCACACTTTCAATACTGTCCGTGCTGATAAGGTGATGCGGATCTGAGAAATACAGCCACTCGTTATTGCTTTTTAATAAAACTTCATTTTTTTGGATCAAGGCAGCCTCAAGGTGAAAAAATTCCTGTCAATTGTACCTCGCTGGTTCCCAGCGCTTTTTATGATGATCGTGATCTTTGTGATCTCATCTCAGTCTGGAGATGACCTTCCCAGCTTTCGGAATTGGGATTATGCCATCAAAAAGGCGGGTCATGCGCTTGGTTATGGTTTGCTTGCATTGTCCTATTTCCATTATTTGAGATACAACTCAAAGCAATACTGGCTCGCATGGTGCCTGGCGCTTTCTTATGCCATAACCGACGAATTCCACCAGTCATTTGTGTCAGGAAGACATGCGTCAATATTTGATGTAGTGATCTTCGACGGTCTCGGGGCGTTTGCTGCGCTCTGGATATTTTCACGTTTTTGGAGCAAACATGCGGAAGAAATATACACGCCGTGATTTTTTGAAAGTGGCATCCATTGGCACGGCTTCTGTGATTGTCTTGTCTTGTGGATTGATCGACCCGGTGCTTCTCTCTGCGACTGAGGAGCCTGTCCCAGTACCAGTGGATACTCCCCGCTCTGACTCTGGCCTGCGAACAGCCGAGGTTCTCATCCTCGGCGCGGGTATCGCCGGCCTCGCCGCTGCTCGTATGCTCGTGGATGATGGGGTGAGTGTGATCGTCCTTGAAGCTCGTGACCGCATCGGTGGCCGTTTATGGACGGATTTTTCTCTTGGCTTGCCGCTTGATCTCGGCGCGTCCTGGATTCATGGCGTGAATGGGAATCCGATCAGCCAATTGGCAAAACAATTTGACGTGCAAACTACTCCAACAGATTACGATAACAGTATGCTGTACGATTTTGACGGACGTGGAATGTCCGATGCGGAATATGCGCAGGTCGAAAGTTTGTATGATTCCATTTATGCTGAAGTTGAAGAGATGCAGGAAGATACTGAAAACGATACCTCTCTTCAACAGGCATTTGATAAAGTCATATCCCGTCAAGATCTCTCCAAAGAAGAGCTGCGCAGGCTGAATTTTTATATTCAGCAGGAGACCGCTCTTGAATACGGCGCTGACCCGGATCATCTCTCCTTATGGGAATGGGATCAGGATGAAGTATTCAGCGGTAGTGATGTAGTCTTCCCAAAAGGATATATCCAGATCGCAAATGGATTGGCGGCAGGCTTGGATATTCGCCTCAATGTGAAGGTGGCGAGTGTTTCTTACAGTGTAAACGGCGTGGAGGTGCAATCTTCATCTGGCGTGTTCGCGGGAGATAAAGCTATCCTCACATTCCCGCTTGGTGTGTTGAAGCAGGCCGTAGTTAAGTTTGATCCGCCGCTGCCAGTGTGGAAACAAGCCGCAATAGACCGGCTTGATATGGGCGTGTTAAATAAGGTGTATTTGAAATTCCCCGAACTGTTTTGGGATGAAGAGATTGAAACAATTTCATATTTGGGCGAACCCATTGGGGAGTGGTGCGACTGGCTGAGTTTTGTGCCGTATACGGGTGCACCTGTTTTGATGGCATTTCACGGCGGCGCAAAAGGGTTTGCGATCGAAGGTTTATCGGATGATGAAATTATCGCGGGTGCGATGAAGACTTTACGTGTGATATATGGTGAGCATATCCCAGAGCCTGCTGGGTTTCTCGTCACCCGTTGGGGAAGGGATCCTTTTTCGTTTGGCGCATATTCCCATATCCCGCCTTACGCCAGCGGTGATGATCTTGACGCGCTCTTTGAGCCAGTGGGTGACGTTTTATTTTTTGCGGGCGAGGCAACAAACCGTAAATATCCCGCCACTGTGCATGGAGCGTATCTGTCAGGCTTAAATGCGGCTGGAAAAATCAGGTAAGTAATGGATCAAAAAAGAGATGACCATAAAGGACATCTCTTTTGTTTTATCTCACATTACTCAAATTCAATTTCGATCTCTTCATCCTCTTTCCACTCATCCATCTTCTCGAATTCGATATCCCCGAACAGTTCATTTTGGATCGCGGAAATGCGGTAGCGTTTGATCAATTCCAGCATTGCTAAAAAAGTCACCACAATTTCAATCCGTGTGGATTTGTCCGTGATCAATCCGCTAAAAGACATGCGCTGAATATTCTTCATGGTTTTCGTGATGAACTCGATCTTCTCGCGGATGGTGACGCGCGGCGCGGAGATGATCGTGCCGAGCGCTTTCTTTTCCTGCCCCTTCGCGAAAGCCGATGCCGCCGCAGCCAGCAGGCCTTCCAATGTCAAGTTGGAAAGATCCAGTTTTGCCTCCACTTTAGGGGGCGGCGCAACGCGTAAATGTGTACGCAGGTTTTGTTCCTGGCGTGTCAGCAGCCAGCCGGCGATTTCCTTGTAGCGCTTATATAATATCAATTGTTCAACAAGGTCTGTGCCGGGATCTTCTTCGCCGGGTTCACGCACAATGGGGCGCGGCAATAATGCCTCTGATTTTATCTGCACTAATTTTGCCGCGATCACAAGGAATGATGATATTTCATCAGGCTTCATTTCCTCCAGCCCGTGCAGGTAGGAAAGATATTGGTCCGTCACGGTCGCAAGTGAAATGGCGGTAATGTTTAGCTCAGAGCGTTCGATCAGGCTGAGTAAAAGGTCGAGCGGTCCCTCGTAAACAGGGGTTTGAACTTTGTATCCGGCAAGCCGATTTCCTAACAGGTTTTCCATGGAGCGCGAATTATACCAGTGTATAATCCTGCGCATGTCAAAACTAACCCATCTCGATCAACATGGTCGTGCTGCCATGGTGGATGTCGGCGCGAAGCCCGATACTGAAAGAATCGCCGTTGCGAGCGGTGAAGTCCTTATGAAAAAAGAGACATTTGACTTGATCCGCGCCGGTCAAATCAAAAAGGGTGATGTCCTTACTGTGGCACAGATTGCGGGCATCAGCGCCTCAAAACGGACCTCGGATCTGATCCCGTTATGTCATCCGCTCTATCTTTCAAAAGTGGATGTAGACCTCGTGCTGGACGAATCTCTGCCCGGTGTTGTCATTACCGCCACTGTAAAGGTCACAGGCAAGACGGGCGTGGAAATGGAGGCCTTGACTGCTGTCTCTGTCGCAGCATTGACCGTTTATGATATGGCCAAGGCAGCCGAAAAGACCATGCGAATACAAAATATCCGCTTGATCGAAAAGCATGGCGGGCAATCAGGTGATGTAGTCAATATTTAAAGTTAATGTTTTAGGAGAATAATGAATCACATAAAACTTTTGTTTTTTGCAACCATTCGCGACCGTGCCGGGACAAAATCTCTTGAGATTGACGTTCCCGCAGATCTGACAATTCTTGACTTAAAGGTAAAACTATCAACAGATTACCCTGAACTCAAAGACTCTTTAAAGTCTGTCTTGATCACCATCAACCGTGAATATGCATTTGACGAAGCGATTGTGCCGCCCAGTGCGGAAATCGCACTGTTCCCGCCCGTGAGTGGCGGATAATATTTTGGAGTACGGCAGCTCGCTGTCTTAAATAACATGCAACCCTTAACGTCAAACCTTCCCACAATTTTCTCCATCACAGAATCTGAAATAGACTTGAACGATCTATTGGCGCAGATCACACTCACCTCCACCGGGGCGGCGGCGATATTCACCGGTATGGTGCGCGGCGAAACCATTCGCGGCGAGGCGCACGTGACCGAATATCTTGAGTATGAAGCCTATGTGCCAATGGCTGAACAAAAAATGAAGCAGGTCGCAGATGAGATCCGTGAACGCTGGCCGGTCATCGAGGGGATCGCTGTTGTTCAGCGCATTGGCAAACTCTACCCAAAGACGCCGACAGTGTTGATCGCCTGTACTGCAGCCCACCGTGATACGGGTGTTTTTGATGCCGCCCGCTATGGCATTGACCGTTTGAAGGAGATCGTGCCGGTCTGGAAGAAGGAAGTTGGGCCCGGCGGCGCGGAATGGGTGGAGGGAGCGTACACCCCAAAGCCGGGAGAGTAGCATGTATTTACACACAACCCGCTTGATCCTGCGTAATTTTATTGAAAGCGATCTTGAGAATTTTTTAGCGTATCGTAACGATCCTGAGGTTGCAAAATATCAAGGCTGGGGGCTTCCATATCCGCGCGAAAAGGGCGAGGCTTTTATTTCAACCATGAAGGATAGGATCGCCCTTAAAGAGAATGATTGGATTCAATTTGCTGTCGCCTTAAAAGAAACAGATGAATTAATTGGCGATCTGGGTTGTTATATTAAAAAGGATGATATCCGTCAGGCCAGGATCGGATTTTCGCTTGCTGCAAAATATTGGCGCAGGGGCTATGTCAGTGAAGTGGTTCCATATTTATTGAGATACCTTTTTGACGACATGGATATTCATCGGGTTGCCGCGGATTGCGATGAGGAAAATATCGCTTCGTATCGGACCTTGGAAAAACTTGGTTTCGCCGCGAGGCGCATTTTGTTGAGAGTTATTTGGTCAATGGGATTTACGCGAGCGAATATCACTATGCCTTGTTGCAGCGGGAGTGGCGGGAAAGATCCGGGAAATGATAGGGGGCTGCCAGAAGGAGCAGGCTTGGCAAGAGCGGGGAACAGAGAATTTTAGAGCGTCACGCTTTTTATCCAATGGGGTTTTATGTGCAGTTATATCTGTACATATTTTGGAGGAAGAATGCAGGAACGAATCGTTATTACCGGTATGGGGACGGTCAACCCCCTTGGACTGAACGTAAAAGAAACATGGACTAATTTGATCGAGGGCGTATCCGGGGTCGGGCCGATCACTTTATTTGATTCACATGCGGCGGGTGTGCAGGTCCATATTGCCGCGGAAGTAAAAGGATTCAAGCCTGAAAATTTCATGGATCCAAAAGAGGCACGCCGCCGCGACCGGTTTGAACAATTTACAATTGCGGCGGCTCGTGAGGCTGTCACACATTCCGGCTTGCAGATCACCGAGGCCAATGCCGGGCGGGTTGGCGTGATCATTTCTTCGGCGATTGGCGGGTTAGCTTCATTGCAGGAGGCGATTTTGACAACCCATACTGAGGGACCACGCCGCGTTAGCCCATTTCTGATCCCTATGCTGATGGCGAATGGCGGCGCAGGCATGACGGCGATTGAGTTTGGAATTAAGGGTCCGTGCTTTTCCGTAGCGTCTGCTTGCGCATCTGGGTCGGACGGCATCGGCACTGCCTTGATGATGCTGCGTACCGGAATGATCGACGCCGCGCTCACTGGGGCGGCTGAGTCGACGATCACCACCACAGGCGTGGCTGCCTTTGATCGCGTGGGGGCAATGTCGCGTCGTAACGATGATTACTCGCTGACGCCCCAGCCTTTCGATAAAAATCGTGATGGATTGGTGATGGGTGAAGGCGCTGCGGTGCTGGTACTTGAGCGGGAGTCGGATGCGAAGGCGCGCGGTGCCGTGATTTACGCCGAGCTGGCCGGGTACGGTGCCACTGCCGATGCCTTCCATGTGACAGCTCCGCAAGACTCTGGGGAGGGCGGCGCTTCCGCGATCCGCATGGCATTGGCCTCTGCTCGGGCAAATATTGACGAGGTTGGTTATATCAATGCGCATGGAACGGGAACGCTCCTGAACGATCAATCTGAGACTCGCGCGATCAAAGCCTCATTTGGCGATCTGGCGTATAAGATTCCAGTTTCGTCCACCAAATCCATGACCGGACATATGATGGGCGCGACCGGAGCTTTGGAAGCGATCTTTTGTGTCCAGGCTGTGCGTGAGGGCATCCTTCCGCCTACGATTCACTACGAAACCCCCGATCCCGAATGTGATCTCGATTACATCCCAAATAAAGCGCGCGAAATTAATACAACGCTTGTCATTAGCAATGCCTTTGGCTTTGGCGGACATAACGCGGTTCTGGCTTTGAGAAAATATTCATAAAATTACTGGTCATATAAACCACAATAAAATAACGTGAGTTAATCCCCGATCTCAGTGCGATTACGCCCGGCTTGCTTGGCGGCGTACATGGCTTCATCTGCGCGGTGGAAAATTTCCTCAACAGACTCTGCTGGGACGTTGTAACTTTTTTCAACGATCCCGATACTGAGCGTAACAAAGGTATCGCCTTTTTGGGTTGGTACGTTGGTTGCCGCCACCGCCGAGCGGATGCGTTCCGCCAGCGCATAGGCTTGTTCCGCGTTCGTCATGGGCAAAAGAATGATAAATTCCTCACCGCCATAGCGGCCAATCGTATCTGCGGAACGTAATTCCTTGACCGCGGTATCTGTTATGATTTTTAGGATCTGGTCGCCCAGCATGTGCCCAAAAGTATCGTTGAATTTTTTAAAATGATCAATATCATACATTAAAACAGAGAGCGGCTGTTGATAGCGCTGGGAAATTTCAAATTCGCGCTCGGCGAGTTCGTACAGATAACGGCGGTTATTAACTCCGGTCAGCGGATCTGTGCGCGCCAATTGCTTTTCGAGTTCCAGGGCGTTCTTCAATATCAATTGAGACGCCTCGAGCGATTGCTGCGCCAGCTTGCTCTCGGTAATATCCTGGTGAATGGCGATCACGCCTTGTCCGTGTTGATACAAGGGAACCACGGTGATGGTGAACCAGCGCTGCTGGGCGGGTGAATTGCATGCATACTCGGCTTTAAATTGGGATCGCATCCCATTTAATACCGCGCGTATGCCCAGGTCAACCTGATTTGCGCTTTGGTCGCTATTTTGGATCGCCACTTCACAGACAGCGAGATAATTGCCCCCCAAATATGCCTCGGGATCGGGACTGTTATTTTCCTGCGCAAATTTTTTCCAGGCTTCGTTAACGGCGATGATGACGCCGTTCTCATCCAATACCGCAATATGTGCGGTCAGTGAATTTAGAATGCTTTTGTTAAAGAGTTCGCTGGTGCGCAGCGCTTCCTCCGCCTCGCTTGCGCTCTGTGATGTCGTGCGCGGCGGCAAAGACACCCTGCGTTTCCCCGTACTCATTCTTATAAACCGAGGCATTGTAAAGTACGTCTGTTGTCTTGCCCGAGATATGTTGGACGGTGAGTGGATAATCCTTAACGAATCCTTCCGCCAGGACTGTCTGATAGCCTTCCCGCGCATTATCTGGATTCGTGAAATAATTGGAAAACTCGTCGCCGATCAATTGTTCGCGCATTACGCCTGTGATGAGTTCTGTGGCTTCATTTGCATCCTGGATCTTGCCATCCGGCCCAATGGTTACGAGCGGGTCGAGACTGGCTTCGATCAGCCGCCGGTTATATGCACTGGCTGCCCGCAATGCCGCTTCCGCCAATTTCCGTTCGGTGACATTTTTGAAATAGTTGCGCCAGTGATATCTTGGCACCGGGTTTTCACCCTGCCTTTTTGATCAAGGATGGGAGAGTAAAGAACATCAAACACCAAACCTTGAATTTTTGTTTCATGCCGTTGCGTGTCGCCGGCAAGCGTATTTTTTATGGCGTCAATAATGTATGGGTAATCTTTATACACATCCAGGGCGGACTGACCAACTACCTGGCCGGGTTGTAAGCCAAGATTGACCAGACCTTTTCCTTCTGAAAGAGTGAATACCCCTTTTTCATCTGTCACAAATATGATGCCGGGCGCATTGGATACTACTGTGCGATAACGTTCTTCATTTTCACGCACTATGTCCTCCACCCGTTTGCGCTGGATGACATCCCAGCAAAAATCCGCCAATTGGGTGACAGTGGAAATATCTTGGTCTGTATAGTCGCTCGGTTTGTTTCCCACGCCCACGATCATTACGATCTGTTCGTTTCGCATGATCGGAACGACCAGTTCGCGCAGAACAGGCGCATGTCCCTCGGGCAGGCCTTTGCGGTGTGCGAGCCTTGGATAATCATTATGGATCACTGCCGCGCGGGCATGAACCGCATCCACCCACACCCCGGCCTGGTCAATCGAATAATGACTGCCTTTTCCTTCTGCTGTACACATATGGTTCAGCGTGTTGGTAGACCACATTTGCAGTTTCAGTGTCTTCTGGTCTGCTTCGAGGAAATGCCCAAAGCCGATCGTGCTGCCGGTTAAGACCTCGGCTTCATCAAGTGCCATTTGCAATAATTCATCCAGGGTATGAGAGTCAGCGAATTGACTGATCTTCATGCGTGATTGAAGGATAATCTCAGCTTGTTTGCGCTCGGTGATATCACTGCCGTATACATAGGCCTGATCCATGTTTGGCACGCCGCGCATTGTTAAAAGAAAAACACGCTTCCTTAATTTCACCTCATAGGTATTGGTGGATCCTCTCCGAATGCAATCGATCAAATCATCTGCCGTGATTTCCGGAATGATCGAACTTATTTCTATGTCCGTTTCGAGACCAAGGCTAATAGCAACTGGATTTGCCTGCCTGATAAAACCGGAACTATCAACACGCAGGGACGGTCCCGGATTAAGTGCCGGGAAATAGGCAAATTCTTGTAGAGCTTCTTCCACCTGTTTGCGTTCCGTGATGTCACGAATAAATACCAGATCACAAGCCTGTCCCTGCCAGATGGTGCGTGTGCCGGCTACTTCCGCATGGAAGCTTGAGCCATCCCTGCGGCGGACGATCGTTTCATATCTGTAGGGCGAATCCCGCCCCGCGATCCGATCCTCGAGCCGTTGTTTTAATTGCGGGTACACGGATGGATCAGCCAGGTCTTTTTGGCTGGTTTGTAAAATTTCATCCTGTGTATATCCCAGAAGTAACGCGGCATGGCTGTTTGCATAAATGTGCTGTCCTGCGGCCGTGCCGATCAGGATGCCGTCTGTGATGCTCTCAGCCAAATTGCGGAAGTTTGCCTCACTCATCCGTAGTTTCTCATCCGTTTGTTTGCGCTCGGTGATATCCTGGAAGAAGCCATAGACGCGCCGTTGTTCCAGATCCGCTTTTCCGATGGCATGCACCCAGCGTTGATTGCCTTTTGCTGTGGTGATTTCCAACTCCTCATTAAATGGTTCGCCGTTCTCTAATGCGCGCTGTACGGCGCTCTCTATGATCGGTCTGGATGTGGGCGCATAGAAATTGATGGCTTCTTCCACAGTCGGTTGATAAGCTCAGATCCAATTCATGGATGCGGTAGATCTCTTCCGTCCAGGTCTGTTCTTTTGTGTCAATGTTAAGTTCCCAGCCGCCAACATGTCCAATAATTTCTGTTTCTGAGAGTAAATTTTTTATTTTTTGTAATTTCTGATCCGCCTGTTTGGTCTCAGTAACGTCCTGGATTAGAAGTACCATATAGTTTACTGCGCCATTGGTGTCCCGCACACAATGGGCGGCAATATGCGTGTAGAGCAGCGTGCCGTCGCGGCGGATGAAACGCTTATCCAGCTCGTATTGATCGCTCTTTCCCGCTATTACTTCTTCCAGCAGTTGAATATTCCTATCCACATCTTCGGGATGCGTTAACTCGACCCAGGTCATGCCGACCAGTTCCTGCGTTGTGTACCCGAACATGTCTGCCAGTTTCTGGTTAACTTCAATGAAGCGCCGCGCAGGGGAGGTGATCGCCATTCCAACCAGCGGCAGGTCCCAGAAACGGCGCAGGCGTATTTCGGCTTGTTTACGCTCGCTGATATCCTTCACGGTTGCTGAATAACTAACGATGTTCCCAAGTTCATCCTTTATGGCAAATGGGCTTACGATGACCGGAAAACGGGCACCGTTCTTGCGCTTAAATATCAATTCAAACGTCGCAGCCGGGTTTTCAAATGTTTGTTGAAATGCCGATTGAATATGCTCGTATTCTTCTTCAGGCCAGTAAGGATGCGGTGTTTCCGTGCCTATGATTTCTTCACGTGAGAAGCCGGTCATGCGGCAAAGGGCAGTATTGACATCCAGGTGCACGCCGTTCTTATCGAGCACTGAAACGCCATCCTGCATGGAATTGATCAGATCGTTTGAAAAATTCAGCGCGGTCTTGAGCGCCTCCTCCGCCCGTTTGTACTCGGAAATATCCTCGATAAAGCCCTCAAAAATTTCGTTTCCAGTCACATATTTTATGGTGTGTATGTGCAGACGGCCGATGAATGTACTGCCGTCTTTCCGCTGATATAGATTTTCAAATGTATTCAACTCCGGGTTTTCTATTCGCAGGCGGATGATCTCCAGGCGGCGCTGCGGGTCGGCAAAAATGTCTGTGGATACATTCTTGACCTTTTTCCCGAACTTCTTCAGGTGATGCGTAGCCGAACATTTTTGCGAATGCCGGGTTGACCAGGACAACCTTTCCTTCCGGGCGTGGACTGAAAGATCCCAAGTGTGGCTTTTTGGAACAGGTCGCGATATCTTTCTTCGCTTTCAAGTAAAGCGTCTGCTCCACGCTGACGCGCCATCAATAAATTACTTATACGTGCGAGTAATTCCTCCACAGTAAAAGGCTTGTTGATATAGTCTTCCACCCCTGCTTGCAGCATCTCCACCCTTAATTTTTCATCCGCCTTGGCGGTCAGCATCACGATCGGAACATCCTTCAATTCACTATGTTTACGGATTGCAGCCACCATTTGGTCGCCGCTCATGATCGGCATCATTACATCCGTCAGGATCAAATTGGGCTTCAGTGCGAGCGCTTTTTCCAAACCGATCTGGCCGTTGGCGGCGGTAAAGATGCGGTACTGTTTTTTGAGCGCGCTGGAGATGAATTCATTCATGTCCGGACTGTCTTCCACCACCAGGATCGAAGGCGCGTTTGAATTTTCTGTGGTGACCGGGTCTTGTATGTTCACATGTTCCATGAACAGTTCATCTACTAGCTCCAGGCTGGTTTCATTCTCCATATTATTGGAGGATAAGTCTATAGCTTGTTCCTGCGGGCGCTGAAAGTGGAATTCGAACAGTAACCATGGTGCTGTTGTCCGGGCTGTCGCCTATTGTTATGTTGCCATGATGCAATTCGACAAATTCCTTAACGATCGCCAGTCCAAGCCCCGTCCCTCCATGCTTGCGAGAGGCATTTCCCTCTAATTGGTGAAATCGTTCAAACACAACTGCTCGCTGGGCAATCGGTATGCCTGGACCGTTATCGGACACCTGGGCAATTGCGTCTTTTCCTTCAACAGCCAATGCCAACTTTATCCTGCCCCCGTCGGGCGTAAATTTGAACGCGTTGGACAACAGGTTGAGAAGAATGCGCTGGTATTTTTCTGCGTCCACCTGTGCTGTGAAGGATCCCTCTGCTTCCACTTGATATTGTATGTTCCGCTCATCTGCGACCACGTTGAACTGCGATGCCAGCATGCGGACCGATTGCGCCAGGTCGATTTGCGAGTAATGAAGGGTCATCTGACCGGCAGCCAGCTTGGATACATCCAGGAGATCATTTACGTGCCGATGCAGGAAACGCGCGTTGCGCCGCACGATATCCAGGTCGTGGCGTAATTCAGGGTCAAGCTCGGGCGAATGCAGTGCCTTTTGTACAGGACCCAGGATCAGCGTCAGAGGGGTTCGAAGCTCGTGGCTGACATTGGCAAAAAATTGTGTCTTAAGTTCATCCACCTCACGGGTCTTTTCGTCTAGCTTTGTAATTGTTTCATTCGCTGTCTGTGTTTCCCGCAAGGCATTTTCTGTGCGCTTGTTCGCCGCCCAGAACCGTTCCTGGACATCGCTGAAAAGATACCCCATAATGACGAACATTCCCACTGAAAAGAAATTATATGGATTCTTTACCTCCCAGGAAAGCTGGGGCGGCATGAAGAAATATACAACCATAAGAGCAGAAAGTACCGTGCTGACAAGCCCGCCTTTTAAACGCCCGAGTTTTGCGCTGATAAAAACTGCCGGGAAAAATAGGAACCAGACAAAAGGGGAGATGTATTGCCAAAATACCCATTGCAGTCCCAAGCCAATAAATGGGATCAAAATTGCAAGAAAAAAGTCCCGCTGTTCTTTTCCATGCAAATCAAATACTGACCGTGAATTGGATTCTTTCAAGGTTTCTTTTTTCAAACTAACCGCCCTTTATGAATACTGTTTTGGAAATGGTTTTCTGGCATATTCACCATATCAAAAGGTGAAAATCAAGATGGTCTGTTTGTGACTTAAGCTTATCATGAAACCTCCTGCCAAAATATGACAAAATTGTAATTTTTTATTATGGATCAGCCTCCTCTGTTTGTGTCTCACAAATCTCAGGCAGGCGAATTAAAGCAATTCCGCTGTAAAAAGCAGGTTTTATATTTCAAAATCATCCCAATTCCAAACACCCTTGTCGGGCGCGTGTAATGCTGGGATATTCTTTCCGCCGCCATTGACCCGTTTCTCCAAAGATTCGACATGCGCAATTAATGCAGCCAATGTCTCCCCGATCGTATCGGGTAGGCTGCCGTGCTCAAGATCGGCCTTTTCATCTGGCAGATGGATGGGATGTTCACGTATCACAACCTGCCCCGGTACGCCGACAACGACCGAATCTGATGGTGTTGACCTGACCACGACCGCATTAGCGCCGACGCGGCTGTTCGCTCCGATGGTTATCGCCCCCAATACTTTAGCGCCGGCCCCGATCACCACATGGTCCTCAATGGTCGGATGGCGCTTTGTTTTGTGCAGGCTGGTGCCGCCCAGTGTCACGCCGTGATAGAGAGTGACATGATCTCCAACTTCGGCTGTCTCGCCAATGACTACTCCCATGCCATGGTCGATGAAAAAATTGCGCCCGATCGTTGCTCCAGGGTGGATCTCGATCCCGGTCACTCCGCGCATTAATTGTGAGATCCAGCGCGCGATCAGCTTAAATCCGCTTCTCCATAAACGGTGGGACAGGCGGTGCGCCCAAATGGCATATAACCCGGGGTAACAAAGCAATACTTCCAGTGAATTGCGCGCGGCAGGGTCGCGGTCTAAAACAGATTGAATATCTTCACGAATTATTTTGAACATTTTGGATCTCTACGAAATATTAAAGAGAGTGCTTCAAGACGAAGCACTCTCTTTATACGGGAAATTAAACTTCCGCCAGATCGGCGAACAATGGGGTGGATAAATAACGTTCGCCAAAGGAGGGGATGATCACGACAATGATCTTGCCGTTATTTTCCTCGCGATTGGCGACCTGCAAAGCTGCCCAGGTGGCTGCCCCTGAGGAAATTCCCACGAGCAATCCTTCTTCGCGTGCCATGCGGCGGGCGGTTTGGAATGCGTCTTCATTTTTGACACGGATCACTTCATCATAAACTTTGGTGTTGAGGATGTCCGGCACAAAGCCCGCTCCAATACCCTGAATGGGATGCGGGCCTTTCGTGCCGCCAGAAAGTACGGGAGACGCGTCAGGTTCCACGGCAATGGCTTTGAACGAGGGCTTGCGCGATTTGAGCACTTCGCCCGCCCCGGTGATCGTTCCGCCTGTTCCAATGCCTGCCACAAGGAAATCCACTTTTCCATCTGTATCGCGCCATATTTCCTCTGCGGTGGTTTTGCGGTGAATTTCCGGGTTGGCTGGGTTCTTGAACTGCTGCGGCAGAAAGTATTTGGATGGGTCGGACGCGGCGATCTCTTCAGCTTTGCGGATCGCTCCGCCCATGCCATCCGGCCCGGGTGTCAGGATCAATTCTGCGCCGTAGGCCCGCAATAACATGCGTCGTTCCTTGCTCATGGTTTCGGGCATGGTCAGGATCAATTTATATCCGCGCGCCGCGGCGACCATGGCAAGCGCGATGCCGGTGTTGCCGCTGGTCGGCTCGACCAGAATGGTTTCCTTGTTAAGAAGTCCGTCTCTTTCCGCCGCGTCTATCATCGCTTTGCCGATGCGGTCCTTTACCGAATGGGCGGGGTTGTAGAATTCAAGTTTGGCGTAGATTTCCGCCTTTGCCCCTTCGGTTACCCGATTTAATCGGACAAGGGGGGTGTTTCCAATTAATTCTGTTACGTTATTTGCAACCTTCATTTTAATTCTCCTGTTGTTATTAAAATAATAAAACGGCTGTCTGCCAGTCAGTGATATATCCTGACCATTGCAAACGGTGGGACAGACCATCAAGCCATGCATTGATGACTTGTGAATTCTGCGGGGCCAAGCCCACCGTCAGCGGCAAACAGCCGTTTTTCTCTGGGAAAAGGAGCGGTGGTTTAGTGACCCCGCTGTGTACAGATGCAGTTCAATGTGATTTTCATAATCTTTCCTTTATAGAAAATGCGGAGTGGGAATTTCTTACCTGGCGGAAGGACTTTCCTGATGAATTGGGTAGCATGTTGCGGACGGAAGTTTTTGATCGTAGGCGGGTTCTTGTTGTTATAATTCGGGCATGATTGATTTTAGCTTGATCCCCATGCTTTTTTATGCAGACTGCGGGCGGCAGGATGTAAAACGGATTCCTGACCATGCCTAAAATTTTATTTGTATGTACCGGTAATATGTATCGTTCTCCGCTAGCGGCTGAAATTTTCATTCGAAAATTACTGGAGGATGGAAAATCGGGCAATTGGGTTGTCGCAAGCGCCGGTACCTGGACCAAGCCGGATCAACCCGCTCCACAGGATGCCCGATTGGCCGCTAATAATTTGGGTCTTGATCTTGGAATGCATCGGACAAGGTTGGTGGATGCGGAAATGCTTGATAACCAGGATTTGATCCTGGTTATGGAAAGCGGTCATAAGGAAGCGCTCGTTGTTGAATTTCCAATCGCGCGTAAAAAGATATACTTGCTTTCCGAGGTGGTTGATCAGCAGGTCTACGATCTGCCCGACCCAATGAAATCAGGACAGATAATTGATGAATTGGCGGCGGATATTTCCGCAATGATCGAACGCGGCTATACCAATATTTTTCGCCTCGCAAAAAAGTTATCAAATTAGAACTTTAGAAAAAATTCTGTTTTCCAAAGAGCGCACAGAGGTCAGTTTCTGTGCGCTCTTTGGCGATATTGGGTTATGGTTACTCGCTCGCCAGCACGTGCCTTGCGATCACCAATCTTTGAATCTCGCTCGTGCCTTCACCGATGGTCATCAGGCGCGCGTCGCGGTACATCCTTTCCACGTTGTATTCGCGGCTGTATCCGTTCCCGCCGTGGATCTGGATCGCATCATAGCAGACCCGTTCTGCCATTTCAGTTGCGTATAGCTTTGCCATGGCAGCTTCTTTGTTGTAGGGACGTCCCTGGTCTTTCAACCACGCGGTCTTGTGGATCATGGTGCGGGCCAATTCGATCTCGGTCGCCATGTTGGAAAGTTTGAATTGAATGGCCTGGAATTCAGAAATGGACTGCCCAAATGCCTTGCGTTCGCGAGCGTAATCCACTGCGGCTTCAAGGGCGGCCTGTGCAAGTCCGACAGAGATCGCGCCGATGCTGATGCGCCCCGCGTCGAGGGTGGCCAGTGTTTGCTGCAAGCCGCGTCCTTCCACACCGACTAAATTTCCAAGCGGCACGCGTACGTTATCATAGGTCACGCCGTGAGCGGGTGAACCGCGCAGCCCCATCTTCTTTTCGGCCGGCCCAATTGTCAAGCCTTTAGAATCAGTTGGGACAAGGATCATACTTAAAGATTTCGATCCGCCTTTTGGGTCTGTCCTGACAAGTGTGATAATGTACTCCGCGATGCCCGCGTTGGTGCACCACATCTTCGCGCCATTGATGACCCATTCATCGCCCTGTTTTTCGGCTTTGGTGATCACGCCGCCTTGAATGTCAGATCCAGCCCCGGGTTCGGTCAATGCGAGCGCGCCGAGTTTGTTCCTGCCGTCAGCGACAAGCGTCAGCCACTTTGATTTCAATTCCTCCGAGCCGTATAAAGTGATCGGGGAGGTTCCCAGGCCGTTATGGGCAGTGAGCGCCAGCGCGGTCGAGCCGCAGGCCCAACCTAATTCTTCCATTGCGATGGCCGATGAGATCGAATCCACGCTGGAACCGCCATAGGCTTCGGGGATGTTCATGCCAAGCAAACCGAGCGGCCCGCCCTTGCGGACCGCGTCCCAATTGAACGATTCTGTTTCATCCACTTCACGCGCCTTGGGCTTTACAACTTTCCCCACAAAATCGTGGACGGATTTTTTCCAGGCTTTTTGTTCATCATTCAGATCGAAATTCATTTAAGATTCTCCTGCGTTAATTTATTTTATATTCCGCCATCGTACACCTCAGGCATTGATGTCTTTGCGAACCGCCGCTTTTGTACTTCGGCGGTGTGGCAATCTGATTGTGTACTGAAACACTTCAAAAAATTAGAGATTGCTTCCTCCCAATAAATACATTCGGGATGGTATCGGTAGGAGCAAGAGCCTCCTTGCAACGACATTTGTATGATAGAGGATTTTATATTGTAATCACTTTGGATGCTTTTGTTTGCGCCTCGATGATATCGGGCATGCCGCCAACGATACCGATCTGGACTTTGTCTTTGATGCCATAATAATCAAGACAGGTCGAGCAGATGATGATCCGCACACCTTTTGACTCCAATACTTTCAGTTGTTCGAGCGCTGGCGAATCTGCCATTGTTAATTTCACGCCTTCTGTGTAAAAACAAATAGCGGAAGGTAGTTCATTGTTTTGCGAAAGCAGCTCAAAATATTTCACTGCCAGTTTTTGTTGCAGGGGTATATCTGCGTTTCCCAACCCGTTGTTCGTGACCAGGATGATGCTGCTTTTCATGATGCTCCTTTAAGACCGATTAACCAGGATGAATAATAAAGTCCACAATGTGCTGACTGCGAGTTGTCGTATTCCGATGCGCACGGGTTTCCATCCGATGGAAGGATGGGTAATGCCCCAAATCGTTTCAAGCCATTGAACGAGAAAAGGGATGAAAATAAAAAATGGGATCAACTTTGCCAGGCCAAGTATAAGCGAAGCGATTAAATTGAAGGTTGTGTAAAGCAAAGCCCTTTTTCCCATCTTCCATAATTCGCTTCTTTTCAGCCCTGTTGCCTGATCCTGTTTCAATTCGCGTTGATCGAGCCTGAGGTATGCATAGATGATACTTGCCTCAGATTGCAGCCAGACCCATAGGAAGAGCCACCAGCCCGGCGGATCATATCTGCCGATCCCGACCCAGTAGGCGGCAGGCGCTGCCAGAGCGAGTACACCGGTTGCGATGACTTCAATACCCGCCTGTTTGCGTTCCGCGCGCCGGCTGACCAGCTTCAAATGCCATGCAAAAACTGTCAAGCCGGGTACTGCTAAAAGCAGGAGAAAACCAAAGCCCTGCAGCATCAGTCCGAGCAAAGCCAGCGACGCGAGACCGCCATAGAGCAGCAGCCAGAAACGGGCGGCCGAAAGATCGCTCTTAGGGCGTCTGCCAGAATATGCTTTGACAAGCACCGTCATCGGTTGGCGCATCATGAATGCAGACATCGCCGCGAGAACAAGGTTGAAGGCGGCAAATGTGAAATTTCCTCCAGCGAAAATGCCGACCAGCAACGGGCTAAGAATAAAGACCCATGAGCCGTGGTCTTGTGGAAGCGCGATCTGATTTTTGAAATAATCTCGCATGATCAGGCAAGCATACAAGAAAACCTTGGTACGCGCAAGGTGGTTATAATATGGGACAAATTTATTCCAAGGAGAAGTTGAGCATGTCTAAAAAGAAACCTGTCAGTAGAAAGAGCAATACCAGCACCCAAACTCCCGAGAAGACCATTCAGTACGCCGCTCTTGCGATCGTCGTGATCGGCGTTCTAGTGGTTATTTTTTCCTTCCTTTCGAAACTACAGAATAAGGAAGCCGAGACTACAGCCGGCGGCGCAGAGGTTGTTGCCAGCACTTCGCCTGCCTGCGGAATTTTTGACGCGATCCCCGCAGCCAAACAATATACTCAAGCGCCCGCGCAGTTGATCGATGAGGCCAAACAATATTTCGCTACCTTTAAACTGGCCAAGGGTGGGGAATTTGTTGTGGAGTTATACCCTGCCAAAGCCCCGATCACCGTCAATAGTTTTGCCTTCCTTGCTTGTAAGGGATTTTTCAACGGCGTGACTTTCCATCGCGTGTTGGAAGGTTTTATGGCGCAAGGCGGAGACCCCACGGGTTCAGGTCAGGGCGGACCTGGCTATGAGTTCGTGAACGAAAATAGCGATCTTGTCTTTGATAAGGCTGGCGTGTTGGCGATGGCAAATGCAGGCCCGGACACCAATGGCAGTCAATTCTTTATCACCTTTGCCCCCGCTGACTTTTTGAACGGCGGCTATACCATCTTTGGTCAGGTTGTTGAAGGCATGGATATCGTGAATGCCATTACACGCCGCGACCCCGACCAAAACCCGTCATTTGCCGGTGATGCGATCGAGACGGTCGCGATCACGGAGAAATGATCTCTGGTGCCTGGATGGATATGAAATAAGAAGGATGAGGTCAAGCGGCCTCATCCTTCTTATTTAAAAATCAATTGTAAATTTCAAATTTCCAGATCCTCATCATCCACGAGGATCGGAGGCGCGGAATTCAGGGCGTAAGACCACGTGCCGTTTTCGTACATCATTTCAGCCGCCTCGTATGGAGTGGGCAGGAATTCAAAATTCTGTGTTTCAATAAATTCCAGAATTAATTTGTGGGGCGGTCTTTCAGTCTTGAAACTTTTTTGCACGCGCCCGAGGAAATATTTGGCGCTTTCATGCGAGATCTGAAATTGTGAGGCGATCGTTTCGAAGGGCTTGATCTTGTTTGTCATGGGCATGGCTCTCATTGTTACGTTTAATCGATTATAGCGGATGACTGCGATCTTTTCACTACACCCCGTTCTTTTGCTGAGCGGCAAAGAGGAATGCGAATTACGTGAAAAGTCTAAAAATCAGGCTTCCTTTGCTCGCCGCTGGGCGATGATGCCATATTTGTAAGACAGCCTCGGCGCTTTATTTATGTCAGGTGCGGGATAAGGGGACGCAGGAAATTGTTTGATGTGCTCCTCGTACCATTCTTTTGCGCCGTTGTACCATCTTTCGATGCCTGCATGTTTTTCTTCCTCTGGCGTGACATCCTGCGCTTTTAACACTTTGAAATAGCCGTGTTCCTCCAGCGCTTGCACGGCTTCATCCATGCCGTACGTCCAGACCCACATCCATTCTTTAATATCGACTTGATACGGTTCTCCGCGCCACCTGGGATGCAGATCATAGGCGTGCAGAAATAAAAATCCATTCGGTTTGAGCGCGTGATATATGCGGTATAAACTGTGTGACAGGTCGATCGGGTCAAGATACAGCAGCGAGGAAAGCGAACAGGCTCCGTCAAATTCGGATTCGTAGGTCATTTCGCTGGCCAGTTGATTCACGAACGAGACATTCGGGAAGCGGTCTTTTGCTTTTTCAAGCATTTTGGGGGAGAGGTCTGCGCCGCTGACGGTGTACCCTTTTTCGAGCAGGCGCGCAATGACCGGCTGGCCGTGTCCGCAACCCACATCGAGGATGTGACCGCCTGTGGGTATGTCCTTCAACCATGCATCGAAAATTTCTGTCAATGGAGACTCAGAGAAATAATCCTCTGAGTAATTCATGGCGATCTTGTCGTACGCTTTTTGGTTGACCAAACGGGCAAACGGCCAATCGCTTGAGCCTGACGGAATATCGGCCGGGTCGGGATGTTTCTCCAATGAAAGGGAATCGATCTCTTCTGTGAGCTGACGCATAAACTCGATACCATCTTCAATCGAGATATGTTTGATCTTGATCTCGATGCTGCGTTGCCCGGGTCCCGCCTTTCCAAAAATGGCACCCGTATCAGCCGATATTTCGAGTGAATAATTAATGTGGAACTGATCTTCATTATTCGCATCTTTGTAGGGTTGTTTTTCACGCTGAAAGAAAATGGAGGTCTCAGGAAGCATGTCGCCAAAGCCATACCCGTCGCGTTCTCCGTTTCTGAATTTTTCGATCCAATCGTCATCTTCAAGAACAGGCAGGCCATAATCTATATGGTGGATAAAATTCCGCGTGTAAAAGATCTGCACATCGTTGACCGAGTAAATGATCTCGACCAGAATGTTGCCGCTTGCGTCGAAATTTGACCCGCCCCCGACCACAAATTCCTGATGGCTTTTACCGCCCAATCGCCAGGGGCGCACTTCAATGCGTTCGACAATAGAAGGGTTGTCTTCATTTTCTGCTAATCTATGTTCATATGTAGCCATAGTTTTCTCCAATCATTAGATAGCCGCGCGTTTAACGTAACGGACGATAAATATGCGGTGCGATCCAGAGACCATTATCCTGTTGGGAGTTCTCGATGGTATGAAAGAGTCGAAGCGTTAGAACAAAATCCACAGTTTGACCTGACAGCGAGTCCAGGTCTGCATCCACGTTAATCGGCGAATCTCCCGATTTAAAGTCCCATGCCATAAACTCGCCGTTATACTTTCCATCAGCATCGTAATATTCCAAAGCAAATTGCACATCACACGGCATCGATGGCGGACAACGCAGCGTGGCGCGGAAACGATCGCTCGCGCCTACTTTGAATGGCGGGTAGCGCAGGAATAAGGCATTGGCATTTGGGATCATTTTCAGCACAGGCGTATCAATCGGTAAACCTTCTGAGACAGGGTCAAGCGCGGTTGCGTAACCGCCAGAAAGATCGGCGCTGGGATTCGGACAGGACGTGAGTTTGATCGCGCCGTTCATCCATTCTGCGTTGCACAGGAGGGCGGTGAAGTCCAAAGCAACAGTTCCCAAAATGGCGAATGGTGTTGCTGTTGGAACGGGGCTGGCTGTGAAGGTCGGGATGGGCGTAAATGTTGGCAAGGATTCAATGACGGGTGTAGTCGTTACTGAAGGCGCTGCCATTGGCGTGCAAGCGGAAACAAGCAAAGTGATAAAGCCAAGAATGGAAATATAACGCATCGAAACTCCTTGGGAGATTAAAGAAGTTGTAGAAATAATTGCAGCACTTATGGGATCGTATCCAGTAAACGGTACCAGGTTTTTCCAATATTTTCCATCCATGCATTTCCCCGCAGAATGGGCATGCGCGGGATATTTAAATTTGCAAAGGGATTGTGGCTTTCCCTGCCAAGAATTGCGTTAGCCAATTGCCGCCCCATATAGGTGGCGAGTGTCACGCCATGTCCCACATAGCACATGGAATACCACATGCCGTCGATCCGCCCGGCATGGGTATTTTCGTCCAGTGTGATGCCAATCGTCCCGCTCCAATCATAGTCAATTTTAAGATCTGCCAATTCTGGGAAGACCTTGATCATCCCCCGCCTCAATATATTGATATTCATTTTGGGACTCGCTCCCTTGATGGTCCCTTCACCGCCCCAAACCATGCGACCATCGGGTGAGAGACGATAATAGGCAAGTACATTCCTTGTATCGTAGGCGACACGGTTATTGGGGATCAGTTGTTTTGCCAATTCTTTGGGCAGCGGCTCGGTGGCGATCACGAAACTGTCCACAGGTAGAACACGGTGGCGAAATTGCGGCGCGATATTCCCGATCCAGGCATTGGCTGCCAGTACCACTTCTTTTGAGGAAATAATTCCCCGATCCGTTTTGACGATGAAATGGGTCCCGTCTAAACTGTCGACTCTTTCGATTGCAAGCACGCGCGTGCCTTCGTGGACGTCTGCACCAGCCCGCTCAGCGGTGAATGCCATGCCTTGAACGAATTTCGCGGGTTGGACAGATCCGCTGCGGGGGTTGACCATCAATCCGAAATACGAATCAGTTCCCAGTTCGGACCTGATCGCGCTCTTTGGCAGGATGCTGACATCGAAGCCAGCCACTTCATGCAGTGTGTCCTGTTCACGTTTAAAGGCTTCAAAATGAGCGGGTTTGCTGGCAGCTTCGATATTTCCACAGCGCACAAAATCGCAATCCAGTTTTTCATCACGAACGATTTGTTCAACAGTGTTCGCGGCTTGCACTGCGGCTTGGAACATCTCCCGCGCCAGCTCGCGCCCGTGGATCTTTATGGACTGTTCGAGGGTGTGATGCAGGCACGAGAGCGCCTGCCCGCCGTTGCGCGAACTGGCGCCCCAGCCAATGGATTCCGCCTCAAGTAAAGTTACGCGCGCGCCGCCTTTTGCCAGTTGCAACGCGGCAGATGTGCCGGTGAAGCCGCCCCCGATAACAACTACATCGGTGTTTTCGGGGAGGGGTTTGTTTGGGTAGGTTTTAGGCGGTGAATCCACCGACCAGAAACATTCATGTTGTGTCATGAGGTTTTTTTATGCTACTAAAATTAACAGTGCCCATGCGCTGGCGGCCAGCAATATGACCAGACCGAAGACCGCAAACACCAGTCGCATTCGTCCTTTCACTGCCTGCGCAAGACCAAAAAGGAAGAAGGCAACCGCTATCACGGTCAGCACGCCCACATACGCGTCGGATTTACTGTTCCACTTGTGATATTCATCCGCGGCGGCATTTTGTTTTTCGAGAATTTTATTTGCCTCATCACTTACATCTGCCAGATACGCCTCGGCATCCGGGAGGCCGTCGGTGGTTTTGGGCGCGTAGCGCGGGTCTGTATAAAATACGGAAAAATTGATTAATTTATCGGCGCGCGCCTGAGCCGCCAGCGCGCTGATATTATTCAATGCAGTTCCCAGTTTGTCGGCAGATTGTTCACTTTGCAGCGCAGTGAATTGCATCATCAAAGCGGTCTGCTTCTCGAGCAACACTTTTGAAAAAGTATTCAGGTCGTAACTGCTTTGCAGCCCCGAACGCACCAATTCGCCTGAGACGAGGATCGCATAATATTGTGAATCGCGGTTGGCATTGTTCGAGCGGATATTTGCATCTGCCTGCAACGTGGCGATCGTGGCAGTGATGACGGTTGTGATCAGCGTCAACACCACGATCAAAGTCTTATAGCGCTCAGGGGTTTCAGGAATGGGCGTTTCGTTCATAGCGCACCTCCGCGGATGGAAAAGAAGATCAGTTCGACCAGCCCGAACCAGATCAAGCCAAACAGGTAGATGCCTGCGCCGATGGCAAACGTGACCAGACGGGAACTTTTCACACTTAACTCGGAGAGGGCAAGCCAAAATAAGCTGATCGCCAGCAAGATGACTCCCACCGTAAGCCAGCGCTGTTCCGAGGAATATTGATCGGACAGTTTGAACGATGCTTCAGGGTCGAGCGCCGCAAGGTCGGGCGTGGCAGCTTCAAGGTCCGCGAAGCGCAGATCGAGATCGTAGGTCCCGTCGCTCATGAGATATTTTTCATCGGTGGTGAGCGGATCGGCGACCAATTGCAGACTTGGCAGAAGATATTGGCGCATGGTGCTGGCTTGTGCCTGCGCGGTTTTATCGTTGCTGTTTTCAAAGGCTTCCACTTGCGCCAATGCCACCGCATATGTTTGGGCGTAGCCTGCCTCCTCATACATTTTGCGCCAGTCTTCGTTTGTGGACGCCTGTTTCTTCAATGCGTCGATCAACCCCTGACGGATTGCATCTCCCGCCGCCGAGCTGACCATGCTGGCGCGCCATGCCGCGAACGCGGTCGTGACCGATACGACCGCGATCACGATCGCGATGATAATATCCAGCCGCGGTGATTCATTTTAAACGCTTAAGCATAATTCCTCCGTTATCTTCACAGAAAAATTTGACTACGGCCAGCGCCAATGCGATTAGCGCGTAGGTAAATGTAACTGGTTTGTTGGCGATGCTCAGGTCCATCCAATTCTCGGGCTTTTTCTCTTCCCGCGGAATTTCCTTGGTTTCCAGACGGGTGCTGTCAAATTTCGCCAATAGTCTAATGGGAGAGTTTGAATATATTCTGCCTGGTCCGCCAAGAAACAAAATTAAAAAATATTGGATGGGTACGATCATGATGATCCAAAGTGCAGAAAGCAAGATGATCAGGATGCCGAAAATAATGAATTGAAGTGAATCGAGCAGCAGCAATAATCCGGAGATCCCCCTCAGCCTGTCTGCGCTGATTGCTTTTCCCGCTGCTGCCGAAAGCTAGCAGTTGAGCGCCGATCAATTGAAAGTATGCGCCGCAGTACTGGCGCGGATTGGCAGAGATCAAGCCGGGGTTCTTGTTCACATCCCAGGCAAAGGTCACCAGGGCTGCGCCTATGCTGATCAATGAGCCGTTTTTTAAATACCACTCAAAATACGAGAGCTTAAAGAAGAAGTTGAAAACAAATTGATCCAGGGCGATCAATGCCAGAATGACCAGAAAATAGAACCAGCCTCTTTGATGGATCTTCATTGGATGCTCCTTGGCGTATGAACGATCACGGCGTGTACATCCTTTCAGGGTAATTATCGTGCGCCTAAGACAAATAAAACTGGAAGGCGCGGAGACTTCCAGTTTTATTTGTAATTCTATTTGCGAAGGGATTCGCTTATTTCTTCAGGGCGTTGATCTCTGCCAGCACTTTCTTGACCATCTCTTCATTGATGCCGGCATCTTTGGCTTGCGGCATGGCAAGCAGGGATTTTAAGGTCATTCCCTTTGCCAATCCGATCATGGGATTCTTAGAGATCCCGGGAACATGTTTTTCCAGAATTTTCACAGCACCGGTGTCTTTCAAAATATCGCCAACTTTTGTGTCCAATGTGTATGCCATTTTATTCTCCTTGGTATTATGGAATCTCGGAAAACTCAATACAATCTTATTGCCATGTATAGTATAAGGCAATATTGGCAGGTTGAATCACCTGAATTCTGTAAGATTCCTCCCGCCGTGACGACGTTTACATCAACGACCCAAAATCATAATCGATAAAAGGCAGTCCCTGTTCGATGCGGGTTTTGCGGTTTTTCATAAAGTTGGCGATCCACATGTGACCGCCGTGATTGACATCGAAACCGGGGATCTGCATAAAACTTTCCAGTATCCAGTGCTCAACTCCTTTGATCTGGAAATCACGATGGACAACGGCATAGAGTTCAAGTTCACGCAATTTTAGAAATGCGGGCATCTCCTTGAGCCAGACAGGGGAAAAGGTAAAGGCTTGACGATACCCTCCCAGAAAATGGGTCATAAATTCGCGGGTGAAGGAAACGCTGTCTTTGAATCCAAGTTCTTCGGCATCCATTGAAATATAGAAGAGAACAATGGCGATATCGTTGATAAACCAACTGTACGCGCAGTCGTCGAAGTCAAACAGAGTGAGCGTTCCATCCGTATCCATGAAAAAATTGTTTTGATGAGCATCCTGATGGATAAGACCATATGATGCAGGGTCTTTGGGCAGGGCATGGATATGTTTCAGCACGGCTTCATAGGTCTGATGTGCGATGGCTTCCGTCTTGGGCAGGTACAGCTCAATAAAATTCAAGCTGGCATCGTTCCATTCTGGGCGCTGCCAGGCAGGACAGGTTGATAGTCCACTGCCAGGGCATGCATCTGGCCAAGCAGCCTGCCGTAGTTTTCGTACCGTGTGGATGTCCACCCGGCAATCCAGGGCTGTTGACCTTTCGCTTTGATAAAAGCAGTGGCTAAAAATTGACCACCCTGCGTGTCGTCTATGACTTCCACGAGCTTTCCGTTTTCAGATGGAAGCGCCCGCGCCACCGAGACGCCGCCCCGCGCCAGATGGTTGATCCAATCCACTTCGCCTTGAATGAGCGCTTCGCTCTTGCGCAAGCTGTGACCGATGCGCAGAATAAAATCTTTTCCCCCGCGCTCGAATTCGTAGACAATGCTCTCGAAGGAATCGAGCAGATGGATCTTATCGGGAGCAATGTCGTAACGGAGTATGGCTTCGTACAGTACCGTGTCGTTATACCGGTCAATGATTTGTTGGTCCATGTGGCTTATGGTGCTCGATTCCATGTTGCAAAATTAAAAATTATACCGAGCAAATCTCTCCGCTCGTTTTGAACCACTGAGACAAGGGGCGCAGAGTTTTGAATGATATTCTCACAACAATCCCTGAAACGTCCCTCCCGCAGCACAGCCAATTGCATGTCGTTGCGAGCACACTTTGCTACACTTCTGCAGCACTGCGTTTGTTGCAGCGCAGATGAACGATCTCCTCTTGCGACAGGGGATTGCTTTGTTGCAGCAATCGCTCCTCGCGATGGCATAATCATCACAACTCTCCCTTAAACGCCCACTCCCGATGGGCGCAGCATGGACGGTAACAACGCGTCCAATTCTTCCCCATAACGCACTTAGAGTTCCTTCTTAAACAATCGCCCTTCCGAATCGTCGTATTACGGATGACAATAGCGCAAATAAGCAGATCTTCGTTAACAGCGAGCATACAGGAAAACCTCTGATTGAACAAGGGATATAGATAACTTGTATCGCAAATCCCAACAATTCATCAAAACTGATGTATATTTAAATCATTCTTGGAGGTACCTGTGACAGAAAAACATACCAAAGGCGAAATGCACGGATGTATTGTGTGCGGAAAGCTGTATCAGCTTTATGTGGTCAATGATGCCAACGGAAAATTTGTAGACGCCAAGGTCATGAGCGTGGGCGGGAAACTTGTGCCGCATACCGCGCGTGCGCTGGTGGCATGTGAAAAGCATACTGACGCGGAGATCGAGTCTTCGATGGCGAGAACGTACGGTTTGCAAACTGAAGATGACGAGTAGCCGTTCAGTCCATATGTTTAAACTATTGTTACAATATCACCAGCTACGCTTTGGAGGTGCTGTGTGAATAGTCCCATTATGCGAATGATTTCCGCCCTGGTCTTACTGACTCTGGCTGCGCTTGCCTGTAATCTGCCGCAGGCTACAGAGAGCCCCATCCCAACAACTACCAACACGCCGACAGTCGCAGTCCTCGCATCAGTTACAGATGCTCCTTCGTCTGCAACTCCCGTACCGACAGATACGCTCTCGCCTCTGCCCGTACCGACTCCGCAGGATCCGCTCGTTGCGCGCGCCGCGCTGTGTTGGTGGGGACCCGGCCCGGTGTATGATGTTATCAGCTCATTAAAACAGGATATCCGCGTAGCGCTGGTTGGGCGCGGCAGTATTCCAGGCTGGCTGTTGGTTGATAATCCCACCTATCACGTTCCTTGCTGGGTGCAGGATGTATATTTGCAAGTTGACCCGAATACAGATCTCTCCACTCTGCAGATCTTCACTCCGCCGCCCACGCCTACGCCCAGCCCGACCAATACAAGAACACCCACGCCGACGGCGACCTGGACTCCGGGGCCATAGCGTAAAAAGTAACAATGATGGGACAAGGTCGCGGCGGGACAGCAGGAAAGGTTCCGCTGCGATCATCTTACTACTCACCGCTCTCCAAAGGAAATTAATTGATCAACACAAATCGGTTTTCATCCATCCTGCGTATGTATGCAGGCAGCTTTGCTCCGCTAAAAAACCGCAACTTGCGGATTTATCTCGGCGGTCAGGCTGTCTCTCTGTTAGGCACCTGGATGCAATCCACTGCCCAGAGCTGGGTGGTTTGGGAATTAACCCAGTCAGAAAGCTCACTGGGGATCGTGGTCATGCTCAACAGTTTGCCGCTTCTTTTGATGGCTCCCTGGGCTGGCAGTATCGCGGACCGATTCAATCGCCGCATGATCCTGCTGGTAACACAGTCCATCGCCATGCTTCTCGCTTTTTCTCTCGCGTTATTAATTCAAACCCATCTTGTGCAGATCTGGCACATTTATATTTTTGCTTTCATTCTCGGCACGATCAACGCTCTGGATTTTCCCGCCCAGCAGGCCTTTATCGGCGATCTCTCAGGAATGAGTCAGGTGCGCCAGGCGATCACGCTTAATATCATGGGACTGCAAGTCGCGCGCATGTTGGGACCGGCCATTGCGGGAATTCTGCTTAAATTGGTTGGCTCAGCCGCCGCGTTTTGGATCAATGGATTTAGTTTCATGGTGGTCCTGTTAAGTATCTTTATGGTGCGCTCTCATCAACAGGAAATTAACAAGCTCAATGGCGGACGCGGTCAATTTCGGGATACTGTGGGTTATATACGGGCGCAGCCGCGCATGATCGATTTGATGGTCTTCGCCGCCCTCGTGACCTTTTTTGGGTTGTCCATCATGAACATTCTCCCCTCTGTGGCAGACCACGTCCTCAATGGCGACTCCCAGACATTTGGCTTGCTATTCGGCGCGTCGGGTGCCGGCGCATTGATCTCCACGCTGATCCTGCTTCCATTATCCCAGGCCTCCAAACGGGTTGGGTTGATTATCAGCGGTGCCGCGGTTTGGATGGGAACTTTTTATTTTCTATTGTCACGCTCCACATGGCTGCCGCTTTCGATGATGGCGATTTTCTTCGTCAGCCTTGGCGCGCCATTGGTGTTGACCACAGGTTTGGGCGTCATGCAATTAATGGCGCCTAGTAACATGCGCGCCCGCATTATCAGCCTTTTCACCATGTTGACATTTGGCTTGCAGCCATTGTCCTCTCTCTTTATTGGCTACACCGCCGAGGTGCTTGGCACGCAAACTGTCATCATGATCAATTCTTTATGTTTGGTCGCCGGCGCGCTGCTCATGTTTTTCTTTCGAAATGGATTGCGCGATTGGGAATTGCAGCCTGTCGAAAAACATTGATAATTCCGAAAGAAGTGAAATAACCTTATGCAACTATTAGAAAATCCCATCGGTGTCTTTGACTCTGGCGTAGGCGGATTATCCGTCCTGCGTGCGATGCGTGAACAAATGCCAAATGAATCCGTGATCTACTTTGGCGATCAGGGACATGTCCCGTATGGGCCGCGCTCGATGGAGCAGATACAGAAATTTTCAGAGGGGATCACGCACTTTTTACTCGAACAAAATTCCAAGCTGATTGTTGTGGCTTGCAATACTGCATCAGCCGCGGCGTTGAAATATTTACGCGGACGGTTTCCTGAAGTCCCCTTTGTGGGCATGGAACCTGCTGTCAAACCTGCGGCGGAGATAACCAAGACAGGCAAGGTCGGTGTGCTGGCAACTCCCGCAACTTTTCAGGGCGCGTTGTATGCGTCTGTTGTGGAACGCTTTGGCGCGGGTGTTGAATTCTTTCAACACACCTGCCCGGGATTGGTTGGTCAAATTGAAAAAGGGGAATTGGAGTCAAACGCAACTCGCGCAATTTTGGAAGATGCGCTCTTGCCGATGTTGGAAAAAAATATCGATACCGTGGTCTTGGGTTGTACACACTACCCGTTCGTGATTCCGCTCATTGAGCGGATCGTGGGACGCGAATGTTCGGGTGATAGACCCAGCTCCCTCGGTGGCGAGACAGGTCAAACGTCTGCTTGAAGCGAGTGGGAATCTAAATCAGACGAGTGAAAGCCTGAGAGTCCGATTCTATACTTCCGCTGATCCTGCTTCGATGAAATCCATGCTGCCATTATTGTTGGGGACGGATGGCGAAGTTGAAGCGGTTACGTGGAAAGATGATGATCAAGTGACTCTGTGATCTGCGCGCCCATGCGCTGCATGTCCTTGAACAAGCGCTGCGGCTCGGCGATATGCCCCATCATGTGGACTCCATCGCGGCGCGCCGTGCCATCGAGATATTGAAGCAGATACGCGACGACGGGGATGGCGGTCAGTTCATATCCATCGGGATGCGCGATCTGTAACTGGACCTCAGCCTGCCTGCCGTTCAATTGACCTTTTGCTTCCACCTTGAGCGCCACCAGATACGGCGGCTTAGACTTTCCCATGCCCCACCACATCAATTTACCCAGCGGACGAAGACCGCGTTTTGGCGCAAGTTTGAGACCCACAAAAACGATCGGGGTGATGATGAGGTCTGTAAACCAGTTCGAGCCTGAAATATAAAATCCTGTATCTTTGATGGATGGAATTAAATTAGGGATGTCGCGCAGTTCCTCGAAGAACATGGAATAGCCTGTGCGTTTGCCAACGTCATTTCCAAAATTGAAAACACGCGAATCCCAGGAAGTGGGTTTTGTCCACGCGCCATGTTTGTAAACTTGTGCCTGATACTCAAGAAAACATTCCATGAGTTCATCCACGGCTTCGGTGTAGGGGAGTCCCTGCATGTTGAGGTAGCCAGCCGTAAATGCAGATTCGACTATGTCCAATTTTTCTGCAGTGTAGCGGATCATCGCGGCGGGCAGACCGGGGTGAAAGCCCGCTTCGGTGATGAAACATAACCTCGCCTGCTGAATCTCTTTTTCTGCGGCATATAAAGCGCTGAGTTTTTTGGATGAGAGCTGCACATCGAGATAATCCACATGCGCGGCGATGCAGGCGCGGATAACTGTCTCAGCGTGCTGAGTGGTTGGCGCGGCGACCAGACACAAGGTCACGCCTTGAAGCGCTTGTGTTAGATCGTTGAGATTGGACGCATCAACCTGTCTTGCGGATGCACGCGAGTCATGCAATTCATCCACGAATGATTTTGCCTTTTGCAGGCTGCGGCCAGATATGATGATTTCAACATCGGTTTGAGCGAGCAAATGTTTGGCGAGCGGTCTGCCAGTATATCCATACCCGCCCAGGATCAGGATTTTTTTCATGTTGTTTTACTCTTTTTCAGGTTTGACCGCCAGCAGGGTTAGATTTTTTCCCAGTTCGCGCAGTTCTGCTTCATCCTTGAATTTCATCCCCGCCATCGCCATTACAGAGCGGGTATAGGCGGGCTTGCTCCGATAGAATTGAACGAGCATTTCGCTTGCGCCTTCGGTGGTAAGCGCGCCTGCGCGCGCCTTGAATTTTCTGCGTCCGACCTTTGCCTCGAACATTGGATTGGCTTGAATGTTTTTATACCAGTCGGCGCGCGCGCCATAGGCGGCTTCGATGTAATAAGTGTCGGAGGCTTTGTCGTAATCCATCACGTCAACCATCGAGTCGTAGCGCTTGCCTGATTTGCGCCCAATGTGGGTGATGAGCATCCATTGCGCGCCGATCAAACGCTCCCAGCCGCCGAGTCCCATTTTGTGAAGCCAGACTGGAACTTTGAAGAAAAATTTTTGCAATTGACCAGGCCGTTTGTCAAAGGCACTCATGGATTATCCTCCTGTAAGTAGAAACTTGAAGAATTTTCCCAGATCACGCAAGCGCGGCCAAAATGCTGGGATCCGTTTACGGTAATCAGCGTAAGATTGGCCGAAGCGTTCGATCAATTCCTTTTCTTCCACGAGATGGATCCAGCCAGTGAGTCCGAGCGGCACGAAAATGGAGAAAATGATGGAGTTCGCATTCCCGTTCAAGAGCGCAAGCCCCATCCAAACGCGGATCGCACTGGCGTAGATCGGATGGCGCAGAATACTGTAAATGCTTGAGTCAACAATGCGGCCTTCCTCGGGGTAATAAACATATAAAAGCGTGAGATTGTCCACACCAAATGTCTGGACACTGCGAACCCACAATAGTGCGCCAATGCAGACCATGAACCAGCCAAGGGCAAGAAAGACAATTGTCCACCAGCCGATGGGCACGAAGGGACCATTCATGTAGCCAGCGTGTGCGACGGCCCCGAAGATAAGTCCCAGCCCGGGCATGGCGTAATGAGCAAAGGCATTGCGGTAGGCAAGTTCTTTATATTTTTCTTTGTATGCTTGTTTGCGGGAGAAGAAGAAACTTAGGAGAAGAAATCCCAGCGAACTGATGATGATCTCGCTGTCGATGCTCCAGGTGGGGATATTGTCTGTGAGGATGAAATAAACATTAACCAGTGTGAACAAGCCTAATGCGTAAAGAGTAATTCGTAATTTTCCGCCCGTTGAATTTAATTCAGGAACATGTTTTGCGAGTGAGTCCATGCCTTTGATGTTCATGGTGACCATCCTTTGGTGTTGTGATTATACTCCTCGCATTAATCTGCCGCGACAATACCCATGTCCGTTGTTTTTATTGTTACCCCTTCAAGGTTCTCAAAACTTAATTTAGAAACATCCAATCCATATTTTCCCGCCACGCGTTCGAATAAAGCATGATAACCAGCTTTGACCATCGCATCCCAGTTTAAACCGAGCAAGTCCGCGATGCTGTGTATTGATTCCACATTTTCCCCTTCGATCTCAATAAAACTTCCATAAGGCAGTTCGTCCAGCATGATGTGGGTATCGTTTAATTCATAGGTTGTGCGGAATTTTTCATAGAATACAACAACCTGAAAACCGATGGCTTCGAGAAATTGTTTTGCGCTGTCAAAATCACCCACCTCAAATTCGATTTCCTGACGGCTGAGGATGCCGCCTTCTTTTTCCATGCTCGGACCTTTGAATGTGAAGCGAGCTATAGCATCCTGCCTCAACCGAAGAACACGAAAGCTGTTTCTTAGCTCGCCATCTGGCCTGTCGAAGCGCAGGTTGACTTCATGCACACGCGGTTGAATCAATTGCGCCTTCAATTCCAGAAGGCGCAATTCGATCTTTCTTAAATTTTGTACATGGAACTTGGCTTCGATTTCCTGCCCGTTCATTAATGCACGCTCAATAAAGTCTGCTTTTGTTCCACACTCTCGCCAGCTTTTACGCGGACCTTTCCAATTACACCGTCCCGCGGCGCTTTCAGTTCATTTTGCATTTTCATGGATTCCAGGATTAGCATGACCTGTCCTTTCTTCACTTGCTCGCCTTCTGAGATCATGACTGCCACAACCAGCCCGGGCATGGGCGCTTTTAGATGGAATTCGCCGCCCTCTGCAATACCTCCGCCGGCGGCAGCTCTTAACCTCTTTTCACGTTCATCTTCTATCTTGACCTGATACTGCTGTCCGCGGATAAGCACTTCCCAATCTTCATCGCCCTGATAAACATAAGACTCGTAGGATTTTCCGTCCGCGATCAAAGAGAAGACTGGCTGCCCGCTTACCGCCTTAAAATCAACTTGCAGCAATCGGTCGCCGATGCGGATGTGATTTTCATCCACGACCTCGATCTCAAATTCTTTATTATCAATGGTTGTAATATATTTCATACTTTATCCTCAATCACCAGTTGTAAATCGGGCGCGCCCTAGAGACGACCGCCACAATAATCGTAAATCGTCAATCGAAAATGGTTCTACCGATGCATTCGTTCCCATCTGCCGACCCATTTCCAGTTGGATGTGTCTCTTTCATTACGGCGAACCCGTTGTGCGGATAATTCACTTTGGTGATGCGCGACGAGTGTCGCAAGAATGGCCGCGATCTCAGCGTTTGTGGCGCGTGATTCAATTGCATCATCCATCGAGAAGCGTTCCTCCACAAAGCGTGTGTCGAATTGTCCGCCCATGAAACGATGTGAATCCATCAATGTCTGGTGGAAGGGGATATTGGTACGCACGCCGACGATGCGGTATTCTTCCAGCGCGCGCCGCATGCGCAGGATGGCTTGTCCGCGTGTTTCGCCCCAAACGATCAGTTTTGCGATCATCGGATCGTAGAATGGAGTGATCTCAAAGCCGGGATACACACCAGTGTCAATGCGCACGCCAGGCCCCGTGGGCAGGATGCTATGCGTAATTTGTCCAGTAGACGGCATAAAACCATTGAAGGGATCTTCCGCGTTGATGCGGCATTCGATCGCGTGGCCATTGAACTTGATCTGGTCTTGTGTATAACTCAACTGCCTGCCGCGCGCGATGCGTAATTGCTCCGCAACGATATCCACACCTGTTACCATCTCAGTGATCGGATGTTCGACTTGCAGGCGCGTGTTCATTTCAAGGAAGTAAAAATTACGTTCCTTGTCAACTAAGAACTCGATCGTGCCGGCGTTGACATAATCCACGGCCTGTGCGGATTTGACCGCGATGGTTCCCATTTTCTCGCGCAAGTCTTCATCCAGAAATGAGGATGGCGATTCTTCCAGCAATTTTTGATGGCGGCGTTGGATGGAACATTCACGTTCGCCTAAATGGATTACGTTCCCAAACGAGTCTGCCATGATCTGGAATTCGATGTGGCGCGCGCCCTCGATCAATTTTTCCAAATAGACATTGCCGTCGCCAAAGGAAGATTCCGCCTCGCGTCTCGCGGATGCAAGCAGGGTCGGCATTTCCTCCAGGCTTTTTACTTCCCTCATGCCTTTTCCGCCCCCGCCCGCAGTGGCTTTGATCAGCAAAGGGAATCCGATCGTCGGAGCGATTTGAAGCAGATCGTCATTTGTCATGTTCCCGACAGCTTCCGTGCCAGGCACAACAGGGATACCTGCTTTGATGACAGTGGCGCGTGCTTCTGCTTTATCGCCCATCGCCGCGATGGACGAAGGCTTGGGACCAATGAAGGTGATGCCAAATTCCGCGCATTTTGCTGCGAAATCTTCACGTTCCGCCAAAAAACCATATCCCGGGTGGATCGCGTTCGCGCCTGATTTTTTGGCAACTTCAAAGATCTTGTCTGCGCGCAGGTAGGATTCTCTCGACGGCGCAGGTCCGAGCAGGTAAGCCTCATCCGCATAACGGACATGCAGCGCGTTGCGGTCTGCTTCTGAAAATACAGCTACTGTTTCAATGCCAAGTTCGCGGCAGGCACGAATAATGCGGACTGCGATCTCACCACGATTTGCTACCAATACTTTATTGAACATATATGCTCCGCATGTGTCAAAAGTGTCATGTGTCAGGTGTCAACTTACCTGATACGTGACACTGAAACACTTGATACTTATAGTGGAATATTTCCGTGCTTCTTGGCAGGATTCGCGTCACGTTTGTTGGACAACATTTCCAGCGCATTGATCAGGCGCGGACGGGTTTCCTTTGGTTCGATGACATCGTCAATATATCCGCGCTGAGCCGCCACGTATGGATTTGCGAATTTTTCCTTGTAATCTGCAACCAGTTCCGCTTTCTTTGCAATGGGGTCACTGGCCTTATCCAATTCCTTGCGGAAAATAATATTGACCGCGCCATCTGGCCCCATGACTGCGATCTCAGCCGTCGGCCAGGCGAGGTTCACGTCACTGCGAATATGTTTGGATGACATCACGCAATATGCTCCGCCATAGGCTTTGCGGGTGATAACTGTTAATTTGGGCACCGTCGCTTCACAGAACGCGTACAGCAATTTCGCACCAGAGCGGATGATGCCATGATGTTCCTGAAAAGTACCGGGCAGGAAGCCGGGCACATCTTCAAAAGTGATAATCGGGATATTGAATGCATCACAGAAGCGCACAAAGCGCGCAGCTTTTTCACTCGCGTCAATATCCAGAACGCCTGCCAGGACGGCGGGTTGATTTGCGACGATGCCAACCGAATGTCCGCCCAGCCGTGCAAAACCGACCACGATATTCTGGGCATAGTTCTCATGGATTTCGTAGAACTGGCCGTTATCCATGATCTTGCTGATCACCTCTTTAATGTCATACGGTTTATTGGCGTCATCTGGAATGATGTTGTTGAGTTCTTCATCCATCCGCAGCGGATCATCACTTTGAACGAAAGGCGCATCCTCCATATTGTTCTGCGGCAGGTAGCCGAGCAGTTTGCGAATTAAATATAGCGTATCCGCTTCACTGTCGGCGGCAACGTGGCAGACGCCTGATTTTTCCGAATGAACGCTGGCTCCGCCCAATTCTTCCTGGGTTACTTCTTCGTGGGTAACTGCTTTTACTACATCAGGTCCCGTAACGAACATATAGGATGTGTCACGGGTCATAAAAATATAATCTGTCAACGCGGGCGAATACACCGCACCGCCGGCGCATGGTCCCATGATCGCGGAAATTTGTGGGATGACTCCCGAAGCCATTGTGTTGCGCAGGAAAATATCCGAATATCCGGCCAGGGCCACAACCCCTTCCTGAATACGCGCGCCGCCCGAATCGTTCAGGCCAATAATGGGCGCGCCGTTCTTCATCGCCATATCCATAATCTTGCAGATTTTTTCGGCGTGCACTTCACCAAGGCTTCCGCCAAACACAGTGAAATCCTGCGAGAACACGTACACGAGGCGGCCTTCAATTGTGCCCCAGCCAGTCACCACAGAGTCGCCCATATATTTTTGTTTATCAAGATCGAAATCGTACGTGCGATGGACCACGAACGGGTCAACTTCGCGGAAAGAGCCTTTGTCCAAAAGCAGGTCAAGGCGCTCCCGCGCGGTCAGACGACCTTTTTTATGCTGGGTGTCAATGCGGGCCTGCCCGCCGCCCAGGAGTGATTCAGCTTTAAGATTATTCAGATTTTGGATTTTCGTGGTTTTATTCATACGCCTCTCTCGACAATAATTTTGTTGTGAACAGAATGAAGATAAGCAGAACCAGATTTACTATAACAGCGAACGGCCAATTTGGATGCGGCTTTTGCCAGATGAGCCGCTCGCTCCAATACCAGACGGTGTAGCCTGCTGTTGCCCCGAAGAGCAGTTTCGCCGCCCATGCTTTTTTCTTCCAGATACTCCACAAAAGAAGTACGCCCAAGGCTGTCCATAATGAGCCGCTTGTGGTTGTAATTGCGGCTGCAGGTTGTGCGGAAAATTCATTTAGCGCCTCGCGCCATGTGATGGATGTCCAGACCCGGATGAGATTCCATATTGTTAGGGTTAACACCAGCCATAGCGCGAGGGTTACTCGAAAGGAACGGTTTTTCATGGCATGCCATTGATTGTAAAATTTGAAGGTGCGGAAACGGCTGATTGTGGAGAGGCAGACCTGTAGTCGATGTTGGAGGCGTTGCACGAGAGAAAGTCAACCACCGGAAATGTCAAAATTTCTGTTCGCAATTTCATCTCCTAATATTTTGGCTCTTTCAAAAGATACAGCAATCCTTTACCACCGTAGACATTGTACTTTTCAAGATAGCGCTCGAATTGGCCAAAATAAGGCGGCATCGAAAGCAGTTGCGCGTTGGCAAAGATGATGGTGACACCGTGCTCGCTCAGGTATTGAGGCGCCTGCCGGTTTTGTAGTGCGTGAAAATAATCATTGCTGTTGATCAAGCCGTCCATATTGACGATGGTGCGGTCTTTTATATAGTAACCAACATTTCCACCGCCTGTCATGCCGATAATATCACCCGGCTGGGTGTTTTCTTCCAGGAATGGCAGGACTTCTATATAAGGTCTTTCCGGAGGAAAGTAGTTGTATCTCATGACTGTGGTGACATAACTGCCTAAGCCATACGCAAAATATATGCCGATCAGGACAGCGGAAGCTTCCAGTGAGAATCGCAGGGGTTTAAATTTTTGCAGCGGGTGGATCGCCAGGTCGATAAACAAACTGCCAGCCATTGTTACGAATATCATTTGACTGATCCAATACCATTCCTTTGCGCCGCCGTATGCGGTGGTTGTGTAGGAAAGGATCAGGATCGCGCAGCCTGCAGCGAGTGGAATGAGAGCCATATTTGTAATTTTTTCTAAAGCCCGGCGGATATTCATGGCGGCAAGAATGACCACCAGTATGACGATGACCGCCATGACCATATAATATCGTTCGTCTGTGGTGTCGCTGCCGGGATAAAGGGGATAGATCTTTTTTGCGATCCATAGCGCGACATTGGAAAATGGTTGCCAGGCATCGAAGGCATTTTGAAAGCCGATCCCCAAAAATGTGGTCCAGTTATGTGCAGGTCGTTCGTATACCGTGTTTGGCAGGGAACCCCACCAACGCTTGATCTGCCCGCTGACGGGGCTGGATGTTCCAAAGATGAACTTATTTAATGACATGTATACCGCGAGCGCGCCGCTGATGATTCCAAAATATACCGCTCCATCCCCCAGCCATTTTTTCCAGTTCGCCAATAAACCTGAAATTGGGGATGTTTGTTCAATCATGGGTGTTTCTTTATTTCCGATAAGGCGGGCGGTTAGTCTAATGGCAAGCGCCAGAGTGACGCTGATACCCCAGTCAAGCAAAAAGGCCGTGCGCGGGAAGTTATTTGCAAATCCAATTTGAAGCAGGAGTAAATAAAATCCTGTCACTAAGATCGTGCCTGCGCTATTTGCAGCCAGGACCTGACTGATCGTTCTCCAAACAGAATTTGCTCTTGGATGTTGATATAAGCCAAAGAAATAAAAAGAAATGGTCTTGACCACCAGGGATATAAGTGCCGCTTCCATGGCAGATGAAGCATAAAGAATATTGTATGCTTCCAGTCCGGTGCGGATCGCCACAGAAAGCACCATGGATAGGAAAATGATCACAATATCAAGCGGCAGAAAAAAGCGAATTGGACTCCCGCGAAAGATCACCCAGATGCCGACAATTACCGCGAAAAAGACAAGGTCAAGCCGGCTGAACATCACGAGGACCGCGAGCATCCCTAGGAAAGCCAGTTGACGCGGGGGCACCGGTTTTGTGCGCCATTTTTTTTCAAATGCTGAGAGGTTCCACATTAACAACACGATCGTAAAACCTGCCAGCGCTGTTTCCAACCCAAATTCATAGACCGTGGTGTGAATGTAAAAGTTAAAAGCCCAAAAACAAGCCGCCAAAATACCCATCGCGCGCGAAAGGGAACTTGAAATTATGCGGTAGATCAGAACAGCTGTTGCAGCGTTTAATATCCCCAGGACGATCAATAAAACACGCAGAGGCAGGATCAAGTCAAAACGGGCGAGGTAAAAAACAGGCACGCATACCAATAACCACAGCGGGTGATACCCGTTGGTCAGGTTGATGCCGTCGAAACTGATGCCGCGCCCTTCTGTGATGTTTTGGGCTACTTTAAAATAATAATAAGCATCATCCCGTGTGAACCATGCGTTGGGAAAATTGTATGCATCTGAAAACGCTGCGTATAGATGAATACCGGTAATTGTAATGATCAGGACAATTTCAAATAGTGAAAAACGTTTAAGGAAATTCATTTTTTGTTTTGTAAATCAGCGGCACGTCAGCTGATCTGCACAATTCCTATGTAATATCGAGTGTGATTTTGCCAAAATTCTCACCGCGCCACAGTCTTTCTTGCGCTGCGGCAGCTTCCTGGAGCGGAAAGATCCTATCGAGGATCGGCTTGAGTTTTCCAGCGACGATCAAGTCCATTACCTCGGAGAAGTCCGCCAGCGTACTCATGGTGGAGCCGATGATCGAAAGGTGTTTCGCAAAAATAAAGCGGTTATCTATTTCGAAACGCGGCGCGCCTGTGTTACCGACGGTCAGTAGGCGGCCCCCTTTGCGAAGGGCGCGCAAGCTCAATGGGAATGTTGTGCCGACATTATCGATCACCACGTCAACGCCGCGCTTTTCGGTTGCGCTGAAAACGGCTTTTGACCAGTCTTCCGTTCGCGACCGGTCGATCAGGATGTCTGCGCCAAGGGATTGGGCTGCCTCAAGTTTGGATTTGTTCGATCCGATGACTATAACACGCGCGCCAAGAAATTTAGCGATCTGGATGCTGGCGGAATTCACGCCTCCGCCCGCGCCGACAATCGCCACGGTTTCACCGACGTGTACTCCGCCGCGCTTGACCATTGAATGCCAGGCGGTTTGATACACCAGGCCGGATGCGGCTGCCGCGTGAAAATCAAGATCGCTGGGTAGTTTATAAATCTGGCGGGCGGGTAGACAGATATATTCCGCATATGTCCCGCGCATCGTCTCGCCAAGCAGATGCCAATCGCGGCATAAATTATCCTGACCTTGCAAGCAGAATTCGCACTTGCCGCATCCCAAATTCGCATTGATAACGACCCGATCACCAGGTTTAAGTTCGGTGATATTTTCACCAATTTGGATGACTTCCCCAGCGCCATCAGCTCCATTGATATGAGGCATCTCAAGCTTTAGTCCCGGCCAGCCATTGCGGACAAAAACATCCATGCGGTTCAAAGCAGCTGCGCGCAAGCGGATCAATACCTCGTCAGCCTTAGGCTGTGGCGTTGGAAAATCTGTATATTGAAGGACCTCAGGCCCGCCGTGCTGATGAAAAAGGATCGCTTTCATGGTTTTGAAAAATTCTGTAATTTAAGCTGATGTGAGTGCAAAAAGAAGAAACGCCACATTTTAACTGTAAATGGGTGCAAATTTGGCAGAGCGCTATTGAAGCGTAAACTGCGCCTTGTCGCTTTCAATACCGCGCGATCCGCTTGAATCGATCAAACTGTCGCCATCAAATATGCGGACCTTCCAGCGGTATTCACCGGGCATCATGGATTCATCCATCCTAAATTGGCTGTCTTTTGTTCCAATTTCACCGGAGTAGTAGGCTTGTTCCCAAAGGCTGTCTTCAAGGTCCGGGGTAAAACTTAAATCGGATGTGACGACAACAGAATCTATAAAAACGCTGTATTGTTCATCGGCGCCATATGTCCGCGATAGGGATAGAGGAAGTTCTCCGGAACCCAGCTCATAAGTACCGATGGACTTCCATGTCCATTCTTCGATTGGACTCCCGGTCTCGGCAAATTCATTTGTTTGTCCATGAATGCTTATGAAATTATGTTGATCGTTATTGCGCCGTTTGTAATATCGGACCCAAAGCCGGTACTGCCCTGATTTTGTAACGTTTATGGAATATGTTGTTTCTCCTGAGTCCCAATTATCCAATACAAAGCCTGTGCCTGAGAATCCATTGATATATCCGCCGTTGGGGTACCAGCCTGATCCAGAGAAGGCGTCTTCTGCTTCGATCCAGATGATATTAGCGCGCTTGCGATCAAGCGTTAGCGCGAAACTGGTTGACAAGGTGTCGTTTGGATTCCAGCTAAAATTAATCGGAGTTGTTGAAACCAGATTTTTTGGTGTTGTAGTCATCGGGGCGGGTGGAGAGTAACAAACGGGTGACTGAAGTGCTTGCGGGCTGAAATGATAGATATCGAAGTACACCGCCTGGCGAAGTAACTCAGCTTGCGGATAGCAAGTGAGGATAACCCGTATGACCTGTTCCCGCTCTTCGGCAAGGTTCGGGGCAGTCTTATCATAAACAACATCCAGTCCGCCAATATCTTTGTTTAACCAAAGGGCGGAGAGAAGTGAATTCATTTCCAGCTGTTTGTAATGTTCCGCGGCATCCAGTCCGAGATTCTTTGCGCCGCCGACGGCGTATAGCAAAACATGGGATTCGACAAAAACCGAATCTTCTTGATTGGGCATGTAAGGGAAAAGGAGCAGCGGCGTTTCTTTGGCAGAGTCCAGTGTCAGGTCTGCAAGTTCGCGGCGTTTTTGGCGCTCTTCGGGATCCGTCAATTCGGTTCTGAAAATGACGTAATCTTTGATAAGGATGGATGCGATGAGCAATCCAAACACTGGCACTGCGGCGGAAATTTTTTGATTCTCAAAAAAAGCGCGCAGAGATGCGAGAGTGACCCATAACCCGAGCGCGCCCCAGATCATGAGCGGCGGTATGGCAAGATACATCACTCTTGGCCACGGTGATCCGAGCAGGATCGGTCCTGTCAGAATGTGAATTGCGTACCAGAGCGGAATAAATGTGAAATGTGCGCGGCGTATATTCCATAAGTTGTAAATCAAGCCTATCACGATAAAAGGAAGCAGCAAGGGATTGACAAGGGGACCGCTCCAGTTAATAAGTGAGTCAACCCAAACTACACGCGAAAAGGTAACTTCCAGCACGGTAACAAAGTTTCCCCAGAATAAAGTAATCAGATTTAGCAGGTCCTGCGGGTTGAATGAGCCGGCCAGCCAGCCCATATGGTGGCCTTGCCGCTCCGCCATGTATTCACGGGTCAACCCGAAATAGATCACAATTACAGGCCAGATGACCAATGCAAGGTTGGTTATCCAGCTTATGATAGAAGCCCGCTTGTTCCTGATTTCAAAAATTGCATAGCCGATCAAATAAAGAAACGCAGCCACTATGTTTGGATAAAAGGTTTCGTAAGTTAGCATCCCCATACAAAGCAGAATTCCTGCAAATTGGAATTGCCAGAGTTTTCGGTCTCGTAATGCCAGAAATAATACGGCCAGCGAGGCGATCATCCATGCTTCGGGAGGCGTATTATGTAGCGCCTGATGTGATGCATTAAGTTCGATAAAGGAAAGGCTGAACAGCAAGGAGGCGAGTAATCCGGCAGCTTTGCTGGAGGTGAGGAAACGGACCAGAAAATATAGACAGACCACAGCGATCAGGCTGAGAACCGCGCTTTCTATTCGCGCTGAAACAAAGTCCAGACCGAAGATCCGCAGGAAGACCGAACGCATCCAGAAATCAACAGGGAGAAACTTGAAGTGCCTTCCTCCAAATTCGCCGATATCGACTCGCAAGATGGTGGAATACCAGGTCTGCACCGTCCACTTGCTTTCATCAGCTTCGACCCCGTAAACGCGGGAGCTCAAGTCGAAGAAGCGCGTCATGATTGTCAGAAGGATGATCAAACTTAATAAGATGGCTTCACCGCGATGATTTAATTGAAGCTGGCTGGTAAAGATGGATTTCCATTTTGGGTTGTTGTGTGCCCAGATCAATAATCCAATGGCGCTCATTAGGTAGGCTAATATACCGACCCGAAAAGATTGGTTGTTTATCATCATCTGTGCAAAAACTGCCAATATCACTGCGCCGATCAATATTATTCCATCGGGAATTTGGAGAGCTGGGAGATTGATCGATTCCTTCAGATTGTTAAATCCTGGCAATCCGGAAAATGAAAGTTTCGGTAATCTTATTTTGGGCAGGTGGATCTTTATATAATAATCCGTTCCGTTGTCATCGCGGACAGGTTTGAACTGTGTCTTGAACAAATAACCGCGTTTACTGGATGTTGGCGCATTTTCTTGGTTGAGTTGGAAAAAACCTTGTTCCACAGCCCACTCGGGAGGTTCACTGATCGTGATCTCTTTGACCTTCGAGACAGTCGGGGCGGGAACGGATTCTGTCAAAATATCATAGTCGTCTGCTGGAAAATTTAAGGGCTCAAGGACAGGGGCGTTCATCCAGTTTGTCAGGCGTGAAAGGGTGGGGAATTTGAACAGCCATTTCGAGGGCAAAAACGCGGCAATTGTGAAACATGCCAAAAGCCCCGCAAGAAGCGCCCAAAGTGAAAAACGAGTATAGGACTCCGACAGGATGACTATGAAGGGTTTGTCCTGCTCAAAAACGAATGGAGTGTTCATTCCGGCTACCAGAACTGCCCCTCCGCCTGTGGAGTAGAAAATTCTGCCGGTGAACGAATCGCCCCACTGTTTTCTTAAAACCGCATCAACCTGTTCCATTATTTGAGGTGGATAAAAGACGATGGTCGGCTGGCTCGAGAACTTCTTTTGCTCACTTAATACCAGGCTTGCTGAAACCGATTCGTATGGAATATTCTTGCGAAATTCTTCAACGGCGTAAGGGCGGATATCTTTTTGGAGTGGGTCTGTATAAAGCTCAACGAATGACTCTCCTTTAGAATCCAATATTGCCCAGGAAACCACCTGGTCTGGCTGTGCGTGGTAGAGTGCCGGTACGCGCCCGAAAAAATCATAAATACCGCTGGCTGCTATGACCAAGGTAAATAATAGAAGAGAAATTATCCCCATTTTTTTCCGCGGGAATAGCATGGCCGCGACTGCACTTGCCGCCGCATTTAAGCCGATGCCGGTTAGAAGCGCGAGCGCAGGAATGATCGTGATCATATGGGTGTGCCGCGGAGGGACAGTGTTCAGTGCGCTTAATCCAAAGACGTTGGCAAAGAACCAGAGGATGATCAGGAGGCTGCGCGGCTGTTTGAATGTTTTTAATGTCAGCGCAAATCCCAACAGGTAAAAAATAACCCCGCTCGTGCCGGCAAGCGGAAAGGCTATGTAATGTTCGGAGATCAGCCCCTGTCGTTGGAAGACGATCATGGTACGGAGAAAACCGCGCAAGATCAGAGTGAGGTAAATTTTTGGGTTGTAAAATAATTCATTGTCATTGATGGTGAAGGACGGTGCAACTGAGAAGAGTTCCTCTTTTGAATAAAACTGTAAACCATTGAATGAATTGAAGAACGCGCTTTCCCACATCTTGTAACTCATGGCTTGCGGGTCTGCGATGGAGCCATGTGCGATGTACGGGGCTGCGACCAAACCAAAGCCTATTCCCAGGACGGCTATGGAAAGTAGAAATTCCTTGAATGTGATTTTTTTTCCAAACCAGAGCAGGCCAACAAATGCAAGTGAAATGACGATACTAAAACGCGCCGCGAAGTATGTATAAAATCCCAGACCTGCCGTGGCGCCTGCTAGGAAAAGATAAAAACTGCTTTTGCGGTATATGCCAATGTATAACCAGTAAAGCGTTAAGGTCATAAAGAACAAGGCTTGGATGTTGTTATACCCGAGCCGCGAAAAGTCAATGAAATATGGACTGCTCGCCAATGCGATGGCAGAGACCACGGCAACCTTGCGTCCGTATCCTTCCCGGGCTAGCAGATATAAAGGTGGAAGAGCGGCAATTCCCATTATCACCGAACTAAAGCGCCAACCCCAGAGATCGATACCGAAAAGCCGCATGAACCAACTTTGCAGAATCGAGCTAAACACAGGAAATGAATATACTCCCGAGGCGAATATGGAGGGTTTGAAATTGTCTTGAGCGATGTCACGCGCAATTGTCCAGAAGTTACCCTCATCGCCCATTAGCTGGTCTGGCAGTCCCTGTAGGCGGTACACTCCCGCCAGGATGGCCGCGATCATCAATCCGATCATCCACAACCAGTCGCTGCGTTCAAGATGTGGTGATAGATCCACCCGCCGATCAACATCCCATGCTGCTATTGCAAAGGTGAAAATTATTAAACTGAGGATCCAAACCGGAACTTGAAATACCAGGAAATTTTCTGACCTGATACCCACGATCAGGAATATGAATAGTCCGCATGCGATCAGCAGCCAGCGCCAGTGCGGAAATATCCTGCGTACGTCAATTGCGACGTTGTTGAAAAACTCGCGGGGCTTGGGCAGGAGGGAAACACCCTGTAATCCCATTGAAAGTAATATCCCGCCAAATAAAAATAAAGGGAGTGCGTTTAGTATATTATCGACTCCCGGATCTCCAAGAAATAATTTTTCGTTAAGCCAAATCCCCGCTTTGGTTGGCTGGGATTCCGGAATGGTTTGTTTGTTGATTTGCCTCTGTCCGATGACAATCAGGGTCACTCCTAAAAAAGCGAGTATCCATCGAGATCTCAGCCAGTTTAGATCGATCCGCCCAGAATGAGAAAATATCCATTGGGCAAGCTTACTTTTGCTGAATTCTTTCCTTTTTCTTCTCATCCACTTTATTAAATGCCAATCCATGTACAAAGCGATGACAGCGGCCATGCCAATCAAAAAAAATTGATTGAAAGACATCGGGATCGTCCTAACGAAGACTGGTTTCCATACGTGAGATTACAAGCCGCTGTATCTCGCTTGTGCCTTCATAGATTTCAGTTATTTTTGCGTCGCGGAAATACCGTTCCACGGGAAGTTCCTTGCTGTAGCCCATGCCACCATGGATTTGCACTGATTGATGTGTAACGAACATGGCGGTTTCAGAAGCGAACAATTTTGCCATGGATGCTTCGAGTGAGTAGCGTCCGCCGGTTTCTTTAGATTTTTCTTTTGCGATCGCGGCGTTGTAGATCAACAAACGGGATGCTTCGATGCGGGTCTTCATATCTGCGATCTTGAAGCCTGTCCCTTGGAAGGCTCCGATCGGCTGACCAAATGCCTCACGCTGCCCCGCGTACTGTCGTGCTGCTTCGTAGGCGGCTTCTGCAATTCCTAGGGCTTGAGTCGCGATGCCTATGCGGCCTGCGTCTAGAACAGTCATGGCGATCTTGAACCCATCGCCCTCGTCCCCGAGTCTATTCTCGGCTGGGACACGGCAGTCTTCAAAGATGATCTCACTGGTTGCGGACGCGCGGATGCCTAACTTGGGTTCCTTCTTGCCGCGTACGATACCTTTTGTTTTTCCATCCACGAGAAATGCGCTGACGCCTTTTTGTTTTTTATCAGGATCGGTCATCATGAAAACGACAAAGTAATCCGCCACCGGTCCGCTCGTGACCCAGGATTTACGGCCATTCAAAATGTAGGAATCGCCGTCGCGTGTGGCACGGCTTTTCATCGTGCCCGCGTCCGATCCACTTTGGGGTTCTGTCAGGGAATACGCGCCGATGGCTTTACCGGATGCGATGGGTGTGATGAATTTTTTCCTTTGCTCTTCGGTTCCAAATTTCAAAATTCCATGACAATATAGCGAATTATTGACAGACATGATGACGCCGTGCGCAGCGTCCACTTTGCATATTTCCTCAAGCGCCAGGACATAAGAGAGAGAGTCCATGCCGGCGCCGCCATACTCTTCGGGAATTTCGATGCCCATAAAACCGAGCGCTCCCATTTTTTTGATTGTGTTATATGGGAATTCTCCGCTTTCATCGAATTCGGCCGCGATGGGCGCGATCTCTTTTTGGGCAAAATCACGGGCTGCGTCACGCAGCATTTTATGTTCAGTGGTAAGTGGGTAGATTGGAAGGTCGGTCACTTTGTCCTCCAGAGAATAAGATTTATGAATTATACCGTGATGTATGCGGGAATGATTCGGGCTGGCAATGTTCATCGAGCGGTGGCAGATTTCGGGTGTTTTGAAGCGTGTCGTTATCGGATATGGAGTATTGACGCATCTTTCAAAATCGTTATAATCTGCGCACTTCGACAATAGTCATCATCGCGCTTACCGATTCGGATTCGAAATCAGAGGTCGTTTTCCGAAAAGGTGGCGATTTGTTTTATTGATGGCCTGTCGGTCCAAATCTATTCAACTCAAAAAGGAGAGAGAATGAATAAGTTTTTGTTTAAGTTAATGGCTGTGTTTGTGCTGGCCAGCATGGCGTTGTCAGCCTGTGGCGGCGGCAATGACCAGGATAGCGATGATGCTTCCTCAGCCACCGAACCTTCGGCCGCCACAGAAGCGCCCGCTGCTACTGAGGCGCCTGCCGCTGCCACGGAAGCTCCCGCTGCAGCTGGGAATGAAGGCGAAGTTTCAATCGTTGCCTGGCCCGGTTATATTGAGCGCGGCGCGAACGATGCGGCCTACGATTGGGTGACTGCCTTTGAGCTGCAGACTGGTTGTAAAGTCAATGTGAAAGATGCGGCTACCTCCGATGAAATGGTGACGCTGATGTCTTCCGGTGAATATGATCTGGTGACGGCCTCCGGTGATTCCAGCCTGCGCATGATCATGGGTGGCGTCGTTCAGGAAATTGATGTCACCAAGATTCCTTCCTATGGAAATGTGGATGAACGTCTTCAGACTGCGGCATGGCATACTGTTGACGGCAAACATTACGGCGTGCCGTATCAATGGGGTCCGAATGTGTTGATGTACAACACCGAGGCTTTCGGCGGCGAAGCGCCCACATCCTGGAATGTTGTTTTTGAAGAGCAGAATTTGGCTGACGGGAAATCCAACAAGGATCGCGTTCAGGCTTATTCCGGTCCCATCTACATAGCCGATGCCGCTTTGTATTTGAAGTCTGCCAAACCCGAGCTTGGCATTGAAGACCCGTACGAATTGAACGAGGAACAGTTTGCCGCTGCTTTGGACCTTCTTCGCCAGCAGCGCCAGATCGCGCCTAAGTATTGGGGCGATTATTTGATCCAGGTTGAGGATTTTACAAGCGAGGGCTTTGTGGCTTCCTCCTCTTGGCCTTTGCAGGTGAATCTGCTTCAAGGGGCTGACCAGCCGATCGCCAGCGTTGTACCTCAGGAAGGCGCGACCGGTTGGGCTGACACCACCATGATGGCTGCCAATGCGCCTCATCCGACCTGCGCCTATCTCTGGCTTGAACACTCCATTGACCCCAAGGTTCAAGGCGATGTGGCTTCCTGGTTCGGTTCGGCTCCCTCCGTCCCTGCGGCTTGCGATGGCGCCAGTGAATTGCTCGGCACCGAAGGCTGCGCCGCGAACGGCTTCGACACCTTCGATCAGATCTATTTCTGGAAGACCCCGGTCGCTGAATGCGGTAACGGCAAGTCAGATTGTGTCACATACGACCGCTGGACTGAAGAGTTCACCGCTATTGTAGGTCAGTAAGTTTCTGTGTATGATGATAGGGACACGGCAGACGCCGTGTCCCTATTCCATTTTATGAGGGCAGACAATGAGCGAAACGGCAATTCTTTTTAAGAGCGTAAGCCGTCATTTTGGCGAGATCAAGGCGGTGGATAACATTGAATTGGAAATTCAGGATGGGGAATTCTTTTCCATGCTGGGTCCTTCAGGATCAGGCAAGACAACCTGTTTAAGAATGATCGCAGGGTTTGACCGGCCCACTTCCGGCCAGATCATCCTGTATGGTCAGGATGTTTCCAATCTGCCTCCTTATGAACGTTCGGTCAACACGGTCTTTCAGGATTATGCCTTGTTCCCTCACATGACCGTTGAAGATAATATCGGTTATGGTCTGATGATCAAAGGCATGGCAAAGCCTGAGCGCAAGAAACTGGTGGATGAAATGCTCGGCTTGGTTCAATTGCCGAATTTTGGGGGACGCAAACCCTCCCAGCTTTCCGGTGGACAAAGACAGCGCGTCGCTCTTGCCCGCGCGCTGATCAATCATCCCAAAGTGCTCCTGCTCGATGAGCCGCTCGGTGCGCTTGACTTGAAACTGCGCCAGCAGATGCAGGTCGAATTAAAGAACATCCAGCGCAAGGTGGGCATCACATTCATCTTTGTCACACATGATCAGGAAGAGGCCTTGACCATGAGTGACCGCATCGCAGTTTTCAGCGCCGGCAAGATCGAACAGGTCGGGACGCCTGCCGAAGTGTACGAGCATCCATCCACAACATTTGTAGCAGGGTTTGTGGGGACGTCCAATCTTGTTTCCGGTGTGGTTGCAAATCGAATCACGGGTTCGCCGAAGCAGTTCTCCGTGCGCCCGGAAAAGATCCATCTCGCCAAAGCGGATGACAGGATCGGTGATGATATGTTTGTAGCAGATGGAACTGTCCGCGATGTGGTTTACCTGGGATTGTTCACGCGCTATCTGGTCGAATTGGAAGGCGGCGGCGATTTGGTAGTGGTGGAGCAAAACCTGAATACCACCTCAATGGATGTTACCCGCGCGAAAAACCAAAAAGTCCGTCTGCTATGGAAGAAAGAGCACGTCAGTTACGTGGGAGGCTAGGATGTTAAACCGACTTTCCACATTCTTCTATCTGCGCCAGCGACTGGTACTTGCTCTCTTCCTTGTCCCTCCGCTGCTTTGGTTTCTGGTGGTTTACATCGGTTCTTTGATTACATTGCTGATCAACAGTTTCTTTTATCTGGATGGGTTTACCGGGCAGGTGGTGCGCGAGTTCACCACGAAGACATATATGAAATTGCTGCTCCCGACCAACCTGCAGATCTTTGCGCGCACGACCCTCATGGCGGTCCTGGTCACCATCGCGTGCGTCATCATTGCTTTTCCTTTATCTTATTACATGGCTCGATTTGCCTCACCCCGCTTGAAGACCTGGCTCTATCTTGCGGTCACATTGCCGTTGTGGACAAGTTATGTTGTGCGGGTCTACTCGTGGAAATTAATCCTCGCGCAGGAAGGCATTATTTCATGGCTGGCCGGGATCGTTCATCTGGATGGTCTGTTGAACTGGTATTTGAGCAATGAAACTGTCGGCGGGCCTTCGTTGTCTGTTTCACCGACCGGTATCTTCCTGGTTTTTGTTTATATCTGGCTGCCTTATATGATCATTCCGATTCAGACTGCGCTGGAGCGTGTTCCCCGGTCTTTGATTGAAGCCTCCGGGGATCTAGGTGCGACTCCCGCCCAGACGTTTCGCACGGTGATCATGCCGCTGGCTTTTCCCGGTGTCGTGGCGGGTTCGATATTCACCTTCTCGCTCACCCTTGGAGATTTTATCGTGCCGCAGCTTTTCGGCACTTCCAGTTTTTATATTGGCAAAGCGGTGTTGACCTATCAGGGAACTTCCGGAAATATTCCGCTCGCGGCGGCATTTACCATGGGGCCGATTGTGATCATGATCACCTATCTTTTGATCGCGCGCAAATTGGGAGCTTTCGATGCCCTCTAAATCCTCTTCCACTTCTTCGAGCGAACGCGCCGGCTGGCCCACCACTCTTGCAGCGATTGGCGGATTACTCTTCCTGCATATTCCGCTCTGGTTGATCTTTCTCTATTCCTTTACAACCGATGAATCCGCTTACACATTCCCGCCTCCAGGCTTGACCTTGAAATGGTTCCCGCAGGCAATCCAGAATACAGCCATGCAAGATGCGTTATTCCTGACTCTGCGTGTCGCTGTCCTGGCAACGGTGGCTGCATTGATCCTGGGGACTCTCGCAGCTGCAGCTGTCTATCGCTTTGACTTTTTTGGCAAGGATGCCATTTCCTTTATGCTTGTGCTTCCGCTGGCCTTGCCCGGTATCGTGACCGGCATTGCCATGCGCTCCGCCATCAGCCTGCTGCATATCCCGTTTTCGTTTTGGACCATTGTCATCGGTCATGCCACTTTCTGCGTGGTCGTGGTCTACAACAATGTCATCGCGCGGTTTAGGCGGTCCAGTAATTCCATGATCGAAGCTTCGATGGATCTTGGCGCGAATTCCTTCCAGACATTCTGGCATGTGGTCATGCCAAATATCGGCACGGCCTTGCTGGCAGGCGCGATCCTCGCCTTTTCCCTGTCTTTCGATGAAGTTATAGTGACCACCTTTACAGCGGGCAGTCAGCAGACCCTTCCAATCTGGATATTCTCTCAAATGCTTAAGCCGCGCAATCGCCCAATCACCAACGTTACCGCGCTGCTGGTGGTGTTGATTACAGCCATTCCAATCATGATAGCACAGCGCATCACTGCCGGTAACTCTGAATCAGAGGGTGGAAGTAAATAAGATTGTTTAATGCATCCAACGGGACTGCGGCAGCTTGCTCCCCATTCCCGTTGGCTTCTCCTTTATAATCCACTCATTATGAATGACCGATCATTTTCCCATCTCAATCCCAAGTGCGAAGCCCGCGCACATCCCGAAGGCGGGTGCGGAGTCTTTGCAATGCAAGACATCTCAAAAGGCGAACTTATCTCTCTTTGGGGCGGATGTATCGTTCAAAAAAATGACCTCGATCCCTCCATGCCGCGCTTCACCCAGCGTGTGATTCAAGTTGATGAAGATCTGTACCTGCTGACCGCCGAGGAAAAGGAACCCAATGATTGCTTCAATCATTCCTGTGAGCCCAATCTCGGATTTTTTGGGCAGATCGGTCTGATTGCCATGCGGGATATTCGAGCGGGCGAAGAATTGATGTTCGACTACGCCATGTCTGACGGCGGACCCTATGACGAGTTCGAATGTTATTGCGGTTCTTCCAGTTGCCGCGGAACGGTCACGGGCAACGATTGGAAACTGCCTGACTTGTGGGGGAAATATGCGGGATATTTCTCGCCGTATCTTGCGCGGCGCATCATGAATTTGCCTGAAATCCAAGACAAATGAAATTGTCCTTCCCTGCGCGTATCTACCTAATTGCGCTTGTACTTAGGTTAATTCCGGTTTTACTAACACGCTCGCTTGGCATCGGCCTCGATGATATGTTCCAGTACGATATGCTGGCGCGCAGCCTTGCTTCCGGGGGGGGATTCCGCTGGTACGCACAGGCGGCTTTGAAACAGCTTGAGCCATATGTTGATTTTGATCTTGCCACGGCGAAGGGTTACGACCCAAAGTACGGGCTGTACACATCCTTCCGCGCGCCGCTTTACCCTGCATTTCTTGCAATCGTATATTTTTTTAGCGGGGCAGGTGCCTCTCGATTTTTTGCCGCTCGTTTGGTGCAAATAATTTTTCTTGGAGCGCCGCTTGCGCCTTTTACATATCTTGTTTCAAAACGTCTGGCGGGGCCTCTCTTTTTTGATGAAACAAAACTGGAAAGATCGGCAAAAACATCCGCGTGGGTGGTTGCCTGTTATCCCATGCTTCTTGTTTATCCATTGGGACTTGGCACAGAAAATCCTTTCTTTGTTTTGCTTCTTGTTTCCTACCTTTTTCTTCTTAAATCCATCGAACAGCCGACGAAATTTAATTTTATACTTTCCGCTGTTTTATTAGCATTAACTGCCTTAACCCGCTCCGTGATACTTCCATTTGCGGGACTGGCTTTCTTATATATGATTTATCTACACCGAAAAAACGCAATTCTGGCCGGGCTTGCTTTTATTTTGATTCTCTCTCCCTGGGTGATTCGTAATTCATTATTACATAAGAGATTGACAGGCATTGAAACCTCGATGGGATACAACCTGTATCTTGGGTATTACCCGCATGGGAATGGGTCGTTCATTTTCGGCCCGTCACTGGATCTACTCACGATCATGGACGATGCCGAACGCGATGAAGTCGGGACACAAAAAGCGCTCGGATTTATCAAAGCGCAGCCCGCGCGGATCGTTCCGCTTGCAATTAATCGTCTGGGCTTTTTCTTTGGCTTGGAGAAGCGTGTTTTAATGTATTTTTATTCAAATGATTTGCTTGGATATATTCCAGCCCGCATATTGTTTGTGGTCGCCCTCGTCCTGCTATTGCCGTTTGTGACCATTTCGATCTCTGCATTGTTTGGTTTTTCGCTGCTAAAATGGAATCCGCAAACCAAACTTCTTGGTTTTTTGTTTTTTGCATATCTTCTGCCCCATGTTTTCATCCTGTCTGAGGATAGGTTTCATCTGGCGTTGATCCCTTATTTTTCGATTCTTGCCGCGCTATTGTGGACGGGCGGTTTTGGGGGAATATCAGCCCGCTGGAATGGCTCTTTGACGGGCAGAGTGTTCGTCGCTTTCGCGGTTGTCGGCGCGGTATTTCTTTTTTTAAATTGGGGATTTGAGTTATCCCGCGATGCGGATAAAATTGCCCAATTATTTGGACCGAATGGAAATAACTCCCATTTTCCATATTGAGAGAATTGATGAAATACTTGCTTGGCGAAAGGCTGAATTTTGATTGGAAGATCGTCGCAGTTACGATTATCAGTACGCTGTTGTTAATGGTGGACCATTATCACAAGCTCACCCCTTTTAAATACTGGGACCGCGTATTCTTATATTTGATCGTTCCGCTATTGATCATAGTTGTATTATTTCGTGAAAACCCAAAGGAATATGGTTTTTCACTTGGCGATTGGAAATTGGGCATACTCTTCACTTTAATAGGCATTCTCGTTATGGCCCCCGTCATTTATTATCTGGGAAGCGGAGATGCCTCCATGCAGAAATATTATGAGCCGTATTTACGCGGTCTGCCTTGGACGACTTTTCTCGATCTGGTCGGCTGGGAATTCTTTTTTCGCGGCTGGATTCTTTTTGCTTATGCGCGTAAATTTGGGCACGACGCTTTGTGGTTGCAGGCTGTCCCATTTGCATTGGCGCATATCGGGAAACCAGAGATCGAAACCCTGTCGACCATCTTTGGCGGTTTTGCTTTCGGTTGGGTGGCGTGGCGGACAAAATCATTTGTCTGGCCGTTACTGATACACTGGTTCATTGCCACATTCATAATTATTGTTGCCGCCGGTGTCATATGATAAATTACATACTTCGTCCCGCCCTGGAAACGGAAGCGGCTCAAATTAAGAAATTAATTAACTTAGTCGGGATCAACCCCACAGGACTGGATTGGAAACGTTTCATTGTCGCGGTCAATGATGACAGGCGGGTGATCGGCTGCGGGCAGATCAAGCCGCATGGGGCAGACATCCGCGAACTTGCATCCATTGCTGTTGATCCTGCATATCAAGGCAACGGTATTGCGCGGGCGGTGATGGATCAATTGCTTTCCACCATCCCTCGACCGGTGTATCTAATGTGCGTTTCAACAATGGAAGGTCTTTATATTAAATTCGGCTTCAAAGCGATCCCTTATGAAGCCATGCCGCGTTACTTTCAGCGTATTTCTAATGTTTTCCGCATTGCGGACGTCATACGTCACAGCGGGGAAGAGTTGCTCGTTATGAAAATGGAGTAGAATCACATATATGAAAAACGCACTCTATATCTTACTTGGTATTATGGCGGGTTTTGTGCTGGCGGGTGTGCTGGTCTTTGTTTCGCGCGCGCCTTCGGGCAGTCCGATCACGCTTCAGCCTGCGCCCACGGATGCCCCCATTGCGATCCATGTGATCGGCGCTGTGCCGCGCCCGGGATTATATGAATTCCCTGAAGGCGTACGCGTGCAGGACGCGATCGATGCGGCGGGCGGCTTGCTTGCTGAAGCGAATGTGGATGCTCTCAATCTGGCGGCGTTATTGGAAGATGGTCAACAGTTGAATATTCCTTACAAGGCTGGCAGCGAGCCTGTTGTTGACCCATTTGCGCTTGACCTGCCTTCCTCGGCTACTGCTACACCGTTGGCAAATCCAGATATAGAGCTTATTGATATCAATACAGCCACGCTGGAAGAGCTTGATTCGCTTCCGGGCATTGGTCCCACCACCGCGCAGAAAATACTGGAGTATCGTGCTCCTGACGCGAACGGTCCATTTGCGACCATTGAAGATATCATGAATGTATCCGGTATCGGACCTTCCACATTTGAAGATATAAAAGATCTGATCACTGTAAACTAATGTCTTTCGATCACTTCGGCGCCATCGCTCATTTGTACGCGCGTGTGACCTATTCGAAAACGGATATCATGCGTGAAATCGCGTCCCTACCTGTGAAGGGACGTTTACTTGATGTGGGCGGCGGTACGGGCAGAGTTTCATCTGCCATACGCGCGCTGGTGGATGAAGCGATCGTTGCCGATGTTTCATTTGGAATGTTAATGCAGGTGCCTCGTTCCACGCTCAAGCCTGTCTGCGGTGGTTCTGAATCATTACCCTTCGCGAATAATTCTTTCGAACGCGTTATCATGGTGGATGCATTGCACCATGTCGTCAACCATGCAGAAAGTGCCAGCGAAATGTTTCGCGTGCTTAAACCCGGCGGTCTGCTCGTGATCGAGGAACCGGATATACGGTCTTTTGGCGTCAAATTGATCGCACTTGCCGAAAAATTACTCCTGATGCGCAGTCACTTCCTTGCGCCGCATGAGATCATGAAATTGTTTTCGAGCTTTACGAGCGGGGAAAAGCATATACGCGCGCAAGACGGAACTGCCTGGGTAGTTGTTCGGAAAAAATAATTACATCTCCTGCGGTAAAATACCTCCCAACCAAAGGAGAGAAACAGTGACAGATTTATTGGAATCTAGACAAAAACGAGTTTTTAATAATGTGCTTGGCGCAATGGGGAATACTCCGCTTGTGAAGTTGGAACGCATCGGGCGTGACCTGCCCGTTCCCTTATATGCAAAATTGGAATTTATGAATCCCGGCGGATCGGTCAAAGACCGAGTGGGAGCTTATATTATTGAGCAAGCCGAAAAACGCGGGGAAATTAAACCCGCTGGCACGATCGTAGAAGCTACATCAGGCAATACGGGTGTCGGTCTCGCCATCGCGGCGGCGTTGAAGGGTTACAAGACCATCTTCGTTATGCCTGATAAGATGAGCAATGAAAAGATTTTATTGTTGCGTGCTTATGGAGCGAAAGTTGTAATTACGCCAACTGCGGTGGGACCTGAGGATCCGCGCTCCTATTATGAAGTAGCCAAAAAATTCGCCCGTGAAACCCCCAATGCCATCTTGGCGAATCAATATCACAACCCTGATAATCCAAAAACGCATGAGATCAGCACCGGCCCCGAACTTTGGGAACAGACCGATGGAAAATTGACCGATGTCATTATTGGGATTGGCACGGGCGGAACGATCAGCGGGGTGGGGCGCTATCTCAAGTCGAAGAATCCAAACATCCAAATTGTCGGCGTGGATATCGAAGGTTCGATCCTGACCGAGATCTGGCAGAATAAAGGAATTATTCCCGCAGGGGCATATCCCAAGACCTATAAAGTGGAAGGTATTGGTGAGGACTTTCTGCCATCCGCAATGGATATTACTGTTGTGGATGCAATTGAACGGGCGGGCGACCGCGAGTCGTTTTTGTGGGCGCGTCAGTTGGTGCGTCAGGAGGGAATTTTCGCAGGTGGATCATCAGGTTCCGCGATCGCCGGCGCGATCAAGTATTGCCGTAAACTACCTGCCGGCCGTATCCCGGTGGTGATACTGCCTGATTCGGGTTCGCGCTATCTCTCCAAATTCTATGATGACAAGTGGATGCGCGAATTCGGATTCCTCTCGATGGAATTCGGCGAAACGGCTCTGGCTGACCTGTTGCTTGCCAAGCCGAATAAGATACTTCAAACTGCCGCGCTCGGAGATTCGATCCGCAAAGTGGTCTCAGTGATGCACCAGAACGCAGTGTCGCAGATGCCGGTCCTCGGCGCGGATGGATCGCTGGCGGGTCTCATCGAAGAAGTGGACTTGCTTAATCACATGCTCGAAGAGCATGAGCACAGCAATGACGAAAAAATAGATGCCCTTGTTCAGAACGCGGGTGCGGTATTTCCGCCCGAGACTCCGCTCGAAGATGCCATGCCGTCATTGACGTCAGGATATGCGTTGATCGTAGTCGAACACGGCCGACCGATTGGCATATTGACCAAGATTGATGTGCTGGATTACGTTGCTGGTAAAATATAAGTCAGGTTAATTCTGGAGGCGCGTATGAACTTCTCTATCCGGGGTATGGAAACCATGGAACTAACAGTTGGAAATCGTTTATTCCAATTAATAATTGAAATTAGCGATCGTATCATTGCCCTTCGAACTGATGCAGACGATAAAAAAATTCCTTCCAGGGAAAAAGTAAAAGGCGAAAAAAAAGAGAAGGCTGCTCCAAAGAAACCATCTACGCCGAAGACCGTCAAGTCTAAAGAGTCAAAACCTAAAACCCCGAAAACAAAAATTTCTAAACCTGCAACTCCCGAATCGAAGAAGTTGGAAGATGAAACATATTCTGCTTCAGAGATTGTTGGGCCGGTCACTTTTGAGGGAGGGCAGAATATTGAAGATGGATCTGAGATTGAAGAACCGCTGATCGGATCTGCAGATACATCCTTTGAACCGGAACTTAAGACATTTGAAAAGAAATCAGATATTCGACCTGAACCTGAAAAGGAAAATGAAGCCTCCCGGCAGGATGTGCCATTTATTGTTCCTCAGGATATAAATAGGAAAGAGAACCAAACAAGGGTGGAGAAGCCGGTTGTCCGGTCTCTGAAATATTCCCCTGATTCTTTTTCGGTCTCAAGCCGTAGGAAGAATAACCTGCGTTTGTTGAGATTTGGCGGTGGTGTTCTGGCTGTTTTGACAATATTGGGATTTGGGTTGAATTTTCTGATGAAGAACAAACCCGCCACAGCAGTTCCTGCATCTGTGACAAGTGAGGCGCCGGCCAATGTTATGTCAACTTCAACCAGCGCAGCTATTGCTGCCACGGCCACAGCATTTCCTCCGTCAACAGCAACAAATGCCCCAACTGAAACCCCGCTTGTTACACCAACACTTGGAGTAAGTTCCACGTTGACAGGCAATGACGGCGCGATCTTGGTCTATGTCCCTGAAGGTGAATTTACGATGGGAAGTGACCTGGCTCCCGACGAACAACCCGTCCATCAGGTGGCTTTGGATGCTTATTGGATCGATCAGACTGAAGTGACAAATGCCATGTATGAAAAATGTGTGGACGCGAAAAAGTGCCGGCCGCCTGTGTCTGTCACATCGAATACGCGCGAATTATATTTTTACCATCCCGATTTTGGAAATTATCCCGTTATTTTTATTTCGTGGAGCGATGCAAACAGCTATTGCTCATGGGCGGGACGCAGGCTACCTACGGAAGCGGAGTGGGAAAAGGCCTCTCGCGGAACAGATGGGAATGTATACCCGTGGGGAAACGATGAGCCAAGCGCTGGTCTCCTGAATGTGGATTTTCCAGATACGACTGAGGTGGGCAGATATCCGGATGGCGCCAGTGTATATGGCGCGCTTGATATGGCTGGCAATGTTTGGGAATGGGTGGCTGATTGGTATGGTGAAACATATTATAAAGATTCGCCTGCCTCGAATCCCCTCGGACCGGATAGTCCACTGGACCCCAACTTTGGACAGCTTCGGGTACTGCGCGGCGGTTCGTCATGGTATAACCTTGATGGCAGTGTCCGTTCTGCAGATCGCGAACAAAATGGAGTAAGGTTTTTTAGCGCATTGATCGGTTTTCGCTGCGCGCAAGGTGCATCCCAGTAGTGTAAATTTTTAAAAAATAGAGATCGTCAAATCCCTGATGATATTCAAAAGATCTTCAGGGAATTTTTAACAATATGCATGGGAGTCTGCAAAAGCCTTTACAGAATCTTTAAATTCCCGTGGAATATGCATGATAAACTTTCCGGACTGCTTTGCAATAAAATAAATCGGTGAGGGTATCATGAAAAAATATTTGATTCTTTTTACGATGTTTCTGGTAACAGGCTGCGGGGCGGGTAGATCACAAGCGCAGCCACCGGCTATGATGGGTGGCGGGGATTCTGGCATGATGGCACGTCATCATGCACAGGTTCCAGAGCAATACGCGGGACTGACTTCTCCCGATCTAACAGATGATGCTCTTCTGCGCGGTGCGGAGATCTACAAAATAAACTGTCTTGCCTGTCACGGTGAAACCGCTGCGGGCGATGGTGTGGCTGGCGCCGCTTTGAATCCGCTTCCGTCCCCGATTGGGCATACTTCCCAAATGTTGTCGGATGCGCTTGTCTTTTACCGTATTAGCGAGGGTGGAGTTGAATTTCAAACGGCCATGCCCGCTTGGAAGGATGTTCTAACTGACCAGCAGATCTGGGATGTGATCGCTTATGTTCGGGAATTGGGAAAGGGCAATACTGCTCTTATCGATCAAATGCAGGCCGCGCAGCAGGACGAGATGCTGAACGAAGCATTGAAAAATGGCGCGATCACAGTAGCGCAGGCGGATACTTTTCGGGTTGTGCATGTTGAATTGGAAGGCTATATCAAGTCGAACGTGTCACAAAGAACGATGGACGAACGAGAGGCCTCGGCCCTTATGGCTTTGGTTGACTCTGGGGTGGTGACGCAGGCTCAGGTGGATGAGTTCAAGATTGTTCATGCGATTCTTTCATCGGGCGGGTTCATGCCATAATTATCAGTCCTGAATCCATCACAGGTTCAATTAGGGCTTTGCGGTGAATCGTTTATGCCGCTCCTGTCAGTTCTTCTTTAACTGACAGGAGCGGCACTTCTTTTCTCGAGCGACGAAAGTTGTTTTCTTTAAGAAAATTAGGGTGGAGGGGGTTTAGTTTTGCGGTAAACTTGATTTGTATCAGTTTCATAATTATTAAAAACCAACTTCAGGGAAAAAATGAAAAAAATCTTGATCGTAGATGATGATGAGCAGATCACAAATCTGTTTGAAAAATTTCTTGTAGAGGAAGGCTACGAGGCGGCTGGATTGAATGACAGTTCTAAGGCTGTTGAAGTGGCAAATTCTTTTGTCCCCGATCTTTTTTTACTGGATCTCATGATGCCTCAACCTGATGGTTTCAAGTTATGCCGGATGCTTCGCGCCACCCAAAAATTTTCACATACCCCGATCATCATCATCACCGCTTTGGGCGACACCGACAGTAAGGTGGTTGCCTTTGGCGCTGGCGCCAATGATTATCTGCAAAAACCATTTCACATTACCGAGTTGTCAAAAAGAATAAAAGCATTGATTTAGGAAAAAAGCGGCGCTCTCTATTTAGAGAACGCCGCTTTTCATTACTGAGAAATTATTACTATTCGAGCGTTCGAATGAACGCGATGATCTGCCAGATCTGTTCTTCGGTCAAAACATCTTTCCAGGCGATCATGGCAGTGCCATCTTTGCCGAAGGATATCCGCCAGAACAAATAATCGTCACCGGTCATTGTCTGGAGCAGAGCCAGGTTTTTCGGAGCAGGAACAAGCGCAGTGCCCGCGGGACCATCGCCATGGCCTTGTCTCCCATGACAGGATTCGCAATTATTTTTGAATACTGCCGCGCCTGCGACTGCGGCTTCTTCGCCAAATGGATTGGTCTGACCTGCAAAGTCAGGTGGGACAGGTGTCAGCGTGCCGATTACATCCGCATTCGCGTTCGAACTGGTGGTGGCGCATCCCCATAGTATTACCCAGCTCAAGACCAAGATTAGATATAACAAATATTTCTTTTTCATGGTTATTTGGACTTGGGTCCGCCTTTGCCCACCTGGGGAATTCCTTTCGATTCCTGCGTCACCTCGGCTTGATCCTGTTTTGTGTTGCTGCTCAGCCACCCGACGGTGATAATCAGAAAAAAGAACGCGATGCCGATGTACAACAATAACGACAAACTTGTATCAGGACCTGCCCCGCCTTCAGACAACAAACTTAATGCCAGCATGTTTTCCTCCGATATGTTATGGATACGCCACTTATACGTGAAAAGATAATACATGTCAAATGAAAAAATGATTGCGGTAAAATTAATCCCAGCCTATTGAGGAGAAAATATATGACGCTTAAAGCCTGGCACAAGATACTTATATTTCTATTTGCAATTGTTGTTTTCTTACGCCTCACATCAAACCCCGCACCTGAAAGAGCTTATTACTCGGATGATATGAATTATCCGCTGGTTATCGCTCATCAGGGCGGAGATGAGGTCTGGCCTGGTGACACGCTTTTTGCATATCAAAATGCTGCGGCATTAGGCGTGGATGTACTTGAGATGGATATCCATATTTCCCGGGATGGCGTACTTGTTCTCATGCACGATGAGAAAGTGGACCGCACTACAGACGGCACAGGCGAGATCGAATCCATGACGCTTGCAGAACTTAAGCGGCTTGACGCAGGTTTTGGCTGGTCGCTGGATGAAGGTAAGACCTTCCCATTCCGTGGGCAGGGTATCACCGTGACCACTTTGGAGGAAGTTTTCCAGGCTTTCCCTGAAAAGCATATGACGATTGAGATCAAAAAATCCAACGCCTCGATGGTTAAACCATTCTGCGACCTTATCCGAAAATACGAAATGCAGGATAAAGTTCTGGTTGCGTCGTTCTATGATGACAAGATAAAGGAGTTTCGCGCGGAATGTCCTGATGTGGCTACTTCAAGCGCGAAGCAGGAAACCACGGTATTTGTTCTGTTAAGCAAGGCTTTTCTTTCAGGATTTTATTCACCCAAATTTCTCTCCCTTCAAGTCCCCGAAGAATCCGGCGGAATTACTATCATGACAGAAGCGTTTGTCAGGGCAGCCCACGCACGCGGACTTGCGGTTGAGGTGTGGACGATCAATGACAAGGAAACCATGCAAAAATTGATCAGCTGGGGCGTGGATGGTATCATGACTGATAGGCCAGATATATTGATGGAGTTGGTGGGAAGATAGCAAAACAAAAATGGACTGGTTTTGGCCAGTCCATTTTTGTTACTCCATCCAGGTCGTGCGGTCTTCAAAAGATGGTCTTACGGCCGATTCTGTGACAATCTCTGGGTATCCTATATATATGAACCCGGAAATCGTTTGATCTTCTGCCAGGCCAAAGAATTCCTTCACCTTTGCATCGCGCGCCCATTCGCCAGTTCGCCAGATCGCGCCGAGTCCCAGAGCGTGTGCGGCCAATAAAATATTTTGGCAGGCGGCGGAAACTGCGGCAATATTTTCCTCCCCGATCACTTTCTTTTCCACTGGTTTTTCCACGCCAACGGTGATAATGACTGGCGCGCGGAGCGGCAATGCGCGGATATTGTCTATTGCTTCTTTCGGCGCATCAGGCATACGGTCAAGCTGTGAAGCGGCCCTCACCTCCCCAAGTTTATTGCGCGAACCCCCGCTCAAAACAAACAAACGCCACGGTCTGACCCTGTAATGATTCGGCGCGTGATTGCCGGCGTCTAATATTTTTTCGAGCATGTCCCGCGGTACGGCATCTGTCTTGAGATTTTTCGCTGAATATCTTGTATTGATCGTTTCAAATAGTTCCATCGTTCCTCCGCCACTTGGACGCTTGCGGGTAAAATTGTCTTACCATGAAAATATTTTACTGCGAGACACATCGAAAACATTATCCGCCATTTGAGGTTTTTGACGGGGGGAAGCGCGTGCCTTATCTCGAAAACCCGGACCGAATGGATAGGATACTAACAGCCTTGAATAAAACGGATTGGGCTGAAATTGTGGAGCCTGATGATTTTGGACTCGCTCCGATCCTCGCGGTGCACGATAAGGATTACATCAGCTTCCTCGCATCCTGCTGGACCGAGTGGCTGGATTCTGACCCCGAAGTTGCGATTTCACCTGAGACGCACGCCTTTTTGCCGGCGACCTTTGCATTACGGCGCAAGCCGCATGTCCCAAGCACTTTGCTCGGCAAGGCGGGTTATTTTATGATGGACTTATCTGCCTGCATTGTTGAACACACCTATACTGCAGCATTGACTTCAGCCAATTGCGCTCTTGGTGCTGTTGAATTTGTTTCCCGTTCAACTTCATCATCCATTCTCCCAAATTCATCATTCGCATTATGCCGTCCACCCGGGCACCACGCGGGTACTGACTACGCCGGCGGATATTGCTTCATCAACAATGCCTCCGTTGCCGCAAACTGGCTTTCATCTAAAGGGAAGGTTGCCTTGCTTGACATTGACTATCATGCCGGCAATGGAACACAGGATATATTTTACGAACGCAAGGACGTCTTGACCATTTCCATTCACGGCGATCCTGATTATGAATATCCACACTACATCGGTTACGCGGATGAAACAGGTGCGGGTGAGGGACTTGGCTATCATCGGAATTTCCCGCTTCCTGCTGGTACTGAAAATGGCGCATACTTGGCCGTATTGGACGAATCGCTTGGCATGATACGAGATTTTGAACCGAATTATCTAGTCTTATCCACTGGGATGGATACCTTCGAAAATGATCCGCTTGGGAAATTCAAGGTGACTCGCGGCGGGTTTGCTGAAATTGGTAAGCGCATCGCCAGTCTTCAACTTCCGTCTGCCATTGTGATGGAAGGCGGCTACGCCAATGCTGCTTTGGGTGAAAATATAGTCGCCTTGCTGGATAACTTCAAATGAAAAAACAGGTAATCGGTTTACTGGTCATTCTATTCCTACTTTGTGCTTGTGGACTGTCTCCTGCAGAGCAGGCGATGTTAACGCCTACTACCATCACTTCCACATCCGCTGCATGGACAAAGATCCCTGAGGCAAGGCCAACATCCACACAAATACCATCACCCACCTTTACATTCACGCCGACGATCACATTCACCCCAACTATCACCCCTGCGCCGACATTTGCCTTTCCGTCTGTGACTGTCAATAAACAGGCGCATTGCCGCTACGGCCCTGCTGTTGCGTATCTTCACGCTGCTGACCTGGCTGTCGGAGATGCCGGCACAGTCCGAGAAAGGGCGGTCTATAGTAACTGGCTGCGCATCAAATTTGACAAACTCGAATATCAATGCTGGGTTGCTCCGTCAGTTGTGGATCTGGCGGGAGATATTAGCAGCATTGTCAAAACCATTCCCAACCTGCAAACCATAGGCAGTAATCAATACGGACCGCCGCATAACGTCACTGCTGTTCGCAACGGCGATCAGGTTACTATTAATTGGGAACAAATGGTTATGACTGTGGATAAGGATCGCGGCTATTTTATTGAGGCATTTGTCTGCCAAAATGGATTCCTGTTGTGGTGGACCTTCTCATACCCCGATCAATACAGCACAAGCTACACCGTTAAGGATGAATCGGGCTGTTCTGCACCTTCTTATGGTCAGTTATACACAGTGGAAAAACATGGTTATTCACAGCCGTTTGATATTCCCTGGCCTGCGCCTTAATCGCTTAATAGATGTTTTTATCTTCTGATGATTCCAGCTTTTTTCAACGCACTTTCAAGCGCGTCAATGGTTGCAGGTTTGATCAACATTGCCTGCGCGCCGCCTTTTAGGACTTGCTGGCGGGTCTCTGGTTGATCATCGGCTGTGATTACGATGACCGGTACTTTCATCAAGCGCGGTTCACGGCGAATATAGGCAAGTACTTCCGGTGCCGTCCACGCCGGGCATATTTATATCAAGGCAAACAAAACGTGGAATGATTTTTCCCAGTGCATTTAGTGCTGCGCTTGACCCATAGGCAACCTGCGTTGGCAGGTCCAGCAGATTTAGCATTTGTTGCAGTGCGTCTGCTGTTTGACGGTTGTCGTCAATGATCAATCCTTCAGACATTTAATCCTCCAAAATAATCTTACCCATTACAGACACATCATACCCCATCAATTGAGAAACAGCTCCGCGAAACCCCGAGTCAGTTAAGAGTTCATAGAGAGGCGACAATAATTCGCTGCGCGCATGTTGTTTTGGTATGACCAGGTCGTAGCGCTCTTGAAACAACGGGATGAAATCTAGTTCCAGGGCTTGTGCGGCGGCGGCGATTCCAAGTCCGCAATCGGCGCGCCCTGATGCGATCGCTGCCGCAACTCCCAGATGCGTATATTCTTCCTGAGTGTAGCCGAGGATGGAATCAGGGTTTATGCTTCTTAAGTTCATATGATAATCAAGCAGGACGCGTGTGCCTGCTCCGCGCTGGCGGTTCACGAACTGGATCTCCCGCTTCGGAGTCTGCCCGTTGTTGATGAGGTCTTCCAGATTTTTTATGCCCTTTGGGTTTCCCTTCTTAACGATCAACCCCTGATCCCGTCCCACCAACGCGACCACCTTCACATTCATGTTCGGCATGTATTGGCGGATGTATGATATGTTATAGGTACCATCACTCGGGTCAAGCAAATGTGAGCCTGCCATATGCGCTTCTCCGCGGCGCAACGCAACCAGACCGCCCTGCGAGCCGACATTGGCAGATGCCAATCTGCGGTTATGTCCCGCGAGGAATTGCGCAAGCAGGTCGAGGGTCATATCATGCGAACCAATGCAGAAGATCGTTTTTTCGATCTCTGTCCTGGTTCGATACATGCGGACCTTTACCAGTTCACCCGCTTCCAATCCCTGCACGCCGCTTGGGATCAATGCGAGTCCATCCGCCTGCACCAGCGAAGTGATGACGCCTGCTCCGCGGGACAATGGCGCGGCAAGAAGTTTATCTCCCACCTTGCCGACTGCCACACGCACAAAATCATCATCGCCTGCGGGTGAAACGATCTTTCTTGTCAGTACTGCTGTCTCGGTGGGGAGCTCAATTGGCGGGCGCCCAAGCCATTTCGCAATGATCGATTCAACAAAAATATCAATTGTTAATGCAGCGGAGACCGGGTAGCCCGGTACTCCGATGATGGGAATTATGTCATTGTGAGCGTCATTCTTTCCCGAGGCATTCTCCCCATAATTTGGGATTGCCCACCTGTAATGGGGTGCGCCTTGTTTCTTGCAATGGTCCCAAGAATCACTGGGTGGCCAGGCCTGACAGCTACTCCATGAACTAAAAGTGCGCCAAGCTTTTCAACCACCTTTGACGAGAAATCTTCTGCGCCTGCGGAGGAGCCAGCGTTCAAGAGAACTAGGTCATGCGTTTGCGCGGCTTCCACAACCGCATCACAGATCGAATCAAAATTATCTTTTGTGATCGGGTATCGGGTTGGCTCGCCGCCCATGTTCTTAATCTGCGCGGCGATAACAAGGGAGTTGTATTCGAGGATGTCACCGGATTTTAGTTTGGATCCGATCGGGACCAGTTCCGTGCCAGTTGGCAGGATCGCAACTTTCGGTTTGCGTGCGACGCGTATGGTTTGATGTCCAGAGGCGGCGATTGCACCTAGATCCGCTGGGCGCAGGGAGTGTCCTGCTGGCAGAACAAGTTGAGTCGCTACAATATCTTCACCCAGCGGGCGGACATGACTCCAGGGCGCGACCGCTGCGCGAATACGAATAGTTTTGGGGCCCCGAATATCTTTTGTGATTTGACCATTCTCATCGAGTGATTCCACATTCTCGATTGGAATGACCGCGTTCGCCCACTCTGGGAGCGGGTCACCTGTATCAACATACTGTGCTTCGGAACCAATAAATAAACTGATGGGCGTGGACGGCATCGCGCCATTTGTGGAGATTGCGCGCAAGGCGAAACCATCCATCGCTGAGGCGTGATAGTGCGGCGAGGAAATCTCCGCCCAAATCGGTTCGGCAGTAATTCGACCCAGGGCATTTTCATCGAGCGGGATCGATTCAACGCCAAGTAAATGCCAAAGATCAGCCTCTTGCAAGGCCTGGCGCAAACGTGATTGAGCTTGTGAAAGTGGAATATCGTGTAGGTATACAGACATAAATTCCTAGAAAACATTTATTTGGAGATACTATGCAACCCCATCCATCGCAGCGCCGAGACGTTTGATGATCTCGTCCACTTCATCTTCCGTGATGGAAAGCGGGGGAGAGAAGGCTAATGTATTCCCAAGCGGACGGGAGCGCAAGCCATGCTCCTGCGCAGCTTTGAATATCTTCATGGTCATGGCGGGGTCAGCTGTTTTAGATTCCTTGTTGGAGACAATTTCCACGCCGCAGACCAGACCAATTCCGCGCACATCGCCGACAAATGAGAATTCCGTCATTGTTTTCAGCCCCTCAAGCAGGCGTTTGCCCAGTTCGCGCGCGCGTTTCGGGAATTCTTCACGTTCCATGATCTCGAGGTTTTTTAACCCAACGGCGCATGCCATGGCATGACCAGAATAAGTGTAGCCGTGCATGTAAGTTTCCGTATCTGCGGCGGTTTCCATAGTCTGGCGGATCTCATCAGTGATCTGAATTCCGCCTAGCTGCGCGTATCCACTCGTGATGGCTTTTGCAAAAGAAAGAATATCGGGTTTAACATTCCAGTGCTTTAGCGCAAACCATTCACCAGTCCTTCCAAAGCCTGTGATGACTTCATCGGCAATAAAAAGGATCTCGTATTTGTCGCAGATCTGGCGAATCAGCGGGAAATAGTCGGCGGGGGGAATCACAACGCCACCCACACCCATAATGGGTTCGGCGATGAACGCCGCTACCGTATCCTGACCTTCACGCAAGATTGCCTCTTCCAATTCGCGCGCCGCAGCCTGACCAACGCTCTCGCCAACTTTTAGTTGACCCTCGTACCGATATGGATTTGGCGCAGGGATGTGGATAAATCCATCCATAGCAGGTCCGAACATGCCATGATATTTTTCAAGTCCGGTGGCAAATGTCGCGGCGAGGGTAATACCGTGATAGGAACCCTTGCGGGCGATCACTTTATATTTACCGGGTTTGCCTTTTCGCTTCCAGTAATAACGCGCGGTCTTGAAAGCGGAATCATTTGCTTCTGATCCGCCGGATGTAAAGAAAGTTGTATTCAAGCCTTCGTAGGCGAACCCTGCGAGTTTATCGGCAAGTCGGATCGAAGGCAGATTGGTCATGCCCGAAAAGTTGGATGTAAATGCCAGTTCCTTCATTTGGTCATATGCTGTTTTAGCTAGTTCCTCGCGCCCATATCCGGCATTGACATTCCACAGTCCTGCCATGCCATCGAGTATTTTTTCCCCATCGGTTGTGTATAGCCAGACGCCTTCGCCGCGCTCAATTACCAAAGGATTGGCATGTGACTTGGGATGGTAAACAGGATGTAATTGCTTTTTATCCTTCTCGATCCAGGCTGATGTATCTTGTTTGGTCATGGTAGTCTCCATTATTTTTATCACAAAGTGTCACAAAGCATTACGAATTTTTTTTTTCAGGTTTTTCCTTTGTGCACCTCACCGGCACTGTACCAAACGCAGTGCGGTGCAAGTGCCGGTGCCTTTGTGGTTAAGAGTTTTTCTTATCCCAATACTTCCACATCATGCGGACCTGACTCCCTTAACCCAGCACCAGTCATCCGTACAAAAATCGCCTTTTGGGTGAACTCTTCCAGATTGTGTGCGCCGCTATAGCTCATGCCAGATTGCAGGCCCCCGATCAATTGGGTCAGCACTTCGCGCACTTTTCCGCGATATGGAACGGCAGCTTCAACACCTTCGGCAACATACTCTTCGATCTCTTCTTGCGTCAGGTCATTACCTTCTTTGCGGTTTCGATCAATGGTCGCTTCACGGGATGCCATACCGCGCGAAGCCTTGTAGCGATGACCGCGGCGGGTCATGATCATGCCCGGACTCTCATCTGTCCCGGCCAGCATGGAGCCGATCATTACCGATTGTGCACCTGCAGCGATCGCCTTTGCAACGTCACCGGGCTGACGAATGCCGCCATCTGCGATGATCGGAATTCCAGCAGATTCTGCAGCTTTGGCACACTCGATTACAGCGGTGAGCTGCGGAACGCCCGAGCCTGCTACCACACGGGTGATGCAGATCGAACCAGGGCCGACACCGACTTTTACACAATCCGCCCCTGCGTCGACCAGGCTTTTTGTGCCGTCAGCAGTTGCCACATTCCCGCCAATGATCTGAGCATCGGGGAAATGTTTTCTAATATTTTTGATCATATCGATTTCAAGATTTGAATCACCGTGGGCAATATCAACTACGATGCAATCTGCGCCAGCGGCTAGTGCAGCCTCCACGCGACGCATCTCTTTGTCGCGGACGCCCACTGCCGCGCCGACGATCAATCGTCCGCGTGAATCTTTCGTGGCTTTCGGATATTGCGTGATCTTCATAATATCCTTCAGCGTGACCAATCCGGTCACGCTACCGTCTTTATCTACAAGAGGAAGTTTTTCAATGCGGTGATCGTGCAATAATTTCTCGGCAGCCTTCAGGGATATTTCCGGAGAACCTGTGATCACATTTTTCTGCATCAATTCGCTGACGGGTTTGTTTTCATCATTCTCAAATAATAGATCGCGGGTGGTCACGATCCCCACAAGCTTCCCTTCCGCGTCCACGATCAAAATTCCGCCCGAGCCAGTTTCGTCCACAAGTTTTTTGATGTCGCCAACTGTGTGCGCCGTGGTCATCTTGATCGGGCTTTCAACAATAAAAGACTCCGCTTTTTTGACGCGGTGGATTTGCCTGGCTTGTTCATCAATGGAAAGAAAACGGTGGATGATCCCAATCCCGCCTTCGCGGGCCATCGCGATCGCCATTTCGCTTTCAGTGACCACGTCCATATTCGCGGAGACGATCGGAATTTGCAGAGAGATCTTCTTTGTCAATTTTGTTTGGGTGGAAAGCATGCGGCGCGAGTCAACAATGGAATATTGCGGTACAAGTAAAACGTCATCATAAGTCAAAGCGGTGTCTGGTAATATTTTCATAATCTCTCCTCTGAAATTGAACCGCCCGAATTATAATGCTTGATGTTGATTCCATTGGATATAAGACGCGGATCATCCTTGACTGGCGGCTGGTCAACCCAAAGGTAACAGGACCAACTCCCGCTGAGGATCGATCCGCTGACTTCAAGCAGGAAAATGCAAGAGAGTTGGAATTCAAACAAGGAGAAATCATGACAGTTACAGCAGTGATCGGTTCACAATGGGGCGACGAGGGCAAAGGAAAGGCTGTGGATTTTCTTGCGGAGCGCATGGATTACGTGGCGCGCTTCAACGGTGGGAATAACGCGGGGCATACCGTCATCAATGATTTTGGAACGTTCAAAATTCATTTGGTGCCTTCGGGGATCTTTGCGCAAAATACAACTGGCTTGATCGGCGGTGGCGTGGTCATTGACCCGCAGGTATTGATCGATGAGATCGAGATGCTCAACACGGCTGGCGTGGCCGTGGATGGCAGATTATGGGTTTCGCCGCGTTCGCACTTGATCATGCCATATCATAAGATCTTGGATGGTTTGTACGAAGAGGCCAAAGGTGCCGGTGCCACGGGAACGACTCGTCGCGGCATTGGTCCTGTCTTTGCGGACAAGGTCAGCTATAACGGCATCCGCTGGACGGATTTTACAAGCGATATGTTCGAGCAAAGATTACAGGTGCAATTGACCTTGAAGAATAAGATCATCATTGCTTTGGGCGGAGAAGCCTTGAAGTTTGACGATGTGCGCGATGCCTATCGTGGATATTATTTGAAACTGAAGCCTTATATTCGTGAATTATTTTCATTGGTTCAGGATGGATTGAAGACAGGAAAGAACTTCCTGCTTGAACAAGCCATGGGCACTTTTTTGGATACGGATTGGGGCACTTATCCTTTCGTAACTGCTTCAACAACCATTCCGTCTGCCGCCTCTGCCGGACTTGGGATTCCGCCGAAACACATCACAAATGTTATCGGGGTAACGAAGGCGTACACAACACGAGTCGGCGGTGGTCCGCTGCCGACCGAAATCCATGATGTTGAAAGTGAAGTGTATAAAAAATTCGGCGAAGTTGCTGCAACCACAGGGCGTATTCGCAGAGTTGGCTGGCTGGATCTGGAAATTGTCCGCACCGCAGTGGATCTAAGCGGCGTGACCGAGTTGTGCCTGACCAAGCTTGACGTGCTGAGCGGTTTGGATGAGATCCAAGTTTGCGTCGGATATCAATTGAACGGCAAAGATATCCGCTACGCAGATGTGGATGCTTATGGACTTGAGAGTGTGGGGTTGGTTTACAAAAAATTCAAAGGCTGGCAGCAGGATATCAGCAATACAAGGTCTTTTGATGAATTGCCTCAGGAAGCAAAAGATTACGTCTCAATGATAGAACAGTATGCAGGCGCGCCGGTCAAGTGGATTGGCGTAGGTCCAGAGCGGGATGCGACGATCAGAAGATAAATGCCAGAACTCCAGGTTTCCTCGGAGTTCTGTGTAATCAACATACAAGGCGGTCGAACATAATATGGAACTTTACTTTATCCGTCATGGACAATCTGTCAACAACGCAGGTTGGAATGACCCAGAATACAAAGAGCATCCAGATCCATTTCTTACAGAGGTTGGGATTGCTCAGGCTGAACATCTTGCAAAATATCTCAAGGAAAAACAACACATCACCAATGACAAGGTCTGGAATATCCAAAACCAGTACGGGTTTGGATTCACGCATATCTACACCAGCTTAATGGAGCGCGCTGTGGCAACTGCCGCGCCGACTGTCCGCGCATTGGGAACCGTTCCATTTACTGCCTGGATCGATATCCATGAGGAGGGTGGAATGTATGCCCGTGAAGAAATGGATAAATTTAAAGGTCTGTCTGGGAGACCTCGTTCATTCTTTGAAAAAAGTTTCTCCGAATTGAATCTTCCCGACGGGTATGATGAATCAGGTTGGTGGAATCGTCCCTTTGAAGCGGAGGAGGAACGCCAACTCCGCGCCGACAAGGTGCTTGCCGAACTCATCGCCCGTCATGGTGACAGGGATGGACAGCCCGAGCAACGGATCGCATTCGTTAGTCACGGCGGCTTTTTTGTACGGTTGATTTCCGCCATGCTCAAACTTCCCTGGCGGCAGGGAGCGCATGATATGAAATCGTGGTTTTTGCTTAATAATTGTTCGATCAGCCGCTTTGACATTCGTAAGGATGAGATCCTGGTTGCTTATCTAAACAGGACTGAGCATTTGCCCGCACATTTGGTCAGCGGTTGAGAGGGGGCCATGCCTACTTATCAGATCCATAAACAGGAAATTGTGAGCATTTGCCATACCTTGCTCGAACGCGGCTATCTCAAAGCCACTGAAGGGAATATCTCTGCTCGCATCAGCGGACATCATTCGTTTGCCGTGACACCATCCAATTATGACTACGCCAAAATGCAAGTGGATGATATTTGCATTCTCGATTTTGACATGCATCAAATCGAAGGAGAAATGAAACCATCCATTGAAAGCGGGATGCACGCGGCTGTCTATCAGACTCGTGCGGATGTGTACTGTATCATCCATACACATCAGCCCTATGCAAGTGCGCTGGCTTTGATCAATATGCCAATTCCCGCCTTGTTCGATGAACAGGTGCGCTATTTAGGCCGCAGTGTGGATATCATTTCTTATGCACCATCAGGCACTGGATTCCTAAAAAACGCAGTCAAGGCTAATGTGAAGAATAATAACAATGCTTTTATTCTTCAAAACCATGGTGTCCTGGTCTTCGGCGGGACAATGGAGCAGGCCGTTCATAATATGGCCTTGCTTGAAAAATGCGCCTTGACTTATTTACTCGCGATCATGACCGAGAAGAAAATTTCAAAGATACCCTTGCCAATTCGCGAAATTGCGTTTGCCAAACTGCGCGCCGACGAAAAGAAATTTGCAGAATTAAATTAACATGTAGGGGCGGAGCATTGCTCCACCCCTACAACATGGAACAAAATGACCCAACAATACGCCATCTCCGAATACCCCGACGTGGACGAAGTCTATGTCAAACTAGAAAACCTGATCAGCCAGCCGATCCGCCCTGTGCGGCGCGAGAAGATGGCAGAGTATCTAAATTATTTTGGCACCCAGTGTGTGCGTTCCAAACAGTTGATCGACGAAGCCAAACAGATCATTCCCGGCGGCGTGCAGCATAATCTTGCTTTTAATTACCCTTTCCCAATTGCCGTTGAAAAAGCGGATGGCGCTTATCTTTGGGATGCTGATGGCAACAAATATATAGACTTTCTTCAGGCAGGCGGACCGACTATTTTGGGCAGTAATTACGCGCCTGTGCGTGAAAAAGTGATAGAGATGTTGCAAACCTGCGGACCTGTCACGGGGCTGTTCCATGAATATGAATTAAAACTTGCACAGCTTATTCAGCGCTTCATGCCTTCGATCGAAATGTTCCGCATGCTTGGTTCGGGAACAGAAGCTGTCATGGCGGCAGTCCGTGCGGCAAGGACATTTACGAAGAAGAGATATGTCATAAAAGTCGGCGGATCCTATCATGGCTGGAGTGACTCGATGGTGTATGGGTTGCACATCCCGGGCACGGGGCGATTGGAGGCAAAAGGGATTCCGCGCGGAACAAGCGCGTCAACCCGCGAGTTCTACCCAAATGCTCTCGGGGCGTTGAAGCGTCAGCTTTTTTTGAACAGGTTTCGGGGCGGTACAGCGGCGGTCATTGTTGAGCCCGTCGGACCCGAAAGCGGCACGCGTCCTGTTCCAAAAGATTTCAATCAAAAAGTCCGTGAGCTTTGCGATCAGTTCGGAGCCCTTTTGATCTTTGACGAAGTCGTCACAGGATTTCGTTTGGGGTTGGGCGGTGCGCAAGGCTATTACAATGTGAAACCGGATTTGACCGTATTCGGAAAATGTATTTCCGGAGGATATCCCATGGCGGGTGGTGTCGGCGGGCGGCGTGATGTGATCGCGACTTTCGCGGCGGGCATTGGCGGCGTGGGCGAACGCGCGTATATTGGCGGGACGCTCTCGGCAAATCCGCTCTCATGCGTGGCGGGTTATTACGCCCTTCTTGAAATGGAAAAGACAAACGCGGCGGTCATCGCGGGCAAGGCCGGCGACAGACTCACGAAAGGTTTGCAAGCCATCATTGAAAAATATTCACTGCCTTTTGTCGCATACAATCAAGGCTCGATCGTGCATCTTGAGACGGCTGGCACCATGCTGCTCGATTTCAAGCATCCCTTGCGCTTGATGAAAGAACTCAAACCGCGCAAGCACATGATGGAAGAGATGGGTGCGGCTTACATGGCGAATGGATTGGTAACACTCGCAGGCTCGCGTATGTATACTTCTATGGCTGATACCGAGGATGTGATCAATGATGCATTAGGTCGCTTTGAAACTGTTTTGAAGGAATGTCAATGAGTCATAAACTATTAATTCTTGCGCAGGATAAAAAGAAATATCATGCTTTGATCGAAGAGGCGCATTTTGATGGACTGGAAATTGTTGATCAGCCATCCCAAGATGTGGATATCATTCTGGGAGAACCCAGCCTGATCAAAGTTGCGCTCGCCTCTCTCCCCGCCTTGACCTGGGCACAGTCCATTTGGGCAGGGATCGAGCCTTTGGTCGGTCCCGCTTCGCGCCGTGATTACATCCTAACCAATGCGCGCGGTGTCTTTGGCGGACTGATGTCTGAATATGTCATTGGTTATCTTCTCGCGCATGAACGAAAAATATTTCAAAGACACGAAGCTCAAATGAACAAACAATGGGAAGACTCGGATACAGGAACCCTGCGTGGAAAGACCATCGGCTTGTTGGGCGTCGGTTCGATCGGCGCTGAAGTCGCACTCACAGCAAAATTCTTCGGCATGAACGTCCGCGGATATACACGGGACAGCGAAATAAGTGCTCATGTCGATACTTATTTTCACGGAGATGATCTGTTAAAGTTTGCAAGCGGACTCGATTATCTCGTCAACATCCTGCCGAACACCAACGACACACGAAAGATCATCAACGGGGATTTGCTACATGTCCTGCCTGTACATGCACTTGTGATCAATGTCGGCCGTGGTCCCGCACTGGATGAATCTGCGTTGCTCGACGCGCTAAATCAGAACAAAATTGCGGGTGCGGTGTTAGATGTCTTTGAACAGGAACCGCTTCCAGAGGATCACCCATTTTGGACGGCACCTAATTTGCTTATGACCTTTCATACGGCCGCCCCAAGTCTGGCGGAAGACATTACGAATATATTCATTGAAAATTATGAACTGCTCTTGGAAGGCAAACCGCTTAAGTATCGAGTTGATTTTGAAAAAGGGTACTAATCTCGTCTTTGCGAGGAGGGTGCTCTTTCCGATGAAGCAATGGCGTAGACATTACAAGGATCAATCATGACAACACAATATAAGATCTATCCCTATCGCTGGGCGGTGTTGGCGGTTTTCATGCTCGTGAACATTACCATCCAGATCCTGTGGATTTCCTACGCGCCGATCACAGGTCCAGCCGCCGCTTTTTACGGCGTGAACGATTTACAGATCGGCTTGTTGTCCATGTCATTTATGATCGCATTCATTCCGCTGTCGATCCCTGTTTCATGGGTCATTGATACTTATGGATTTCGGCTGGCGGTCAGTATTGGCGCGGTCATGATGGGCATCTTTGGCATCCTGCGCGGCGCGGCTGGAACAAATTACGCGCTGGTTTTGTGGAGTACCTTTGGCATCGCCGCCGCTCAGCCATTCCTGCTCAACACGTGGACAAAAGTCCCGGCGAATTGGTTTGCCCTCGAAGAACGCGCCACTGCGGTTGGGTTGGTAACACTGGCAAGTTTGGTCGGTACTGCGCTGGGCATGGTTCTGACTCCCATTCTCATGGAAAGCCTGGCTATTTCCACGATACAAGTTGTTTATGGCAGTATCGCCGCTGTTTCGGCAGTCTTATTTATTATTTTCTCGCGCGAGACTCCGCCAACGCCGCCTTGCCCGCCCGGACAGGAAGTCCGCGCGTTGATGCTGGACGGTTTGAAGCATGCGTTCACTGTAAAAGTATTTTGGTACGGACTGGCAATCACGTTTGTGGGATTGGGTATCTTCAATGGGGTGACCACCTGGGTTGAGAATATCATCCGCCCGCGCGGCTTCAGTCCTACAGATGCAGGTACACTTGGCGCATTGATGATCGTTGGCGGCGTGATCGGAGCGGTTGTGATCCCTGCTCTGTCTGACAAGCAGCACAAGCGTCAGTTCTATCTTTATGTCGCGTTCATCGGCGCGATTCCTGGGTTGATCGGATTAACATTTGCGACCACCTCCGCGCTGTTATTTGCTTCCGCTTTTGTGCTGGGATTTTTTCTGACGAGCGCCATGCCGGTCATTATGCAATATACTGCCGAGGTGACACATCCAACTCCCGAAGGCACATCGAATGGTCTTATTCAACTCTTTGGGCAGGCTTCAGTAGTTTTCGTTTTCTTTATGGAGGCATTGAAGAATTCCGACGGCTCTTTTACGCCTGCATTGCTTGTTGCAGTTGGGTTTCTGGTGATTAGCCTGGTATTTATTTCAAAGATGAAAGACCCGTTGGAACTTATCCAGAATACATAAGGAGAGTCTATGGCAACTACACTAAATGACATCCTCAAAGCCGCAGAACGGATTCGACCCCATGCGCATCGTACTCCTGTAATTACAAATTCAAGTTTAAATCAACAAGTGGACGCGCAGGTATTTCTCAAGTGTGAAAACCTGCAGAAAGTAGGCGCATTCAAATTCCGTGGCGCGTGTAATGCGGTCTATTCCTTGAGTGATGAGGAAGCTGCACACGGAGTCTGTACGCATTCATCGGGCAATCACGCGGCGGCGTTGGCGCTTGCGGCGCGTATGCGCGGGATACCTGCTTATATTGTGATGCCGAACAATGCTCCTTCAGTGAAGAAAAATGCAGTGGCTGGCTACGGCGGCTTGATCACGTTTTGTGAGCCGACACTTCAGGCCAGAGAAAGTACATTGGAACAGATCAGGCATGATACGGGTGCGACCGTTGTACATCCTTATAATGATGAGCGCGTGATCGCAGGTCAGGGCACGGCGGCTTTGGAACTGCTGCAGGATGTCCCTGATCTGGATGTGATCATTGCGCCAGTTGGCGGCGGCGGTTTATTAAGCGGTACATCCATTGCGGCGACTGGTTCCTTGACCTTTCCCATCATCCCGCAGCGCGTGGAACAGATCGTAACTGTGAGCGAGGCCGGCATTATCGATTCGATGAAATATGTTTGGGAGCGCGCCAAGATCATCATCGAGCCATCTTCCGCTGTGGCGGTCGGTGTGCTTTGGGAACAGAAAATTGACCTGAGCGGACTCAAGATTGGTGTGATCATCAGTGGCGGCAACGTGGACTTGCAAAAATTACCCTGGCAATAAAAGGAACTTTATGAATCCGATTGAAACTATTTTGGAAAAATATCCCGTCGCAATTGTGGATGGCGCGCTTGCCACAGAGTTAGAGCGGCGCGGTTGTGACTTGAACGACGCGCTCTGGTCTGCCAAAGTATTGATGGAACAGCCAGAACTGATCCACCAGGTGCATCTGGATTATTTCAACGCAGGCGCGGATTTAGCGATCACTGCCAGCTATCAAGCCACCGTTGAAGGGTTCGCCCGCAGAGGTCTTAACAGAGATGCTGCCATTGACTTGATGAAAAAATCTGTGCAGATCGCACAAGCCGCGCGGGATGAATTTTGGTCTGACGAAAAAATCGCACTGATCAGGGCGCGGCCGCTGATCGCGGCGTCTGTCGGTCCATATGGCGCATTTCTCGCGGACGGCTCTGAATATCGTGGCGACTATGGACTGACCGAGCAGGAATTGATAGACTTCCACCGTCCGCGCGTCGAAGCGCTCATTGCTTCAGGTGCGGACCTTTTAGCTTGTGAGACCATCCCATGTTTGATCGAAGCCCAGGCATTGGTCAAATTGCTGAGCGAATTCCCAAACACTTTTGCGTGGTTTTGCTTCAGTGCAAAGAGGATGAGCATATATGCAATGGCGAAAAAATATCAGATTGTGCGAAATGGCTGGAACAATTTCCACAGGCTGTGGCGATCGGAATCAATTGCACATCCCCCCCTATATATCCCTTCACTGATCCGTGAAATTAAGAGAAATACGAATAAGCCTGTTATTGTTTATCCCAATTCTGGAGAAGTATATGACCCCATTGCCAACACCTGGCATGGAGAAACTTCTTGTGACGCATTTGGAAAACAATCAAAAGAGTGGTTTGAAAATGGAGCTGTCATTATCGGGGGATGCTGCCGCACAACCCCGGATCATATCCGCGAAGTACGGAATTGGGCGCGTGGGAAACATGGCTTGATATAACAGTGAATCGATCTATTATTGAATGAAAATCCCCCGCGGCTCTTTGACGGGGATTTTTTCTTCACTTACGTCTATACAATCCTGGTTTTATTTAATAGAAATTGAATTTTTGGCCCAAGTTCATCGAGGTCAAATGGTTTTGTGAGGTAATCATCCGCGCCAAAGGAAGCTGCCTTGCTGTTGCTATAATCTAGGGCTGTAATGATCAAGATCGGTGTGTGCTGATAAATTGGGTTTGCGCGGATCAATCCGCAAAGCCTGTACCCATCGGGTTGAGGCATCATCATGTCAAAAATAAAGAGGTTTGGTCGAACTTTGTCTGCAGCCTGAATAGCCTTTGAGCTGTCATTAATGGCCGTGACTTCATGCCCTGCAGAGGAAAGATATCTTTTCAATAAAGTTGTCACCTTTACATCATCATCTACGATTAATATTTTCGCCATTTGTTAGCTTCCATGCTATTTGGGATATTTATTGATGTAATCATACAATTAAAATGGCGGATAACAAGGAGATTTTAATAATTCAACTGCTTATAGACAGTTCCTGACATCCCCGTTTTGTTCGTGATTCGCCGGGTGTAAAATGGGGCATGCGATGGAACTTTTTTCTGTTTATATCGTCATTATCAAATAGTAGTTTAAGGAGAAAACGAATGAATACGGAACTTTTCACTTTTATTGTTGTCTTGACCATGCTTATAACTGCCTGTGTGCCCTTTCAATCTGCTCAGCCTGAAACAATACCGACAGTGGCAATGACCCAGTCAGGAGCAGTGGTCACGACGGGACAGGGGGGTGGTCCTGTGGGTTGGCTTACCTCCTTCCACGACAAATAATGGTGAGGCAACTCCAATATCGGTCGCTAACCTTTCTGCCAGCGGGTCTCTCTATCAGAGAACGGCAAGACTTTTTTACAATGCATATTGGCGAAAATTTCCTGTTTAATCTTGGATCGGATGTTTACGAGTGGACAGTCGAAGTTGATCTCGGGATGTGCTTCAGCGTGAGCTGGGTGTGACAGTAATCCAAGGTGCACAGGAATTTATATAGCTCAGAGCCCAGGCACCGCCATCCTGAATGCGAATGGAGATCCGCTTTGCTTAAAATCCAACCCCCCATGCAAGATGCCGTCCATCTTATTTAGTATTATATTGATCGTTGAGTGATGTGTGCTGACCTTGGGTTGGCGAGGCTGATAAAAAATTTAATGTTTTATGAAAACGACAAAAAATGAATGTGCCCTTTCGAGCACATCCATTTTTTATTCTTACACGGAAACTATTTCGGATTAATGATAGGTCACCTGTACCGACACTGCATCAAGTGAGAAGGTGCGCGCCGATGAACCAGCGACATCGATGATGCGAATACGGAAGTTCGTGTTGGAAAGTTCGGTTGGAAGCCAGGCATGCCCCCAAGTGTCAGCGGAGGTGCCGAGTGTGTATGTGGAATTCGTGGTGCTCAGGGTTGTGGTGGATTTGGCTGTCGTCCAGGTTGTTCCACCGTTCCATGACAATTGCACACAGAATTTTGGCGAACTGGTGGTGCTGTTCACCTTTCCAGTAAGTTTCACTTCAATGCCATTAATTGCAGTCGCGCCCGGCGTGCTGAAATTATAGTTATAGAATTGATGTTTATCCTTACCGTTGTTTGTGCAGTTGGTGTTGTTGTTCGTTCCACTGCTTGTATCTACTGCGAACAAACCGTCAGCCAGGTATGCATTGATTGGCGTGGTCTGATAGCCATTGTTATCGCCAGCGCTGGTGGTTACAGCCGCATTCGCGCTTGGAGTCCGGAAGCCAGTATTGGTTACCGGCAATGGTGTATTGGTCGGTGTGGGCGGAATCGGAGTGTTGGTTGGAGGTAAGGGTGTGTTGGTTGGTCCAGGAGTGGGTGTGGGTCCAGGAGCAGCACAGTTAGCAAGTTTGAAGGAGCCAATGCGTGTCGCCACGGGGCCGAACCAGTCGTCTGTACATACTCACTGGTAAACCAGAAGGTGCAGTCATCGACCGGGTCAACGGAAAGCATGGAGTAATCGCCCCAGCGTGCGGCTGTATGTGTCTGCGCGCCAGTACCTGCGATTAGGTGCCTTCACCCTGAGTCATGCTGTTGAGCGGATCGGTAGCGAGGCGGCCTGTTGGCGCAATGCTGGGAACATTGTCGAGCTGGAAGCTGAATAACCAAGTCCGATGTCGCCGGCGCTGTTCATTGCGACACTGCCCATCCAACGATGAGTGGCGTCCGGTGAGAAGGTGCTTTGTTGATTAATGCCCCAGCCTGTACCGCCTGTGTTGCGAAGTTCATACCAGCGGATCCCGGCTCGATCCGTACTGGTTGCATCCACAGTGTGGTTCAGCATGATCGTTTCGTAACCACCAAAATTGCGGTATTGAGCGCGGTACATGGCGCGGTCAGCGATCGCATCCAATTTGGCAGTCGTGCCCGATTGTGGAATACAGGCGCGCACCGTTACACATATTCGAGTCAAATGCGGCGGTGGCGAGTGCGGCTACCCGTGAGAATGTTGAATTGGCTGTATTCGACCAGTCAACATGGAATGCCAATTTGAACCTGATCCTGCGGGAAGCCGCCGGCATTATCATCAGGCTCCAACAAAATAGTTCGGGGTTCCAGCGGCAGGCGCGGGACCGTCGAGATCGGTCGGGAGCATACCGCCCATGTTCGGGTCGGTGCTGTACAGGTTGAACTTGACCATGCGGGCGGGGAGACCTTGGAGCATCTTGTCTCGCTCGAATACGGCTACGCCCTGACCAGCCCAGGTCGCGGCATTCGCGAACTCATGCACTGCCATGTAGTAGCCGTCAGGCCAAACGCCGAAGTGGGGATAATCGTTCATATTGGTATTGCTCCACAGGAAGTCGTAGCGATACCATGCGCCGGTTGGATCACCGGTTTGAGAAACGGCGATGCACTGATGATACCCGGATGCGCCGCCGGGGACGGCAAATTGGCTCACCATCCAGCGGTCAGCAAGTTGATCGTAAAGTACGATCGGGTCGCCGTTGTTGGTGGTCTGACAGACGCCGCCGAATCCAGCCCATAATGTGTTGCCTGCCGCAGGTCCATAGAGAAGCGCGCCGGTCTTGCTGCAAATGGCGAAGCTAAGATTGACCCACTGCATATAATGATTCGGACCAACGTCGCCGTTGGTATCGGGCGGCAAAACACCGCTGATGTTGGAGACGCCTTCAAAATTTGCGATAGTGACCGGCGCATTCGGAGAGATAGGGGCAGCCTGCAAAGCGGCATCCATTTCAAGCGGGGCGTTCAAGTTCATGGTGGTTCCGCGGCCGGGCAGGGTGAAGATTTTATTCATATCCGCGTCTTGCGCATTCTTTCCGCTTCGATCGGATGATGGAGCTTAATGGCGCGGAAACATCGTTCTTGATCCCGTGACTGCTTCCTCTTGATCATCACTGCCTTTTCCCGGAGGATTTATCCGAACCGCCTACGGTCACACCTTCACCGTTTGGCGCCAAGGGGGCAAACTGGGGTAGGCGCGGATGGCCTGCTGACAAATACGATTGCGGCGATTACGGCTGCAAGGCTTATGATCGCTGCGATCCCTTTATGTGTTTCATCATCTCTCCTCTTGTTGAATTGATTTAAGGTTAAGCTGATCTCCAGACCCTGGACAATCAACTCTATACACAAAGATGTAAGTTAATACTTGGGAATACAAAAATCCCCATTATTTTTTGATAATGGGGAAACCGCGAGTTTTGCCACAGAAATATCCTGCAAGAATTTGGCATTGATGATTTTGTTGGGTTGAACAAAATTTATTTTTAATTATTTTAGCGTGGGTTGATTTATAAGTAATGCGGGCAATATTATCATAATATCCCCAAAGGTCAATCTTTTGAAACAGGAATAATTTTGGTCGAGCAAAGGGAAACAGTAAAATCTTGAATTACAAAAATCATCCCACCATGAGCGTATCCACCGCATTTGCCAACTCTCTTAAAATTGCCGACCTTCAACACATCGCATAGCGGCGCGTACTTTTGGATGTCACTGTCACCGTGCCATGACCCGAGGTTCAGGATTCAGCCAAATGGTTCGCGTGGATCGGCGGGACATGCGCGAGAAAATGTCGAGGCGTGGATCATTGTAGTTGTTGCGTCCATCCCCAACGATGATGAGAGTCGTCCCGCTGTTCAGCGTATCCATATAATCATCGTTGAAATTATTCAATGCGTAACCGAGGTCGGTGTTGTAGTGACCGCTGGGCATACGCCACAAAACAGACTGGATCGCTTCGTCCGCATTCGAGCCGCTGAAATCTTCGGAGATGGATTCGAGATGATCGATGAACGCGAAGGCGTGGGTCTTGCGCACTTGTCCCTGCAGAGCGAAAAGAAAACTCAACATCAACTCAGAACAAAACGCATGGACGTGCTCATCGCAGATGACCACGATTTTCGGTTTGTGAATACGATTGCGAAATTTAATTTCCATCGGCACGCCGTTATATTTCAAACTCGCGCGGATGGTCGCCTTCGCATCCATCTGTCCGCTCTTGGCTCGTTTCTGTCGCAGTGCGATGCGGTGCGCAACGCGGCGGCGAGCTTCTTCACTTCGCGCTGTAAAAGTTGTTTATCAGAATCAGACAACGCTTCGAACGGACGGTTCATCAGATTATCAATGTTTTCGCCGCGCGGCTTCTCGCTTAAATTTTCGGCAATGCGTTCGCCCGCGAACTGCTCCATCTGTCCCGCATCCCCTGCATATTTTGCTGGATCATGTTTGCGGATCTGTTCGATGCGTTCGCGGTTCATGCCCATCTGCGCGAGCTGCTCCATCAATTCCTTCATCGCTTTTTGACTTCGGGGAACGCCATCGCGCGCATCATGCGCTGGTCATCCAGTTTTGATAACTGAGATTGTCTGCCTGATTTAATCCGACTAATTGACCGAGCGCTTCAAGCTCCGCACGGGACAGTTGTTCGCCATTCATCAGCCTTTCCATCCGCTGACGGAGTTGCTCCGCGAATTGCTTCAACGCCTCTGCCAGCATCTGAATTTCTTCGGGCGATAGATCATCCATCGGATTGCCTCCCATCTCTGGCGGCTGTCCCGACCCGAAGAAGAGCGGAAATAATTTTTCGAAGGGGGGAATATCCTTTACATCTTTTATCAGTGTAGCGCGCAAAGACAAACGGAATTGTTCGCGGTCTTGAATCCCCATTAAGTCAACCGCCGAAAATGCTTCGGCCGATTCCGCGAGTGACACGCGCACCCCGCTGGCGCGCAACGCTGCAATTAACTGTAAGATACGGGATTCCAATTGGTAATTACCTCGTAGGGGCGGGGTTTCCCGCCCAAATGGAAATCAAGGGGCGAGGGAGCCCCGCCCCTTACGAAAAATTAATTTTTAGAAAACCTTCCAAACTCATCATAATTTCTTGGCTTCGGCTGTTGCGGCGGGGGAGCATTCAACTGCCGCTTTGCCTTTTGCAGATCGGCTTCATGTTTTAGCAAGACCGAAAGCGTATCTTCTAAAATATCCTTATCCAAATTGGACGCGTTCAACGCCACAAGCGCATTCGCCCAATCCAATGTCTCGCTGATGGACGGTGACTTGCGCATATCCGCTTTGCGTAGTTTTTGGACATACTCCACAGCTTGCTGCGCCAGTTTGGGATTCAGGTCTGGAACTTTGAGTCTTACTACTGCGAGTTCTTCCTGCAAGTTTGGGTAATCAATGAAAAGATACAAACAGCGCCGTTTCAGCGCTTCTTCGGAAAGTTCGCGTATTGTTGGATGTCCACGAGAAAAGGGTTTATGGATGCGGTGAGAGTTCCCAACTCAGGCACGGACACTGAAAGTCGCTCAAGATTTCCAGCAGGAAGGCTTCGAACTCGGCATCCGCGCGGTCAATTTCGTCGATCAGTAAAACGGTTGGCTTTTCACTCAATATCGCTTTCAGCAGTGGACGTTGCAACAAAAAGCGGTTTGAGAAAAAGACATCCTCTTCCTTCGCCAATTTGTCCGCCGCCTCTGCCAACCGACCTCCTTTGCCGAGGGTGTCGTTTATTTGTCGCGCAATAATTGCGTGTACAGCAGTTGCTTAGAATATTCCCACTCATATAACGCCTTGGACCGTGTCCAAGCCTCGTAACACTGCAAGCGGATCAACCTCACGCCCTGTCGCGCCCGCGATTGCTTTTGCGAATTCAGTCTTTCCCACGCCCGCAGGACCTTCCGCTAGAAGCGGTTTGCCCAAGTTTCTGCGAGAGATACACGATTGTCGAAATTTCATCCGAAGCGATATATTTTGCCTCGAGGTTCGGTCTTTACTGTGGTGGTTGCAGTCAAAAAAGACTTGTCATTTTCACCTGTGAATCGAAACTCTAATTTAACTCACCTTACGCACCCAATCCTTGATTCCTGAGCGGAGCGAAGATCTCTACCTCCTGAAACCGGGTTCTTCGCTTCGCTCAGAACGACCTTCGCGTAATGAGTAATTTAATAATCATCTGACGTGCTGTACTATATGCTTTCTTTCAGGTGACGCAAATTTCTGCAGATTTTGGAAAATGGCTATTTTGTTTTGGTCTGCGTTTCGCCACCAATAAAATGTTGCGATAAGGCCAATCACACTGGCAAATCCAGCAATGAAGATATAACCATGCGTCCCAAGCAAATCCGCGCGCGGGCCTACCGCCCGCTAAATAATGCCGGCACAGACCACGGAAACCAATCGCCCCAGCCTGTGATTACCGCGATTTGCGCGAGTGCCACTGTAAAGATCGTCCAGCCAAACGCAGGCATATATCCGCCACCCGCGCTGGCGATCAAAGCGACATATGGTAACAACTACAATCGTCAGCAGGGCGGAACCAAGAATATCCCACAATGGAAGATTGGAGCAATCCTGTTGACCAGCCTGGAATATCAACGTTATTTCCAACGATCAGCAAGAATTAAAAATCCAGCACTGTCAAGGCAAAAGTCCACAGGGCGATATGAAGCAATTTTGCCGCAACAATTTATCTCACGTGAAGTTGGCGGGGGCAAAGCAGATTTCCTTTGCGGTGTGATCTGAAAATTCCCGTCAAAAACCCAGTGGTGACGATGGCAAAAATGATTGCGCCTCCAACCGCCGTGGCTTGCGAAAGCATGTTGAATAGTGTTGACCATTCCGCTGTGCCCGCGGTGAGCTGTGTTGGCGCTGATAAGCCCATGGATTTTGCCGCTTTGGGATGTTCAGGATGGTCATGAATAACCCGCCAACCAATGGGACAATAGGGAATCCCAGCGCGGTAAAGAATGGAACCTTCGAGCGGCGCGCTTTCAACACCTCCGACCCAAAACGGTAATAAACTTGTTCATTGCGTTTCTCCAATCAATCGCAGGAAATAATCTTCCAGATTTTCCTGCTCCACCGCCAGACGAGTTGGTGCAGCGCCTGCGCTCACAAGCAGTGTCGCGATATTATCAGGCGCTTCCAATGCGCGCTGCTCATGGATTACCAATGTAGTTTCATCGATCTCTATCAGATATCCCGCACGAGTCAACACTTCAAAAGCAAGTTTGTTATCGCGGGTTCTAATTTTCAATCGACTTGAACGCAATTGCTCAAGCTTGTTCGCGTCCGAGTCTTCGATCATTTTTTCCCTTGTGAATGATACCGATGCGTGTTGCGGGCAAATCCACTTCAGACAAAATATGGCTCGACATAAAAACTGTCATGCCGCGCTCATGCGCCAGCGAAGTTAACATCTCGCGAATTTCAACAACACCCGCGGGGTCAAGTCCATTAGCGGGCTCGTCGAGGATGACCAGTTCAGGCTCATGCAGCAAAGCGCGCGCCAGCCTGAGGCGCTGTAAATTGCCCATAAGAAAGCGTACCAGCTTTGCGGTGCCGCATAAGAGCGATGGAAGATGCTCCATGATTTCGTTCACTACTTTGACTTTCGAATCCCATGCAGCCGCCGCGCAATGTCGAGATTCTCCCGAACTGTTAATTCTGGATATGCGAACCCGGACTGCCCACGAGATAGCCGACCTTCGCCCACGGTCCGCTTCCATCTGACCGAGCCTGATCCAGCACTATGACTTTTCCCTCGCTCGGGCTGGGGATCATCCCTAAAAGCGCGCGGATGGTCGTGGTCTTGCCTGCGCCATTGAGACCAAGAAACGCATAGATATCGCCGCGCCCTTTTAGTGACGTTGATCTTGCTTGTCCACGGCTTTTACCGTGCCAAATTTTTCGACAAGCCTTGTATTTCGATTGCATTGTTCA
>JADJNA010000057.1 GCA_016709305.1 Candidatus Villigracilis saccharophilus
CGCATAATGGTTTGGGCTAACACAGGCTTGGAAGTGACACTTTATGCGTTGCGCTTGCCCTGTGCATTGCCATATATTATGTATCGCCGATTCCATATCGTCATACACTTTGTAGGGTTGGCTTTTGCGGTCACATCTCTTTATCACGCCGGAATGTTTGCGATCTTTGAGGTGACAGTTGCCTTTGAATTATGCACCATCTATTTATCTGGAACGAAAAATATCCGCCGATCTTCCTTGTCGGATCATTCCTGATCATTTATCTGCCTGTCTTCCTGTGGAAATGGTCATACTTTGGATATCCTTTTCCAAATACGTACTACGCCAAAACAGGCGGCGGACTGATCCAAATTGCCGCCGGATTGGCTTATCTGCGGACCAATTTGATCGAAACCTTTATTCCATCCGGATTGTTGATGGTGATCTTTTTGGTAACGATGAAAAAGGACTCGTATTTTCTTGAGAAATTATATTTGTTGATCGTACTACTGTCCTCCTGGTTGATCGTGGCCATGAACGGCGGTGATTACATGTTGAAGGGCCGCTTTCTCACGCCCATGTTTCCCATCTTATATAGTTTGGTCGGCCTGGGGATTTCACAATTAACGATCGGATTTCCCGCTCGTACCGCCTGATCCTTGTTTTTGGTATGCTCTTACTTTCTTTTGCTTTGCTGGTATATCGAAAAACCAATTGTAAAGAATTATGCCGATAAACCTTCCATCGGCCAAGGCGAATAAGCCGCGGGAAATCGTATCAACCCCGGAGTTCGTGGCGATAGGCAGGGCATTGAGTGAGATCGTGCAGCCCGGTGACTCAATTGCCTTGGTACCGATTGGGGCAATTGGGTATTATTCTGGAATGGATGTTTACGATATGGTGGGCCTTGTGGATGAGACCATTGCCCATGAACCGTTTGCGCAGGAATTTATAAAAGAATCCTGGCGGCCGGGGCATGACAAGGGAGATGGTTCATACATCCTTCAACGTGAACCAACTTACATCCTGATAGTGGATAGATTGACCGATGAACCTTTACCCGGAGTGGATGATTGGGCGCTTCAATATAAATCTGTGGTTGAAATTTGGAATTCCCCGCTATTTCAGGAGCAATATCAATTCTGCCCCATAAAAACAAAAGGCTGGTATATCAATCTTTATTGTCGTAACAGCTCAACGCCTTAGTCTTTTTAATCCACAGATCAACGCGGATAAACATTGATCTTTGATAAAAACAGAATCGGAGGCCTCTTGATATCCCTTTCATCTGTGGTGAATTGTACTTAAGAAACGCTCTCTTAAATGATATATAACGTCCCGAAGGTTTGAGTATATGAAAACCTTCGGGACGTTATGCTAAAGTTGGTATTAATTTTTCAGCGTTATATATTTTTTCCTGGGGTTGATTCCCACCATCCCTGCGAAAAATTCCTGGATCGTTTTTATATCCGCTTCCATGTACTCTGTGGGGTGAAAAATTTGTCCAACGTGAACGGTCTTATGTTTTCCATCTACAATTGCCATCACAACAGGAATTTCCGCATTTTTCGCAATGTGATAAAAACCGCGCTTCCATTCCGTTACGTGATGGCGTGTACCCTCGGGGGCGATGGTCAAAATGAAATTCTCCGATTTCCCGCAGGCGTCCACCATTTGCTCAACCAATCCTTGTGACCTTACGGTCCACGGGAATGCCGCCGCACCAGTAGAAGAACCAGCCGAACGGGCTTCGGAACAACTCCGCCTTGCCCATGAATTTAACATTTACTTTCAGCTTGAAGATAATTCCGAGGAACAGGACAAAATCCCAGTTTGAAGTGTGCGGCGCTCCAACCAGAATATATTTTGGGAGATCTGGCAATTTTCCCTCAACGCTCCAGCCTGTCATGCGGAGGATCGAATTTGAGATAAGGCGCAGCAATGGACTGAGAATGGGAGTGGTGAAAATAGTGTTTTTCAAATTATTTCCTCGGATAGTATTATGGCGTGTAATTTATCTTATTCCCCCTCCGCCAGGCTGATCTATCCCGTAGTGACAGCTTTAGCAACTGTCCCTGTGCGACTAGCCGAATGATACAAGTCGCTACTACAAAAAAATGGGGAGGTGCCAGAGTGGCTGAATGGGCTCGCCTGCTAAGTGAGTGCCGGCTTTAAAACCGGTCGCGGGTTCGAATCCCGCCCTCCCCGCCAAATAAAAACGCGTTCCGTAAGGAACGTGTTTTATTTTAATTATTTACAGTTTGCTTGGCTGATTAACATCACGGCACAATTACTGGTGTATTGGTTGGTTCGGGCGTGTCTGTTGCTGTTTTTTCTGTAGGGTGACGGGCCGTTGGTGTTAGTGTTGGAGACGGCGTGATGGTAGGTGTATTCGATGGGGTGGGAGTGTTGGAAGGCGTGGGAGTAAATGTCAACGTAACTGCGGGCAGGTCAATGGGACCGCTCAAGCCCAGGCCAAGTAGTTCGCGAAATATCCAGCCGCCTTCATATTGTTGATGCGCCGGGTCTTCCTGATTTGGAGCGATCAGGAGCCATGTTTCAATTTCGTTTACCGAGCGGAAGGAAAGACATTGTCTCAGCTTCAGCGGTTCTCCAAGGACTGCATAATTTGTGCCCGGTCCGGAGCGGACGTTAATAGGGTCTTATGCTAGTTGACAAAACGTCCTCGAGCGTGATATTGGAGTTTCTGCTCAAAGAAACCAAACACGCCAAAGGACGTTCCAATGATAAACGACTTCAAAGATTTTTGTACTTGGATGTACGTTGTGACAGATGATATTTGGCTCAAAATTGCTCCTTTTTCAAGCGTCCTGGACCTCGCCCAGAGTGTCCAGATAGTGAATTGCTGGCAATGGCAATAATTGGCGAATGTCGCGGTTGGGATGTGGAAACAGAAATGCTCAGTCAATGGCAGGAATATCGCGATTTATTTCCAGTTATTCCGACGCAAAGCCGTTTCAATCGCCGTCGCCGAGGCTTAATGCAAGCCTTCAATCTCATTCGGCAAGCGGTGCTGCAATGCTTGGATATTGCCCAAGATCGCCAGTGTGTGATTGACAGTTTGCCACTACCCGTCATACAGTTTCACCTTGTACCGTCTTCGCCAGCTAGTAGCACCTGGAAAGCCAACGGCTCGACCTTTGGCAAAGTGCCATCCAAGAAACAGACGATTTTTGGGTATAAACTACACTTGCTGATTGCCATGAATGGCGTCATTCTCGACTTTGAACTTGCGCCTGCCAATGAGTACGACTTGGAAGTTGGCTTTGAATTGTTATCTGAACATACCGACTTGCAGGTCTTGGGCGATAAGGCCTATATCAGTGCGGCAAAAGCTGCTCAATTATGGAAGGAGAATCAAATTCAGCTCAAAACAATTCCTCGTTGCAATCAGCAAAAACAATTGCCGCGTGCCACACAACGCCTTTTCAACTCTGTGCGCCAGATGATCGAAACTGTAAACGCACAACTTTCCAATCAGTTCAACATTGAAGTCAATCATGCCCATACTTTTTGGGGCTTATGCACTCGTCTCTACACAAAACTCGCTGCTCATACGTTGTGCGTTTATATCAATCGTTTACTCGGCCAGCCTGCCTTCCTCCAAATCAAGGCACTCGCTTTCCCGATTTAGCATAAGACCCTATTAGTGTTCGCATACAGTGAATTGACGCAGTAGTTCAATGTTTCAAATGGCTGCTTTGTGGCAGATGGCGTCAGTGTAGGCGTAGGCGATGATTGTTTTGTAGGGGTGATGGTCTCTGTGGCCGTGGAGGTTCCAGAGGCGGTGGCCGTTGCTGTGAAAGTTGCAGTAAAGGTCGAAACATCTGTTGAGGTGATGGTGGGAGAGGGTGTTGATGTGACCTCTGGCGGAGTGACCGGTTTCTGAGCGGAGACCACGGCAAATATGATAAGAAGAATAATCGCTATGATGCCGGGGATGATATATTTTCGAAAGGCGGGCGGAAGAACGGCTCTCGCTCTTTCGAATGGAGTGACAACGGGCGGCTTTCCGGTATACCCCAGCGCCGACAGAAGATTTTTGAAATTATCAGCATATTCCCCGCTTAAGAAATTAACATAGTTGATCGTGTTCAGCGCGAAGGGCACATTGCAGGTCTCGAACATCAGAGGGATGATCTTCTTGCGCAGAGTTAATGCCTGAGTATATTCCTTCTGCACCCATTCAGATTCAGTGGAGTTGGGCGTGAGTACAATGATGAAGAATTGACTCGCTTCAATAGCGGCTGGCAGGCTGCGGACCCAATCGTCGCCGCCGCGCAGGTCGGTGATATCCCACCAGACATCGTATCCCGCAAGCTCCAGATCGCCTGCGAGTTTGCGGACAAATTCCATATCCTTGCGTGAATAGCTAATGAAAATATTTTGCATGACGTCCCAATGGATAGTATCTTACATCCAAAAGTAGATTTTGTGGGGAAATTTAGTGATCGTCCAAAACTTTGCTATTACTTCGCGAGGTATAATTGCGAATAATATGCAAAAAAACTGGCGGGATGATCTCCGCCAGCTTTTTAATCTTATGCCCGTTTGGGTTTATTTTTTGAGCTGCTCATTCTTTCAGAACACCCCCCATATTTTTTAGAAGATATAGTATTATTTTTGCAAGGTATAAGTCACGTTATTGAAATCTGCGTAGCGCCCGGTACAGTCTGCGTCATCCTCCGGGTTACCGGCATAGTTAAACGTCAGGTTTTTTCCATCGAAGGTGTAATTGAAATCTACATTGGTGCTGCATCCGCCAGTGTTGGATGTCTCTGTGAAAACATTACCATCTACGCTGTATGTGCCTGTGATAAGCGTTGTGTCGCCGGCAAAAACAGAGAAACTGCCATCGTCTTTCAACTCGATGCCGGAATTCATACTGTTTGCCTTCAAGAATTTCCCGGTTGGAAATTTTGTGGAGCCGCCGCAGGCAGTCAATGCGATCGAGACCAACAGTAAACCAGCTAACAAGTTCAATGATATTTTGCTTTTCATTTTTTTCTCCTCATGGGTTGATTTCAGCGCGATCACGCGCTGTGTATGCCCCAAATGTAGCATGTGGAATTTCGTTTTACCTGCCATTTTCTGCCAAAATTCTCCAAACTCTTTGAAATATGCTATGTTATAGGCATGACCGCTTCAATTCCCGCTACCACACTTGAAAAATTCACCACCTTTGGAGACCTGCTGCGCTTCCTGCGCCGCCGTGTCGGGTTGACGCAAATGGAGCTGGCAGCCTCTGTCGGATACAGTGATGCACAGATCAGCCGCCTCGAACAGAACCTGCGTCTGCCGGATATCCCCACGATCAAATTGCGCTTCATTACAGCGCTTGCCATCGAGGATGAATCCAAAACGGTCGCACGCCTGCTTGACCTTGCCGCTAATGTCCGCCGTGAGGATGCGCCCGGTTTGGGCTTGTGCCCTTATAAGGGACTGAACTACTTCGATGAGAGTGACGCGGACTTGTTTGTAGGGCGTGAAACCCTGACCTCCAAACTAACCGAACGCCTTATTTCCTTAACTGGGAGTGCGATGCGGTTCCTTGCCGTGGTGGGCGCATCGGGCAGCGGCAAATCGTCTCTTGTGCGGGCGGGACTTGTGCCAGCCCTAAGATGGAATCAGATCTCTACAGATTGGAATATCCAGATCATCACACCGACAACACATCCGTTGAAGAGTTTGGCAAACAGCTTGGCGCAGGAAAATGAAACTGCTTCACTCATAAAAGATATGCTCAGCGACTCGCAGAGTTTGAGTCGCTGCATAAAAAACGGAGCATATTTGCTTTTGGTCGTGGACCAATTTGAAGAGACATTCGCTCTCTGTCACTCTGAAGAGGAGAGATGCGCGTTCATCAGCAATCTGCTCACAGCGGCGTCCGAACCGGATGGCCATGTTTTCGTTGCCATTACCTTGCGGGCAGACTTCTATGCCCACTGCGCGAACTATATCCAATTACGTGAAGCGCTGGCCGGTCAACAGGAATATATCGGCGCGATGACAGATGATGAAATGCGGCGCGCCATTGAAGAACCTGCGCGGCGGGAACGCTGGGAGTTCGAGATCGGCCTGGTGGATGTGCTTTTGCACGATGTGGGGCATGAACCCGGAGCGCTGCCTTTGCTTTCTCACGCACTTTTGGAAACATGGCAAAGAAGACGCGCACGCATGATGACCCTGAGCGGATACACCTCTTCAGGCGGGGTACGCGGAGCCATTGCCGAGACCGCTGAATCCATACTCAGCGACCAATTCACAATTGACCAGCGCGCCATTGCCCGCCGCATCTTTTTACGACTGACTGAACTCAGCGATGAAACCGCTGCCAGCGATACGCGCCGCCGGGCCTCGTTCAAGGAATTGATATTGAAACCGGAAGAATCTTCCAGTACCCGGAATGTATTGAAAGCATTGGCAGATGCGCGCCTCATCACAATCGCTGAAGATTCCGCTGAAGTCGCCCATGAGGCATTGATCCGCGAGTGGCCCACGCTGAGAGGCTGGTTGGAAGAAAACCGCGAAGGGCTGCGTCTGCACCGTCATTTGACCAATGCCGCTCAAGAATGGGAAACTTCGAATTACGAAAATGACGTGTTGTATCGCGGCGCGCGCTTATCGCAGGCTCTCGAATGGCTCTCAAGTCATCAAGAGGAAATCAATGACCTGGAACGTTCATTCTTAAAAGAATCGCGTAGCTTTGTGGAACGGGAAGCGATTGAAAAAGAAACACGCCGACAGCGCGAATTAGAGGCCGCGCAAAAACTGGCAGAGGTGGAAGGCAAACGCGCCGAGGAGCAGGCTCATGCTGCGACGCAACTGCGGAGGCGCGCTGTGCATCTTGGCATGGCTTTTGTCGCAGCGATCCTTATGGCTATCGTGGCAGTTTTTTTTGGCTGGCGATCGCAGATCGTCAGCCGTATTGCTGCGTCGCGCGAACTGGCAGCCGCATCCATCAACAATCTGGAAAGCGACCCTGTACTCAGTATCCTGCTTGCATTGGAGGCGCTTGGGAAAGAACAAACCCTCGAAGCCGAAAATGCCTTGCATCAAGCTGTATTGGCTTCCCGTATACGGCTGGTCATCCCGGCCCATGAACCGGGAGCACCTATTAGTGTGGATTTCAGTCCGGATGGAATGCACATTGCAACTGCTAGCAATGAAAATATTGTCAATATTTGGGATGTGAAAACTGGCGGTCTGCTTTTCAGCGTTGACGGAGTATATGCAGAGTTCAGTCCGGATGGGACAGTGCTTGCCACAGTCATGGCAAATGGGATAGTCAAAATATGGGATGCGTCATTAGGGATCGAGGTCGATGTTCCCAGCCAGATGGAGGCGACCACATCGATCACGTTCAGCCCGGAGGGTGCGCGTCTCGCCACGGTCGCGAATGGTAACCTCCCAACCATATGGAATTTAAAATCGGGGCATGCGTTGGCGGATTTTCCCGGTCACACCGATTATGTTTCTTTCGCGTACTTCAGCCCGGATGGCGAGCGACTGCTCACGGTCAGCGATGATAAAACCGCGCGAATTTGGAACGCACCCACCGGCGAAGAATTGCTGACGCTCGGTCATTCGGATTGGGTATGGAACGCCGCGTTCAGCCCAAATGGCCAGCGTGTTGCAACGCTCAGTCAGGACAAGACAGTGATCTGGAATGCTGTAACCGCTGAAAAAATATTCACACTTGATGGTCATTTCAGTACATTACATGCGGTTGCCTACAGCCCCGACGGGGCTTTGCTTGCCACAGGCGGTGATGATAGAAAAGTAATTGTGTGGGACGTAAATACTGGAGAAGCCTTATTCACACTCGCAGGTCACACAGGCACGGTTTTCTCTGCCGCGTTCAGCCCGGATGGTACGCGCCTTGTGACTGCCGGCGACGACGGCATGGTACGGGTCTGGGATGTCACGCCTGAACATGAGGAATTGACTCTTACTTACGCAAGCAGCGGCGGGCAAATTTTGTTCAATCCCAAAGGCGATCAAATCGCGGCCATCGAAGGCGGAGTTGTAAATATTTGGGATGCATCTTCCGGGAATAAAATCCAGACCCTTTCCGCTGATGCAGGCAACATCACGGCCTTCGCCTACAGTTCCAATGGAAACTTAATTGCTGCCGCGCGCAATGACTTTAGTTTGGCACTTTTAAATCCCGCCTCAAAGACCGAAATTTATACATGGCCGGCCCACACCGGTCTGATCAACGCCCTCATCTTCAGCCCGGATGGCAAGTGGCTTGTCTCCGCGAGCAACGATTACAAGGTAAATATTTGGGATATGTCCCAAATAACACCTTCGCTATTATTCCCTTTTAACCTGCCAGTCGGTGTTCAATCGCTTGCATTTAATTCTAGCGGAACCCAACTTGCCATCGGCCTGCAAAATGGAACGGTGCAGGTCAGGGATTTTGTGACGGGCAGCAATCCTCTCCTATTACGCGGACATAGTAATAGCGTGACTTCCGTTGCCTTTAGTACGGACGACCGCTTGATCGCAACCGCCAGCCTGGACGGCACGGTACGAATCTGGGATGCAATGACCGCTGAAGAACAGTATCGCCTTGAGCACTCCAATACAGTCACATCCGTTGCCTTTAGCCGTGATGGAGCCGACTCGCCACTGCCAGTCGTGATGGAACAACAAAATTATGGGATGTGAAAACTGGACAGGAATTGATCGCCTTCTTTGGAGATGGCTCTGGGGTGAACAGCCTTGCGTTCAACTCGAATGGTTCGCGCCTTGCCGCAAGTAGCGACCATGAAGCGCGCATCTATCTTATGCAGGTCGATGACTTGGTCAAACTCGGGCAGTCGCGCGCTCCCCGCCGCCTCACGGATGAAGAATGCCTAAAATATTTGCACGGCATCACAGACTCTTGCGGCGGCAACCCTGCCGTACCAACGATCACTCCATTGCCTGCAACGATCAACGGAAGGATTTGCCAGATCACCAACTCCAGCGGTTTGAACGACAACTATTTCAATGAACTGATCTACAAAGGCATTCAGGAATCTGCCCAGACGCATAACTGGGAAGCCACTGTGCTTCAATCCTCCTCCGTATCTGATTTTTCCAAACTCGTAAAAACATTTGCGGATGCGGATTGTCGTTTGATCGTATCACCGGGTAATTTACTTGAACAACTCCAAACTGCCGCGCAAGCCAATCCAAATCAACGCTTCATGGTGATGGACTTTGGCATTGACCCGCCCCTGGAAAACGTCTGGGTGCAGGAGTATGCCACCGATCAAGCTGCATTCCTGGCTGGCTATCTATCCGCTTCGGTTACAAAGACCGGCAGAGTGGGCGTTTTTGGCGGCATTGACATCCCGCCCGTCACCAGTTTCATGGATGGCTTTGCCCTTGGCGTAAAATACTACAACCAACAAAAGGGAACGAATGTGAAGGTCATTGGCTGGGACGTGGAAAAGCACGAAGGCTTATTCACTGGCGGATTCTGCTGTTCTGTTGAAGGCAGACAGGCGGCGCGTCAATTATTGGATGCGGGCGCGGATGTAATTCTGCCGGTAGCCGGTCAAAGTGTGGGTATTGGGGTGGGTGCTGAGATTCAAGAGCAAGGCAACGCCTGGATCGTAGGCGTGGATACAGATTGGGCGAAAACCAATCCGGAATTTGCGGATATTATCCTTACCAGTATTGAAAAACGCTTTGACGTTAGTGTTACGCAGGCGTCAAACGCGATCGTGAACAATTCGTTCTCGGGCGGGTATCATGTTGGCACGCTGAAAACAGGGGAAGTCGGGTTGTCTTCAACAAATAAATTACCCGCAGAGATCCAGTCGGTGCTGGAAAGAATCAAAGCAGAGATAATTTCTGGAAAGATCAAAACCACTCCTTAATTCTCTAATACTTCTCTTATCTCATTTCGCTTGACCAATACTTAACTCGCGTATATAGTTCAGCCTGCTTAACTAAAAAGAAGGCTTAACTATGACCGACAAACTCCAATTTTCCCAAACCCTGCGTGCCTGGATGGACGCCTTCATGCACCGTTCCATGCGCGGATGGAATCACTTTGCCAAAAGCACGGGGCTTTCCATGCCGCAATTCAGCATCCTGATGCAGCTGCATCACAAAGGCCCGTGCGGCATGTCTGAGGTCAGCGAACGATTTGATATCTCTGCCGCCGCCGCCAGTCAACTGGTGGAGAAGCTTGTGCAGTCTGGTCACCTCGAACGGGCCGAAGATCCCAGCGACCGCCGCGCCAAACTCTTGACCTTGAGCACCAAAGGTTCGGAGCTCATCCAGCAGGGCATCGAAGAACGTTATCGCTGGATGGATGATCTGGCAGACACCTTGAGCGCCGAAGATCAAAGAAGGTCAGCGAAGCGTTGACCCTGTTGACGAAAGCCGCCAAGGAAATGGAAATCGTAAATCAAAACCGTAAATCGTAAGTCGAAAAAGGAACCATATGCAAGCAACCGCAACCCAAAACCCACCTGGCCCAAAGCGCCCAAAAACATCCTTTAAAGGTATTGGCCGCGCCGTCAAATACCTGACCCATTACAAGAGCCAGGCCATCCTGCCCTATATTTTCCTTGTCATTGCCACGCTATCACAGCTGGCTGTGCCGCGCATGATCCGCAATGTGATCGATGCGGTCACCAGCGGATTCCTCGCGGACCAGGTCTTGCAGGCGCTGGATAAGATCCCCGCTGCATTTGTCAGCACGGTGCTGCCGAAGATTCTCGAAGCCCTAAAGTATGATCCTGCTTTAACGCTAGACCAACTCAAAGCCACGTTGGAAGCGGATTTGGGAAACGCACCCCGCGCCCTGATCACTGCTCTGGTCGCGATCATCGGATTCGCCCTTTTGCGCGGACTGTTCTCCTTCCTGCAAGCGTATTGGGCGGAGAAAATTCGCAGTCGGTCGCGTATGATCTGCGCAATGATCTGTATGCCAAGATCCAGAATTTGTCGTTCGCATATCATGATAAGAATCAGACAGGCCAGTTGATGATCCGCGCGACGGACGATGTCGAGAAGGTGCGCTTGTTCATTGGGCAGGGTTTGCTGCAACTTGTTGGTGCAGTGATTTTGCTTTCTGGCACGGTCATCATTTTGTTCTCGTCGAATGTTTCGCTGGCATGGACTGCCATGCCGATCCTTCCGATTGCGATTGTGTTGTTCGGTGTGTTCGCCGGACTCAGCCAGCCCTTGTTCGCGAAAGTGCAGATCAAACTTTCAACCCTGAATACGGTCTTGCAGGAAAACCTCGCGGGCGTCAAAGTGATCAAGGCTTTCACGCGCGAGAAGGAACAGCAGACCAAATTCCGCACTGCTGCAGATGACACGATGAATCAAGCCATCGCGGTTAATCGTTTGTTCACGTTCCTGTTCCCGCTGGTTTTCTTAATTGCCAATCTCGGACAGGCCGCGATCCTTTATGTGGGCGGCAAACAAATTATCCTCGGCACATTGAGCATCGGTGCATGGCAGGAATTCTCTCTTTACTTGATGTACCTGTTCTTCCCTATCATGATGTTCGGTATGATCGTCACGCAAATGGGACAGGCCGCCGCGTCCGCTGACCGCATCTTTGAAATTCTGGATGCCAAGAGCGACATTGTAGACAAGCCCAACGCATCGAAACTACCCGCTGTGAAGGGCGATGTGAAATTCGAGAACGTCACTTTCCGCTATGTCGGCGGCGGCGACCCTGTTCTTAAGAACGTTTCATTTGAAGTGAAATCAGGTGAGACGGTTGCATTGCTTGGCGCGACAGGTTCAGGCAAGACCAGCATCATCAATTTACTGCCCCGCTTCTATGACCCAACCGAAGGCGGAATCACCATTGATGGTCACGACCTGCGCGATGTCACGCTCGATTCGCTTCGTTCGCAGATCGGCATCGTGCTTCAAGAGACAACTCTGTTCAGCGGTACGATCAGCGAGAACATCGCATTTGGTAAACCCGAAGCCACGCACGAAGAAATAGAAGCCGCCGCAAAAGCCGCAGCTGCACGGCAGATTTCATCATGTCCTTCCCCGACGGATACAACACACACGTCGGTGAACGAGGAACAACTCTCAGCGGCGGACAAAAGCAACGCGTTGCCATCGCTCGCGCGCTATTACTCGACCCGCGCATTCTGATCCTCGACGACTCAACCTCCAGTGTGGATGTCGCCACCGAGTCGCATATTCAGGAAGCGCTTGAAACTCTTATGAAAGGCCGCACATCCTTCGTCATCGCACAGCGCATCAGCACCGTGATGAACGCCGATAAAATTCTTGTGCTGGAAAAAGGTGAAGTTGTGGCACAGGGCAAACACGCTCAACTCATGGAAGAAGAACCGATCTATGCTGAAATTTATAACTCGCAAATCCTTTCGCATCAAAATGATGCGGTAGCGGAGGTGGCATTATGATGCACGGCCGCGCTGGTGGTTTTCTCAATCAAGAAACAATGAAGCCGCGCAACCTGAGCGAAACGCTCGGTCGCCTCGGTAAATATTTCGGTCAATTCTGGTACATGATCATTTTGGCGGTGGTCTTCGTTGTCATCTCCACCTGGACTCAAGTGACCTCCCCGGAATTAATGGGACAAGCCACGGATTGTTTCCTCGTGCCTGCTGGAAGCAGTGCCTTTGCTCAACTCGCCCCGCCAACTGCTTCAGACCAAAAGGCAGTTTCCTCCTGCTGGCTTGGGACAACCGAAGATACATCCACATTATCGTATTCGAAGCAGATCGTCTACAAAGCCTATCATCTCGGCGGATACACCACTCCCGACCTTGCAACTGCCACGAATGAAGAACGCATCACAGGTATGTTCCGCCTGATCCTGATCGTCATTGCGTTGTATGTAATTGGCGCGGTCCTGACCGGCATGACCTTCTTCGCCATGGCATGGACTGGGCAGCACGTTCTGCGCTCCCTGCGGGTGGAAGTGTTCGAGAAGCTACACACACTCTCGCTTAGTTACTACTCCGAGCATGAAGCTGGTGACCTGATGAGCCGTATCACCAATGATACGTCCGCTATCGAGCAGGCATTCTCATTCGCGCTTGTCAACGTTTTCAGCGGCATCCTTTTGCTGGTATGGGTAGCCTACAACATGCTCACCGCCAGTCTGCCGTTCGCTTTGCTTTCATTGGCTGTCTCGCCATTGATGTTCATCGCTACGATCTGGTTCTCAGGGCAGGCGCGCAAAGCTTTCCGCAAGAGCCGCGAAGAGATCGGCAATGTCAACGCTGAATTACAAGAAACTATTTCATCCGTCCGCGAAGTGCAAGCCTTCAACCGCGCAGATGAAAACATCGAGCAGTTCAAGGAGGTCAACGCTGCGAATCGTGATGCGAATGTACGCGCCGTGGCTTACACCTCCGCGCTTGCACCCACACTGGAAGCTTTTTCCTATATCGGCCTGGCCATCGTCACTGGCGTCGGCGGCTGGTATTTGCTGACAGGTGACCTGCTCTTTGGTACGACCGTCACACTTGGTTTGGTCATTACCTTCCTGGCTTATGTACAGCGCTTCAACCAACCCATTCAACAGATCGCCGTGTTATGGACGAATATTCAAAACGCCATCGCCGGTGCGGAACGTATCTTTACTATTCTCGACGAAAAGCCTGCCGTAGTGGACAAACCCGGCGCAAAGGCGATGCCAGAGATCAAAGGCAAGGTTGAGTTCATCGAAGTCAGCCATGAATATGAAGACGGCGTGCCTGTGTTGAAGGAAGTTTCTTTCTCTGCAGAACCTGGGCAAACCATCGCCATCGTCGGCCCGACGGGTGCGGGCAAGACCACCATTATCAACTTACTGCCGCGCTTCTATGATGTAACGCACGGCTCGGTCAAAATTGACGGCGTGGATGTACGCGATGTCACCGCCGAATCGATCCGCCAGCAGGTGGGCATTGTGCTTCAGGATACATTCCTGTTCAGTGCCTCCGTCATGGACAATATCCGCTTTGGCCGCCCAGACGCCACCGATGAAGAAGTCTACGCTGCGGCAAAACTCGCCAACGCGGATTCATTCATTGAACGCCTGCCCGAAAAATATCAGACAGTACTCGGTGAGCGCGGCTCGGGTCTTTCTCAGGGACAGAGGCAGCTGCTTTCAATCGCGCGCGCTGCTCTCGCAGACCCGAGAGTTCTCATTCTCGACGAAGCAACTTCCAGTGTAGACACACGAACCGAGCGTCTCATCCAAAAAGCATTTGACGCATTGCTCCAAAGCCGTACATCCTTCGTCATCGCGCATCGCCTGTCCACCATCCGCAATGCAGATATGATCCTCGTTCTGAAAGATGGACAGATCATCGAACGCGGCAAACACGATGAACTGCTGAACAAACAAGGTTTCTATTACGACTTGTATATGAGCCAGTTCAAGAAGCAGGAAGAAGTCGAAGTCGCATAATGATGTGTATGGGCGAGGTCACCTCGCCCATACCGTTGGAGAAAAAAACATGAACTTTATTGCTAAAATATTTATCGGTTTACATGTAGGGGTGTATCGCCTGACTGGCGGAAAGTCTGGCGGTGAAATGCGCGGATTTAAAGTCCTGATCCTCACCACCAAAGGTCGTAAGTCTGGGAAAATTCTCTCAACTCCGCTTGGATATTTTGAACGCGATGGCGGATATTTCATTGTCGCCTCGAATGGCGGAAACGACAAACATCCCTCGTGGTATCACAATATCAAGGGCAACCCTGGTGATGTGGAGATACAGGTCAAAGATAAAAAGATGAAGGTCAAGCCTGAGATCCTTTTGGGTGAGGCGCGCAGACCATTATATGACTGGATCGTTTCCATCGCCCCCAATTACGGGGAATATGAAAAAACGACTACTCGTGAAATTCCGCTGGTGTTTTTGAAACCGTAATGATTAAAGCAAGGGCTGCCCGAAAAAGGCAGTCCTTTTTATTTAAGAGATACAATTTCGTTATGCAAATCCTCACTGAAATTTATCGCGCTGGAGGAATAAATACTCAAGGCAAAACGGTCCACCGAACTGCCGTGCGCGCCGTCATTCTGCGTGGACCTGAATTGCTGATGGTGTATTCCTCGAATGTGGGTGACTATAAATTCCCCGGTGGCGGTGTGGATGTGGGCGAGTCGCATCAACAGGCATTGGCGCGTGAACTGCTGGAAGAATGCGGCGCATCCCTGCTCAGTGTGGATGGCGAGCTTGGCGCAATCATTGAATACAACTTCGCCAAAGAAAAGGAGTACGATGTTTTTAAAATGACATCGTATTATTATTTTTGTCAGATAGGGGCGGAGTTTGGCTCGCAGAAATTGGATGAATATGAAAAAGACCTGGGCTTTCAACCGCTGTGGATCAACATTGATGAAGCAATATTGCTCAACCGAGCATTACTTGAAACAGATGAAATTCCCCAATGGTTACGCCGAGAGATTTTTATTCTCGAACACATCAAGCGTTCCATGTGAAGTGATCAGTTCAGTATATCCAATAGTTTTGTTGTGTCTTTCAGGATTATATCCGCGCCCATTTTCTTTAGCTCAGCCTCTTCACCAAATCCGCATAGGACTCCGACCGTCTGTGCGCCCGCGGATCGACCGGCGCGGATATCCACGGTGGTATCGCCGATCATCAGGCAGTTTTGCGGGGCGACGTTCATCTTTTGGGCGGCGAGCAGTAAGGGGTCCGGATAGGGTTTGGTATGTGCCGCGGATAACCCGGTAACGATCACATCGAAATATTTCACCAGATCATATTGCTCAAGGAATGCCATGGTGCCGTGTTCATCGCGCGCGCTGATGACTGCCATGGGGAAACGTCCATACAATTGCGCGAGCATGGCATCCACGTCGGGAATCAACAGGAACTTTTTTGGCGAATGCCTGCGGCGGCGCGACAGCCAGTTGATGACCGCCACCATTTGACCGTCAATGCCAATCGTATCGGCAAGTCCGAGCAGGGCGTTGCCAGGCGCTTCGATCCACATGATGAAGCGGCGTGCAGTATGATCGGGGTTGGGAAAGAGAATGCGTGGAAAAAAACGCGAGATTCGCTGTGTATAAAGATCATCGGTGTCGCTAAGGGTGCCGTCAACATCGAAACAAAGAGCTTTTATGCGGGCAAAATCCAAAGGCATGGCGCAATTGTACCAAAGGGGCTATACTTCATATAGTTTGTAGTGTGGTTTAATAAGATATGATTGAAGATCGCTCCCGCTCATTGCTTGAATTATTAATGAACGTCAGCCGTGAGGTTGCCACTGCCCTGGACCTGCGCACGGTTCTGCAGCGTTTGCTCTATGCGGCTCTTCAACATGTGGGCGGAGAACGCGGCAGCATTGTGGTAATGGATGATCTTGGCAAGCCGGTCGATGCGACGATCGTATTCGGGACGCAATTCCACGATCACACCACCCAACAGCTGCGGGATACGGTCGAACGGGGCCTGGCGGGATGGGTGGTACAAAATCGCAAATCCACGCTTGTCACGGATACCAGTAAAGATAACCGCTGGCTGCGCCGCACAGACGACTCGGCGGATAAGAGCGGCGCTAAATCCGCGATCTGTGTGCCGCTCTTGGCGCGCGACCGTTTGGTGGGCGTGCTGACCCTCGTGCACTCTATCCCCAATTCCTTTAATGAAGAACACTTGGCATTGATGCAGGCTATCGCTGATCAGGCGAGTGTGGCTGTTTTGAATGCGCGTTTATACACGGAAAGCCAGCGCACCGCGCGCGTTATGTCTGCGTTAGCAGAAGCGGCTGCAGCGATCAATACCTCCTTGGAAATAACGGATGTATGGCGGCGTATTCTTAATCAGACCATGCAGGCTTTGCAGGTCGAGACCGTGGCATTAGCCTTGATCGACCATGATAGTAACGATCTGATCTTCCAGGCGGCGGCGGGACATAATTCCGGCAGCATCCCCGGGCGTCACATCCATAACGGGCATGGGCTGACGGGGCAGGTGATCACCAATGGGCTGGGTTTGATCGTTCCATCCGTCAAACAGGATTCTCACTATAGCGAAGTGGACAAGTTCGAGGGCATCGAGATGCGGGCTGTCGCCATCGCCCCGATCCAGTCACAGGGGAAGGTCATCGGTGTGCTTGAGGCGGTCAATCCGATCTCCGGCGCATTTGACCCGGATGCGATGGTGGTGTTGGCGGGCCTGGGAAGTCTGGCGGGCACAACCATCCAGAATGCCGAATATTTGAATCGGATCCAAAAAGCGCACCAGCGCTATCTTGAATTATTCGAAGACAGCGTGGACATGATCCTGATCACAGATTGGGAAGGTACGGTGCTTGAATCAAACCGCCAGGCTGTGCTATTGAGCGGTTACAGCAAAGAGGAACTGCGCGCTTTAAGCATTGATCAATTGCATGAAGTGAAGTGGAACCGCACCGGCTTGAACTTTGAAACCCTCAAACGTTATGACGAATGTACCTACGAATCTGGTTTGCTAAAAAAGGACGGCAGTTCAATTCCGATTGAGGTGCATGCGCGCCGTGTTGAATTCGAAGAAACCGATTCGATCCAGTGGATCGTTCAGGATGTCACCGAACGCAAGGAGCTGGATGCCCTGCGCGATGACATGATCGCCATGATCTATCACGATATCCGCTCTCCGCTTGGCAATGTCGTCTCCAGCCTTGAGATGATGGGCGAGTTGATGCCCGTTGATGAAACACTGACATCCATGCTAAATATCGCGCGTAATTCGACCGCGCGCATTCAACGCCTGGTAAACTCATTGCTCGACATTAATCGGCTTGAATCCGGTCATCAGATCATTGACCAGAATTCGATCGATCCGCAGGCGTTGATCCGTGAATCGATCCGCGATGTGGTCCCCGCTGCGACCGGACGCCAGCAAATTATCGAGAATAATATGACGGTGCTTCCGCTCATTTGGGTGGATGTGGATATGATCCATCGTGTGTTCATCAACCTGCTTGAAAACGCGATCAAATTCACTCCTGTCGCGGGCCGTATCCGCATCAGCGCGCAAACAGACGGGGTCTTTGTCAAGTTTTCGATAAATGATACCGGCCCGGGCATTCCCCCCGCAGACCGCGAGCGCATTTTTGATAAATTCATCCGCGTGCGCGGCAGGGATCGAACCGTTGGACTCGGTCTGGGATTGGCTTTTTGCCGGCTGGCGGTGCATGGGCACGGCGGCGAGATCTGGGTTGAAAGCGAACCTGGAAAAGGCTCCACCTTCTGGCTGACCCTGCCTGTTGCCCAAAAGAAGACAACCGGTCAGCTCAAACGGAAGACGGGCAGACTGACGATGAACGAAAGATGACTCACCGCTATCCGACCTTAGAAAACAACCATCCATAGGATTTTTCAGGAGTAGTATGCAGGAAATAATTAAAAATATCCAGATCGAAGATCAACTGCCTGGTGTAACCCTGGGTGTGATCATTACCCAGCGTGGATTGATCCAGATCGACGCGCCGCCTTCCCCTGAAGATGCGCGTTCCTGGCGCGCCGCGTTGATGAATCTTGGGGGCGGTATGGAGCGTGTCTTGATCAATCTTGATGCGCACCCTGACCGGACCCTTGGCGCGCGCGCCATGGACTGCACTGTGATCGCACACGAGAAGACCGCCAACACATTCCGTACCCGTCCGAGCACATTCAAAGCGCAGGGCGAAGAAACCGGCGCCGATTGGGAATCGATTGCCGGGCTGGGCAGTGTCCGCTGGGCACCGCCCGAAATTTCCTTTCTCGATCAAATGACCCTGCACTGGAGCGATTCGCCCGTTGTGCTCGAGCATCACGCGGGTCCCTCTGACGGGTCGATCTGGGTGCGCCTGCCCGAGGAAAAGATTGTCTTCATTGGGGATGCCGTACTTAAGAATCAGCCGCCGTTCCTGGCGGGCGCGAATCTTAAAGCCTGGCTGACCTCATTGGAATTACTGCTGGAAGCGCCCTATAAGGGCTATACCATCATCAGCAGCCGCGGCGGAATTATGACCACGGCCGCCATAAAAACACAACATGATTTCCTTAAGCACGTTTATGACAAGCTGGATAAGATCACGACAAAAAAACCGAATCCCGCCGCGATCGAGAAACTGGTCGCTTCGCTATTGACATGGTTCAAAGCCCCGGCAGCGCGTCAAAAACAATTCGCTCAGCGGCTGCGCTACGGTCTATTGCACTATAACGCGCGCCAGGACCGCGGCGCCAGTGCTCCATCTGAAGAGGAATAATCGCCATGCTCCAGCCCATCCTTGAGTTGACGCGCGGCGGCGTGATCGAAGCCACACACTTTGGTTCCATCGCGGTCGTCGATTCAACTGGCAAACTTTTACATTCTTATGGCGACCCTGACACGGTCGCTTTTTTGCGCTCCTCCGCCAAACCTTTTCAAGCGCTGCCCTTCGTTGAACAGGGCGGCGCGGAATATTTTAATTTTACGCAAAGCGAGCTTTCGATCTCCTGTGCGTCTCACGAAACCTCACAGCTGCATCTGGATACCGTCACTGCCATGCAGAAGAAGATCGGCATTCAGGAAGGCAGCCTGCAATGCGGTCCGCACCTGCCTGGTGATCCCTCCAAATTAAGGCAGGTTATCAAAGAGGATATCAAACCAACCTCCAATTTTAATAACTGTTCAGGCAAACACACTGCCATGCTGGCTTTCGCAAAAATGCGCGGACTGTCCCTCGAAACTTATCTTGCCTTCGAGCATCCCATTCAAAAAGATATCCTGAAAACATTCTCTGAAATGTGCGGCATCGAAATGGACAGGGTCCAACTCGGCATTGACGGCTGCTCGGCTCCGAACTTCGCGGTCCCATTAATAAACGCCGCGCTGGGCATGGCACGCATCTGTGACCCGCGTGACTTAAGCGAAGCGCGCGCGGCCGCCTGCAAAAAGATCACCGCTGCCATGTCCGCCCACCCGGAAATGGTCAGCAACTATGGCGAGTTCGACTGTGAGCTCATGACCATCGGCGCAGGCAGGCTTGTCACCAAGCGCGGCGCGGAAGGCTTCCAGATCATCGGTCTCATGCCCGGTGTATATGGTGAAAAAGGGGTGGGGATAGCATTCAAAGTGACGGACGGCGACAAATCTTCCATGAATGACAGCCTTGAATCCACGGCGCGCGTCAGACCCTCTGTGACGCTGGAGATCCTGCGCCAATTAAAAGTTTTGAATGAATCGGAATTGCAATCGCTTTCGAAATTCGGTCCTGAAAAAATATTAAAGAATTACGCGGGGTTGGTTACTGGAAAATCACAGCCTGTATTCAAGTTATGAGTGCCTCGCACCAAACGGATGGATTCTTCTGCTTGAATAAGGTGCGACGCACTTGCAGGAAAACCTGTTATGAAAAATTTAAAAATACGCGCTGTCAAAATTCATACCACCTTGCTTCAAGCATTCGGCGAACCCATCTGGCGTGATCCCCTGCCAGCCATAGACGAACTGGTTTCCACCATCCTCTCGCAAAATACAAATGACGTCAACCGCGACCGCGGCTTTCATGCCTTGCGCGCAAAACTGCCAGCATGGGAAGCCGTACGTGACGCGCAAGTTGAAGATGTGATCAATGCGATCCGACCCGCTGGCCTCGCGAATCAAAAGGGACCGCGCATTCAACAAGTCCTGCGCGCCATTACAGCAGAACGCGGCTCGCTCAACCTGGACTTTTTGGCTGATCTGCCAATCGAAGAAGCGCGTGCCTGGCTGACAAAGTTCAACGGCGTCGGTCCGAAGACTGCCGCCATCGTGCTGTGCTTCTCGCTCAACATGCCCGCCTTCCCTGTGGACACGCACATCTACCGCCTCAGCGGGCGGATCGGATTGCGGCCTGAGAAGATGACCGTCGAGCAGGCTCATCCGCATCTTGAATCCGTGTTCCCGCCTGAAACCTATTATGCCGCGCATTTGAATTTGATCCGTTTGGGAAGAGAGGTCTGCCATGCGCGCAAACCGAACTGTCCGAAGTGCCCGATCATTAAGTTGTGTGACTATAAAGAGAAGACGAAATAACGTAGACAACTAAACATGGAAACAAGCAGACAAAATGGACATTCCTCCCATTAGCATTGCCTTGGAAGAACTCCGCGTTCCACATAAAATATTTCGCCATGAGACTCCCGTTACTTCGTTTGAGCAGGCCGCCAGCGACAGAGGTCAGCGTGCTTCGCAGATCGTGCGCAGTATTTTATTTCGAGTCTCTGAAGATGAATTTGTGATGGTGTTGGTAGCTGGCCCCGCGCAGGTCTCATGGAAGATCCTGCGGAAACATCTTGGGCGTTCTCGCATTTCGATGGCGACGGAGGAGGATGTCCTCGCGGTGACGGGCTATCGCATCGGGACAGTGGGACCGTTCGGATTGCCGAAGCAGCTCAAGGTGTTGATCGACGCGGGCGTGATGCTCGAAGAGGAAGTATCCATCGGGTCGGGAATGCGAAATACAGCGGTCATCCTAAAAAGCGCGGATCTGCATCACGCTTTAAAGAACGCAGATGTTGTATCATTGGTTGAAAAATAAAATTACGGAGAATCCCATGTCCAATTTAAAGCAACGCACACTTGATTTTCTTGAGATCGAATGGGCAACCTATATAAAAAGATTTAATCGCTGGCCCGCTGAAGATGGCGGCAAGAGAGTGAAGGCTCAGGGCTACGAGCAGTTCCGTGACATGCTGGCGCATATCCTGACATGGTGGGAGGAAGCCATGCCGATCATCCTTGCCATCGCGGAGGAGCGCGACTATGAACGCAAAAAATATGACTTCAATCTGTTCAACGCAGAGGCGGTTGCAAAATATAAAAACTGGGATGAGGCCGAGTTCCTTGCTCATTTTGAGAAAACACGCAGACAGGCGGCGGCAGACCTGAGGTCCATGAACGAAGCGGCCTGGGAAAACCGTCGTGTGCGCTCGTGGGTCAACGGGGTCTTTATCCATCACGCGCGTGAGCATCTGGTGGCGTTGAGTCGTTTTCTGGCAGTGGATACCCTGGAAAATGAGTGGAACATGTATGTTGATAATTTCAACAAGCTGGATGAGGAAAAGAAAAAGGAATTCTTAAGCAAGCAGGGTGTTGAGAGTTTCCATGACATGCTTGTACATATGATCGGCTGGTGGGATGTGGGTACGCATATTGTCACTGGAATTCTGAATGATCCGAATTTCACATGGCAGGATCCTGATACAGACCTGTATAATGCAGAACTGATCGAAAAAAATAAAAATATTCCCGACGCAGAAATTCTGGAACAGTTCGAAAGCAAGCGGCAGGCACTGCTGCGGCTTGTGAATGAAATTCCTGAACGGGCTTTTGCGGATACGAACATCGAAGGCTGGCTCGCGGCGGATGTGGTTGGACATTATGATGAACATAACCCCGCGGATTTTTAAAGAGCAGAATGGATCATATTATTTTTCTCGCGCTTGGAAGCAATCTGGGAAACCGCCTTGCGAATCTCAAGGCGGTGTTTTGAATCTCTCGCCGCAGATATTGGTGAAGAAAAAATCCTCCGTTTATGAAACACCACCCTGGGGATTTGTGGAACAGGATGCCTTCCTTAACCAAGTCATCAAGGCCGAAACTTATCTTGAACCTGAACCGCTGCTGCGTCACTTAAAGCGCCTTGAAACCGCTCTGGGACGTGTTCCGAACTTTCAGAACGGTCCGCGCCTGATCGATATTGATATATTATTCTTTGATGATGCTGTCATTGATACGCCGCCATTGGTCGTTCCGCATCCACGGCTGCATGAGCGCGCTTTCGTGCTGGTTCCGCTGGCTGAGATCGAACCTGATTTTGTTCACCCCACCCTTCATAAGCCCATACGAAATCTGCGGGATGAAGTGGAGCGGAGTGAGATCAGGATATACACAGGAAAATAAACCCCCCATATTAACCGGCCCGGAGGCTTTTGCAAACCATGCTCGTTTTCCTAACAACCTTTGGGACGGTGTTGACATAGGAAAAAAATTTTAACAAACAAGGAGAAACAAAATGGATATTGAGATCATTCACCGCCCGTCGTACTCGCTGGCAATTGCGAAGCTCACTCCCAATGAACGCATCCGCGCCGAAGCGGGCGCGATGGTCAGCATGTCTGGTGATGTGCAGATTGAAACAAAAGCCGAAGGCGGAATTTTGAAGTCGTTGGGACGTGCTGTGCTGGGCGGAGAGTCCTTCTTTCAGAATTTCTTTGTGGCTTCCGCTGCCGGCGGAGAAGTGACGCTCGCGCCTGAACTGCCCGGCGATATTGCTGTGATCGAAATGAGCGGCAGTAAATTGATGATCCAGGCTGGCTCGTACATGGCCTCTGAATCGACCGTTGAGCTGAACGCCAAAGTGAGCATGAAAGCCTTCATGTCCGCCGAGGGCATTTCCATGCTTGAAGCGACCGGTACAGGTACCCTGCTGGTTTCATCCTACGGCGCTATTTTTGAAAAAGTGCTTGGCGCCGGTGAAAAATACATAGTGGACACGTCGCATCTGGTCGCCTTTGATGGAACGATGTCTGTCCAGCCAAAAACTGTCGGCGGGATGAAATCCACCTTGTTCAGCGGTGAAGGCCTGGTAGTGGAGTTGACCGGTCCCGGCAAGATCTACATCCAGACCCGCTCGCCGCAGGCGCTGATCAACTGGATCATCCCGCAAATTCCCAAGCCGCCATCATCTTCCAGTCATTAAATCACTGTTGGCTTGTATAATAGATGCAGGGCGAATCCTTTCGTCCTGCATTTTGTTTTGTCTATGGGAGAGCCATGAGAATAGTCCGCTACCAAACCAATGAGAACAGCCTGAAACACGGCTGGATGCTGGATGACAAGGTCGGAGAAATTGTCGGGGATATCTTCGGCGAATATCGCCGCCGCGAGGCTAAGATACCCGTCGCTGATGTAAAGTTGATCACGCCCTGTGTGCCGAGCAAGATCGTCTGTGTGGGGCGCAATTATGTGGAACATGCCAGGGAGCTCGGCAATGAGGTTCCGAAAGTACCGCTCATCTTTTTGAAGCCACCCTCATCGATCATATCAAACGGCGAAGCCATTATATTGCCGCCTCAGTCACGCCAGGTCGAGCATGAAGCGGAGCTGGTTATCGTCATCAGCAAGCGCGGACGGAACGTCACGCCTGAACAGGCGAAGGAATATATCTTCGGGTACACCATCGGCAACGATATCACCGCGCGTGACCTGCAACAAACGGATGGTCAATGGACGCGCGCCAAAGGTTTCGATACATTCTGTTCCTTCGGCCCGTGGATCGACACCGAGTTCGACGCGTCCGATGCCGTGGTCACCTGCCGGGTCAACGGCCAGATGCGTCAGATGGCGTCCACGCGCGACATGGTTTTTAACGTCAGCACATTGATCGCATATATTTCATCCGTGATGACGCTCGAGCCTGGCGACTTGATATTTACAGGCACGCCTGCCGGCGTTGGGGTGCTGAAGAACGGCGATGTGGTGGATGTTGAGATCGAGGGATTGGGTAAGTTGAGCAATCCGGTGAAAATTTAATCTGGTGGTCTCGATATAGGCGAGAAGAACACTCGCCCTACTCGACCGCCGAGGCATAGACTATGAATGAATTTCAAACTTTCCTCGAGAAATATCCATCGTACACAAAAACCGAATCTGTAGATGCGCTCCGCAAAAAGGATTATGCGCGGCTTGACCGCGGTGAGCATGTCTATCTTGATTACACCGGGGGCGGCATCTATGCTGAATCGCAGATCGAAAAACATCATCAACTCCTGCAAGAGCATGTTTTCGGAAATCCGCATTCAACCAATCCAACCTCACAAGCCGCCACATGCCTCGTTGAAGGCGCGCGCGAATACATCCTGAAATTTTTCAACGCTGACCCGAATGAATATCTTGCCATCTTCACGTCCAATGCTAGCGGCGCCTTAAAACTGATCGGCGAGTCATATCCATTCTCAAACGGGCGTTATCTTTTAACATTTGACAATCATAACTCCGTGAACGGGATTCGGGAGTTTGCCCACGCAAGAGGCGCGGACGTGACTTACATCCCGGTCATGCTCCCGGACATGCGGGTTGACGCTTCGCAGCTTAACTTGGAACTGTCCCAGCCTTCGAAGAGCGGACACAACCTTTTTGCATATCCCGCACAATCGAACTTCTCCTCGGTCAAACATCCGCTGGAGTGGATCGAACAAGCGCATGCGCACGGCTGGGATGTTTTGCTCGACGCGGCAGCCTATGTCCCGACCAACAAACTCGATCTCGGCCAGACCAAGCCAGATTTCGTTGCCATCTCTTTCTATAAAATATTCGGTTACCCAACCGGGCTCGGCGCATTGATCGCGCGCAAATCCGCCCTGGAAAAATTACATCGTCCCTGGTTCGCGGGCGGGACGATCACCGTCGCGTCGGTACAGGGTGACAAATACTATCTCGCCGACGGTGCCGCCGCTTTTGAAGACGGCACGCTCGATTACCTCAATATCCCCGCCATTGAGATCGGTTTGAAACATATTGAATCCATCGGCTATGATGTCATCAACGAACGCGTCAAAACATTAACCGGCTGGCTGCTCGATAACCTGACCCGCATGAAACACAGCACAGGCGAGCCGCTGGTGCGCGTGTTTGGACCCGCCAAAAGCGCCGATGACCGCGGCGGCGCAGTGACAGTCAATTTCTATGACAAGAACGGTATCGCATTCGATCATCGTTTCATCGAGAGTGAAGCCAATAAACTTAATATCTCGCTCCGCACCGGCTGTTTCTGCAACCCCGGCGCCGGCGAAGTTGCGCTCGGCATTTCCCGTGTGGAATTGGATGTGTGCTTCACGCGTCCCGACCACAAAGACGTCATGTCCATTGACGAGTTTCGTAAATGTATTGACGGTAAATCCAGCGGCGCGGTGAGGATCTCTGTGGGCATGGTCACGAACTTCAACGATGTGCAGGCGTTCCTGTCATTTGCGAGAGGGCTGTTGGCATAGTGCGCGTCATCCTGTGGGAGAGCCTTTGCGACCGAATGTTCTCTACCATGTTATGCACGGGATTATTCGCCAATATTTAGAGTTACTTAAGGAGAATCAAAATGAACCTCCAAGACATCCATCTCATTTACAACTACAACTACTGGGCTACTGGAAAAATTCTTGAAGCCAGCAATAAGGTGACGGAAAAACAGTTCCTCGCACCTGCGTCATTTCCATTCGGCGGCTTGCGCGGGACGCTTGTCCACATTCTTGATGCCGAATTTGGCTGGCGCGGATTATTTGAAAATAAATCCTTTAATGCAGATTTGAAACCAGACGATTTCGCAACAGTAAAATCTGTAGAAGAACGCGTGGCGTGAAGAAGAGAAAGCCATGCGAGCCTACCTTGCCAATTTAAGAGATGATGATATGGAAAGCCACTTGCGCTACACCACAGACACGGGCATCGAACGCGACCGCATCTTATGGCAGTGCCTGTATCATGTTGTCAATCATGGCACACAACATCGCAGTGAAGCCGCAGCCTTGCTCACAGATTTCGGTAGTTCCCCCGGTGATCTTGATTTCACTGTCTTTTTAAACGAGTTCAAAAAATGAACGGACAAGCCCGTTCCGTCATAAAACCTGGTATTACCGTATTGATCGTTTTGAAGCAGGATCAACGGACTGGTAAATTAACAAAAGGCATCGTAAAAGATATTCTGACCAAATCGCCAAATCATCCGCACGGAATCAAAGTCCGTTTGATGGATGGGCAGGTGGGGCGTGTGAAGGAAATTGTGGAAGAATAAGGTAAGAGGCTATGAGTAAAATCATAGCCTCTTTTATGTAAGGGTAGATCGTTTCGTCTCGCAACGAGATTAGCTTGACGCGATATGTGACGCGATGTAGGCCGAATCTTCTCCTACACCCACCAGCAAACCAGATTTATATTTAGACAGCCAGGGCATCCCAACAAAATATAAGCCCGGATAATTCGTCACGCCGCGCTGTTGAATTGGATATCCATCAGCGTCGGTGACCGGCAGTTTTATGAGCGAAAAATCAAATGTGTAGCCCTGCGCCCAAAGGATGGTATTGATGCCTGCGGACGCCAAGTCGAGTTCACGAATGTTCTCGACGGCGTACCCATCCCGCAGGTCAGGCAGTGATTCGGCGGGCAGGTCGATTCCGTTTTTAGCGATGAAATCATCAATTATTTTTACAACATCCGCTTCGAATTTATCCACTTTCGCGAGGCTTTCATGCAGGTCGCCTGCCAGCATTACTGTTTCATTTTCTCCGCTGGTGATTCGACCCATCAGCTGCACGCCATCGCGCACAAATTGATGAAGATTGATCGTGTGCCCGCCATCCTTGCCTGAGAGATGCGGATTGCCAGAAAACTTGGCTTTAGGTGTGGGAAGTTTATCTACAGTGCGGTCAAAAAAGCCCGCTTGTTTAAGCCAGTCAAATACATCCCTGCCGCGATAACGACGCGGCGCCCGGCCTGCGCTGCCAACGCACAAATATACTTTGCGCCCGCTTTCGTATAATTCTTCGGTGATCTGGCAGCCCGACTGTGCCGAGCCGACCACAAGTACCGCACCATCAGGCAATGACTGTGGATTGCGGTATGCGCTTGAATGAAGCTGTGTGATCCTTGATGATAGATTTTCGGCAAACGCAGGTTTCTTTGGCCCTTGAAATAAGCCTGTTGCCACGACCACATGATCTGCCAGCCAAACACCACGATCTGTTGTGACCTGATATTTACCGCTGTCTGCCACATGCTCAACTGCCGTAACTCGCACCCCATACTGAACAGGCAGGTCAAATCTTTTCACATAATCCTCGAAATAGGCGACGATCTCGCCGCGCGGAAGAAATCCATCCGGATCATCTCCCTGATATTCTGCGCCGGGCATTTGCAATGTCCAGTTGGGTGTGAGCAGCGAGAATGAATCCCAGCGGCTGTTGCGCCAGGCATTCCCAGCCTGAGCGGCCTGTTCAAAGACAACATGTTCGACCTGCTGCTGTTGAAGATAATAACTGGTTGCAAGTCCCGCCTGGCCGCCGCCGATAATGATCGTATTTAAATGCTGCATTTTTCTCTCCTCAACACAATAACGCATCAGTAAATGAACACAACGGATTTATTATAGGACAATTTAAGTCCAAATACAATCACGATCAGAAAGGTGGGGAAAAATAAAATTCTTCGACTGAGTTGGACGGACAATTTTATTATCGCGTGCTATACTCGCGCCTGTTATGAATGTACTGCGCTCATTGAAGCATCGTCCGTTCGCGTTGTTGTGGTCGGGGCAGACCATCTCACGGCTTGGCGACAGCCTGTATCGCATCGCGCTGGCGTGGTGGGTGCTTGAAAAGACCGGCTCAGCCGTTGCGATGGGAACTGTACTGGTGCTTTCACAGATCCCCTTGTTGATCTTCGTGCTGATCGGCGGCGTGGTCGTGGACCGCTTTCCGCGTATCCGCATCATGTTCATCTCAGATGTATTAAGCGGACTGGTTATCACCTTCGTCGCAGTTTTTTCATGGCTGGATATTTTGGAGCTATGGCATATTTATGCGGCCAGCATCATCTTCGGATTCGTGGAGGCGTTTTTCTTTCCCGCGTATCAGGCCGTCATCCCGCAGCTGACCCCCAAAGACATGCTGACCAGCGCCAACTCGCTTAATGGACTCAGCCAGCGCATGACTGGTATCATCGGGCCCGCGATTGGCGCGGCGCTGGTTGCTTCAGGCGGCACCAGCCTGACTTTTGGGCTGGATGCGCTTTCATTTTTTATTTCCGCCCTTTTTGTTTTCCCGCTTTTACGAGGCAATGCACTTGAAACTCAAAGTGCGCAGTCTGCTGATGAAACACTGCGCAGGTCAAAATCCGTACGGGAAACGCTCAAACAGGGCATGGATGATATTCGCCAGGGATTTACTGTCATCATGGCGATCCCGTGGATCTGGATCACGATCCTGATCTATGGTTTCGTGAACATGTCCGAGGCCAGTCCGCGTGCCGTGGCCATGCCTTTCTTCATCAAGAACGATCTTGGCGCGGATGTCAGCCTACTGGGGATATTCGGCACCGTATTCTCGATCGGGTTTGTGATCGGAGCGATCGTGCTCGGACAGTTCAAACGTCTGCGCAAACGAGGACTGATGGCATATGCGACCACATTGACCCAGGGCATCCTGCTATTATTCTTTGCATTTAAATTCCCCACCCCTGTCTTGATCGGGAGCATGTTCATTTACGGATTTTCATTCTCGGTCTTCGGCATGATCTGGAATAACACCCTGCAGGAAATGGTTCCACATGAAATGCTGGGACGCGTGTACTCGATCGACGCCCTCGGTTCATTCGTGTTAATGCCGATCGGGTTTGCCATTGCAGGCTGGGCGACCGACTTGATCGGCGCGCCGATGGTATTCCTTATCGGCGGTTCCGCAACTATCCTGCTTGCCCTGCTGGGATTGTCTCATCCCGCAATCCGAAATCTTGACTAAGCTGAGAGCTGAATATGAAAAAAAATTCCCTACTATTGGTTGTAATATTTTTAATATCTGCCTGTGGCATGCGTGATGCCGTGACGCCAACAGCTGCACCGCCGCCCACATATGTTCGGCCAACAGCCAGGGTGCTTCCAATAGTCACACCAGTCTGTGTTTCCACTGATCCAACTCAGGCAGATATTGACAGCGCGCTCGGGTATACCGGCGATCTATTTAGCGAACCTGAATGGCAGAGGATATATACCGTTTCAGACGGCAGTGTGGCTGTGACCTGGTCCAGCGACACGCTCGGTTCAGTGGCATATCTCGAAGTGTTGATCTTTCCGTGCGGATATGAAGAACCTGATCTGAATAATTTTTTTAGCAATGAGAATTGGGGGGTAATTTTCGAAAATTATGAAAGTTATGCGGTCGTGTCTGAATGTATAACAAATACAGGCTTGAGGCTTTATCAATTCAAAGCGATGGAACAGGGATATGAATACGATATAAAGTACTGGGCAGAGAATGACAGCGACACGCGGGTTATGGCAGTCATGATCGTTTTTCCTGTCGAGTCAAGTTCATTGATGGATGAGTATTCAGCCGATCTTTTTCCAGAGCTTACAAGTTGTAAATAGCCAATAAGTGGCAGTCACTTTAAAAGTGACTGCCACCTTAATTTAAGGAAACCAAAATGCCTTCTCGATATGACATTCTATTTCGACCCATCAAGATCGGTCCCGTTACCGCGCCGAACCGCTTTTATCAAGTGCCGCATTGCAATGGGTTTGGCTGGCGTATGCCCAAGGGACTGGCCGCCATGCGCGGCATGAAAGCGGAGGGGGGCTGGGGCGTGGTCTGCACCGAAGAAACCGAGATCCACCATACCAGCGATCTCTCCCCCTTTTTTGAGGGACACATCTGGAACGATGATGATATTCCATCGTTGCAGATGATGACCAATGCCGTTCATAAACATGGCGCGCTGGCTGGGATCGAGCTTTCCTACAACGGACGGGACGCCTCGAATTTATATTCACGCGCCGTACCCTTCGATCTGTTTTCACGCGGTCTGGTTGGCGGCAGCGGCTATGAACCCGGTCAATCACGCGCTGCAACAAAAGATGACCTCAAGCATATTCGCAAATGGCACCGCAATGCCGCGATCCGCGCCAAGAAGGCGGGCTTTGATATTATCTACTGCTACGCCGCGCATAATTTGACTCTCGCCTTCCATCTTATGTCCAAAGACAATGACCGCGCCGATGAGTACGGCGGTTCTCTCGAAAACCGCACCAGATTTTTGCGTGAGCTAATTGAAGATACAAAGGAAGCAGTCGGCGATACCTGCGCCGTGGCAGTCCGCTTTGCTGTGGATGAACTGCTTGGCGCGGATGGCATGAAATTCGATGGCGAAGCGCACGACATCGTTGCGATGCTTGCGGAACTTCCTGACTTGTGGGATGTGAATGTCAGCCCGTGGAAAAACGACTCGACCACCTCCCGTTTTGAAAAAGAAGGCAATCAGGAAAAATATATCTCCTTTGTAAAAAAGTTAACGACAAAACCTGTTGTGGGAGTTGGGCGTTACACCTCCCCTGACTCAATGGCCTCAGCTATCGAGCGCGGCATCATGGATATGATCGGCGCGGCGCGGCCCAGCATTGCAGACCCGTTCCTGCCCAATAAAATAAAAGCAGGCCGTCACGAAGACATTCGCGAGTGTATCGGCTGTAATATTTGTGTTACCGGCGATACTCGTTTTGTTCCAATCCGCTGTACGCAAAACCCAACCATGGGCGAAGAATGGCGGCGTAACTGGCATCCAGAGATGATCGCTCCGAAAAAATCGGAGGATGAAATTCTGATCGTTGGCGCGGGGCCTGCCGGGCTTGAAGCCGCGCGCGCGCTTGGTCAGCGCGGATACCATGTTGTACTTACGGACGCCAAACGCGAGGCGGGCGGGCGGGTTGCGTTGGAGTCCGCGCTTCCAAATCTCAACGAATGGCGGCGCGTCATTGATTGGCGTCTGACACAGATTCAAAAGATCCCGAACATTTATTTTTATCCATCCAGCCCGATGACCGCCAAGGATATTCTCGAAGCCGGCGCGCCGCATGTCATTTTAGCCACTGGCGCAAAATGGCGGCGTGATGGCATGGGGCGTTATCTCTCGCGCCCCGTGCAGGGCAATGCAAAAATTTTCACCCCTGATGACTTTCTGGAATCGGGCGGCTTGCCGCCCGTGTTTCAGCAGCAAGCTGCTGAACTCCAGAAAATATTGATCTACGACGACGATCATTACTACATGGGCGGTGTCCTTGCGGAACTGCTCGCGCAGAACGGATACGAAGTGACTCTTGTGACTCCCGCCCCATCCATTTCTTATTGGACTCAATTCACCCTTGAACAGGATCGCATCCTCAAGCGATTGCACAAGCTGAATGTGACTCTTCTTGCGGATCATTTCATCGCATCCCACACCCCGACAACTGCCACAGTCACGAATGTCATCACCTCCACTGAGTCGACTCTTGCCTGCGATGCCATCGTTATGGTCACAGACCGAATTCCCAACGACGCTCTGTATCACGAACTCAAACCCGCGCTTGTAGAAGGAAAATTAAAATCACTTCGCATCATCGGTGACGCCGAAGCGCCCAACATCATCGCACAAGCCATATTCAGCGGTCACCTCGCTGCGCGCGAATTTGACGAACTGATCGACCCTGATGTAACTCCATTCAAGGTCGAACGGTAATGCCGAATTCATCAAAACTCATCCTCGTTACCGGCGCAACTGGTTATATCGCCAGCAGATTGATTCCGCAACTATTAAATCGTGGATATCAAATTCGAGCGCTTGCACGCCAGCCGCAAAGACTCAAAAACAAAAGCTGGTTCTCGCAAGTGGAAGTGATCCAGGGTGATGTGATGGAACCACCCACGCTTACACCTGCGTTTGAAGGTGTGCAGATCGCATATTATCTGATCCACAACATGTCCAGCGGGCGCGGCTACACCGAACGTGAACTGGAAGGTGCGCGAAATTTTGCACTTGTGGCCGAAGCCGCCGGTGTTCAGCACATCATCTATCTGGGCGGCCTTGCAGACGAAGAACAACATATCGCTCCGCACATGCGCTCGCGGATCGAAACTGGCGCAACCTTAAGACAGGGCAAAGTTCCAGTCACAGAATTCCGCGCGGGAGTGGTTGCCGGGTCGGGCAGTATTTCCTTTGAGATGATCCGTTTTATGACGGAATTATTTCCCATTATTCCCGCGCCATTTTGGGTGAAGAATAAATCCCAACCCATCTCCACGCAGAACGTGATCGATTATCTCCTGGCTGCGCTGGATAACCATAATGGGCAGGGCCGTGTCTTCGAGATCGGCGGCCCGCATGTCACCACTTATCAGGAACTGATGTTGTCTTACGCCCGTACCCGCGGACTGAAGCGCAGATTCCTTTTGCTGCCTTATGTGCCCGTCTGGTTCATGGCGTTTGGCATCGGGCTGACAACGCCCGTGCCGAGTCCCATTGCGTACGCGCTCGTGGGCGGCCTCTCCAGCGACAGTGTGGTCATGCACGATGATGCGCGCAAGATCTATCCTGAAGTGGATCTGATTGATTTTGAATCAGCTACAAGGGAAGCGCTGATGCGTTTGCATCCGCATAAAATTGAACGCATTTGGGATGATAGAGATGGCCAGAACAAGATTCTTAAACATGAAGGTTTTTATAGACCATCGTGAAATAAAAGTGGACACGACTCCTGAAAAAATGTTCAATGCTGTCAAAAACATGGGCGGGTGGTTTACCATTGAAACCATTGGAGAAAATCAAATACTGGTGCGTTTGAAAATGAAGACCCCTGGTCAAGGCTGGGTGGAGTGGAAGAAGGGCCGCGCTTCAAACTACCTGGCGCAAACTGTATTCTTTACTCCGCGCGGTCTTGCTGGATTTTTATTTTGGTATTTGCTGTATCCATTTTTTGCCGTGGTCTTTAACCGCTGGTTAAAAAACATCGCGCACAACTCGGTGGTAAAATAAATCATAATAAAATAAAGATCAAATCGCGGCGAAGTCGGTGAAAATCCGACGCTGTCCCGCAACTGTAATTGCTTCGGCATAAGTCAGGTCGCCCGCATTTGGTCTGTTCATCACACTCTCGTGGAAAGGAGGTGGATGGCGGCCTAATCGGATTGCCTCTCCAACCTCCCCAGCCTTCGCTGGGGATTTTGATTCTTGTAACAAAATGTCGCTGCGAGCCGCTCTTGCGAAGCAGTCTCCTGATAGCGGGAGATTGCTTTGTCGGAAAAAGCACACTCCTCGCAATGAGGAATAAATATATGGAGAATAAAATGTTATGTAAAATTTCCTTTTTGACCGTACTCCTCGCGCTGGTGATGACTGCCTGCGCGCCTCAAGCTTCCCCGCTAGCTGCTCCTGCTGCGACAGTACCGTCAGCGGCGATTACACTCATTGATGGACTGGGCAGGTCTGTGGTTATGAATGAACCGGCGAAACGCGTCGTCTCGCTTGCTCCATCCAATACTGAAATCCTGTATGCAGTCGGTGCAGTGGAACAGGTAATCGGGCGTGATGAGTTTTCAGATTATCCCGAAGAAGCCAAGGCGCTCCCAAGTGTGGGCGGATCGATGGGTGAATACAGTGTCGAAACCATCGTGTCGTTGCATCCTGACCTTGTGCTCGCGGCAGAGATCAACTCGCCGGAACTCGTGAAGCAGCTCGAAGATCTAGGTTTAACCGTTTACTATTTGAAGAACCCCACAACGCTTGAGGAAATGTATCTCAACCTTGAGATCGTGGCGCAGTTGACCGGCGAAGACCCCACCAAGTTAACCGATTCGCTCAAGGCGCGTGTTGACGAAGTAGATCAGAAGATTGCGCCGCTCAGCGCGCGGCCTGCCGTGTTTTACGAGATCGATGCAACCGATGCCGCTAAGCCATACACCTATGGCCCCGGCACATTCGGCGATTTGCTCATTGCCCGCGCCGGTGGATTCAACATCGGCAACGAATTGACCGACCCATATCCGCAGATCAGCCTTGAGCAAATTGTCGTTTCGAATCCGTCCATTATTTTGCTCGGCGATTCGATGTGGGGCATGACCGCTGAAGCAGTAGCCGCCCGCCCGGGTTGGGAAACCATCGAGGCCGTGAAATCGAATCAGATATTCCCAATTGACGATAACCTCATCAGCCGCCCCGGTCCGCGTTTGGTGGATGGCCTTGAGCAATTGGCCAAGTTGCTGCATCCCGGTGTATTTCCATAATTCATTATGTGGGGGCGGATCGCGATCCGCCCCCACGAAACCATGAAATCAAAACCATTTCTTTCCTCATTCCTTCTGCTCCTGATCGCCTTCATCCTCAGCCTTGCGATCGGTTCTGTATTTATTTCCCCGAAGGAGTTATGGAACATTTTGCGCGGCGCGGGTGACGAGACTTTTGTATTCATCATCTGGCAGATCCGTTTACCGCGCACGATTCTGATTGCATTAACCGGCGCAGCGTTGAGTGGAAGCGGAGCGGCATATCAAGGCTTGTTCCGCAATCCACTTGCGGACCCGTTCTTGATCGGCGTTGCATCTGGCGCGGGTTTGGGCGCGGTCATCGCCATGTCCATCAAATGGCCGTATTCATTTTGGGGATTGATGGCAATTCCAATGGCGGCTTTCATCACGGCCTTATTAACCGTCTTCATCGTGTATTTTCTGGCGCGAGTCGGGCAGACCATTCCCACAACAAACCTCATTCTCGCGGGCGTCGCGTTTTCATCCTTCGCCACATCGCTGACCTCCTTCCTCATGCTGCGCTCCACCAGCGAAGTCCGCCGCGCATTGGGCTGGCTGCTTGGCGGCGCAAGTCAGGCAGGCTGGACGGCCATCCTCGCCATCCTCCCATACCTCATCATCGGCCTCGGCATTCTCCTCATCAGCGGGCACGCGCTCAACCTTTTACAATTCGGCGACGACCAGGCACAGCAACTTGGATTGAATGTCACGCGTATCAAAACCATTTTGTTGATCGCCGCTTCGCTGGCCACTGCCGCCGCTGTGGCATTCTCCGGCATCATCGGCTTTATCGGCCTGATCGTTCCGCATCTGATTCGGCTGTGGCTTGGTCCCGACTATCGAAGATTGCTTCCTCTGTCGATCCTGGGCGGTGCATCAGCTTTACTCGTTTCAGATATTCTCGCGCGTATTGTCCTCGCTCCACAGGAAATCCCTGTTGGCATCATCACGGCATTGGTCGGCGCGCCATTCTTCCTATGGGTTTTGCGCCGCGCAAAGA
>JADJNA010000058.1 GCA_016709305.1 Candidatus Villigracilis saccharophilus
ATATGCCAATCCGCCGGGTTTGCAGACGCGGCCAGAACCTTTATTAAAACCTCATTGTCCGCGGGCACAGGCGTTTCCACATCCGTAAACTGAAGAACATCTGGTGCTCCGTATTCCGTGAATAGTATGGCTTTCATGATTCTCCTCGTTAAATAAAATTGGTTCTTTCTTTACGCAGTACGGCGCAGGAGGTTTCAAGAAGGTCCAGCATTTTTACAGTTTCGATCATTCGGCTTGTAGCTCCCGCAACACTTCCTGCGTATGCTCGCCCATCAATGGCGGATGCAGACGGTACTGCACGGGCGTATCGCTCATCTTCAACGGTGAGCCAACCAAAGGCAGTTCGCCAATTGTCGGGTGATCCATCTTCACAAGCATCCCACGCTCTTTGACAGCCGGCATCGAAAAGACCTGCTCAAAACCTTGGATCGGTCCGCATGGGATTTCGGCTTCGTCCAGTTTCGCCAGCCACTCAGAGACAGAAGCGTTGTTAAAAATGGATGCCAGCAAGGGAATGATCTCTGCGCGGTTTTGCACACGCGCAGAATTCGTAGCGAATTTTTCATCCACTGCAATTTCAGGTTTCCCAAGCATTTCACATAAGCGCAAAAATTGTTTATCATTCCCCACCGCGATCGCAAACCAACCATCACTGGCTTGAAAACTTTGATACGGAACAATATTCGCATGCGCATTGCCGTGACGTTTCGGCAGTTTGCCGGAGATCAAATAATTACTAGCCACATTCGCCAGCCAGCCTAACTGCGAATCAAATAATGAAATATCAAGATGCTGCCCGCGTCCGGTCATTGTCCGCGCCTGTAATGCGGCCAGGATCGCAATGATCGCATTTTGCCCCGCGAACAAATCCACGACTGCCACGCCTGTTTTCATTGGCTCGCCTTCGGGCTCACCTGTGATGCTCATCAATCCGCCCAGCGCCTGGATCATAAAATCATAACCGGGCTTATCTTTCATCGAACCTGTCTGTCCAAAACCTGTGATCGAGCAATAGATCAACTTTGGATTCAACTCATGCAGGGTTTCAAAATCCAGGCCGAATTTTTCCAGCGTAGCGGGGCGGAAATTTTCAACCAGCACATCACTTTGCAATGCAAGGTCACGCAAAACTTTTTTGCCCTCATCCGTTTTCAAGTTGATCACAATTCCGCGCTTGTTACGGTTGACACATAAATAATACGCGCTCTCCCCTTCCGCGAACGGCGGCCCCCAGCCACGCGTCTCATCGCCTTCGGGTGGCTCTACTTTGATCACATCCGCACCCAAGTCACCGAGAACCATCGTACAATATGGGCCAGCGAGCACGCGGCTTAAATCCAACACACGAGTTCCATTTAAGGGTTGATACTTCTCCTGATCAGGATATCGTTGCGAGGAGCGGAGCGAATAAGCAATCTCCCCATCGGTGGGGTTGCTTCGCAAAGTGCCCGCGCAACGACATAAAAACGCCAATATGAAACGTGATCTCTATTTTAGCAAACCAATTATGAATTCAGCCGGATCATTGGGATTCGCGCCCGATCCACGCAACGGGATTGATATGGGTTCATTCGGGGCGTTCATCACGAATCCGATCTCTCTCCGCTCACGCCTGCCGGCTGCCCAGCCGGCTGTGATCGAATTCCCCGGCGGATTCCTGCTGCACAGCGGCCTGCCGAATGACGGGTTATCGTCTGTGATCAAAAAAAATGGCGCACGCTGGAACCGCGCAGACATGCCCATCATTGTCAACCTCATGGCTGACCGCCCCGAAGAGACTCAGCAAATGGTAAGAAGCCTTGAGAATATCGAGAACGTGATGGCGGTGGAACTTGGCTTCGCGCCATTATTATCGGACGATATTATTCTATTGAATTTGGAAATGTGTGTTGGGGAATTGCCATTAATATTTTCATTGCCCGCTGAACAAGTATTATCACTGGGGCCAAAGTTAATTCAAGGCGGCGCAGCGGCCATCAGCATATCAAGTCCACGCGGGGCGCTTCCCCTCACCTCTACCTCCTCCCCCGAAAAGAGAGGAGGACTCGTCACTGGCAGGCTGTATGGTCAATCATTATTTCCGCGCTCATTGGATCTGGTCCGCTCGGCGGCGATGATCGGGCTTCCTATCATTGGAGCGGGAGGGGTGTGGACAGAACAAGACGCGGCGGATATGCTGTCAGTGGGGGCAATGGCTGTCGAAACAGATGCCCAGCTTTGGGTGCCGAAAGAAGCGATTTAGACCATTGACCATAGACGGCAGACCATCCCCAGCAACAATAGTCAACTATTGTCCATCGTCTAAAAAAAAGAGCCCCGCTTTTCAGCGAGACTCTTTTTGGTTGGTTAAGAATTACAGAACTACGACGTCAGCAGCTTGTAAACCTTTGGGGCCTTTTTCGATTGTGAATTCGACTTTCTGGCCTTCCTGAAGGTTCTTGAAGCCGTCGCCCTTGATGGCAGAGAAGTGGACGAAGACATCCGGGCCGCCTTCACGTTCGATGAAGCCGAAACCCTTAGTACCATTGAACCATTTAACCGTACCGATTACACGATCAGACATTTTTTGCCTCCTATAGCAAATAAAAAAATAAGGTGACGCAGTATGTCTTTCATCGGGCGGTCAAAAAAACTTCTCAAAGTCGTCCTTGATCCATTGTCTTTATACTTCCACAACGAAAAGCCACTTGCATCCTACGAGCGCAACTTTATCATGAAATTCTCATATTGACAATTATTTTTCGGGTACCAAAATCATGACAGGAATATGGCGGTGGGCGGCGCGGATCCTGTAAAGATCATAGCCTTTGTAATAGGACACAGCCATGTCCCAATATTTTTGGTACTCCTCACCAGCGGCTTCATGAGCGATGTATTCGGCTGAGCGCCCTTTCCATTCAACCTGACATTTCGGGTTGACTTTGAGGTTGTAATACCATGCGGGGTTGTTTGTTTGCCCAAAGTTAGAGGCGATCAACGCAATTTGTTCATGCTCACTAAATCCATACAAGACAAGAGAGCGGGGCTGTTTACTTTTTGCGCCGATCATCGTGATCCGCAATGCGGGTATCCCCACAAGCTTGCTGGAAAAGAAAAAACGCCCCGCGCTTATCTTCCAGAAAAAGCCATCCACTCTGTGAAGGACGGGAGTGATTACTGCCGTGACCGATCTTTGCATAAAGATGGCAAGCAAGCCGCGTTGGAATTTGTTGGGATATGATCTCATTACAATTATTTTTCCAGCCAGATCGTGACAGGCCCATTATTGTGAATTTCCACATCCATGTGCGCGCCGAACTGACCCGTTTGAGTCGGCACACCGTGACTGCGTAATAACTCAACAAATCGATCCACTAACGGAGAAGCGACTTCGGGCAATGCGGCATCAATAAATGACGGGCGTCTTCCCTTGCGGGTATCAGCATACAAGGTGAATTGTGAAACGACGATGGCTTCCCCTTTCACATCCAACACCGAAAGATTGGTCTTGCCTTGGTCATCTTCAAAGATGCGCAGGTTCGCCACTTTTTCTGCGAGGAAGGCCGCCTGCGAATCACCATCACCATGACCAATGCCTAATAAAATCAGCAGACCATTTCCTATTTGGGAAATGGTCTTTTGTTCTACTGTGACACTTGCCTGGGAAACTCGTTGGATCAATAAACGCATATAATTTTCAACGGAGTAAGGGCGGGGTAACCCTGCCCCTATAAGATTATGGAAGTTGCATCGCCTGACGGACTTCAACCATTGTCTGCTCGGCAATGGCGCGCGCACGGTTTGCACCATCATGCAAAATATCCTGGATCTTATTTGGGTCAGCCGCCAATTCAGCACGTTTGGCGCGGAAAGGTTCAAGATGTTTGTTCAGGTTATTAGCGAAACGCAGTTTGCAATCCACACAGCCGATGCCCGCCTTGCGGCATTCGACGTTGATCATGTCCACTTCCTCTGGTTGAGAGAATAGTTTGTGCATTGTGAACACATTGCAAATATCCGGGTTGCCCGGGTCCGTGCGGCGCAGGCGAGCAGGATCGGTGACCATTTCCTTGACACGCTTGACTGTCGCTTCGGGAGTGGTGGCGAGTTCAATATGATTATTCAAACTCTTGCCCATTTTATCTTTGCCGTCTATGCCAACGACCTTTAAGACTTCAGTATGTTTCACCTGAGGTTCGACCAACGCTTTTGTATGATAGCGGTAGTTGAAGGAGCGCACGATCTCGCGCGCGAATTCGATATGTGGAGCCTGGTCAATGCCGACTGGGACAATATCCGTCTTGTAGAGCACGATGTCCGCGGTCATCAAAACGGGATAACCAACCAGACCATAGTTTATATTCTCAGGCTGCTGGCGGACCTTCTCCTTGAAAGTCGGCAGATCGGTCAACTTGCCGAACTGTGTCACCATCGAAAGATAGGTATGCAGTTCCATCACCTGCGGCACATGCGATTGAACGAAGACAATAGAATCTTCTGGGCGGATTCCCGCCGCGAGCCAATCCAGCGCCATTTCCAGGGTATTCTGTTTCAGTTCCTGCGTGGTCTCGACCGTGGTCAGCGCGTGGACATCCACAATGCAGTAGATACAATCATATTCATTCTGCATCGCGACATAATTATTAATTGCGCCCAAATAATTTCCAAGATGCTGCTTCCCAGTTGGGCGTGCGCCCGAAAATACTCTGCCTTTTTTCGCCATTCTTTATCCTTCAACCATTTTATGAATGAGATTGAGAACTTCGCCCGCTTCTGCGTGACGTTTCACCTGTAATTTCGAGAAGACCAGTTCCCCGTTCACGCTGACCTCGAACCTGCCCCCCGTCCGAAGGAATTAACGCCACCGATTCGATCACGTGCTCGTACTCTTTGAGTAATTCGTCCACCAGGCTCACGGCCCGGTTGGTGTAGTGTCAAACTGCGCAGTAGGTGATCTCGATTTTCAGCATGGAATTCTCCGTTTTCGGGGTTACGGGGGGGGGGGGGGGGGGGGGGGAATTTTTTTGTGTGGTTGTGTTGTTTTGGGGGATACTTTTATTAGAAAATTATAACATGGCGTCTCACAGACTTGCCCCGCCCTGCTAATCACGCTATAATCTCCATCGTTGTTATGTAAAGAATTGCAAGGAGAAAAAATGCCAGTCTATACTTATCGTTGTGAAGCTTGTGGTATCCAATTCGAACGCCATCAATCCTTCACAGACACCCCATTGAAAACCTGCCCCGAGTGCCGCAAGAAAGCGCTTAAGAAAGTCATTACCCCGACTAAGATCATCTTTAAGGGTTCAGGTTTCTACGCGACCGATCACAAATCCCCTTCGGGCGATACTTCCAAGATGAAGAAAGCCGACAAGGAAGAAAAGAAAAGCGAATCGAAGGAAACCGTATCCACAGAAAGCAAGCCTGCTGCGGCTGAAACCAGCAAAAGCTCGGAAAAATAAAGAACTGATTGAATAGAGCGGGATATGGTCCCGCTCTATTTTTTTAAGAGAATGCCTGTTTTTTTCTTCCCAGTTTCAAGGTCCAGATCGAAGCGAAGATCAGGGGAATGACAGCAAACAGAGCGCTGACAAAAGCCATCGTGTTATATCCCAGCGCGGCGAAGATAAATCCGCTGCTCAAACTACCAACCGCGGAAGCTGACCCAACCATTAGATCGCTGAAGCCCTGCGTGCGCGAACGTTCCAACGGGGAAAGTTGATCAGCCAGCAGAGTGGAGCCGCCCACATAACAAAAATTCCACCCGAGTCCCAACAGAAATAACGCAACGCCCAGTGGAAGTACATCGGGAGAGATCGTTGCCGCAACACAGGCGATCACAAGCGTCGCCGCGCCGACCATGATGACCTGTCCCCGCCCCCACTGGTCGGAGAGCCGCCCGGAAATGATCGAGAAGGCATACATGCCGACCGTGTGGGCAGAGATGACGATCGAGATATCACCGAGCATGTGATCATGGTCACGCATATGCAGGGATGTGATCACCATGACCAACACCATCACCATTTGTCCCAGCACCATGCTGACGACTGCAACTTGCGCGGCGGGCTGGCGAAGGATTTCGCGCACGCTTCGCACTTCGCCCGAACCTGCCACTGCCTCCGGGAATTTTGCCGCCACCTCTTTACCGATCTCGCGCGGATCGGGGCGCAAGCCAAAGAATACAACCACAGCCGCAATTGCAAACAGGATCATACATACAAGATAGACACCTGCGAGTTCATCGCCTGTAAAAGGTTTTACGAATGCACCGGCAGGTCCCGCCACAAAAGGACCGATCACCGAGCCGACCGTCCCGCCAATGACCACATTGGAAATGGCGCGTCCGCGATGTTCAGGGCGATTGACTTCCGCCGCCGCAAAACGACCTAATTGGACCGCAGAATTTGTAACGCCCATCAAAATCATGCCGCCAAGAAAAACTGGGAATGAGTGGATCATGATGGCATAGAACGCAATGCCTGAACCCAGAACGCCAATGCTCAAGCCGACAGTCAATCCGCCGCGGCGGCCGATGGCGTCAAAAACATAGCCCCACATAAACGCGGCAAATGCGCCAGCCAAAAGATACACAGCAGACGGAACACCCGCCCAGCTTGAATGGCCGCTAAGTTCTTTGCCGACAATGGAGTTGAGGGTTGCCGCCGCGATAAATCCCGCCGAAGCCAGGGACTGTTGAGCAAAAAGAATGGTCGTTATTTTGCGCGCAATGGATTCAAGATTAGTCATGTATTGTCCTTATATAAAGATGCGAGATTATACCTGCAACAAAAGCGACCTTGAGCAAAAACTCAAGGTCGCTTTCATCAATTATTTATTTACTATCGTCCCATCGCATCCATGATCGCTACGGAAGCGATCTGAACGATGGCATTCACATCGTCACCAGTCTGCAGGACGTGTACAGGTGCGCCGACGCCGAGCAAGATCGGTCCGATGGCTTTGGCGTTTCCAAGACGAGCCAAAAGCTTGTAGGCGATGTTCGCTGACTCAAGCGATGGGAATACCAATACATTGGCATCCTTCACCGCGCTGAACGGATAGCGTTCTTCTCCGATTTCCGGCACAACAGCGGTATCCGCTTGCATTTCGCCATCCACACGCAGGTCGGGGCGGCGGGCTTTGATCAACTCAACAGCCTTGCGGACCTTGTTCGAAAGCGGGTGCGGCGTGGAACCGAAGTTCGAGAAGGAGAGGAAAGCCACATGCGGATCTATCTCCAGCTTCTTGGCGTAATCCGCTGCCAGGGCTGCGATGTCCGCGAGGTCTTCAGCTGTCGGATCGATATTCACAGTCGCATCGGTGAAGAGGAAGACTTTTTCCTCAAAGATCATAATGTACACACCAGCTGCGCGTGCAACACCGGGGGCGGTGCCATGGACCTGTAAAGCGGGACGGATCACATCCGGATAATCATAGGTTAGACCGGAAATAAACGCATCCGCATCGCCCATCTTCACCATCAATGAGCCGAGGATGTTCGGGTCACGCACTTTCTTAATCGCATCATGGAGCATCATGCCCTTGCGCTGACGCAGTTCATAGAAAGATTTGGCATATGCCTCGATCTTTCCGAATTTATCGGGATCAACCACTTCGGGTTTGTACTCCATGCCAAGGGTGGTAATCTGTGCTTCGATCACATCCTGACGTCCTATCAAAACAGGAGTGGCAATGCCTTCCTCCTGAATTTGATACGCGGCGCGAATGATCTTCTGCTCCTCGCCTTCCGCGAACGCGATGCGTTTTGTGCCACCGGAAGAACGCGCCTTGTTCTGGAAGAAGTAGCGGATGCGCTCGCCCTTACCCTGGCGGTACGCAAGCTGTTCCTTGTATTCGTCAATGTCAATGGTCTTGCGCGCAAAACCGGTCTTCATCGCCATTGCGGCAACGGCGGGAGCTTCCCAAAGCAGGACGCGCGGATCCAATGGCTTGGGGATGATGTACTCGCGCCCAAACTTGATCGCTTCGCCGCCATAAGCGCGGATAACAGAATCCGGCACATCCTCCTTGGCAAGCGCGGCCAAAGCCTGGGAGGCGGCGAACTTCATCTCTTCGTTGATCTGCCTTGCGCGCACATCCAAAGCACCGCGGAAGATGTATGGGAAGCCAAGCACATTGTTCACCTGGTTTGCATAATCAGAACGACCTGTCGCGATTATCACGTCCTTGCGGGCAGCCTTCGCCAACTCAGGCTTGATCTCGGGGTCAGGATTCGCCATCGCAAAGATGATCGGGTCAGCAGCCATGGTCTTGACCATCTCGGGCGTTAATACATTCGCCACAGAAAGACCGTAGAATACATCCGCGCCTTGAACCGCATCAGACAGGGTACGGTGTCCTTTATCGTCCACTGCAAGAAGGTCCTTGTACTTGTTCATACCTTCCTTGCGTCCTTTATAGACAACACCCTTCGTATCCACGAGCATGATATTTTCGCGCTTCACGCCCCAGCTGATCGCCAGTTCTGCGCAAGAGATGGCCGAAGCGCCCGCGCCGGAAATAACAATGTTGATCTCATCATGCCGCTTGCCTACAATCTCCAAAGCATTTGCCAAAGCCGCGGATGAAATGATCGCAGTGCCGTGCTGATCGTCGTGGAAGACGGGAATGTTCAGCATCTTCTTGAGTTCTTCTTCAATGTAGAAACATTCAGGGGCTTTAATATCTTCGAGATTGATCCCGCCAAAGGTCGGAGAGATGGCAGCCACTACCTTGATGATCTCATCCGGGTCGTGGGAATCCAATTCAATGTCAAAAACATCAATATCCGCAAATTTTTTAAATAACACCCCCTTGCCTTCCATAACAGGCTTGCTTGCCAGGGCACCACGGTCGCCAAGACCCAGGATCGCTGTACCATTGGACACAACCGCCACTAAATTGCCTTTGGACGTGTATTCATAGGCGTCATCCGGGTTTTTCTCGATATCCAAAACAGGTTCCGCGACGCCAGGCGAATACGCCAAACTCAAATCTCTCTGCGTATCCATGGGTTTGGTAGGGACAACTGCGATCTTGCCAGGCTTACCCTTTAGACGATGATATTCAAGCGCATCTTCACGTGTGATCTTAGCCATACAGCCTCCATTGAAATAGACAGAAATCGTACAAATCCTCCGAATTATTGCACAACCTCTCAGATTCACCTAGTTCCATTTGTCACGAATTTTTTGATTAGGTTTCCCCCTATGCGCAAAAATTAATGTATAATTCAGCTAATCCTTCGGGATTTTATTACGAAACTTTCGCCGCGTACGGCTTGGCTTGAAACTAACTGGAAAATGGTGCACGCTCCTCCCCCAATAAATGGGAGTTAATTTGTGAAGTCTATCAGGGATATTTTTTGAGAACATTCAACAGGCTTCACCTGAAATTCTGTGCTGTAGATGATGTAAACCGTCATTTACGTTTTGAACTATCTCCTCTCGCCTCTTAAGCGACTGTGAGTTGACTCAGCCAACCCAGACATTTTCAACAGCCAGGGCCGATTCCGTCGGAGGCCTTGGCTGTTTACTTAATTTTAATGAAAAAGATAACCGCCATCACAGCACAAAAGCACAAACCCGATCGAGTGAATATCTTCCTCGATGGAGAGTTCGCTTTCGGGCTGGCACGCATCACAGCCGCATGGCTGAAAACGGGAGATGTACTCAGCGAAGAAAAGATAGGCAAATTGCAGGCAGACGACACACGCGAACGCGCCTATCAACAAGCACTGCTCTATCTTAGTTATCGCGCCCGTTCAGAAAAGGAAATAAGACAGAACTTACGCAAGCATGAGATTCCCGAGGAGATCATAGAGGAAACTCTTGAACGACTCAAAAACTCCAGGCTTGCGGATGACAATCAATTTGCCCAGATGTGGGTGGAAAATCGAAGTACATTCCGCCCGCGCAGCAAACGAGCATTGGAGATCGAATTACGCCAAAAGGGACTCAACAATGAAGCAATCCAGGCATCCCTGTCCGAAGTGGACGAAGATGCCCTCGCCTACGAAGCAGGCCTGAAACGAGCGGCCCGATTCAAAGGTCAGGAGTGGAACGAGTTTCGTAAGAAGTTGAGCGAATTCCTTGCCCGTCGTGGATTCTCATATTCCACCATCGCGCCCATCGTCACCAGAATATGGAACGAAACACGCCTTGATGCACAACAATACGAAGACGAGGACATACCATGAATCCTATTTTAGTTTTACTTATTGATTTTATAACGCTGATCATAGGCGTTGTCGCAGGATATTTTTTCCACCGCTATCAAGCTGATCTCGCCGCCAAAGCGAAGCAGGAAAAAGCCGACGATATTTTAAAAGCCGCAACGTCACAGGCGCGTTTGATCGAAAGCGGTTCGCGCGAAAGCGCGACCAAGATCATTCAGGCGGCAGAATCAGAAATGAAGGAACGCCGCATAGAGTTGAACCGCGAAACTGAGCGGCTTGACAAACGCCGCGGCGAACTTGACAGCCGCTTCGATAAGATCGAGCAGCGCGAAGCAACATTGAATAAGCGCCAATCACAAGTTGACAAGCGCGCCAATGAAATTGACAAACTGTACGAAGATCAAGCGAAAAAACTTGAGCAAGTCGCCAACATGACCCAGGATGAAGCGCGTAAGGAATTGTTCGCTTCGGTTGAAAAAGAAGCTCGCGGCGATATGGCGCGCATCATCCGCCAGATCGAAGCGGAAGCACGCGAAGAAGGCGAAAAACGCGCCCGCAAGTTGATCGCAGACGCAATCCAGCGTGTGGCATCTGAACATGTGGCTGAAGTCACCCGCGCCGTTGTGACGCTGCCAAGCGAAGAAATGAAGGGACGCATCGTCGGCCGCAACGGACGCAATATCAAAGCCTTCGAACAGGCAGCTGGCGTGGATGTGATCGTGGACGATACTCCCGATTCTGTGACCGTTTCCTGCTTTGACTCGGTGCGCCGTGAAATTGGCCGCCGCGCGTTATCCAAGTTAATTCTCGATGGACGCATCCATCCCGCACATATTGAAAAGATCGTGGAAGATGAGACCAAGGCGGTTGAAAAAATCATCAACGAGGCGGGTGAACAGGCGGCTTATGAAGCCAACGTGACCGGCTTACATATCGAAGTCCTGCGTATGATGGGGCGTCTGAAGTTCCGCACATCGTATGGACAGAATCAGCTTGCCCATGCAGTCGAAGTTTCCAAGTTGGCTGGCATTCTCGCCGCAGAACTTGGCGCGAACATCGAGCTGTCCAAGCAAGGCGGTTTCCTGCATGATATTGGCAAAGCCATGGATCATAATCAGGATGGCACGCACGCAGGCCTGGGCGCGGAATTTTGCAAACGCTATGGCGTCAACCCTGTTGTAGTGAATGCGATCGCTTCGCACCACCATGAAATTGATCAGGATACGGTTGAAGCGGTCATCGCTGAAGCAGCAGATGCGATCTCCGGCGCCCGCCCCGGTGCCCGCCGTGAAGATCTCGAAGCCTACATCAAACGCATCCGCTCGCTCGAAGAAATGTCCATGTCGTTTGATGGCGTTCAACAAGCTTTCGCCATTCAGGCGGGACGGGAAGTTCGCATCCTCGTCAAACCTGATCAAATTGATGACCTTTCGTCTGCAAGATTGGCTCGCGACATTGCGAAGAAGATCGAAGAGACAATGCAGTATCCAGGTCAGATCCGCGTGACCGTTATCCGCGAAACACGCTCCACTGAATACGCCAAGTAAATAATTAATTAAAGCAATGAACTTCCCCATCGCTCAAGATGCTAAAATCACCAATGCATCTTGAGCGATGTTTTTTATTAAGAAATCACAGTGTTAGAGTTGGCTATGGAGGATCTATGAAGACATCCTATCTCACGAATCTCACCTGCTCAAACTGCGGAAAATCCTATTCCGCAGAAACAGTTCAAACATTCTGTACGGACTGTAATTCACCTCTTATTTCCAATTACGATCTACATGCTGCAAGGGCACATTTGGACCGAGACGAAATTAAGAACCGTCAAAAGGGCATGTGGCGCTGGCATGAAATTTTACCTGTGTGCGAATCGCAAAATATGGTCAGCCTGGGGGAAGGCGATACAGGTTTGTTACCACTTCCCCGCACTGGAAACACGCTGGGGCTTTCCACTTTATTTGTTAAGGATGAAAGCACCAACCCAACTGGCTCGTTCAAGGCACGTGGACTTTCAGCGGCGGTATCCAAAGCCAAAGAATTGGGAATCAACAAGGTCATCATCCCCACCGCAGGTAATGCCGGCGGAGCGATGGCGGCCTATGCCGCGCGCGCCGGGATGAAATCGCTTGTCTACATGCCCAAAGACACCCTCTGCGAACATGATCGAAAGCCGCATTGTCGGCGCGGAAGTCATCCTGGTGGATGGACTGATTAGCGACGCTGCAAAATTAGCCGGCGAAAAAGCCCGCACAGAAGGCTGGTTCGATCTTTCCACATTTAAGGAACCCTACCGCATGGAAGGCAAAAAGATTATGGGATACGAACTGGCAGAAGCCTTCAACTGGACATTGCCTGATGTCATCATCTACCCAACCGGGGGCGGCACGGGCCTGGTCGGTATGTGGAAGGCCTTCGATGAACTCGAACAACTTGGCTGGCTGGAGAAGACCAAACGTCCGCGCATGGTCGCAGTGCAAGCGGAGGGCTGCGCGCCGGTGATAAAAGCATTCAACTCAGGCGCACCAACTTGTGAATTTTGGACAGATGCGCAAACAATAGCATCCGGTTTGCGTGTGCCGAAAAGCTTTGCAGATCGTCTCATCCTCGCATATATCCGTGAGAGTGCAGGTACGGCAGTTGCGGTCAGTGACGCATCCATCATCAAAGCACAAAAAGAGCTTGCCGTGCAGGAAGGCATCTTCGCGGCTCCGGAAGGAGCCGCGACATTAGCGGCTTTGAAGGAACTTGTCATGCAAAAATGGATACAACCTGATGAACGAGTTGTTCTATTCAACACAGGCACAGGATTGAAATATCTCGATCTGGTTGAATAAAAGTTAAACTCAAAGGCGGGAGGGTTAGGTCCTCCCGCCTTTAAAGCGGGGGCAGCTTAAAATCGAATCACTGTTGGGTAAAGCATTAATTCATCGATCAGCCCATTTAATTCATTGTCCGTCAATCGTCTCCCCTTACCCGCATACGCCACGAGCATGGCTTCGTTCATGTTCGTTCCAAAAGAGCGTCCATCAAAACGCGGCGTGGTGGTGATCACAGCTTTTACACCGCGAGATCTTAGCAGCTCGATATTTTCTTCAGTAGTGGTGTTCGTCACAACTGTTTTCCCAGACAAGTCTCCGGGCATATACTTTCGCATAAAGAGAAAATCGCCGGCAATCAAATCAGACTCATTAAAGTATTTCGTGTACTTCGGTTCTTGTTCCGCGCCGTCACTGCCGTAGAAGATCATGTTCATCGGGAAATGACTGACAATCGGCAGCATGACTCTCGCAACGCGTTTGAAGGCGGGGATACCATAAATGGGAATTGGAACTCCCAGGGCAACCATCAAATCACCGAACACAGTTCTATCCGCGACCTCGGCAACTGCTTCAGCCAAACCAGATCGATCCACTGCCACCGGGACAAATGCCTGCTTAAAGTGGACATCTCCCAGTTGAGATTTTGCCAGTTGAAACACACGCCGCTCCAGGGTGTGCTTAAGTCCACGACCATCACAGAGCGGAGTCTGCTTGATGCCAGAGACAAGCTTGAGCGCGGCGTGAAGCGGGTATTCTTTTTCATCCAAGCGAAGATAAAGATCGACGCCGCCTACGCCAAACGCATCCACTTTTCCGTCCAAATCCAGATACATGCGGCGCGCCTTCTCGATGTCGCCATCTGTGCCAATGCGTTCAACAAGGATCTCCTGCCCATTAAGGTTCAACCGCACACTTTTATCACGACTTGAGCTTCCAAGACTGATGCTAACCGCGCGTTTCATAACATCATTATGGATTTACATTGAATGTCGGCAGGGTGCCGTTCGAAAAAATTAAATTCGGGAAGACGCCATCCGGAGTAAATATAAGTTTATCGGTATCCTTGATTGCCGCCGAATTTGCCAGCGCAATTTGCAAGGAAACAAATGCCGGGGAATTCCTGTAAAGTTCAGCCAGAGCCAATTCCTTGGCGATATCGACCAAAGCCTGTTGATCTGCGACTTTTTGCTGGAGAGCGGTTAATTCCAATTGGACTTGCGTATTAATTTTTTCCTGCTCGATCACGGCAAGTTCGGCTTCCAACTGCTGGCGCTTGATATCCTGCAAAATGGCCTGCTGCCTTGCCTCTTCCTGCAGCTTGGATTGTTCTACACGAATGCGGCCTTCTTCTACAGCTTGTTGGGCAATGGCTTCCTGTTTGGCCTTTTCTGCGTCCTGTTTTGCTTTTTCAGTAGCCAGGCGGCTTTGCACAATGGCATCCAACCCAGCCTGCACTTCGGGTGATATGGAAATTTGCGGCACAGCTACGTTGCGGACTTCCAATCCCAGCGGTTCAGCCAAACCACTGAGCTCATCATCGATGCATGCCCGCAGATCGTCACGCCCGGACCCGATGACAGCCTCATCAAATTTCTTATCACCCACGCAAACCTTCATGGCTTGCAATGTAAAAGCGGTCATGCGTTGCTGAAGAGATTCATCGTTCAAATAAATATTTCGATAGCGTGAGTAATTCGAGATAACAATATCAGCTTCGCGCGGACGAAACACATCAGCTGTAACTTCCAAGCCAATACGCTGCTTATCAATCGTGATCAATTCGGGGTCATCGACCGTAATGGCAACAGCGCTGGTCGTGATCTTAACCAGATCCACGAATAGACCAAAATCATATGCAATTCCAGGCTGTACTACGCCCTGGATCTCACCAGCTGCGATCCGTACACCAACCTGATCATTCTCGATCACTTCAAAATACCAGAAAGAACGGCTGATTCCGGCGAGCAGAGCGATGGCAATGACCGCGATAATCGAACCGATGAGCCAGCCTGGAATTAATGAAAAGAAGGATCTTCTCGAATCAAAAGATGATGAGTCTGTCTTTGGGTTTTGAGCATTCGAATTTTTCATTTTCATCTCCTAACATTTTATGAATATGGTGGAATTAATTGATTCTCACGAATGGATTATGTTTCTTCTCATGCCCCACCGTTGTTTCAGAACCGTGGCCTGACAACAAAAGAGTTTCATTGGGCATGGTAAATATATGTGTGCGGATGCTGTTTTCCAAAGCAGCCCAATCCCCCCCGGGCAGATCAGTTCGGCCAACACTATCTTTGAAGATCAGATCACCGCAGAAGCAGATATGTTCCTTGGCAATATATAGGACGCAAAGCCCGCGCGTATGCCCAGGGGTGTGCCGTACCTCAAATTCATTTGAGCCAAGTTTGAGAGTCATGCCATGCAAAAAATCGATCGTTGGTTCGGGACCGGGGTCAATATCAAAGCCATAGAGTGCGCCTCCGCCACCCGCACGCCAGAGGACATGGTCGTCGGGATGCAGCGCCACATGCGGAAGTGGATTCAACGCATCCGCGATCGCCGCCGCACCGCCGATATGATCGAAATGCGCGTGCGTATACCAGAGATGACCAATCCGCCAACCGCGATCTTGAGCGGTTTTGAGGATGAGATGCCCATCCCATGAAGGATCAATGACCGCCGCTTCTTTAGTTTCAGCATCAGCAACAAGATAGGCGTTCGTTTGGGCGGGTCCCAAAGTGAAGGATACTATTTCAAGCATGGTTCACCTTCCGGGGTAAAAATATATAACTTACAATGATCGAAACGATGATCAGCCCTACTGAAAGTGGATAGAGGATCATCGGGTCACGTTCAAACAATAAACCAGCGATTGGCGGTGTGAGAATAAAGATGATCGCGCTGACAGTTTCCATGATGCCATAGGTCACCCCCATTTGCGATTCATGCACAAGCTCGCGCGCCTGCGCCATTGCCATCGGACGGCTTGCGCGGAATCCGCCCAACAGGAAATATCCCAGCGCAAAGGCAGGCAGAGCAGTACCTTTCCAAATTAACAAGGCGAACAGGATCACCAGAGCCTGGGTAAATAAATATCCGCGGCGGGGGGTGGCACGGCTGAACGTGATCGCCAACAGTGAATTTCCCAACGCGCCCGCTGTAAAGATCAGGCCAGTCTGGCTCAGGGAAAGGCCGCGCACCCCTTCAAGGAAATTCGGCGTGAGCGGTTGTGCGATGTACATTGAAAAAATGGCAAATGCAAGCACCCCGATGAGAGTGATAAATCGTTTGTTATTCCTCAGGCTCGGCGGAGGATCATCCGGGTCATGATGGTCGATTGGCTGACTTTCAATAAAGTACATAAAAATATTTGAAAAAACAAACACAACTGCGGCAACATAAAAACTCATGCGCATGCCAAAATGATCACCAACCCATCCGCCTGTAACAGGTCCCAGCACCATGCCCATGCCAAAGGTTGCAGTGGTGAGCGAGAGCACAGTTCCCACAGGCCACTTCCCACGCGCAGCAGTCACATAACTACCCAGAGGGGATGAAACAAAAGCCGTCAACCCGTAAGTAAACAAGCCGACCAGAAAAAGCGGTAGTTTCAGAGCAATACCCATGGTCAATGTAGAAACCAATCCAAGCAACCACGCGCCAACTAACAGCGGCCTGCGCCCGATTCGATCAGCAAGATGCCTTGCGGGGATATGCGTGATCGCTATGAAAAAACCAAAAGCGCCGAGGATGAATCCGATCTTAGATTTACTTAAAAGAAATTGCAGGTCAAGATAGATCGGCACAAAATTAAAGAACATCCCTTCGCCAAATCCTTATAGGAATAAAGCCGCCGCCACAAAAAACAAATTACGATTCAATTCGACTCTCCACCCGCTGGATAAATTTTCCGGCAGTTTCAAACACCTGATGGCGAGCCGCATCACGCGTAACAACATGACCTGATCCAGTCACGTATAGCTTTGTCTTGTCTGATGCATTCACCAGACGTTCGTAAATCTTATCCATATTCCCAGGCAGCACATACGCATCATCTTTTGAATGGATCAGCATCACAGGCACGGTTATTTTAGGCAAAGCCGCATGCATCTTATCCAGCAAAAGCTTCAACTCCGCCGCCGAGCGGATCGGATTCAAAGGATATGAGATATGTTCCTGATAGGCTTCCTTGTCAAACCAGCCTGTGCCAGGTTCACCCTTGGTCTTTGGAAGATATGTTTTGAAATAGCTATAGAGTTGAATTTGCCAAGCGGGATGTTCATCTGGGATCTCATACGGCGCGGAAATGGTTACCACCCCTCTCACATCCAGTTTTGTGGACATCAGCAAAGACAATGCCCCGCCCATCGAAAGTCCAACGAAATAGATCCGATCCGTTACACCCCGCAGGAGATTGTAACCATCTTCAACAGAAGCAGTCCAATCAGTCCAGCGTGAACGGACCATATCCTTGGGGCGGGTTGCGTGTCCCGCCAGTCTCACACCGAGACAGGTGAAACCAAGTTCACGATTGAGGTACTCCCCCATCCAGCGCATTTCTTTGGGCGTCCCAGTAAATCCATGAATTAACAAAATGCCTGTACGATTACCAGGCAGGAAAAAGGGTTCAGCAGTTTGTATGGTTTGAGTGTTCACGCGTTGATTATATCAATGAGCCCGCGCAACCCCAATTCATATGAACGCCAGCCAAACCCGCTGACCTTACCCTTACACACCGCCGAAACAAAAGATGTATGCCGAAACTCCTCGCGCGCATACACATTTGACAAATGCACTTCGATCACCGGGATCACGATCGCAGTGATCGCATCGCGCAGTGCAACAGAAGTGTGAGTGTACCCGCCAGGATTAAATACCACACCGCTCGCCCAGGAACGGGATTCGTGCAAGGCATCGATCAACGCGCCTTCGTGATTCGATTGCAGGCAGGTGATCTCCGCGCCCAACTCTTTGCCCAATGCAATTACTTTTTCATTGATGTCGTTCAATGTCATTGAACCATACACTTCTGGCTCACGCGTGCCGAGAAGGTTCAAGTTTGGGCCATGCAGAAGCAGTATCTTCATCGAAATCTCCTTGTCCATGAGTAAATGGTAATTGGTAATTACCATTTACTATTCACCAATTACCTCTTCCAAATCCGTCACATCAACCAACTCAACGCGCCCGATCTCAACGGGCAAGGCAAAGCGAATGGCCTTTGCATTTTTCTTTTTATCCAAACGCATCGCGCGGATGATTTCTTCACGCGGCATCGCCTCGGGGATTTGGATGGGCAGCCCCAACGCTCTGAACGACTCAGTCACCGCCTCGACCAACCCGTCACCTGCCAGCCCAACCCGAGCAGCATACTTCGCCTCAGCCACTGTACCGATGGCAATGGCCTCTCCATGCCGCAGTTTAAATTTACTGACAAGTTCCACCGCATGCCCAACCGTGTGCCCCAGATTCAGCGCCGCGCGGATTCCCTTTTCGTACGGGTCCTCCTCAATGACTTTGATCTTGACCGCCATCGCGCGTTTGACAACTTCTTCAAGATTGGCTTTCACCCAATCCAATCCACGTAAACATAAATTGAATAATTCAGGATCGGAAATAATTCCATGCTTGACCACCTCCGCCATGCCGGAGATCAACTCCGCTTCGGGCAATGTACCAAGCAATTGCGGATCAGCCAATACCAACTTTGGCGGGTAAAAAGCACCGATCAAATTCTTTCCTTCAGGCAAGTCAAAGCCTGTCTTCCCACCAAGGGATGCGTCCACCATGGAAAGCAAAGTTGTTGGCACACCAACCCAATTAATTCCACGCATATATGTTGATGACGCGAATCCGGCCATGTCACTGAGCACACCGCCACCAAGGGCAATCACTGTACTTTTACGATCCAATCCGTTTTCGAGGAAGGCTTTCCATAAAAGTGAAATAGTCTCCAGGTTTTTATGTTCTTCCCCAGCAGGGATAATGACGGCCTTTGCCTGCAAGAGGGCTTGCATCTTTTCGAGATGAAATTTCGCCACGTTCTCATCGGTGACAAGGATGGGGTTTTGCATGGGGAAGTTTGCCAGGTTGGAAACCTGACCTACGATTGCGTCATACTCGCCCATTGCCACGAGGTGATGACGTCCGAGCGCAACTTGTATCTGATGGGCATTTTGCTCGGCAATCTTTCCATCCACATGGATACGCATGGGGAAAGAATTGTAATGTTCTGCGCGCTTTGACAACAAAGAGGTTAACTTCTCGTGCAAGTCACCAGCCAGCAAAGGACGATTTCCAGCCTCATAATGCAATCGTTCGAGCAAAGTAGACAACTCCGCCATCAGCAGTAGAACCTTGCCATTGCTTTCAGCGATATTACGATTCTCATCACGCAACAAAGCGCCGCCACCCAAGGCAACCACGCTTGCTTTTTCATTCAACAAATTTCTCAACGCTGTAGATTCAAGATCACGAAAAGTAAGCTCGTCTTGCTGTTCCATGATTTGCGAAATAGGCATCCCTGCATTTGTTTCAATAACACGGTCAAGGTCAATAAATGGCAAGTTTAGATTCTGGGCAAGTTTTTTCCCGATTGTGGATTTGCCTGTTCCGGGCGGGCCGTAAAGAAATATATGCATGTTTAGTGGTGTCCAGTAGTCAGCTTTGAAAGCGAACTACATCATAGATAGGCAAGGATATAACCAGGCTGTCGTTGAAGTTTTGGATGATGAGGGAATATACCATTCCAAAAACGCGGAAGATGCCATGGCCAAGCAGAAAACCTGTTGCGTTGAGGATGACATCATTAATATCTATGGCGCGGAAGCCCGCATGAAATACAAGCGCCATGACAAGCTGGACGAACTCAAAAGAACAGCCGACAACAACAATGAGCCATGGAATACTTTTAGGTTTGATGTTAGCAATGAAATGAATCCCAAAGCCAAAGGGCATGGTAAGGAGGATATTATTGAAGATATCTTTGAAACAATTTTGTGGCAGGTAGTCGAAGCAAGAACCAAAGTCTAAAGGGATAAAGTTAAGATCGAGGCGAAAATCCGGGTTGGAAAAATCAATAACAAATGGAAAGACGGCTACACTGATTGCGCCGATAAGGTATACCCCAAAAACAGCAGAGGACATGATATGAAAAATACTTTTTCCCTGCAAGTGTAAAACAACCAAAACCAGCGCAAGAATGATTAAGGAAATATAGAAACCGGCAGGGTAAAAGTAGATGAACATTCCTAATTTATTCCCAGAATATATGTGAGACCTTATCCATCGGCAGGTCTGCGAGAGTAGCTTTTCTCAGAGATTCGAAGCGCGGCTTCATTTCGTTGAGCGAGTCGCCACCAAGTTTTTCGAGGAGCGCATCCGCTAAAACGAAAGCAACCATTGATTCCAAAATTGGCACCGCACGCGGCACGGGGCAGAAATCGGAGCGTTCATATTTGGTGGGAGATTCTGTCCCTGACGCCAGATCAACTGTCGGCTGGGGAAGAAGCGTGGTGGCGATCGGCTTCATCGCGGCGCGGATGATGATCGGCTGCCCATTGCTGATTCCCCCTTCGATACCGCCTGCTCGATTCGAGTGACGAGTAACGAGTGACGAGGTAAGAGACATTGCATCGTGGGCTTCGGTACCGATTCGTTTTGCATTTTCAAATGCATCGCCAACTTCCACGCCTTTAATGGCTTGCACAGACATAATGGCGAGTGCGAGTTTGGCTTCGAGACGGCGATCCCATTGGACAAAACTTCCCAGGCCAACAGGGACATTGAGTGCAACGATTTCAAGCACACCACCGAGAGTGTTTTTGCCATGAATGGTCTTTTCGATTTCATCACGCATGTTTTTTGCAGAGGATTCAACGGGGCAGCGCACATCCGATTCTTCAGCACGGGCGAAGCGTTCTTCAAAAGGCATGTCGCCGAAATCAGTTTGCACTTCACCAATGGATGAGGCATACCCTCCGACGATTATCCCAAACTGCGTAAGAAAATGTTTGCATACCGCACCCGCTGCGACACGCATGGTAGTTTCGCGGGCAGAAGCGCGTTCCAACGCAGGGCGTAGATCTTTGTATCCATATTTGACCGCACCCGTTAAATCCGCGTGGCCGGGGCGAGGGGCGGTCATCGGCTCGATGGCTTTTCCCTTCCACTTGACATGGTCGTCGTTTTGCACCAGCAATGCAATCGGCGCACCTGTGGTCTCGCCGCCCATCACACCACCGAGGATTTGGACAGTATCTTTTTCGATCTTCATGCGCCCACCAGAGCCGTATCCCTGCTGGCGGCGGGCAAGTTCTTTGTTGATAATTTCGGGTGTGAGGGGAAGTCCAGCGGGGAGGCCATCGAGGATGGTGGTTAATGATGGACCGTGGGATTCTCCAGCGGTTAAAAATCGAAGCATAATTTCTCCATTCACAAAGTAGGGGCGACCCATCATGGTCGTCCATGGTTTTAATTAATCAGGTCGGGTCGCCCTTACGGCATCAAACAGAACATCCCTTGGAGGAGTGTGACCCGTCCATATTTCGAAAGCGAGGGCAGCTTGTTCAATTAACATGCCAAGTCCTGTGACGGCAGAACATCCCTGTGTGCGGGCGTCCTTCACCAATTTTGTTTCGCTTGGGTTATAGACCAGATCATAAATTATGGTGTGTGGCAAAAGGGTTATATTCTCGGGCAAAGGTGAAGCCTCAATATTAGGGGTCATTCCCAAAGGTGTGGTATTTACAATCAAAGATGAATGATGGATGATGTATGATGAAATATTGGCAATTTGTAATTGGTTACTTGTAAATGAATTGGCAAGTTGCCGGGCTTGCTCGATTCGACGGGCAGCGATGGTGACATCCCAACCATCATGAAGCAAGGCATAAACAACCGCTCGCGCTGAACCACCTGCACCTAAAATCAACGCGGAATGCTGCTTGATGAATGATGAAGTCCAAACCCGTTTCAAATCAGTAAGAAATCCTGATGCATCAGTATTTTCTCCAATGAGTTTATTTTCACGCATGCAAATCGTATTAACAGCACCAATGGCTTGAGCAGTTGGTGTGAGTTCATCCATGAATTCGATCACATTTTGTTTATGGGGGATGGTGACATTAAGTCCTGTTATTTCACCAAAGCGGACACGGGCGAGTAAATCAATTAATCCTTGTCTATCATCGGGATGAATAGGAAAAAGTGAATAGCCCCCCTCTAATTCGCAAGCCTTGAAGGCTGCGCCATGAATTTTTGGGGACAAGCTGTGTCCTAGCGGATAACCGATCAATCCAAGTTGAATCATCGCAAGGTATCCAATACTTCAAAAAAGTCAGGGAAAGTCTTGGAAACACAGGATGGGTTTTCGATAGTTACCCCATCGAAGCGCAAACCTATAAGAGAAAATGCCATTGCCATGCGGTGGTCATTATAGGTTTGAATGTTGGCAGGTTTGAAGGTTTGGCACGGATAGATTGTCATGCCATCTTCGTGTTCTTCGACTTCTACTCCAAGCCGTTTAAGCTCAGTACAGGTTGCGTGGACTCGATCAGTCTCTTTGACACGCGCGGAAGCAATACCGCGAATTCTGGTTGGAGATAAAGCGAATGGCGCAACAGCCGCAAGAGTTTGGGCGGTATCAGGGATGTCGCGCATATCCACGTCAACTCCGTGGAGGGACGATGGAGAGTAGACTGTGATTGAGTTATCGGCTTCTTCAACTTTACATCCCATCTGCTTCAAGACATCGAGGAAGGCGATATCACCTTGCACAGATTTACGCGAGATGCTTTCCACTTTAACCATTCCATCGCAAATGGCAGGGGCGGCGAAGAAGTAGGAAGCAGCGGAGGCGTCAGATTCAATCGGGTAATTGGTAAATGGTAAGTAAGATGAAGGATGAATAGTGAAACGTGAATATTGATTGCGCTGGATCTCCACGCCGAAGTCCTTCATGATGGCGATGGTCATGGCCACGTAAGGTTTGGAGTTTAAGTCGGTGGTGAGTTCGATTTCGATGGCAGATTGAGCGTAGGGGGCGGTCATCAGCAAAGCGGATAAAAACTGAGATGAAATATCGCCCGCAATTTTTGTCTTTCCGCCCTTCAAACCTGTCGCAGTAATTTTTACTGGCGGACAAATCTGCTTTCCGCCTTCTGTCTTCTGCAACGGTTGAATATCACACCCTAGCTGCTCTAAGGCTTCGACTAAATCTCCAATGGGACGCTCGCGCATGCGCGGCTCGCCGTCCAAAATGTATTCACCATTTCCGAGGGTAAGAAATGCGGAGAGGAATCTCGCGGCGGTGCCAGCGTTGCCGATAAAGAGCTCTGCTTTGGCTGCAGGGATTTTTCCATCCATGCCTGTGACGGTCATTGAGTGGTTGGTCTCGTCGAGTTGAACATCAAATCCGAGGGTTTGCAACCCTTTGGCAAAGTAACGTGAGTCATCGGAAAACAAAGCATTTATTAAGTACGTGGTCCCATTTGCCAGCGAAGCAATGAGCAGGGCGCGGTTGGTCAACGACTTTGACCCAGGCACGCGGACAGTCGCATTCAGCGGATGTGAGATCGGGTTGATTTTCAGTGAAGCGTTCATTGAGTAAAAGTCTGGTATTTGCTTTGTGCTTCGTTCAAAATGGATTCGAGTTTTGAGAAATCTTCCAAGGTCATAGCGGATTCGATCTCTGTCAGTTGGCTTTGCATTCCATGCAAAGCGTTTAATACATTTTCGCGGTTCGATTGTAAGACACCCAGCATCATGGATGAAGATGTACCAGCCAACCTACTTGTCGATTTAAACCCTGGACCGATAAAGGATGCGACATCTTCTGAAGTGGCGAGTGCAAGTGCAGAAGATATCAAAAACGGTAAATGGCTCGTAGATGCGAGGATGCGGTCATGTTCAACAGCATCGAGGATTTTGCCTTTTGCTCCCAGAGATTCAATGATCTGATTCGCGGCAGAGAGTGCTCGTTGAGATGTTCTCGCCAGCGGGGTCAGCAAAAACGGCGCTGCGTAATATAAAGTTCTTTCAGCGTTTGCCAGCGAAAGTTTTTCCTTACCGCAGATAGGATGTCCGCCGATAGGGTCAAAATTTCCGGGCAGGCGTGACATGGATTCAACGATCAACTTTTTCGTGGAACCCATGTCCATTACGATGCAGGAGTTGGGTGTGAACGATGGCAGCTGCTCAAGCAAAGTTAAGATCGCGGGAACAGGCGCGGACAGGATAACAAGGTCAACTTCAGGAAGCAGGCTGGCCGGGTTACTGTCGGCATAATCCACAATATGTTGGGACAGAGCAAGATCGAGCGTAGGGGGGTGCGGATCAATCCCATAAAGCGCGGCACATTTGCCGCGTAATCCCAACGCAAGCGAGCCGCCCATCAATCCCAACCCGATGATCGCGATTTTTGATTCTGCGAGGTTAAAGTCAGGCTGTTGCATGTTGAGAGACGACGAGACGACGATCAACCGCTTCTGCCACCGCTTTGACCTGCTTCACCATTTTGGCAAATGCCTCGGGGGTGAGAGATTGCTTGCCGTCAGAGATGGCATGTGCGGGATCTTGATGAACCTCGACGATGATGCCGTCCGCACCTGCGGCAACGCCTGCCTTTGCAACAGCGGAAACAAATGCTGAGTCACCTGTGGAGTGACTTGGATCAATGATGACGGGCAGATGTGTAAGTTTCTTGAGAACAGGAACAGCATTGATATCAGTGGTATTGCGCGTGGCGGTTTCAAAAGTGCGGATGCCGCGTTCGCACAACATGACGCGTGTGTTGCCGCCGCTGATGATGTATTCACTCGCCATCAACATTTCTTCGATGGTGGCGGACATACCGCGCTTGAAGAGTACAGGCGTGCGGGTTTCGCCGATGGCGCGCAGCAAATTAAAGTTTTGCATGTTCCGCGCGCCAAGTTGAAAAACATCCACATACTTGGTCATCATTTCAATTTGCGAAACAGCCATCACTTCGACAACCAGAGGCAGGCCTGTTTTTTCGCGGGCCTCGACCATATATTCGAGGCCCTCTTCACCAAGACCCTGAAATGCATATGGTGATGTACGCGGCTTAAAGACGCCGCCACGTAACGCGTTTGCGCCGCCTTCCTTAACTGCCTGCGCGATCTCGAGAATTTGCGCGCGGGACTCAACTGAGCATGGACCTGCAATGATCGGGATTTCGGTGCCACCAATGGAGAAACCGTCAAGCTGAAAAACCGAATCCTGTTCGTGGAATTGACGTGAGGCAAGCTTATAAGGTTTGGAAATACGCTGGACTTCCATCACACCCGGGAAGGCTTCGAAGATTTCCTTGGCAACGTAGTGACCGTCACCGACCGCGCCAATAATGGTTTGCTCCACCCCAAAGATGGGATGGGATGTTAATTTTTGTTTTTCGATCTCGGCAATGACTGCGTCAATTTGTTCGCGGGGTGCACCTGGGTGCATGATGATCATCATGGTGGAACTCCTTAAGGATGTAATATGAACTATGGAAGATGAATGGAACGTAATGCGATTGCGTTTTTTATATTTCACATCTCGCTTTACCTTTTTACGGATCACCGCTCTTTATGCCCAACCTTGTTTCAATGGTTGAACACTTCCCTGAGTGGTAGCAAGTCTGCGGCCCATAATTTGGGCAATTTGGCCGACCTGCTTGACCATCTCGGCAAATTTTTCTGGCTTGAGAGATTGCTTGCCATCGGAGACTGCCTTGGCCGGGTCAGGGTGGACTTCTATGATGAGTCCGTCCGCCCCCGCGGCAATGCCTGCGCGCGCAATGGCGGCAACATAATCCGCGTGTCCTGTGGAATGGCTTGGGTCAAGAATAATGGGCAGGTGAGTTAAATGTTTTAGAACCGGAACAGCATTGATATCGGTTGTGTTGCGTGTGGATGTTTCAAAAGTGCGAATGCCGCGCTCGCACAACATCACGCGTTGATTTCCCCCGGCCAAAATATATTCGGCAGACATAAGTAATTCTTCGATGGTGGCGGAGAGTCCGCGCTTAAGTAGAACAGCAGTGCGTGTCTCGCCAATGGCACGCAGCAAATTGAAATTCTGCATGTTGCGCGCACCGATTTGAAACACATCCACATATTTCACCATCATATCCAATTGCACTTGTGACATGATTTCCACAACGATGGGTAAACCCGTTATCTGACGTGCTTCGGCGAGAAGCTCGAGGCCTTCCTCACCCAGACCTTGAAATGCGTAAGGCGATGTGCGCGGCTTGAACACTCCCCCGCGCAAAGCGGATGCGCCCGCTTCTTTCACAGCGATGGCCGTTTCTATTATCTGTGAACGACTCTCCACTGAACATGGTCCAGCAATGACAGCGATCTCATTGCCACCGACAGCGAATCCACTCAAAGGGATCACCGAATCTTCGGGATGAAACTGGCGCGAGGCAAGTTTGTAAGGCTGGGTGATACGCTGCACAATGTCCACGCCATCCAAACCTTCGAAACGTTCCATGGGAATGCTGTGCGTTTCGCCGATCGCGCCGATAATTGTGGCTTCGACGCCCTGCGAAAGATGGACGGCAAGTCCCATTCCTTTGATCTGCGCGATCACCGCTTCCACTTCCTGCGGCGTTGCGTTGGCTTTCATTATGATCATCATAGGCTCTTCTCCTAAAAGGTTACAACTTTGAAGGTTACAGGTTGAGGGTTGCTCAATTTACGACCTTTCAACAATCAACTTTCAACCGTCTTACTGCGCCGCGACCAAATCTGGTCTTAGTTTCACTGCATCCCGCAAATATACGTGAGTGATCTCATTCTGGCGCTTTTCTGTATTCCAGTGAACAAGCACACGGATCACTTTGGGCAAACTTCCTGGAACGGGAATTTCGCGCGCACAGGTCATCGGGACAAGACTCCATCCCATTTGCCGCGCCGCCTGCGCCGGGAAGGTCGAAGCGAGGTCATCGGTCACAGTGAAGAGCGCGCTGCCTACATCTTCGGGGTTCATGCTGGCGTTGGCATTCAAAATAGCCTCCAATAATTCCCGTGTGGCTTCGAGAATTAATTCAGGTTCATCTGCCGATACAGTTGTTGCGCCACGGATGCCACGAATTGACATTAATCGCTCCTTAAGATCCCTGTCTCAAAAAAGGAAAGGGGGGGGGTGAGAGTAAACAAAAAAGAGCGAGACCGTATGGTCTCGCTCTTTTTGCATACAGATTTATATTCTGTCTACTTAAGCGCCACCAACGGCAACCAGATCCTGGAAACCGTAATAAAAGTAAAACGCAAACCAACGACTGGACTTAAGCATATTGGGCGCTATTTTATGCTTGTACTTCAGATGCGTCAAGGGGCAATTTAATAGTGAGGTGGAAGTATAATTAACAGCATGTCCGTATTCACTGAAAAACACATACTGCTCGGCGTGACAGGTTCCATTGCGGGGTACAAAGCCGCTGACCTCGCTTCCAAGCTAGCACAGTCAGGCTCACAAGTGGATGTGATCCTGACAGGCGCGGGCGAAAAATTTGTAACACCACTTACATTTCAATCAGTAACCGGCCGCCGCGCTTACATTGACAGTGACCTGTGGGGAAACGAAGCCCATGTGCTGCACGTCAGTTTCGGCAAATCAGCGGATTTGCTTGTCATTGCGCCGTGCACGGCTCACACCCTTGCAAAGCTCGCGCACGGGCTCGCAGATAACTTGCTCACAGTAACAGCCCTGGCTGCTGAATGTCCATTGGTGATCGCCCCTGCAATGGATGGCGGCATGTTCTATCACCCCACTACGCAGGAAAATGTTGCAAAATTAAAAGCAGGTGGAGCGATCATCGTCGGCCCAGGGGAAGGTCATCTGGCCTCTGGATTAACAGGCAAGGGCAGAATGATTGAACCTGCGGAGATCATGGGGCATATACGAATTATTCTTGGCAGAAATGGAAAATTAGCGGGAAAAAAAGTCGTTGTCACTGCGGGCGGGACTCAGGAATCAATTGACCCGGTGCGTGTCATTTCAAATCACTCGTCTGGCAAACAGGGATATGCTCTCGCTCAAGCCGCGCTCGATTCAGGCGCAGAGGTATGCCTGATCACTGCGCCGACGGCATTACCGCCACCTGTAGGCGCACGCGTGATAAATGTAAATAGTGTGCAGAACATGCTGGATGCGGTAATGGGTGAAACCGCGGACGTCCTGATCATGGCGGCAGCCGGGGCAGATTTCCGCCCGACCCATATCGTTAAAGACAAAATAAAAAAGCGCGATGGTATTCCACAGATCGAACTCGAAGCTGCTCCTGATATTCTTAAAACAGTGGCAGGCTCAAACTCAGAAAAGAAGCACTTCAAAGTCGTGGTCGGGTTTGCGGCGGAGAACCGCGACCTGCTTGAGAATGCATTCGAAAAGTTAACATCCAAAAAATTGGACCTCATCGCCGCCAACGACATCTCCGCAAAAGACGCCGGATTCGCAGTGGATAATAATCGCGTAACGTTATTGTTCGCGTCCGGAACGACAGAAACTTTGCCATTGCTGAGTAAAATGGAAGTGGCGGAAAAGATCATTGAACACACCTCAAGATTGCTGGAGTAAACATGCGCGTTTTGGTCGTATCAGATATTCACGCGAACTACACCGCCCTTAAGGCGGTGTTGGAAGATGCTGGACAGGTGGATGAGACTTGGTGCCTTGGAGACCTTGTCGGCTACGGTCCCGACCCGAATGCAGTGGTGGAGGAAGTGCGTGATATTCCAAACCTAACCTGTATGCTTGGAAATCATGATGTGGCGGTCATCGGCAGGATGCCATTTGAGTCATTTAACGGCGACGCGCGACGCGCGCTGATCTATCATGAAAAGGTTCTGTCCGCGAGCAATATGGACTTTATGCGCGCTTTATCATCAAATGCAAAAGTATGCGGCGACGCCACGCTCGCCCACGGAAGCCCGCGCGAACCCTTGTGGGAATATATTCTGAACTCGGTATCGGCACGCACCAACTTTGACCACTTCAGCACCCCGTGGTGTTTTGTGGGACATTCTCATATTCAATGTCTGTTCGCCTTAAATGAAAAAAATGACCGTGTGACTCTTGAACAAACGCAGCCTGAAAAGATAATCTCACTTAAACCAAGGCTGATCTTGAATCCAGGTTCAGTCGGCCAACCGCGGGACCGTGATCCGCGCGCCGCGTATGCCATCTATGAAACTGAGGATCGCACCTGGACTCCTCGTCGCGTGGAATACAACATCGCCGAGGTTCAGCAGCGCATTCGAGAATCAGGCCTGCCTGAGAAACACGCCGTGCGCCTCTCCGATGGCTGGTAGCTTGGAATATAAAAGCAGGAACTATTTCTCTATAAGGTTCGTCCAGTGTGTAGAGAAATCAAAGGAGAAGAAGTCATGAAAAACATAATGTCATTTGGTTTGATCCTGGTTGCCGCTTTGATCCTTACCGCATGCGGAACAGCAGCGGCAACAGAGGCTCCGGCAGATTTTTATAGCATTTCCCCGGAAATGGGCGGCGCCCCTGCTGGAGCACAAGACGAACTGATGCCTGCCAGCGCACCAGAAGCGAGGTCGGCAGAACAAACTGTGTCAAACACCGCCTCGGGTGTTTCGGCATCGGCGGTGGAACGTATCGTCATCAAAAATGCAGACCTTGCCATTGTTGTCGCGGATGTGGAAGGGCGCATGAAGAACATTCAGATATTGGCAGAGCAAATGGGTGGATTTGTAGTCTCCTCAAATTTATATCAGAGCTACACAAGCGATTATATTGAAGTCCCCGAAGCGCAGATCGTCATCCGTGTGCCGTCTGAAAAATTAGACGGCGTACTCGAACAGATCAAGAAAGATACAGTTGAGGTTCAAACTGAAAATATCTCAGGTCAAGATGTCACTGCTGAATATGTAGACCTGCAATCACGCCTGAAGAACCTGGAAGCCGCCGAGGCGCAATTGGATGATATCTTGAAGACAGCCACAGAGACTGAAGATGTGGTTAATGTTTTCAATCAACTCGTCTACTATCGTGAACAGATCGAGCTGGTAAAGGGACAGATCAAATACTACGAAGAAGCTGCCGCGCTCTCAGCCATTAGCGTTCGCATTATCGCCGAAGAAACCATTCAACCGGTTGTTATCGGCAAATGGGAACCCAAAGGTGTGGCGCTTGAAGCAGTCCAGGATCTGATCAATTTCCTGAAAGACTTCACTGAATTTATCATCCGCTTTGTGATCTACACGCTGCCAGTATGGATCATTGTGGGCATCCCGTTGTACCTGATATTCCTTGGCGCGCGAAAACTCTTCCGCAAGCTGCGCGGCAACAAAGCCAGAAATGAACAGCCGCAGGAGGCTTCTGTGGAAAAGAAGTAAATGGCAAGTAAAAAAGAGGCCGCCGCTGGCGGCCTCTTTTTTACTTGAATAGTTTTTTCCTGAAGCAATCGCTGGTTAGGTATAATTACGTCCATGGAAAACTTGACGCGTGAGGCGCTCTCCCTCTTCAATATTCATTTAACAACACGTCAAATCACAGCGCTCATCACCTACGAGCGAGAATTGATGGAGTGGAATCAAAAATTCAACCTCACCGCCATACGAGACGTGGAGTCGATTCGCACTAAACATTTTTTGGACTCTTTTTCGTGTGTTCTGGCATGGAAAGCCACTCCCCCGCTTCGCCTTATAGATGTGGGAACCGGCGCTGGTTTCCCGGGCATTCCTTTAAAAATACTGTACCCCGCCATGCAGTTGACATTGGTGGAGTCTGTCGGAAAAAAAATCCTATTCTGCCAGCACATTGTCCGCGAGCTGGGTCTTGAGGGCGTATCCGTCATTCAAGCCCGAGCCGAAGAGCTTGGGCAAAAGCACGAACATCGCGAAATGTATGATTGGGCAGTCGCGCGCGCAGTGGCCAATCTCAATGTACTCAGTGAATACCTACTGCCGCTGGTAAAGATCGGCGGGACAATTCTGGCACAAAAAGGTGAAAGTGGGCCTGCTGAAGCGCAGTCTGCTGAAAAAGGAATGAAGCTATTGGGTGGAAAATTAAAAAAGTTGATCCCTGTTAATTTGCCCGGAATCGCGGATGACCGTTTTCTCGTTCTAGCAGAAAAAGTTGCAGCCACTCCGCCAAAATATCCGCGCAACGCAGGCGTCGCGGCAAAATCTCCGTTGTAAGCGAAAAAAATAGCCTTATCAATGAAAATCTTGCATAAAAATTGGAAAGTATTTTTGCGTTATTAGAATTGATGGTACGATAACAGACAAGGAGATAAACATTAATATTTTTCTTTTATTCGCAATTCTTTTTGCCGCACTCGAATCGCTGGCTTTATGGAAACACTGGCTGAAATTAGAATGGGTTGCAAAACCCGCCGTCATGGTCATTCTTTTCATTTGGTTGTTCAGCTCCGCTGGATTGAAAGGAGCTTCACTTTGGTTTGGATTGGGAATCATCTTTTCACTAGCCGGGGATATTTTATTGATGTTCTCGCTCGATCGCTTCTTTATTTTTGGATTGGCCGCGTTTCTTCTGGCGCACCTTGCGTATGTGCTCGGATTCAACATCCCCATGCCTGAATTCTCAGTCTGGGGAATTGTCTTTGCAGTCATGGTCAGTCTCGGCGGGGCACGCATCATTCGCCGCATTTTGGATGCGCTGGTCTCAAAAGGTCAGGCGCACATGCGAATGCCGATCATTATTTACAGCACGGTCATTTCGTTCATGTTATTGTCAGCGATGATAAAGTTAATGGACATCACTTGGGGCGCGTCTGAAGCGTTATTGGTCAGCGGCGGTGCGTTCCTGTTCTATATATCTGACATTATTCTAGCGTGGAATAAGTTTGTAGCTCCCATTCAACATGGACGCATCTATAACATCGGCGCGTATCACATAGGTCAAATTATGTTGATCGCAGGCGTGATCTCGCAGTTCGGCAATTAATCAAAAGAGATAAACATGCAAACGGTATTGATCATTATTTTCATTGGCTTGCTTGGTGGAATGGCGGTTGGAGTACAAGCGCCCCTGTCGAGCATGATCACACAACGACTTGGAGTGATGGAAAGTGTTTTCATTGTGCATATCGGCGGCGCGCTGGCAGCGTTAGTTCCACTAATTTATTTTGGCGGCGGAAAACTTGGGAACTGGCGCAGTGTTCCCTGGTACGCTTTGGCAGCGGGAGTTTTCGGTCTCGTGGTTATTTTTTCCATGAGCTACATGATTCCCCGCATTGGAGTGGCAACCGCCTTAATCATTCTCCTGGCAGGCCAGCTGGTTATCGGCACAATCCTGGATCATTTTGGATTGCTGGGAGCAAGCGTCAGGCCGATTGATGGTAGCCGGGTCATCGGGTTGTCTGTTGTATTGCTGGGTGTATGGCTGTCAGTCAAATAATATCAATTCACAACTCGATACACAGTGACATTATGTTCATCGCTGCGATACACAAGAGTGTATTTTCCAGGGGCACTATTCAAAATCGGCAAAAGCTGTTTCTCGACACCCTCATCCAGAATTGTACTTCTAGGTGTCTGGAGTAAAGGTGAAATAACGATGTAGTCGATACCCTGATTAACTACATAATTCTCGATGTTTTGCAGATCCCTGGGGTACCCCACTGTTTTTCTGTGTGCCTGCACATAAGCAGGTACAGGTTCATTAACCATGACAATCGCATCTTTCGGGGCGTTCTCAGCGATCCAATCTGTTCCAATAGACAAGTCTGTCATCTGCGAGCTGACCGGATTCAGCCAATCCTGAACATTGCGCGCCACCAGGGATAAAGTAACCGCCACCGCAACTCCAAACACCAATCGCGCGGTAATTAAATGATTTTTTGTAACCCGTTCAAATATCCACTTCATCCCCCCGATTAGATAAAAATATAAAAATGGAATCATTGGAATTAAAAAACGCGCCTTGACGCTGCCTACTTTGGGATTCCAAAAGGCTAGAATAGCAACAAGATAAATCAACGCATACACATCGAATAACTTAACTCTCTTCCAAGAGATCAGAACCCCCAGAATGACCAAAAGCAAAATCCCTGTATTGGCCATCCACGGAATAGCTGAACCTAAAAAGTATGTAACCCTTTCTCCAAAGACAGGGATCAATCCACCTGCAATCGTCTCGTTAAGATAGCCAAGCAAGTTGGTCCACATCTGTCCGATCTTCTCCAGGATCGAGCCATTGAATACTTGAGATTCATACCCGGCTGAAATCACGGATCCGCCGTTTCTGACATTTAACCAAAATTGGAACAGAGCTCCAAAAGAAAATACTCCAAATGTAATTGCACTTTCTTTAATTCGGCGTGAAAATAGCAAATATAGGAACAATGCTAAAAAAATAGAAATCCCAATTGTGCGGATCAATTGAGTAAATAAAGCTGCCAAAGCGATCAGAATGACAAGCCAGTAATTTGGTCTATCGTTCTGCGAATCGAAAAGAACCAGTGTGATCAAGGAAAATAGCAAATAAGAAGACTCAGACATGACTGTGACGGACATCCCCACTAATAAAGGATTAAGCGCAAGTAGTCCGAAAATTATTTCAAGATACGGGGATTCGACCTTCTTCATAAAAAGTTTGTATATTAATAAAAGAGAGATCAGCCAGATAATTAATGTATAGACCTTGAGAACGCGATAATTGCCCGGGAAAACGGATGTCAATGGCGCAAGTAATATCGGCCAACCGGGTGGAAATGCTCGCTCGATCTGCGGTCTGGGGAAATTGATCAACTCATACCCTTCCCCACTGGACAGACTCTCTGCCAGAATAATGTAATGAGCGTCATCGTACGAAGCACCCAGTTGCAGAGAATTAAATCGCAACAATCCCAGCGCAGCGCTGATGACCAGGAATAAAACAAGTATGTATTTTGAGAAACGATCAGCTTGCATCATTACGCGCAATCATATCAGCAACCCCAAACTTCGGATATCTTTAAAGACTTCCGAAGTTTGGAGAGAGACAGGTTTTACACGTATAATTTATCAATGGAGAAAGGATTATCGTTATGATGAACAACCGTCAGCTCGCAGATACATTCACCCTGATCGCCAATCTATCCGAGATTAAGGGTGAAGTCATTTATGTCATCCTCGCCTATCGCAAGGCTTCTGAAAATTTAATGACGCTCGGACGCGAGGCCAGCGAATACTGGAAGGAAGGCAAACTGCGCGAGATCCCCGGGGTGGGCAAAGCCATTGCGGAAAAAATTGACGAGCTGCTCACCACAGGCAAATTGGAATTTTTAGAGAAACTTAACCAGGAAGTACCTGCCAGTTTGGCAGATTGGCTGCAGGTCACTGGACTCGGACCGAAAAAGATCGCGTTGATATGGAAGACATTAAACATCACGGCGCTTTCTGAGTTGGAATCTGCCGCAAAAAACGGACAGTTGCGCGACCTGCCCGGCATGGGCACAAAATCAGAAGCTGCGATCCTTGAAGGGATCTCAGCTCTCGCAAGGCGTTCCGGGCGGATTCCCCTGGGACGCGCATATCCGCTGGCACACGAGATCATTGCGACTCTCAAAAGGGTGAAGGGAGTCGTCGCGGCGGAACCAGCTGGTAGTTTAAGAAGGATGCGGTCCACAGTTGGAGACCTGGATATTTTGGTGGCATCCCAGGATTCGTCAGCTGTGATGGAGGCGTTCATTAATCTGCCTGGCGTGAGTCGCGTGCTTGGCAAAGGCGAGACAAAATCAAGCATTGAATTTTCAGACGGAGTGCGCGCGCAGGTCTGGGTGCATGCGCCAGAAAAATTCGGGACAGCCTTGCAATATGCGACCGGCTCGAAAGACCATAATGTGCAGTTAAGCCAGATCGCATTGGCAAAAGGATTGTCATTATCTGAACATTCATTTACAAAAGCGAATGAGGAGATCTTTTGCGCCACCGAAGAGAAAGTTTACGAAACGCTCGGATTGCCTTGGATTCCGCCCGAACTACGCGAAGATCATGGCGAGGTACAAGCCGCGAAAACAAATAACCTTCCGAAATTAATTCAAGTAAAGGACATCAAAGCAGACCTGCAAACTCATTCCACGTGGAGCGATGGAAAGTTATCCATGCTGGAAATGGCACAAGCCGCCGCACGACGCGGAATGAAAATTATCGCATTCACAGATCATTCTGTCAGCCTTGGCGTCACGGGCGGATTGAGCATGGAAGATCACAAAAAACAGGCTACGGAAATTAAAAAGATACAAAAACAGCTTGGCGATAAAATCCTGGTCTTGCACGCCAGTGAAGTCGAGATCAAAGCCGACGGCACGCTGGATTATCCCGATGAATTTCTTGCGACGCTCGACCTTGTCGTTGCATCCATGCACACAGGGCTGCGCCAGCCGCGCGAAAAGGTCACACAACGCACGATCAACGCCATTCGCAATCCGCACGTGGATATCATCGGACATCCGACCGGCAGGTTGATCCCAGACCGGGAAGGCGCGGATCTGGATATGGAAGCGGTACTCAATGCTGCCGCTGAAACCGGCGTGGCGCTGGAGATCAACGCCCACCCATCCCGCCTCGACCTGGACGATATGTATGCGCGCCGAGCAAAGGAGTTGGGCATTCCCATCACCATCAACACTGACTCGCATTCTGAAGCGGATTTCGATAACCTATTTTATGGCGTTGCCACTGCAAGGCGCGCCTGGCTGACCAAAGATGATGTGATCAATTGCTGGTCTGCAAAGAAGTTGTTGAATTGGCTGGAGAAGCGCGGATAGGGATTAAATTTTAAAACACACTTGTGAAATTACGTGGTATATAAATATCGCTACTTCAGCGATATTTCATTTTCAAACATAGAGGCAACATGACAAAAGCACCAATTCCCGCTGGAAAGGTACGCTTTTTTAGCGGAAGTTCGAATATTCCGCTGGCGGGAAAGATCGCATCACACCTGGGCGTGCCCCTCGAATCAACTAAAATCACGCGCTTCAGCAATGACAATTTATACATCCAGCTCGGAGCCAGTGTGCGCTACCGCCGTGTGTATATCGTGCAATCACTTTCTCAGCCGGTCAATGATCATTTGATGGAACTGCTGATGATGATCGATATTGCCCGCGGAGCAGCCGCATCCGAGATCCACGCCATCATTCCCTACTATTCCTTTGGGCGTTCAGACAAAAAGGATGCACCCCGCATTTCGATCACCGCCCGTCTGGTCGCGGATCTGCTGAAAACAGCCGGCGCCACGCATGTGATGAGCATGATGTTCCATTCACCGCAAGTGCATGGTTTTTTTGGAGTTCCCACAGACCCGCTAAGCAGCCGAATGGTCTTCAAAGATTATCTGGAAAGCCTGGATCTTAGCGGAGCCATCATTGTCGCCCCGGATATGGGTCAGGCCAAATCTGCGGCACGGTTTGCCAAAACTCTCGGTTTACCCGTCGCCGCAGGGAATAAAGAACGGGTTTCAGATACAGAAGTGATCATCAGCGGTTTGGTGGGCAATCAGGTTAAGGGACATAAGCGCGCGTTGATCTATGACGATGAAATCGCCACGGGCGGCTCGATCTTGGAAATAAGCCGAGTGCTTATCGAGCAAGGCATTGAGGATATTAAGGTGGTTTGCACGCACGGAGTGTTCAGCCGCAACGGTCTTGAACGGCTGGCAGTTGTTCCTCAAATTACCGAGATCATCACCACTGACACAGTTCATATGCCGCCTGAAAAAATACACCCCAAGCTCACAGTGCTTTCGGTCGGGCATGTCTTCGCGGATGCCATTCGCCACAACATCAACCGCGAGTCTCTCAGCGATCTGTTTGTGTTCGGCGAGTAGGTGTATTCAGTATGCAAGGGGTTGAATCTGCCCGCCTGGTTTTGCAGGCGCTGAGTCAACATCAACTTGAACTTTGCCTGAATGATCTGTCTATATTGGAGCATGAACTTGGTTGTGCCGTTGCGAACGATGTGATCGATAAAAATGTGATCCGCGCTTTGAACATGAAAATTAAAAAGATGGAGATCGCAGATCCATCCCAGCACGAGTGGTTCACTTATTGGTTGATCATTCTCCGTGAGAAAAAAATCGGTGTGGGATTGATCGGATTCAAAGGGTCGCCTGATGCAACAGGCTCGGTTGAGATCGGGTACGGGATCAGCCCAGCCTATCAGGGGCGGGGATTGATGAGCGAAGCTGTCCGCGTGCTGGCGGCTTGGGCGCTGAATCAGGCTGAGTGTCAGTGTGTGACCGCGACCCATGTCACAAATCCCGCTTCACGCCGTCTGCTTGAAAAATTAGGGGCGCAGCCGGTGGAAGAGAATCAAAGCGGGAGTTCCTGGAAGATATACAGAGTCTAACAAATGGTTAATAATTTGAATATATAATCCAATAAAAAAGGAGAACCTATGATTAATAAATCACTGCAAGACGCAATGAATGACCAGATCAACAAGGAATTATATTCCTCATATTTGTACCTCTCGATGGCGGCATTTCTTGAAGAGAAGAACTTGCCCGGCTTTGCACATTGGATGCGCATTCAGGAAGCCGAAGAGCGTGAACATGCCATGAAGTTTTATGATTACATGGTGGAACGCGGCGGGAGAGTTACACTCAAAGCCATTGATGCGCCCAAGACCGAATGGAAGTCAACATTGGAATTGGCGGAGGAAGTCGCCGCGCACGAAGCCATGGTGACAGCTTCGATCTACTCACTATATGAACTGGCGCTCAAAGAGAAGGATTACCCCACCCAGATTATGCTGCAATGGTTCATTAGTGAACAGGTGGAAGAGGAGAAGAATGCCGCTGAGATCGTCTCGAATTTGAAATTGATCGAAGACCGCGGTACAGCCATCCTGATGCTCGATCATCGTCTCGCCAAACGCGGCGGGGAATAGGTTTATACTTAAGACCCTAAAGGTTTTGAACCTTTAGGGTCTTTTTTTATTTTAGGAGAGCCATGGAAATCACAATTCGCCGCGTTACACAGGAAGACAAAGCTGAATGGTTTCGCATGCGTAAAGGTATCTGGCCAGATGTGCCTGATCACTATATGACCTTTGATATGGACGCTCTCCTTGCTGATGACAATTACCTGGTCATCTTTGGATGTGATGGTGACAGACCGATCGGCTTGACCGAAGCGCGGCTCAGAGATTATGCGGAGGGATGCTCGACCAGTCCAGTTGGATATATTGAAGGGTGGTATGTGCAGGATGAGTATCGCGGGAAAAGAATTGCAGGGATGATGACCCAGGCAGCAGAAGAGTGGATGCGCGCAAACGGCTGCACAGAGGCCGCATCAGATACCTGGCTGGATAATGAACCCAGCATCCGCGCACACCTGAACATGGGGTACAACGAAGTGGAACGCCTGATACACTTTATGAAAAAATTATAGATCAACATCTCGCATCATGAAGAAACAGATCCTGCTCTTCCTCCCCATTATAGCGGTCATCGCCATTGAGATCGCAGCTTTTCGTTGGGCAGTTCAAGCAACAGGTCAATCCACGCGAAATATGGCAACCTTCTTTTCCGCCGCGGTTGCCATCCTTATCTTGATTACAGGTCTCGCGCCGGCGCTCATCAAACCGCAGAACAATCACACATTGGTCGCATGTTTTGCAATTGTATTTGCCTTTTTCATTCTGGTTCCATTTGAGTTAAAAGACCTGCCGCTTCTTCAGCCTGGCAAACCGTTATATCAATTCATCAATATCTATTTATTTTTACGCCTTGCAAACGCCGCGATCTTGCTGCCAATGGCCATACATGTCAGCGCGCGTTTTCCGCGTCCCACGAACGTACCCGCCCGAGTCATCGCATACAGCTACGCGCTTTCGATCTTTCTGTTCATACCATTCCTGCTCAGCTCCCGCCCCTGGCAGCGTATCCTGACCATCTCCCTGCTTTTCCTATGGTTCACAGTCGTTATCTTTTTCTTCATTCGCAATTTATTCATGATCGCGCGCGATCCAAACCCGGAGAATCAATTGGATGCCCAGCGCGCGCGCGTGGTCATGTTCAGCATGATCCTTGCGGAAGTTCCACTCTGGTTGCGTCCGCTGACACTCGCCTTTGGGCTGGATATTTTCCATTATGAACTTTTACTGATCTTTCAATTGTTCATTCCCATTGGGATCGCCTACGCCATCCTGCGGCATGATCTTTTTGGAATTGACCGCATCCTGCGGCGGACCCTGGTTTATGGGCTGGTCTCGCTTCTGCTCTTAACTTTATACCTGTTCCTGACCTCAAGCATTACCTCCCTTTTTACCGATTCGATTACCTCCCGCCCGATGGCACCCGTCATTAGTTTATTCATCTCCGCCCTGCTCTTTGAGCCGACCCGCAAATGGATACAGGGTTGGCTTGATAAACTTTTATACCCTGACAGATTAAAATTCCAATCGGCGATCCATTCGATGCAATATCTGCTTGGCCGCGCGAACAGGCGCGAAGAGATCATGCATCTGCTCAATGATATTTTCCCGAACCAAATCGGCGCGGAGTGGGGCGCGTTGAAATTATTTCCCGAGCCAGATGTCGCGCCCGCGCACCTCTCCCCTGCATGGAGCACGCGCCTCGTCGCGGGCAGCGTCCCGGTCGGCGGCTATTGGCTGGGAGCACGCCGCGCTGGACCTGCCTACGACTCTGAGGAACGCAATCGCCTGAGCGCATTGATGGGACAAGCCGCGCTGGCACTGGCTTACTCTAATGCGTACGAATCTCTTTATGAGTTAAATAAAAATCTTGAGGCGCGGGTTCAAGAACAAACAACAAAAGCCATTACCGACCAAAAAGCCCTTGCCGCGTATGAAGAACGCCAGCGCATTGCGCGCGACCTGCACGACTCGGTCACACAAAGCATTTTTGGCATGAACCTGATGGCACGCGGATTAAAAGCCGCTGCGCCAGATTCGTTCAAGGGTCAACTGGCTGAACTGGAAACCATGGCTGGAAACATCCTCAAGGAAATGCGCCTGCTGCTCGATCAACTACGAAATGCCGAAGGAGAAGCGAATGCCGATCTCTCAGGATCAATTCGCGGGTTGTGTGATGCGCTCTCCCGTCAAAGCGGCCCGGAGGGAGGTCCGCTTCTCTCCACCGGGCTGGAGATACCTGCAGGGGTCATCATCCCAAAACCGATCGCAGAAGAAGCCCTGTGGGTTTTACGTGAAGCGCTGCATAATGTGATCAAGCACAGCGGGAGCCGAACAGCGAAAGTTGAAGTGAAAAAAGATTCTGCATTGCGTGTGACCGTTCGTGATGATGGACTTGGCTTTGAGCCAAGTATGACACAGTCCGGACATTACGGTCTGCGAGGTATGCGGGAACGGGTGCTGGCGCTCGGCGGCGAATTCAAGATCGAGTCAGAAATTGGGAATGGAACATCCATTTTTTTTGTACTACCTTTACCGAGGTCTTGATGTTAAGAATACTGATCGCAGATGATCATCAAATTGTGCGTCGTGGATTGCGAATGACGATCGAAGCAGAAAAGGACATGCAGGTTGCGGCTGATGCAGAGAACGGCTCACAGGTTTTGTCGCTGATCAAAAAACACAAACCCGATATCGTCCTGATGGATATGCAAATGCCAGAAATGGACGGTGTGGACGCGCTCAAGCAATTGCGTGTTGAATTTCCCGCGCTGCCTGTTCTGATCCTGACCACCTTTAGCGATGACGCGCATGTGTACGCTGCCTTGCGCGCAGGAGCAAGTGGATTTTTGTTAAAAGAAATGAATGGCGATGAGCTTGTGTCGGCTATTCGCGGGGCAGCGCAAGGAAAGCCGCAGCTGCATCCTGAGATCGCGCGCAGGTTAATGGCACGCGCTCCCATGCCTGACGACCCGTTCGAATCATTAACTGAACGCGAGCGCGACATCTTGAAATTGATCGCAAAAAGCATGAGCAATAAAGAGATCGCCTCGCAATTATTTTTGACCGAGATGACGGTCAAGGGCTATGTCAGCGACCTGTTCGCAAAGCTGGGAGTGAACGACAGAACCCAGGCGGCACTGATGGCTGTCCGCTTTGGGTTGGTCAAGCCCGAAGAGTTGTGAAATACCGGGAATTTTTACATCACCCTGCACAGGTCACGTTTTAAACGCGGCCTGTTTTTTTTACCTACGAACGAGGGGAAACAATTCCCCACCCCAGCGGGGGGACATAACTGTGGAGCGCGAGTATCCTTTGGCCATTGAACACGGAGAAAACCAATGGATACAAAATTCGTCCTCGACCTGCCTAATGAAAAAACAGCCAATTTCGGGTTTATGTGGAATATGCTCCGCAACCCGCTTGAGGCGTTGACTCACCTTGCGCAGGATCAGGGCGATATTGCCCGTGTAAAACTCCGCAAACGTGACCTGTTCCTTCTCAGCCATCCTGATTTCATCGAGCAGGTATTGGTAAAACAACAGAACAATTTTATTAAAGGACAGAGTCTGCAACGCGCACGCATTATTTTAGGGGACGGTCTGTTAACCAGCGAAGGCAACGAACACCGCGCTCACCGGCACATGTTACAACCCGCGTTCTATCATCAACGCGTGGAAGAATACCTGCCCATAATGAACGAAAACACATCTAGGCAGATGTCACCATGGCGGGATGGCGCGAGCATAGATATGTCCGATGAAATGATGCGCCTTACGTTGAACATCGCTCTTTGGTCATTCTTTGGCAACGCTCCTGAAGGCGCTGTAGAACGGGTCAATAAATCAATGGGAACGCTGACAAAACTCTTTCCGCTGACCCAGCTTCCTGTTCCAGATGTGCTGCGGAGATTATTGCCCGGGTTCAAAAAAGCGAATGCAGACCTGCGTGAAGTGACTGAATCTCTGTCAAAAAATCCGCGCTCTGAAAAAGCAAAGAATGCGCTGATCCACATCCTGAAGGAAAACTGTGAGGCGCAATTTACGAATGAACAGATCCACGCACATACCCTGACCTTTTTGCTGGCGGGCCACGAAACAACTGCGCTTCTTTTGACCTGGTGTTTGGATATGCTTGCACACCATCCGCAGGTTCAGGCAAAACTTCAGGGAGAAGTCGATCATGTGCTTGGTGACCGTTTTCCACACGAGGAGGATCTTCAAAACCTGCCCTACACACGCACCATCATCAAAGAGACTTTACGGCTGCGTCCGCCCGCGTGGGCAATAGGCCGTCAGGCTGTACAGGATTGTGAGATTGGTGGACAACATATTGCCGCAGGTTCGACTGTCCTTGTCAGCCAATGGGTAACGCATCACGATGCGCGCTTCTATGAAAATCCGCATCAATTTCGCCCAGCGCGTTGGTACGAAATCGAGAATATTGCATTTCCCCGATATGCCTACTTCCCATTCGGCGGCGGGAACCGGGTTTGCATCGGCGAGCATTTTGCCATGACCGAAGCGATGGCAGGCCTGGCAATGATGTCACGCAGATGGAGTTTTATGCCCGTCCAGGAAGCGCCCGCAAAACCCAGTCCGAGTATTACGTTGCGGCCAAACAAAAATGTTAAGTTGATAATAGGGAGGCGCGCTGTATGATATGTAAAGATAAATAAAAAAAAACTGAAACACGTATTCACGTGAAAAAACAACAATCAAAAAAATAATTGGAGGAACAAAAATGAAATCAACGCTACGAACTGTTTTGAGCACACTTGTATTAGCCAGTATGCTGCTCGCTTGTGGGACGCAGGCGCCAGTCACAACCGCACCTGATACCGTCAGTACTGCCGTGGCGGGAACTCAACAAGCAGAAGCGCTTGCCCAGGCGACCGTGAACTCCACTACCCTGACTGCCATGCCTGCCACTCCCACCCCGGGACCTGCGATTGAATATGTTGCTCTCACCGAAGAGGAATTGGCCGCGCTGATCGATGAGGCAGTCGCTCAAGCAATATCTGCCACCGAACAAGCCACAACGGCAGTTACAACCACGACAACAGACGACGCGGTCACTACCGAAGAAGTTGTTTACGTCTACGATTACTATTACTACGCTGATTATTATGTGGAATATGCCGAAGATCTAATGGCTGAGTATTACTCTCTGTACTCAGACCTGGCAACGGAAATGATCACAGAGTTGAACTCGATCGAAACAGAGCTTGCCCAACTGAATGACACGCTCACATCTATCGACTCATCCCTGCAGGAGATCAGCAGCACACTTGAACAGGGTCTGGCTGTCGCGGAAGAATCCATTGCCCAGCTTGAAGCTGCTGCCCAGCAGGCGCAGACCAACGCGCAGGAGTTACAGACCCAGGCACAGGATATGATCTCCGTTTTGCAGGCAGAGCAACAAGGACGCGTGGATCAGCTTTCACAGATCCAGCCGAACAATATTCCGGCTGACAAAGCCGCCGCTCTCCAATCTGCTTTTGATTTCGTTGATTTTGCAAACACTGCCATGGGTGATAATAAGCTAAGCATGGATGAGTTGACTACTCTTGCACAGCTTGGCAAAAATACACAGGCGGGCTTCACGAGTTTTGGCGGAGTTGGCGGCGGTCCTGACCTGGCCCAGTTCTCAGGCAAGTTTGACGAGATCACCACTCAACTCGCCCGCGGACAAATGCCACAGGCGCGCGGAAACATCGGTCAATTCGAATCTGCCCTGGGCTCGCGCCCCGGCCCCGGCGCTGGGGGTGGTCTGCCAGGTAGTGGTGGCGGATTACCCGGCGGAGGCGGTGGTCTGCCCGGCGGTGGCCCTGGTCCGCGACCGTAACGATGTTGGGAACGGGAACATCCATTCGATAAAAAATTACAGGTGAGGCAATTGCCTCACCTGTTCACATCTTAATCAATGAAATATTACTCTGGCAGGGTCAAAACATTATTAATTTTTTCGATCAAGCGCGGATTCAATTTTTCCATTCGATTCGTCTCACTGGAAAAAGCAAGCAAAAAGCTTATACAAATTGATAACACTATAAGCAAATTGGACAGGCCAATAAAATACTTTGCCGCTTTGGAATTTGATCTTTGGCCTCTTAAGATCAACTTCCAATATCCCATGACAGCAAGAAGCGTAATCTGGGAAATGATATCCACAAGAAAACGCATTTGACCAAAGAAATAAAATAAGATGGTGAGAAAACCTATTAAAAATGATCCAAGCAGAAGATAAATGGGAAAACTGTGTGATTTGGTACGGTCAGGCAAGGTACTTTTGTGGCCGGAAAATAAATGGACCAGACTTAATAAAAGGAAAGGCGCACAAAATAACAGGCCGGTCACTCTCCCGGCTGCATATAGATACGGCGGCGTTATATTTAACCTATTCAGGATACCGGAGCCATTTATCGGTTGAATGAATGGAAATCGGGCAATAAATTCAAAGGGCTGGAATACATATCCATATAGATTTGGAAGAAAATAATCCGGTTGAAATACCAATCCCATTTGTTTATTTAAGTTGAAAATAGTAATCTGATAGCGCAATCCGAATTCAAGCGGGGAATCGAAACGCGCCCAGTTGTACCATCCTATGGCAACTGCGCCAATCATCAGTGGAATAAAAAGCGGAGCGATCAACTGCGGAATCTTGATCCAGTTTATGGGTCTGGGCAGATTCCTTACGATCCAAAACACTACAAATGCCGCAAAAAAAATCACGGAAAATGTGTTGATCGCCCTGGAGCCAACTGAACAAGCCCAGAAAAACCCCGCCCAAAAAAGTTTCCATTTATGAATGGATGGGTCATTTTCGAAAGCTGACAGAATAAAATACACCCCGCCGATCAAGAAGAATTGACCGGCACCGATGGCCGCTTCATACACATCAGGAATATTAACCGACCAGAGAATTGGCAGGATCAAACCGATAAGTGGAATACAAACAATGGAATTCCATATTGTTATATTTGGGAAAAATATTCGCCTTAATTTAAAAATGATCAGGGAATTAAAAATCAGCAATCCTGCGGAGAAGAAATAAACGATAAAAATATCCGCGATCTTTTTATCGACCAATAATTGGATCGGTGTAATTAATATTGCAGGAACTGGCCCCCAATACAAATACAATTTCTCCTTGTAAAGCGACAGATCCCAAATCTCATCCGAGAAAGAAGGTCTGGTTATCGGGCTGTAGGGATCCTGTGCCTCCAACATGGCCTGCCCCGGTGACCGGTCTACATAAAGGTGTCCTTTGCCAAACGCATCTGCCAGTTGCGTGTAATACTGGGTTGAATGATTCCATGTAGTGAAATTGCCAAAAGTAATAAACCAGGCGTATATAACAAAGATCAAAATCCATAAATGCCCAACCAGAAAAACAGTCTTACCATTTTCAGATCTGATTGCCAATTCAAGAAATCTATATTTTCTTTTGAAATAAGTCAAAAACATGGAATAAAAAACGAGCAGTGTACCCAACAAGATCAAAAAATAACGTGTGCGTCCCCAGGTGATATTCGGGTCAACCCCGATTTCGTATGCGAACACTGCCATCAAGACACATATCAGACCGTCAACTACCAACAAGGTCGGGATTAAGAAATCAGAAATAGTTTTTTTTTGGCATGGATTAAATTCTCTGCTCGCAGGCTTGGCCTGAAAGAATAATCTTCACATAGAGTGTGTTCAATTCTACCGCTTGTTGAATAAATTACTCATAATACTTGAAGAGATCCTCATGGAATATCAAAGTGCGTTTTTATTAATGCGGCATCCTATAACAGGATGGAATTGTCGTAAAACCACATAAATCGCAATAGAGAAAAGCCATGACAGAACCCAACACAAAACCTGTTTACCGCATTGCCGACCTGCATGAATCAGACCGTCCGCGTGAGCGTTTATTGTTACTCGGTCCGCAGGCATTGACCAAGCCGGGTTGACCGCCATTTTATTGCGCGTGGGAGTGAAGGGGGATAACGCCGTGGAAGCGGGTCAACGCTTGTTAAAAAATTCAGTGGCATTAGCGGGCTGCACCGTACGCTGATCAAGGAACTGATGCAACTACATGCAATTGGAGGAGGCGAAGGCGGCGCAGATAAAAGCAGCCATTGAACCGGGTAGAAGGTTAACGCTTGAAGCCCGGAAGAAGGTGTATCCATTAATAGTCCGTCGGATGCGGCTGCGCTTGTGCCGTATGAGACGTCTGCATTGGAGCAGGAACATTTACGCGTGATTCTATTGGACAGAAGAAACCACGTATTGGAAATTGTGGAGATTTACAAGGGCTCGGTCAACTCTTCGCAGGTGAGGGTCGGGGAATTATTCAAGGATGCGGTCCGAACGAACGCGTCTGGAATTATTGTTGTGTATAACCATTCCAGCGGCGAGCCATCCGTACAGGCGGGAAAGCTATTGGTAGAGGATGTTCTTGATCACATGGTGATCGGATAGGGGAAATGGGTGTCGTTAAAGAAAAGAGGATTGGGCTTTACCTAGTCTCTGAACATCGATATCCTACACACTTCTCTTCACGTCAAACCCATTAAACTCCCCTGTCACAGGTTCATACTCCACACAAGCTTCATCCACTCGCGAGGCGCGCGGACCTTGCTTTACCAATTCGACAAATTTTTCAATTTGGTGGCGGGCACCTTCGGCGATCGTTTCGACACTGTTCTGCCCGACATTTCGCACCCAGCCCGTCACCCCGATCTGCAGCCCATAATACTCTACATGCGCGCGGAACCCCACACCTTGTACACGTCCAGTTACTCGAATATGCACACGCTGTATTTCATCAGGAATTGTTTCCACGTTTTCTCCTTTGACGCAACAGGTCTATGGCGCCCCACAATGGGACCAGCAACGCCAGTACCAGTAGTAAAACGAACGGCAAGAGATTTCGAACCGCCACTCCAACAAGATCTTCCCCCAGCACGTTTTCACGCCAACGTGCCTCCAATTGGCTGAGCGGAGCGCCAAGCGCGTTCGTTGCACCCAGTTCACACGGATATCCATTGCCATATTCCTCGATCAATCTGGTCAGCCCGGGAATCCCATATGTATCACGGATGTAGGTAACAAATGATTGGGATTGGGCATATGCCAGATAGGCGTTGCCTGCATCAGCGGGAAAAGAGGCGCACAAGTCATCAAACAAGAGCAGTGAATCATTTTGACTCGCAATTTCCAACGCGTTCGCATAATCCGGATCTGGGTAGCGTTCCACCATCGAAGCCAGCCCCTCAAGCAGCCATCTCGGCTGAAGAAAATATTTTTCACGAAGCGCTCGATACAAAATCACATGCGTCAATTCGTGCGGGATCGTGGTTTCCATTTCGATAATCTGGCTTTCACCAGGCGCAATGGCAACCAACACAACACCGGTCTTCGGACTGGCTTGTCCGCCCACCCAATCTTCTCCGCCAATCAATAAGGTACTTTGCAGGTCAGTAACATTGGAGTAAATATAAATATCGATCGGATCGGAAAGCGAGAGCGGAATGATTTCGTTCAAGGCAAGCAAACCCGCGCCCGCCGCATCCATAGCCGATGCACCAAAGGCATCATCGCCCGCGTACCAATGTACGACCACATTCGCCCGCGATGATTCTCGCCAGGGGAATCGCTCATCGTTATACGGAAAACTGATCGGCGCGCTCGTGTAGGTCTGGTCATCTGTCAGCGTGGCTTGATACCAGAAGACAACCCAACTGAAGGGAGGTAAAACGTTCAGCGAAGCATCGTATGTAAAACTCACCGACCCGTCACTTGCAACTTCGACCTTTTCAACACGCGTCGCTTCCTCATTCACGCCGCGAAAAAGCAGGGAAGCTTGTTGTATGGGGATCGAGGATTTTATCTTCGCTGTAAAAATAATCGTGCGCCCAAAATTGATCTCCACTTTGGCATCTTCCACCACGATCCCTCCCTGAGCGTGAACCTGATCGGGGTTCCTTGACATGCTCCCCATAAAAAGCGCGATCAGGATCATCCGTATTATAACTTTGCGTGAATTCCACATTTCGCTACCTCGCTAAATACACTAGCAATGGAGTGAGCGTAAGCGGACTCAGCGCCGTGCCGAGAAAAACGATGGCGGTCACAAGAGCAGGCTCCAGTTGGTATTCGGTGGCAACAACCGTAGTTGCCACTGCCGCGGGCATGGAGGCTTCCAACACACTCCCCTGCCGCGCTGTGTGTTCCAAACCGAACAGGCTCGCAAGTAATAATCCCACCAGTGGGCCAAGCAAAAGTTTAGCGAACACGCCAATGCCCAGCGCACGGAAATTATGCGACCATTGGATGCGAGTTAATTCCAATCCAAGCAAAATGAGCATGACGGGTATCGCGCCATTTGCGGCAATTTCAATGGTACGTGACAACGGCAAAGGGAGCTCAATACCCCATGCCTTGACCAGAATTGCCAGGAGTACGCCGTACATGATCGGCAGTTTGAAGATCCCAAGCACCGCAGATCTCAGATCCATATGACCAAGGGAAGCGATGATCACGCCGACCGTATTGAAGAGAATGGTTGTTGTCACATAGAAAATAGATGCAACCGCCAGCGCGTCATTTCCAAACGCGAATTTAACCAGAGGCAAACCATAGTTGCCGGTGTTGCCGAAGGCAACTGTAAGAATAACAGCCAGCATATATGGTCTTTCGAGTTGAAATATTTTACCGAACAGGAAAGCCAGTAATCCCATGACAGTGATCACAGAAACCGTGTACCCAACGGTGGTCAACGCCTGCCCCAGATTGAGTCTACTTTTTATCATTAAGTCAAAAACGAGCAACGGACTGAACACATAAAAGACCACGCGCCCAAGCGAACGCGAATCGACGGTGAGGAATTTTCCAAGGATAAATCCTGATCCACTGACCAACAGAATGGGCAGGAGATTATTTGCGAAGGTGGTGATGAGTTCGTTGAGAAACATAAGGTTGTGGCGAAATTATAACCCCCGATAAATGTTGTAGGGGCGCAGCAATGCTGCGCCCCTACCCGCCCCCAGATGTGATTACAAAGAAATCAATGCGGTCTGTTTCAGCACCGCTTGCATGGACCACGGCCCTGTCCATGTGACGGTGACGGGCAGAACTTTTCCGCGCAGGTCATCTTCTGATTCCACGAAGATGATCTTGTTGGTGGGGGTGCGTCCGCGCCAGCGGTTTTTGACTTTATTTTCAAATAAAACATCAACGGTTTCGCCGAGATATTTTTTATTGATCTCGGCCAAAATACCTTCCTGTAGATCATCGAGGATGTGCAGGCGGCGTAGTTTGTCTTCTTCGGGTACATTATCATCCATGCGGCGGGTGGCGACAGTCCCTTCACGAAGGGAGTAGCGTGCCAGATGCGCCACATCCAGTTTCAGGTCAGACAGGACACGGTAGGTTTCCATGAATTGTTCCTCTGTCTCGCCTGGGAATCCAACGATGATGTCAGTTGCAATGGAACATCCAGGAATTTGTTCGCGGATCTTCGCCACAAGATCACGGTATTGCTGCTGGGTGTATCCGCGTTTCATATTTGATAAAACTTCATCGTCCCCAGCCTGAATGGGTAGTTCAATATGCGGCATCACGCGCGGAAGCTCTGCGATGGCTCGGATGAGGTCATCTTCAAAATAATTGGGATGTGAGGTCAGGAAGCGAATGCGCTCGATGCCCTCGACTTCGTGAATGAGATGCAGAAGTTTTGCGAGGTTGGGGCCGTCGGGGATGTCCTTGCCGTAACGGTCCACGATCTGACCGAGCAGAGTTACTTCTTTGACGCCCTGTCTCGCCAGTGAGCGGACTTCACCCACAATATCGCCGACGGGGCGCGAGCGTTCTCCGCCGCGTTTGGAGGGGATGATGCAAAATGTGCAGGCGTGTGAACAGCCATATACAATTGGCACATGCGCGCTGATGAGTTTGCCCTGCTCTGCCACAGGGAGGATCAGTTCCTCGTCCATCATCAGGAAGCGGCGCGTGGTTTCCGCGTCTTCCAGTGAGTGGATTTCACCCTGCGTAAGGAGCGAGATCAATGGGCCGGGATCGGAGGGCGGGGAGAAGACATCCACATATGGAAGTTTCTCGCGTAATTTTTCCGCGCCGCGCACACCGACCATACAGCCCATGAGGTTGATGACAAGATTGGGATTTTTCTTCTTGAGCGGCATTAACGAAGTGACCCGCCCATAGGCCTTATCTTCGGCGGACTGGCGCACCACGCAGGTATTTAAAACGATAACATCCGCTTCTTCGATGGTTTCGGTAAGGGTATAGCCAAGATGCTCAAGCGAAGAGCCGACCCGCTGTGAGTCGGCTACGTTCATTTGGCATCCTTCTGTCCAGATGTGGTATTTTTTTTTCCATAGGCGCGAATTATACCAAGTCTGTCGGGATTCAAGTTTCGGGATTTGGATATAAAAAAACAGCACCACCGTTTGAAGGTGGCGGCTTGTATAATTAAATCGGCCTATTTCTTCTATGGATGCAGGCAGGCTTGTAAAATATTATAAGCGCTGGTTGCCGCAGCCTGTTCAGTTGTGCAATGATGCATTTCGTTACCATGATCAGCCAGACAGTCGGTTAAATCATCAAGGGCAGCGTTATACGCATCCTGCTGCACTGAGCAATCTGGAGCGGGCGGAACTACAACCCCACCCACCTCGCCCAAACTTAATGTAGAGAGAGAATTATTGATCTGACTGAACACATTGCCAATGGCTGGACCAAGAATCATCAATGCAGCGATGACCACAAGTGCAACCAATACAAGAATGAGCGCATACTCCACCAACCCCTGGCCCTTATCGCATTTTTTCCGAGAGTTTGATGAATTCATACCGAACGCTCCTATCCAAAAACTATTCAATTAATTGAATAGTAAATCTTATACTTTTCTTGCACGCAAATGTCAATACCGCAATCCTTTAGGCTCGCTCACACGGATTATTTATTGCAGTTATGGTTCACAGCCTTCCTGTAATGTAGTTTGGGCGCGCACAGAAGATCCTTGAATTTGCCAGACACGCTCCCAAAGAGTAACAAGCGCCGGACATAATGTTTTTTGTTCTTTAATAGTGCGTTCAGTTAATTTAATTGCTGTATCTTCATCTCCGGTGACCGCAAAAGCTTCAATGAAAGGCAGGTTTTCTACAGGGGCAGAAGCGCTTAATTTTCCCTGCTCTGCCTGATCGTATAGTTTCACAATCCCTTCCCAATCAGACCGCTGGCGGGCGAGTTCAGCTTTTTCATAAAAATAACACCAGCCGTGCGCAGGCTCGGCGCCGAATAAAGTTTCATCCAAAACAGGCTGAGGCGCTTGCGTCTGGATCAGGCCCGGGTTGGAAAGCGGTACGGCGTTGAGCAAAAAATAATTTGCGCCGGGCACTGTCTCAGCATTTGCATATAAAGAATCAAGCACGCGCAGACAGCCATCAGAGTCCTTGTATATCACCACACTATCGGTGGTAGAGCCGTTGAATTCAACAGTACGATATTGGAGATGGATCGGTTCGCCAGGTTGAAGGGAAGGCAGGGTCGTTGAATTAAATCTACTTTTTATATATAAAAGCAAATAGGGAAGCTCTCGATCCGTAATGGTCGAGGCGTACATCCAATTTAGCGGGGCAGTTAATTGCAAGTCTGATACATAGTTAAGCGGCAGTTCATACGTTAATAAGACAGTGCCTTTTTCCAGGGCAGGCATGCGCCATGCCATCTGCCAGAAAATATCCTGTAAATTGGCTGTGTCGCGGCGAAAGGTGTTTGAAACGGTGAATTGATAGGCTGTTGATAATCCGATCAACAGGCTGAGGATGAAGAACTTGCGCTTCCCATCTCTTAAAGAGAAAAGCTGCCAGCCCGACGATGAAGAGACTCGCCCCGAACATGATGGAGAGAAAGAATCGGTCATAGTCAAACTCAATCTTCAACGGCAAACCCGCAGCCCAGGATGGCAGCCGACCTGCGAATATAGCCACAAGACCGATGAGCATAGCCCACCGTCCCCATGAATCTTCTTTCGGATGCTGATCAGTTGTCCCGTTGGGCAGGAAGCGCACCGATATAAAAATTACCATTGCTGTGCCAAGCAGGATCCCCAGCGCAATGACCTGTGTCACTGTCCCGTCAATTGTTGAGATCAGGCTAAAAGTATTGATCCATGATACAAACCCAGAGAGGGAAATAGTCTTTAAAATTTCATTGACGATTGCGAGCGGGGAAAACGACGGACTGGATAGAATGTTTATTTCGTACGAGTTATAAGCTGTCGAACGATGATATGCGTATGTCCAGGCAGCGTTAAGAATCCATACACAAAAATAGGGAAGCCAGGAAGTCGCGGCTTTCCGTAATATATCTTTTCGTGCGGTTAGAGTCTCGGAAAAAATGGACAGCAAAAAGAAGAAACGTAAAATTTCAAGACCGAAAAAATATTCGGTTGCGAACAGTCCCATGGCCTGCAATACAATCGCAAGGATGGCGGCTCTTTTTCGATGGCGGTCATTTCGGATCGCATACGCGGTCAAGCCAAAAGAGGCGATCAACCACGTCAGCGGAATGATCTCCTGATTGACATGTGTCAAAGAAACCCATTGCTGTTGATACCCGGGGTACACAGTAAACAAAAGCGCCACCCACAGCACATTCCATCTTTGAGAAGGCCAGACCGATCGGAGAACGTACCAGACCTCGAGGGAGAGGAAGAAGCGCAGCGCCAATCCAACCAGCTGCCAGGTAAAGGGATGCCCGCCAGGGCGAAAAGATTCAATGAATTCTATGGGACCAAAGAAGCGCAGGAACCAGGCAAAAGGCCAATCATCCCAATAGAATCCCATGCGCGGGGTCAGCAAACCATAAGCCAGCAATACCAACAGAAATAAAATGGCTGGGACAACGATGAATTCTTTTTGGCGAAGTTTTTCAATCATATTTTTCATGTGTGAGATCTGATACGCGATTTTATCATCAATGTAACGAGGGAAAATCATGCAAAATGCACATGTTATAATCCGATTCATGCTTCGGAATCGGATAAAAGATATTGCAATCTACATTGTATTGATCGTTGTTTTTTTAGCACCGCGCATCCCAAAGATCGATTCATTCGTCACACTTGATGAACCGTCCTGGCTGAGTCAGGGCGCGAATTTTTATTATGCGGTTGCGCAGAGGGAATTTGAGAATACAGTCTACGAATATCAGCCGGCCGTAACTACGATGTGGATCATCGCGTTTGGAATGTTGGCGTATTTTCCTGAATATCGCGCTCTTGATCAGGGCTACCTTAATTACGAAAAAGGGCGACTTGATCCGTTCATGATCGAGCACGGGAAAGATCCGCTTGCGCTTTTAACCTATTCCCGGGTGATCCAAGTATTTGTCATCCTATTCCTTTTCCTGGTGCTTTACTATCTTCTCCAAAAGTTAATTCCCAAAATAAGCGCGGCTTTTATTGTAACCTTTGCCACTTTCGATCCCTTCTATGTGGGTATCTCACGGCTACTTACGCATGAAGGTTTGGTGTCAATGTTCGTGCTCGTTTCCCTGATCTCATTTGCCGTGTATCTCGCCAGAGATAGAAGAATTAATTTCCTTTTGATTTCCGGTATTTCCGCTGGATTCGCTCAATTATCGAAATCCTCAGCAATCGCCATGCTGGCCGGGATCGGCATTTTATTATTGATGCAATTATTTCAAGAGCGTCAGCAAGGTTGGGGAAAAGCAATTCTGAATAGCATAAAGTTTTTTCTCCATTTGGCTTGTTTTTCTGATTGTCACCTACTTTATCTTTTGGCCGGGAATGTGGGTCGCGCCCGGAAAAATGTTATATGAAGTCTACGGTAATGCCTTCAGTTATGCCTTTCAAGGTTCGCGGCTCACAGTTACCCAGGAACTGGATGTTTCTCGATTCAGTCTTAGTAACCTTTCAGGATTATGGGAAATGACAAGTGTGCTGCTCTATCGGACCACCCCCATCACATGGCTTGGAGTCCTCTTGGGATTGGCCATTCCGTTCACACGCGACCGTGAACTGGTCCGCACGAACAGGCAGTTATTTACCCTGTTAATAACAAATGCTTTAGCATTTATTTTCCTGATCGGCATTGCCCAGGGACGCAACTCCCCGCATTACATTTTGACCAGCTACCTTTCCTTAAATCTACTGGCCGGGCTAGGATGGCTTCACTTTATTCATTGGAGCGTATCTCATTTTGCAGCCAGGAAAGTGAAATTACAGTATGCCGGGTTGGTTGTAGTTTTACTCCTTCAAGTTTGGAATGCAATTTCATATTTCCCTTATTATTTCACATATCGCAATCCAATTCTTTACTCGTTGGGCTGGTATAAGGATTATCCGAACTTCCCATATGGAGAAGGCCTCGAAATTGCGGCTCAATATCTCGCCCAACTTCCTAACGCGGCGGATACAACTATATTTTCATATTACAGCCGCGGATGTTTTTCATACTTCCACCCCGGTGAAGCGATCAGTTTTCGTCCCTATTACATTGATGGCGAACATGCAGAAGATCTACTAAGTAATCTCCGAGCATCGGATTACCTGGTTGTGTACTATGCTAATCAGAGTCAACTTGAAAAGTATTGGCCATTTCTCAACATTCTCTCCACTGTCAAGCCGTTCCATGTTGTTTGGATGAACGGTTATGAGTATGTTCGGATCTACGATGTGGATTCCTTGCCGCCGGAAATATTCGAAGCGCTAGCCAATCTATGAGCGACATCCTTTCAAAAATAAATCGGAGAAGGGTATGGTTCGCCATACTTCTGCTTGCGATTACCTTTCCTTCACGGATTATCCATATTGACCGCGCCATTAACATTGACGAACCCTTCTGGGTAATCTCCAGCTCTAATTTTTATTATGCAATTACGCACAAGAACTTTGAAGACACTTATTTTGAATATCATCCGGGGGTCACAAATATGTGGATCATATCCACAGCTTTGTTTTTCTACTTCCCCGAGTACCGCGCTTATGAACAGGGTTTCTTCGATACCCGTAAACCGAAGTATGAAGAATTTATGCGAAGTCATGGCAAGGAAGCCATTGAATTGGTACGCATCAGCCGCTATATTCAAGCGGGCATTTTATCTTTTCTTGCAATAGCAGCGTTCCTGCTTTTGAGTATCTTGATCGGGGAAAATGCCGCCTTACTTGCCACCGCACTGGCGATCATTTCGCCATTTTTCCTTGGGCATTCCCGTCTACTTAACATGGAAGGCATGGTGGCCTTGTTTGTATTGGTATCTTTATTGGGGATGCAGGTATATATTAATAAGGAAAGAAAAATAATATATCTACTTCTTTCTGGCGCAGCATTTGGGCTTGCGCAGTTAACAAAATCCACATCCATTGTGTTAATTGGAGTAGTGACCCTTATATTATTTATTGACCTGTTCAAGAGAATTGAGCAAGATTTCAATGTGAAATTATGGAACGCCATTCGAACATTTCTGATCTGGTTGGGCGCTGGTGTTTTGATCTATTTTCTTTTGTGGCCCGGGATGTGGGTTACGCCCGGAAGAATGCTTTCGGAAGTATATGGAAACGCGTTCAGTTATGCGCTTCAAGGCGCACGCCTTGAAGTGACCGAGCAATTACAGCCAGCAAGCTTTAGCCTTACCACCCGTTTTGATGGAATTTTTCAATATCTGCAAAATTGGGCGTCTTCGACAACGCCAATTACCTGGTTGGGATTGATATTTTCAATATTTGCAGTCTTCTCAAAGGATATACAAAGATCGCAATCTCCAATGAGATCAACTCTTGTTTATCCAGCCATTCTTGGCGGTTTGTTTGTCGCCATGTTTGGCATTGCGCAGGGACGTAACTCTCAGCACTATATACTCAGCAGCTATGTCTGTTTTGATGTAATGGCGGGAATCGGCTGGGGCTATGCGTGGACATGGATGCAGGGCCGATGGACAGTGATAAACCGTGTTTATATTTCCATATTGTTTTTTATCGTTCTGATCGGGACTCAAATTTCATTGGGACTTGCCTACGCGCCTTATTATTTTAACTATAAGAGTCCATTCGCCAGTGAAGCCGCCACCTTGGGATATGGCGAAGGATTGTCACAAGCCGCGGATTACCTGGCACAAAAGCCGAATGCAAAAGACATCCGCGCGTATGTCTATAACGGCATGGGAACATTCTCCTTCTTCTTCCCCGGAGAAACTTTGGTTTTCAAGAGGGTGTACTTAATAACCAGTGATTACTCAACCATTACAAATGAAATGAGAGAATCGGATTACCTTGTTCTCTACCCGATCATACGGAAACAACAGCCTGAAACTGAAAAAATCTTTCGCGCATTTCAAGATATAAGCCCTGAAAAAACCATCATCATTAACGGACTTGATTATATTTATATTTATCGAACAATAGATATTCCAGAAGCTGTGTTCGAAAAAATTCTTCAATAACGATCATAAAAAGGACTGGAAAATTTCCAGTCCTTTTTATATTAATATCTATCTGCACAGGTATAAAGTTGTCCCTTGATCGGGACCGCCTCCGCCCAAACCCTGGGGCTGATTCTCTCCCTGCGGCATTTGTGGTCCGCCAATGCTTAGCTGGCTAAATTCCTGCACCACCGAACAGGATGCACTCAACCAATTGGCAATATCTTGTTTGCCGCCGCGGTCGCCGCCGTACATCACATATCGCAACTCGCCATTTGCCACCATCGCGGATAGATCCCCGGCTGTCACCACTTCATCCTGCCCGCCGAAGCCACCCATATACAGCACGGGGCGACCAGTAGCGATCACAAGCGATGAACCCTGTTGAGAGGAAGGAACGGCCAAAAGATACTCCACATCCTGCGTGTTCGCTTCAAGATAGGCTAGCAGATCCTCGTTCACATTTGATGCGGGACCTGACTCTTGCGGAAAAGCACGATTCGCGCCTCCCAATCCAACTTGCTGATCACTTCCCAAATACGCAGTGGGTAAATTTATGTTCGGATTGGATGTAACGGTCATGACCGTCCAATACATGGGGATGACCAGCATTGCAGAGAGGATCGCGACATAAGCCATCCGCTTCGACGCAAACAGTAGGATGATTCCCGCGACAAAGAGGGTTCCCGCCGGGAACATCCACCATAAATTCTCGCCATACTGATCCATCGCAATGTATTGAAAGCCGAGTGTGATCGCAGACATTACGACAAGCAAGACTCCAGCCCAATTCCTGTCCCTGCCCCACGACCATAATTGACTAAATCCGATCCCGACCATTGCGCCAAGTGGCGGAGCGAGCATAATGGCATAATACGAATGGAAAATACCGGAGACCATGCTGAAGAAAACTACACAGGTCATCAACCATCCACCCCAAAGGAGCAGGGATTTGTGAACCGCAGATTCGATTGGAAGTTTGACGCGAGAGCCAAAGAGCGCCGGCAAAACACTGATCAATGCGAACGGCAGCAGCCACGACATTTGTTTCGATAACGGCTGTGTGAAGAAGCGGAAGACCCCGGGCTCGCCAGTTTCCTGGCTGAATTGCGTTCCGTCTCCCTGACCATTTAGACCGCCGACTAAAGGACTTTGTCCATTTTGCTGTGGGGTCATTCCCTGTGGTGCGCAGGCTAACACACTTTGATTTGGAGGCGTGATACAAGAACCGTTGATCGTATTCCCATTTTGCTGAGTGAATGAACATGCATCCCCTTGCGCGGAACTGGCGCAGGCCTCTAATGCCTGTTGCGGTGGTCCTTGACGAGTACCCTGCTGAGGCTGAATCCCTTGACCGGAATCAGTACCAGCCATAGGCGCGGAGGGAAGCGCTCCCCCTCCTGGCCCGCCAGTGCTTCCGAGCCGCGAGACTCCGTTGTGGCCGAAGATCAATCCCATCACAGTGTTGTTATTGCTGGAGCCAATGTAGGGACGTGAATCCGCTGGAGTCAAATCAACGATCATTGCCCACGAAAGTGAAACCACAGCGAGCAGAATGGTTGCGGTGCCAAGATTGACCATCTTGCGCAGCCAGGCTTCTTTTGAACCAAAAAAATAAAGTGCGTAAAAAGCCGGGAGCGGCAGGAAGGCCTGCATCATTTTGATGTTGAAGCCAAGCCCGACAATGAATGCGCCGAGTAAAAGCCATGTCAGTTTGCCAGACTCTGTCGCTTGTATAAATGCCCACGCGGCGAGGAGTAAAAAGAAGACCAGCAGACCATCCATGGTGTTATTGCGATTGGTGGCGACAAAGACCGGTGTGATTGTCATGACAAACGCGGCGATAAGCCCCGCGAGTTCACCCATATATTTTTTAACCATCGCATACAAAAGCGGAATTCCAAAAACGCCTGCAAGGATGTTAGGCAGTGAAACGCTAAAACCGCTGACGCCTAGTAAATATGCAAAAACCGCTTCGATCCATAATCCCAGCGGAGGTTTATCCACTGTGACCGAGCCGCCCGGCTCCGCGGCAACGAAGAAAAAATTGCTCCAGGATTGCAGCATAGATTTGACTGCAGCGGTGTAATACGCATTCGCGTCACCAATCGCCTCTATGTTGTACATGTGCAATCCAAACGAAAATGCCATGATGAAGATGACAAGAACTGTTGAGATCGTCAGTCCGAGGAAAAGTTTTTTCTTTAAGATTGAAGATTGAACTGGAATAGTCTCTGTTGTCATGTGTTGCTCCATATTATTGTTTACTTGTCATTGGTGGTTTCGAACCGGGCGAGGAAAACGTTCACCCTACTCAATCACCAGCAATTACTTCCTACTTCTACTATTTTATATTTCCCTTCAAAAACCTGAGAGTGAAGCCAGTCACCAGTTATCTTATAAACCCGTGAATCTAACCAGCCGTATCCATGACAGGTGTCATGGGTGATTCGGGAGAATCATGACGGCATACACGCGGCGCGCAGGCCTCGTCATGATAAGATTTGCATATGCACTCCCCGAAAGAATCAACACGACTTCTCCGTACTGCAGCATGGATCTGGCTCGGCTTCCTCCTGGCAATGGCTGTCATGGATCTTGTGCTTTACACCCAGACCAATCTTCCCATAACACAAAATCTGCCTTTACAGCAGATAACTCTTGGACAGCAATTCCCGCCCAATCAGCTTGGAATTCAACCTGGTCAGCCGAACAACCTGCAGAGAAATCCGTTAAGACCTGTCTATCTTTTTTACTGTGCGAGCGGATTGGTCGCTGTGTTCTTTTTTATCTTTGCCCATTCAACCTGGACACAAAAAAAACTTGGGCAGTCGTTCTATCCATTGCTTCTGCTGACCATTTCGACCGCGCCGATTATGATCAATGTGTTGATCACGCCGCGCTTCCCGCAGGGTCCGTTGGCGAACGCGGAAGGCATGGCGCTGCGTCAACTACCGGTATTGTTTGTCGCCCTCGCGCTGGCAGCCTGGGAATATGAACTAGCGCACGTCATCTTTTTCAGCATTGCCACCACGACCCTTGAACTCGGTCTCATTTATTTCAGCGCGATCGATTACAGAAGTATTTCTGTTTTTATTTTTATTGCCATCGTCCGCACGATCAGTTTTATCGCGGTTGGTGTCTTTATCAGTTTACTGGTGGCACAACTTCGTCAGCAGCGCGAATCACTGCGTGAAGCAAATGCCAACCTCAGCCACTATGCGTCCACGCTGGAACAGCTCACAGTGAGTCGCGAACGCAATCGTCTCGCGCGTGAACTGCACGACACATTGGCGCATTCCCTGACCGCAATTTCAGTCTCGCTTGAAACTGCCAAGGCTTATTTCGATGTCGATTCCAACAAGACCCGTGACCTGATTGACAGATCATTGGAATCGACGCGCCTTGGTGTGGATGAAACCCGCCGCGCGCTGAAAGCCTTGCGCTCATCGTCATTGGAAGATATGGGACTTAATCTCGCCATCCAACGTGCATCGGAATCTGCAGCGGCACGCTTCCACCTTAATCTGACGCTTGATCTTAAAAATCCCATGCCCTCTCTCAGCCCGGACGTGGAGCAAACCATCTACCGTATCGCGCAGGAATGTATCGAAAACATTGCCAGCCATTCGCGCGCAAAAAATTTCAGCGTGCGCTTAAACAGCAACGGTCACACCATGCTTACGATTCAAGATGATGGTATCGGATTTGATCTTGATGCTGAAAAATCAACGGGGCATTTTGGTCTGATCGGTATGCGTGAACGCGCCGAACTTGTAGGCGGAAAATTAAAAATAGAAAGTGAAAAAGGAAAAGGCACGAAGGTTGTGCTGACGATATAATAAATGCAGACGACGGACAATGGATAGTGGACAGCAAAACGGTCAACGGCCGATTTTGTCCACTGTCGAGAATTAACCATGAAAATCCTCCTTTGTGACGACCAGGCTGTGATCCGCGATGGACTTGAAATGCTCCTCAACCTTGAGAGGGATTTTGAAGTGATCGGCGCTGCGCAGGATGGCGCGGAAGCGCTTGAACTCGCCGCTCAAAAACAGCCAGACCTGATCCTGATGGACCTGAAAATGCCGATCATGAATGGTATCGAAGCCACTCGCCAGATCCGCGCAAAATTCCCCAATATAAAAATCCTGGTGTTGACCACCTACGATGACGATGAATGGGTCTTCGATGCGATCCGCGCGGGCGCTTCTGGTTATCTTTTGAAGGATACATCACGCCAGAAGATCGTTGAGTCGATCCGCGGAACGATGGATGGAAAATCGTTCGTAGATCCCGCCATCGCGGGGAAACTGCTCAATCAGGTTGCCAGCAGGCAGACCCAGCCCGCATCCATACTGACAGATAAACTGACCGAACGCGAACTGGATGTATTACGTTTGATCGCAAAAGGCATCAATAACGGCGAGGTCGCCGTCCAATTGCATTTATCCGAAGGAACCGTGCGTAACCATGTCAGCGCCATTCTTGAAAAATTGGGTGTTTCAGATAGAACACAGGCGGCGGTTATCGCCATACAGCATGGTTTGTAAGTTAAGTTTTATTTTTGCATATTAAAAGGACAACATGGCAAAACGCATCATTCTTGACACCGACCCCGGTATTGACGATTCTCTCGCAATCCTTCTCGCCCTTGCATCCCCTGAAATTTCCCTTGAAGGATTAAGTGTGGTGCATGGAAATTCATCCACTGAGCAGGGAACAAGCAATGCTCTTTCAGTATTGGAATTGGCAAAGGCAAGCCATATCCCTGTTTATCACGGCTGCGAGTTGCCGCTTGTGCAGCCATCCCTGCTTGCGCCTGAAACACATGGAGATCATGGAATTGGGTACGCAAAACTCCCGGCACCGCTGAACCTGCCCCAAGTCCAGAAGGGAAGCGATTATCTGATCGAGAAGATCATGTCGTCGCCGGGCGAGATCACATTGGTCTGCATCGGTCCGCTGACCAACCTCGCGCTGGCGATACGGCAGGAACCGTGCATTGTGGAGAATGTCAAAGAAGTTTTCATCATGGGCGGTGCGATCCGTCACGAGGGCAATACCACTCCGCTGGCAGAATTCAATACGTATGTTGACCCACATGCCGCGCATATCGTTTTTCACTCGGGGATGCCGATCACGCTCACGCCTTTGGATGTGACCTATCAATGCATCTTTTTGAAGGATGACTTGAACAGGTTATTGAAGATCGAATCACCGATCACAAAATTCATCTCTGCTGCGACCCGCTTTTACATGGAATTCCACGATGAATATCAAAAGATTGATGGTTGTGTCATCAACGATCCGCTGACCCTGGCGCTGACATTTATGCCTGAGCTATGCGACTATCAGGAATTGTATGTGGATGTTGACCTTTCCGGCGGGGTTTCGATGGGCAACACGTTCGCGGACTTCTACAAGATGACAAAAAAAAGTGCTAATATGAAAGTGGCGCTGGGTGTTCGCCCGCGCGATTTCATGGAATTATTCCTGGAAAGGATGGAAAAACTGGCAGAATCCATTGCGTGACCTTTGAAATAGAACAGTGTTGTTATCGACAGAAATTCATTCATTAATTCTTTCGGAGGATACCATGCTCGAGAAGATCAAGAACAATTTCAACACCCAGACCTGGGTACTCATCCCCATCGCCATTGCCATCAATGTTGCGGTTGGACAGATCGTTCTTCTGCTCAAACTACCCGTTTTCCTTGATTCTATCGGCACTGTGCTGGTCGCTGTCCTGTGCGGACCGTGGGCTGGTGCATTAACTGGCGCACTTTCCAATATCATTTGGGGTATTGCCATTGACCCGGGCGCTTTGCCCTGGTGGCCTGTCGCAGCCATGATCGGTTATATGGCTGGACGTATGGCGCAATGGGGCTTCTTTAAATCCTGGTGGAAGGTCGTTGTCACGGGTTTCGTTGTGGCATTGACCGCCGCGATCGTTTCAACCCCCATCGCCGTTTATTTATTCGGCGGAATCACAGCCAGCGGATCATCCTTCATTACAGCCTATTTGCTCCAGACTGGTCAGGGAATTTGGTCCGCCGTGGTCAGCACCAGCTTCCTCACTGAACCTGTGGATAAGATCACCACAGCCATGCTTGCGTTTGCGATCATTCAGGGTCTGCCCAAACGCACGATCGGCGGTTATCCCAAAGCGGAACAAGCCGCAGTTGAAGGCGGCGCGAGCACGAATCAGCTATACATTGCCGTCGGCGTGGTTGTAGTACTCGTTCTGTTCGCAGCATTCATGCTGCGCAATATCCTCGGCGGATAAATAATTAACCGTGATTGCAAGGAGCGGCGAAGCGATCTTCATAGTTATATGAGATTGCTTCGTCAGGAGGTACGACCTCCTCGCAATGACATTAAAATTTAAAGAGAGCAGATATTCGCCTGCTCTCTTTTTTGTCGTTTATAATCTGCACTTATGCATGAGCGACTATCATTTTACGTCAAACGCAATAGCGTAATTCATGATCTCAATCCCCTAACAAAAGTAATCCTGACCCTTGCGCTGATCTTGATCGCCTTCAGCAGTCCCTGGTATTGGACACCGCACCTGCTGGTATTGATCGCCATCATCCCTCTGGGATTTGTCGGAAAAGTAGCGCCTGAATTCTTGAAGACGGCCATCCGCCTTATTCTACCCGCGGCAGGATTCCTGTTCCTGATGCAGGCGTTCTTCCAGCCTATTGGGCAGGATGTGATCTTCAAATTCTATTTTCTGGATGTGACACAAGAAAGTCTGATGTTCGCCTTTCGAAGTTCCATGCGTGTGTTCGTCATGGTATCGGCGTTCACCTTCCTGTTGCTGACTACCCATCCCAGCGAATTGATGTCCGACCTTACCCGCCGCGGTTTACCCGGTCAATTTGCTTATGTGATCATTTCAACCCTTCAAATCCTGCCGCAGATGCAAGCCAAAGCGCAAACCATCATCTCCGCGCAACGCTCCCGCGGATTAGACACCGAAAGCAGTTTCCTTAAAAGAATGGGGTCGCTCTCCCCATTGATCGGTCCGCTGGTCTTTGGTTCTCTGGCGGAGGTGGAAGAACGTGCCATCGCCATCGAGGCGCGCGGCTTTACATCAAAAAAAACAAAGACTTCCCTGCACGAGATCCCCGACACACATTTTGACCGCCTGATGCGTTGGACGCTGAGCATTCTTGTCATTATTTCCATTGCGCTAAACCTATGGCTTTCATAAACCTACAAAACGTCACATATAAATACCCGCTCACCAAGACGCCTGTCCTTAAGAGTATCAATCTCCAGATCAATGAGGGCGAGTTCGTTGCGGTCATTGGCCCGAACGGCGCGGGCAAGTCCACGCTATGTTATGCGCTGGCGGGATTTGTGCCGCATTTTTTCAAAGGCGAGATCAGCGGAAGCATTGAAGTAGCTGGCATGGAATCAAGCAAGTCCACTCTGGATGAATGGGTATTGAATGTCGGCCTCGCGTTTCAGAATCCGTTCAACCAGATCTCTGGCGCAAAATATACCGTCTTTGAAGAGATCGCTTTCGGATTGGAAAACAACGGCGTGCCACGCGCAGAAATTCGTCCGCGCGTGGAGGAGGCCATGAAGTTAACCGACATCACTAATCTGGCAGACCGTTCCCCCTACTCGCTTTCCGGCGGACAGCAGCAGCGTGTCGCTCTGACCTCGATCCTGGTCATGCAACCCAAACTGCTCGTCCTCGACGAACCGACCTCGCAAATGGACCCGATCGGCACCCGCGAAGTCTTTGGTGTAGTGCGCAGAATGGCTGAAGAGGGTATGACTGTTGTGATGGTCGAGCACAAAATGGAATGGATCGCGAACTTCGCAGACCGGGTCATTGCGCTGAAAGACGGGCAGATCCTTATGGAAGGAAAACCCAACGAAGTTTTGACCTCTGATATTCTTGCAGAAAACGGGTTTGGAATTTCTCGTTACACATCCACAGCGAGAGAAGCAAAGAGGCAAGGCTTCTGGAAAAAAGAAAATTTACCTGTCACCTTGGATGAGGCTGTGGAAGGGTTCAAATTATAAGGGCGGGGTGACCCCGTCTCTATGTTAAACAATTATGAAAATACAAATTGACAACCTTCGCTTTACCTATCCCACCGGACTTGATGCCCTGCGCGGCATTTCGCTTACCATTGAAGCAGGCGAACAAGTTGCGATCGTCGGTCAGAACGGCGCGGGCAAGACCACCCTTGTGAGACACTTCAACGGGCTGCTGCAACCCACCGCCGGGTCGGTTCTGATCGGTGATTGGGATACGAAGAAAAATTCGGTCGCCAAGCTCGCGTCACGGGTCGGCTATGTATTTCAGAATCCAGATGAGCAATTATTTTCAAAGGATGTGGAGACCGAGATCAGGTTCGGCCCGCGCAATTTGGGATATTCAAAAAAGAAAATTGACGAGTTGGTCAAACGAGCGTTGGCGCTGACTGAGCTAAGTGATAAGACCGAGACCAATCCCTACGACTTATCCCCCACCTGGCGCAAGATGGTTGCGCTGGCTTCTGTCATTGCAATGGATACGCCCATCGTCATCTTTGACGAACCCACTACGGGTCAGGATGCTGTCAATGTGGCGCGCATCGCGCATGTCATTGCAGAACTGCACAGGGAAGGCAAGACCGTCATCACCATAACACACGATATTGATTTCTGCGCAGAAAACTTTGAGCGCGTGATCGCTTTGTCGGAAGGACGGGTGTTGTTGGACGGAATCGCAGCCGATGTGTTTGGGCAGGAGGAAATTCTTGCCCAGACATATGTCGATCCGCCGCAGCTGACTCGTTTGGGGAAGAGGTTGGGATTGAGAAAGACTGTTAGGAATCAGGAAGAGTTTTTGAATGCACTACGCTAAATTCTTTGCGACGAAGCAATCTCCTCGTCGAGTTGGAGATTGCTTCGCAACGACTTGTTATTTTTTATAAACCACCAATTCTTCATACCCCGAATCATTTTCCAATTGCTCACGTTTATAGATCACATCATTAAACTCGGCAATGACAATTTCTGCTGTGGTGTAAATTTTACATCCTGAAACAAGATGCCCGCCGATGGTCACGCCGTCACCGTCTGATATGGAAACATGAAGATGTGAACCATTGGTTGAAACCGTACCCGTCATGGACACGATCTCAAAATATCCATCATACTCATTGAGCCGAGAGCGGTTTGCAAGGCGTAGAGTCGCATGGGTCAGGCTTCCGACTGAAGAAAGCACACAGCCTGCGTCTATTTTATTTTCTGTGACAAATGCCTCGATAGAATCGAACAGATCCTGCCCGGGTTTGAGACGAAAAGTATATGACCTCATTTAAAATCTCCTAAAGAAAAAAGAAGGTCAGGTTTGAAGCCTGACCTTTTGATTTCACCAAAGCACGAAGCCGATCAACCCTTCCAGCCAATCCACCATGGGCGGATAGATTTGCAGGCCGAATAACCCGACGATACTGCCAAGGACTCCGCCCGCAACGACGTCAGACACATAATGCACACCCATCGCCACACGGGCAAGCGATACCAGCGGCGCCCAAACCCAAAGAACAATAGCAAGCCAGGGCGGAGCGAGCGCCGTCCCAACGACTGCAATCAAAAACGCGCGGGCGGCATGTCCAGAGGGGAAGGAATGCGGATCGGTGCTGCGGTAAATTCCGCCCCACTCGCCTTGCGGCCTTTCGCGTCGAACCAGAAATTTGATCGCCAGCACCACGCCAGCCAATCCAAGAATACCAAAGAATTCAACCACTTCCCAATGTTTCCAGTCTGAGGTGCTGTAGAACCAGGCTATGATCAGCGCGGCCCACCAAAACCACGAGTCACCGGAGTGGGCGAAGAAGACCGCCAAAGAACGCAAAACGCCCGGCTTTTCGGCCACGCGTAATCGGTCGGAGAGCCGGGCGTCGAGTTCAAGCAAAGACCGTAAACTCATTTTCCCTTGGCCGCTGAATTCATTTTTTTATTTAATCTTTTCTCAGCCGCGACAGCTTTCTTTTTTTGACGGGCAAGGTCTTCCCGCATGATCTCCAACTGGTGGGGTTTATCCACATCCATGCACGGTTCAGCCTGCGACCAGAAAATGGCGCGCCCCTTGATGCCGATCCTGGCTGATGCTTTTTCCACCAACTCCTGCAATGTGATCTGGCGTATGAACATCCTGAACAGAATATCAAAACCAATGACTGCAGCCGAACGCAGCGGACTCTTGCGGCTTCCGATCAATTGTTCCCATGTATCGAGATGCGTGGTCGCCATGCTGACATGGATCACATTCATATCGGCACCGCAGACTTGCGCATCTTTCAATTTGGTGTAGGTGCGATGAGATTCGGGATAACGAGTCTCCATCACTTCCTGAGGGCAGACACCGTAATACAGATCATCCTTCGTTTCCATGGCAGTCTCGACCAGCCAATCCACCATTTCGCCCTTAATGGCGGGAATATCGGAAGACACGATCAATACGTATTCGCTCTTCTTATTCAACTCAATGCATTTATTAACACCCGCGACAATGTTCGCGAGCATACGACCCTGATTGGAGATGTAGTGAAGGGGTTTTGTGCAAGTCAATCCGCTCTTCGGCGAAATGCCGATCACAATAACATTATCCACTTTTGTGGAATTACCCAAAGCATCCAACACCCATTGGACCATGGGCTTGCCAGCGACATCGATCAAGGCCTTGGAACTACCGTTGGAAAATTCGTATAAAGGGTCGCCGGGCTGTGGGATTCCGCCGGCAGTCACAATCGCATCCATAATTTAATTCAACTCCTGTAATTGCGGCTCAAAGCCAAGTTTATCCAACATCTCAGTTAATTCAGGCCAGGTGAGCGCGCGTCCCTTTCCAGAGAGAGCCACCAACGCGGCTTCCATCATATTCGTGCCAAAGGAACGTCCGTCCAGAACGGGGGTGGTGGTGACAAGATATTTCACGCCCGCTTTTTTAAATTGAGCGACATCTTCAGGGGTGGTGGTATTGGTCACGATCACTTTGCCTGTCAGGTCGTCCGGCATAAAACGTTTGATGTAATGACAATCGCCGGCAATGACAGTTGCCCAGGCATAATATTTTCCAAACTTGGGCGTGCGCTTCTCCTGTTTTTCACCAGTGGGATAGATCCATGCAAAAGGCAATCTGCCCACGATCGGCATCATCAACGCGGCCACGGTCTTAAGCTGGCTGATCTTGCGAATGGCCATCGGCAAATCCAAGCCGAACATGAGATCGCCAAAGATGGTTTCATAACCGGCATCAGCAAAGGCTTGTGAGAGTCCCCAACGATCAACACCCACGGTGACCAGTACCTTGCGGCCGTGTGACTTAATATAATCGCCGATTTTTTTATCTAAAAATGCGGGTGCTTTGTTTTCAAGCGTGTTCTTTAATCCGCCGCCATCAACGAGAGGAGTTTTCTTTACATACCTTACCATCGGGGATACGGAATGCAGGGTGTACCATTTTCCATCCGCCATCACGCCCAAATCCGCGCCGCCTACACCAAAGGCATCCACCGTGCCGTCGAGTTCCTTGTATTTCAACGCGGCGGCCTCCATATCTCCATCTGTGCCGATCCGTTCGATGCTGATCTTTTCGCCAAGTAAGGTGACCTCAACAGCTTTATTGCGTTTGGAAGAACCAATGCTTATGCTGACTGCTCGTTTCATACAATATTCTCCTCTTCGGGTGGATTTCAGGCGAAAGTATACCCCGAAGTCTGGGGCATGAGAATAAAGTTGATAAAGTCATCAGTGAACCGAAAAAAACACGGGATCGCCGCTTCCGGCAATCCCGTGTTTCAATATGATTATCTAAAATTTTAGCGGGTCATCAATTCTTCCAAAACTTTCTTTGAAGATTCTTCGATCACTGCGTGCTGACTCCCGCCATGAGAATCCATGGTGACAACGACAGGGAACTCTTTTACTTCGATGACCCAGATCGCTTCCGGCACACCGAAATCCATTTTGAATACACCATGAACTTTTGTAACAGTCTGGGCGATGTAGGAAGCCGCGCCGCCGATGGCGTGGAAATACACGGCTGGCGTTTCTTCACAGCCCTTGAGGGTCTTGGCGCCCATGCCGCCCTTGCCGATCACCCCTTTGAGGTTGAAGTGTTTCATCACATCGGCTTGATACGGTTCCTCGCGGATGGACGTGGTCGGTCCGGCCGCCACGAATTTATATTCCTTCGTATCCAGCCCGGAGACGACCGGCCCGCAATGGTAAATGACCGAGCCGTTCAATAGTTTTTTCAATTCCTCATAGACCTGCAGATCATCGCCCTGCGGCGCGCGTGTCTTTTTAATGAAAGTTTCCATCATCCATTTGTGGACTGCGTCGCGCCCGGTGACCATCATGCCGGAAAGCGCAACCGCATCGCCAACTTTCAGGCTGCGGATGACATCATCAGTTATTGGAGTAGTTATCTGTTTCATCATAGTCTCCTTAATCGTAAGTGATCTCTTCGCCTCTCACAGTCATCTTGCGACGGCGATATGCCCAGCACATATATGAAACAGAAACAAAATACGAGGCGGGCAAGCGGCTCAAGCCAACGATCTTGGTATCCAGCACGGTTGTTTTGCCGCCAAATCCCATCGGGCCGATTCCCATTTCGTTGGCTTCACTGGTCAGGCGTTCTTCCAACTCGGCGATCTTCGGGTCGGTATTGCGTGTGCCCATTTCACTGAACAACACTTCTTTGGATTTAATATATGAGGAACCGCGGTCACCGCCGATGGACACGCCCAAAATGCCTGGCGCGCATCCCTGTCCCTGCGCCTTTTGCACCGCATCCAAAACTACTTTGCGCACGCCAGCCAGGTCACGCCCCGCGCCAATGGAATTATCCGGCAGGGAGTATTGACGGCCAACATTCTCGCATCCGCCGCCCTTGAGCATCAACTCGATGGTGAGATCATCGCCTTCCACTTCTTCAAAATGGACATAGGGGAAGTCGTCGCCGCCGAGGTTGTTGCCTGTGTTTTTGTCGTAGATGGCGTCCACGGCATTCGGTCGCATATAGGACCGTTTGGTGGCTTCCGCCATCGCAGAGCGGATCTGCTCCTTGAGCTTGATCGTGGACAACCCGACCGGATAATGCACATAAAAAATAGGCGTGCCCGTATCCTGACAGATCGGCGTGGACTGGGCGCGGGAGAGATCAATATTCTTGAGAATGGTCTCCAACGCCCCGCGCGCCGGGGAGCCTGGTTCTTCCTTTTCGATCGATGCGCGCAAGCGCTTCTCCACATCCGGCGGCAGGCTGGATGATGTGCGGCGGATCAATTCCAAAATTTCATTTGTCAAATCTCGCATGGAAACCTCCAGTGTTGATAACTCGCCTTGCGCAGTGTCGTTCTGAGCGGAGCAAAGAACCTCTACAAGTGTTGCAGAGACCCTCACCGCACTGGCCCGCGGCGCAAGTGTCGCCGCTTAGGTGCGTAAGGTGAGTTGATAATTATCATAATCCCGAAGATGGGAAAAAGCCATATAAATATTCGGCTGACCCGGGATTTTCAAATGCCATTCTATTCTATGATGTATGGATGGAATGTGACCGCTTTTATTTTTTTTCGCTCTCCAGCGAGTAACCGGCGCTGGTTAGTTTTTTCAGCCCAAGCCATTCAAAGTTTTGAGAAAAATATTTGGTGAAGTTGCTCCACTTCGGGTCATCACAGGATAATAACAAGATCTTGCCCCGAAATACAACAGGGTTGAATTCTAAGTACGCCGAAATTTCTTTTCAATATCGGCGTATGTGGGTATAGAACTCATCGTTTTTTGCCCTTTGAGCTTTTGTGAGGTTACTGTTTGGTAGCAGAAAAGCCCAGCAGCCAGTCCGCGCTGTGTTGGTTGCGGCGTAGTGAGAATAACTTTTGCCATCAGATATTTGAGAATTTTTATTCCTCGCGTTGGCCTTCACTTAACAGCACCGTCACGCTTGTTCCAGGCTCAATTCCACAGTCTTTCATCCATTTGGCTCCCAAGCGAAGAAAATAGTCTTGTCCCAATGCACCAAGCGTACCACGTACTGGAATCCCATTTATGGTTCCTGTGACATGAAAGCGTGGTTTTGCTCCCCAAACATCACGCGGTGAGAATGGAATCGCTACAAACGTGAATCTACCTTCTCTCTGTACTATTGCGTCAAACATCTTCTTGATGGTTTCGCTCATTTTGATATTTTGTTTCTACAGGTATTTATGATTTTGGAAAAAAAACAGCCAAAGGTTTGCGTTATCCGCGTGTGGGCAGTCGTGTGTCTCGACACGCTGAGCCGCAGAGCGAGACGAACCGACGACAACCAGACTCTGCCTGGGCAGAATCCCCAGTGTCCAGTCCGCGCTGTGTTGAGTACGGCTTGTCTTGTGAGTAGTCAAGACTTAGACCCAAAGAAATTTAAGATTTCATGAGCAACTTTCAGAGGATGTGTCATTGTCGGGATATGACCCGCTCCTGCGAGAACAGACAATTTCGCATTAGGAAGAAGTTCGGAAAGTTGGCGCGCTTCTTCAACTGGTACGATGTTATCGGCTTCGCCATGTAAGATGAGCGTGGATTGGGAAACACGGCTCAATTCATTACGTAAATCTATTTCGCCAGCGGAGAGATACAAGGCAATTGCGGCTGCCTGGGAAGCACGGTCAAGAGTTTGCCGTCCCCAACGTTTGATGTGGTCACTATCTGGCTCTGGAACACAGGCTTCAACAAAACGATCAAGTGTGGCTGGATAAGCCTTACGCAACCCCAAAAGAAATAAATCCTTTTCTGGAGATGTCTCACGGAAATACATCCCATCTACGATTACCAATCCTGTGATTCGTTTTGGATATTTAAGAGCCGCTCCCAAAGCGGTGAGCGCTCCAGCAGACTCTGCTGCCAGCACACAATTCTCAACATTATAGGCGTCGAGTACTACAAAGACATCATCCACTAGTCTGTTGAAAGTGATGGATTCCACTGGCGTGACCGTTGCGCCTGCACCCCTATGATCATAAGCGATGGTACGCCAACTCTGACTTAGGATGGCGAAGGGTTCAGCCCATAACTCCCAACTTCCAATCCAACCGCCAATCCCCACGATGACGGGCGATGTTGTTGAGCCAAATGCCGTGGAATAAATCTTTGTATTCCCAACGGTTATAAACATCGTAAGCCTCCTACGCACTAAAAACGGAACGTCAACTCTAATTTCGTCAGCCGCCTAACGGTTTACGTCATCGTCCCCGAGAGTGATCTTGCCGAGAGTGATCTTCCCGAGCGGGATCGCGCAACACCCTGTGGGTATGCCCCTGCGGGGTACGCTGGAATGGGTATGTGTCTCGACCCGGTGAGCCGAAGAGCGAGACGAACCGTCGACAACCAAACAGACTGAATCCCCAGCATCCAGTCCGCACTATGTTGGGCGGATCTTCGCTATCTTGTTCGATAACGAAGGAAAACCATGCCGTTGCCAAAGCGGCGCTCCTCCAAAAGCTCGAGTTCCAATCGAACGTTGTCAGGCAGGGCTCGTTTGCCGCCTCCCACCAGAATCGGGATAAGGAAAAAATTGCACTCATCAATCAACCCAGCCCGGAAGGCGTGGGCGGCGAGTTCAGGACCGCCTATTGTAATGTCATGTTGGGCAGTTTTTTTCAGCTGTCGAATTGTTTCCGGATCGAACGTTCGCTCAAGCTGCGTTTTGCGAGTAGAGATAGTCTCCAGAGTTCTGGAGTACACGATTTTGTTGGCCGCTTGCCAGATATCAGCGAAGTCACGCCTGAGTGGAGACTCCGCGGCCAGATTGGGATCAGTCTCCCACACCATCATGGTCTCATACATTCGCCGTCCATACAGATGAGTACGCGTTGCCCGCACGAGGTTAGTGATAAATCTGAAATATTCCTCACTTGGCTCTGTCCAGTCAAACTTACCATCCTTGTCCTCGGTATATCCGTCGAGTGACGTGTTCGCCACATAAATCAAATTAGCCATATTCGACCTCCATATTTATACCTGTAATTCAAATTTCTTCAACAAACCGCGCGAATAGCCTTAGAGCCACCTATGTTTTATACGGCGGGGTTTTATATAAAACCCCATTTTGGGATAACCACCCAAAATGGGACATTACAGAAATATATCTGCAATGTCCCATATATGGATTATAAAACAAGCCGTGAGATTTAATTATGCGTCAACTTCACTCTCATTACATACTTATTCACCGCGCCGAAGCGGTATTTGTATTCTTCGTCGCCGCGCATGAAATCAAATTCATGGCGTTTGTTTTCGCAGGCCCACTGTAAAACGTGACCGAGCAAGACCCAGCCCGGGGAAAGATCCATAAAATCGCGGTTGACCCCGGCGTTATAACCCCACAACTTGCCGTTGTAATCAAAATTGAGCGCGGCCGCGATGCGTTGTCCATCCGCTTCGAGGAAGGCCAGCCAAAGCCAGCCGTTCTCCTGTGCGGCGCGGATCACGGCCCGCATTTGGTTGCGCATGGGCTCATGTAAAAAGCCCGCCTTGCCCTGGTCCTGTTCCATCAAACCGAGAAAGGCGTCTATTTCTGCATCCACATCGGCCATGTCTGAGATGAACCAGCGCACGCCGCGTCCACTTTCTTCAGCGCGGCGCATTTTACGGCGGATCTCGTGGCGTTGTTTCTTTTCGACGCGCGAGAGATATTCATCAAAGTCACCGTTCAAGGCAATGCGCGGCGTGGGGCGGTAGATCTCTTCGACATGAGTCCAGCCGCGTTTGGCGGCTTCATCTCGAAGGGCGGTTAATGTGGTGGATGAATCGGGTATGTTATACCAATCGACAGCGCGCCATTTATCGGTTAAGGTTGAGGCGAGAAAATCAAACAGTCCGCAGAGGAAGCTGGCATGGTCATCAGCATGCACGATCAGGTCAAGATAATCGGATATTTCAATACTGCCGTTCAGTAAAAGCGCCTGACGGCCGTCGTATTCCGCGATGAATAGCGGCGCGATACCAATCAGCTTTTCATCCTCGCGGGCGCTGACGAGTACCAGTTCAGCCTGAGGCCATTCGCCGCCGCCGCGATGCTCCCACCAGACGCGTTGATATTCATAACGTAAAAAAGGGTTCTCGCTGACCGAACCTGTTAACAGGTTGTTCCATTCCTGTGAATCAATTTCAGAAAAATCATTGTGAAGTGTATATTTCATGGCCGCCGAATTTTACCAGTTATAATGATGTGAAAATGCAAAAAAACTGACAGGTTTCCATTATGCGCCTGCAAATCAATTCGCGTTCTGTGAAAACCCGTCAGATTTGATATGCGCTCAGGGATTATTCTTACATGACTCTCGATCTAACACTATCGCCGCTTTATCGAATCAACGGGCAGGAAATCGCCAGCCTGCCTGGTTTGCTCGTGCAATATCCCCCGCGTAACCCCGCGCGCGGGCGCGAGCAGGACCGCCTTGTTGTGTATTTGCTGCTGACGGGCACGGCTGTTTTTTCCACATCCGAATATATGCAGGTCGCGCAGGATGCCGCGAACATCTTTTTCCAAACTCCGCGCACACTGACAGGCGCGTTACGCGCCGCAACCGAATCGGTAAATAAGACTCTGCTTGAACGCAACATGAAGTCCACCTCGCGCGGTCAATACGCGGTTGGCTGGCTCGTACTAGGTGCACTGCGCGATTCGCAGCTGACCCTCTCCATGAGCGGCCCCATGCACGCGTATGTATACGGTCAAAATGAAACACGTCACATCCACGAGCCAAACGTATCGGGTAAAGGGCTGGGTACGAACCAGACCATTAATATCCATTACACACAAACCCAATTGAGCGCGGGGATCGTTTGATCTTTTGGGGAGAGCGCCCAGCGCCTGGGACAGTACCCTTGGCGCGCTGACACAATCTTCATTGGCAGCCCTGCACCACCGATTAAAGTCCCTGACCAGCGCCGATCTTAACGCGGTCCTGATTCAGGCATCGGATGGCAGCGGGAATTTAAATCTCCTGAAAGCGGATGTCCAATCAAAAGCAGATGTCAAGTTGGAAATGCCAGCGCCCGCGGACTTAAGCCCGAAGCAGACTGTGCAAAATGAAACACTCCCCACCCCCGAAGAAGATCCCGCTCCCGCGCTGGACGCGCATCTTGTTCAAGCATCCGCGTACACCATCCCTCCGCAAAAGGAAGAAATCAATGCTGCGGAAGAGGGTCGCGCCAACCCATCAAAAGATCAGCCGCGTGTTACCGCGCCGCGCGCATTCCCGGCGTCCATTCCAAGAGCCCAGGCACCGAAGCAACCCGTCGCGATCGAATCAGAGACCGAAGGACTTGAACCGTCCGCGGAAGTAGAATTGCCCGCGCTCGAAAAAATCGTCGAGCCGGTAAGAACAAGGCAGCCAAGAACCCGCCGCGAGACCCCCGCGTGGACCCGGCAAACAGCCAAGCTGGCCGCAAACGGCATTCAATCAACACGCCGTTTAAACACGAATCTCGGCAACAGACTCATGAATTTTCTGCCGCGTTTGTTACCCGGCAGTGAGGATGGTACTCAGACCAACTCGCCATCCACAACCATCATGATGTTCATGGCCATCCTGATCCCATTGATGGTGGTTACGATCGCCAGTGTGGTTTACCTGCGCTATGGCAGAAGTCAGCAGTACGAAACCTACCTCGCACAGGCGAACGAGATGAAGAATCAAGCCCTTGCACTGACCGACCCGGTGGAACAACGCAATGCCTGGGAAAATGTGATCAACAGCGTTAATATTGCAGAGTCGCACCGCGAAACCTCAGACACGATCACCCTTCGCCAGGAAGCCGATGCCAACCTTGACCGATTATTAGGCATCACGCGTCTGCAATTCAACCCGGCTTTCAGCAGCAGGATCGGCATAGATATCAGCCGCATGGCAGCCAATGAAATGGATCTGTATCTGCTCAACGCTGTGAACGGCGAAGTTCTGCGCGCTGTGCCGGTAAAAAGCGGCCACGGGTTTGAAGTGGACACCAAATTCAATTGCAAACCAGGCGTGTATGACCGCGTAACGGTCGGGCCGCTGGTGGATATTCTTGCGCTGCCAAATCTAAATTCGATCAATGCCACGGTACTTGGCGTTGACGCAACCGGCAATCTTTTATATTGCGCCCCGGAACAAGTGGCCCAAGCCATTCCCCTGCCCATCCCGGATACCAACTGGGGACGTGTCACAGCCTTCGTTTTGGATGCGGGAAATCTTTATGTACTGGACGCGCCTGCCCGCGCAGTATGGGTATACACCGGCGAAGACACCGCATTCATCGACCAGCCGTACTTCTTCTTTGGCGGACAAACTCCCGAGAAACAGGATGTGATCGACCTGGTTGTCAGCGGCGATAATCTGTACATGCTGCACGCGGACGGACATCTGTCAACCTGCTCATACAGCCGTATCCTGTCTGTCTCCACCCGTTGTCAGGACCCAACCCCTTACATTAATACGTTCCCGGCTTACGGTGACAATGACCTGTTCGCCGGCACGAATTTCACGCAATTGCTGTTCACTGCCCTGCCAGATCAATCAATACTCCTGCTCAATGCAGATGCGACACAAACACAGGGTGTTTTCCGTTTTACGCCGCGCTCCCTCGAGTTACAGAACCAATTCCGCCCGACAACAGGAAACGCAAATCCAATCCCAAGCGGGCAGCCGATCGGGGCGATCACGGTCGGCACAAATCATGTCTTATATCTGGCAGTTGACGGTCAGGTCTATTTTGCGAACGACATGCCTTGAGTTTGACCAGCAGGAAATATTTATGAACAATTTCTTTGGCGCGCTCTCAAAACTTTTAAACCAAAATATCCGCCAGACAGCATCTCTGAACCCGCCCAGATCACAAAAAGCAAGGTGCTGGTGATCGTGTACGATCCTGTGATGGATAAGACGACGGGCAAGACGCTCTCACAGCAGATGACCTGGTACCGCACCACAGACCTGGTCAACGGATTTATCGCTGACCTGACTCAGATCAGTGGCGGCCTGGCGCGTTATGAGATCGTTCAACGCGTACACGTTGATGAGTTTCCCGCAAAAACAGACGGCTACCGCTACACCCCGGAAATTTATGAATGTCCTGCGCGGAACAGTCCCACGCACATGCCCCAGGAAGTGGATTACAACGCCATCATCAGCCAATTCAATATTTTACAGCGCGTGGCAAGGAATGAAATTGATGAAGTCTGGACCTTTGGTTTTCCGCACGCGGGTTTTTACGAATCCACCATGGGCGGACCGGGCGCTTTCTGGTGCAACGCGCCTCCGTTGAAGAACACTGAAGCCAGCAAGCGCCGTTTCGTGATCATGGGATTTTCATTTGAAAGATATATCGGCGAAATGCTGGAGGCGTACGGCCACCGCGCAGAATCGATCATGGATAAGGCTTTCAGCAAATTAAGCGGCGATGCGAATTTATGGAAACGCTTCATCCGATATGAAAAGTCCGCGCCCGGTAAAGCCGCGTGCGGGAACATCCATTTTGCACCCAACAGCCAGCAGGATTACGACTGGAACAATCTGACTCAGGTCAAAAGCGAATGCCATGACTGGCAATTGAACTTCCCGAACTTCAAAGGGGATGTGCGTGTGGTTGATTCATCCGAATGGGGCAGCGGTGAAATTCGAGCGCACCACAAGTGGTGGTTCAATCATTTTCCGCGCGTCGCAGGGCGCAAGAATGGGATCCACAACAATTGGTGGCAGTATGTGGTTGCGCCGCAAAATGTGATTCTATAAAGGCTGCCAGATCTGATACAGCCCCAAGTTCCCGCCATCGCCATCGGATAAAAAAGAATCGGTCACACGCATCTCAGCTTGTTCTGCCAACCCAAGCAGTTCCTCAACTGAGAATTGATGCGCGTACCGCAAGCCCTCTCCCCCGCTTCGCCAGTCTAATAAATAATCACCCTCATCCAGATCATCATCTACCAGGCCAACCCTATCCCAGGGTTGGATACGTGACTTGAGTTTTTCACTATTCAAGAACTGCCAATTGGACAGAATAAATTTCCCGTCTTTGTTCAACAATTTACGAACCGTTTTCAAAATATCCAAACGTATTTCAACGGATGGAATATGATGCAGGGTTGCGAACATGGTAATGACCGACCACTGTCCACTGTCCACCGACCACTGTGACAGCTTAGCAAGATCAACTTCACGGAATTCCACCCCGGGCGCGGATTCTGCGTCTCGAAGCAGGGGCAGACTAAAGTCCAACCCGAGCAGCTGCCTTTGTGACCACGCACACTCAACTCGCGCAGAAAATGTCCATTGCCGCAGCCCAGATCCAAAACTGAGACATCATTGGAAATCGTTTCAAGGATTTTCTTTACACCGGGCCTGGGCTGACGCGTGGCTGAAAATGACTCTCCAAACCGGTTATAAAATTCATGGTTAGCCTAAGTAATCGTTGTGTGGCGGCGGAATTCATGGCCTCATTATAAAGGTATAATCCACGCACGTTATCTGTATAAGGTCTACTATCTCATGGAAATCTCTGAAAGAAGACAACGCTGGAAAAAATTTAACATCCTCACGCCGGAGAAACTTGCGCTGGCGCATATTGTGCTGGATGAGATCCGCGAGGGCAGTGATGTGATGCGCGCGCTGCGAACGCATCCGCTCGAAAATGGCGAAGGCTATCTAACAAAAGCCGCGCTGGTTGCCGCTTATAACCAAATGGTGGAAGCGGGCACGATCAAACCTGATCAAGTTCTGCTTGAAAGAATCCGCATGAAACCTATGCGCACCCTTTCAGGAGGTAACGACGGTCACTGTTTTAACCAAGCCATATCCGTGCCCGGGCAAATGTATCTTCTGCCCCACTGATGTGCGCATGCCAAAGTTATCTGCCCGATGAGCCCGGCGCGATGCGCGCACTCGAACATCAATCTGATCCATCGAACAAGTTCACGCGCGGATCTGCGCGCTGGAAACCTTGGGGCATCCACAGACAAGATCGAGTTGTTGATCCTCGGCGGCACATGGTCATCCTATCGGCGTGATTATCAGGAGTGGTTCATCAAGCGCTGTTTTGATGCGATGAACGAACCTGAAGAGAGGGCGCTTCGAGACCATGCTGATAAATTGGAAACTTCCGGCGTGGATATTGCGCAGGCGCAGGCTGTCAATGAAACAACATCCCACCGCAATGTGGGTCTCGTGATCGAGACCCGCCCCGATGAAATCAATCCAGATGAATTGCGCTGGCTGCGTCACCTGGGCGTGACCAAGGTTCAAATGGGCGCGCAAAGTTTTGACGACCATTATTCTGGAGATCAACAAGCGCGGACACGATGTCAAATCAACACGCAAGGCCACAGCCTTACTGCGCGCAACTGGATTCAAAGATCGTGCTGCATTGGATGCCGAATCTGCTGGGCGCGACTCTGAATCAGATCGCGCGGACTTTGCCAAACTGTGGACCGACTTTTGTCCCGATGAAATAAAGATCTACCCAGATCAATTACTTGCCAATGCCGAGTTGTACGAATACTGGCAGCGCGGAATTCCATCCATATCCGACAAACGAATTGGTTGATCGATCGCAGACATCAAACCAACCATTCCGCGCTATTGCAGAGTCAATCGCGTCATCCGCGATATTCCTGGCAACAATGTAGGAAGGAAACACACGTACCAGCCTGCGGCAGGATATTCAGGCGATCATGAAAACACGCGGGCACGCACTGTCATGTGTACGCTGTCGCAGGGTGCGCGGCAAAACAGTGGAAGGGGATCCCCTGCGCCTGAATGACCTCACGTATCAAGCTGGATCAGCCGAGAACATTTCATTTCATTCGTCACACCGGAAGATGGGACCGCCCGGGTTTATCCGCTTCGTCACCGCCTGCCAAAAATGCGACTCTGACAGGCAGTCCGACCTCGACAATGCGGCGCTCATCCGCGAGGTGCATGTACGGACAATCAATCCGAAGTCGGCTCTAGAAAAAACCGGCGCCGCGCAACATACAGGTCTTGGCACACGTCTGCTCGAAGAAGCGGAAAACGCACTGGCCCGCAAAAAGGGGTTTTCCCGCATAAAGGCTGTCATCTCCGCCATTGGCACCCGTCAATATTATATGGATCGCGGCTTTGAACGCGGCGGCGAGTATTATTTGGTGAAAAAGATTTTAAACCCATTTGCCACGAAGTGTCACCCAAGCACACAAGGCAAACTTGAAAAAGCTTCGTGACCCTTGGTGGTTTAAAATTTAGAGTTAATTGAAAACAAAACACTGGATCATCTTCATCACCTTGGAATATCTGGAGTTCATCCCTTCCTCTCTGGATCAAGATCGCCATCCAAGAGATGGGACCGATGACTCTGGTTGCCTATCGGTGTTGTTTGGACTCTTATTTGGTATTGCAGTCATTCTTATTCAACGCGAGAAAATGCCTCGCACTTTAAAAGCATGGACTCCCCTGCTCGTATTAGGATTGACCAATGTCGCCATTCCATTCTTTCTCTCGATCTCATGGGGAGAAAAACGATCGACTCGGGTGTCGCTTCCATTTTAGATGCAAACCGTCCCCTTTACGATCGTCGTTGCGCAACTTCCTTTTGCATGATGACAAAATGACCGTGCAAAAAGTTGTCGGGCTGCTGATCGGCTTTGCGGGCGTCGTGGTTCTCATGAGCAAGGACATCGGCGCTTCGGCCGGCTCCATACTTGGACAAGGCGCCGTCATCCTGGCATCGGCGTTTTACGCAGGCAGTTCGATCTATGCCCGCAAATTTACAGAAGACACACCGGGAATTTTCAGAAGCATGGGACCGCTGGTCTCCGCCACAGCAGTCATGTGGCTGGCCTCCTTCTTTCTTGAAGCACCTGTAAAGTCCCCTGATCAATCCATTATTTGGATCGCCCTGCTCTGGCCAGATCTTGGGTCAGTGTTGCTTTCTGTAATGGTTTTCTATCTTATCCACGAGATCGGCCTGACCCGCACGACCATGGTCACCTATCTATTTCCACTTGGCGGCGTGACCCTTGGCGTGATCTTCCTGCAAGAAAACGCCAACCTGGGAAACCGTCGTTTGAGCCGCCCTCATCCTCGCCAAGCAGTCTTGTTGTTGCAAATTGGAGTTCTAAAGAATCGCGACCGAACATCGCTCAGGCTTTATCGCCATTATCGGACGCCCCAATGTGGGCAAGTCTACATTGCTCAACGCACTGCTTCGGCAAAAAGTTGCCGCCGTTTCGCCGCGCCCACCACCCGCAAACGTCAGCTTGGAATTCTCACGATTGAAAATGCCTGGGCTTGTTTTTGTGGATACGCCCGCATTCATCACGCCCGCCAAACTGGGTGGAGTTCCTAAACTATGAAGCTTCGAAGAAGCCGCAGATGGCGTGGATATTATTATGTGGCTGGTGGATTCTTCCGACGAACCGACAGAGGATGACACCCGCATCGCTGACCTGTTTAACAAACTGCCGGGCCCGGCGCGCAACGATTGCTGGTCCTGAACAAAAATTGACACACTCACCGCTGACGAAGAATCCGCCCGGGCTGAGACATTCTCAAAGATGCTGAATCATGCCGAGGTTATGAAAGTGTCCGCCACGAAAAGGCTTGGGCTGGATGAGCTGCGTGGAGAACTGATCAGCATGCTGCCCCAGCGGCCTCCTGATTATCCTGAAGAGCAAGTGACCGACTCTACGAACGCGACACCGCCGCTGACCCCATCCGTGAATCGTGCCTGAAAAAATTTTTGCGCGACGAAGTTCCGCATAGTCTGGCGGTCCGCATTGACGAATTCAAGGAGCGTGAGAACGGCATGGTTTATCGCCGCGACGATTTTTGTGAAACGCGAATCACAAAAGGGAATCGTCATCGGCGAAGGCGGCAAGATGTTGAAGCCGACCGGCAGCGCCGCGCGCAAAGAGATCGAAGAAATGGGCGGACGAAAAGTTTTCCTCGAAGTGCGTGTGAAGGTTTCGAAAGACTGGCGCGATAATCAAAATATGTTGAATCAGTTTGGGTATATAAAACGGAAATAAAAATATTAGACCCTAAAGGTTTTTTAAAAACCTTTAGGGTCTTTTTGATTAATGC
>JADJNA010000059.1 GCA_016709305.1 Candidatus Villigracilis saccharophilus
CATTACATATTGATTCACCGCACCAAAGCGGTATTTGTATTCTTCATCGCCGCGCATGAAATCAAATTCCCATGGCGTTTGGTCTCGCAGGCCCACTGTAAACGCAGACCGAGCAAGACCCAGCCGGGAAAGATCCATAAAACGCGGTTGACGCCGGCAGTATAACCCCATAATTTATTGTTGTAATCAAATTTAAGCGCGGCCGCAATACGCTGACCATCCGCTTCTAAGAGGTGCCAGCCAAAGCCACGCCGTTCTCTGCGCGGTGCGGATCACAGCCCGCATTTGATTGCGCATGGGGCTCGCCGCAAAAGCCCGCCTTGCCCGGGTCCTGTTCCATCCAACCGAGAAAGGCGGTCTATTTCAGCATCCACATCAACCATATCGGAGACAGAACCAGCGCACACCGCGTCCACTTTCTTCGGCGCGGCGCATTTTGCGGCGGATCTCGTGGGGTTGCTTCTTTTCGACGCGCGAAAGATATTCTCTTCTCGAAGTCGCCGTTCAATGCAATGCGCGGCGTGGACGGTAGATCTCTTCGAGATGAGTCCAGCCGCGTTTGGCGGCTTCATCTGAAGGGCGATTAATGTGGTGGATGCACCGGGCATGTTATAAATTAATCGACAGCGCAGTTTTTTATCGGTTAAGGTTGAGGCGAGAAAACTGGTAACGGGCACCAGAAGAAGCTGGTACAATTTGACCAGCATGTACGATCAGGTCAAGATAATCGGATATTTCAATACCGTCATTCAGCGTTTGGCGCCTGCCGTACCGTCATATTCCGCAATGGCGAGCGGTGCGATGCCAACCAGTTTTTTCATCCGCGGGCGCTGACGAGCACCAGTTCAGACCGAAGTCCATTCTCCGCCGCCGCGATGCTCCCACCAGACGCGTTGATATTCATGGCGCAAAAAAGGGCTATCGCTGATCGAACCTTACAACAGGTTGTCTCGATCTCCTGTGAATCAATTTCTGTAGAAAAAAAAAAAAACAGAAAATCATTGTGAAGTATATTTCATGGCCGCCGAATTTTACCAGTTATAATGATGTGAAAACGCAAAAACTGAACTTTGGATTGGAAAAGTGGGGATGCCTTGGCGTTCCTGCAAACCCGTCAGGCTTGACATGCGCTCAGGGATCACCCTTACATGACTCGATCTAACACTATCACCGCTGCACCGCATCAACGGACAGGATATCGCCAGCCTGCCCGGGCTTGGTTTTGCAATATCCGCCGCGCTACCCGGCGCGGGCGCGCGATCAGACCGCCTGGTTGTGTATTTGCTTCGGATCCGCACCGCTGTTTTTCCACATCCGAATATATGCAGGTCGCGCAGGATGCCGCGAACATATTTTCCAAACCCGGCGCACACCGGCCAGGCAAAAGCATGCCGCGCCGCAAACCGAATTCGGTAAACAAGACCCCGCTTGAACGCAACATGAAGTCCACCTCGCGCGGTCAATACGCGGTCGGCTGGCTCGTACCAGGAGCACTGCGCGATTCTGCCGACCCCTCTCCATGAGCGGCCCTGCATGCATGCGTATGTGTACGGTCAAATGAACACGTCAGATCCACGAGCCGAACGTATCGGGTAAAGGGCTGGCACTTAACCACCATTAATATCCATTACACACAAACCCAATTGAGCGCGGGGATCGTTTGATCTTTTGGGAGAGCGCCCAGCGCCTGGGACAGTACCTTGGCGCGCTGACACGACCTTCATTATAGCCCCGCACCACCGATTAAAGTCCCCGACCAGCGCCGATCTTAACGCGGTCCTGATTCAGGCATCGGATGGCAGCGGGAATTTAGAATCTCCCTGAAAGCGGATGTCCAATCAAAAGAGATGTCAAGTTGGAAACGCCAGCGCCCGCGGACTTAAGCCCGAAGCAGACTGTGCAAAATGAAACACTCCCCGCCCCAGAAGAAGATCTCTGCCCCCGCGCTGACGCGCATCTTGTTCAAGCATCCAGGTACACCATCCCTCCGCAAAAGGAAGAAATCACGTTGCGGAAGAGGGTCGCGAAAACCCATCAAAAGACCAGCTGCGTGTTACCGCGACGCGCGCATTCCCGCGTCCATTCCAAGAGCCCAGGTGCCGAAGCAACCCGTCGCGATCGAATCAGAGACCGAAGGACTTGAACCGTCCGCGGAGGTGGAAATCCTGCCCGCGCTCGAAAAATCGTCGAGCCGGTAAGAACCAGGCAGCCAAGAACCCGCCGCGAGACCCCCGCGTGGACCCGGCAAACAGCCGTTGGCCGCAAACGGCAACTCAATCAACACGCCGTTCTAAACACTGAATCCGGCAACAGACCACGAATTTCCTGCCGCGTTTAATGCTTCAGCCGTGAGATGGTACTCAGACCAACGCGCCATCCACAACCATCATGATGTTCATGGCCATCCCAATCCCATTGATGGCGGTTAGGAGATCGCCAGTGTGGTTTACCTGCGCTACGGCAGAAGTCAGCAGTACGAAACCTACCGCGCAGGCGAACGAGATGAAGAACTGCGCCCTTGCGTCGACCGGACCCGGTGGAACAACGCAATGCCGGGGAAATGGGATCAACAGCGTTAATATTGCAGAGTCGCACCGCGAAACCTCAGACACGATCACGCTTCGCCAGGAAGCCGACGCCAACCTTGACCGATTATTAGGCATCACGCGTCCGTAATTCAACCCGGCCTGTGCAGGATCGGCATAGATATCAGCCGTACGGCCGCCAATGAAGTGGATCTGTATCTGCTCAACGCTGTGAACTGCGAAGTTGCGCGCTGTGCCGGTAAAAAGCGGCCACGGGTTTGAAGTGGAATACCAAATCCAATTCCAAAGCCAGGCGCGTACGACCGCGTAACGGTCGGTCCGCCAGACATGCTTGCGCTGCCAAACCCAACCTCGATCAATGCCACGGTACTTGGCGTTGACGCAACCGGGAACCTTTACATTGCGCCCCGAACAAGTGGCGCAAGCCATTCCCCCTGCCGATCCCGGATACCAACTGGGACGTGTCACAGCCTTCGTTTTGGATGCGGAAATCTTTATACTGGATGCGCCTGCCCGCGCAGTATGGGTATATACCGGCGAAGACACCGCATTCATCGACCCAGCCGTACTTTTCTTTGGCGGACAAACTCCCGAGGTACGGATGTGATCGACCTGTCGTTGTGAGCGGCGATAATCTGTATATGCTGCACGCGGACGGACATCTGTCAACCCGTTCATTGTGCCGTATCCCGTCTGTCTCCACCCGCTTGTCAGGACCCAAAACCCCGGCGACATTAATACGTTCCCGGCTTACGGTGACAATGACCTGTCTGCCGGCAATGAATTTCACGCAATTGCTGTTCACTGCCCTGCCAGATCAATCAATTTCCTGCTCAATGCAGATGCGACACAACACAGGGCGTTTTCCGCTTTACGCCGCGCCCTCGAGTTATATGAACCAATTCCGCCCGACAACAGGAAACGCAAATCCAATCCCAAGCGGGCAGCCGATCGGGGCGATCACGGTCGGCACAAATCATGTCTTATATCTGGCAGTTGACGGTCAGGTCTATTTTGCGAACGACATGCCTTGAGTTTGACCAGCAGGGAAATATTTATGAACAATTTCTTTGGCGCGCTCTCAAAACTTTTTAAACCAAAATATCCGCCAGACAGCATCTCTGAACCCGCCCAGATCACAAAAAGCAAGGTGCTGGTGATCGTGTACGATCCCTGTGATGGATAAGACGACGGGCAAGACGCTCTCACAGCAGATGACTTCCGGTACCGCACCAGACCCGGTCAACGGATTTATCGCTGACCTGACTCAGATCAGTGGCGGCCTGGCGCGTTATGAGATCGTTCAACGCGTACACGTTGATGAGTTCCCCGCAAAAACAGACGGCTACCGCTACACCCCGGAAATTTATATGAATGTCCTGCGCGGAACAGTCCCGCCGCACATGCCCCAGGAAGTGGATTACAACGCCATCATCAGCCAATTCAATATTTTACAGCGCGTGGCAAGGAATGAAATTGATGAAGTCTGGACTTTTGGTTTTCCGCACGCGGGTTTTTACGAATCCACCATGCGGCGGACCGGGCGCTTTCTGGTGCAACGCGCCTCCGTTGAAGAACACTGAAGCCAGCAAGCGCCGTTTCGTGATCATGGGATTTTCATTTGAAAGATATATCGGCGAAATGCTGGAGGCGTACGGCCACCGCGCAGAATCGATCATGGATAGGCTTTCAGCATCAAGCGGCGATGCGAATTTACGGAAACGCTTCATCCGATATGAAAAGTCCGCGCCCGGTAAAGCCGCGTGCGGAACATCCATTTTGCACCCAACAGCCAGCAGGATTACGACTGGAACAATCTGACTCAGGTCAAAAGCGAATGCTATGACCGGCAATTGAACTTCCCGAACTTCAAAGGGGATGTGCGGTGGTTGATCCATCCGAATGGGGCAACGGTGAATTCGAGCGCACCACAAGTGGTGGTTCAATCATTTTCCGCGCGTCGCAGGGCGCAAGAATGGGATCCACAACAATTGGTGGCAGTATGTGGTTGCGCCGCAAAATATCGTGATCTATAAAGGTTGCCAGATCTGATACAGCCCCAAGTTCCCGCCATCGCCATCGGATAAAAAGAATTCGATCACACGCATCTCAGCTTGCTCTGCCAACCCAAGCAGTTCCTCAACTGAGAATTGATGCGCGTAACGCAAGCCTTCTCCCCGCTTCGCCAGTCCAATAAATAATCACCTCATCCAGATCATTCACCAGGCCAACCCTATCCCAGGGTTGGATACTGCGGACTTGAGTTTTTCACTATTCAAGAACTGCCAATTGGACAGAATAAATTTCCCGTCTTTGTTCAACAATTTGCGAACTGTTTTCAAAATATCCAAACGTATTTCAACGGATGGAATATGATGCAGGGTTGCGAACATGGTAATGACCGACCACTGTCCACTGTCCACCGACCACTGTGACAGCTTAGCAAGATCAACTTCACGGAACTCCACCCCGGGCGCGGATTCTGCGTCTCGAAGCAGGGGCAGACTAAAGTCCAACCCGAGCAGCGCTGCTTTGTGACCACGCACACTCAACTCGCGCAGAAAATGTCCATTGCCGCAGCCCAGATCCAAAACTGAGACATCATTGGAAATCGTTTCAAGGATTTTCTTTACACCGGGCTGTAAGCGCTGACGCGTGGCTGAAAATGACTCTCCAAACCGGTTATAAAATTCATGGTTAAGCTTAAGTAATCGTTCGGTGGCGGCGGAATTCATAGCCACATTATAAAGGTATAATCCACGCACGTTATCGGTATAAGGTCTACTATCTCATGGAAATCTCTGAAAGAAGACAACGCTGGAAAAAATTTAACATCCTCACGCCGGAGAAACTTGCGCTGGCGCATATTGTGCTGGATGAGATCCGTGAAGGCAGTGACGTGATGCGCGCGTTGCGAACGCATCCGCTCGAAAATGGGGAAGGCTATCTAACAAAAGCCGCGCTGGTTGCCGCTTATAACCAAATGGTGGAAGCGGGCACGATCAAACCTGATCAAGTTCTGCTTGAAAGAATCCGCATGAAACCTATGCGCACCCTTTCAGGCGTGACGACGGTCACAGTTTTAACCAAGCCATATCCGTGCCCGGGCAAATGCATCTTCTGCCCCACTGATGTGCGCATGCCCAAGAGTTATCTGCCCGATGAGCCCGGCGCGATGCGCGCACTTGAACATCAATTTGATCCATACGAACAAGTTCACGCGCGGATTCGCGCGCTGGAAAATTTGGGGCATCCCACAGACAAGATCGAGTTGCTGATCCTCGGCGGCACATGGTCATCCTATCGGCGTGATTATCAGGAGTGGTTCATCAAGCGCTGTTTTGATGCGATGAACGAACCTGAAAGAGGCGCGCTTCGAGACCATGCTGATAAATTGGAAACTTCCGGCGTGGATATTGCGCAGGCGCAGGCTGTCAATGAAACAACATCCCACCGCAATGTGGGTCTCGTGATCGAGACCCGCCCCGATGAAATCAATCCAGATGAATTGCGCTGGCTGCGTCACCTGGGCGTGACCAAGGTTCAGATGGGCGCGCAAAGTTTTGACGACCATATTCTGGAGATCAACAAGCGCGGACACGATGTCGAATCAACACGCAAGGCCACAGCCTTACTGCGCGCCGCTGGATTCAAGATCGTGCTGCATTGGATGCCGAATCTGCTGGGCGCGACTCCTGAATCAGACCGCGCGGACTTCGCCAAACTGTGGGCTGATTTTTGTCCCGACGAAATAAAGATCTACCCGAATCAATTACTTGCCAATGCCGAGTTGTACGAATACTGGCAGCGCGGAGAATTTCATCCATATACGACAGACGAATTGGTTGATCTGATCGCAGACATCAAACCAACCATTCCGCGCTATTGCAGAGTCAATCGCGTCATCCGCGATATTCCTGGCAACAATGTAGTGGAAGGAAACACACGCACCAGTCTGCGGCAGGATATTCAGGCGATCATGAAAACACGCGGCACGCACTGTCAGTGTGTACGCTGTCGTGAAGTGCGCGGCAAAACAGTGGAAGCGGAATCCCTGCGCCTCAATGACCTCACGTATCAAGCTGGCTCAGCCGAGGAACATTTCATTTCCTTCGTCACACCGGAAGATGGACTCGCGGGTTTTATCCGCTTGTCACTGCCTGCCAAAAATGCGACTCTGACAGGCATGTCTGACCTCGACAATGCGGCGCTCATCCGCGAGGTGCATGTGTACGGACAATCGCTCGAAGTCGGCTCAGAAAAAACCGGCGCCGCGCAACATACAGGTCTTGGCACACGTCTGCTCGAAGAAGCGGAAAACGCAGCCCGCAAAAAGGGTTTTTCCCGCATGGCTGTCATCTCCGCCATTGGCACCCGTCACTATTATATGGATCGCGGTTTTGAACGCGGTGAGTATTATTTGGTGAAGAAGATATAAACCCATTTACCACGAAGTGTCACCAAACACTGGATCATCTTCATCACCCTTGGAATCATCTGGAGTTCATCCTTCCTCTGGATCAAGATCGCCATCGAAGAAATGGGACCGATGACTCTGGTTGCCTATCGGGTGTTGTTTGGATTGTTATTTGGTATTGCAGTCATTCTTATTCAACGCGAGAAAATGCCTCGTACTTTAAAAGCATGGACTCCCCTGCTCGTATTAGGATTAACCAATGTCGCCATTCCATTCTTTCTGATCTCATGGGGAGAAAAAACGATCGACTCGGGTGTCGCTTCCATTTTAGATGCGACCGTTCCGCTCTTTACGATCGTCGTTGCACACTTCCTTTTGCATGATGACAAAATGACCGTGCAAAAAGTTGTCGGGCTGCTGATCGGCTTTGCGGGTGTCGTGGTTCTCATGAGCAAGGACATCGGCTCTTCGGCTGGCTCCTTACTTGGACAAGGCGCAGTCATCCTGGCATCGGCATTTTACGCAGGCAGTTCGATCTATGCCCGCAAATTTACAGAAGACACACCGGGAATTTTCAGAAGCATGGGACCGCTCGTCTCCGCCACCGCAGTCATGTGGCTGGCCTCCTTCTTTTTTGAAGCGCCTGTAAAAGTCCCCGATCAATCCATTATTTGGATTGCCCTGCTCTGGCTGGGTATTCTTGGATCAGGTGTTGCTTTCGTAATGGTTTTCTATCTTATCCACGAGATCGGCCCGACCCGCACGACCATGGTCACCTATCTATTTCCACTAGGCGGCGTGACCCTTGGCGTGATCTTCCTGCATGAAACACTAACCTGGGAAATCGTCGTCGGAGCCGCCCTCATCCTCGCCAGTCTTGTTGTTGCAAATTGGAGTTCTAAAGAATCATGACCGAACATCGCTCAGGCTTTATCGCCATTATCGGACGCCCCAATGTGGGCAAGTCTACATTGCTCAATGCACTGCTTGGGCAAAAAGTTGCCGCCGTTTCGCCGCGCCCGCAGACCACCCGCAAACGTCAGCTTGGAATTCTCACGATTGAAAATGCCCAGCTTGTTTTTGTGGATACGCCCGGCATTCATCACGCCCGTCATAAGCTGGGTGAGTTCCTAAACTATGAAGCTGAAGAAGCCGCAGATGGCGTGGATATTATTATGTGGCTGGTGGATTCTTCCGACGAACCGACAGAGGATGACACCCGCATCGCTGACCTGCTTAACAAACTTCCGCTCCGCGCGCAACGATTGCTGGTCCTGAACAAAATTGACACACTCAGCGCTGACGAAGAATCCGCCCGGGCTGAGACATTCTCAAAGATGCTGAATCATGCCGAGGTTATGAAAGTGTCCGCCACAAAAAGGCTTGGGCTGGATGAGTTGCGTGAGAAACTGATCAGCATGTTGCCCCAGAGACCTCCCGATTATCCCGAAGAACAAGTGACCGACTCTTACGAACGCGACATCGCCGCTGACCTCATCCGTGAATCGTGCCTGAAAATTTTGCGCGACGAAGTTCCGCATAGTCTGGCGGTCCGCATTGACGAATTCAAGGAACGTGAGAACGGCATGGCCTATATCGCCGCGACGATTTTTGTGGAACGCGAATCACAAAAGGGAATCGTCATCGGCGAAGGCGGCAAGATGCTGAAGTCGATCGGCAGCGCAGCACGCAAAGAGATCGAAGAAATGGGCGGACGAAAAGTTTTCCTCGAAGTGCGCGTGAAGGTTTCAAAAGACTGGCGCGATAATCAGAATATGTTGAATCAGTTTGGGTATATAAAACGAAAGTAACGTCATTGCGAGGAACCGGTTTGAAAAAACCTTTAGGGTCTTTGCTGCGCCCAAGGCACGGAACCCCTTCCCCAATGCCTCATGTGCGACCCCGGTCACCATAAATGCGTCAGGGTCGATTTCGTAGTAACACTTCGCGGTTACGGCAAATTTAAACGGAAGCAAATAGACATTTCAGATATGCCCCTTCTTTAAATCCGATCGGATGATCGAGAGCGTGACCAGTACGCTCGATCTCAGTTAACCTGCGTCCCGCTTCTCTGGCAGATCGGTGGATGGATTCAAAAAAAGAATCAGCATCCACACGGCTGGAACAGGATGCCTGCACCAGCGTGCCGCCCTGCCGTAAGACGCTCAATCCCAAGCGGGTCAATTTTCGATAGGCGGATAATGCTCCTTCGACCTGCTTTTCACTTTGAGCGAACATGGGCGGGTCAATGATAACCAGGTCAAAGAGACGCTTTTGCGACTCCATGCCTGCCAAGACTTCAAAGGCATCATCGGCGATGGTTTCATGCATGGCTGGGGACAGTTTATTGTATGCCATGTTGCGGATCGCGGCTTCGATGGCGGGCGCGCTGATATCCACGCTGACCACCTGCTTCGCGCCGCCGCGCGCGGCATAGACGGAGAACCCGCCCGTGTAGGCGAATACATTTAACACAGCTTTATTTTTGGATAATTTCTCAACCCTTGCGCGGTTATCACGCTGGTCGAGGAAGAAACCTGTCTTCTGGCCGTGAATGGGATCGGACTCAAAGGTCAGTCCATTTTCTTTGAACAGGATCAGGCTAGGGGGCGTGTGAGGCGTGATCGTCATCCCATCAGTGAGTCCGTATAAATATTCTGTCTGCTTTTGCAGGGAGCGGTTGAGCCGCAGGATCAAATGAGTGGATGGGCTGACCTGCGCCAGCGCTTCACAAAAATATTTAAGGTGGGGAACCCAGGCGGGGGTGTAAAGTTTTAGAACGAGGGTATCGGCGTAACGATCAATGATGAGACCGGGCAAGCCGTCGTTCTCGCCGTGGACAAGCCGATAGCCAGTGGTGTTGGTTTCATCCAAAGAGCACGCAGACCGGCGGCGCTGGCGAGTTTGTTTTGAAACCAGTCCGCGTTGATGGTGGCGGAGTCACGGGATTGCAAAATGCGTACGCGGATCGCGGATGACGGATCATACAAACCAATGGCGAGGAAGCGGCGCTTGTCGTCGAAGATGACAGCCAGGTCACCGGGCGCGCCTTTGTGGCTTTGCTCGGTGATGGATTGATCGAAGACCCAGGGATGCCCCTGCCTCAAAGCGCGCTCCGCGGGCTGGCTGATGCGTAGAGCAATTCGTTTTGTTGAAGGGCTGGGGAGTTTGTTGAAGTCCATTGTGCGTGGGATTATACAGCAGGGGATATGAAGAAGACCTCGGAGATTCGCTGCGTGAAAATCTCCGAGGTCTATGAATAATAATTATCTTTACCTCACTTACCCCTTCTTTTCCTCATCCTCCAACTCCACCAGCAGCAGATCCAGCGCCCCGACAGAGATCTGCAACTCGCGCAGGGAGATCAACATCGAAACGATCATGAGCAGTAATGCGATGGCGAAGCTCCACTGTCCGCCCGCGATCCAGCCCGCGAAAAGCGCGAACATGCTGATCACACAAAAGAGCAGACTCAGCACGCCGAAGATCTGCATGTTGCGGATCAGATAGACTCGATAGCGCAGGTTCGCGATCTGCCCAAGCAGGTTGTCATTCTGATCATTCTTGTATCGGTCATGCAAATTGCGGATAATGGTCGCCAGGGTAAGGAAACGATTTGTATAAGCCAGCATCAACAAAGACACGGTCGGGAATAATAAAGCTGGAGTTGTCAGGGAAATATCCATTACATCAATCCAAGCGTCACCTGGGTGGGATTCACCAAAAGCATCGGCACCTGCATTTTGAACTGCGGCAGGTTCGGGTTACTGATATCCGCGTCATAGATCGACAACCACGTGGAGCGCATCACATCGAGACTGGCGGAAAAATCCATTTGTGTAGAGATGCGGGCTTTGCCCTTGAACACAAAAGTCCCGATGACCACATCCACAGCCTGCATCATACGCATGGCCTCGCCTTCTTCATAATCAAGCGGTTCTTCCGCAGGCGGAACGAGATGGAATCCCAGCACTTGAGCAGCCGGCAGGAACATTTCGGAGAAGGAGGAATTCCGCGGCGGCGCGCCAATAAAAGAAATCACCTGCGCCTTATGGATATGGATGTAATTCGGAACGCCCAGCGAACGCAGCCAGATATTGACACGCTGATTTATTTTTACAACGATCTCCCCCCGTATCAGCGCAGTAGCGGTATAGAACATCACCAAGGCGGTCTTTTCATCGGATTCAAGTGGTTTCATATTTTTTCCTTTTGATATGAACAAATTATACAACACCCTTCCAAGCCATCCATTGAACGTTTATACTCCACGAACAAAATCATGATCAATAACAAACGCTGGATCGTTCCGCCCCTCATCACGCCCGAAGTTGATACCGCGCTTTCAGCATTCCCCCCCATCCTGCGGCAGATCCTCTTCAACCGCGGATACACCACAGACGCCGAAGCGCGCGCCTATCTCAACGCCAAGCCCGACTTCAACACCGATCCATTCCAAATGAGCGGCATGAAAAAATCGGTAGACAGGATCCAAACCGCCATTCAAAAGCATGAACCGATCGCCATCTATGGTGATTATGATGTGGACGGCGTCACCTCCACCGCGCTGCTGGTGGAAACACTGCAGCAATTGAATGCGAATGTGCGCGGATATATTCCCAATCGGTTCGAAGAAGGCTATGGATTAAATAACAACGCGCTGGATGAACTCAAAGCAGACGGCGTGCAGCTGGTCATTACCGTGGACTGCGGGATTCGATCCCCGAGTGAGGCGCTTCACGCGCAAACCATCGGGCTGGATCTGATCATCAGCGACCACCACCACCCCGCAGAGGGTGACCTGCCCCCGCATTTGCCGTGATCAACACCAAACAGCCTGGCGATGTCTATCCTGATAAAGACCTGGCTGGCGTGGGAATCGCCTATAAAATAGCGGAGGCGCTCTTAAGTATTTACCCTTCAGCGTTCAGCCTTGATTCCCTGCTCGACCTTGTCGCACTAGGGACCGTGGCAGACCTCGCGCCGCTGGTCGGCGAAAATCGTATTCTGGTCCGCAGGGGACTCAGGCAAATGCGTCAAACCGCGCGGCAGGGATTATCTTCGCTTGCGGCGGTGTCAGAGATCAAGCTGGCGAAAGTCAACGCGGGGAATATCGGCTTTTCGCTGGGGCCGCGTTTAAACGCGGCAGGCAGATTAAAAGAAGCTCTGGCAGCGTTCGAATTATTAACCACAAAGGATGTCTTCCGCGCGGGCGAACTGGCGCAGGTCCTGGACATGCAAAACCGGGAACGGCAGCGCATTACAAAAGATATGCAAAAAAGAGCCGAAGAGATCGCGATCGGCGAAGACCCGCATGCCTTCCTGCTTTTTGCCGCCCAGGAGGATTTCAATTCAGGCGTGATCGGCCTCGCGGCATCCCGCCTGACAGACACTTATTACCGCCCCGCCATCGTCGCATCCAAAGGGGAGACGGAGACCCGCGGGTCGTGCCGCTCCATCCCTGAGTTCCACATTACCGAGGCGCTCGATCATTGCGCCGACCTGCTTGTCCGTCACGGAGGTCATGCCGCCGCCGCGGGATTTACCGTCAGGAACGAGAATCTGTCAGAACTCGTATCGCGGCTAAAAGCCTACGCCAAAGAAAAACTGTCGAACGAAGATCTCAAGCCGACGGTCACAGCCGAGGCGTATGTCTCGCTGACAGATTTCCGCGCAGACCTGTTCGAAAAATGTTTGAAATATCTCGAGCCGACCGGTTATGGAAATCGCGAGGCGGCATTCGTTGCGCGCAACGTCAAGGTAAAAAGTGCGCGCACGGTCGGCGCGGATGCAAAACATTTGAAATTAACGCTCGAAGAAGAAAAAAGCGGCTACACTCACGACGCGATCGGATTCAGGCTGGGTGAATGGCAAAAGAAAATGCCGCCGCGTGTGGATATATTATTCACCTATGAAGTGAATGAATATAACGGCCGCATCGGGTATCAATTAAACTTGAAGGATCTAAAACCAGCGGGGATGTAGAGTAAATAATGTCGTTGCGAGGGCGGTTTCCGCCTGAAGCGACCTCCTTATTACGATGAGGTTGCTCACCGCACTGGCGTACGGCGCAAGTGTCGTCGCATTCGCTCCTCGCAACGACATAAATAATCTTGATCATTTCTGTACAGGCAGTTTTGCCCTGCGCCAGGCAAGCATACCGCCCCGCATGTCAAAAACAACATATCCTTCTTTTATTAATATCTTCGCCGCAGATGCGCTGCGGCTTCCGCTAGCGCATACGCATACGATCTCACGTCCCTTCGGCAATTCCTTCATGCGACGATGCAGCTCATTGAGCGGGATCAACTTTGCGCCTGTGATATGCCCCTGACGAAACTCATCAGGCTGGCGCACATCCAGGATCATTGGGTGTTTACCAAATTTCAGTTTTTCTTCAACCTCAGCCGCAGTTAAGCTTGGTGTGGCCGCCCCAAATAATTTAGAAAAGAATCCCATAGCTGTCCTCCAAAAAAGTATTTTGTCTATTTTCAATCGTACACCAATAAATTTTATGTCTTTGCGAACCGCCGCACTTTTACTTCGGCGTGAAACATTCTCATGGGATTGCGTCCAGGAACGTATTGCGCTCCAGATGATGTGAGATCATGGTCCCCAGCGGGGTTGATAATCGCAATAGTCATTGCTGGTTAAACGGCGCAGGTCCGTGCCGTCAATCCGCATGATATAGATCTCGCAGCCGTGATCGTCACTGGGATGATCAAAATATGCGGTGAACGCAATCCATTGACTATCCGGTGAGAAGGATGCGCCTTGAGAATTCCCACCTAGCGGCGAAAGGATATGCGCATTGCTTCCATCAGCAGTCATGAGAAAGACTTCGTGCTCCCAGGGAGCGCCGGAATAGGTCACAATATATTTTCCATCGGGTGACCAATCGCTCCGCCCACGGATGGCAGGCAGGTTACTGACCTTATGCAGCCCCTTGCCATTGGCACGGACCGTAAACAACTGCACCGCCCCATCGCGGTTAGAGGCGAACAGGATTAATTTTCCATCCGGCGACCAGGTCGGGTCCCAACCGCTGAGGGCGGGGATATTGTTCGGGTCGGCTCCATTGCGTTCCATCAAAAAGAGTTGATTTTCATCAGAGTTTGGCCGCGCGCGTTTAAAAACGATGGATTCCCCATCCGGTGAGATCTCAGGCGCGTTCAGGTTGCCCAGCCGATTCGTCAATTGCACAACCGCGCCCGAGGCGATATTCATTTCATAAATTTCGTAGACATTCGATTCGCGGAAGGCGGCGTAGATCACGCTTCTCCCATCCGGAGAAAGGGACGGATAGTAATGCTGTTTTGAATCATCGGTCGTCAGTCGGCGAAAACCTGTCCCATCGGCGTTAATGATGCAGATCTGATTGCCAGCCTGAACTTTAAATATCTGGCAGGTGTAAACGATCTTGCCTGTCGGCTGACCTGTGGATGCGGATGTCGGCACGGTCAATGTGGAAGGAATCGGCGTGGGTAGAATGACAGATGATAATGTGGGAGACTCGCTCGCCTCTCCAGACGGCGCGGCGGGACTGCCTGTCAGCGGGGTGGAAGCAGCCAGTGTGGCGAGCAGGTCAGAGGTTTGGGATTGAGGCGGATTTCCCAAAGTGCAGGCAAGCATAATGAGCAGGAATCCGCTCAAAAAAACGATGCGCTTATTCATTTTCTTCCTGAGTGGATTCAAGGTGGAACTCCTCCCCCGCGATGATCTTGGCTCCGGCGCTCCCGCACTGCGGACAGGAGATTTCCTGACCGAGCGGGTGATATTTGTGAAAACACGCCATGCACTGCTGTTCGGCGCGGACGAGTCGAATGGTCAGCGCGGCTTTTTCGAGCGGCGAATTATTTACAAGGGCTGACCACTCACCACGGATCTCTTCGGCCGTAAGTTGCGTGAGTTCACCAACTGCGATTTTGACCAAGACA
>JADJNA010000060.1 GCA_016709305.1 Candidatus Villigracilis saccharophilus
AAGGAAACTATCCCTGCAAAGTTGTCCATGCCCCGGTGATATTGCTGTCGTATCCAAATTGACTGTGACCGTGACTGGTGATACTTTCTGCGATAAGAAGACATCCGCTCACAATTGAGAAACCGGGGAATTCCCTGCCGCTCTCTATCGTGTAGCAATCACCCCGGGAGTCGAAAGGCTGATGCTGCCAAGATCTCCCCGACACTTTGCCCGCTTGTGCGAGAGGATATGACGCTCTTATCTGGCAAGCCAGTCCCATTACTCATGAGACCGTTCTGCAGGGCATGGGCGACCAGCATATTGATGTGGCGCTCCATCGCTGAACCAAGTTCCAGGTGGGACTTGCGACGCATGACGCGCATCCCGTATCGTGAAAGTACCACAACAAAGCCAGCGGTCAATATCGCCGCCAAAGCAAAGCGGTGGTTCAGGTCAATTCGGCAAAGTGCATCTCACGCCTGGAAGGCCTTTTGCCCACAGCCGACTTTGAGTTTACAGATGAACTCGTAGGAATGAACTTGTCGAAGTCTTATTTACCTCCAATTGAAAAAGGTATTAAGGCGACGATGGAACGCGGCGCATTCGCGGGCTATCCCATGAGTAATGTCAAAGTGATCGTGTACGACGGCAAGGAACATGAAGTGGACTCCAAGCCGCTCGCGTTCGAAATTGCTGGCCGTGAAGCCTTCAAGCTAGCAGTACATGATGCGGGTAGTTTATTGTTGAGCCGATCATGACCATTCGTGTTACAGTCCCAGATGCGTACATGGGCGATGTGATGAGCGACCGAAGTACACGCCGTGGGCGCGTACAGGGAACAGATTCAGAACGCGGCAATACGATCATCGTGGCAAATGTCCCTCTGGCTGAAGTGCTGCGCTACACCACGCAGCTCCGCTCCATCACCGGCGGGCGAGGATACTTCACAATGGACTTCGCTCACTACGATACGGTCCGTCATATTACAGGTCGATCATCCCGAAGCTCACAGGAAAGAAATGGAAGCGAAGAAGGAAGAGCAAGGCGGAATATAGCAGTAATCAGTAATTAGTAAAAGTCCCGAAGTCGAAAACTTCGGGACTTTTATTGTCCACCTGTGTACTTGTATCCCGCAATACGTTAAAATGCTCCCATGCCTATCGTCCGCTTTCCCGCCCTTATGAAATATTATGTTGACAACCAGAGTGAATTTTCTGTTGATGGCTCAACCATTGCGGAAGTGCTCGATAACATACTCGTGCATTCCAACTCTCCAAGACACTTAGTCAACGCAAGTGGCAACTTGCGCCGCCACTTCAATATCTTTGTGAACGGTGTTCATCTTCGTGATCTAAGCGGGATGGAGACAAACCTGAAGGAAGGTGACAAGGTGATCTTAATGGCATCCGCTGCTGGGGGGTGATTGCGGCTTATCTATAGAATCTTATTTATGCATAACACTTCCTCACTTAATAAGTACGTCCGCCGGGGATATTGGCTGTTTTCTTATTCGTTGTTTATTTAATGACCATGGCGCCCAGGTTGACCTGGGCGAATCAGGGTTCGGATGGGGGAGATCTGGTTACAGCGGCTGCTGTTGGTGGAGTGGCGCATCCAACTGGGTATCCAGTTTATCTTTTTCTCGCACGCCTATTTCAACTTTTACCAGTTGGTTCCCTGGCGTTTCGTACTAATTTATTATCCGCATTTGCCTCGGTTTTCGCGGCGCTATTGATATACGTACTTGTGATTCGCTCTCTGCCATCGACTTCTGAATCCAAATATACGGGATTGATTTCTGCATTTGCATTTGGACTTTCTCCATTGATCTGGTCGCAGTCAGTGATAACGGAAGTTTATGCCTTACACGCCTTGTTCGTGATTGTTATTTTGTATTTGGCATCTGATCATGCAGCATTATATTTCCCGCAGAAACGATTGGATATTCTGGTTGAGTGGTTTTGGATTAGGCATGGGGAATCGTATTTGCAACGATTTTGCTTTTCCCAATTCTTATCTTTCCAGACATTTTTTTCATACTGATCCTGTTTCATCCGCTGCGAAATGGAGATTGGGTACTCAATCATTATTTCGCCGACTACAGGTGGGGATCGGCTTGCTGGCTTATCTATTTTTGCCTTACGCGCTTTATCTCAGCCGGTTTGGGAATCCAGTTACGCTGGATGGCTTGTGGCTGATATCAGGAAAACTATATCAGGAGCAGTTTTTTGGCTTGACGTTTGACCTTGGATTATCACGGACACGGGCGGCGGCGGGACTATTGATCGAGCAATTTGGAATAGTTGGCCTGGTGATCGGATTGATCGGGCTGCTCGTTTTTTACAAACCTTCACGTTTGTATATAAATACGATTTGGACTATTTTCATATTTACTCTTTTCGCAATCGGATACTCTACGATTGATTCTTATATGTACCTCATTCCAGCTTTTTCCTGTTTTGCAATTTGGATCGGTTTAGGGGTAAGTGGATTGATGGATATGTTCCATAAACGATTTCGAAAATTTGGATCAGGAATAGGCTTAGTTGTTATTTTATTTTTATTTCTTCAAGCTGGAAATCATTGGGCGTCGGTGGATGCTTCCAGGGATATGCGTGCTGAACAATTTGGAAAGGATGTGCTCCTGCAAGCGCCAGCGAATGCGATTATCTTTGCAAAGGGGGACAAGGCAATTTTTACGATGTGGTATTTCCATTACGCTTTACAGGGGCGGCCAGATCTGGTTGTTATCGCAACAGACTTGCTTCATTTTGAGTGGTATCAAAAAAGCTTACACACAAACTATCCCGAGTTGAATTTGTCTGGCGCTTATCCTTTTGCGTCAACCGTTGTCGCGGCAAACCCACAGCATCCTGTATGCTATGTTGAATATATTCAACATTCAGAAATTTCTTGTGAGCCTAACTCCCCGTAGATAAAAAATGAGAAGGGACACAGCTGCTGTGTCCCTTCTCATTCAAGTGTTTTTTCTCGTTCGAGCGATAAGGTTTTCAAAAAGCGGGCGCAAGGCATGTGGGATGTTCGTATCGCTAAGGTGGAAGGTACGTTCGTATTTTCCGTTGTTCACTGTGAGTGAGTAGGCAAACCCATCGGCCACAGTCTTTTTAGGTGGAGGCTCTGTCAGATTGAAAAAATCTGATTCGTCGACGAGCCGCTTCAAGGTCAGGGCTTGATCGGGTGGAAGCTCGTCCAGCTCAAGGTCCAGGCTGACTCGTCGTCCCATGAATCCGCCTGTGCGTTCGAAAAGTATCCGCATCATTTTGACAGACCGAGTGCCTGCATCAACCCCTTTAGGCATCCATCGCCGCCGGGCGTGGTGCCGCCACCCGTATCCCCGACAGTGATACCAACCTCGGCCCAGCCAGTCTTGATCGCATTTTGCTCCAAACTGCCTGCACCGAAAATTTCACTTGCCGCTTCGAATGTGAGGTCAGCGGCATTTTGGAAATTGGAGTTGCTTTGTAATTTTTCGGTTAATGCTTTATACCAGATCTGTCCCGCCTTTTCCCAAGCGAAGCCGCCTATCTCAAGCGCGGTCACATAGAATGCATGGTTTACAATGCCCGAGTTGATATGGACTCCACCGTTATCTTCGAAAGTGGTTTTGTAATCTCTCATGTGTGCAGGCTGGGGGTCTTTGCCAAGCACAGGGTCGTTATAAGCTGTACCCGGTGCTTTCATTGAGCGTATGCCTACACCATTTATGTTTGCTGTGAATAAGCCTTCGCCAATGATCCAATCTGCCGCATCTGCAGTTTGCCCGCGCTGGTATTGTTTTACAAGCGAACCAAAAATATCTGAAACAGCTTCGTTCAATGCCCCTTGTTGATTTGAGTATACGAGGTTGGCTTCATATTGTGTAACACCATGAGTCAGTTCATGGCCGATCACATCCAGTGAACTTGTGAAGCGGTTAAACAGCCTTTCGGATACTGGCATATCTTCATCGCCGTCGCCGTATACCATTTGCTGACCATCCCAAAAGGCATTGTCGTAACCCTTGTCATAATGGACAGTGGAACTAAGCCTCATTCCGTTATTATCAATTGAATTTCGGCCGAACGCTGCTGAGAATAGGTCATAGGTTGCACCGCTGCCGTCATACGCTTCGTTGACCGCTACATCAGCAACTGGGGCACTGCCCTCACTGCGTGCAACAGTCCCTGGGAGATTTGTTCCAAATTTTGCATCATAGACTATACGTTGCTTGACACTTCCGCCAACAGAAAAGCCTCTGGCTCGCATTGCGGCCTTTCCGATGTCTACCCGATTATCACGAACACGTTGGGATGTAGCCAATGTTCGCACTGCCATTTCGCGTTGTGCGCTTGTGCCGTTCTGTGCCACTTGATCGAGCATGTAGGGGGGAAGGATACAGAATATTGAATGACGGTGTGACATACTACCTCCTGTGGTCAAAAGGATTCCACAATAATGTGAGTATACAACTCCGAATTAGACTTTTGCAACCCCCAAAACAGAGGCATTGCTTAATTAAAATAGACCCCATAAAACAGGGGGCTTTTGAGAATACATGGAAAAAACCGCTAATATCTTATATATTGAAACGATTGTAGATTTCTTTTCTTATCGGGCAAGTGCAGAAGAAACCGTTTCCGAAAGACGCCCTATAACTACAGTTTACCCTCAAATTATTAATGAAATGGACAGTTTCGGAAACGCAGTATTCAACTGTACATAAATGCTCCGTGTCGCCAGATAGGCATAAAAAATTCTTTTCGCATTTTGTAGTTGACGTAATGACATCATTGCCAATTGTAATTTTCATAAGTGGAATCAGTTCTGTAATTTGTATAGCTTTACAAAACACTATTATGGAATGTGGACACTAACATGTACATTAACTATTGACAGGTTCCGGGTGATAGCCGATCTCAACTGCGGCAGCAATAATTTCTTCGATGGTAACTTTTGACTCGTCAAAGTCCACTTCCATGATTAATTTTTTGTAGCTGGCTGAGACGCTTTTCACACCAGGAATTTCATCTTCCAGGCCTTCAAGATGCATGACGCAATTGGAACAATACATGTCAGGAACGTTGAACGTTTTTTTCATTTTTTCACTTCCACTGTGTTATTGATTGGTTTCTGTTGATTCCAGATCGAATACCAATTGGCTGGGATACATTCCCATGGAACAAGTATATCGAATAATCGTGCCTTTTTCCTGTGCTGGAATATCAAATTTGACCCGTCCAGTAGTGGGAAGAATCTCCTGATAATCAAGATCCTGCACTACAACGGATCGAGCACAGCTCTGTGTATTGCGCGTTACCCATTCAATTGTTAAATCTTGATTGGCTGGTAAATGCAGAATTTGTGGGGAGTAGCCATCTTCATTGACTTCAATAGAAAGACCGGTTTGTGCAGGAAGAGTGTAAGCAGATAATATGCTAACTGCTCGGGAAAACGAGAAGGCAGACCCTGATAAGTTGAGTCCGGTATCCACCTGGATCAGCCCCATAACGAGCATTGCCACGGCCACGATCCGCGTAAAATATTTTTCAATTGTTGAACCCAGCCGCGTGGCGAAGTATGCAACTGAGAAGAACAATGGAGATGTACCAAGGATGAATGCGAACATCAGTGTTGCGCCTTGAAGCGGGGAGCCTGTTCCAAGGGCGGTGGCCATCATGGCTTGGGTAATCCCACAGGGCAGGAAAATTGTCAGTGTGCCGAGCAGGATGGGGGTAAAGAATGAAGCGCCATTTTTGGATTTGCGTCGAATGTAGCGAGTCAATGATGATGGCGGTTCGATAATAAAATATCGGAAAATGGGATGTACATTGAACATGCGCAGGCCGTTGCCGATCATGAAAATACCAATCGCAAAATATAGTATGGCACGCATCATGGGGGTGAGTTGGAGCACTGATCCTACGGCACCTAATAAATAACCAAGGATCGTGTATGCGATCAGCTTGGCTAATAGGAAGAATAGTATTGGTTGAGCAATGTGAGGTTTGAATTTTTGAGAGGAACCGGCGCCATTATGAGCCTGTAAATCCTGCTCGATCTGATGGGCAAGCGTGCTGGTCAATAGTCCGCCTTGAACGGCCAGGCATCCCAACCCGCCAGTGGTTAAACCTGTAATGAATGCTACGATTAAATCCATTTTTTCCTCTTTATTCGTTTTTTGATTTTACAGAAAGACTATTTGTTCCTGAGATTATCACAAATTCAATAAAAAACAATAATTTGTAATAATTTTATCATTTATTTTCTGAATATGTGCTCTTTCTGTATGTTATTTGTCAGATAAATTATGGAAATTAATAACTTGCTATTTTTCGTAAAAAACGATAGGATTATAAAAATTTCTCAATAATTATCATATGGTTCACAAAACAGGAGGCTCGAATGAAGTTACGTTTGCTGCAAGGATTGGTACTGGGGTTGTTGTTGGTTTCGTTAGTCACAGGCTGTGCCCTTGGCCGCTGCGCCATCATTGACAATTGAAAGCGCGTGGGGACGTCCATCAATGGATATGCCAACCGCAGGCGGTATTTTCATGATGATCAAGAATAGTGGCGACGCTCCTGATAAACTGCTCTCCGGTTCAAGCCCTGCATGCGGCTCGATTGAGTTGCATGAGGTTGTTATGAAAAGTGATGGCACCATGGGCATGAACTTGTTGGATAAGCCGATCGAAATCCCAGCGGGTGGTCAGGTTGAGCTGAAGAGTGGAGACTTGCACATTATGTGCATCATGAAGAAAGATGATCAATTCAAGCCCGGGTCAATGATTGACCTTACTTTAGTCTTTGAAAAATCTGGTGAGATGACGGTATCTGTTGAAGTGCGTATGGAGTAGTAAAAAACGAAAAAACTGGCCTGAGGAAAAGCCTCAGGCCAGTTTTTTTTAAAACAATATCTTGAATGGAATAGATTTTAGATCTGAATTAAAGTCATCATTTTGTTGAGGCTGTTTTGTGCGTTTTTGTAATCCATAACATCGCCTCCAAAACCTTGCGAGAATCGAGTTGCATCATCCTGGTTTGAAAAGCTCAGGATGGAGGGACTGCAGCAAAGTACAACATTGCTGTTCAGTACGTACCAGGCCTGACTGACATTAAGCATTTTCCCATAAACAAAGTCAATAGTCATGGCAGTGCTGATGTTCGGATTGTTCGCGAGAGCCATCATTCCGCAGTGCGAACAGCAGGCTGATAATTTCTTTCCATCTTTTTGCTCAATAATGAATGTGGTCCTTGCATTTGTCTCGCCTCTGCATTGCACACAACGTGTGGTTGAGGCTTCGATCTGGCTGATGCCACCGGGAATCTTGGCGACCAGTCCCATTTGAGAAAGTTCCTGGGTCTCACGGTATGCGGTAGCCTGGGAAACACCAATAGTTTGCCGTATCTCTTCAATGGACAGATCTTTCTTTTCATCGATCAATTTTAAGATCTCGCGCTGTCGGGGGGATAGATTTTTCATGGTTGACTCCTTGCAAAAGAAGTGATAAAGTTAGATAAGTTTATCAAACTTTATCATACATTATCAGAATTGAAAATTGGAAACACCAGTTTCAAAACTAATGTCTAATGAATTGTATCAGATTTGAAGCTTTGCTAAGAAGATTTACCGAGCAAAATGTAACGACAGTTTCTTATTTATGAATGGAGGTTCGCCATGGCTCACAGTGATTTGCAGGAACGTAATCCCGACTTGCCTCAACGAATACTTGTTGTAAACAGAGGTTCCTTGCTCGATGAGGGAATTTTTCGTTTGATCAGTTCAAAGTCGAATTTGGATGTTTCAACCATAGACTTTGAGGGCGAGGATGTTTTGGTGAATGATATTGTTTCGAGATGTCCCGAGGTGCTTGTTATGGGCCAGACGGTAAGCGTAAAAATTGAGAAGTTGTATACGCTATTGACCAGTAATCCTGCTCTTTCAAAACTACGCATGATCATCATTCATTCAAACGATAATGCGGTCGATATTTTCTCCCAGGAAAAACATAACTCAATTCCCGGCGATGATTTTATTGCACTGGTTCACGGAGTCCAGGCGATTTAGTTTGCCAGTAATCTTTTAGGGCACTGCTGAGACATAGAGTGCCCTGATTTTTTTGTTGCAATTGCAGACATATTTTATGAGCTTGGTTGTATATGTTTTTTTAGCCAATTAATTGAGTCTATGATAGTCCGATCAATAAAATTTTATTCAGAGCCTTTTTAGTAAATACTGGGTTTGGTGGGTTGTCCTCCTCAGCCCCCGCCAGACAAAACAAGCCCGTGGCGACATCCCGCGCCACGGGACTATTTATTATTTGTGTAAACCACTAAATTATCTTTTCAACTGGACAACCATGAAAACCATAGCAACAACTGTTTATATTCTTTTCCTGATCATGCTCACCGGCTCGGCCATTGGAGCTGCGGCGAAAGCAGGTTACTTAATTCCAGCTGCAGTCCCATTTGCACTGGTGTTGATTCTGATACTGAGATTCATGAATCCCAAACTGGAGCGTATCGCATGGGCCGCCTTCACGGTCTGGCTGGGAAGTACCTATGTTCAGTTGGGCAATCCAATCGAGTATGGGCTTTTTTTTCGCGTATATCGCGCTTGCTTTACTGGGCGTTTTCAAATCCCCTTACTTTCTCGTTGCGGCATGGTTATTCCACCCCGTTTGGGACTTTATTCCGCGCGAGTTGCCAGAACTTTACATTGACTTGCCCATGGCTTGCATCCTCTTTGATATTCCCATTGGGCTTTACCTTCTTTGGAGTTCAAGAATCAAGCGATGGATAGTTTAAACAACGCCACCCTGGATGTAACAGATGTTGTCTGCGCTTTTGGGCAGGTGCGCGTGGTTGATCAGGTTAATCTACAGATTCAACCCGGCGAACACGTTGCGTTGATAGGCAGCAATGGCTCCGGCAAAACAACGCTGTTGCGGGCAATCCTGGGCTTGCACACTATTAGCGTTGGTCAGATTCTGATTGACGGCATACAAGCCAAAACATCTGGTGATTGGCATGAGCAGCGCAGGAAAATTTCGTGGATGCCGCAGCGACAGACAACCGGTCAATTTCCGCTTTTGGTGAAGGAGTTATTAACCAGCAGCGCATCATCTGATGAAGCATTTGTGTCAGCGGAGAATTTGGGTGTCGGCATGGTTTTGGATCGTCCCTTACATGCGCTATCCGGCGGCCAATTACAGCGTGTGTTTTTAGCGCGCGCTTTGGGCGGGTTGGCAGGCGGGGCAAGCCTGCTCCTTGCAGATGAACCCACCGCTGCATTGGATTTTGACGGTCAAATCAAGGTCGCTGAAGTTTTGCAGGAACTTTCATCTGCGGCCTTGATCGTAACCCATGACCGAAAGATGGCCGACCGTTGTCATCGCGTTGTAGAAATGGCCGGCGGCAGATTAAGGGAAGTATCGTGATAATTATCGAGAGATTGATTGGTTTCCTTCAAATCATCCCCATCCAACGCGCAGCACTGGCAATTGCAATTGCCGGGTCGGCCTTCCCCGTTGCTGGTGTCTGGATCATTGGGCTGAACATTGTCCCCGTGCGCTTCGCCATGATGCATGTGGCATTGCTTGGTATCTCGATTGGCTTGTTGATTGGAACTGACCCGAACCTAACAGGGATAGTTTTATGCGCGGTGACAGGCGCCCTTCTCTCCCCTTTGGCACGCCGCCCTGCGGGTCTGGCTGGACCGATGGGACTGGTCATGACCCTTGCGATTGCGCTGGCCCTTTTGGTTCTTTCACTAACCGGCGTTAACGCCAACGGGGCATTTGAATTGCTGTGGGGCGCAATCCTTGCCACACGCGTCTCAGATGTTATCAGCTTGACGATTGTCGCAGTCATGATCGGCGTCATCTACTTATGGCGGCGGCGTGACCTTGCATTACTTCTTTATGATCGTGAAATTGCGCTTTGTTCCGGCATCAATGTTGAGCAATTGACTTTTATCCTGATGATCGTGATCGCCATCGCAATTGGCTCAGCAGTACGGCTTACAGGCGCATTGCTGGTGGACTCCATCACAATTCTCCCGGCATTGGCGGCGCGTAATCTCGGACGATCTCTGCACGAAATGATCATTTGGGCAGTCATCATCGGCCTGTTTGGAAATTTACTCGGTTTTGGACTTACCCTGCTGTTCAACCAGCCTCCCGGCCCGATCCTGGTGATAACAGTGGGTTTGATCACTCTCACAACATACTTTAAAAGGAGAAGCTGAAAATGATAAAAAGAATACTTGTACTTGTGATCCTTGCAGCTATTTTAGCGGCCTGCGGTAGTATGGCGACACCAACGCCGGCCATGACCGAAGCGCCAGTTCATGATGAACACACTCATGGATTGAAGATCGTCGCATCCACTAGTTGGGTGGGCGCATTTGCGCTCGCCGCAGGCGCTGAAGATATCAGCATCATTGCTCCATCAACGATCCAGCATCCGCCAGATTATGACCCGAAACCATCAGACCTCGAAGCCATCAGCGGCGCTGATTATGTTCTTATGGCCGGGTTTGAGGGATTCGCTGCGCGCATGCAGGAAGCAGTCAGCGGAGATTCATCCAAATTAATTACCGTGATGACCGAAAACTCCCCGGAAATGATTCACAAGGAAGTCACGCGCCTCGGGGAATTGTTCGGCACACAGGACAAGGCCGCGGCATACCTCGCCTTGTTCGATGCGGAATATGCCAAACTCTCCGATGAAGTCAAAGCCGCGGTCGGTGACCACAAGCCGGTCGTCGTGACTCAGATGTTCGTCACGCCCTTTGTATTCTTCGCCGGGCTGGAACCGGCCGGCATGTACGGCCCAATGCCCATGACCCCGGACGAACTCAAGACACTTTCGGATGCCAAGCCGACAATGGTCTTCGAGAACGCGCACATGGGCGGCGGCGATCCATTGGTTGAAGCCACCGGCGCAACCAAGATCGACCTGATCAACTTCCCCGGCGATGACATGGATCTGCTTTCGGTCTTCCGCACGAACGCTGAAACACTCAAGACCGCGTTTGGCGGCATGACGGAAACTCATACCCATTCGCACATGCATACAGAATACCCGCTGACCATCGAAAACTGCGGACGCAGCGTCACGTTTGAGAAAGCCCCGGAGCGTGTTATCACTACCTGGCAGACTCCGCCTGAGTTGCTGATCAAGCTTGGGTTGGGTGACCGCATCATCGGCACGGAATGGAACGGGCAGTTCCCGCCTCCCGCCGATATTGCTGAAGAGTTCAACAAACTCCCGATTCTGTCGAAGGAAGCCGCGTCCAAGGAGGCTATCTTTGCGGCGAACCCTGATTTCATTATTTCATCTGGTCTGGTTTGGGATTTCGATCCCACTGCTGGAGCACCCTCGGTGGATGAAGTGGAGGCGGCTGGCATCAAGGTCTTTGGTTTCAGCGACAACTGCACTGCTTCAGACCATATTCATGTCGAGGATATGTACAACGACATTTTGAAGATCGGCCAGATCTTCGATGTTCAAGAAAAAGCCGAAGATCTGGTGAATGATATGAAAGCCCGCGTTGCAGCGGTTCAGGAAAAGATCGCAGGCCTCACCCCCACCAAAGCCTTCTTTGACGCAGGCGGCGAAGGGCCTGTCGGCACCGCCGGGCAGGGACTTCAGCACGATATGATCGTGCTCGCAGGCGGCGAAAACGTTTTTGCCGACCATGCCAACTATTACGAATCGGTCAGCCTCGAAGAAGTGGCTGCGCGTCAGCCAGAAATTTTTGTGGTGGATACCTGGGACGACCCCACCTACATCAACACGCGCAGTGAGTGGCTGTTTACCACCTTCTCCAAAACTCCGGCTGCCAAGGATCAGCGGTATGTTGAAATCCCCGGCATTTACATCTACTATGCCAGCATCCGCTTTGCGGATGGAATTGAGATGATGGCCAAGGCATTCCACCCGGAGGCCTTCCAATAATGTCTGGTCCAAACGGATCAGTAAATCAAAACCCCGCGGCACGGATTCACTCCCGCGCCGCGGGAACCTTTTGGATTCTGCTGTCGGTCCTGCTCGTCCTTTTGGTTGCTTCGGTTATTCTGGGAGTTGGGATCGGTGCTGTGAAACTGCCCCCCGAACGCGTAACGCGCATCCTTATCTCGCACATCCTACCGAACGCAGTGACCGTGGATTGGAACCCAACCGACGATCAGATCGTATGGATATTCCGTCTGCCGCGCGTTCTGTTGGCAATCATCGTGGGTGCGGCTTTGGCTGTGAGCGGAACCACGTTACAGGCCATGGTGCGCAATCCGCTGGCAGACCCGTTCCTGTTTGGGATTTCATCCGGCGCGTCGCTGGCGGCAGTGATCGTCATCACGCTCGGGTCAGCTGTAGTCGGCGGATTATCGCTTTCGGTCGCGGCCTTCGTCGGCGCATTCCTGACTACGTTTGCCGTGTTTGTGCTCGCCCAACGAAATGGCCGCGTCGTGCCAATGCGACTCGTGCTGGCTGGAGTGGCGCTCAGTTTTGTGCTTTCGTCTGCCACCAGTTTTCTGGTGATGCGCGCGGCTGCCAAAGGCGGCGGGAACGCGGCCGCTGTGGTCCTCAACTGGCTGGCGGGCAGTTTGGGCGGCGCAAAATGGGAACACCTGGGCCTGCCCACTCTCGTTTTAATCGTCACGACCGGCGTCTTGATCCTGCAATCGCGCGCCTTGAACACACTCTTGCTCGGCGAAGAATCCGCCATTGGACTGGGCATCAACGTTCAACAATTTCGCCTGCAATTATTTTTCATCACCTCGTTGTTGGTCGGGACTGTGGTTGCCATCAGCGGCTCGATCGGTTTTGTTGGATTGCTCATCCCACACATCGTGCGCATGTTGGTCGGGTCGGATCATCGCCGCGTACTGCCCCTGTCCGCTTTGATGGGAGGCGTCTACATGGTGCTGGTGGATTTGGTCGGGCGCACCATCCTCGCCCCGGTCGAACTGCCGGTTGGCATGGTCACCTCGGCCCTGGGTGGACCGTTCTTCATCTGGCTCATGTCACGTGACCGCAAGCCGGGAGCCGATCATGGATAAACGCGACCTGCCATTGGATGTTTCCGCAGTTTCGATTTCGATCGAGACCAAGCGCATCGTTGAGGATATTCACCTGCGGGTCGAGCCGGGCGAGATCGTCGGGTTGATCGGCCCGAACGGCAGCGGCAAATCAACGTTGCTGAGAAGTGTCTATCGGATGTTGAAGCCGGAAGCGGGCTATGTCCGCCTGGGCGAGAGCGATGTTTGGAAGATGAGCGCGCGCGAATCGGCACAACACACCGGCGTAGTCGTGCAGGAAAGCGCCAGTGATTTCGAGTTCACAGTCAACGATGTGGTCATGATGGGGCGCACGCCGCACAAGGGATTGTTGGAATTGGACAGCCCGCAGGATGAAGACATCGTGGTCGCCGCGCTGAGACGGGTCAATATGCTGTCCTTTGCGAACCGTTACTATGGCACGCTTTCCGGCGGAGAGAAACAGCGGGTGCTGATGGCGCGCGCCCTCGCGCAACAGCCAAAACTTTTGGTATTGGATGAACCCACCAATCATCTCGACATCCGCTATCAATTGGAAATTCTGGACCTGGTGCAGCATTTGGGGTTGACCACCCTCGTCACCTTACATGACCTGAATCTGGCTGCCATCTATTGTCATCGGCTGTATATGCTCAAGGCCGGGCATATTGTCGCGTCTGGTTCTCCCCTTGAGGTTTTGACTCCCCACAATTTGCGCGATGTATTCGAGGTCGAAGCCTTCATCGGCAAACATCCCACCCGCGGACATTTGCAGCTCTCTTTCTGCGCGATCGAATCACTGACAGAAAAAATAAATTTGGAGCGCGGACTTTAGTCCGCATTCCAAATAAAAAGGACAACTCATGAAAAGAAAAATATTTCGTGGCATTGGAATTATCTTCACAGTTTTTGTTCTGTACGGACTCTACTGGGCCTATGACACCTATTGGAAGCCCGACCCACCCGTCGTTAAGCAACAGGATGCGGTCATCAATTCCAGCATCACCGAACTAATGGCAGGCCTGCCACCGGCCACCCCAGACTTGTCCAAATACCCGGTCAGCATCGAGAACTGCGGACGCACGCTCATGTTCACCAAGCCACCCGAACGCGTAATTGGCATGTGGCAGCCGCCTAACGAAATGTTGTTGGCACTCGGTATACAGGATCGTATCATCGGCTTTGGCGGCATGTACGATAAATTGCCGACCGAATTCGCCAATGCCGCACAGGATATTCCCAAACTCGGCTCGATCTTGACCCTGAACATTCCCAACAAAGAAGAGATGCTCAAGGCCCAGCCCGATCTGGTCGTGACCGAGGGACTCGACTCCTTCGCCTTTGACCCTGCCCAGGGATTTGCCACCATTGCCGAGGTCGAAGCGATGGGCGCGCAGGTCTATGCGGGCGGATCGATCTGCGATTTCACGGTCACCTCTACGCGCGGCATCGAATCCATTTATGAAAATCTTGATGCGCTCGGGAAGATCTTTGGCATCTCGCCGCGCGCACAGGAATTGATCGCCCGTTTGAAAGCGCGCGAACAAGCCGTGATCGATGCTGTGGCAAATGAAGCGCCGGTCAAGGTTGTTTTTTATAACGGCGATACCTCCAGCATTTACGTTATGAATACCGCCATCTGGAGCGACCTGATGAAGAAGGCTGGCGGCATCAATGTTTTTGAAGGACAGGATACCGGCGGAAAGATGAGCCCCGAAGTGTTCGCATCCATCGACGCCGATGTGCTCCTGTACGGCATCTTCCCCGATAACAGCGTTATGCCCGGCCGCGACCCGCTCAAAATCGAAGCCCACCTGCAAAGTACATTTCCCAATATCCCGGCCATCCAAAACGGGCGGCTGTATCCAGTTCCCTCCATCATCACCGAAGCCAGCGTGCGCATCATCGACGGGCTGGAAATGATAGCCAGAGATCTGCATCCAGAAGTGTTCAAATAAAGGAGACCCCATGCCAAGCAAAATCGTTTTAGCTCCCGCCATTCATTGCGACAAATGCAAAGAGTTGATCGAATCTGAAATCAAAAAATTGCCAAACATCGATGGCATTCTTGCAGATGAAAAAACAAAATCGGTGACTGTCATGTGGAGCGAGCCGCAAAATTGGGAAGCCATCGCCGCGCGCCTGACCGAGATCGGCTACCCAACCCAACCGTTGAACGAGATTAAGCGTCACGTTGCCATCGTTTTATATGATGGATTCACAGCCCTGGATGCGGTCGGTCCGTACGAAGTGTTGGTCAGCCTGCCGGATACGCAGGTTCACTTCGTCTCGAATCAACGCGGACCTGTGTGGGCGGATACCGGTCAACTGGCCTTGACTGCCACTGCCACATTTGATGAGCTACCCAATCCATCCATCATTGTCATCCCCGGGGGCGGGCATGGCATCATGAAAGCCGTCGAAAACCAGGCGCTCATGAATTGGGTCAAACAGGCCCACGAAACCTCCGAGTGGACGACTTCAGTCTGCACCGGTGTGTATGTGCTGGGGCTGGCAGGCATCCTGCAAGGAATGGATGTCACCACGCATTGGGGCTCGCGCAGTTTCATGCAGCAATATTGCGGTGCGAACTATGTCGCCGAGCGCTTTGTCCAGCAGGGGAAAGTGATCACTGCCGCTGGAGTTTCGGCAGGGATCGATATGGCGCTCTTCCTCGCCGAGAAATTGAGCAATACCAAAATCGCGCAAGCCATTCAACTGGCTTGTGAATACGATCCTCACCCACCTTTCGCAACAGGCAACTTCCAAACCGTTGACCCTGACTTGATCGCCGAAGCCAATCAAGTCATCAATCTCTATCGGACCAACCCTGCATAAAGATAGAAAAATAAAAAGGCGAAAATCATGACCACGGTAACTTATATCGTCCCTACTGACCGAGATTGAGTATCCCGTCGAGAGTTAATAATTCTTTGAACTATGTCGGCATAAGAAATTGATATTTGTATGTAAACAAAGAAATATGATAATATCACGTAAATTTATCTAGATTTATCAAAATTTCTCAAATTTATGAATTTCTCCCTAAGTAGAAACATGAGTAGAAATCGGCGTTATCTGGAATAATTAAAATAGGAGGTTGATACCCTAATAAAATTTATAAAAAAATCGCATTGCATGGAAATATAAAATTACCATTATCAAATATCAAAAACGAGGAGACTTTAATATGAAAACCTTACTTCGAACATTTTGTATTTTTGTTTTGGCAGTTACGCTGACTGCCTGCGGCGGTGCGCCAGCTGCCACTACAGTTCCTGCCGTTGAACCTGCTGCCATCGCCCCAGAAGCACCGACGGAAGCGCCTACTGAGGCTGCGGCTGCAACAGAAGCCCCCATGGCCCACACCGAAAAGGAAGCGGATCCATTTGAAGTCAGCGTGGCTCAGAATCTCCTGGACTCGGCTGGCTTTCACGGGATTGCAGAAGCGTTGACCGAGACCCAAACCATTGACCCTGCCTCTCTTTCAACTGTTACACGTGTCAACAAGATCTTGGCTCAAACCACCTGGCCGGCTGATCTTCACGATCAGGCGCATACCTTCATTGACACGTTGACCACTTTTGGCGCAGCCCTGGAGGCTGATAACGTCGCCGAAGCGGTTACGTTATCTGAAAGCGTGCATGATGCCCAACATGAGTTGTCGCACGAAATTGAACATTGGCTGGGTGATGCCCAACCAGTTACCGCTGATGCCAGCACATTTGATGTCAGTGTGGCGCAATACTTCCTGGATGCCGCAGGTTTCCACGGTATCGCAACCGCCTTGGCCGAAACTCAAACCATTGACCCAACCTATCTATCCACTGTCACCCGCGTCAATACGGTTTTGGCGCATACCGTCTGGCCAGCAGATTTGAACGATGCCGCGCAGGCCTTTAGCGAATCGCTGACAGCCTTTGGCGCAGCCCTGGAAGCTGATAATGTCGCCGAAGCTGTTACATTATCTGAAACCGTGCACGATGCCCAGCATGAGTTATCCCACTCCATCGATCATTGGATCGGCGATGCCCAGAAGAGCACAGCCGAAGCGGATTCATTTGACGTCACCGTCGCCCAGTTTTTCCTCGATTCGGCAGGCTTTCATGGTATCGCAACTGCCTTAAGCGAAACCCAAACCATTGACCCAACCTATCTCTCAAAGGTGACGCGTGTCAACAAGGTTTTGGCGCAAACCACCTGGCCCGCAGATTTGAACGATGCCGCCCAAGTCTTTATCGAATCACTGAATACCTTTGCAGCCGCATTGGAAGCTGATAACATTGCGGATGCTGTCACGATTTCTGAAACGGTACATGATGCCCAACACGAACTCTCGCACTCCATCGATCATCTCATGGAAGGTCATGCGCATTAAGGCGCTGCTGATCGGAATATTAATAGCAGGCGGTCTCCTCTTCACGGAGACCGCCCATGCTCATTCCGCGTACGTGCGTTCCAACCCCGGCGCCGATGCAGTCATCGCATCAGCGCCGGCCAAAGTTGAGATCTGGTTCTCGCAGGAATTATTCAGGCGCAAAGGCGAAAACGTCATTCATGTCAGCGGGCCAGACGGGCAGGAAGTCAGCAGCGGCGAAACACAAATTGACGACGATGACCGCAAGCACATCTGGGTCGAACTTTCCCCGAATCTCGCGGCAGGAAAATATCTCGTTGAGTGGAAAAATATTTCCGTGGAAGACGGTCATTCCACCGAAGGAAGTTTCAGCTTCAGCATTGACCCGCAAGCCGCAGTGACCAGCACCCCGATGGAAGCATCAAATGGGATTCCCACACTGATGAATACCCCCCTCCCAGAGTCAACGCCTCAACCTGCGCCGACAGAGGCTCCCGTTTCAAAAAACAATCCCTGCGCCGGCGGACTTGCGCCCGCAGCCGGGCTGGTCTTCTTTGACATTCTGCGCCGCCGAAGGAAACAAACTGATCCATGAAATTCAAGAAAATAAGCGCAATCACTTTAATGGTATTTGTCGCAAGTTTATTGGTTACAGGGAACGCGCTTGCTCATGCATTGCTCCTCCGCTCATTACCGGTTGCAAATTCCGAAATCCTCCAAACTCCAACAAAAATCGAAATGTGGTTCAGCGAACCGCTCGAAGCAGACTTCAGTTCCGCCCGTCTGTTGACCACCAGCGGCGAAGAAATCCGCATTGACGTGGCTGAACTTGACCCCAACGACCCAACTCATTTAACAGTTTTGCTCAAACAACTTGATCCCGGCATTTATACCGTGGCATGGAAAACTCTTTCACGCACCGACGGCCATGAATGGTACGGGAGTTTTCCCTTCACAGTACTCAATCCGGATGGCACACGTCCCAATGGGACTGCCGCAGTTCTCGATCTTGAAACACGAAGCGAGTTACCCACGCTCTTACAAACCATCTCACGCTGGCTCGCGCTCATGGGCGGAATTTTATTTTTAAGCGTAGCCTCTCTTTTACAAATTCGTGCTCACCAGTTCAGCGGATTCAGATCAGAGCCTAAAATGCCATGAACTTGCGCTAAAAATCGTGTCTGTCTCTGTATTGGCTGTCATCCTCGGCTCTTGGCTGCAAATTACTTTGCAGTCATCCCGCCTTGAGAGTCTGTCATTACTTCCGCGCCTCATTTATGCGACGCACACCGGCGCATTGATCTTATCTCGTCAGGCGCTTCTCCTTTCTGGCCTGTTACTTTTGACCAGAAGTAAACGCTGGCAATTCATCGCAGTTGCAATTTATGACGTCTTCATCTTGTTGTTATGTCTTGTCTCCGGGATGCAAGGAGAAGTTGTTGCATATTCCGCGTTGATCCTTGCAGTCATTGTCATTGCATGGGCTTGGCGAAAAAACTTCACCGCGAATCAAAGCTGGAATTCTGATCCTAATTCCTGGCGTCATCACGCTTCTATATTTTTCACTTGGCAGTCACGCCGGCGCGGTGGCTGGAAGTTTCTGGGCCATCCTCAGCGACTATATTCACCTATTGGCAACATCCGCATGGGTCGGCGGGCTGATGCTCCTGCCACTTGTGCTCGACTCCATTCGCGGGAACTCCTCCACGCCTGAGAGAGCCACGCTTGGTCCGCTCTTTCGCCGTTATGGGTATCTGGCTAAATTCTCATTCTTTCTATTGCTCACCAGCGGACTCTTCAACAGCCTCGTGCAATTCCCGACCTTTGCCAGCATCATCAACACAACATACGGGCGCGTCTTATTGATCAAACTCGTAGCGGCGTTGATCGTCTGGCAGTTTTCCATTCTCAGCACACGCATCCTGCGCGGAAAAATGGATGCAGAACAATTTGCGGTTAACCTGAACCTCTTCGTTCAAAAAATAAGTCAGGCCGCGTTGATCGGTTTGGTGTTGATGCTTGCGGTTGCTGTCCTTGTGCAAACCCAGCCGCCCAAACCAACTTCACAGGAAGTCGATACTTCGTATCACAACATTGTCAAGGCCGATGATCTTTCCATTCATATTCAGGTAACGCCTAATCAACCGGGCAGCAATCAATTTTATGTTCAACTTTTTCATGAAGATGACTCACCGATCGGAGATGTGCAACTCGTGCGGCTTTTATTCAACTACGAAGATGCGCAAGTCGGCCAGGCCAACGCGGATCTGACTCAACTTGGAACTGATGTTTTCGGAATTGAGGGAGTCTACCTGAATCAGCCGGGCACATGGACCGTATCGGTCTACGTGCGGCGGCGCGGCATGGACGATGTGATCGCCGACCTGAGAGTCAATGTGCCCGACCCGGCAGAGATGATTCAGAAAACAGAACCATTCCAAAGTCCAGTTAAGACCGTGCCGGTGAATGGGATCTAGCCGGGGATTGCATCGCCCTCTCGGTGGAGATCCTACGCTGGCGGGGAACAATCAAACAAGCCAGACCGGATCTTTACAGCAAATTCGTCTTCACTGCCTTTTTATTTCTTGTCATTGGGCTATTTCTGGGCGGGTCGGCTTTTTTCTCGCTTTGATAAAACTCAACTCAATCTGGTAAAATTCGCATAAATTATCAGAGTGTCTGATAATACCTGTTCGGTTTCAAGTGTCAGGTATGGATTGTCTTGCGCTTGAAGCCCCATTATCCATAAGGAGGATAACATGGCAACTGACCCAGTTTGTGGTATGGAAGTAGAAGAAAGCACAGCAAAGTATGTCAGCGAATATAAGGATGAACTCTATTATTTTTGCGCGCCGGGTTGCAAACACACATTTGAAAAAGAACCTGCTTCATTCATCGGACCAAATCGCAGACCATTTATTCCGATGGATGAAGTGCCCACAGAGTAATCCATCCATTTTGAGCGCTCCGCCTAGAGAACAACAGGCGGAGCGCCAGTGACGCTTCTTCGGTAATTCAAGATTATTTCAATAGATACAAATCACCAGTCCTCAATTCAGGTTCTGGTGATTTATGTTTAATAGACTTTATCGGTATGAAGGTTTTTAGGCGTGAAAATGCCATTTTTCAAGGGCGTTTCGCTCCTCAAATTCTTATTTCCGATAAAGTCAAATTATTAAAATCTATTGTACATCAATGACAAAACTAAGCTGCTGGGCTTGTCTTGCATAATTATACTCAAACCAAACTTTATACTTTCCTGGTTTTGGAAAAGTGACAGAGAATAGCAAATTATTCGTGTCAGTAAGTTCCGCTCGTAGAAAAGTCTTTAATTCTGCGTCGATAATATTCAAAACCAGGTGACTTCCAGAGGATAAACCAACTTCCCCATCCACTGGATTATTTTGAGCATCCACCACATCGAAATTAATAATGGAAGGCTGCCCGGCTTTTAACACTCCATCATAGGTCAATGTAATCGTCAGATCGCCGCTCTTTTTTATGTGTGATTCTTCAGAGGACAAGGCTACAGGTTGTGTCTTAACCGATCCAACATTCACCGGCAAGGCCAGAGTCATTGGGAGCCGACCGGTTGGCTGGAATTCCACGAACACAACATATTGCCCTTCCGCAGGGAAATTGATCACCGGCTGGATCTTAAAGGGATTCGTTTGAACAGCCGGCGGCTCTGTCGCTTGTGGGGTAAGTTGTGTCGCGCCCACTGTTGGCACTCCCATATCAGGACCACCCATACCACCACCGCCTGTCCTGCCACTGTTCACTTCCACGACAAATGGATCCACAATAACCGGCTCTGCATGCAAAAAGGATAAATCCCGGGGAGCAACCGCTACAAAGGCATAATATACAATTCTTCCAAACTGACTTGGTACCAGGTTAGTCAAAGGGTTGCCGAATTGATCAAGGATTTGTATATCCAGAGTCATGGGTCTACCCGCTACGATGGGCGTTGTTTGATCTATGACAGCATGAAAAATCGCAAAAGGCGCTATTCCGTTCTCTTGCGGTTTCAACGATGCCCGTGAAAAATTCAGAAAAAGCATTAGTGTGATAACCGCGCCAGCGAATATAGGTGCGAATTCGAGCGTCTTCCGTGTCCAGGTTTTGGGTATTGCAATTGCTTCGATCTTATAATTACGCAACCGTAAGCTGTTTGATACCACAAGCACGCTGCTGAACGCCATCGCGCCAGCCGAGAGCATTGGGTTGAGGTAGCCGAGAGCCGCCAAAGGAATCAGTACGACATTGTAGAAAAACGCCCAGAACAAATTCAGCCTGATTGTGCCAAGCGTCCCGCGTGAAAGCGATATTGTACGCGCAACATTACGCAAATCACCGCTCATCAACGTTACCGGCGCAGCAGCCATTGCCACATCTGTACCCGTGCCTATAGCAAGCCCCACATCCGCCTGAGCAAGGGCGGGAGCATCGTTCACACCATCACCAACCATTGCAACTACGACACCGCCGTCTTGCAATCTCTTGACTTCAGATGCCTTGCCTTCAGGCAATACTTCGGAAAGAACTATATCAATACCAACCTGTTTCGCGATCGCTTCAGCAGTTTTCTTGTTATCACCTGTGATCATCGCGACCTTGAGTCCCATACGATGCAAGTCAGCGACCGCTTCTTTTGACCCTTTCCTTTATGGTATCCGCTACGGCAATAATCCCTACGGCCTGATCATCAACTGCAACCAACATCGCAGTTTTTGCTTCTGATTGCAAACGCGCCACCTCGGGTGCGAGCTGGCCTAATTGGATTCCACGTCCTTCGAACATGCGAGCATTTCCAACAATGACGCTTCGCGCCTCAACTTCAGCCTGCACGCCATACCCAGCCTCTGCTTTAAAACCCGCAGGTTCAACCAATTTCAATTCACGGGTTGTCGCTTCAGCCCATATCGCTTCACCAAGTGGGTGTTCACTCCCCTTTTCAACAGAGGCAGCCAGTCTCAACAACTCATCCTGTTTCCATTTTCCAATTACGACCACATCAGTAACAGCCGGCTGACCTTTCGTGATGGTTCCAGTCTTATCCAATACAACAATCTTTACCCGGCCAGCGCGTTCCAGGGCTTCGCTGTTGCGAAAAAGGATCCCCATTTCGGCGGCTTTTCCTGTCCCCACCATAATGGCGGTCGGCGTGGCAAGCCCCATCGCGCACGGACAGGCGATCACCAGTACTGCCACCATAAAGATTAAAGCTCGAGTGAAATTATCAACAGTAGAAGTAACAGGCAGCGCAGGACCATAGAAATACCAGACCGCAAAAGTCAATGCCGCGATTGCGATCACAATAGGCACAAACACCGCAGAAGCCTGGTCTGCGATTTTTTGGATTGGAGCCTTGCTGCCTTGAGCATCTTCCACTAATTTGACGATCTGTGCCAGCGCGGTCTCTTTACCAACTTTTGTTGCTTCATACTTAAGCATTCCAAGCTTGTTTAGAGTCGCACCAATCACGGGGTCGCCGGGATTCTTTTCAATAGGGAGTGACTCGCCTGTCAGCATGGACTCGTCAATTGTGCTGCGACCTTCTATAACGACGCCATCCACCGCAATCTTCTCACCAGGTTTGACAATAACAATATCTCCAACCCTGACATCATCCACGGGCACTTCAATTTCAACACGATCACGGATGACACGCGCTGTTTTAGCCCGTAATCCCATCATCTTCTTAATCGCATCGGAAGTCCGCCCTTTTGCGCGCGCTTCCAGAAATTTGCCTAATTTAATCAGTGTGATAATAACCGCAGCGGTTTCATAATAGACCTGTCCCGCCAACAAACCAAAGGTGACGGGCAGGGAATAAAAGAACGCGGCAGATGATCCCATCACGATCAGCACATCCATATTCGCAGACCTATTTCGCAGAGCTTTGAACGCGCCTACGTAGTACTGCCAACCAACATAAAATTGGACTGGCAGAGCAAATCCGAGCATGACCCAATTAAACCAGGGCTGGGCTGAGCGCATCCCCCCCATTGTGTTGCCAGAATAGACAAAATCAGGCAATAAACCAAAATCCTTGCCCATCGAAAGCAAAAAAAGCGGTATCGTAAAGAATAACCCCACAACCAGGAGATGGCGTTGTTCCTCGATCTCATGTTCACGAGCCTTTGCCTCGGCATCTTCTGCTTCTCCGCCAAGCTCCATGGCCTCAAAGCCCGCTGAAGCAACTGCACGACGCAGTTCGGCCTGTGTGATGATCGTCGGAACATACTTGACACGCGCTTTTTCAGTGGTAAATGCTACCTGCGCTTCGAGTACTCCCTCAAGTTTTAGGAGTGCCTTCTCCAAACGCGTAGCATCGTTGTTATCTGAAAGCCGTTTGATAATGAGATCTGCTTCACCAGTGGCAATGCCATATCCCGCACGATTAACGCGCGCAATGACTTCTGTAAGGCCTAGCTTACTCGGCTCAAAATCAACCGTAGCACGCTCGGAGGATAGATTAACAACCGCGCTTTGCACACCATCGAGTTTCTTTAAATTACGCTCTACTGTAGCAACACAGTTCGCACAGGTCATACCGGTAATGGGGAGTGTTAATTGCCTGGTTTCAGTCATAAGAATTCCTAAAAAGCACAGAGTGAGTTAGATGGTTGCGGCTGGCGCCGTTAAGAAATTTAGTTAATTAAGCCTCAACAGGATAATTGATTTCAGATAGCAATGCTTTGATCGCATCTTCGCTGGCAGGCATGTCAAAAGTTATTTCAACCTTTTTGGAGGCCTGGTCTGCTTTCACGGACTGAATGCCCTGCAAATCGCCCAACTCCGTCTCGATGGTGCGTGTGCAATGTCCGCAAGATATGGCAGGGACTAAATAAGTTACTGTGGTCATGTTTTTTTCTCCTTTGGTTATATTTGGAAGCCATCAACATATAGAACTGCGCGAATTATACTTAGATTTCCATACATTCTACAATTTACATTCAGTCAATTTCATGTATCTATTAATTCAAGACGGGGTATATCCCTTATTCTTTACGGCCGTAACGATCAGCTCATAAGAAAGCTTCGCATCATCGTATTCGATCTCCATCTCTAGCCTGTGATAACTGGCATTAATCGCTTTGACGCCATCCAGAACATCTTCAAGACTTTCGAGTTTCATGGCACAGGCGGAACAGGTCATATCCGAAATTTTAAAGGTTTTCTTTACTATCATTAGTACCTCTGCAAGAATGTTATTGAAAAACGATCTGGCCGGTATACATACCCATCGAACACGTAAAGAAAATGGATGTCCCCTTAGCCTGGGCAGGAATGCTGACTTGCATGGTTCCAGTATCAGGCAGGAGTTGGTAAACGTTCAGGGACGGGATGACAAAATCACGCGCACATGAATACGTTTGATTTGTCACAAGATTCAGAGTCACTTCCGTATCAGCGGGTGCGCCAAGAGTTCCTGGAAAATATCCGTCATTATTCACTTGGAGAAAAATATCGCCTCCGGTTGCAGCGGGTTGAGAAGATCCTGAAACAGGTGCAGAGTCGTCGTTGGACGGTATCAGGTTTCGGGTCAGGTTTTGAAACGAGAGCGGTGAACCCAGCACATTGAGTCCACTGTTAAGCGTCACAAATCCCAGGATCAAAACGACAATTGCAACAAATCTCATGAAGAATTTTTCAAGTTTTGCGCCCAGTTCAGTGGTCAAATATGCGATAACAAAAAACACCGGACTTGTGCCGAGTACAAAGGCGAACATCAAAGCGGCGCCCATTGAGACACTACCAGTCCCCAGCGCAGTGGCCATCATGGCTTGTGTAACTCCGCAGGGAATAAAGACCGTCAATGCGCCGAGAAAAAGCGGCGTGAATGTGTCTGTTCCTTTGGCGGTACGACGGATATAGCGAGTGATAAATTTGGGCGCCTCAACGGAGAAATATCTAAAGATGGGATGCACATTGAACATACGCAATGCGTTTCCGATCATAAAAATGCCGATGGCGATCATCAGCATGGCGCGCGTCATTGGACTGAGCGTGAGGTATGAACCAAGCCAGCCGAGCAGCGCGCCCAGCAAGGTATAAGCTATTAGTTTCGATATCAAAAAAAGAAAAATGGGGAAGGCGGAACTCGAACGCGAAGCTGTATTTCCTTTTTTATGATGAACCGATCCATCGACATAATCCTGTTCGATCTGATGCGCGAGTGAACTCGCCAGTAAGCCACCCTGTACGGCAAGACAACTCAACCCGCCCGTAGTGATGCCGGTGATGAACGCAACAACAAGCTGCCCCCACGCACCTGAACTTGCATCAAAATTAAGAGATTGAGCATTCGGTTGTACGATCATTAAACCAAAGGCGACCGCAACCAACACAACACCGAGCACAACAATAATTACAGGATCAACAGTTTTTTTTTGTTTTTTGGTCATAATTCCTCAATTAATAAACAAGTTGGAATTTTGCTTTGCAGGCTACCCTATACCAATTCCCGCAAAACCCGGTTTCCAATAAGAGGGATTTGCAAGGATTGGCGGTCTTATTATTCAGATGAAAATACCAATTCTCTCTAGCGTTGACCGCCGTCCCAAACAACGAATGGCATATTAACGACAACACCAGGCTGGGCAATTGTTACCTGACCGGATTCCTGCGCTGCCATTATCTCGTCCACAGAAGTAAACATTACAGCCTTGGCTGGATCAACCCAGGTGACAACATTCAATCGGCGTAACGGGGTATAGCCCTCTGTGCCGGGAGGATTATCAAAGACATCCGCTTGAAAACCTAAAGGACCCATACCTGCCAAACCATTATCAAATACATACACGTTCGCAAGCGCTTCACCGGGCACCTGAGCGAGTGACGGAACATAAAGCACTGGAGATGTCATCATGTCTGAGAGTAATTTCGCAATATCAGGATCAGAGACTTCGGTATGCACAAAGAAAATCTCCTTGCCCTCGGCAAACGCCTTCCCAGCAGGCAGTTCCACCTTGGCAGGCTCTTCTGCTTTCGGCGCACAACCCGTAATTACAGCAACTATCAACGAGGCAAGAACGAACTGCACGAGTTTATTGAGTTTCATTTTAAGGTTTCCTCTTGTTTATAAGTATGGAGTTACCCATGCGTGAAATCTAAATCTTCTGCCCGCGTAATCGCAAGCTATTGGTCACAACAAAGACACTGCTGAACGCCATCGCACCAGCCGCAAGCATCGGGTTCAAATATCCGAGCGCGGCGGCGGGGATCAAGACCACATTATAGAAAAACGCCCAGAACAAGTTTTGCTTTATCGTTGACACAGTCTTTCGGGAAAGTGAGATGGCACGCGCTACGCCGCGCAGGTCTCCGCTCATCAAGGTCACAGGCGCAGCGGCCATCGCCACATCCGTACCCGTGCCAATGGCGAGACCCACATCCGCTTGAGCAAGAGCGGGCGCATCGTTCACACCGTCACCGACCATGGCAACTACATCAAAGATCAAATGTTTAATATCCTTTGATAATTTACCTTTGACAAGTCCCTGCAATTTTTTCACTTCGCTGGCTTTGCCTTCAGGCAAAACCTCTGCGAGCACTACATCGATATCAACCTGCTTTGCGATGGCTTCTGCGGTCTTTTGGTTATCGCCTGTAATCATCGCTACCTTCAATCCCATGCGATGAAGATCTGCAACTGCCTGCTTCGAGCTTTCCTTGATCGTATCCGCCACTGCAATGATTCCCGCTGTCTGACCATCGATCGCAACCAGCATCGCTGTTTTCGCTTCGGCCTGTAATCGTGCGACTTCGGACTCTAGATCCGCTAATTGGATGCCATGTGCCTGGAACATCCTCATATTTCCGACAATGACGCTTCTGCCTTCGACCTGGGCCTGCACGCCATGCCCCGCTTCGGCTTTAAAACCTGTGGGTTCCACCAACTTCAACCCACGAGTCGTTGCCTCAGCCCAAATGGACTCACCCAGCGGGTGTTCACTCCCCTTTTCAACAGAAGCGGCTAATCGCAGCAACTCATCCTGTTTCCAGTTTCCATTCACAACAACATCCGTGACAGCAGGCTGGCCCTTTGTGATCGTACCGGTCTTATCCAACACCACTACGGCGATCTGCCCCGCACGTTCCAATGCTTCACTAGTGCGGAAAAGAATGCCTGCCTCCGCGCCTTTTCCAGTGCCTACCATGACAGCAGTCGGGGTAGCCAATCCCATCGCGCAAGGGCAGGCGATTACCAACACAGCCACCATATGAATAAGCGCCCGCGTGAAATTGTCAGTATCCGCGTTAATAGCCAATTCAGGGCCGAAGAAGAACCAGCCAGCGAATGTGAGCGCCGCAATTCCAATCACAATTGGGACAAACACAGCCGATACCTGGTCTGCCATCTTTTGGATGGGCGCTTTGCTTCCCTGCGCATCTTCCACTAATTTGATGATTTGCGCGAGAGCAGTTTCCTTACCGACTTTGGTTGCTTCGAATTTCAACATGCCCAATTTGTTCAATGTCGCGCCGATAAGCGGGTCGCCGGGCTTTTTCTCGACAGGCAGTGATTCACCCGTCAGCATGGATTCATCAATGGAACTGCGTCCTTCCATGACCACGCCGTCCACGGGGATCGTCTCACCCGGTCTGACCAAGACAATGTCACCAACACGAACATCATCGGCCGTCACCTCAATTTCAAGTCCATCACGAACGACACGCGCGGTTTTGGCGCGTAATCCCATTAATTTCTTGATCGCCTCAGAAGTGCGTCCCTTGGCACGCGCCTCTAAAAATTTTCCAAGCTTGATCAGTGTGATAATGACCGCCGCAGTTTCATAGTAAACATGTCCCATCAACCAGCCAAACGTGATCGGCAGGGAATAGAAAAACGCAGCGGACGAGCCCATCACGATCAGCACATCCATGTTCGCAGACCTGTTTCGTAAAGCCTTGAATGCGCCCACATAATATTGCCAGCCAACATAGAATTGAACAGGCAAAGCAAGTGCAAGCATCAGCCAGCCAAACCAGGGCTGCACCTCACGCATTCCTTCCATCACATTTGTCGAATACACGAAAGCAGGCAGCAGGTTAAAATCTTTGCCCATGGAGAGCAGGAAAAGCGGCACAGTGAAGCTCAAGCCGATCATCAACAAGCGTCGTTGTTCATTGATCTCGTTTTCACGAGCATTGGCCTCAGCATCTTCCGCTTCACCTCCAAGTTCCATCGCCTCAAAACCACTGGCAGCCACGGCACGCCGCAATTCTGCCTGCGTAATAATAGTAGGGACATACTTCACACGCGCTTTCTCAGAAGTGAAAGTCACCTGCGCTTCGAGAACACCTTCGAGTTTTGCAAGCGCTTTCTCAAGACGGCGAGCATCGTTATCATCGGAAAGACGTTTGATAACCAGATCAGCCTCACCTGTGGCCACACCGTAACCTGCGCGATTAACACGATCAATCACATCGGTCAGAGCAAGTTTGGCGGAGTCAAATTCCACACTAGCACGCTCGGAAGAAAGATTTACCACCGCGCTTTTCACGCCGTCCATCTTCTTTAAATTGCGCTCAACTGTGGCTACACAGTTGGCACAAGTCATACCTGTAATTGGTAAAGTTAATTGTTTTGAATCGCTCATTCGTATCCTTGAAAAATATTCGGACCTGATGGATTTTTGAAAACTGTCAGATCTCACTACCTATAAAGTGAGTAAACCCTCAGCAGGGTAATCAATTTCAGCGAGCAATGCCTTGATCGCATCTTCGCTCGCCGGCGCATCAAAAGTGATCTGCACTATCTTCGTATCAATGGCCGCCTTCACAGATTGGACACCTTGTAAATCGCTCAATTCAGTTTCGATCGTGTGAGTACAATGTCCACAAGAAATGGCGGGAATGGAATAAGTTACTGTAGTCATGGTTTTATTTCTCCTTTACTGTACTTTTTCAATAAGTAACACTAAACTTTCATGGACATTTCAAACACTTCGGTAATTTCTTTTAAGACACGTTCGCGTTCCTTTTTGTCACTTCCTTGAATCGCTGTGATAACGCAGGAATTCAAATGGTCTTCAAGGATTTTGGAACTAACCTTGTTGAGCGCGGCCTCAACAGCCTGAATCTGGCGGATCACATCGATACAATAGGTATCCTCCTCCACCATGCGGATCACTCCGCGCAGATGCCCTTCAACGGTCTTTAGTCTTCGGATCGTGCTATCGTTTTCCATATTTGCCTCTACTTTTCCTGAAGTCGTGGCTTACTCTTGTCCTACCCCCCCCCAGGGGGGACGGGGTAGCCAAAATATAATTCAATTCCCCGATAGCTGTCAAGGAAAAATGTCACTTATTTAGAGTGTAAAATCGTTTTATGAATATTACATCAAAGGATCTTGCAAAAGTTATCGTCTTTCAGAACGCCACAGAAGATGACCTGCAGCTGATTCTCAAAAATTGCATTATTCGTTCGATCGAAGAGGGTGGTTTTTTCTTTTTTCAGGGAGATTTAGCGAATTATTTTTACATCCTCAGCAGCGGACAAACCAAACTAATGCAATCGAATCCAAACGGACAGCAGGTCAACTTGCGGACGATCCATCCATGGCAGATGTTCGGCGCGTTGGAGCTATCCGCAAAGAGGCTACCTACCCTGCCACTGCACAAGCACTGGAAAATAGCTCGGCTTTGGCAATTGAAAGCAGCTTTCTACACAAAATGCTGGAAACCCGTCCACAAATCGCTTTCGACTTAATGACATTAATGACCACGTACATCCAGGAAATGCAGTCCCGCTATCGCGAACTCGCAACGGAGCGTGTTGAGCAAAGAGTGGCCAACGCACTGATTCGCCTGGCTGGGCAAACAGGCGTTCGGGCGGAAAAGGAGGCGGGAATCGAATTATCCTTTTCAAGACAGGATGTTGCAGAGATGACCGGCACGACACTTTACACCGTCAGCCGTCTGCTTAGTGAATGGGCGCGGCAGGGAATCATCGAAACAGGCCGGGAACGGATCAAGATATTAAAACCACACGATCTGGTGCGCATCGCAGATAGCATGGAGAAGTAAGAAGAAAATAAGATGAAATATCTCCCCCAAAGGGGGGAAATAAATACTCTCCGGCTGGAGGATGCAGCCGGAGAGTATTTATCTTAAGATTAGTCTGTACTATACAGTGCTGCCATTTTGGCCTGTAAGTGGTTATTCCTATTTGCGCCAGCGCAAAGACAGATTTGACGGAAACCAGTATTCTTTATCCATCATGAACAACAATTGGACTATCTCCAAAACCACCGTAGCGGACCTATTGGCAGCAACACCCAAGGCGTTCAGGTTTTTTATTGACCAGGGGACCGGCTGTGCCATTTGTCCTCTCGCCCGTTTTTGCACACTGAAGGAAGTCATCTCTGCATATTTTCTTAATGAAGATGACTTTCTTGAGAAATTGGCCAGGCTGGATGTTCATAAACTTTAATAAGGTACACAAAAAGAACATTTTTATATTCACATCATTGTTTGTCGGGTTCTTTAGCCAGACAAGGAGAATTACATGGAAATAATTTCATACCTTTGGCGATATATTGTTGAAGTATTCGGGCTTTTCATTTCATATGCCTTTGCGGCAATTTTCATCTTTCTGGTGCTGCGCCGCCTTCACTCCAAACCTATAACAATTGCATTGGTTGCAATTTTTATAGGAGTATCCATTGCATTTTACATACCTAATGGTCTGCCAAGGGAATTGGCATACCCACTTTCCATTCATTCATTCGGGCCAGGCGAAAGACCAGATCTGCCGCTTAAGAATGTATTTGCCTTCTTCAAGAACTTCAATAATTTTGAACGTCTGGAAAATATTGCGCGAGATCCAAATGATGTGCCCAAAACTGTCACCTATGCAGAGAATGGTGTAGTGGAGATCAGCCTGACCACAAAGGAAGTCATCGCTGAAATGGCCGACGGCACAACCTTCAACTATTGGATTTTTGACGATGCAGTGCCTGGTCCGTTTTTAAGGGTTAGGGAAGGCGATACAGTACATCTTACAATTCATAACGATGAAACCAGTTTGCATCCACATAATGTTGATTTTCACGCTGTCACAGGTCCAGGTGGCGGTGCGGCGGCAACAATTGTGGCACCGGGTGAAACCAAGGAACTCACCTTCAAAGTACTGAATGCCGGCTTATTCATCTACCATTGTGCATATGGAAACCCTGGTTTGCATATGACACATGGCATGTATGGGTTAATTCTTGTTGAACCCAAAGAAGGCTTGCCGCCCGTTGATAAAGAATTTTATCTCGTGCAAGGTGAATTCTACAGTTCCGGCGCGATGGGCAGGAAGGGTCTTCAACTCTTCGACACCGAGGATTATCTGGATGGGAAGCCGCAATATGTGGTTTTCAACGGAAAGACCGGCGCGCTCATGGATAACATGACTGCAAATGTAGGTGATACCGTACGCATGTATGTAGGCAATGGCGGGGTCAATTTAGTTTCAAGCTTTCATGTGATTGGCGAAATATTTGACCGTGTCTATCGCGAAGGCGATTTGGTGAGCCCTCCAGCGGAGGGTTTACAAACTACACTAATTCCCGCGGGCGGCGCAGTGATGGTTGAGTTCAAGGTTGACTTTCCTGGAAATTATATCCTCGTGGATCATGCTCTCGCAAGAGTTGACCGCGGCGCCTGGGGAATGCTTCATGTAGAAGGCGAAGCAGATCCGTCAATCTTTGACGGTGAGCTGCAAAGCGGGGGTGGTCATTAGGTTCAGAAATTGGACGCTAAAACAGAGTCCTGTTCAGATTGAACAGGACTTTTCCGTTATAATTTTGTGATGAAAAAATACCCGCTTCGCTTCTTAACGGTTGGCTTGATCCTGCTGCTATTGACCGCCTGCTCTCCCAAGCCTGTAACACCCAATCCCAACGAACTCATCCGCCAGGCAGTCGCCGCGACACTGGCCGCCATTCCAACTGTCACACCAGTTCCCCCTTCCACACCTTACCCATCTCCAACAGCATATAACCTGTCAGGCTTATTTTGCGAATATCAATTCTGTATCGGACATCCTGCTGACATGGCATTTTATGATGTCAGCGCACAACAAAACCCGTTGGCGCCGAGCAGTTACGGGCAGGGAATGATCGCTGCAATCAACAGTACACTCTTTATCCAGGTCATATGGCAAACCGCGCCAGGAACCGCTGACCCAAAATTCATGCTCGATCTAGTTCTCGAGGAAGTTGACCTCCCAGTTGGCAATTTGGACGTAAAACTCGTCCGTACCATGAACGTAATGTACACAGCCATTACATCTACAGCTACTACCATTTTGCCCTTTGGCGCCGCCGGCGCCTGGACTTGCGGCGACCGGGTCTTCGCGTGGAAAGTCTATTCACCACAAGATCAAACAACTGCTCCGCTTTTTGAAGAAATGCTGGCAAGATTTACCTGTGGACAAAATTAAGAGATGATCACTCAATTGGATGATGGAATTATCATTCGGAATGCAGTGAAATCAGATGCTGCCTTATTCCGTGGACTACGCCTGGAAGCGCTGGAAAATCATCCGACCGCTTTTGGAGCAGACTATCTTGAAAATACCCTCAAACCGGCAAAGTTTTGGGAGGAAAGATTATCATTTAATGAGGATGAGCAGGCTATGTTCTTTGCCGAACAAAACGGGCAATTGATCGGCATGGCAGGTATCTTCCGAAGTCTCTCAAAAAAGAACCTGCATAGTGCGAATATTTTTGGAGTGTATGTCAAGCCCAATTGGCGCGGACATCGAATTTCGCAATTACTGGTCAAAACCTGCCTGGACTGGGCAAAATTAAAACGCATAACCATCGTCAAGCTGGCAGTTGTTACAAGTAACCGTTCAGCCATCCTCAGCTATGAGCAATGCGGCTTTGTCATGTATGGCAAAGAACCAAAGGCGCTGCTTGTTGACGGAAAATATTATGACGAATATTTAATGTCAGTTGATATACTGTAAATGATTTTAAATGCATCAAATATAAAGAGGCAGATAATGGAAAAAGGGAATCAGCCGATTGACCTATCAGACCCTACGATTGAAAAGGTAATTGAGGCGATAAAGAGAGGAAATAAGGTGGAAGCTCTTATTCAATATCGCAGCACGCATAATGTGCTGCTTGCCGAAGCCATGGAAGAAGTGGAGAGAATAGCGGCTAAGCTGGGATCACAATAAATCTCATTACAGCCCCGTTCCTTTCGCCTCATTCCATAAAGCATCCATCTCTTCCAGGGTCATGTCCGACAAATTCCTGCCTTGTTTTTTTGCACCTTGTTCAACATAGGCAAAGCGCTTCTTGAATTTGATATTCGTTCCACGCAGTGCGGATTCGGCATCAACTTTGCGCCAGCGCGCAAGATTGACCAATACAAAGAACAGGTCACCCAATTCATCAGTCACTTCATCAAGGTTCTGCGCCAGTTTGATCTCTTCGATCTCTTCGCGAACCTTATCCAACACATCTTCAATTTCTGGCCAGTCAAAACCGACACGCGCGGCGCGGGCCTGATATTCAAGAGCTTGAGTTAATGCAGGTAGTGCGGAAGCAACGCCATCCAGCAATCCTTTGTCTTCTTTCTTTTCCCCTCTTTCTTTTTCCTTCAACTTTTCCCAGTTTTGCAAAACTCCGTTCACGCCATCCAACTTCACATCCCCAAACACATGCGGATGACGGCGCACAATCTTATCGTAGATGCCTTTGACAACCCTGGTCATCGAAAACGAATCTGTTTCGCTTCCTATCTGGGCGTTCAATACGATCTGCAAAAGCAGGTCTCCGAATTCCTCGCTCATATCATCGGAGTCGTTTGCATCCATGGCCGTTAAGGTTTCATAAGCTTCTTCAAGCAGATGCGTCCGCAGGGATTGATGAGTCTGTTCCTTGTCCCACGGACAGCCGTCCGGTGCGCGTAAATGTGCAACGATCTCGGCAAATGATTCAAAGGATGTGCCTTCGCCCAACGATGGAATATAAAGACAAGTTGATCGTTGAAATTCAAAAGTCGAAGGTTGAAAGTCGTTCAACCTTTCGCCCTTTGAATACTGCCCTGCGACCCAATTCACCTCGTGCTCCTTTGGATAGACCGCCAGCAAAACTTTATTTATCTGCAAAGCCAATTCAACAGAATCGACTCCTGTAAGCAGGACGGGCATATCGGGCGGGAAGGGAGGAACATGCGCGGATGCAAGAGTCTGCGCTTCGAGCAGAGTCAACTTCGGGGGTGGCATGAGGCGCAGCGTCTCAAATGTAGAGGCAATAAGTGAAAGATCCATGACCGTATCCTTTAAAACAAAACGTAATGCGTGCACAAAAATGTATCACGCATTACGTGGTAACGCTCCAACGTGTAAACGTCTTAACGCTTGGTGTAAGTAGGAGCCTTGCGGGCCTTCTTGAGGCCTGGTTTCTTGCGTTCCTTGACGCGGGCGTCACGGGTGAGCAAGCCTTTTTTACGCAGGGCGGAAGTCCAATCCGCGTTGATGAGCTGGAGAGCACGGGCAATGCCGAGGCGGACCGATTCGGTCTGGCCGGTGGTACCGCCGCCATTGACCAAAACGCTCACATCGTACTTCGCCGCTTCCTGCCCCACTGCGCTGAATGGGCGCATGATGTCTTCGAAGTCGCCCATGCGTGTAAAGAACGCAGCAAAATCCTTCTCATTCACGGTGTACTTACCGGTGCCGGTCGTCAGGCGCACGCGAGCGGTGCTTTCCTTGCGGCGGCCAATGCCTTCATAATATTGAGCCATAATCACTTACCTCTTTATTCCGAAACTTTCGGGGTTTGAACCTGGTGCGGATGATTGGGACCAGCATAGATCTTCAAATGCTTGAGCGTGGCGCGTCCCATGCGGTTGTGCGGGAGCATGCCCCACACGGCATCGCGCAAGGCGCGATCAGGATGCTGGGCAAGTTGGTCTTTCAAGGAGACGCTCTTTAAGCCACCCGGATAACCGGAGTGACTATAGTAGATCTTGCTTTCCAGCTTGCTGTTGGTTCGGGTGCCAGTCACAGCCACTTTCTCTGTGTTCACCACCACCACAAAATCTCCCATTTGAACGCCGGGCGTGAAGGAAGGTTTGTGTTTGCCAAGCAGGATGTGCGCAATGCGCGCAGCAAGTCGTCCAAGAATCTGCCCTTCGGCATCAATGACAACCCAGTCACGCGTAATTTCAGCAGCCTTCGGATAATATGTTTTCTGTTGCACTTTTGTCACTCCGTTTAATAATCTTATTCACGTGATCCATACGTTACTTCAACCAGTGTCAGCCCGTGTGCGGGAGCCAGCCCGGCGAGAAGCGTTCCCTGCTTTGATAAAGCATGTTGGATCTTCTCCAACGAACTTCTCTTTTGGGCGACCGCCACCTGCACAAAAACCAACCGTCTTACCATTCGATACAAGAACGCATCAGCCCTGACTTCGAACTGCCACTCACCATCCGGCATTCTCTTCCATTCGGATTTTTTCACCGTGCGCACAGTCGTACCTTTCGGGGTCGTCCGTGAACCGAAAGCGGCAAAATCATGTGTGCCGAGAAAGATGCTTGCATTCTTCACGAGGGCGTCTTCATCTACAGCGGGCCAGGTGCGCCACAAGTATTTCTGTCTGAACGGATCGCGGATGGGTTCAAAATACACCCTGTAACGATATTCACGCGCTGTCGCATCGAACCGCGGATGAAAATCCGCCGCAACCGGGAACAGGTCCCTTACGACCAGATCAGGCGGAAGCTCGGTATTGAGCGCCCAAAGCAACTTAGCTGCTGTGTGCGTCCAATCAAGATCGAACGCCGCCACCTGCCCTGTTGCATGAACTCCCGCATCCGTCCGCCCGGCCATGAGAACAACCCGGTCAGCCCAGCCCAGTTTGCGAAGCGCTCTTTCCAACTCGCCCTGCACTGTGCGGGAGTTCGCCTGGCGCTGACTTCCGGTAAAACCGGTGCCATCGTAGGCAAGGATCACTTGGTAACGTGCCATTGCATAGCGACTCGAGTCGCTGTTACAAACTACTCTTCAACCAATTCAAGAAGTACCATCTCAGCCGCATCACCGTGACGCGGGCCAAGTTTTAACACACGTGTGTACCCACCAGGGCGTGTCGCAAAGCGGGGTGCAATTTCATCAAACAAGCGCTGGATGAGTTTATTATCGCCCAATTTTGAAATCGCCAGGCGGCGCGCATTAAGCTTTTCCACGTCCGTTCCATTTGCGCTGTTTCGGGCAAGTGTAATCAAGCGCTCAGCATCACCGCGAATTGCGGCAGCCTTAGCCTTCGTGGTCTGAATACGCTCATGCGTAAAAAACTGTTTGATCAGGTTGCGCCGAAGGGCAATGCGTGCGCCTTTTCTGCGTCCTAATGTATAACCTGCTACTGAATGTCGCATCTCTAACTCTCCGAGGATGTATCGTCTTTCATAAAGCCCTTCTCACGCATCTTGTCGCGAAGTTCATCTAAACTCTTCTCGCCAAAATTGCGGATGGACATGACCGCGGTCTCGCCTTTTTCAAGCAGGTCGAGCACATCACCAACATTGGTAATGCCCGTGCGCTTCAAGGAATTGAAGACGCGCACCGAAAGATCAAGGGCTTCCACCGGCGTTTCCGCCAGCTCACTGCTCAAACGGCTTCCCGCAGATTCGCGTTCCACAGCCACAGCCAGCATTTCTTCATTGATACCTGCCACATAACGCAGGTGGTCGATGAGGATACGGGCCGAGGAACTCAGTGCGCGTTCCGGAGAAATGGTGCCGTCTGTCCAGATCTCTAAAATCAATTTATCATAATTTGTGCTCTGACCTAC
>JADJNA010000061.1 GCA_016709305.1 Candidatus Villigracilis saccharophilus
AGGAGCAGCATGACCGAATCCACGATCGTTCCTCCCGCGTACGTGACCCAGTCGGAAGAACTGTACGATAAAGCGCTTGACCCGCAAGTTGCCAAAAGGCTTTTCGGGTATCTTGCTCCATATGCATGGAAGATGATCCTTTCATCAGTCTTGATGCTTGGCGCGACGATCTCTTCAGTGATTGGTCCATACCTTGTCAAGGTTGCCATTGATGACGGGTTAGTTGCTGGAAATCTGGTAATTCTGAGAAATACGGTTTTGATCTACCTAAGCGCGGCGATTGTGCGCTGGGCTTTTATTTATATCCGCGTGAACGTAATGGCGCAGGTGGGGCAGTCGGTTATTTACGATATGCGTAAACAGCTTTTTGAGCATTTACAGAATCTGTCGCTTAGTTTTTACAGCCGTTACTCGGTCGGGCGTGTCATCACGCGCGTTATCAACGATGTGGAAACCCTGCGTGAGTTCATTACCTGGGCGGTGTTGGCGATTGCGCGCGACCTGTTCATGATTGTTGGCATCATCATCGCCATGCTGGCCTTGAATGTGAAGCTCTCTCTGCTGACATTTATCACCATCCCCTTGATGATCCTTGCGACTTACATCTATCGACGCACAGCCCGCTTCGCGTATCGCAGGGTGCGGGCGGCTGTTTCGTGGGTAAATTCTGTGCTGGCTGAAAATATCAACGGGGTGCGTGTAGTGCAAGCCTTTAGCCGTCAGGAACGGAATTACGGCCTGTTCCGCGATTACACAAACCGCTATCATTTGCAGACCGCCATTCACGCCGCGAAGGTTGCGGCATCCTTCCTGCCTGTTGTGGATGTCCTCGGCGCGCTGGCAACCGCCGCCGTGGTCTGGATCGGCGGGACGGCTGTATTGGGCGAGTCGATCACAGCCGGTGTGCTGGTCGGTTTTGTTCTATATATTGACCGCTATTTTGAACCCATCCGCGACCTGAGTCGCCGTTTTGATACGCTGCAATCCACGATGGCGGGCGGAGAGAGAATCCTCGCGCTGCTGGATACAGAGATCGAGGTGCGCGATGCGGAACATGCCAAAGCCCTGCCAGCCATTGACGGCGGGGTCAGGTTTGAGAATGTCTCCTTCCACTATTCCGATGACCCGACTTTGGTGCTCGACCAAATTGACCTGGATGTCAAAGCCGGCGAGACGATCGCGTTTGTAGGCGAGACTGGCGCGGGCAAGACGACCATTGTCAAGCTCTTGACGCGCTTCCATGACCCGACTGCGGGCTGTGTGCGTGTAGACGGCATTGACTTGCGGACGGTGACCCAGCGTTCCCTGCGCAGGCAGATGGGCATGGTCCTGCAGGACCCGTTCCTGTTCAACGGTTCGGTCAGCGATAATATTTTGTTCGGGCGTTTGAAGGCAACCGAGCAGGAAGTCATTGCTGCCGCGCAGGCTGTTGGCGCGCATGACTTCATTATTGGATTAAAGAACGGCTACGATACATCCGTTGAAGAAGGCGGTGTATTACTCAGTGTGGGGCAGAGACAGTTGATCTCATTCGCGCGCGCTTTGCTGGCGGACCCCCGCATCTTGATCCTGGATGAAGCGACCTCTTCGGTGGATATCCAGACCGAGCAGATCATCCAGGCCGCGTTAACGAAATTGTTAAAGGGGCGTACTTCCTTTGTGATCGCGCATCGGCTTTCGACCATCACCAGTGCCGACAGGATCGTGGTCATCCACGACGGAAAGATTGTTGAGCAGGGCACTCATTCAGAATTACTTGCGAATCAGGGCATGTATTTTGAATTGTACAAAACAGGCTTTCAGGAATAGCCTGTAAACTTTATCGGAATACAACTCGGGACACTGATCTCAAAGCGCGCAGAAAACCGCATCAAAGGAGCATAAAATGACAACCGAAAATAACCAGAACGAATTCCTCTACAAAATGTCCAATACCATGCGTTCCGGTCTGGTGGACGTGCAAAAGTATTTGAACGAGCTGTACCGCGTTGAAGAGTTGGAGGATTTTCTCGACCAGAAAAATAACCCGGTTGAGAATGTCAGGGCGGTATTGGTACCGCTTGTTGCGCAGGTTGCGGATTTTCAGGATTATGCCGAGACGGTCACAGGCAGGATGGAATTATCTTTGGATGAAGTTGATGTGTACGCGGTGCTGGATAGTGTCATGACCATCGCCGATCAACTGGTCGAGCAAAAAGACGGGCGCGTTACTTTGGAGGAAGAGATCGAGGAAGATCTGCCGCCCATTGATGCGGACGCGGCGCGGCTCTCGCAGGCGCTCTTGAACTTGATCCATAATGCGGTCAAGTTTACCGAGAAGGGGTATGTGACCGTTCGCGTTGGGCTTGAAGATGGGCAGATTCTCTTTGAGGTCCGCGATACCGGAATTGGGATCTCCGAAGAGGATCAGGAACTGGTTTTTGAACCTTTTGAAACTATACTCGCTGATAAGAACGATCCACGCCTTGGTTTTGGGCTGGGATTAAAGATCGTCGAGCATATCATTGACCTGCACGACGGCGAAACCTGGTTCGAGAGTAAAGCTGGTGCGGGCAGTTCGTTCTTTTTCACGATTCCTGTATAATAGTCTGAATTAATTCTGTTCGATAAAAAAAATAATGGAGAAAAAATTGAAGTCTAATCTATTCGTAATCATCGTTCTGGCTCTATTGCTGACAGCCTGCGGTGCCGAAGCAGCGCCGACCGTCAGCCCGGAACAGATCCAGGCGAGCGCGGCTGTCATGGCAAGCACCATGAGCGCTGAGACTCAGGCTGCCATGCCCACGCCCACCAACACGCCCTTGCCGACCGACACACCTTTGCCGCCCACCGAAACCCCCACGCTTGTCCCGACCATCGAAATCCCTTCCCCCACCACGGCGGTCACTGGCGACCCATGCAATGGACCGTTGTTCGGCAACCCCCAGGGCGCGGATGCCGGCAAGGTCGGCACGAATTTCATGCTCCGCAACAGCACCAAGGCTTCGATCACGATCTCTTTATCTCTGGCGATGAATCCCTTCGGTCAGTGCGGATACGTGTCTTATGTGATCGCGCCCAATCAATCGGTGTCGGTCGTGAACGAACTTCCTTATGGCTGCTATTCGGCCTTCGCGTTCATCAACGACCCCAAGAAACCCAGCACCGCTTCCGGCGGACCCGCCTGCATTACCGGACCCGATAAAACGACATTCACCGTGTCCGCGGATATGATCAAGATCACCGGCCCGTGATCCTTTTATTCTTTCAAGATTGAAGTAGTAATGGAAAAGTCCCTGCCTAAAATGGCGGGGACTTTTTATTTGGATCTAAACGATATATACTGGATTCAAACAGCGTTCATTGTCTTGATCGAAAATCATATAAAAGGAGACTTCGCACAATGTCTGAAGAGATGATTTCCGCGCTTGTGGGTCTCGCGGGGGCGGTTTGCACCTCGGTCATTACAGCAATTCTTGGCCCAGTGGTTGTTGCCTATTTGCAGCGTCCAAAGCCGCTTGTTCAAAACGGCGGCGCTCCAATTCCTGAAAACTCCAATCTCTCGATACTTGCCATTGTTTCCGTGGTTTTGGGAGTCTTCAACCTGTGCAACTTCCTTACCCCGCCCATTTGCGGACTTCCCATGTCAGTTCTCGGGTTGATCTTCGGCTATTCCGCGCTGCAGTCGTCAAAACGCGGATTAGCCCTGGTGGGTGTGGCATTATGCCTGATCGGTCTATTGATCGGCTGTGGGAACGCCGCCTATGGCGCGTACCTGGGGACGCAAGGAGAATTGTTTTTCCAATGATCGGGCGCCATCCAGCGCAGCATTCAATGAATATTGCCTGGCGCGGGATGCTTGAATAGATCGTGTACCAACTGCACGCCGCCGACCCCTATGACCGCGAGCAGCAGCGCGTAGATCATGATCGGGGTCAGGACGAGCGCCATCAACAAGGGAGTCGGTTCGGTTCGTCCCGATGCCAGCCCGGTGATAACGGCGACCGCTTGCCCGCCAAATAATTATACGGCAGCCAGTGTCAGTCCCCAGCCGATCAATTTTTGTCGGGAGTGGGCGCGCACGGCCGCCCATAAGAGAATTACCCCGCCCAACAGCGCGGACGGAAATAATTCAGCGGGCATCAGATAGTCAAAGCGGACCATACCGCTGCGGACAAAAAGCCCCATGCCTCCTAGGATCGGCGCCAGAACGGGGAACCAGATCAGCACTGTTCCGAAGATCGCTATAATTTTGGTGAGACCATCTTTCTTTTCCATGGCAAATTCCTTCCTACTACCCCATCTTAGCACGCGGAGTTGAAGGATTCAAACCCGCCCCACCAGCCTCCCCAAATACGGTACTAGCGATCAACAAATCACATCGAGACAGATAACTTTTAAAGCTAGCTTCCCCCAAATACGACAACCACACCTTCGTATTTGGGGGAAGTGGCCGAAGGGGGCAAAACCCAATCCTTCTAACCTTAGCGTAGCATCCTGTGGGCGAATCGGTTTTTGATTTGGGTGAGATGCCCGAAGGGCAGAGGGGGCCTATTCTTCCCAAACCGAATGATACGCCCCGATCGACTCAAAATATTCCACCATGCGCTGATAGAAGCCGTGACTTGTGATCGTGGCACTGTCACCAATCACGATCAGTTTGCGGCGGGCGCGAGTCAGGGCTACGTTCATGCGGCGTGTGTCCGCCAGGAAACCGACTTCGCCATCGCGATTGGAGCGCACAAGACTGACGATCACCGCTTCTTTTTCGCGGCCTTGGAAACCGTCCACGCTGTCTATTTCAATGTCCATGTGTTTTAACTTTTCACGCAGCAGTTTTACCTGAGCCGAGTAGGGGGAGATGATGGCGATCTGTTCAGCGGCTAATCCACATTCAAGTAGTTCGTGAACTTTCTTGATAACCAACTCCGCTTCCAGTGGATTCAGCTTGCTGTCGCCGTCGGGTTCCTGTTCCTCGTCATAGCTGGCGCCTGCGGTGTCTATGAAGTGGATCGGGCAATCTGTCAGCGGGGAAGAGCTCACAGCGGGCAGTTCAGCGAGCAGGGCGGTGCGAACCGATTCATCAGCTTGTAAACTGCTTTCGTAGAAGACATCCGAAGAAAATTTCATGATGTCCTGATGCATTCGATATTGCACATTTAATAACCTGCTCAAGCCGCTGTTGATATTCAACAGGCGTTCCATCATGCTGATGTCGAAACCGCCACGGATGGCTTCGGGCGAAATGATCGTGGGCGGAAGTTGAAAATGATCGCCCGTCAGGACAAGACGATTTGCATACTGTATGGGTATCCACGCTGAAGGCTCCACGCTCTGGCTGGCCTCATCCATGATGCACCAGTCAAATTTGCGGCGCATGAAAAAATCAGAGTCGAGGCCGGTGGCGGTTGCGCAAACGATTCTTGCGTTGCTGATAATTCTTTCAGTCACCGAGTCTTCGATCTGACGCGCTTCGTTCAACAACTGTTTGGCTTCCTCGCGCAATGAATGGCGCAGATTGGGGTCAGGCTTCACTCGAAAATATTTCGAAGCCTGTTTGCGTAATGAATGCGCGTCACGGGTCAACTTGCGCGCGAGTTTCATGTCGGGATGGATCTCTGCCAGTTCATCTAGCGTGTGGGTACGCAGGGCGGGTGTCACACGCGCAGGATGCCCAAGCCGAATCACATTCTCGCCGGCGTCGATCAAACGCTCAAGCATATTATCCACCGCCAGGTTACTCGCCGCTACCGCCAACACACTTTGCCCGCCGCGCACGATCTGGCGCATCAACTCGACCAGTGTGGTGGTCTTGCCCGTCCCAGGCGGCCCGTGGATGATGGCTACATCTTCCGCGCTCAATGCAAATGCAACCGCTTGATTTTGCGAATCGTTTAATTTTTTATTGAATGGAACTGGGAATTCGAGTTTGTTGAAAACAGGATTTTGCTTTCCCAACAGCACATCCCGCAGAACGGAGAGCCGGGTCCCTTTCGCGCCCCGAGCAGTTTCCAGCGCCAGTCTTTGTCTTTGCCTTGAGATCTCATCCGTCGAACGATCCAGCCTGAAAGTGGGTCTGTCCGAATCCCATTCGGGCTCTTGCGTGAACGCAACCTGGATCATGTCCTTGTGCGAACGGCTGACAATTCCACGCCAGCTGGGAGCGTCTTTTGTGTGCAATCCCTCTTCTGAAAGAATGACAGGACTGCCGTTCCCGATGCGGGTGTAAGGCAGCTGTAAATTTTCGTTGCGCTTGCTGAATGTTAACAAGGTGCGCCCACCCATTCCCGAATCTTCTTCGCGGATGACGAGATTGATCAGGCTGTTGCCGGATGCTTCCGCCTCGGCGGGCGAGAGCTTCTCAAGCGAGCGGATCGTCTCCTGTTTTTCTGCTTCGGCTTCAAGCTCCAGCAGCCGCGCGAGTCGTTGAAAATGGTCTTCGGAGATTCTGAGGGGCGTATTCATGCGGAGACATTTTACATCTTAATACTGCTGAATGCGGACTTCAGTCCGCTTTTCAGCAAGTTGCAGACTGAAGTCCGCGCTCCGTTTATAATCAACCCGTGCTAAAAATTCTCTACCGCGCTCACGCGGTCCAGCGCATGTTCGAACGTGAAATATCCCCAGCCAAAGTCCGCAAGGCATTGGAGGCTGCGGATGTGATCGAGGACTATTCCGCTGAAATGCCAGAGCCAAGCAGGCTGATCATGGGCTTTCAAGGCAAACGTCCATTCCATATCGTCACCTCTGAGAACCCAGAAATCGAGACCATCACGGTTGTCACAGTCTACATCCCCGACCCAAACAAATGGAAGAAAGACGGCAGAAGCCGAAGGTAAGAAAGTTTGTCCTTAGTGCTCATCGTGGTTAAAATGGTCTTATGAATTGCATCATTTGCAGACAAGCTGAATTGATCGATGGTTTTACATCCATTCCCTTCGAACGCGGCGAATTTCGCCTGCTCATGCGGAATGTTCCCGCGCAGGTTTGCCACAATTGTGGCGAGGCGCTTGTGGATGAAGATGTCGCCGCCGCATTGCTAAAAAAGGCCGATGATATTTTAGAGCAGGGACTGCAGGATGAAGTCCGCGACTATTAATTGCCTTGGTATGTTGAATCAAAAAAATCTCCGCGCTTTTGTAGGCTCGGAGATTTTTTGTTGGGAGGTTTGATTATTCCGTAGAAGCGGCTGCCGCCAGAATATTCACCTCCTCGGTGTAAGCATGTGATACATTCGCGTTTAATTTTGTCGAGAGATATAAGGCAACGGCAAGCATAACCGCCTCCATCGCAAACAGGGATGAATACGCAAAGAAGGCATTGCCTGTCGCATAGCGGACGCTATCGACCAGGATGCCGCCGGTCAGATTGCCAGCCGCGTGCCCGACCATATTCGCCACGCCCCAGACTCCCATTAACAATCCCGCGCGGATCGGTGTGGTGAATGAGATGATGGCGCTCAATATGCCCGCGCCGGCCAACCCGGTGCCAAGACCCATCACGAAGACCAGACTCTTGAAGATGCCGGTGTTGCCCGTCAAACCTGTTGCAACCAATCCAACGAAGACCAGAATACTGGCGACAATGCCCGTCCGCATCAACTTCATATATCCCAGCCACTTGATCAGGAACAAGCCGCAGGTCAGCATGGAAGCGAGCACTCCCAATCCCCAGTACATTGTCAGGCGGGTGGTATCCCCAACGCTCATCCCGAGAACAAGCGCACCATAAGGCTCAAGCAGGGCATCCTGCGCAAGGGTTCCGATAAAGGTAAAGATGACCAGTGTAAAGAGGATGCGTACTTGCGGGTCTGCAAACACTACTTCTTTCAGCACTGTTTGGAACGGGACCTTTCGAGCGCTTTCAGTCGCAATTTCAAGCGCCTGATCGCGGGATTCCTGTCCGATTGCCGCGAGGGCGGCGAGTACAAAGATGACAACCGCAACGCCTGTGGACACGCTGATCAATTTTGCGGGTTCATAGCTTTCCAGCGCTTTGCCAATGAAGCCTGCTCCCATGACAGAGCCAAGCAAAGTTGCCACTTCGTAGAAAGTGATGGCGCGTGTGCGGGTTGTGCCTGCGTAGCGATCTGAGACCAGTGCCTGATATGTATTATGCGCTAGGTTGCGTCCAAGCCCGTACAGCATAAAGGAAAGTGTGCCGCTTAATACAAGAAGCGCTATGCTCTTTGAGGGATGTGCCGCCACGTTTGAGGCTGCGAAGATCCCAAGCCCGATGACAAAGGCGCCGAAGATGATATACGGTTCGCGGCGTTTGCCGAAAACGGGAAAGCCATCTGAGCGGTAGCCGAGCCAGACGCGCGCAGGGGAGATTAAAAGCGGAACGGCAAAGAAGAAGGCCACCAGCGATGCGGGTAATCCCAGTTCTGCGATCATGATTCGATTTAATGTCCCCCCGATCAATGCGCCGCTTAATCCATACCCGATTGAAAAGAATGCCAGACGTGCATTGTTTAGGTAACGAACAACTTTCATTTTTTATGCTCCTTGGTGTAATGGAATAATTTCTCCGCCGCCTCTCTTCCCTGACGAATACAGTCAGGGACAGCAATGCCGCGGTATGAACTGCCGGCCAGCGCAAGATTTGGTGGCAGGTTTTTTTCAATTTCATCCACACGTTTCAAATGCCCCACATCCGCCTGCGGAAATCCATTTTGCCAGCGGAACGCTGTCCAGGTCTGCGGCGCGGCGCTGATACCGAGCAATTCCGCGAGCTCCCTTTTGACTGCCTCGATCAGCTTTTCATCGCCAAATTCCACCATCTCAGGCGCGCCGCCCCCGATGAATATCCTGAGCACAGCGTATCCCTCCGTTGACCGTTCTGGCATCTTGCGCGACGTGAAGGTGATCGCGTCGATCATTCTTTTTTCACGGCGCGGGATCATTACCCCGCTGATGACGGGTTGCCTGGGGATATCTGACTTGCGATACACGAGTGAAAGCGTGCCAATGTTTTGGTGGCGGATCGCGCTTAACCGCCGGCTGGTTTCTGGGGAAATATCATTAATCAGCGCGGATGCTTGATTCGCTAGCACTGCCAAAATCACTCCGTCCGCGTGGACTGTGGTTCCATCCTCCGTGAATATTTGATACCCATTATTGTTCTGTGACATTCTTTCAACCCGCGTATTCAAACGTAAATCCCCTTTGAGTTGACGGGCTAATTCATCCGTCAATGCTTGTAATCCGTTTTTGAATGAAACAAAGCGCGGAATTTTTTGCCCGCTTTTTTTTCTTCCGCGGAATGCCCGCAGCGCTGCGCCCGCAACCAATCCGCCGCCTTCTCTTTCCATCTCCCTCATAACCGGTGAGGAGACCATGATACTTTGAGTTTCCGGGTCTGTATTGTAAATTCCGCCCAGCACTGGCCCTATGAATTTCTCCAGTGCTTCCCGCCCCAGTCTGCGGCGCACAAAATCTGCAAGCGACTCGTCTTCATAGTCTCGCCGGGCGGGTTGAAATGGCTCCGCCAGCATTCGCAGTTTTCCGCGGACAGTCAAGAGGGGAGTGGATATGAATCGTGAAGCCGAAACAGGGATCGGGTAAAGAACACTGTGATCTAGCACGTAAGTCCCGTTGGTTTCAGAACCAGGGTTGACCATCTGATCGCGCATTCCCAACTCGTTCGCCAAATTCCACGCCTCGGGCTTGCGTGTAATAAGGGTGTCTGGCCCGCCTTCGACCAAAAAATTCGCATTGTTAATTAAATTGATTTTTGATGATACGACTTTTCCGCCCCAGTGATCAGAGGCTTCGATTAAGGTAAATTTAATTCCGCGTTGTTGTAATTCCCACGCGGCGCTTAGACCTGTTACGCCCCCGCCGACGATCGCAATGTGCATACACCTTCTCCTGGGTTGCTCTCCTCGGTTGGATTATTGTATGTTTATTCACAAATTAGGACAGGTAGATTTTGTAGGTTTCAATAAGAGTTTACTTAAAAATGAAAGCATATTGCGCGCCCGTTATAATAGAAAAATATTTTCATGGGAGTCGAAATGGCAATTAATTTATTAGGATTTGCTTCCGCGTTTGCGACATTCCTCGGCGTCTGGCTGGGACATGTCGCTGTAAGGAAGATCGAGCGTGAAATGACCAATTTGTGGATACCGGCCTTGATCGCTTTTACAATGGGATCGGGTTTGAGGTCGCATCTTTCTTTGTCTCAAGCCTGTATTTATCTGCGATGTGCGGCATCCTCGGTGTGACCTTGCTCTGGGACTCATTCGAGTTTTATCGCCAGCAAAAACGTATCAAGCACGGACATGCCCCCCGCAAATCCAAAGAATCCGCGCCACGCAAAAATCCTGGCTGAATATCCTGTCGCTACTATATTTGACTGGCTTAATCGTAATCCGCGTGGAATGGCTTACTCGCCTACTGAATTAGCTTCGATCAAGGAAAATGAAAAATGAATTTATTTGGATTTCTACTCGGCATCGCCACGCTTTTCATTATCGGATTGGGTTTTATCTGGGTGATTCGCGGAGAAAGATATTTTGGTTATTTATGGTGGCCGTACGTGATGGCTGCCGGCGCATTGTGCATTCTCGGTTCATTATTCATGCTAAATAACTGGGCATCCTCTCTGATTGGCGCTCTTGGAGCATCCTTGATCTGGGGTTCGACTGAATTAAAGGAACAGGCTGTGCGCGGCGAGATCGGTTGGTATCCATTCCGCGCGAAGAAAATCCTCCCTCCATTTGCGGATGCGATCAAAAAGTGGAAAGCGCCGAGCTTGTGAATCACCGCATTAGCCTGTTCCTCTTGATTTTTCTTGCGGCGTGTACGCCTGCTTCCGTTCTGCCGACTGCCACCCTGCCTCCGCCCAATGTGATGATCACCCCCGCATCTTTAACGCCCACGATCACGCCAATTCCAACTGCAACGCGCGCGACCGAAAAGGCGATCCAGCCGTATACCATTGACGGCTTGCGCAGCCATAAATTTCAAAGCGGGAAGATCGTACTTCGTGAAATACTGCTTGAGACAGAAAATTTCACACGTTATTTAATTGAATATCCAAGCGACGGACTGACCATCACAGGTATTTTGCAGATCCCAAAGAGCGGTGGTGCGCCCTATCCGGTCATTATGATGAATCATGGATTCTTTTCGCGCACGGTTTACAACTCCGGTGACGGTACAGACCGTGCCGCGGAGTTTTTCAACCGCCGTGGTTATCTGACTCTCTCGTCAGATTACCGCAGTTGGGGTGATTCTGAAACTGGAGAAAGTTTGTTTTACTCGGGTCTCGCCATTGATGTTATCAATTTGATGAACGCCATTCCTTCGCTTCCGCAGGCTGACCCTGAACGCATTGGTATGTGGGGGCACAGCATGGGTGGCGGCGTGACTCTCAAAGTGCTCGCCGTCGACTCGCGCGTCAAAGCAGCCGTCATTTATTCCTCGGTCAGCGCGGATTTTGCGGATATTATTGCCCGTTGGGGACCAGGCTGCCTTGGCGATGTGTTCGCGGGAGAGCTTGAATATGGCTGTAACTCTTCAGACATCCTGCCATTGGATCTTCCCCCTGACTTGATCGCCTCCTACTTTAACTCTGTGGTTGATCCTGATATCCTGAAAGCCGTTTCTCCGCTTTATCATTTGGACACCGTCAGCGCGCCAGTGCAGATCAACTACGGCACAAAAGACGGTCTGACATTTGCCGGCACTCCGCCTGAATGGTCCACAAAAATGTATGATGGTTTCATAGCAGCGAATAAAGACGCGCAGATATTTTCCCAGGAGGATGAAGGCCATTCCTTTATTGGGGAACCGTGGTTTGAATTCATGGCGCGGTCCTTGAGATTCTTTGATAAGCACGTGAGATAATCCTCTGGAATCCATCAACTCATTGCCCTGTGGGGGCAGATGGAAAATGCTCATGAAAAAATATCCCTTTATCTTATTGGTACTCCTTTTCCTGATTTCCTGCGCTCCTGTAAGCACGCCTGTTGTTGCAGATTCAACCTTTGCCCCATCTTCTCCACTCGACGGTCAATGGCAGGGGACGGGCTCCTCGATTGATGGTAAGTCGTTCAAGATATTTCTCACGATCCAAAATTCTTCCCTTGCAGGGTTGATCTATAACTTCACTGGCTCAAATGGAATCCCATGTACCGCCATCGCCTATGGACAAATACCCATACCGAATCAGCCAAAGATAACGAACAACACACTCGAAACCATTCTTGGTGACGATGTAACCATATCCGCCTCGTTTGAATCAGACTCAAGGTCCGCAGGCCGCCTCGTGATCCACTGGCATGATCGCCAACCGAACTGTAACGGTGATTACGAAGTAATCTGGTCGGCCACGAAGCAAATTCCACAAACTGCCCAATCAGCAAATAAGTCAAACCCAAACGCGCCGAATCTGTTTGAAATCTTTGTTCAAATCTTGATCTTCGGCTTGTCAAATGGCGCGGTTCTGGCCATCAATGCCATCGGCGTGACCTTGATCTACAGCACAGTCCGCACGTTAAATCTTGCGCATGGGGATGTCTTTGCTTTATGCACCGCACTGGTAACTTCAATCATTAACATTGTCGGCATCAAACAAAATTGGCCGCCGCCGCAGATTGCCGGCGGGCTTGCTTTCGTACTTCTTGCCGCTATGACGCTCGGCGCATTGCTAAGCGTTGGCGTGGAACGCCTCGCTTTCTCTCCCTTCCGCGGGCATTCGCGCCTTGCGCCTTTAATCGCCACGCTCGGGCTTTCGTTTATTCTCTTTCAAGGCGCGCTTGTTTGGCGCACTTTTCAAGGCTCGTGGATTCCCGGTGAGCATCGTAGCGTCCCTGGTTTACCCGAAGTACCTACCGATGGAATCCCTTCTTTATTGCCTGAGATCAATCTTGTAAAAACGCTGGGCTTGCCGTTCAACATCATCATCCGCTTTAGCGATGTCTTTGTTATTCTGATGGCGTTTGCATTAGTGGCATTCGCAACCTGGTTTTTGTTAAAGTCCCGCACAGGCAAAGCCATCCGTGCTTTATCGCAGAGTTACCAAATGGCAGAGATGATCGGCATCAATGTCAACCAAACCATTCGCTGTGCGTTCGCCTTGGGCGGTGCGTTCGCCGGTTCGGCAGGCTTTATATTCGCACTGTATTATTCACGCCCATTTGGCAGTCACGGTGCGCAGAGCGGACTCTTCGCGTTCATGGCCGCCTTGCTTGGCGGTATCGGCAATCCGTTCGGCGCATTGGTCAGTGGCCTATTAATTGGCGTGGTCTCTTCGTTGAGTGATTACTATCTCACCGCACAGTGGACTCCTGCCTTGCTGCTTGCTCTGCTTGTGATTCTCTTTGCCTGGAAGCCAACTGGCTTCGGCGGGGAAGGGGAGTCAGAGTCAATCACGGTCCGCGATTCAATTATTTTAACAGCGCCAGTTCAAAACGCGGGTGTGAAGCGTTGGTTTATCCTCCTATTGCTTGCGCTTGCAATTGCTCCTCTCGTTTTGCAGAGCGGGCAAATCATTCTGCGTCTTGCAGTGATTTTTATTTTGCTTACTCTGGGATTGAATCTCGCGCTTGGCATTACAGGCATGCTCGACCTTGGTTTTGCCGCGAGTTTTGGCCTCGCGGCATATATCACCGCGTTGTTTACTTCCAAGTTTGATATTGTTCTGGTGTCGATTCTTGGCGCGGGCGTCGGGGTGTTTCTCGGTTTACTAAAAGGCTTCTTATCCCAACGATTACGCAGCGATTTTTTGCCGTTGCGACTCTTGCGCTTGGATTACTCGTTCGGCAGGTGATTATAAATTTGGACTTTACCGGCGGCATGGGCGGGATCGGTGGAATCAGCGCGCCTCATTTTCTTAACCTCAGCCTGCTCGGCCAGACCCAAAAATATTACCTCGTCCTCGGCGTTGTGACTCTCGCCGCATGGATGAGTCATCGCCTTATCGCATCCCGCACTGGCCGCGCATGGATCGCACTTAGCGAAGATGAACTTGCCGCATTATCGGTAGGTGTGAACGTGGCGCGTTCCCGTACGATCTCGTTGATGTTAAGTTCTGCTCTGGCGGGAATTGCTGGCGCATTATATGCAAGCACGCTTTCCTTTGTAGAGCCCGACCTGATGGCCTTTCACGTCTCAAGCATGATCCTGACAATGGCCATCCTCGGCGGCGCAGGCAATGTGACCGGCGCATTTGTCGGCGCGCTGGCAATTATCTTATATGACAAAACCATCATCCCCCAGCTTGCAGACTGGTTGGCCTTGATCTGGCCCAAAGATGCCTTCATCGGTTCCGTGCCAGATATTCGTGGCGCGTCATTCTTTAATTTCGGCATTGTGTTGTATCTCACGGTCCTTCTTCGCGCGAGGAAAAGTAAAAATGGAGTGCGGACTTCAGTCCGCTTCATTCAAAAAGCAGCCCGAAATCCCGCGCTCCGCTCACAAAATTACTTGACGTTACAGGGGTCTTGCTATAAAATCCTGTCACTACATCATCTTATTTCTAAAGGAGGCACGTAAACATGAAAGTCAGCACATTATCCACCATACTTGTTTTGAGCGCGCCTTCTGAAGGGTTGTTGTAGTAACGACTTAAGTTGTTTTAGTTTACTAGTCAACCGCAGGTGCGTCTCGCCCTGCGGTTTTTGATTCCATTGCCGCAGGAGGTCATTTCCTGTGGTTTTTTTATTATCAAGGTAAATAACAGCAATGAATACAAATGATGCAATCGAATTCTTCAATGAATTGGATGATAACGAACAATTAAATAACTATGTCCGCCCCGGCGTGCGCAAAGAGAAACATCCGTTGCGCAACCCGAAGAAAGTGCCTTTGTCTGTCCAAAAGTTTGTTCAGGCACAGGATGATTCGAAGAGCAGCTTCAAATTCACCTACAAAGCCGCGCGCTTTGAGGAATGGTGGCTGCTTGACTCGCTCGGTGATTTCTACGAACACAAATGGATCTCGGATGTCTTGCGCAGAGTCAAAGGCGGCAAGGAAGCGTCAGTATACCAATGCAGGTCCGGGGTCGAAGTGGATGCGCCGTTGGTGGCTGCGAAGGTTTATCGTCCGCGCTCGCTCCGCAATTTAAAGAACGACCAGCAATATCGCGTTGGACGGGTTGATCTTGGCGAGGATGGTAATGCTCTCGTCAAAAGCGGTGATGTCCACGCCATCGCCAAGCGCTCAAGTTACGGGGAAGGACTCCGCCATCAATCGTGGATCGCCTATGAGTTCAAGACTCTTGAGCTTCTTCACGAGGCTGGTGTGGATGTCCCCAAGCCTTATGCGATGGAGAAGAACGCCATCCTGATGGGTTATGTGGGCGACATAGACACCTCTGCTCCCGCGCTTAGCACCGTCGCGTTGGAATTGGATGAAGCAAGATCTCTTTATGATCGCGTAGTGCGAAACATTGACTTGATGCTTACCCATAATCGCATTCACGGCGATTTGTCGGCCTACAACATCTTATACTGGGAGGGCGATATTACCCTGATCGATTTTCCGCAGGTTGTATTGCCCGAGGCAAACCCCGCTTCCTGGAGCATCTTTTTACGTGATGTGACCCGCATCTGTCAATATTTTTCTCCTCAAGGTGTTGATTGTGACGGTCGCAAACTTGCAGCCGAGTTATGGACCTCGCATGGGCATAAGATATTCAAGGAGGTTGATCCGCTCTACCTGGATGCCGAGAAACCAGAAGATCGCCAAATCTGGGAAAAGCAGAGGTAACTTGCACGAAGTGACAGTCATTTTTAAATGGCTGTCACTTTTTTACTGTAAAATTAGGGAGAGGAGAATACCTTATGAACAACGTTCGTCCGCACTTAACTTTAATGACCGAGGAACAAATTCAGGAAGCACACCGCAATACTCTCCGCGTTCTAAGTGAGACTGGCGTCAGGGTTGATTCACCTGAAATTCTCCAACTACTTGAGCGTAAGCTAGGATTAAAATCTCAAGATCGAATCATTAAGTTCCCAGCTGAAATTGTTGAGGAGGCGATCAAGTCCGCGCCGAAGACAATTGATCTCTACGATCGTTGTGGCGAACATAAACTGAAACTTGGTGAAAATCGTTTGAGCTTTGGTGTGGGTGTGACCGCTTTGTTCTACCAAAATCCCGTAGATGAAAAATTGGATATATTTAAGCGTGAAAATTTCCGCGACCTGGTACGGCTTGGTTCTGCATTGCCGCTGTACGACGTGATCTCCACAGTTGGCATTGTTCGCGATGTGCCTGAAGGCCAGAGCGATCTGATCGGTTCGCTTGAACATATATCGAACACCACTAAGCCACTGGTACTGCTGGTTTCGGATGAACACAAATTTCCAGATGTGATGGATATGTATGAGAAGCTGCATGGTGATCTAGGCACGAAACCTTTTATCATTCCTTATTTCAATCCTGTCAGTCCGCTTTGTATGAACGCGGGTACGGTGGATAAGATGAAGATTTCCATTGAACGCGGCTTGCCGCTTATCTTCTCGAATTACAGCATGGCGGGTGCTTCCACTCCGCTCACGCCGGCAGGCATCCTCACGCTGCTCATGGCAGAGCTGCTCGCGGGTCTCGTCATTAGCCAGACCATTAAAAAAGGCGCGCCGATCCTGCTCGGTATGTTGCCCGTTTATTTTGACATGCGCACCATGTTAAACTTCTATGACCCGCAAAGCGTTCTGATCAGCGTGGCGTGTTCCGAAATGATGAAACATTACGGCATTCCGCATTGCTCAACATCAGGAAGTGGCACAGGTTGGGGTATGGATCTGATCGCCGCCGACACCTATTGGATGAACACCCTTGCGCTCCTTCTATCAAGCGGACATCTGGCTCCGTTCGTCGGTGATTCTCTTGGCTCGAAGTCCATCTCGCCAACCACCATCGTTCACGTCCACGAGATCATTGACCAGGCGTTGAGATTCGCGAACGGTTTTCAGCTTGACGATGTCAACTCGGCGTTGAACGAGATCAATAAAGTGGGGCCAGGTAAAAGTTTCTTGAGTCAGCCGTCCACGTTAAAGAATTACAAAACGGGATATTACGTCAGCAAGGTCTATCCGCGCTACAGTATGGAAAAATGGCAGGAGGCCGGCGAGCCGCCCGCCCGTCAGGTTTTGCGCGAAAAGACACAAGACTTGCTTGCCTGCTTGCCTGTACCTGACGATCACGATGATTTGATTGGAAAAGGCGAGGAGTTTATCAGGCACAAAGGAATTTGATGCATATTACAATCGTTTCAGTTATTTATCATCTCTGGTTTACTGATAGAATCATGGATGAGAGAAAATGAGGATGATCATATGTTGGGATCCCGAATCAGTCGAAAAATAGTTTTATTTGTTGCCAGCCTGTCCTTGCTTGCCTGCGCGTTGCCCGCGTTTGGCGCTTCCACCCAGGTGCCGCAGCCTGTGGGGCCTGAATCGTTGGGAACGCCCATCGCGCAGACAGCCGCCGCCGCTGGTACGCAGACCGCTATTTTTTCTCCGCCGACTCTAACCCAAACCCTGACCCCGTTTCCGACCGGAACATTGATTTCTGCGCCTACTTTACCGACATTCATATATGCTTTGCCTACACTGACTCCGCTGCCGACATTTACTACAACACCCGCGGTCATCCTTCAAATACCTGGTGGTGAAGGGGGTGGGAACGGCGCCCCGGGGGGGAGCATTTATACCGGACGTGAATGGACTTGTGCTATTAGAGGCAGAACTCCGCCAATGGGATTTGCTGTTGAACAGGGTAAAAGTTTTTATGTGACAATTACATTGTTCAATAACGGCACAAGGGCCTGGTTGAGCGATAGCGTGGATTTTAGATACAAGAGCGGTTTGCGTAATGACGGCAAGCCGATTCAGGATCTTCCAAAAACTGTTTCAACAGGAAGCGAGATCACAGTCCAGTTTTTACTTACCGCGCCTGGCAAGCCGGATACTTATTCCACAGTCTGGACATTGCGCGTTGGCCGCACATCATTTTGCGGTGTGAAGTATAGTTTCGTAGTTAAGTGAACTTACCCCACAGCCCGTAGCCTTCATTTCTTCTCTTTTCGCGGCGCTCATGCTGCTCATGAATTTGTTCAATATGGTCTATCTTTTCTTCAATAGCCGCCTCCAGCCAGAGGCGGCCTTTTTCTGCAGTTGCGTGACTGCCTGCGCCGTACGCTCCCGTTTTTGTGTCGTCATCCCAGGGCGGGTTGGCAACTAAGGAACCGCCCTCGATCCAATCCATATAATAATCCGGTGTGGAGATGAAGTCCATTTCGTCCACTACTCGTTCCATTCGGCAAAGATCGGGACGCAAATGAAGTAAATAGGATGTCTCAAGTTCGCAAGCATGTCCCATGCCGCCTATCGGAGAAGTGCGGTATTTCTCCAGCGCGGCTGACCCGATGGCTCCCGAGGTGTGCAGGAAAGCGGTTGCGCAAAAAATCCGGCGATGGCGTTCTCCGGCGTACTTTACAACATTAACTAAAAACGAGGAATTCCCCCCATGTCCGCTCATAAGATAAAAGCGGTTGAATCCTCGCGCGGCGAGCACATCGATCACTGCGCCCCAAAAATCTTCGAATGCTCGTCCGCCGACATTGAGCGTCGCGGCGAACGAGGCGCGGTGTGTGCTAACACCATAAGGCGAGACGGGTAACGCGAAACTGCGCGTAGGCACTCTAGCGGTTGTATCTTGAGCTATCGAATCAATAATAATGGTGTCTACTGAAAGGGGGAGGTGGTATCCATGCTGTTCTGTGTGTCCGATCGGGATAAGGATTACCTTTTCACGCTCACTATCTGGAGGAAGGTGTACAACCGACGAGCGTGCTGTGAAATTCGGCAAGCGTAGAAATGATGCAGAATGAGAATTGATATATGATGCTTGCGGATCAATTCCTTGCGGTGCAAGGCAGTAGACCCTTGAAAATCCGTCATCTCTTAGGCTGTCAAGCAAATTCACGATAACTTGGATCATGATGGCATCAGACACCTCGATTCCGCTCCCGCGCCAGCCAAATGGTATAGCAGGCAAAATACCAATGCGTGGCGGAGATCCCAATTGAGCGGCGAGCAGATTTAGATCGTAACCGAATCCCAGTGGCAGGATAAGCGGGACATCCCTGGGCAGTTCCGCGACAGCGTCCCATGTCAGAGCATCGAAATTAAAGAAATCTATTATGCGTGTAGTCAATAAATCACCATTCATTTTTTACCTCCTTAAACAGAAAACAAAGAAAAAGCATCACAGTACCGAACCAAACTATCAGGCAGTGGCACATTATTGAATTGGATCAACATGAAAGGCTCATCCACCCCATATTCATTTTTTATTCCAAGATCGCTGGCTTTTATAAATCCAAAACGTTGATAATATTTTGGATCACCCAGTAAAACCACATAGTCAAAATTCATTTCCTTACACAGGAGTAATCCATCTTGAACTATTTTTCTGCCAATACCCCGCCTTTGAAATGCAGGCTTTACGGCTAATGGAGCAAGTCCAAGTCCCAAAGCAATCGCAGGAGGGGAGGTGGTTACGGGGGAGAACATAACGTGTCCAACGACCTCGCCTTCATGCAGCGCAACCAATGCCAGGACAGCTTTGTCATTCTCTCGGAGAGCTGACACAAGTTTTGCTTCGGCTTCACTCTTGAAGCAGGAAATCAGGATATCGTGGATTGCCTGATAATGTTCGGGGGATTCTTTTTGAATTTTAAGATCCATTTATATTACCTCGGCAGTAAATACCAATCCAGGAATCTTTCCATCCGCTCATACACATCATAAAGATTTTCACGGCGTAAAAAGCCATGCGGTTCGTTTCCGTAGATTTTATATTCAAAAACCTTTTCCTCACGGCGCAGCGCTTCGATCCATTCTTCACTGGCTTCGGGCGGAACGACCGTATCCAACAAGCCATGCAAAACTAAGACAGGTTTTTGGATATTCTTTACATCATTCAACGGGGAGCCTAGTTGATAAATACCAAGATTATCCGACGGATGACCCAGGAAAACTTCAGTATACAGACGCAGACGCTTCTCACATTGCGCCCAAGAACTGAGCAGATTTGCATCGCCGTACTTGGCAACACCGCACGCAAAAAGATATTCGGGGTCACGCGAGAGTGCATTGATCGTCATGTATCCGCCGTAACTTCCGCCGCTGATCGCAATTCTGTCAGGCTGGATATCTTTAAATGTGCGTAAATATTTTGCGCCGTGCAGACAATCCTGCGTATCGCCGATACCCCAATCGTTGTAATTGGCGCGTTCGAAGTCCTGTCCATACCCTGTTGAGCCTCGATAATTTGGCGCAAGATAGGTGTATCCCTTCGCTGTAAAATATTGCGCGAGTTCATCCCAGCCAAATCCATATTGGTCTTTCGGCCCGCCGTGCGGATATAAGATCGCCGCGCCGTTCGATTTTTCAGGGCGGTATAAAAATGCGGGAATTTCCAAGCCGTCAAAACTCTTGTAAGAAACAATTTTTGGGACAACCATTTTATTATTTTGAATCGCCAACGGAGTTGAGAAAGTTAACTGTGCAACTTTTTTACTGGAAAGATCCATACGATACAGATCGGGGGGAAGGGCAGGACCTTCAAATTCAAACGTGATAAATGATTCATCACCAGCCCAACTCGGATTCGAGTGGACGCCAACCTCGCTTCTTAATTCGACCATTGCGCCTGTTTCTGTTTCGAGGAGCATTAACTCAAATGAACCGTTTCGGTTCACCACCACGAGCATCTGTTTCCCGGAAGGCGACCATTCGTATTGAAAAATATCCCGCCCTGTTTTTGTGAGCTGATGCAGCCCTTCACCATCAGGCTTTATAAGATACAACTCTTCCCGGCCTGTTTCCTGAGAGATGAATGATATCCATTTGCCGTCTGGCGACCATTTCGGAGACAATGTGCGTGTGGAAGGTTTCCCATATAAAGTAGTTTGTTTTCCAGTGGTGATCTCAAGCAAAATAATGTCGAGTCTATTTAGATCATCAAAGCGGCGCAAGCTGAAAACAATAAACTCCCCATCAGGCGAAGGACGCGCGTCCCAATGATCGCCGATGGTATCTGTAGTTAGCGCCCGCGGCCAGCAGCCGTCGCGGTCGGTGAGGAGTAATTGATCGGTATCGTTTCGTTCAACAGTAACGATCAAGCCCCGCGAGTCGGGCATCCAGCGCGCGCCGCTTGCAGAGGTGGTGAAGTCTGTTATCTTTTTGGGCAGCCCGCCCGTGCGCGGAACGATGTGGACATGCCCGTCGATCCCGAAGGTCAGCCAATTGCCATCGGGTGACCATTCTGGGATCTCGTCATCCCAATACGCCGCCAGCGGCCGATTGGTTGTGACCCGTGAAAGCCAGCCGCCATCCGCAGACATACTGAAAACATCGGAAAGTGTCTCTCCGTCTTTGATGCAGGCGATCTCACCCTGAGATGAAAGCGCGTGAGACCGAATCCGCTCAAGGGAGGTGAGAAGCGAGAGATTCCATCCCACAGGCGGTTTGATGTCAGGTCTCTTTAGAGACGGCCAGCCGTTCCGCTCGTATTTTTCCGTCAATTTGATGGGATTATCCATAATGATGCCGCCTTTTTCACCTTAAAATATTGTAACCCTATTGACGATGCCTTGTAAAACATGATATTCTCTAATTAGATATTATATCTAATTTATCAGGAAAAGAAGAACCCTTGCTTACAGATACTCCGTCGCACAAGCAATTGCGTAATATTGTCGCAGAACAAATGCGCGCAGCGATTCTTAATGGGCATTATAAACCCGGCGAATGGCTGCGTCAGGAGCGCATTGCTCAGGACCTGGGGGTCAGCCAAATGCCTGTGCGTGAGGCGCTTAAAGAACTTGCCGCGGAGGGGTTAATTGAACATGTGCCGTACCGTGGAGCGCGGGTGGTGGTTTTTTCGATAGACGATATTCTTGACCTTTATTCCCATCGCGCATTTTTGGAAAGCCGCGCAGCTTCCATCGCGGCCGTGATCATTACGCCAAAAGAATTGGCTGTTATCAAAGAGCTGCAGGTGGACGTGGAAAAATATGGTGCGCCGGAATTTGTTTCAAAATATCGGGAGTTAAACAGAAAACTGCATCAGCAAATATATCTGGCAAGCAGGCATGAATATTTGATCCGCACATTAAACCAAATGTGAGCAACCTTCCCAACGATGCTGATCGCTAACTTTGCGGCGACCGCGGTCCACCCTCTCCCTGAACGCGACCCTGTAGATGTTGCTGAACACAGAGCCATTATTGCCGCGCTGGAATCGCATAATGCCACCGACTCTGAACAAGCCATGAAAAATCATATTCTTGCTACCGCCGATCATCTGGTCACTTTTTTGAAAGCGCAGTCATGACTACCTTGATGCCGATCGGCGGTAACGAAAATCATAAAAAACCTGTCGTGCTGCAGGAGTTTGTCAGGCGCGCTGGCGGAGGGAATGCGGAAATTGTTATTTTTCCACAGCCTTCGATTTTGAAGAATACTGGCAGGGACTATGCCACCATATTTTTGGAATTAGGCGCTCGTTCTGCTCACAGCTTGGAATTTCGCTCCCGGGCAGAGTCTTTCAATGATAGCCTGCTTAGAGCAGTTCAATCTGCGAGCGGCATTTTCATCTCAGGTGGAGCTCAGATGCGCTTGCCGTCTGCAATCGGTGGAACTCCGCTGGAAACTGCAATTTTGGAAGCGTATCGGCGCGGCGTGATCATCAGCGGAACAAGCGCCGGCGCGGCGGTTATGCCGAAAGTGATGATCGCATACGGGAAAGGCGGAGCAACTCCGCGCGAAGGAATGGCTCAGTTCGCTCCAGGCTTGGGGCTGACTGATAAGATCGTTTTCGATCAGCATTTTCGTCAGCGGGATAGGCTTGGCAGATTATTATATTTGATATCGGCACATCCGCGCTTGTTAGGGATTGGCATTGATGAGAATACCGCCGCCATTGTGGAAGACGAATCATTCATAACAGTAGCAGGCACGGGCGCGGTCACGATCGTGGATGGGAGCGAGATAGAGTCTACGAATGTGGCGGAAATCGAAAACGGCGGAGCGGTCGCTGTGAGCGGTGTTCGCATTCATGTATTGACCAGCGGCTGTTTGTTCGATGCAAATACGCGTAAGGCCAAGATTCCAGAGCTACAATTACTTAATGAGTAACGTATGGCGCAAAACGTCCATACGCCAGCCAAATCAAAAAAGGAGAAGAAAACAATGAAACACCTGAAGTCTGTATTGTTCCTGGTGGCCGCTCTCATAATGGTTCTCTCGGCATGTGGTGGCGGAACTGCCGCAACCGAAGCGCCTGCAGGGCAAGAACCTGCCGTCGCGACCGAAGCGCCAGCTGCAGCGGCTGATAAAAAAGTCGCAACTTTCATTTTCACACAGGAGTTTGATAACCTGAATCCGCTGTACACCAATCAGTGGTTCACAGGGATCACGTATCAGATCTGGAGCTGCTACGCGTGGAACTATGATGATCAGAATAATCCTGTTCCCGTGCTCGTTAAAGAAATGCCCACTCCAGAGAATGGCGGGATTTCAGCTGACGGCAAAGTCTTAACCTTAACACTGCGGGATGATCTTGTCTGGTCTGATGGCGAGCCGATCACCGCGGATGACTTTGTCTTCACATACGAAATGTATATGGATCCGAACAATACAGTTTCATCCCAGAGCCCGTATGACGAGATGGAAAGTGTTGTCGCCGCTGACCCGCAGACCGTTGTCGTTACCTTCAAGGAAGTTTTCGCTCCTTGGGCAGCGACTTTGTGGAAGGGTATCATCCCCAAGCATGTTCTTCAGCCTGTCTTTGAAGCAGACGGCAACCTGAACGCGGCCGAATACAACCGCGCTCCGATGGTTGGCTGCGGTCCGTTCAATTTTGCTGAATGGGAAGCTGGTTCATTCGCCCGCTTCGTTGCCAACGAAAACTACTGGCTCGGACGCCCCAAACTGGACGAGATCTTCATCCGTTTCGTTCCTGATGATGCTTCACAGATCGCCGCTCTGAAATCTGGCGAAGGCGATTTGGGCACATTCATCGCGTACTCAGACATTCCATCTCTTGAAGAAGCCGGCGTTCAAATGTTCACCGCTTTTTCTGGATATAACGAAGGCCTTTACGTGAGCCTGCACGAGAACCGCCATCCTGCCTTGAAGGAACAGGGCGTGCGCCAGGCAATCGCTTATGCCATTGACCGCCAGTCCCTTGTGACTGACCTGCTGCTTGGACGCACCGGAGTCGCCGCCACATATTGGGATAACATGCCCTTTGTTGACCCGACTATTGCCCCCTATCCGTATGATCCTGCCAAGGCGAACGAACTGCTCGATGCCGCCGGCTGGACAGACAGCAACGGCGACGGAACCCGTGACAAGGACGGCGTTGAACTCGTCCTGACCTACGGAACCACCACCCGCGAAATCCGCAAGGAAATCCAGGCAGTCTTCCAACAGCAGCTTCTTGAGGTTGGTATCGGCACGGAATTGATCAATGCTGAAAACTTCTTCGATGGCTACGCCGAAGGCGGTCCTGCTGCGAAGGGTGAACTTGACTTGATGGAGTATTCCACTACAGCCAACTTCCCCGATGCCTACACCTCCGAATGGAAGTGCGATAATATTCCCACCGATGAGACCCCGGATGGCACCAATTGGCAGGCAGTCTGCGATGCGGATCTGGAGGCTCTCTTTGCCAAGGAAAGTTCTCAAGTAGACGCCGCCGCCCGTGAGCAGACATTCCATGAGATCTCAAAATTGATCTTTGACCAGGCGTACTGGATCGGTATCTATTGGGATCCAGACATTTGGGCGATCAGCTCCCGCTTAACCAATGTTAAAGTCTCCGGCGCAACCGCATTCTATAATATTATGGAATGGGACCTCAAGTAATAGACTGATCAAGTAAAATTCCAAAGGGGTTCTGCGGGATTATCGAATAACTACGCAGAACCCCTTCCATTTGATTTGAAGGTGCTCCCATGACAAGATACATTGTCCGCCGCCTACTGCAAGCCATACCCTTATTGCTCATCATCAGTTTGATCCTGTTCGTGTTGATGCAAAATGCGACCGATCCGCTCGCCACCATGGGCGGACGAATGCCGACGAAACCGGAGGATCGCGCGCGGCTTACACGTCAACTGGGGCTGGATAAACCGATCTATATCCAATACCTGTACTGGCTCGTTGGAAACAATTGGACAAAGGTGGACCTGGACGGGGATGGCAGTGCAGAGACTCAGGGAAAACGTCTCGGAGTTCTGCGCGGCGACTTTGGGACTTCGATCGTACAAACTGGAAGACCTGTTATCACAGTAATCATGGAACGCCTGCCGAATACATTGATCCTCATGCTTACCGCTGAAGTGGTCATTGTGCTGGGCGCTTTACTCGTGGGGATCTATTCCGCCTTACAGCAATATTCAACTTTCGATAATATTCTTACAGCCATTTTATTTTTTGGGTATTCAATGCCCATCTTTTTTGTTGCACTGACAACCATGTACATTTTTCGATCAATTTTCAACGCTGGGGGCTGCCGCATCTCCCAACCGTTGGAATGTTCGACCCGAAGATCGGCAAGACGCCTGAGCAGATCTTTATCCACATGATCCTGCCGGTCTTTAGCATCGCTTTTATCAGCTTTGCCGCGTACAGCCGCTATATTCGCAGCACCATGTTGGAGGTTCTGGGACAGGATTACATCCGCACGGCGCGTTCCAAGGGATTGCCCAGACGTGAGGTCACCTATATCCATGCGCTTAAGAATGCATCCCTGCCCATCGTTACAATCGTCGGGCTTGATCTGCCATTACTACTCGGTGGCGCGGTAGTCACAGAACGCATCTTCGCCTGGCCAGGGATGGGCAGATTATTTATTGACGGCATTGACCGCGGAGATACACCCGTGGTAATGGGAATTCTCATGTTGATCGCTGTGTCAGTGGTATTCTTTCAGATCCTTACAGATATTGTTTATGCGTGGCTTGACCCGCGCATTAGATTCGATTAGAAAAATCCTGGAGCGCCATGACAACCCCAGTTGACTTTCCAAAACAATCTTCAGCTTTCGTCGTCACTGAAATCGAAGCGCCGCCTTTATCACTTGGCAACCTCACCTGGCGCAGATTCCGACGCCATAAAATGGCGATCTTTGGTGGCATCGTTTTGATCCTGCTGACGCTGTATTCTTTTGGCGGAGCGTTTTTTGTTACGGAAAAATATTCAAATTTTACAAACACAAAAGAACGTTTACAGCCGCCCAGCGCGCAGCATTTTTTTGGCACGGATACCGTTGGGCGTGATATTTTTGCGCGCACAGTGTACGGAGGGCAGATATCCATTTTGATCGGGATCACGGCGGCGATTGTTGAAGTAGCGATCGGGATCTTGATCGGAGCGCTTGCCGGTTATTTCGGCGGAAAGATCGACGCGGTTCTCATGCGCTTCACAGAAGCCATGCTGAACATGCCGCAACTGCTTTTACTGATCGTCATGTCAAAATTTTTCTCAGGAAAAATATCAAATATAAATATTCTTGGACGCGAGTTAAGCGGAAGCGTGATCGTCATTATATTTATCATCGGGCTGACAAGCTGGCCCTATCTGGCGCGCATTGTCCGCGCGGAATTTCTATCCATCAAGGAACGCGAATTTATTCTGGCGGCGCGGGCAACCGGCACTCCCAACTGGGAAATTATTTTCAAGCATATCCTGCCAAACAGCATTGCACCGATCGTAGTCTCCGCTACGCTGGGTGTAGCTGGCGCGATTTCCTTGGAAGCGTATGTCAGCTTTCTGGGCATGGGCGTCCGCGCTCCCACAGCCACATGGGGCAATATGCTCGAAAATGCCTATCGCTATATTGAATCGGCGTACTGGCTGTGGTTCTTTCCTGGTATGTTGATCGTGCTGATCACCCTGAGTATCAACTTTCTCGGCGACGGGCTGCGCGATGCGCTCGATCCCCGCAGTCGAACGGTGTAAATGATGGATACGACACATACTTTTTTGGAAGTAACAGATTTAAGGACGCGATTCCATACGCCCGAAGGAACTGTGTACGCCGTCAATGGGATTTCATTTTCGCTGAAAGAGGGTGAAACCCTGGCTGTGGTCGGCGAGAGCGGCTGCGGGAAATCTGTGACCATGATGTCGATACTAAAACTCATTTCGACGCCGCCCGGTGAAATTGTCAGCGGAGTTGTTAATTATCGAGACAGAGACCTGCTGCAGTTAAGCGAGAACGAGATGGAAGACATCCGCGGCAAAGAGATCGCCATGATCTTCCAAGACCCAATGACGAGTCTTAATCCTGTTTTGACGGTCGGTCGTCAAATCACCGAAACATTGCGCACACATACCCAAATGGACGCGGAACAGGCAAAACGGCGCGCCATCACCCTGCTGGATTGGGTCGGGATCCCGGATGCGGAAAACCGTCTTGGGAATTACCCCCACCAATTTTCAGGCGGCATGCGTCAGCGGGTCATGATCGCGATGGCGCTGGCGTGTACTCCCAGCCTGTTGATCGCTGATGAGCCAACTACAGCTCTGGATGTAACCATTCAGGCGCAGATCATCGAATTGGTGAAACGGTTGAAGGAAGATGTTGGCATGGCAATGATCTGGATCACACACGATCTGGGCGTCGTCGCAGGGATGGCTGACAGGGTGATCGTTATGTATGCAGGCTTTATCGTTGAAGAAGCTCAAGTTGACGATCTGTATGACAGCCCGCTTCATCCCTATACATTGGCTTTGCTTCAAGCCTTGCCGCGTGCTGACCGCCGCCGCGAAAAGAATTTAAAATCCATTCAAGGCGTGCCGCCAAATTTATTATCGGAACCGCGCGGATGTCCGTTTGCCCCGCGCTGTGAATTTGTTCAGGAGTGCTGTATCAACGAAAATCCTTTACTGGTTGAGATCGAGAATAAGCATAAGGCGGCCTGTTGGGTGAATGTCAAGACGGGAGGCTTGCGATGACCGAAACTCTTGTGCATGTGGAGAATCTGACCAAGCACTTTCCCATAACAAAAGGGATCGTGATCGAGCGCGTGGTTGGTGCAGTCCGCGCTGTGGATGGGATTTCCTTTGACATTCAAAAGGGTGAAACACTGGGGCTTGTCGGCGAGAGTGGCTGCGGCAAGACGACCGCCGGCCGCACCCTGCTTGGTTTATATCCAGCGACATCCGGCAAAACGATCATTGATACCCATAGTGTGCATGATGCCAAAGGCAGCGAATTGATGCACATCCGTCGCAAGGCGCAGATGATATTCCAGGACCCCTACGCTTCACTCAATCCGCGTTGGACCGTGAATGCCATTGTCAGTGAGCCTTTGCGCGTGCACAAGCTCATAACAAATCAACAGGAGCGCGATGCGCGCGTTAAAGACCTGCTTGAATTGGTCGGCTTGAATGCGCGGCATATCAATCGCTTCCCGCACGAGTTTTCAGGCGGACAGCGCCAGCGCATTGGCATAGCGCGCGCGCTTGCATCGGACCCGCTGTTCATCGTCTGTGATGAACCGATTTCCGCCTTGGATGTGTCCATTCAAGCCCAGGTTGTTAATCTGCTTGAAAAATTACAGGATCAACTTTCGCTTACCTATCTTTTTGTCGCTCATGACCTGAGCATGGTGCGCCATATTTGTGACCGGGTGGCGGTGATGTATCTCGGTGTGATCGTTGAAATCGCCGAACGGAACGATCTTTACGAAACCCCTCTCCACCCCTATACACAGGCGCTTCTCTCTGCTGTTCCGGTCCCTGACCCGCGCAAGGAACGGGCAAGGAAGCGCACAATTTTAGTCGGGGATGTGCCCAGTCCGATCAATCCACCTTCTGGATGCCGCTTCCACCCGCGTTGTCCTGTGGCTGTTGAAAAATGCAAGACTCATGTCCCTGAATGGCGTGAGGCAGCACCTCAACATTGGGTGGCTTGTCATTTGGTAAACGGTTGAGATTTACTTTCACTAATCTGGAATTTACAGTAAAATTCCCGACCAGTGGATATTCCCCTGAGCGATTTCGTTATTTATTAACGACCAACTGCGCCATGGCAGATGAATTCTGTCATGGCGTATATTGTTTTTGGGAATATGATTAATTTACCAAACGGAGGAGAAAACATGAAAAAAAAGGTGCTGTATGTATTTTTACTGGCGGCCTTGATCCTTTCCGCCTGTGGAAGCTCGGGCGGGCAGCCAACAGTTGCGAGGATCGGCTGGGCGGGCAGCCCGGATACGGTCAACCCCGGTTCCGCGGTTCTTACTGAAGCATATACGATCTTTGCCCTGGTGTATGATGCCATGTATAAGCTAAACCTTGATGGCACCTTTTCTTTGGGACTCGCCGACAGCGTCGAACATTCTCAGGATGGTCTGGTTTACACATACAAGATCCATCAAGGGGTCAAGTTCCATGATGGACAGCCTTTGACCTCTAAAGATATTAAGTTCTCCTACGAACTGTACAAGACGCATGACGATTTCCCCTATATGAATTCATACACAGCCTATATTGAAAGCGTGGAAGCGCCGGATGACTCCACAGTTGTGTTGACCCTCTCCGAAGCGATCCCAAATATTGAAAGCCAATTGGTCTTCATGTACATTCTCCCTGAGCACATTTGGAAGGATCATGCCGAAGGCGCTGCGGCTGTTGAATTTGAAAATTTCGAAATGATCGGCACTGGCCCTTTCAAGTTGGTCGAATACAAACAAAATGAATTTGTTCACCTTGCGGCCAATAAGGAACATTTCCAGACCCCTCCAAAAGTGGATGAAATAATATTCCAAACGTTTGAAAGCCAGGATGTTCTTGTACAGGCCATTAAAAGCGGACAGGTGGATATGATCACTGAAATGCCCGCGACTGCCGTTGGGACATTAAAAGAGGAAGCCACTGTCACAGTGATCAACGGTGCTCCATTCGCGCCAGGTGTTTCAGATATTATCCTCAATCAAGCCACCCCGGAAAATTGTCCCACAGATGCGGGCGGTCTTTGCACCGGCCACCCCGCTCTGCAAGACCGCAACGTCCGCCTTGCCATGGCACACGCGACAGACAAGCAGAAGTTAATTGATGTGGTACTGCTTGGGTACGGGACTCCAGGCCTAACCTTGATCCCTGACGGATTGGGCTTTTGGTATAACGACACAATCAAAGATTATGAGTTCGATGTCGCCAAGGCGAACCAGATCCTGGACGATGCCGGTTACGCGGATAAAGATGGAGACGGTATCCGCGAAATGCCGGATGGTTCCCAACCGCTTAATTTCCGCATAAACTGGCCGAGCGATAGCATTGACGCCCCCCGACAGGCGGAACTGCTTTCTGAAATGTGGTCTGCAATTGGCGTGAAGACTGAATTGGCGGCGACTGACCCGGATGCGTTGACATCCCAGTGCTGTCCGGTCTTCGACTATGACATTATCCTGTGGGGCTGGGGTTCTGATCCAGACCCGAACCTGCTGCTTAATGTACAAACCACTGGCGAGATCCCCACAGGCTATAACGAGACAGGTTATTCCAACCCGGAGTTTGACGCGCTCTATGCCCAGCAGGCCGTGGAGCTTGATCTTGATAAGCGCAAGGAACTCGTCTGGAAAATGCAGGAAGTCGCATTTAATGATGTGGTTTATATCATCCCTTACTACGAACAGAATGTTCAAGCCTTTCGAACGGACCGCTTCACGGGTTGGTTGACAGATTTCCCCAAGATCGAATTAAGTGATGTGACATCGCTTGTGGTGATCGAACCTGTTAAATAATTAATTTCATATTTTCCCGCACCTCCTGCTAATTGGAGGTGCGGGAAAAAGGATGGCCTTTGAAACGCTGGCGTTATTTATTAAGCAAAATTAGCTGGGCATTATTCACGATCCTGTTTGTCATTATCCTGAATTTTTTTCTATTCCGCATTCTGCCCGGCGACCCTGCCCGCGCGGGGATTCGTGATCCACGGCTTACCAGGGAAAATATTGAAGCAATTCGAGTTCGGTATGGACTCGATAAACCGGTCATCAATTGCTTCGAATCGCTCAACCCGGTTAAGATCGGCAGCTGCGCGGTCAACCCCTTGGATACCCAGTTCTTTATCTACATGGGCAACCTGATCCAGGGCGACTTGATGATCAGTTTTCACACCAACCGACCAGTGGTCGATATTCTTTCCGAGCGGCTGTGGAATACGGTCCTGTTGATCGGCGCGGGACAGATCCTTGCGATCGTGATCGGCATTTTCTTTGGCATGTTCTCGGCCTGGAAGGCACGCACCTCGCTGGATTATTTATCATTAACCTTAAGCCTTGTCGCGTGGAGCATCCCTACATTTTGGCTGGGGGTGATTCTTTTATTTTGGGGAAGCAACCACGGCATGCCGATCGCGGGTATGTCGACCCCGGGCATGTCTTCCTACCCGCTCCTGACCCGCTGGAGTGATATCGCGCGGCACATGTTCCTCCCAACCTTGACATATACGATTGTTTATATGGGCGAGTACATGTTGATCATGCGCTCAAGCCTGCTGGATGTACTTTCGGAAGATTACATTCTTACGGCAAAAGCCAAAGGATTAAGCGTTTTTCAAATCTTAAAAGACCACGCCATAAAAAACGCGATGCTACCGCTGGTGACCATCATTGCCATCAACCTTGGTTTTACAGTGGGCGGCGTGATCCAGATCGAGACCGTCTTTTCCTGGCCGGGGCTGGGCATGACCATCGTTGAAGCCCTGAACCGCAGGGACTTCCCGATATTACAGGGCGCATTCCTGCTGATCGCGGTATCCGTCATTATCGCCAACCTGCTCGCAGACCTGGCGTATTCCTATCTCGATCCGCGCGTGAAGATGGAGTAACCCATGGAAGCGCATAATTCAAAATTTTCCAGCGCACCGCGCCTCCAGGAATTCTGGCGCGTTTTTCGCAGCAACGCCATGGGGCTGGTCGGTCTCATCATGCTTGTGATTGTTATTTTTGTGGCTGTATTCGCGCCGATCCTATCCCCATATGATCCAAGTTCGACTCAAGACGTCACCACAGCGGATATTTATAATCCGCCCAGCGCCGCACACTGGCTGGGAACTGATGATGCCGGCCAGGATGTGTTGACCAACTTTATCTTCGGGGCGCGTGTCTCACTGACCATCGGCTTTTTCGCCGCGTTCATCTCCCTGGTGATCGGCGGCGTGTTCGGGATCGTAGCCGGCTTTTATGGCGGCCGCACAGAGACCCTGCTTATGCGCTTTACCGACATCATGCTGGTTATCCCTGACCTGCCGCTCATGATGGTCGTGATCGCATTAACCAGGCCCTCCATCTTCAATATTATTTTGGTGATCGGTTTGTTGTATTGGACCACCACCGCCCGCATGGTGCGCTCCCAGACCCTGGCGGTAAAATCACGCAAATTTGTTTTACGCGCGCGTGCCATAGGTTCAAGCAAGGGGCATATTATTCGTCGTCACATCCTGCCGTTGGTATTACCGATTTTAGTGGTCCAGGCGGTCTTGGTCGTCTCTTCGGCAGTGTTGGCTGAAAGCACGCTTTCATTTTTAGGGCTCGGCGACCCGACCGTGCTCTCGTGGGGTCAGATGCTTAACTACGCGTTCGGGCGCGGCGCAATGTCCACAGGGGCGTGGTGGGCATTGGTTGTGCCTGGCTTCGGGATCGTATGGGTGGTGCTTGGGCTGACCCTGCTCGGACAGGGTCTTGAGCAGATATTAAACCCAAGGCTGGATACCCACCACTTAATGCCGGGCAAACCCGTGGTCAGAAGCGAAGCGGGCACTCCATCCGAAAAGAATGTATTGCTTGAAGTTCAAAACCTATCCATCAATTATGTGAACAATGGCAATCCGCCTGCGCGCGCCGTGGAAAATATCAGCTTCACTTTGAAGGAAGGCGAGTTAATCGGATTGGTCGGTGAAAGCGGATGCGGGAAGACCACGCTCATGCTGGCCTTGCTGCGACTGCTGCCTTCAGCAGGGCAGATCGTGAACGGAAGAGTTTTCTTCAAAGGCAATGATTTGACGGCTCTCAGCGAAGAAGAAATAAACGCCGTTCGTTGGAAGGATATTTCGATCGTTTTCCAGGGCGCGATGAATGCGCTCAACCCGGTCCGGACCGTCGGCGATCAAATTCAGGAAGCGATCATCAAACACAAGCCTGGTTTCCCGCGTGACCAGCGCTTGCAGGAACGCGTGGTGGAATTGCTTGACCTGGTGGGCATCGCCGCAGACCACAAGGATCATTACCCGCATCAATATTCTGGCGGGATGCGCCAGCGCGCAATGATCGCCATGGCACTGGCTTGCAACCCGCAAGTCATCATTGCAGATGAGCCGACCACCGCCTTGGATGTAATGATCCAGGCGCAGATATTGGAACTGCTCGACAGCCTGCGCAAGAAGCTCGGCCTGGCCATTATTTTCGTGACTCATGACCTTGGGGTTGTGGCTGAAATGTGTGACAGGGTTCTGGTAATGTATGGCGGCGTGACTGCCGAATACGCGGATGTGGACGCCATTTACAATGAGCCGCGCCATCCCTATACTCAAGAATTGATCAAGGCCTTCCCTGACTTGACAAAGCCCAAGAAAAAACTTTCATCGATCCCAGGCTACCCGCCGCGGCTGGACGCGATCCCTGCTGGCTGCCGCTTTGCGCCACGCTGCCCGCAGGCATTTGACCGTTGCCGCACGGAGCAGCCGTCCCTGCACAAACTAAGCGATTCACAAGACGCTGTGCACATCGCGAGCTGCCATTTGCTTGAGGCCCCAAAATGAGCAAAGAGCATTTTCTGGAAGTAACTGGATTAAAAAAATACTTTGATGCCGACCGACCCTCCATATTTTCACGCGAGGCGCGTTATGTGCACGCGGTGGATGGTGTTGATTTCACGCTCAGGCGCAGTGAAGTGATCGCGCTGGTGGGCGAGAGCGGCTGTGGAAAATCAACGCTCGCGCTTTTGTTGATGGGGTTGGAAGAACCAACTGCCGGGACGGTCTCTTTTGAAGGGCGTGACATCACGCATTTGAATGACAATGAACGAAAGGATGTGCGTCGGAAAATTCAAATGGTCTTTCAAGATCCCTACGAATCTTTGAATCCCACCCAGACCATCGAAGAGATCATCAACGAACCATTGGTCGTGCATGGCATTGGGAGCAGCAGGAGCGAACGCGATGAACGCGTGAAAAAGGCAATGGAAGACTCAGGCTTGAAACCAGCCGAAGTCTATCTAAAGCGCTTCCCGCATGAACTCTCAGGCGGACAACGCCAACGCGTGGTTATCGCCGCCGCGCTTGTGCTTGAACCGGAGATCCTACTTGCTGATGAACCCGTCTCGATGCTGGATGTTTCCATCCGCGCCGAGATCATCAACCTGCTGGCCGAGCTGCGCATCACACGCCAGATTGCGGTCATCTTCATCACGCATGATCTTGGCTCGGTGGGTTTCTTCGCCGACCGCGTGGCGGTCATGTATCTTGGCCGCATCGTTGAGGTCGGCACCATGCTCGAAGTATTGGAAAAGCCCCAGCATCCGTATACAAAGGCTTTGCTCTCCGTCATCCCCGTTCCCAACCTGCGCTTACGGCATGAACGTATTATTTTGCAGGGCGAAACTCCCAACCCCATAGACGTACCGACAGGCTGTCGTTTTCATCCTCGCTGTCCGGTGGCGATCGCAGCCTGCAAGGTCAGCGACCCGCCATTCGTATCGTTCGGCAGGACGCATCAGGCCGCCTGTTTGCTTTTGGTGAAGTAAGGGCGACCCGCCCAGAACAAGAAATACCTATCCGACCATGAAGGCTCGCCCCTACAACAAACAATAAAATGGATATCACAAGTTTACAAAACCCGAAAGTTAAATATATCGTCAAACTGCGCGAAGACAAACGTCAGCGCAAGTTGGACGGCTTGATGTTGGTCGAAGGCTACGATGAGTTGACCCTTGCCCTCAGCACTGGACTCAAGCCGCAGACGGTTCTGACCGCCCCCGAGCTTGCCTCTGTTTCAATGGACATTCCCTCCGCAGAAATTGTGACCGTCACCCGCGCCGTGTTCGAGAAGATCTCCTATCGCGATAACCCCGATGGCTGGCTGGGAATTTTTCCCGTTCCAAAAACATCTCTCGATGAATTGAAATTAAGTGAGTCACCTTTTGTGATCCTGGCCGAGTCAGTCGAGAAGCCCGGCAATCTTGGCGCGATCCTGCGTACAGCAGACGCGGCGCATGTGGATGCTGTCATCGTCTGCGACCCACGCGTGGACTTATGGAATCCCAATGTCGTACGAGCATCGCGCGGGACGATCTTCACCGTACCCACCGTCGAAGTTGATTCGCCGAATGCACTGGCATTTATAAAGTCAAGAAAGATGCGCGTGCTTGCGGCCACACCCTCAGCCGAGGTGTTGTACACTGATGTTGATATGAAAGAACCCATCGCGCTGGCAGTCGGAACTGAAGATGAGGGGCTGACAGATTTCTGGATGCAGAACGCAAATATTAAAGTAAAAATTCCCATGCTGGGGAAAGTGAATTCGCTGAATGTTTCCATCGCAACCGCATTGATCACCTACGAAGCAGTGAGGCAGAGAGGTTTATGAAAGCAGTCTGGCTTGAAAACAACCAAATTAAATTAGCAGATGTGGAAGCGCCAAACAAGCCTGATGAAGCTTTGATCAAAATTCGCATGGCTGGCATTTGCAGCACCGACCTTGAATTGGTCAAAGGCTATTATCCCTACACGGGAATTCTCGGCCATGAATTTGTCGGTGAGGTTGTCAGTGCGCCCGATGCCGCATGGGTGGGTCAGCGAGTGGTGGGGGAGATCAACGCGGTCTGCGGAACATGCGAAGCCTGTTTGAACGGACGCTCAACGCATTGCGAGAACCGCACCGTACTTGGAATTGCGGATCGCAACGGCGTATTCGCCGAGTACACCAGCCTGCCGCTGAAAAATCTATACCGCGTGCCAGATTCTGTTCCAGATGAACAGGCGGTCTTTGTGGAGCCTTTGGCCGCCGCCTTGGAAATTCAGGAGCAAATAAAACTTCAAAAAACGGATCGGGTTTTATTGATCGGCGCTGGCAGGCTCGGACAACTGATCGCGCAGACTCTGGCTCTCACGGGTTGTGACTTGCACGTGGTGGCGCGGAGTTTCCGTGCGCAGCAATTACTTACAGCGCGCGGAATTAACGTGATCGCTGAAGTTGATATCAAATCGCAAAAATGGGATGTGGTGATCGAAGCGACAGGCACAACAGACGGCTTCACTCTTGCCCGCCGCGCGGTGCGTCCACGTGGGACGATGGTATTGAAGTCAACCTACAAAGGCGATATGAGTGTAAATATTTCCTCAATTGTTGTGGATGAGATCACTGTGCTTGGTTCGCGCTGCGGTCCATTTGAACCTGCCCTGCGTTTATTGGAAACGCGCGCGGTTGACCCAAGCGTGTTGATATCCGATCGCTACAAACTAAACGATGCGCTCAAGGCTTTTGAGAAAGCCGCCCAGCCAGGCGTGTTAAAAGTCTTATTGGAAATTTGAGAAAATATTAAAGCAGGTTTGAACATAAAAACGCTGATTCTCGCAGAGGCAGCGTTTTCCTTTAGCGCCAAGTTGTGCTATTTTAATAAATCACTCTGCACCACTAAACCACGGAGGCGAAGAGAAAATCATAAAAAGACTCCGTGACTCTGCGCCACAGTGGTGAATATTTTTACCATAGCAAAAGACCCCACTATACCCAATCAATTTGATTTAACAATAGAGAAGATCATTTGCACGAACAGGCTCAGGAATGGTGCGCCGACCAATGCCAGCGCAATGACCGAAAGAAGTTTTGAGTCATTCCTTTTGAGTAACCCGACCATGCCAAGCAATACAGCTAACGGAGCCAAAACACAGGCGGCCAAAACTGTGATGTTATTCAAGGAATTAAAAGTCTCTGGCGAGATGTTCAATTGCGATACAGCGAAGTTGGCTCCCAGAGACAGCACGGATAGAAACGCTGTAAGCAGAGACGCGATGCCGAAATAAGTGTTTTTCACCGGGGAATTCATGGGCGGATTATAAACTGGTTTAAATACGTCGTTGCGAGGGCGAAAGCCCGCAGCAATCTCCCCATTTTAGAGGGAGGCTGCTTTTCGGTTATACTGCTCGCAGCGACACCATGATCAATACATACACCGAGCCGTTGATCATACCGTGCGCGAGGATGGCGGGGGTAATGGAACGCGAGCGCAAGGTCAGCCATCCAAATAAGATGGCTGTGGCTGGAATGTAGACCCAGAACATGAGCGGATATCTTCCTGCAAAGTAAACATGCGCACAGGTAAACAAGAGGGCTTGGAAGATCATTATCCAGCCGTCCTTCCATTTGAGTTGACGCAGGTAGCCCCACAGGAATCCGCGAAAGAGCGGTTCTTCATTGATTGGCGCGAAGCCGAGGTGATAGACAATGTTCAGGCTCATGGATGTTAGTACGGATACGGAGGGCGGATATGGATTGGGGGAAAACATGGATCGAAACGAATTCAGGTTTCCAGCGACACTGACACAGATGCCGGCGAATATCCCGATGGCGAGCCAGCCGACAGTTATGAATGAAGCGCGCGCGGGTTTGAATCTACTTTGCCAGAGCAGGAGAATTGATCCAATTGAAATGACCCAGATCAATAATCCCACTGGGTGCGGAAAAGCCATCGGGGAGTCCACCTTCCAGTACGCCAGGATCAGTGTTTGCAGCGGCCTCAAAAAGATGATGAATGCCAGCGCATACACGTCCACGTGGAAATCCGCCAGCCTGTGACGTTCCCAGTAGATCAGTATGGCGGTCAATAAATACGTGCCGACCTCGTAAACTACGCCGCCGCTATGGTCTTCGATGGGATGAAAAAATGTGATGGCGATGGTGAAGGGAATGCGCAGGAATAAAAGCAGGGCGATAATGAGCCACGCGACCTGACGATGGCTTTTCGATTCATTCATGATCGCCTCTATACAGTACCGCATAATTTAGTAAACATATATGCGATTTCTCCTCGCGATTTTCGGTAAAAAAATTACTTAATTATGAGGCAAGCGATAAAGCGGGCTGACTAAAAAATTAAACGATCTTCGTATTTTCTTCTAATGATTTTCATATACAGCCGAATTAAATTAAGGGCTGCAACAACCAATTTCACCAAATAATAAAAGGAGGTTCTGTTATGTCCAATTTAATTCGATGGGAGCCGATGCGTGAAGTGATGACTCTGCGCGAGGCGATGGATCATCTCTTTGATGATGCCTTTACTCGTCCGGTGGGCATGGCTGGGTCTTCTGTACCCGCCCTTGACCTGTACCAGACGAACGACGCGGTGGTGGTAAAAGCCGCCCTGCCGGGCTTCAAGCCCGATGATGTCCAGATTTCTGTGACCAGTGATGTGCTGACCCTGCGCGGCGAGTACAAGACGGAAAACGGAAACGGTCAGAATGACACAGTCTATCATATCCGCGAGCGCCGTTCTGGTTCGTTCGAGCGCTCCCTGACCCTGCCGACCAGCGTCCAGACCGACAAAGCCAAGGCAGATTTTGAGAACGGCATCCTGACCATTCAACTGCCCAAGTCGGAAGAGGTCAAGCCGAAAAGCATTACCATCAAAGCCAAGTGAGCCACACCTGACGCGGTCAGCGTGACAAACAAAACATCCGGGATCAATGGGTCCCGGATGTTTTGTTTTAAATGCCGGAAGTACCGGTCATCCGACAATTTATCCATGTGGCAGATCTCACAAACAATGTGCCAAAGGTCCTTTTAAATGCTAGAATGAATATAGAAACAAATCCCTCCTTTAGTGGTGGCGCGGCAAAAACTCCTGAGTCGTTTCGGCAAAAGCGTTTTTGAAGTTTCATACACTATTTTATCTAGTGACAACGCAGGCAAGTGCGTCGTCATTAAGGAGGCTGCCTCATATGAACGTCGAAGAGTTACTCGCCAAGGCCAAGAAGCCTTCAGCGGATGCCCTGCGATTACATCCGTTCTACCGCGGGAAGATCGAAACCGCTGTCAAATGTACTGTGCATAGTTTCAATGATTTTTCTATCTGGTATACGCCCGGTGTCGCCGCGCCCTGTAAAGCCATTCAAGCCAACCCTGAACTGGTCTATGAATACACCAACAAATGGAACACAGTCGCCATTGTCAGTGACGGGACACGGGTGCTGGGCTTGGGCGATATCGGTCCCAAGGCTGGGCTGCCCGTAATGGAGGGCAAGTCACTATTGTATAAATATTTGGGGGGAGTGGACGGCTTCCCGCTCATGCTGGATACCAAGGACCCTGCCGCGCTCATCAATACAGCGCTCATGCTCCAGCCCGGACTGGGCGGGGTTAATCTCGAGGATATTTCCTCGCCCAAATGTTTTTACATCCTTGATACGCTGCGTGAAAAAGCGGAAATCCCCATGTGGCACGATGATCAACAGGGTACGGCCACTGTTACGTTATCGGGGTTGATGAATGCTTTGAAAGTCGTGGGCAAGAAGAAACAGGACGTGAAGATCGCGTTCATTGGCGCCGGCGCGTCCAATATCGCCGTTTCGCGGCTTATCTTCAGGTGGGGCGTGGACCCCGCAAAGTGTTATCTGGTGGATATCAACGGCATCCTCGGAAAATACCGCAAAGATTATGAGATGCGCAAAGCCGAATTCAAGGATGCGTGGAAGTATTGCAACATCACGAACGAAGACGCGCGTGAAGGCGGTATTCCAGAGGCGCTCAAAGGCGTGGATGTGGCCATTTGTTTTTCACAATCAGGCCCGGGCGTTGTCCTGCCCGAGTGGGTCAGGACCATGGCAAAGGATCCAATCATCTTCGCCTGCGCTAATCCAATTCCCGAGATCTGGCCCTGGGAGGCGAAAGAGGCTGGCGCAGCCGTCATCGCAACCGGCCGTTCCGATTTCCCAAACCAGGTCAATAATTCACTGGGATTCCCCGGTATCTTCCGTGGCACACTCGACGTGCGCGCCCGCACTATCACGGACGAGATGTGTTTTGCCGCGGCACAGGCCCTGGCGGATCATGTTGGCGATAAACTGGCCGCAGATCATCTCCTGCCCAACATGGATGATTGGGAGGTATTTCCACGCGAGGCTGCAGCAGTTGCAATGAAGGCGCAGGAGCAGGGACTGGCGCGCATCACGATGACCTACGAAGAGGAGCTTGAAAACGCAAAGCGCATTATCAAGCGTTCGCGCGACCTGACGGAGATGATGATGGAAGAACACTTCATCGCGGAACCGCCAGCTGAAGAAGAGCAGCATCACGTTGACATGGCCGCGGCTCAACCCGCTCATTGAAAGGAGACTACCATGTATGATCTGATCATCATTGGCGGCGGACCTGCCGGCCTGACTGCGGCGATCTACGCCATCCGCAAGCGGTTGAATATTTTGCTTCTCTCCAAAGACCTGGGCGGGAAAACCAACTATCACCTTTCCCTGCCGTGGGTTGAGGATTACCAGGTCATAAAAGGACTGGAGATCGTCAACAAATTCCGCACAGAGTTGGAGTATCTCGACTTTGCCCGTCATATGGAGGCAGTCGAAACAGTCCTGAAAACAAATCAGCATTTTACAGTCTCCACCAAAGGCGGCGCACTGCTGGAATCCAAAGCGGTCATCCTTGTCACAGGGACTCGTCAGGTGCGCATGAACGTGCCCGGAGAGAAGCAATATACAATGAGGGGGCTGTGCTACTCGGCACTCTCATACGCGCCGCTTTTCATTGACAAGACTGTCATGGTGATCGGCGATGCCGACCTCGCGCAACGTTCGGTTGGCGAACTGGCGATGGTTGCCAGGGAAGTGACCATGGTCTGCACTGACGATAAACTTTTGGACTCTCCACTCGGGTATAAACTGCAACGATCTCAAAATGTTAAGATCGTCACAGGCTGCGAGATCGTGGAAGTGCAGGGAGATGAATATGCCCGCAAGTTGATCTTGAAAGACAGGCACGGAAAGATCAAAGAATATTTGGCGGACGGAATGTTCGTGGAAATGGCGCTTACGCCAAACACAAGTATGGTCAAGGATTTGGTTGAACTCGATAAGCTGGGACGCATCGTCATAGACAGCGCCTGCTGCACGAATGTCACCGGTCTGTTTGCCGCAGGCGACGTCACCAACAGTTATGCCGAGCAGGTTCTGGTGGCGGTCGGAGAAGGCGCGAAAGCCGCATTAAGTGCTTACGAATATTTGTTGCCGAGGATTTAGTATTTACTAATTTCGTTGCGAGGAAGGCTTTAGCCTGACAAAGCAACCTCCTCATGTAACAGGAGGTTGCTCACCTGCACTGCAAAACACCTGCCCTCGCGGGCGGTGCCAGGGAACGCAGTGCGTCGCAAATGTCGCCCGAAGAACAAGAACTCGCTCGCGACGACATCTTTAATTTAAACAGCCATCACCTTCTTCACTACCAACACCGCTCCCGCAAAAGCAATTCCTAATATTCCTGTAATGGACGGCAGGACCCACATCAGCGCAGAACTGTCCGAGGACTTGATGCGCGCATCCAACGGATGTTCAGGGTCATATGCCACTGTGATCTCGTCGCCTTTTTCGTAAAAAGGCGCATCACTGCCTTCGCTGACCTGGACAGTGCGCTTGCGCCCGTCAATCGGGATGAATTCGATCACAGGGAAATAAAAATCCCGCACGATGCGCTCCTGTTCGTTCACAACCACCCGCTCTACCGCCACATCCACCACGCGCCCCGGCGCGCTTTCCTCCCTGCCGAGCTTTTGGACGTTGGAGAATATGGACATGGCGCTGACCAGCAGCATGATCACAGCGATGGCGCTAAAGCCTCCCAGCACCCATCTTTCCATCGTGGGACTCTCGGCGGCTTTGCGCAGTTCCTCGAATTCTTTTTCGTCGAACTTCACATCCTCCTGATCATCAGCGGATGCATGCAGCATGGCCGCGAGTTTGTCCCTGTCCTTCCAATCTGTGACATCGTCCAGTGATTCGTACGCCACGCCGTTCACTTCAAAGGAGACTGGTTCATCATTCTCCCAGTTGATCGAATACTTCTTCTTTGGCATCTTCCATGCTCCGATCGTTAAAATTACTTTTTTCTGTAAAAGACTCAGAGCGCTCCCATGCGGTCTCTGAGTCGCACTGTGTTAAATCTTCAGGCATCACCCCTTGGCGCGGATCAGCAGCACCGGGATATTCGAATTGCGCACCACACGCTCCGCGATACTGCCGAGCAGCCAGCGCGCGGGGCCGGTGCGGCCATGCGTTGACATTGCGATGACATCAACCTGTAGCTCCTCCGCCACCCCGAGGATTACATCTGCGACCGAGCCGACCCGCATCTGGGTTGATGTTTTGAATCCGGCGGACTTGAGCTGGGCTTCGATCTCGGTAATGTACTTGCTGCTGCGGTCTTCCTGTTCCTGAATCGCCTGCTGCGCCAGGCCGGGGTCAGAGAAGGCGTAATCCAGCGCGGGGTTGGCGCCGACCGTCAGCAGGATCAACTCAGCGCCTTCGGAGTACGCCAGCGACTTCGCGTGAGGCAGCACACCTTCGGCTACTTTCGAGCCGTCGAGCGGGACAAGGATCTTTCTGTACATGGTCTGATCTCCTTTTTATGCTTGATCTTATTGCACAGGCTATTGCCCAAAACGTAAGCGCCGTGTCAGGCGGCTCGGGAATTTTTCCGCTTTCATTTTAGTTTGAGTGGCAGTGACATCGTACAGCACGCGGTGATGGGTGAGGGTCATCTGGTCAAGGTCGATCAGGGCGTATGCCGCACGCGGATCTTCATCACGGGGCTGGCCGACACTGCCCGGGTTAATGAACACGCGGTCGTAGGGGTGGAACTGGATCGGAGAATTGACGGGCAGATGCTCTTCCAGTACTTTTAGACCATCCCACGGCTTGCGAAAGATGGCCGGGAAATGTGTATGTCCATTCAGGCAAATCGGCGTGTTGAACATATCCAGATTTTTAACCGCTATTTCTTCCGTCATAATATATTCCCAAACCGGGTCGCGCGGGCTGGCATGCACCAGCGTAATGCCGTATCCCGCAGAGAGGTTGGTCGCCGGCAGGGACCGAAGCCAGTCGAGATTAAAAGTGGTCAGCGCGTGTCGTGTCCAGAAGATCGCTTCGCGTGCGTCCTGCGTGAAATCCCAAAGCGCAGCCTTGCCCGTCACCCCCAAGTCGTGATTCCCCGCCAAGCAGGTCAGGTCGAACTCGAGCAGGCGGTTGATACATTCATTCGGGTCAGGTCCGTAACCGACCACGTCGCCGAGACACCAGACCTGCTCGAACGCGCCGGCGTCCTTGATGACAGCCTCCAGTGCGGCATAGTTGGCGTGAATATCCGACAGCAGTAAAATTCGCATGGTGATCTTGAAAATATTATAAAGGATATTTTATTGGCGGCGCACTTTGCGCGGAACAGCGCGCGGGAATATAATCACCGTCATGCTTCCCAAACTATTCTCCCACCTGTCACAAGCCCTGCGGAAAAATGAAAACTCCGCGCCGATCGGGGTCGGAACGTTGATCGATCAACGCTACCGGCTGGACGCCGAGATCGGCAGGGGCGGGATGGGCATTGTCTACCGCACGCGTGACATCCAGTGTGACAGGGATGTGGCGCTCAAAATTGTCAACCTTGAAACCGCAAACGCGCTAACCCTGCGGCAGTTTTCACACGAGGCGCAGATCACATCCAAACTGGATCATCCGCATATTGTTGCGGTATACGACACAGGCGCGGTTCAAGTTGGCGCGGGCGGACAAGTTCCCTATATCGTCATGGAGTTGGTGGAAGGTACGGGGCTTGATGAAATATCAGGGCTGACCATTGCCAGGATCATTGACCTCGGGATTCAGATCTGCGACGCGCTTGAGTACGCCCACCGGCACGGACTCGTTCATCGCGACCTCAAGCCCGGCAACCTGCTGATCAAAAAAGATGGCTTTCAATACTGCGTCAAGCTGATGGATTTTGGTCTGTCCCGTCCGCGCGCAGAGGCCTACAGCCAAACCGAGAGCAGCCGGGCGGGGTCATTCTTCTATCTCGCCCCCGAAGTCATCCTCGGGCAGCCCGCGGATGTTCCCTCTGACCTGTACGCGCTCGGCGTGATCCTGTACGAGCTGATCACAGGCCGCGTGCCCTTCTCCAACTTTGACGAGCAGACCGTTCTCGCGCAGCATGTGCGTGAGGCCGCTGCACTCCCCAGCCGTTCGCGCAGTGATCTTCCACCCGCTCTGGAAAGGGTCGTAATGCGCCTGCTGGAAAAAGACCCCAGGGATCGTTTTGCCTCCGCCGCACAGGTCCGCCTGGCGCTTGAACAGGTTAACGCCAAAAGCGGAGCCGCGCACACGCGCGGAAATTTGCCCGCCGTGCCGGCAGACATAAGCAAACCCAAAAACGAGATTGAACAGGTACGGGGCATGATCGCGTCCAGCCGTCTGGTGACCTTGCTCAGCGAAAATGACGCGCTGGCTTTAGCCGCCGCCTCGCAGTACGTTGACCAATTCACGGATGGGATTTGGCGCGTGGACTTGCAGCCCGTGCAAGATCCGTCTCAAGTGCTGAAAACTGTCGCGCACGTCCTTGGCGTCCAGGCCGACCCCGACCGCCCGTTGACCATTTCTCTGCTGCAATTTTTACGTGAAAAGGACCTTTTGCTGATCCTCAGTCATTGCGGACATGTGGTACAGGCCTGCGCCCAGCTTACCGAAACGATCATGAGCGCCTGCCCTGAGGTGCGCATTCTGGCAGTCAGTCAGCGGGTCTTGAATATAGACGGGGAACTGCACCATCCCAGATAGGTCGGGTACTATTGGAGTAAAATCGGGGACAGGATGCGTCTGTTCAAGCAGTCATTCCCACACAAGGGAATCTTTTATAAATGCGCTTAACATAAAGATGATACCCGACGCTGACTGATATGTATGATGTATGTTAAAGGAGAAAATTATGACAGAAACAAACGTACTCCCATGGGTCGAAGTCAACGAAATGATGGATGACGAGTATCGTCAACGGGTGGTGGCGGATGCGCTCGGTCACTACCCAAAAGCATCCTCGGAATTAAATAAATTCGCAGCGGATATTCTCAAGAAGACGATCCAGGTCAATGGGTTTCGCTCCTTCCAGAGCATTCCGCCCCATATGGCAAAGATACAGGTCGCCAGGGAATTCAAGATCAATGATCAACTCGCCTCGGCGGTCATCTGTCTGTGGGCTGAAAAACAACACGAGGTCATTGAAACCCTCGCGCACGCCGCGCGGGAAGCGAACATCCCCATCCACGAACCATGGGACTGGCACGAAGCGCGTCACGGTTTTGTCCAGGCTCAAGACACCCCGCAACTAGATCAACTGGCGACGACACTGTCGGCGCAAAAGACAAAGCCCGAATCAGATCATTATATTTTGGCTGCCTTATGGTTAAGCAACAGCCTCTTTGTGGAATAGGTTACATTCAAGAGCACGGCAAACCCAACACAGGAATAGGAAAAAAGTTCCATCAAGGTTTTGAAAACCTCGATGGAACTTTTCATCATCCATCCTTCCTCCTTAATCTGCCGTCGCCAACTCACTCACTTCTTCTTCCTCATTACTCGTCCCTTCACCTTCCTCCGCCACTCCATATGCCACTTCCAACTGATGTCTGAACTGCTGGGTGTACAACCTGTAATAATGCCCGCGCAGTTTCAGCAGCTCGGCGTGCGAGCCCTGCTCAGCGATATGACCATTCTCGATCACGAGGATTCGGTCTGCGCGGCGGATGGTACTCAGGCGGTGCGCGATCACAAAGGAAGTGCGGCCTTTCATCAAGGCGTCCATACCGCGCTGGATCAGCGCCTCGGTCAGTGTGTCCACCGAGGAGGTGGCTTCGTCCATGATGAACAACTCTGGTCTTGCCAGAACGGCACGCGCGAGCGAGATCAATTGCTTCTGCCCGACCGATAACAGGTTTCCGCTTTCACCTACGTTCTGCTCGTAGCCCTTTTCCAGAGTCACAATGAAGTCATGCGCGCCCGCGATCTTGGCGGCCTCCTCAACCTGCGCATCGTCCGCAGACAGATTGCCGTAGCGGATATTCTCGCGCACCGTCCCCGAGAACAGATGCGGCGTTTGCAGCACGATGCCGATCTTGTTATGGATCGACTCGAGCTTGTAGTCCATATAATCCAACCCGTTGATGCGGATCACGCCCTGGGTCGGCTCGTAAAAACGACACAGCAGGTTCACGATCGTGGACTTGCCACCGCCGGTCGGCCCCACCAGTGCGATCATCTCGCCCGGGTTGACCTTCAGCGTGAAGTCTGATAGGACAGATTTCCTGTCCTCGTAGAAAAAATCTACGTGATCGAATTCGATCTCGCCGAGCAGAGTTTTCGCTTCGACTGCATCGGGTCTGTTGTGGACCTCGGGCGGGGTGTCCACCAATTTGAAGATCCGCTCCGCTGATGCGATACTGTGCTGCATTTCTGCGTACACCCGCGCCAGGTCCTGAATGGGCCACATCATAAAGGTCAGGTACGACACAAAGGCTTGAATGCCGCCAATGGTCATCAACCCGATCTCGATCTGCGTTCCGCCATAGCCGACGATGAATCCCAGCGCGAGGGCAGCGATCATCTGCACGGTGGGGAGGAAGAGCGCCGACAGCCACGCCGCGCGGTACGAGGCGTGATACATGCTGCTGGTCAGTCCCTGGAATTCGCGCGTGTTCTCATCCTCGCGACTCAACGCCTTTACCACGCGCATGCCCTGAAAGTTCTCGTTGTACGCACCGGTGATCTTGCTGTTGGCACGCCGTGAAATGCGGAACTGCTCCAATATGCGCTTGCGGAATTCCACCGCGATGAACATCATGATCGGGATGATGGTCAGCACGATCAGCGCCAGCCGCCAGTTGATGATCAGCATGAAGATCGTGGACGAGGTAATGTTCATCACCGCCCAGGTGCTGTCCACGATGCCCCAGGTCAACAGGTCAGAGACGCGCCCCGTATCGGATGTCACGCGCGAGATCAAGCGTCCCACCGCGTTATTCGAATAATACGAAAGCGACAGGTCCTGCAAATGATTGAACAGCATCTTGCGCAGGTCATATTGAATGCGCTCGCCGAGCACGCCTGCTAGATAAATGAACGTGAACACCGCCGCCGCCTGCACAATGATAAATCCGCCGTAGATGACGGCAAGCTGCATCACGCGCGCGCTATCCTTAAGCAGAATGCCCTGGTCAATGAACTGCTTGTTCACATAGGTGAAATACGCGTCCAGCCCGGAAACCAGCGCGATGGTCAATAAAAATCCCAGCACCCATTTCCAATGCGGCCTCAACAATCCGCCAATGCGTTTCAAAACAGGTGTGGTCAGTTGTGATGTGAACTCTTCTTCTTCGAGTTCGAGGATTTCGTCTGACATTTTATTTCTCCGGTAGGGGCGGATCGCGATCCGCCCCTACAAATTAATTTACACGCGCAATTTCTTTTTCCAATTCCACATCGATCTTCGTCTGAATATCATAGATCCTGCGATACATGCCGTCTTTATCCTTCAGTAATTCTTCATGGGTTCCCATCTGCACTACCTCGCCTTTATCCAGCACCAGGATCAAATCCGCGATCATTACCGATTGAATGCGGTGCGCGATGATGAAGGTCGTGCGGTTCTGCATCAAGCCGTTCAAGGCCTCGCGGATCTCCGCTTCGGTTTCGGTGTCCACCGAGGAGGTCGAGTCATCGAGGATCAGGATGCGCGGATTCTTCAATAACGTCCGCGCGATGGCAACACGCTGTTTCTGTCCGCCGGAAAGGGTCACGCCTTTCTCGCCGACCAGCGTGTTATAGCCATCCGGGAAGGTCAGAATGACATCATGCACAGCGGCGGCTTTCGCGGCGTTTTCCACTTCTTCCTGCGGTACATCGCGCCCGACCCCGTACATGATATTCTCGCGGATCGAGCGGCTGAACAAAAATGGTTCCTGCTCCACAATGCCGATCTGCTTGCGCAGGTACGCGCGTGAATAATCCTTCAACTCAATATCGTCGAGTAATACGCGTCCGCCCGTGTATTCGTGGAAGCGGGGGAGCAGGTTCACCAGCGAGGTCTTGCCCGATCCCGTTGACCCAAGCAAGGCGATCGCCTGTCCGGGCCTGGCGTGGAACGAAACATTCTTCAACACATCCGATTTGCCGTCCGAGTACATGAACGAGACATTCTCGAAAAGCAGGTCGCCTCGCGCCGCGCCCTCAGGCTGGACTTTCCCATCTAGCAGGGGTTCACGCTGCTGCTTGACCACTTCCATCAGGCGCGAATATGAGACCATGCCGGTGGAGGTGGAGACGATCAGCCGTCCCAGGTTGCGTATCGGCCAGATCAGCCACACGACCAGGCCAACATAAGCGATATAAGTACCCAGCGAGATCTCATCGCGGATCGCCATGTTCGCGCCATACACAAACCCGAACAGCATCTGAAATCCAAGCACGATATCCGAGAGCGGCCAGAACATGGAGTGCATGAAAAGCAGTATCTTGCCCTTCAAGTATTTGCCCCAATTGTCCTTCTCGAATTTTTTCTTTTCATAATCCTGGCGCGCGAAGGCTTTCACCACGCGCACGCCGGTCAGGTTTTCCTGTAACGTCGTCGAGAGGATCGCTTCCTGCGCCTGATAATCCTCGTAGGCCTTGGTCACTTTTTTGAAGAACCACAACGAGACCAGCAGGATCAGCGGAATGACCACGACTGAAACCAGCGCCAGTTCCACGTTCAAATTCAGGATCGCCACGAAGTTGATCACGAACAGCAGGATAATACGTCCCATGCCGATGGCTTGCTCGCTGAAGAAGCGCCTCAGAGCATCCACATCCGATGTGACTCGTTCGATCAGGTCGCCGGTCGGCGTGGTGGCGTGGTACGAAAAGCTCAATCGCTGGATGTGGTCGAACAGGAAGTCTCTCAAACGGCGCGTGATGCCCTCGGCGGTATAGGCCGCCAGCCGTCCGGAAAGGAACGTGAAGGTGCCCTCAAACGCGGCGAGTCCCACGAATCCAAGCCCGATCCAGACAAAAGTTGAGGTCATTGAAGCGCCGAGCATTGTCCTCTGCGCCAGAACATCGTCCGCGAAGAAGCGCAGCAACAGGTACGTGAATGTTTTCGAGAGCGCAGAGATCGCCAGCGCAAAGGTCGCCGCGACATAGGAAAGGCGGTAATCGGACATCATTTGCCACAGCCCTTTCAGGCGGTTGGCGTTCAGGGTCGGTCGGAAGTCAAAGGTGAGCGCAGGCTCGTGGGCGGGTTGCAGGGTGGTCATTGGTTACTCCATTACTTCGTCATTGCGAGGGAGGATGCTTTTCCGACGAAGCAATCTCAAATAAAGTGTGGATTGCTTTTCTGGGCAGCGCAGGGTTGGGCTTGCGCCCTCGCAATAAAATTAAACAAAAAAGGCTGCGGCAAGTACGCCGCAGCCCAAATAAACAGGGGACAGGTGAGACCTAGGTTCGGTCTACAGGCGCACTCCGAGAAGGCAAATAGCCAACTGCATCAGGGGTGATAAAGATTGTGTAGATCATCAAGAGTGCGCTTCCTTTCTTTGAGATTTTTACTTCAATGGCTCGAGTTTACACCAACAAAATAGGATGTGTCAAGGATTAATCAAGATTTAATTTATTATAAAGGTCTGCGGGGTCGAGCCTGCTGGTTTTGTGAGAAAAAAATTAGAAAAAAATTTTAGCGTAACTTTTCAGTGATTAATACGACTTGTGAATATATTATGCAGGTCAGGGAATGTCAAAAGTGCTTTCTTGATTTGCCCCGCGAATTTCCTGCATATTCGCAAGTCCGCAAAACGTTATGTGCTTATTTGCGTTTAAAAAATTGAAAACACAGCCAGCCAAAGGAGATAATCAATGACTCATGTAATTACCAGTTTGTGCCTGCGCGATAATGGGTGTTCGTCAGTCTGTCCGGTGGAATGTATCCAGCCGGGCGAGCCTGAATCACAGTGGCCGACATTCTATATCGACCCCGGCACCTGCATCGACTGCGGCGCCTGCGTGCCGGAATGTCCTTATCATGCCATCTTCCCGGCCGATGAAACCCCGAAAGCCTACTCCGCGAAGGGCGGTGAATACATCAACCAGACCGGGCTGACAGGTCATTATGAAGGCACAGATCACTATGGCAAAAAGATCGTACTCGAGACCACCCGCGTACTCGCGGCGGGCGAAATCATTGATCTGACGCCAGCCATTAAAGACAACGCCGGCTTCTATAAATAACCATTCGCATCATACAAAAAACTCCGCGGACAAAATGCCCGCGGAGGTTTTTGTTATGCAATACAGTAAAATAAGCTTATGAGTATTATGGAATTTAAGATCACGCCTTCGGGAAATATCCCACTCAAGACACGGGCTGCTACGCTTGACGAAATGACCCGCGAATTATCGCAGGGTTTCTACACCACCTTCAGCACGCTGTCAGGCGGGATGCAGGTCATGGGGTTCCGCGCGCATCTCCAGAGATTGTATCTCCCGGCCGCCGAACAGGGCATCCATCCGTCTGTGGATGTGGGCACGCTGCGCGAAAGAATTGCCGGGCTTGCTAAAATTAATCTGCCGAAAGAATCGCGCCTGCGGGTCATCCTGGTCAAAGACAGCGGTATGATCTACGCCGGCCTTCAGCCGTTCGAGCCGCTCTCAAAACAAATTTACACAGACGGCGTTAAGGCGGTCACAGCATCCATGACGCGCCAGTCTCCGCGTTTAAAGGACACGGGCTTTATTTCATCCAGCGTCGAACAGCGCAGGCGGGTTGGGGGGGATGTCTTTGAGATCCTGCTTACAAAGGATGGGAAAATATTGGAGGGAATGACATCCAATTTCTACGCGGTCAAGGGCCGCACCCTCATCACTGCGCGCTATGGGATCCTGCTTGGCGTGACCAGGCGCGCGGTGCTTCGGCTCGCGAGAGGGCAGGGGATGTCAATCGAGTATCGCTCTCCCCGCATGGATGAAAAATTTCACGAAGCGTTTCTCACCTCGAGTTCGCGCGGCGTTGTGCCGATCGTGTCCATTGACAACAAGCCGCTGGGGCAGGGGAGTGTGGGCAGGTGGTCGGAAATTCTTTCGAAGGCGTATCAGACGTACGTCGTGGAGAGAAGCGAGGATATTATCAATTAATCCAACGGGGGAAGTAACTTTTTCCTTGCAGGGACGACTGTATCTGTAAGGAGCTTATCATGGAATCTCATCCTCCAAAAACATGTCTTCGCAAGAAAACCAGTACCGAATTCAAATGCAGCGAGTGTTCGCCGGATTGTCCATTGTATTCGAGTACGGCCCTGGGCAGGGAAGTTTTAGTGGGTGTTGATCTTGAAAAACTGGCTGAGAAAATGGACAAGAACAAAAAATTTGTTTTGTTCATAAAGTAGTTTTATTTTTTCCGTCTTCAAAGATCTCATAATAACCTTTATCCAATTCGTCGTCGCTCAAGTGCGCATAGCGCTGCGTGACCTGAATATTGCTGTGACGCGCAAGCTCCTGCGCCAGCTTGAGATTGCCCGAACCGCGCAAAACCGTGGTAACAAAATAGTGCCGGAAAGAGTGGGGGGTGATCTTGCCGGCGGCATCCTTTCCAAGAATTTCCAAAACACGTTCTGCTACGATATTTCTGCCGGTTGTCGGCGTGATCGGCTTGACCTTCTTTCCTGCGCCTTTATCGTGCCGTGAAAAGAGGGGCAGGGAAGCCAGTTGTTTTCCAGAAACGCCATCCAGCTGCGCGCGCAGTGATAGATAGTCCTTGATGGCTTTCATGGAACGCGTCGAAAATCGTACGACAGCCTGCTTATCGCCTTTGCCGATGATCACAGCCCGTCCTTCGTTCCAATCCACGTCGCCGCGCCTGAGTTTGCAGGCTTCATGGACGCGCAAGCCTGTGTCCGCCAGCATGAGCAGAAAAGCCCGATCGCGCATTGCGCGTAGCTGTTCATTGGCGCCATCCCTGTCCTCAGTTGACAGATTTATATGCGAAGGTTCGCTGACATGGGCAAGTATTCGTTCGATACCTTCAGCCGGAAATTGCGGCAGGCGGATGCCAGGCCTGCGTGAGCGCTGGCGAATCAAGGTCCGCACACGCGAGATATTGACCTCAACGTAGCGCTCAGAATCCACGTATTCGTAAAAGCCTTTGACAGCCTGCATGTACAGGAATTCCGTGGCTGGCGCGAACACCTTGAGATACATGGCAAATGGCGAGATGATATCTTCAGTGAGTTTTTCAATGGGGGTGTTGCGCGGATCCATCCATTTTTCTGTCAACACATCACAGAAAGCCTTGAGCGCATTTTTGTAGGCGCGCGCGGTGTGTTCGCTGCGTGAGAGCTTCACAACCTCAATATATTTTCCGATCACATCAGAGATCATCACAGGAGCGTCATTTTGCTTGGTCATACCGATCATTATACGAATTAATCAGCTTTTGTCAATGCTTTCGATAATAATACTTATCGAAAGCAAAAGAGTTAATAAATGAAAAACGACGAAAGCGCCATCCTCACCCGCTCCCCTGCCCGCCTGCAATTTCAGATTAAAGATTGGAAGTTTGGGTCGGAAGCCTCGGTAAAAAAAACGAAAAGAGAATCTCGCAAAGCATTAATCCTTCCGAATTCATAATTCATCCTTTATTCTCCCTCTCTCCCCTGCCCCATGAAACCCCTTCATTTTCTCGTGATTGGCATCATCCTGCCCCGTCCAAACGACTTCGGGCTTATCTTCAACACTACGCCCATTTGCCAGCGTTTATGCTCCGCCGCGCGCATGGCGGCGTTACTTTGCGAGTCAAGCACAAGCCTCTCGATCTCTGGCGCAAGCGTTTCGTACTCGAACGGATCCACCTGATCAGGTCTTAATTCTGCGCTTGGCTTTCTCTTCATCACGAACTCAGGGATGACCGTGCCTTCCAGATTGATCCATTTTGCAAGAGCGTACACTTCAGGTTTCGTCAGATCGCCCAGCGGACTGATCGCGCCTGCCATATCCCCATACAGTGTTGAATATCCCAAAGTTAGTTCGGTTTTATTGCTTGTGTTCAATAATAGCCCGCCAGTCTGGTTGACATAACTCATCAGGATGATCATCCTCAACCGTGCCTGGATATTTTCTCCGCCATTCCCGCCGCTTCGGTCCGGACCTAAAACCTGCTCAGCCGCCGAATGCATTTTCTCCAATTCGACCGTTTCAAATCCGATCCCCAGCCTTTGCGCCAGCTCGCGCGCAGACTCTGTCGAACGCGGATCTGTGTATCTTGATGGAATGGCAACCCCCAACACCCTTTCAGGTCCGGCCGCCTGCGCCGCAATCACAGCTGCAACCGACGAATCGATTCCACCGGAAAGACCGATCACGATACGTTTCTGTCCATTCTTATGGAAGAAATCATGAACGCCTAAAACCAACGCGTTGAAGATTTCCTCTTCTTGCAGATGTGACTGATTAACGAGCTTGCTCTCTCCCTTTGGGAAATCCACAATCGAAACATCTTCCTTGAACAGCGGTGATTGATGCAGCAGCTCCCCTGCCCCGGACAACGCAAAACACCCGCCGTCAAAGATCAATTCGTCATTGCCACCGACAAGGTCAACAAACGCGATTGGTAATCCCTGCCGGCGCGCGTGATACAGCCTGTTCTCCATCCCTCCCCTCTCATACGCTGCTGCGGACATGCATATCAGCAGCTCCGCGCCCATCCGCTTTAAATCCGCGCCCGGATGAACGGGATATTGTTGGTCCCACATATCTTCACAGATCAAGACGCCCAATTTATGCCCCGCGATCTCGATTGGCGGTAAAGTTTCCTTGCCGGGAATGAACCAGCGCGGTTCGTAGAAAACATCATATACCGGCAGGAGCTGTTTGATCTGCGCGATCCTCTTTTCGCCGTGCTGGATCAGATAAGCAATGTTATGCAATGCGGGGTGCTCAAGCCGGCTCTCTCCCGAAGGCGCAAATGACCCGACCAGCATGGGCGGCAATCCATTCGATTGATCCGCCAGGTCCTGAGTCGCTGCCTGCACCGCCTCCACAAAAGACGCGTCATACAAAATATCGCGCGGCGGATAACCCGAAACGGTCATCTCTGGAAAAACGATCAGGTCGGGTTTTTGGCTTTGGACCGAACGCGCCGCTTCCAGAATGCGCGCAACATTCCCGCCTAAATCGCCAACAGTTGTGTTGATCTGTGCAAGCGCAAGTCTCATAATATATCCACAGACGCTACTTGCTGGAGTCCGCGATAGCTTCCAGCAAATTTAACGCTTCGATCACAGAATCCCGTTTCAAGCAGACTTGATCGCCAAGCATGAACGTGCGGTATCCGATCTCCAGCAAAAACGCTACATCCCCGATATCCGCGCTGACCGGGACGGGCTGCCACGCCAGCGAATCGAAAATACGGCTCGCGGCAATGGCCTTCTGATCGGCTTGAATGACTGTCTTCACCGCATCAATGATCATGTGCGGGCGCAGCACTTCCACATACAAGTCTCCGCGCGCCGCCATCAGACGGCCATGCTGTGCGCCGTGCCTCTTTGCAAAATCCAGCCCGCGTTGAGTTTCTATTTTCAAGACAACTTCCGCACCTGGTAATAAGCTCTTGACTTCCCCCACATCGTCTGCGGATTCCACATACGAGAGCATCACCTTGCTCATCCCCATTTCTTTCATCGCAGAGAGGTATGCTTTATCTATATCAGTGAGAGTGCCTTCTATTTCAAACGAAGGATGCATAATGTTGACAGACTCACCTGGTCCGATCATGCGGCGCGGACCGTCCTCCAAAATAATTCTGTCGCCGTCAACCGCCGCGATGCGCGCGCGTTCATTGCCGTCTGAGAAATAGGCGTCCACAGGTGTGTTGACTTTTATTTTATGGCTCAACCTGATCTCAGTGAACGGAGGCATGGCCGCACCGACCACGCGTAACTGCCGCCCTTTCAAATCCACCCACACCGGCTGCTTATATTTTCCCAAAAGGTCCAACGCCTCGCGTGGACCAGTCCGGAGCGGCATGACCGTATTCAAACGGAATCCCGCCACAAGCGGATGCCGCGCAACTTCATCAAGGAATGCCGCGTAAGGCGGCGTGGTAACAATGGCGGATATTTTCATATATTTTCGTTGGGGTGACTCGCGAACCCGCCCCTGTTGAAAATTTTTACAGCTTCAAAGTTGTCCCGCAGAAACCACATTTGAACATCCCATCCGCGCGGACAGGGATTGGTGCGCCGCAACGCGGGCAGATCATCTCGATCGGCTTGCTGACTTGCTCCACTTTGGCATTATCCTGCCTTGCGCGCATGTTCTCTTGAAAATCGCCAAAGTAACCCCATGAACGTGCCACCAGTCCCATGGCATAATCCACCGCACGCTGTTCATCTTCAATATGGAATATCTTTTGTGCGCCGATGGCCTTTGACCATTGTGCGTCGATCTTGTCGCCTTTTTTGCCGCCGGGTCGGCGCAGGAACCAGGTGTTCCATTTCTGGGTCACCTTCTGCCACTCATCGATCGAATCAATGCCACCTGTCAGCCAATCCTTTATACCGCCGCCCTCTTCTTCACCAAGATAATGCTTCACTTGCGCAGCCGGTATCTTGGCATGCATGTTAATGTCGCCGAACACAATAAGAAAAGGAGCTTCCTGCGCATTGGGAGTCTGCACATGCGTATTGACCCAATGCGCGAACAAGCCGTACGACTCAGGCGCATCCCCTCCCCCGCCCTCGCCATACAGTGCGCCGAGCAATTGTTCAAGATCATATCCGCTGGCGAAGGATGTGACTTGCAGCGGCCATCGATCCACGCCGGCGTCGCCGATCGCGGCGAAACAAATTTCGGTGTCAGGGCGGTATTGCGCCAGTGTGTTGAACAGCAAGGGCAAACGGTCGAATATCTCGGCGGGCCAGGACGACATGGAGCCCGTCACATCAATTGCCACGATCAACGGATTTGTGGACTCCGTGCTGACGATCTTCTTCGGGTCGATGATCTTTTCATTCGGTCCGCTTTTTCCCTGATACGTGCGCGGACCCGCCGCCTTTGCCCTCTCCGCCGAGGCAATGCGCGCAGGCGCCGCCGCAGGGCTGTATTGATATTTTGCCGAACCAGACCATCCGCTTGTGTCATCATCCCATGAATACATTTTGCACTCCTTTGAAGTTATTCGACGATTGTCGTTAAAGCCAATGTTTCCAATCCAAATTCCTGGCGGAATCTTACATCCAACTTTTTGTCATGAATGTAAAGCGCGCATCTTTCCTCGACCCAGGCCTGCCAGCCCTCGCCGCGCGCCATCATCGCCCGCACCATTGTCCCGTCCGCACGCACCTGTTCTTCGGACGGGATCAGCTCGACAGGCCGCAGGATGCGATAGTCATTCCGCAGCAGATTCGCCACGTACGGATTATCCGTCACGAAGAGATCAATATCACCAAATAGATCCAGCACCAGCATCCGCCAGCGCGGACCGTCATCCAGATCAGGGACGGGGATCAAAGTGTAGTTGTCGCGTCCATACAGCGCGAGACGCAGCATGTCCTGGGTTTCTTCAAGGGTAAAGGGATTGCGCGCATTGTAGCGGTTGGAAGAGCCAATGCCGATATAGGCCTGGTCGGCATTCGCGCAAAGCGCGCGTAAAACAACCGCCTGCCCAATATGGACAGGTTTCCAGCGCGCGATCATGCCGATCTTTTTGAAATGTTGGCCGGGCATTTGGCGATTATATCGTAATCAAATAATGTGGATGCGCCGTTTAATGACACAATCCCCAGTTCAAAAATTTGACTGGGGATTGTAAATATACTTGCTCACTTCCAGCGGACTACTTCTTCGGAGGCGCGGGCTTCTCTTTCTTCTTCTTTTTCTTTTCCTTGTTCTTGCCTTGTTCCTTGTTTGCCATGGTTAGCTCCTTTCCAAGATCAAACCGGTTGACCCTTGAACAAAATGTGTTAAGTCTTCGCGCACAGCAAAGACGCCGACAAACTCTTTACATCAAGTCAAATTATACACCAGCCCTCTCGACGCGCAGCGTTCATCCTTCAGAACTCATCCTTTCCCTACCATACTCCCGCTGCTTCCTTCACCATCTCGCGCGGATGTAACGTGATCGCATCTTTCTTACAACTTACCCTGCATACCCCGCAGCCATAACAGGCCGTCGGGTCGATCATGACCTTCTTGTTATTGGAAGAATAGCGTATCGCGCCGTACTGGCATTGGCGCATGCACAGGCGGCAGCCATTGCACGCATCCATTGACACGCCCGCCACCCACTCCGCGCGGAACATGACCGGGTAGTCCTTGCGCGCGTGCGTCATGCGGTATGCCATACAGTCCTGGTCGCAGTTGCACAATCCGCCGATGAATGGTGTCTTGAACGTCCACACCGAATGCACCAATCCTTCCTTATCAAGACCGCGGATCGACTCCAACGCCTCTTCTTTGGAGAGGGTTTCAAGGCTGAACGAATCGTCGAGTGCGTCCATCAACTCCTGATCCATGGTCAAGCCGTAGCAGTAACGCGCGTTCATGTTGCCTGTCGTCACGCGCCGGCACACGCACGGCAGTCGCACCGCCCCCTGCACCATGTCGAAGATCTTTTCTACATCTTCCATCGGCACCACCTGGCCGTAATGATCCTGTTTTTGCATGTGGGTCAAGACCGGCTTGGCGAGTCTCATCAGCGGCGTCTTGCGGATTTTGTCCAGTTGCTTAATGCTCTTCGGCACACGCTTGTCGAATCCGTTCAGGAACTCAGCCGCGTATTCGCGCCGCTTGTTTTGATCCAGCAAGTCTTTGGAGTAATTCTCCATGGTCAGATACCACTTCTCCCCTTCCCCGTGCTGAGTACAGAATTCACACATACGCGCCTCCTGATGGATTGCATGATGTCATTGCGAGGCGCTGCTCTTCGTCGCGGCAGCCTCACGTTCCGATCAGTATAGTCAATGCGTACTTAATCACCAAGTGACATTTCTCCCCCATTCATTTTTTACTGTCATCTTTTTAATCCACAACCCGCCGATTTTTCTCGCTCTACCTGTTCCCCGTTCCCGCATCCTCGCTGATTCATCGCCCCCCTGTGCCAAGACTCTCTCAGCAAGGGGAATAAAAAAACAGTTCCAAATGTTTTCCATTCAGAACCGTTTTTCAGAATGAGATCATTTTTCAACTTCGTGACGGTCCGCCCTTTGCACTCCTATTTATCGGTAGGCACGGTTTAATTGTACATGATATTCTTTCTACGCAAGATTATTCAAGAAATGAACAATCACGCCACCTAAGACCGAATTGCCACGATTGACCGCATAACCACATAACAACCCGATTAAGAATATTGAAACTGCGCCATCAAGTCTGGTCATATTTGAAATAAAACTACCCATGAAAAACCAACCTGGAATATGCAATACGACAAACATTAACGACGATATGAGATTGGACTTTAAAAACGTGTGTGTTTCTTGAAGATTGCCCATCAAGCCACCACGCAATAGAAATTCTTCAAAAACAGGTGAAATGAGCAATACATTAGCTAACCCATAGTCAACCTGTGTTGGAAATATCGAACTGCCATTTAGGTAACTTTGAGCAATTCCTAGAAAAGCAACACCAAAACCAATACCTGCACCCCATAAAAGCCATTGTTTGTAGTTTGAAAAATTCAGCACTTGTCCAAAATTGCGCCCAGATAACCTAATGAGCCAGAAAGAGGGTAGTATCCATATCAACAGTTTTGCTGTTGTCCAATAAATGAAACTGCCGAGTTCTGTTTCGCTCACAACCTTATCAATCTGGATTTTGAAAAGCCAAACAATAATCCAAAAAAATATTATCACGCCGAATGCGAGGTAAGTTTGTTTGACAATCCTGTTGGAATTCGCAATATTTTGTTCGGCTATCATCATCTTTTTTGATTGGGAAGGAAGTGCCTAACTACCTGTTCAGCAGGGGTTTTGTTGCCCCGCATGCGGATCCTATCTCAGCGCGGACCTGAATACCATACCATCTCGCTCGAAACCTCCACCACACCATTTCCACCGCCGATCTTCCTCCTCCAAGTCCGACAGCTCGATCGTCGCATTTGGAGGATTGCGAGGCATCCCGCTTCGCGGGACGGAGGGGGCGTAAACTGCTGTTAATCGGTAGGCGAGCTTTTTACAATAAGGTGACATTGCGATTCAATGGTTTTCTCGCTAATTTGCATTCTCAGATTGAAGCGTTATTTATTGCTCGTTTGACGTAAATTCTTTTCAAACGCCTTTTTCATCAATTTAGAAATCGGAATTAACATGAACCAGCCAAATAAACCTCTCGGATACATGGCCATTATTCTCGACACTTCAGTTCCATCAGATAATTTGCGAAATTCCCAGGTTTCAATAAAGTGTGTTGCCAGGTTTTGCAAGGGGGAATTAAACTCTTGAAATCTTAACGCTATTCTATTGGCGACATCCCATTCAATAATTTCTTCAATATGAGATGTGTCATCCTTGTTTTGCACTTTTATTCTTGAACCTACAAACTCTGGAGTTTTCACTTCAAAGTGAGCATTTTTTATTCCTGGCAGAATTGAATAGCCTTCAAATTCTGACCAGCGTTCGGTGTCAAGAAATTCTGTACAAATATCTGGCGAAGATTTTTGAACATGACCGACAATCTTTATTTCAATAGGTTTCATCTTTTTATATTTTCCATCGAGCGATCCTCCTGGTTTTTCCCGCCCAACCGTTTGCGCTCGCGGAGTGTGACGCCCCCGCGGACTCTGCTCGCAAACAGAAAAAACTCAAAGCCACTGGATCTTCCTCCTCCCGCAAAACGTACGATCATCAAACTTTTCACCAATATCCAACTCTACCTTGAGTATTTGGGGAGGTGTCCGAAGGACGGAGGGGGCACACACTGCTGTTAATCGGTGGGCGGCGGTGGGCGGCGGTTTTGCAAGATTTACTTTTTAGGATGCGATACAAAGACCATAAAAAGGCAACCAATCCTATGGGAAGAAGAATCTTGCTTCCATGGCGCAATGACACGAATGAAATTTCGGATTGAGTTAACTATAGCAATCAGTATCATGAAATAAAAAGGGATTTTTGAGCCAGTGTAATCTTTTCAACCTTTGGGAATAGACGTGGCCAGTCCATATTGTTCCTTATTGATTATGAAAGAGTTTATTATGCAAATAAGACATTAGCGCTGATAATGGTACAGTCAAGAACATCAACAGGAAAAGCGTTATTCTCAAACTGCCGCCTTGTTCAGGGTTTGTCAATCCTTCACGGGCAAGGAAGATGAAATTAAGGATAACATACAGCCCAATGGAACTGATAGAAATTTGTAGAAACTTCGTTTTATACCAATTCAGCATAAAAACCATTAACCATAGGAGAATGATAAAATTTGACGAGACTCGAATTATTTCCAATTGGTTTGAAGCGGCATGGATGATAATGTCTGTCAACTGAATAACCGCAATCCCAATTCCCAAAGTTTTCAAGATAGAGTCTGTATTTTTTGCCATTTCATCTATACCTTCCTAGTGATTCACTGCGAAGCCGCCGAACTACCTGCTCAGCAAGGATTTTCGTATAACACCCCGCATGCGAATCAACCATGCGGCAAGTCCGACCTGATATCCCAAGGATTCCAGTTTAGCCTGGAGTTCTCCAACAGTTGGCTCAGTCAAAGTGCTGCCGTCGGGAAAGACAAGCGTAGGTACGCTTTCATTACCGCTATTGATAGCGCGAACATGAGCGGCGGCAACGCCGTTCTCATGAATGTCAATATATACAAACTTGACCTTCGATTGTGTTAGCAGCCCTTTGACTGGTCCGAGGTTTGGGCAGGTTGGATGACCGTAGAGAATAATGGCGGCTAGCATTTATCCCGCTCCTATTATCAACCGGCCAAATGTATTGAAGTAGATATATCTTCAGCCACAGAAACCAGTTTGTTTTTTATACTCTCAGTTAATGTGTCTAAGTCGTCAAAGTCTGGATTATCAACTAATATAACCTCAAAAATTGAATACTGCGGCATTTTTGAACCATTAATCCATTTGGTGTTTTTTAACAATTTCCAGTAATTCTCTTGTATGTCTTTTGTTTGACCTAAAAGCCATGCCTCAAATCTTACATGGTTATGATTGAATACTAATCCAAGTTTCAATTTTTTATCCTTCAAAAAATCATTTGAAAGATAAAAATACGTATAGTCCATATAGCCTTGAAAAACATTCCCGACAGAATATGTATCGGATAAATCTTTAGCAAACACAGTTTTCAACTTCTGAACATATTTCACCAACTCGGCATAAGCAACTTGAACATCGCCATTTTTCAATAACTCTTTATAAGCAGAAACAAAATAATTCAAATTCTTCTTTTGCATTTAACTATCTTCCTTCAACTACTAAATGCCCAACAATTTGCGTTGACTGGCGCTACACCACCTGTGGACACTGCCAGGGAGCTGTTTTTAACCACGCTGTCTTGGGCGGCACTTCACGCTTGTTTGACAGTCAGGTCCTTGTCTTCCATTTCCCAGGCGTGGTCCAGGGTGTGAAAGGCGGTATGCCGAATTAGATAGCGAAGCGGCCACTTACCGGCAAATTTACCCTGTGAGTGATAATCCCGGATTGCGTGGCAATAGGCATCGCGATGCGCTATCACCCCCTCATCAGTCTGCATCGCACCGTCGGGGGTGAGCACGCCGAGCCCCTTCGCCCAGTCCTGCTCGTTGGCAAAGATATGACCGACGATGCGGTCCCGATCCCGCCCGCCGCCGCGCGGACCCTTTTGCAGCTCAGCCGACACGCGCGAGCGCACCTCATCGAAGAACGCCCAGCACGCCCGCATCAGTGTCAGATCACGCTCCAGCGTTTCGCCTGACATGGCTTGCTTGTCAATGTTCGAAAACGCGAACGAGATTCCCCAGAAGTCAGTTGAGCCTGTTCCTGGATACTCCTCGACCACGCGGACGTTCCTGATGGCGGCAAACTCCGCGTTCATTTTAGCCAGCTTTGCCACTTGTGAATAGCGCGGAATATAGGACCGTAGCCTTTCGATTGCATCCTCCGCGGTCTTTGCCCCGCGCTCAAGGCCAGGCCAATCAGGTGCTACCGCCACCGCCTTCTTGCCTTTCGGGCCGATTTCCAGCGTCACTCGAGTACGTTTTGCCACCTTTCCTCCAATCATAATAGTTATCACTGGAAGTCTTCCCCACCAGGGGAAGATGTACTAACCTGCACCGCAGGTCATTGAATGCTATGTTACTCTATTTTCAGTGATACGATCTAACAGGGGCGGTAACTGCCCCAGATCTTCTAATTCGTAATATCCTGAATGGTCACGCGGGGGTTCTTGCGCTGTTTCATGCAGCCAGGTTATTTCATACGGAATATGAACGGCACTGCCGCCTAATTTCAATACAGGTAAAATATCAGAGGGAAGAGAGTTTCCAATCATCATAAAACGCCTTGGTTCAACAGAATATTTCTTGAGTAATTTTTCGTAACTCTCAAACGTTTTTTGGCTGACGATTTCTATGTGCTGGAAATATTTCCCTAATCCTGATTTTTTTATTTTCGTTTCCTGGTCGAGCAAATCACCTTTGGTAATGATCATCATAGGGTATTGCCTTGATAGTTGAGGAATTATTTGACTGACATGTGGCAGTAATTCAACCTCAGAATTCAACATTATTTTTGCCCACTCTACAATTTTTTGAATTTCTTTGCTGGATATCCGCCCTTCGGTAAGCTCAATCGCCGTTTCGATTAAGGAAAGAGCACAGGCTTTTATGCCATAACCAAAATGATGGATATTGCGTATTTCAGTTTGATACAAACGGTCATTAATCCATTCTGCGTCATGGTAATTTGATAACATTTGTGTAAACTGTTTTTGCGCTTCAGCGTACAACCGTTCGCTATGCCAAAGCGTGTCATCCGCATCGAATGCTATAAAATCAAACGTAGTCTCCAATCTGTACTCCTATTCTTGGTTAAGCCGCTTCAGGCCCGCCGGCCCATATTCCTCTAAATCCAAATTCCAACCGCTCTCCCCTATCCCAACTCTCAATCAGGCTTTGGGGAACGTAGGAGGCGAATGCGTACTTCTATAAATCGGCGGGTGGTTCTTCCCTCTTTGTTCGATACCGGAGGAAAACCATGCCGTTGTCAAAACGGCGTTCCTCCAAAAGTTCGAGTTCTAATCGAACGTTTTCAGGCAGGGCTGGTTTGCCGCCTCCCACCACGATCGGCGCAAGGAACAGATGACACTCATCGATCAACCCGGCTCGAAAGGCATGCGCGGCAAGTTCAGGACCGCCTATTGCGATATCATCTTGGGCGGTCTTTTTCAGTTGTCGTATTGCCTCTGGATCGAAGTTTCTCTCAATCCGCGTTTTGTGAGTGGATGCAGCCGTCAGTGTTTTGGAATACACGATTTTATCGGCTGCTTGCCAGACCTGCGCAAAGTCTTGCGTCAGCGGGGAGTCCGCGGCTAAGTTCGGGTCGGTCTCCCAAACCGTCATGATCTCATACATTCGTCGTCCATAGAGATAAGTCCCGGCAGTCCGTTCGAGGTTATTGATGAATCTGTGCACTTCTTCATCGGGCATTGCCCAATCAAAGCTGCCGTCCCTGTCCTCAATGTAGCCGTCGAGTGACGAGATCGCCGAGTAGATCAACTGAGCCATATTGGATCTCCTTTTTGTATGTGTAATTCAAAGAACCGTGTGCATGGAGTGGATAAAGCAAAAGAAAGTGACTATCCGTAGGTTGGGCGTTGTGGCCAGCCAGGCGGGGAATCTTCCCAATCTTCCTGCCGACCGTAGGGAGTCACATCGAGCAACCTATAAACATCACTTAGCGACTCGCAGCCGCGTTTGTAGGTTGAATATGTATGAAATATGTCATCAGCAATACGGAAGAAGACACTTAATCCGTGTCTTTCGCTGTCATCAACTGTAACCTGGAAGTCCTGATTGAAATCGGTATCAAATGACGAATACCACGGACGCTCCCAGCCCATACGCGTTTTATATGCGAGTAGTTTTTCTAATGGGGCACGCGAGATGATCGTAAACTGAGTCTTACGCGCTTGCAGTTCAGATAAATCTCCCAGATCATTTATAAATCCAGTACAGCCTATACAGCCATCATCCCAGGCAGGGTCAAACATAAAATGGTACACAATGAGTTGGCTATGCCCATCGAACAAATCGGAAAGGCTGCGTTTTCCTTCTGATCCGTTAAATGTATATGTTTTTTCGACCCTCACCATGGGCAATCTGCGACGGTCGGCGCTGACCTGGTCTTGATGTTTGGTGAGCTCCTTCTCGTGGGCAAGCAATGTTTCCCGGGCTGTCAGCCATTCGTCTTTACTCACAATTTTGGGATATGCAGAATCTTGAATTGTCATATGTTTGTCCTTTCTTGACCCGGTTAAGATAAGAGAATGATTTTAGAACATGCGATCTATTTAGTCAAGATGGAAATGCTCCGTCCCGAAACTTTGAGTGGCTATATTTCGAGAACTTTCTGTTTTTTCGCACATTACACCTTATTCATCTCCTTCATGGCAGGGATTAGCGCCATACTGAGGGTGACGATCAGATAGGTAACGCCTAAAAAGATCAGCATTGGGAATATGCCCAGTCTTTCGGTGAAAATACCGCCCAACAATACGCCAAGCGGCATTGCTATCCAGGCGCCTGCCGTGATTGCGCCAAAGACCCTTCCGCGCATGCTCTCGGGGATGCGCTCAAATTCCACAGCGCCGATGATTGGGTTGAGCGGGCCTGCTCCCATGCTGAAGATCAAACCTGTAGTGACCAAAACCGCAATAGGGGGATAAAAAAGATACATCCAAAACTGCATACCTGTTAAAACAAAAGCCCAAACAAAAACAGCGTGGCGCGGCAGGCGATGACCAACCGCCGCAAAGATCAATCCGCCGACGACCGCTCCACCTCCATTTGCCGCGATCAGAAGGCCTAAACTGACCGCGCTGCCGTATGCCTCTTTTACATAAACCGGACGCACTACACCGCTGAAGATCGAGTCGAGAAAATTTGTCAGCATCACCATAATGACAATGGCAAGGATCAACTTGTCGTGAGCGATGAAGCGCAGTCCTTCTCGCAGTTCGTCAAAATAGCCAGTGGATTTACTTTCCTTTTCAATGGGTTTTTGTTCTGAGATGACGATCCAAATAATTCCAGCCGAGATGAAAAATGAAGCGGCGTCGAGCCACAGAACATTTTCCGTGCCGATGATGCCGATCAAGAGACCTGCGAGCGGCGCGCCGACAAGCCTTGCGCCGCGTTCGATGACATGGGTCAGGGATGTGGCTCTTTCAATGGGCATGCCCGCTTGCCTGGCAAGTTCCGGGAGCAATGCCGCGCGGGCGGTGCCGCCCGGGGAATCAAGCAATGCGCCAAGGAATACGAGCGCCATCAACTGCCAGAATTGCAGTCCAATCGTGAAATGGAGCAGCGGGATCATTGCGGTTGTTACTCCGCTCGCCAGATCGGAAACAATGCTGGTACGTTTGAAGCCAAATCTATCGATCAGTGTGCCGCCCAGGAAACCAGCAATGACGACAGGTAGAATGGTAAAAAAGCCCGTGATACCCATTTGCGTGGCGCTGCCTGTTGTTTGGAGCACAAACCACGGAATGGCAAGCGCTGAAAAGACATTGCCCACGAGTGAAATGGCATTGGCAATGAATAACGAATATATGGGGATGGGATTAAATTTCTTTTCTTCTTTCTTTTGCATCATCATGAAACTGTTGTGAATTGACAGGGGTTGTTTTTACTTAAAATAACTCATCTAACAAAATATAATATTTTATCTTGTCCCAATTTGGTTCAATTTCAAGGAAATTGAAAAACAGATCAAGATACTCTCTATTGGGACCCATATCATGCTGGATCGAACGTACACAAAAGGCGATGTCAAGCCACTGATCCGCTTTTCCGCTTCTCCCCAGATCGATGAAACCGCTTATCTGACTGTTACTGATGAATAAATTACTGTCTCCAAGGTCGCCATGAGAAAATATCAATTCTTCATTTGGCTTATGAGTTTGCAAAAAAGCAAATAACTCATTTGGGTCTCTAAAGGGGGTATCGTCTTCCCAGTTCGCGCTATTCACATCGGCCAGTTGATGGCGCAGTAAATAATCTAACTCATCAAGCCGGTTGTCTATATCGTTGCTAAAGGGGCAGCCTGGAGTGCTGATGGATTGTAAAAGTTTGATGGCTTCAGCATAGACCTTCACCATTCTTTTGGGCTCACGGTGTTCTTTATAGTCTTCATAACCTGGAACGCCCTTCAATTCGCTCATAAGCAAAAACTTTGTATCTTCGTACTGTTCAAAATAAATTACTTCTGGAACTGGCAGCTTTCCTTTTAGCCACAACATCATGTCTTTCTCTCGCTCGACATCATATGTTGTCCCATGATACCGTCCGTCTGACATTTTCAAATATAGGTTCTGATTGCGTCCGGTTAATTTATACACGCGGGCCGGCGACATGCCTTCCGTGTCTTTTGCAAAACGATACTCTCTCGTGATCTTGCTTAATTCTTTTGAAAGCCTGAAATCCGACATTGTATTGTGTTCGTCCTTGTTGTCATTTTCATCGGTGGGCGGCGAATCACTGCCCGGTTTTGGCCACTCTGGCTTGAAACCGTTCCGGGTATGCGGATTGATAGCCCCAGACATCCAGTTCCGGCAGGCTGATGCCTTTCTGGTTGAGTACCGTAGTGAGGTCAGTCCGATGGGCGATGCCATGATAGACCACTGACATGAAGATCAGGCGTGCTTGATAATCGAATGTCCAACCATCGCCTTCCTCATGCACATTCTGGGTTATTGGAACACGCTGAAGGGTATCCAGTAAGGCTTTGTTCAATTCTGTTTCGTACGCCATCATTTGAGAAAGGCTTGGATTCTCTTCCCACGTAAAGCCTGGTTGCGGATATGTCCCATGAATCCGCTTCAAAAAGCTGATTTCCGCCTTTAGGATATGGGCAAACGTATCGCGGATCGAACCATAGGAACCGGGCAGGTTGGCTGTGATGATTTCATCGCTTAATTTTATGCAAATACGCATAAGTTCTTGATTTGCCCAGTGATTGTATTGAAAGAATTCGATCACTGTTGGTTCGGGTTGATACGTCATAAGCAAATTCCTCCATAACCAGTTGTAACTGACGAGGTCATTCCGCCTTGAGAACCAAGGGGGCTTAACGTCAGGGTTTGATAAACGTGCACAATTACAAAGAAAAGGGCTGTGTGCCGCGGATCTGGCAAGTTGCGACAGGGAGCTAATTCCCATCAGGAAGGGATGATATGGGGAATATTTTACATGAGAAGCGCAACCTCGCAAGAGAAAAAAATGATCACAGGGGATATGCTAATTTTGGAAGATCACGACGAGGCACTGCCAATTTGATTAACTTTCACACCCAGCTCATTTTTGGGCAACAACAAAAAAACTATGTTGCGTTCTGGTTATGCTTTGCTTTATAAATTGCCCTCAAAAACAATCACCTTCCTTGCTATAAGATTTAAGGAATCGTAGAATTTTATTGCAGGCTCATTGTCAGGCTCGGTGGCTACCCAAACTTCTTCGCAGCCTCTTTCCACCCCGATAATATACATTTGTTCAAGCAGGCGAGTTGCAATCCCGCGACGCTGAAACTTTTCAGAAACCCCGAGGTCATCAATGTATAACTCCGTTGGTTTATCAGGGTGTCTATGAATTACTGCCAGTACCTGACCGATGACAACGCCGTCATGAACCGCCGCAAGCAAAATATTATTTTGTTCTTTTAGCATGGCGGCTAATCTGCCTGCATCGATTTTTTCATCGAAAATATCCTCGTCATACTGATTGAAGATATCCATGTTGCTTTCGCCAAGTTGGATAATTTCTATGGTCATATTAATACCTGTGAAAGGCTCGTTTTTGAAACTGGAAATTATGCTTGATAAAGGAATTTTTTGGGGGATGAAAACTGTTTACAGCCAAAACGATTGATGGAGAATCAATATTTCCTGCACCGGTAATCTTCAAGCACTTCATTAATAACATATTTGGCATTTCTTGATTTATGGATGTCTGTTTCGATCAGCGTCAACAAGTGTGATCAATGCCTTCCAAAGTGCCCAGCCGCGGGCGCGTGCCCAGGTTGCGTCATCAAGTACAAGAGTTTTTCTAAATGCCTCTCGGCTTGCCCTTGATAAGAACGTCCATGCAACGGTGAGATCACACGCGGGGTCGCCGACTCCTGAACACCCAAAATCTATAACGGCACATAGTTGTCCTTCTTTGATCAGCAAATTGCCTGCGGCGAAATCTCCATGCAGCCAGACGGGCTTTCTACGCCATTTTGTATTGATGGCAGCTTCCCAAACTTCAGTAACAGCCTCCCTGTCTATGTCGTTGCGTAGAGTAATAATTGATTTCCGAGTTTCATCGTCGTACACACTTAATGACCCTCCCCGATAAAAGTTGTGCTCTCCAGGCGGCGGTCCGCCGCTGGAGTCAACTCGTTGTAACGCTGCAAGAAACTGGGCCAGTGTGGTTGCAAATTCCTGTACGTCGCTAATATTTTCAATTGTGGCATTCTCACCTTCAAACCATCGGTAGATTGACCATTGCCACGGATAAGTTTTATCAGGCTGTCCCATTGCTAATGGGACAGGGATCGGCAATGGAAGATAGGGCGCGAGTTTTGGAAGCCATTTGTGTTCTTTTTCCACTTGTCCGGCATACCATGCTGCGCTGGGAAGTCTTACGCTCATATCATCGCCAAGACGAAATGTTCGGTTATCCCATCCACTCAATTCAACTGGTTTGATTGGGAGGTCTGCCCATTAGAATTGCGGGGCTATTAACCGGCCTGCCAGGCTTTCATTGATATTAATATTTTGGGAGGAGTGTTATCGGATCGCATATTGAAATTCACATGATTTTTCAAGAAACTGTCGCAGGGCGCTCATTTTCGCTGAGGCTGCTCAAGTAGCTCTTTTAGTTCCGGCTCATGCTGGGTCAGTCAAACCACTTTAACCGTCTATCAACGATGGAAATGTGCCTATTTTGGTTGGCACATTGAACGACATTAATTCAACCGCTTTCACAAATATTTCCAGGGTTCGGCTTTGGGTAAGAATAGCCGCATGGGTGATGATTTTTCCGCTTTCAAATAACTGTTTGTTCATTGCTAATATTTGCCTGACATCTTTTTGTTCAATATCAACACGCCTTCTAAAAAATCGAGAATTGTCCATTGCCTTTCCTTCGATTCTATTTTCCTCCCCAATGCTTCTGAAGCGATTTCTTGAGCGGCGCGTATCGTTTCTGCGCTGGTGCAGTAGCCTTAAAATGATAATACAACAAACCCCATTCAGGTTTCTTAATAACATTCACGGGCATAAAGAATTTCCTTTTCGCTTGCACATTTTATCAATGGATCATACCCATTGCACGCAGACCACCTTAAGCCCCTCAAAATCTTCTCCATTGTCCTACCCTTCGCCAACTCATCCACCCAGCTTATCCAGGTATCTAACCCGCTGCGTCAAAGCATCCTTGATCTCCTCCACCCGGCACCCCGGATTGCCCCTTGATGAGGTGCACATTAGGATTTAACGAGGCGCGCTGGAAGAATGTTTCAAAAGTCGCATTTCCTTATCAGTTCCTCAAGCTTCTGGTTATCGAAGCTTGTTGGCTCACTTTATAACCTGATTCAATTCTTCTTTGGTTCTACCTTTCTTCTCAATCTTTTGGATATACAACGGGTAGACTGAAGCGAAGGTCATTTTTGCGATCCGTTGATTTTGTGTATTGGAATTGTTCATATACGTATGTCCTGTATTTTAAAGTTAATCTCTCTGATACTCAAATATATCTTTCAACTTTCGATCTCTGCTATTCTTCAGCTTCAGCTTGTGATTGCGCCTGCGCGCTCGTAATTCACGATAATTACGCCGTTCGGGGTGACCAGGCTTTCCGTCACTTTGAACGCCGCCGGGATGGTCCCCTCGGCAAAACCGTTTCCACCGCAGGGTGATCGGATGAATCATCAGCCAGAACGCATCGACCAGATCATGCTTGATAAGCGTCTGAAGAGGAGATCAGCACTTCCCTAAACGTTCAAGTCCGGCCCGGGCTGCTTGCAGTTTTGGCGACTTTTTCTGCAACATCTCCGTCTCAAAAACACGGACGGCTGCCATCCGCCAGACGTCATGGTATTCGAGGCGACGTACTTGGTCGCCGCGTTGGCGCCAGGCCATGCGTCCACATGCTGCGGCCAGTACGGCGCCCAAATTTCATAGGTCTTGCGCCCTAACAACAGGTCGAACGGCCGGTTCATCTGCCTTCTCAGGGCCGTTCCAAGGATCGCGTCGGAATGTGGCGATATCCACCGCCGTGCGCAAAAGCCGCCGCTCGTATCTTCGTCTGGCCCGCCAGGAGCTTGGATGACGCCATCCAACGAGATATGTTCAAGCACAACAATTTTTCTAGCGGCTAAGTTCACTCCAATATCCCCTGAATTGTTGGCTGCAGTTTCAAAACGGGTAAATGACGTCTTAAATAATGTTGGATCATGACAATGACGGGTATGAAATGCTCAACGCGAAGCACGCCGCAGAACACAAATTGTCGGGTTGTTTTACAGGTAGGCGCTCTATACAAGCACAGGTTGCTGGCACTGGAGGAGCGACTTTCGACTCAGAAATTCCACCGTTGAATTTCTTTATTCGCCATCCTTTTCAACTGTAAAACGTGTTTGTAATTCATCAATTGAAATTTGACAGCGTGAGCACATTAGGCACTGGAAATTCTATTGCGAACTCGTGCAGATAATAACAACCATGCGGCTTCAGTATTGGAGCAACTTCATCGATCAATTGCTCCCATTGGTCTGGATTAAATAAATGATAAAACCTGAATCAAGAAAACGCTCCAAATTTTTCTTGATGCATTGTGGGCTTTAGGGCGTCTGCTACCTGAAAACGTAATGATCAGGCAGTCTCATTGGGAGGAGGCAATTTTGTCCTGGGCGTTCTTGATGGCGAATTCAGCAAAATCGAATCCCAGCAACTTGATGCTAGCTTCGCTAAATAAATCGCAAAGGTCACCAGAACCACAGCCAAGATCAAAATTGGGTTTGCGGGCGGACATCTTTCAACAAGGGCGGCCATGGCAGGCTGAGGTGCGCCAATATCCCAAGGTGCAATATTCCCTGATAAACAGAATTGAAAAATTAAGCAGGTCAAACCAAATCTACTCATGACAAACTAGACGTGCTGGTCAGTGAATCGGATTGCCATCCGGGATCCATTACCATGAAACTTCTGGCAGGGTCCCACTAGCCTTTCGTCTGCTTCACTCATCAACTCAGATTATGTGCTTTCAATTTGGCGCTGGAGTTCACGAACATCTGTGAATTTATCAAATTCTGAACATTACTATCCCAACCCGAGTTAAATGTTAACGTAAATTCGTCTCAAGGATCCTTGAAAAAGACCAATCACATGATTCCCATTTTTCAAAATAAGCCAGTTTTGCAAAATTTCTCCCGCGAAGACAACGAAACCAAGCTTCTCGTAAAATATTCTCGAAGCAGGATGTCCTTCACAATGAAACTAATTGAAAGTTGCCGAGTTCCATATTTTGCTCCTTTGGTTAATCACATAAAATAGATTGTGCATATTCATAATAAATTA
>JADJNA010000062.1:0-100000 GCA_016709305.1 Candidatus Villigracilis saccharophilus
TATAAAACGTGCCGCCCGGCATGGAGAGGTATTCGCCTTTGATTTCCCGCTCTGACTGTTTTTGGATGGTATCTCCGATGAAAAGCGATGATAAATTCAGGTTCGTCATTCTTGCTCCTATGGAAATTAAAATTTCCAGACAGAAAAAATCCCCAGTTCTCACGAAGCTTGTCTCCGAAAGAACTGAGGATTACCTACTTCTAAAACCATTCTTTTGATCACACCCTTATACCATTTTGCGCTGTCTTTAAGATGCGCTCCCGAGTTTCATAGTTCACCATACAATGCCGAAGCGTTGATCAAGCCATGAATCACTCAAAGTTATCCAGCAATGACCAGACAAAATATCCAGCCAAAGGTACGCCTGCCTGCATGGCGCGGTGTGCGGCAGCGAAATGGGTTCGCAGATAATTTATACGGTCGACATCCGCGATATTTTTGTTTTCATACGGCGGCGTGGAATAGCTCGCGCCGTTCTCTGTGATGTAAATTTTCAACGGGTTGTAATTGAAATACACACGCCCCAGAACTCCAGTGAGTCCATCAGGGTAGTTTTCCCAGCCCATTTCCGTCCAATGTTCGGGTGTTTTGGGATGCGGAAAAACTAGTTGTGGTCGTTGTTCCGGATCATCCGCGCGGGCAAGGTTTCTGCTGTAATAGTTCAGGCCGATGAAATCCGTAGGACAGGAGATCGTATCCATGTCCCCTGCCTGTACAAAATCCAAACCGCCTGGCAGCCCGCCAAGTTTTGAAAAGTATTCAACCATATCCGATGGATATCCGCGGCCATACACAGGGTCGGCAAACCAGCGGAACCATTTCCCGCTTTCGGTGCGGGCGAGGTCTAGATCCATTTTGCTGTTGGAAGCCGCTGCTGCCCAATTAATGTTGAGTGTAATGCCAACCTCCGCGTTTGGGCTGTTGCGGCGGATTACTGGCACAGCCTGCCCATGAGAAACAAGGAGATGGTGCGCAGCCCGTAGAGCAAGCCCATAGGTTGGATCTTTTATTCCCGGGGCATGAATACCGTTCTCATAGCCCATCCACGCGACAACGGCTGGCTCGTTTTGAGTGATCCAACTCTTTACACGGTCGCCCAGTGTGCGGGAGACAAGGTCCGCGTATTCGACAAACGCATCCCCGGTTGAGCGGAGAGTCCAGCCGCCTTCATCCTCCAGGGCTTGCGGCAGATCCCAATGATTAAGCGTAACAAATGGGGTAATGTTTGCTGCCAGCAAACCATCCACCAGACGGTTGTAGAAATCCAGTCCTTTTTTGTTGATCTTGCCGCGTCCAGTCGGAAAAATGCGCGGCCAAGAGATCGAGAAACGATATGCTCTTAAGCCAAGTTTTTTCATCAAGGCGATATCTTTTTTCCAAAGACGATAATGATCATCGGCCACATCGCCAGTATCATTATTTTTTATTTTTCCGGGGGTGTGCGTGAACCGGTCCCAGGTCGATTCGCCCTTGCCGTGTTTATTCCAAGCGCCTTCAATCTGGTATGAAGCCGTCGCCGAACCCCACAGGAAATCTTTTGGAAAAATAATTTTATTTGCCATTTTGTACTCCAATAATTTTTGAAAACCACATACTGATCGATCGACCTGCAAATTTATTTTCAATGACAGCGAATGGAAGAGGGGACTACGCTGTTACCCCATCACCACTTCGACAGTTACTTCGCCCGAGCCGTCTTCTGCGCGGATCATACTTCCCTTGATCTGCTTCCCATTGACTGTGACTGATTCCACACCTTTACTGACGTGCTTGGGATTCGTCACGTTGATATGATAGGTTGCGTTACGATATTTGCGTTTGATTGTGAATCCATCCCAATCCGCAGGAACGGCTGGATCGATCTTCAACCCGTTGAATGTTGGACGAATGCCGAGGATGTATTGTGTGATGGCGGTGTAATTCCATGCGGCTGTGTCGCTTAACCAGGAATTCTTGGCTTCGCCATGAGTGGGTGCATCTTTGCCCGCGATCATCTGAGCATAAACATACGGCTCGCACTTGTGCTGTTCACTGATCCCTTCGCGCGCAGATGGGTTGATGCGCTTGTAATAATCAAACGCTTTCTCTCCGCGCCCAACCATCGCTTCAGAGATCATGATCCACGGGTTGGTGTGGCAAAAGATGCCCGCGTTCTCTTTGTATCCTGGGGGATAGGATGATATCTCACCTAAATGTAAATAATACTGACTGAACGCAGGTTGTTGCAGCACAATTCCATGCGGTGTCGCAAGGTGTTCAGCCACTGAATCAAGTGCTTTGACAGCATTTCCATTTTCAACACCCAAGCCTGCCATAATGCACATGCCCTGCGGTTCAATAAAGATACTGCCCTCGGCGTTTTCCTTCGACCCAAGCACATGCCCAAAATTATCATATGCGCGGCGGAACCATTCGCCGTCCCAGCCGGCGGCCCAAACGGTTTTTTCCATTTCAGCAGAGGCATTTTCTACTTTATCAACTTGCACTTTATCATTTCGGTGCTGGGCAATGCCAGCCATTTCCTTACATGCGAGTACGAACAACCCCGCGATGAATACACTCTCTGCGACTGTGCCATCTTTATTGGTCGTGGTTTGGAAGGATTGCCCCGGTGTGTCGGAGAAACAATTCAAGTTCAAACAATCATTCCAGTCTGCTCGCCCGATGAGGGGTAAGTTATTTGGGCCGAGGCGATCAAGTGTATATTGAATGGAACGCTGCAAGTGTTCATACAAAGGTGACTCGGTTCCCTCTTCATTTTCATATTGGACTTGTTCATCCAAAATAGACCAGTCGCCGCTTTCCTTGATATACGCCGCAACCCCCAGCACCAGCCACGCAGGATCATCATTGAAGCCGGATCCAACATCATTATTGCCGCGTTTGGTGAGCGGTTGATATTGATGGAATGCGCCGCCGTTCTTGAGTTGAGTTGCAGATATGTCAAGGATTCTTTCGCGCGCGCGTTCGGGGATCATGTGTACAAACCCAAGCAGGTCCTGGTTTGAATCGCGGAATCCCATGCCGCGCCCGATGCCGCTTTCAAAATACGAAGCCGAGCGGCTCATATTAAACGTCACCATGCATTGATAGGCATTCCAAATATTCACCATGCGATTCGTATCAGTGTCTGGCGTGGACACTTGGAATTTCTCAAGCAGCATTGTCCAGTGATTTTGCAATGTGTTGAATGCCTTATCCGCATTTTCTGTTTGTAAATATTTTTCAATGAGCGGCTTGACGCGCTTCTTGTTGATGCTTTGCGAAGCGGGCGGATCAAACTTATCATCTTTTGGATTCTCCTGATAACCAAGGATGAATACGATCTGCTTTTGTTCCCCAGCCTTCAACTGGACTTTAATATGGTGCGACCCGATGGGCTGCCAGCCATGCGCTTCGGAATTTAACGAGGAGCCTGATTCAACAACTTGAGGTTGATCCCAGCCTTTATAGTTTCCGAGAAAAGACTCGCGCTGCGTATCGTAGCCGTCTAATTTTTCAGAACAGGCGAAGTAGGCAAAGTGATCGCGTCGTTCACGATATTCTGTCTTGTGATAGATGACACCGTCAACGATTTCCACTTGCCCGATGGAGTAATTGCGTTGGAAGTTGGTGGCATCGTCATTTGCATCCCACAGACAAAACTCAATGGCTGAGAACAGGCTCAAGTCGGAGTCCGATCCGCTTTCGTTGGTCAGGGTTGTCTGCCAGATTTCAAGACTCTCACCGAGTGGAACAAAATAACGGGTGGAGGATTTGATCCCATTCACTTTGGATGTGATGATGGTGTAGCCCTGTCCATGCCGACATTCGTACTTGTCAAGTTTCGTGCGTGTGGGCATCCATGAAGGCGACCAGTATTTGCCGCTCGCATTATCGCGCAGGTAAAGATAGCGCCCGCCCATGTCGAGGGGAGAGTTGTTGTAACGATAGCGGGTCAGGCGGCGCAGGCGCGCATCCTTATAAAATGAATAGCCGCCAGCGGTGTTGGAGATCAATCCGAAGTAGGCTTCACTGCCGAGATAGTTGATCCAGGGCAGGGGAGTTTCGGGGGTTTCAATAACGTACTCTCGATTTTGATCGTCAAAATGACCGTAATGCATAATACCTCTTCTATGGAGTAACTAAACTGATTAACTTAAATATTTTTCATCTCTTCAAAAGAGTTTCGATCTCATTCATTTGTTCCGCAGTTAACGCGCCAAATTTCATTGCGCCGCAATTTTCTTCCACCTGTGCCACGGTACGGAATCCCGGGATGGGCAGGGTTTGTTCACTGCGTGCCCATAACCAGGCCAGCGCACCTTGCGCGAGAGTACGCCCGCCGCTTCGCAATATCTCACGGACTGCTTCCATCATCTTCAACCATTCGGGGTTGGGTTTGCCGTCTTTGAAATATTTCACCCACGAAGGGCTGTTTACGCCGCGCACATCATCCGCGGACGGTGTTGTGGAAGCGGAATATTTTCCGGTCAACAAACCCATCGCCAGAGGTCCGCGGTTGATCGCCGCGAGGTTATATTTTTCACAGACAGCGATCACCTCCGTGTTGTTATCGAGCACGTTCAATTGAAGTTGAATGCTGGCGCAGTGTTTTCCCAGTGCGAAGAATTCGGCGCGGTCCGCAAAATCGGTGCTCCACCCATAGGCGCGGATCTTGCCCTCGCTCACCAATTCTTCCAGCGTGTCACGCACGGGTTCCGCTTTGTCAACGGGGAAACCGTTATCGTGGAATTGGTACAAGTCAATATAATCTGTATCGAGCCTCCGCAGCGATTCTTCACAGGCTTTGCGAATGCCTGCCGGGGTTGTATCGGAACCAAGTAACTCACGCGCCTGTTCATCAAAAACGGCGTTGAATTTCGTCGCGATCACAACATCCTTGCGCCTGCCTGCGAATGCGCGCCCAAGAACTTTTTCGCTGTGACCCGCGCCGTACAAGTTGGCCGTATCAAAAAAGTTGACGCCCAATTCCATGGCGCGATGCACGGCTCGAATGGATTCGTTGTCGTCCACTTCGCCCCAGCCGTGCGGCGTGCCCTTTTCCCAGATCGGCCCTCCGATGGCCCAGCATCCCATGCCGAGGGCGCATACTTCAATTTCAGAACGGCCAACCTTGCGTGTGAATGTCATTTTGTCTCCAAATAAAAACTTTCGTGCGCACCTACAATAAATTTATTTTATTTGCGCTAATTCTTTCTCTATTTTTTCAACCATTTCCTGCGGTACAAAACCGGGGTGGTTGTAGGCGACCTGTTCCAGGGTTAGTTCCGCGGCCATTTTCATATCTTCCATGAGCAGGAATCCGCCAATATGTTTGGAGAGGATCGCGCGGCCATTCGGATCACTGAGCAGGGTGCTGATGGTGAGACCTGTGTGCAAACGGGTGGCACGTTTTTCAGCATTAAGCGTGACTTTTCCACTCAAACGTATGTCACGGCTGGATGGGCCGACCAGAATTTCAAATTCTCCCGCCTCCGTTGCCCATGCATTCATGGTCGAATTGAAATACCAGAAGGCTTCACGGTCGAGGGTAAATGTTACTGTTTTGGTTTGCTGTGGATTAAGTTCAATTTTCTTGAAGGCTTTGAGTTCCTTTTCAGGCCTTGCAAACGTGGACTTGATATCACGTACGTACAGTTGAACGATTTCCTTGCCCAACAGCTTGCCTGTGTTGGTCACATCTACTTTTACAGTGACTGTCTGATCGGGTGTCATCGCTTTTTTGCTGACGCGCAGATCGCTGTACTTGAATGTGGTGTAGGAAAGTCCGTGACCGAAGGGGAAGAGCGGAGAGACATTCTTTTTCTCGTAGTAACGATAGCCGACAAAGATGCCTTCTCCATAGCGAACTTTCCCATTCTCACCGGGGTAATTGATAAACGCAGGGTTATCTTCCAAACGCACGGGGAAGGTGGTCGGTAATTTACCAGATGGATTCTCGTCACCGAATAAAATATCAGCAAGGGCATTACCTTGTTCCTGGCTGTTGTACCAAAGCTGGATCACGGCGGGGACTTTTTCGATCCACGGCATTTCTGTGGGCGAGCCGACGTTCAACACTACAATGATATTTTTGTTGGCCTTAGTAACTCTTTCGATCAATTCATTTTGCGCGCCAGGGAGTTTCATGTCCGCACGGTCAAATCCCTCGGATTCCCATTCGCCATTCAGGCTGGCAACCAGTATCACCACGTCGGCTTTCTTCGCAAGTTTCACTGCGTCGCCAATCAGGTCTTTCGAATGCGGCGGCTGATGGCCGATGCTGACTCCGCGCCAGCGAGGACTGCCCTGCCAGTAATATTCCAATTTAATGGGATATGCTTTTCCGCCTTCGAGCTTTATTTCAGCGATGAGTTGTTTGCCCATATCTGTTTCAGATGAATGGTCGATGATGAGTTTGTCATCCAGAAAAAGTTTGCCCCAGCCAACAGCCGAAAGCGATAATATATGTGTGCCTGATTCCTTCGGTGTGAAGAATCCTTCCATACGCATGGAAAAAGATTCTTGATCCACCTTGGGAACGGATGTATAGAACCATCCATGCTGAACGCGGGTGGTGGTTTCAGAATAAACAGCGTCGCCCAAACCTTCAGTCCCGTTGAAGAGGCTGAGGTTAAGTCCGACACGTCCGTCAGCGGTGGATAATGTTTCGGGGGCGGGAGCAGGCAGGTTCTTGTGGATGAAGCACCCAGGCGCGTAATCCACTTTGATGCTTTTGCCTGCGCGATTCTTGATTCCCTCAAACGGGGTGATGACATAATGCGGCGCGACCGATGAACTGCCGCCACCCAATATCTGTGCCGTGTTTGCGTACGGCCCGATGACCGCAATGGATTTGACTTTCTTGAGCGGAAGCGCACCGTCATTCTTGAGGAGGACAATCGCTTCCTGCGCGGCCTGACGAATGATTCTGCGGTGCTGAGGTTTGTCCTTCCCCTGTTCAGGCTGGAGCGTTGGGTTCTCAAACAGATTTGCCTTTTCAAGCACACCCAGCAAACGACGCACTTTATCATTGATCGTAGATTCTGTGACTGCGCCATTGGCGATTGCTTTCTTCACAACTTCGATCGACATCCAACGCGCAGGGCCTGGCATTTCGAGATCAAGTCCGCTGGTGGGGACTGCTTCATCGTACGTGCCGAACCAATCGGACATGACGATACCCTCATAGCCCCATTCACCTTTGAGAATCTCAAGCAGGGAGTGGTCGTACTGGCAGGCATACGTCCCGTTGACGCGGTTGTATGAAGACATCACCGCCCACGGATTGGAATTGCGTATCGCAATTCGGAACGGCTCAAGATAAATTTCGCGCAATGTGCGTTCATCCACTTCGGAACTGATCGAGAAGCGCTCGTATTCCTGATCGTTGGCGATGAAGTGCTTAATGCACGCACCGACGTTATGATCCTGAATTCCTTTGATGTATGCGCTCGCGATCATGCCGCTTAAGAATGGATCTTCGGAATAACATTCGAAGTTGCGTCCCGCGATGGGTGTGCGGTGAATGTTGACTGTGGGGGCGAGCAGGATGTGCGCGCCTTTGGCCTTTAATTCATCGGCCAATACGTTGCCAACCTTTTCAACCAGATCGGGATTCCATGTTGCGCCAAGCGCCGCGCCGATGGGCGTGGCTACCGAAGGCGCGCCCATGCTTCCCCAGGCACCACGCGCGCCGTTGGGTCCGTCGGTGGTTTTAAATTGCGGAATACCCAGCCGTGGAATGGCGACACTGTGCCACAAGTCCGCGCCTGCAAGCATGGATATTTTTTCGTCGAGAGTCATTTGTTCGAGCAGATCATCAATACGTGACATGAGTACCTCTGATAGGGTGAAAGTTATAATTTGACGATGGACGATAGGCGCTGGAAAGTAACAAAACAGTCCACCGTTCACGGTCTACGGTCATAAATTCGCGAAAGTAATTAGTTCAATGCTGCGTTCTTGAATGGCTCGTTTGATAGTTGGATCAGTGAGGATATTTAATTCTGTTTCGCGTTGTGAGTTATAGGATGATTCTTTGGCGAAGGCATCGTCTACATAACCAGGGTGGCACATGATCTCGGTTGAGCCGTCTTTGACGTCGTTGATCATGCTGAGCAGAATTTCTTGCGTAGCCTGTTCATCGTAAAAATCAACGATGAAAACGTCGGGGTGGCGCGGGGTAAATTCCTTGAGCAGGGACGGACCTTCTTTAAAAGTTTCTTTCAGTTCACTGGAAATATTGTTTGTGAATGGAAAGCGGATCGCGCAGTCATATTCTTTTGCAAATTCAAGCATCCCGCGGAATAGGGCGGGTGAAAAGAAGGAAGAATGGTGATGAGAGTCAAGATGCGTTGGCTTGCGTCCCGCCGCGTTTATAAAGGCCTCGATCTGAGCGCGCCATTCTGCTTTGACTTCGCTCATGTCAATTTGATCTAATTTTGAAAGGAGGACGGCGAGTTTTAAAAAGCTGCCATCTTCGTTGGTGATCGTTTTTAATTGATCACGCGGGAGGATCGGGTTTTCAGCAGTTAAAACAAGATGAACGCCCAGCCCAAGCTTGGGCGTTTCGCGCAGGGCGATGCGAATGTCCGCTGCAGTGGTTGGGATGTTCATCATGCAGGTCGTGGACGAGACCACCCCATGCAAATGCGACTCGCGGATACCGCGTGAGATATCAGGACTTCGTCCATAATCGTCCGAGTTAATAATGAGGCGTTTCGACATTCTTTACTCCTTCAAGGTGTTTTTGCTAAAGATCCACAAGCTGTCCAGTGGCGCCTTGTAAATAAAGGATGAACGCTTTGTATGAATGGCGAATTGCTTATGGATTTTCTGGAGACGAGTTTTAGTGGCGCGCGTTTTATGAGATCGCTTTCAACTCTCAAGTGCTGGGGGAGTTTGCCTGGGCGAAAAAAAGCCATTCGTACGTCGAACAGGTAAAGGGTCAGAAAAGAAGCGCTGGGCTTTATCGTGCAAGTGATCTTTTGATCTGGTTTCGCTGTTCCAATGTCAAGAGTAATCCGCTTGCTTCCATTCCTAATAATACGGCACCGACAACGGGTTTCACTTCGGCAGGAATTAATGTTGCCTTGGGCGCGATGGCATGGACTGTTTCGCGCATGGGTGTGATGAGCTGCTCTCCGCTTTTGAACATGGATCCGATCAGGGCGATCTCAAATTCAAGGTTTTCAAAATTAAGCTGGCGGATCACCGCGTTGGCCATTTCGCCAAGTTCCACGCCTGCCCATTTGACAATTCCTTGTGCTGCGGCGTCTCCCTGTGCGGCGGTTTGAAAAACAATGGGAGCGGCATCAGCACCAATCACATAATGTTCTTTTGTGTATCCTTCAATGAGGTCTTCAAGGTTTTTTGCGCCGGCGTATTTGATGAAGGCTTCCGCCAGCAAGGTGGGCGGCAGGCGTTTTGTCCACGCGTAACCGATGATCTGCATGGTGCGAACGATCAGTTCACTTGCGCCTGCGTTTTCGCCCATATAGTAACCGTATCCGGTAACACGGCCTTCGCGTTTGTGTTCTTTATCCCAGCCGCGGCAATTGCATCCAGTACCAGAGACGACCGCAATTCCCCAGCCTTCGCTCGTACCTGCGAGCAAGCCAAGCACTACATCGTTGACCATTATGTACGGAGCGCTCAATCCGAGGTTGGAGATCGTTTGCCGCATCCATGGTTCTTCTGCAGACCAGTCGTAGCCTGCAATGCCAAAACCTGCCCCTGCAATTTGATCTGCATGAATATTTGCGGTTGTAAGAGCGCCGTCCAAGGCTTCGCGCATGGATTGTTCCATGCCGTCGAATCCGACAACATTGCGGTTGCCCGGCCCGCCCCGGCATTCACTGATATGGTTGCCATATTCATCCACGATCAGCGCGGCGGTCTTGGTTGAGCCGATGTCTATCCCGAGGTAGTATTTCATCTAACAATTTGCATATTAATTTTGAATTATGAACTTTGATGAAGAAACGCCTCAAAAGGCGTTTCTTCATGTCTTATTTGAAGAATTGCGGCAAGTGTTCACGATGAGTTTCAAGCATATCGTCGAGGACCTACTTGCACTTTATCTGCTTTGGGGACCAATGGGGTGGACGAGCAACGCCTGGTAGGCCGCATCCCGGTCACCATGGACAGCTGCTTCCACGGTCAGCAGTTCATAGGCTTTGATCGCGGCGATCAACCCGAAGCATGAGGCGGGCAGTGGATCTGCTTCGATGGGCGTAATGCCGCTCTTCTTCACTGTAGATGGCATTTCCAGTACCCACTCCGCGGGCCATTCTTTCACCGCGCCATTGTTCTTGATATTGACCACATGGGTCTCGCCGAGGTCGTTGTAATGTGCGTTGAGCAATTGTGTGGCAACGGTTGAATAATATGCGCCTCCGCGTTTCATCAAAGCTGCCGGAGGTTCGTTGAGATTCGGGTCTGAGTAATCGCGCAGTAATTCCTTTTCCACTTCGATCACTTCTTCAGCGCGTGACGGCGGCCACTTTTCCTGCTCTTTTAATTTTTTATCAGTATGATAAAAATATTGCAGATAATAGTTTGGCATCATGCGCAGCACTTCGATGGTGCGCGAATCCCATTCGGGATGTTCTTCCGTCTTCAATTTTTGAATATAAGCCTGAATGACTTGCGGCCAGACATCCTCGCCGTCCACAGTAAAGCCACGATGCCAGGAAAGATGATTCAAGCCAAGGGTTTTCAACTCTGCCCGTCCCTCGTCAATTTTCTGACCTGTAGCCTGCTCTAAGCCTTCGATGATCTTCATCTTGGCTGTGATAGGGACGTTACATACGCCCACAGCGGGCGTCTCCGATGCGTATTGGCTTAGCGCTTGTGTGACAAGCCCGGCAGGATTGGTAAAGTTCACCAACATCGCGCCGGGTTTTGCAAGTTCCTGCATGTCTTTGGCGATCTTAAGAATGACCGGAATGGTGCGCAGGGCTTTTCCCATGCCGCCCACGCCGGTTGTTTCCTGCCCGATCAAGCCGTGACGCAGACCAAGATATTCATCGCGTTTGCGCGCTTCCATGTGACCCACGCGCAGTTGAGTAGTGACATAGTCCGCATCTTTCACGGCAGCGCGTTGGTCAGTAGTGAGGATCACCTTGAATGGGGAGCCTTTTGCCGCCACCATACGCTGCGCGAATCCGCCGACGATGTCCAGGCGCTCCTTGTCAATATCCATTAGCCATAATTCATTGACAGGAAATTTATCCAGCCGCGCGAGGAATCCATTGATGAGTTCGGGGGTATATGTGGAACCGCCGCCGATTACAGTAACTTTGAGCATATTATTTTTCAACACCTGTAACTACAATTCCCTGCATGAACTGACGTTGAGCCAGGAAGAACATCACCGCTGGCAGCGCCATGGCTAATACGGCTGTTGCCGCTGAGCGGCCCGGGTAGGTGCTGAACGTGGTCACAAACTGACCGATACCCACAGAAACCGGGTATAACTTTTCGTTGCCTAACAGATATACAAGCGGCTCAAAGTACTGATTCCAGACAAAGAAGAAATGGAAGATAGTGACTGCGGTGATCGCTGGTACAGATTGGGGAATGATGATCGAGACCAGGATCCGCAATGGATTGGCCCCATCCAACATGGCCGCCTCATCCAATTCCTTGGGGATGCTCATGAAGTACTGACGCAACAGAAAGACATCATAGGCATTGGCAAAAAATGCCGGTACTAACAGGGGAAGCCAGGTGCCCGTCCAGCCCAGTTTATTGAACAAGATGTAAAGGGGGATGATCGTAGCCTGCGGCGGCAAGACGATGGTTGAGACAAGGATCACAAATAATATGTTCTTGCCCGGTAACTGGAAACGAGTAAAGCCGTATGCAACCAGGATGCAGGAGATCAGAGTGCCAATAGTGCCAACGCCCGCAAGCACCAAACTGTTTCGAAACAGGCGCGGGAAATTGACCTGATCCCAGGCATCGGTAAAGTTCTTCCAGTTCGGGGAAAATTTGTAAATCGCGTCCCAGGTGCGCCAGCGTCCCTTAACATTAAACACCCCTTCCTCTGGCTTGGCTGGGTCGACCATGTCGCTGTTTTCACGGAAGGGGTGTACCAAAGCCAGACGGCGGGTACTGCCATCTTCGTTAGGCACGTTATAGAGAGGATAGTCTTCACCTTCATAATTGTATGTCGATGGAGCAGCCGGCCATAGAGGTGCGCCAACCGTGGTCATTTGTGAATCTAACTTGAACGCCGTGGCGAGTACATAGCCCAACGGCAGCAGAAAGATCAATAGCGCCAGCAACCCCAGGCCGGTCACTCCGATCATAGACAAGCCTTCGCGAAGAATAGGCAAAAACCGCCGGTAAATGGGTGTGGTGGATGAACCGTGGGAAACAGATGATGTTGCCATAATGGAGTTGCTCCTGTTTAGGAAGTCTCGCCGCTGGCGTAATACACCAGCCGCTGGCCAAAGTAGAACAATAGTCCGGTGGCAAGCATTGTCACCACAAAGATAACGATAGCCAGAACAGAGGCATATCCCATGCGGCTAAAGACAAACGCTTCGCGATAGAAAACCATCGGGAAGAACAATAATGATGCCTGCGGATCGCCATTCGTGCCGCCGATCAAGAGCGCAGGGACAAAGAATTGGAAAGCCAGAATGATGCCAATGGTGATGTTGTAAAAGATGACAGGGGAGAGATCATCGGCACAGTTATATAGAAAAATTGTGTGATCGGACCGGCCCCGTCCACTGTGGCTGCCTCGTAGAGTTCAGTTGGCACGCCTTGCAAACTGGCCAGCAGGATGATCATGGCGTTGCCTACCGACCAAATGGCAAGTAAGTTAAGCGCAAAACCAGCCCAAGCCGGGTCGGTAAACCAGCGGGGCGGGTCGGTGATACCAAGAGCCTGGAGAGATAGATTTAACCAACCAGACTGGGCATTCATGACACCGCCGAAGATAATGGTGCCAGCTACGACCGGGATAACAGAAGGTAAATAAAATAGAGTACGAAAAAGGCTGGAGGCTACCAACCGGCGAGAATTGACCAGTACCGCCAGAAGCAGCGGGACGATCAACCCGAGTGGAATGCCGATCAGTGCGAACTTGAGTGTTACACCCATGGAGGGCAGCGCGAGTGGGTCTATAGCGAATTGCTTGTAATTATCCAGGCCGACAAAATTGAAATTCCCCAACTTGAATTCTGAACTGGCAGAATAATCGGTAAAAGAAAGAAAAACGGTGAACAAGATGGGAAGTAATTGGAAGGCAAAGAACCCGATGATCCAGGGAGATAGGAACAAAAATCCATGAGTCCACTGGCGTCGGGTTCGGGCAGTGACTCGGGGACGGGATGGTGCAGATGCGAGGTTGGTGCGGGTGACAGCGGACATGGCGATTCCTCATTGTCCTAGCCGCAACCCTGATGGGTTGCGGCTAGGAACATATTAGCACTAATCTCTAGATTGAAACTTAGGGCGCAGCCTTCTTGTACGCTGCATCAAGATCGCTCTTGAGCTTGGCGATGGCTTCATCCATATTTACATCCGGAGTCTGATCCATCATGGTGCGGAAAGCGCCGAAGAGGCTATTGGCATCAGCCAAGTTTGGCAGCCAGGCTTCATGATTGGGTAGGTCTGGGTAGGCGAGCATGGCTTCAGCAACGGTCCAGTCGATCTTGTTTGGAGCAGCTTTGGCATCCAATGATGCAAAGAATGCTGCACGATCGGAAACAACGGCCGGAATTCCACCGTACATAACGGGCAGTTCCGGATCAGTCACCATATCGCTCAAAACCTTGAAGGCAACTTCCTTGTTCTTGCTTTCTTGCATGATGGCGAAGGTATCGCCATGGAGTTTGGCTGTTGTCTTCCCATCAATGCTCGGCATCACGGCAATATCCCAGTTTGTCTTGGACATATCAAAACAGCAGGTGTACCAAGTGTGGGTCCAGGACATGGCTACGTTGCCTGAAGCGAAGAGATTGCCTTTGTTGAATTGATCGCTGTTCTGATAATCAGCATTAGGCATGAAATTGTTCGTCCAGACGCCGTCATAATACCATTTCCAGGCTGCGGCATAGCTATCGGGAATGACTGCACTGTTGGTAGCTGGGTCATAAGGTATCCCGCCGTCAAAGAATGCGGCGACACCACGGGCATCTGTCCACTGTTCAAAGAAACCGAATTGAGTGACATTCTTGGGGTCGAAATCAGCGCTGGTGGCGTCATTGCCATTCGCATCCACCGTCAATTTCATTGCCAGATCTTGGAAAGTAGCGAGATCCCAAGGCTTGCCGTCATATAATTCGCCAACTTTGTGAGGCGGGTAAGGCAGCTGAGCTTCATCAAACAAAGTCTTATCATAAAAGATGAAGGATGGGAACAGGGCAAATGGGAGACCAACCAACACACCTTCGTCCGAGGTGAAGTCCAAAAGTTGTGGGTCATACTTGGTCAGATCATAGGATGCGGCATCGGCCAAAGATTTGACGTCAGCCCAGGCGCCCTGGAAGCTGGCGCGGCCAGCTTTACCGACGGGTCCAACGATCTCAGGGGCATTTCCGCCAGCGACTAAGGCGCGCAAGGCATCATACGAATTCGAGCCGGTGTTGTAGACGATGTTCAACAATACGCAGGCTTCCGTCTGTGACTTGTTGTAGTTTTCAACCCACGCTTTTTCCAGCGGGACTACATCAGCATTGGAACCACCACCAAGACCGACGAACCAGGTCACCTGAGTGGAGCCCGGGGCGCAGCCTTCGCCGCCAGTTGTTACTGGAGGAGGAATGGTTGGGGTCGGGACGGCGGTTGGCGCTTCGGTCGCCGCCGGCGGGAGCTTCAGTCGCCGCAGGGGCGTCTGTTGCGGCGGGCGCTTCAGTTGCAGCAGCGGGCGCTTCAGTTGCGGCTGATCCGCCGCCACATGCTGTAAGGACCATCGATGCGATGATCAGCAGAGACAAAACATAAAAAATTTTTTTCATGGTACTAATTTCTCCTCATATAGAATTTGAAAAAGCTACTTTGTCAAAAACAGGGTCATTACTAACGAAAGCGTCACCTCCTTTTTCATTCTGATTCAAATCATTACAACCACACGAGCGTCGAGTGATCAGTTCGGTCGGCAATAATGTAACATCTGCGAGGAACTGTTTATCGAAAAGGGAAAATAATTGTTCAGTTGCAATTCTTCCCACAGTTTCTGTAGGAGCGGAAACTGTAGTAAGCGGGGGGTTAGAAAAGCTGAGAATCCCAGATCATCAAATCCAATGACTGAGATGTCTTCTGGAATTCGATAGTTATGCTCCTGTAATGCCTTGAGCACTCCGATCGCCGCATCATCATCGCCAGTAAAGATCGCGTCAAATGGAACCTGATTTTCGGCGGCAATAAATTTACTAAGTGCCTGATATGCGGTGTGGCGTTCGAAATCTCCATTAAGCACCAGGCGCTCATCAAAAAGAATGTCATTCGCCATCAGCGCAGCCTTGTATCCCATTTCGCGCCAATGCGAATCTTCCTGATGAATGGGACCGCGCATCAGCATGATCCGTTTCCTGCCATGGACTTTGATCAGGTGCTCAATTAATTCGAACGTGATTTTTTTATTTTCAACTGTAACGCTGGGGATTTTTAATGATTCAGGCGGAGTCCGATGCACGAGAACCATCGGAAAATTTCTTGCATGTAAGGCTATCAAATCCTCGTCAGACAGGCCGTCAGAGAAAACCAACATCCCATCTGTATTGTGCGGGCCGATGGGGGGGGGCATGTCCCGGTTGTCTGAGTGATAGGTGGCTATCACTAAATTGTAATCATGTTTTCGAACAACCCCTTCAATTCCATTCAGTAGGGGCACGAAAAAATCGTTATGCAGGTTATTTAATAACAGACCGATTACACGCGTCTTTTGGGATGCCAATTGGCGGGCTGCGGAATGTGGCACGTATCGCAATTCAGCCATTACCTGTTTTATGCGCTCTGAGACTCCCTTTGAGATCGGTGCATTGCGATTAATATAACGACTTACTGTAGCCACAGAAACACCAGCCTTCTGAGCTACTTGTCGAATGGTAACGGAGTGAGATTTGATCGTCATAATAACGTGTAATCTAATGTAACCGGTTACTGTAACCAGTTACATTATTTCATATTTGTAAGGTTAGGTCAATATCCAACTTCCTTAAAAAATCTATTACACGTGATATTCCATAAAAGTAGTGCGAATTTCCATTATTTTTGGAAATTCGCACTACAGCCCTGCTTTATCAGTAATTTTTAGTTCTATTCTTGATCAATAGCCTATCCCACCCACATGTCAAAACTAAATAGTAAAACCGACATGCCCAGCAATAATATACTTGCGAGAGTCCATGCTTTATCAAAGATTTTGTTCCTTCCGAGATACCCCAACATGATGAACATTGCCGGGACAATTAACATATATCTGGCCATGCTTTGTGCCGATCCGCTAAAAATTGAAAGCAAAACAACGGACATGCTGAATAATGCCACGCTGGGGTCGCGGCGGATCAGCCAGACGCTTCCAATCAATGCCGCAACGGTCGTTAACACCTCGATACTGAAATAGATCAAAGCCTCCTGACCTGTGGCACGCGCATAAGCGAACGCGTTATACCAACTATCAATGGATCTTTGGATCGACATTAATCCCCTTCCAAAATAAAACGATTGTAATTCAGCCCATCCCTCGCCGAGCGGAGAAATACGCCAAATATAATATGCGATGAAAGGCAACAAGGCAAACAGGCCTTGCAGCAGCCATTTCCAATTTACCTGTGTGCTTATTTTCGATTTCCAATTGACGTTCATGATCCATGCGAAAATTAAAGGCAGGCACAGTGCCGCACCGTGTGCGCGGGTCAACGCAGCCAGCATACCCAGCAGGGAAGCCCATGCCCATTGTTTTCGCTTTGTCAAAGCCAGAGAGGAGAACGCTAACCCAATGAACAAACCTTCTGTGTAGATTTGCGCAAAGAAAAATGCCGACGGAAAGATAAGCATGTAGAATACTGTCCGCTGCGCAGTTTCTTCATCAAATTGGTGCAGCGTTAGATCCCATAGCGCCAACATGCCTGCCAATGTCCCAAGCAAAGTAACGATCAAACCGGCCAGCGCAGCTGTCCCAATTGGCGATAACCCAAATAAATTCAATGGCAACGCCAGCGCGCGCATGATGTATGGATACAATGGAAAGAACGAATAATTTTTTATTACCATTTGACCTGTAGCCGGATTTTGAACACGCCCCGCTTCAGGATCATCGTAACCGCCCACAGCAATACCAAGATAATATTCAGAATCCCATGCCACCTGGCGATTCATAAATGGCTCATTCAAATAGATTTTATCCTTATTGCTTGTGGGAGTTGTTTCACCCGCACTCCAGAAAACCGATCTATCCGGCCGCTGTAATTCCGTGCGGGTGGTCGCGACCCATTGAAATCCGTATATCAAAACAAACCATGCGAACCATAATAAAATTAAGTGACGTTTCATTTTTGCGCCTTTGCTTGAGGATGAATGAAATTGTTTGGATCCAAAGCTTGAACCTTTTTTAATTTGGACAATATCGTACCACCAATTGATTTGTATAAGAAGAAAATAATTGGCGGTGATCGGTGTGAGTTACCCTTTCGCATCCAGAGCGTATAATGGAAATATGACAGCGCGTGTGAGACTTAACTCCGTGTTATTACCTTTGTTGATAATTGGGATACTGGGGATGCAATTGCTCGACCCATCAAAAATGTGGCAGGCATTGCTCGTGGCGTTTGGCGGGATGTGGTTTATCGCAGCATTGTGGGTGTGGTCCTTGAAAAGCCATTTACGACTGACACGTGAAGTACGTTTTGGGTGGGCACAGGTCGGCGATGCGCTTGAAGAACAGTTCACGCTTACAAATGACGGCAGTCTGCCCGCGACATGGGTGGAAGTGATCGACCATTCGAACTTGCCGGATTATTCCGCCGCGCGCGCGATCGGTATTGACGCCAGGTCAACGAATACATGGCATACAAGAGGAATATGCAAGCGCCGCGGTATCTATGATTTGGGCGGAACCTCATTGCGAAGCGGCGATCCATTTGGGATTTATACTGTTGAAATTATTTTACCGGAAAAGTCAACCGTGGTGATCATGCCGCCTGTGATCCAACTGCCCGCCGTCGAGATCATGCCGGGCGGCTGGATGGGCGAGGGGCGTCCGCGTCCGAATATTGTTGATCAAACCGTGAATGCCGTAACTGTGCGTGAATATACCCATGGAGACAGCCCGAGAATAATTCATTGGCCGACCACTGCAAGGCGCGGAAAATTGTATTCACGCATGTTGGATGGCTCGCCCGCCAGTGACTGGTGGATCGTACTCGATGTCGATTCGAAAACTCAGGCGGGTCAGGGGTGGGAGAATACGATTGAGCTTGGGATTATTCTGGCCGCCTCGGTTGCGGACCGCGGCCTGCGCGCGCATCATTCCGTGGGATTGCTCGCAAGCGGTGAACAGACAATCTGGTTGAAACCAAATTCGGGCGAACGCCATCGTCTAGAAGTTTTGCGCGCGCTGGCGAGGCTCGAGCCAGGCGTTTTAGCGCTTGATAAATTACTTGAACGGGCCGATTCAACTCTGGGGAATCGCATCAGTTTAATTATCATCACATCGTCCGTGACAATTGATTGGCTGCCCTCGCTCACTCATTTGACCTGGAAGGGGATTAATCCAACCATTCTTTTAATGGATCCCGCGTCATTTGACGCCCCTCAGAGCGCCGACTCACTTGCCAGCCTGTTCTCCGAAATGGGAATTTCCTGTTTCATTTTAAACCGCGGTCTCCTTCAACAACCTGATGCTCAGCCTGGCTGGAGAGGGCAGTGGGAATGGCGCATTACACCATCAGGCCGTGCCGTTCCCAAGCGTCCGCCCGGCGACCTGACATGGAAGAGGCTTGGATGATATTAAGAGCCATCTTCAAACGCCTTTTCCAAATTCATGAATTGATCCTCCTGCTCTCGCTGCTGGCTTTGGCGTGTTTGCCAATTGGATTAATGGGACTTGTCCGCGATGCGGGTATCAGTCTACTATTACCGCTTACTCTTATTGGTGTACTCCTGACGTGGCAGCTTGCAGTCTGGAACGTGCGAAAGCTATTTTCGGGATTCGCTTTATTGATCCTCGGCCCTTTGGTTTTGTATATTCGTATTGGTCAAGTGGGGGATTCGTTATTTGAATTTAGCAAACAGTCGTTGTTTTTTATTTTCGCCCTATTCAAGCAGTTGCTTTATAAAACCCCAATTGATATGGTCTCTTTTCTTTCCTCGAGGGATGAATTTTTGCAAAAAATATTTTCCTTGAGCGGACGAGTCTCACTGTGGTTGACAAGCTTTATTAATGGGATACAAATCGAGGATCCGGTTGTCCGAACATTGATCTGGAGCATGGTTCTCTGGTTGATCGCGGTTTGGGCAGGCTGGCAAATTTTTCGTAATAAAAGATTTTTGGCGGGCATGCTTCCTTCGACGGTCTTGTTTGTTCTTGTTCTTGATTATACCGGCGGCGGGAATACGATCTTGTGGCTTCACCTTGCTGTGCTATTGTTCCTGTTCGGGTTGACCAATTATAAAAATTTACAAGTTCGCTGGTATACCTCACATACCGACTATGCGGAAAGCACAAGTTTCGACACATTGGTTTGGGTTGGCGTGCTTACACTGGGATTGTTAGCTGCCTCATTTATCGCATCTACTTTTTCCATTAAAGATATCCTGGATGATCTTCGCGAAAAAAGCACTGGGGGAAATGAATTACGGGCGGAAGCGCTGGGGCTTGAACCTGTAAAAAATAATGCCACCCGGATTGGGTTGGGAAAAGGACTGCCTCGTTCTTTTTTGTTGAGTGCCGGTCCTGAATTATCTACACAACTCGTGATGACTATTTCCACAGGGGAACTGCCACCCATGCCGCAAAACGCCCGCCCGACGATTCCCCGTCATTATTGGCGCACATTGACATATTCCATTTACACAAGTTCAGGTTGGACAAATCCCCCCATATTGACCCAGGATATTCCTGCTGACCGGGTTTTGATCGAAGAGTCAGATCCTGATGATCGTATCATCCAGACCGAAGTAATATTTCAGGGCACTGATAATGAAAGATTGTATTGGACTGGCAATCTTGTCAGCGTGGATGTTCCGTTTAAAGCCGCCTGGACTCACGGGTCATCGCTTGAAGGCGATCTATTTGCCGCGCTCGCATCTGTCGAGTCGTACCGGGCTCGGTCCATTCTGAAAACGGTCAGTGCGCAGCAATTGCATGAATCAGCCAGTGTGTATCCTGACTGGGTACGGGATCAGTTTTTTGCGCTGCCTGATTCGGTACCCGAGCGTGTATTGGCATTGGCGCGCGACCTGACTGCCTCCGAGTCGAATCCATACGACCGCGCGCTTGCGATCCAGAATTTTTTACGCGAATTCCCCTATACTCTGGATGTTTCCACTCCGCCCGTGGGCCGCGATGTGACTGATTATTTTCTCTTTGATCTCAAACAGGGCTATTGTGATTACTATGCCACATCGATGGTTGTGCTTGCGCGCGCCGCGGGCCTACCCGCGCGTTTGGTTGTCGGTTATGCAAATGGTTCTTATGATCTCGAGCGCGCTCAATATATCGTTACTGAAAATTATGCACACTCATGGGTTGAGATCTATTTTGCCAATATCGGCTGGGTTGAGTTTGAACCTACCGCCGGCCAAGATGAGATATTGTATGAAGAAATAAATACCACAACGGCATCAACGCAGGATCCCTTGGTATTGAAACCTGATTTTATGCAAAGATCTATGCATTTTTTGGAGGGTGCTCTAAAAAAAACATGGCTTTTCTTCCCCTTGATTTTTTCCTGTCTTTTGTTATGGATGGGATTTGACTCATTGTATCTTGTTCGGGCTGATCCCTTACGAACGATCCAGATAGTATATAAACGTCTGCGCCGCCTTGCGCGGCCAATTACTGGAGCTGCTTTGAAAGACCAGACAGCTCATTCATTCGCCTCCAGCCTTGTTCAGAGTCTGTCTCTCGTCGCGACTTCATCTCGATTTCGAAAATGGTTTATGCTATCTCAGCATGAGATCGATCTGTTAACTGAGATTTACTCGCGCAGCCTGTTTGCACCCTTACCGTTAACTCGCGTAGATGCGCATGGCGCGATCCATATCTGGTCGCGTTTGCGGTGGAGATTGATGCTGGCAAATGTATTGGGGATTATGTATAAAATAACAATGTTTCGAAAATGACCGCCTTATTTCATCCTGAGCGCACATACTTTCTGCGGTAATATATGTGATGTAGGCGTAAATCGGAATCATAAGACTTGATATTTGCTCAAATAACTTAATCCGGTTTTTAAGAGAAGGTTTTTATGACCACCATTTTCATTGCTGGTATCCCTGGCGGAGTATAACGATGTCCACAGAACTTACCCACGAAGAGATTTTGCGCTATTCACGTCACCTGCTCATTCCAGAGGTCGGACTGGAGGGACAGAAAAAGCTCAAGGCTGCGTCTGCGCTGATCGTGGGCACCGGCGGACTTGGCTCGCCGGTTGCCCTGTATCTGGCAGCGGCGGGCATTGGCCGCATCGGTCTGGTCGATTTCGATGTGGTTGATTCGAGTAACCTGCAGCGTCAGGTCATTCACGGCACAGCGACCATTGGCCAGCTTAAGGTTGAGAGCGCGCGGGCGCGTCTGCTTGATCTGAATCCTGATATTCAGATCGATGTTTATAATGAGCCGTTCACGTCTGAAAATGCAATGCGGATCGCGGCTCAGTTTGACATCCTGATCGATGGTACTGATAATTTTGCGACCCGTTACCTGACAAATGATGTCTGCGTTTTTCTCGGCAAGCCGAATGTCTATGGCTCCATCTTCCGGTTCGATGGGCAGGCCAGTGTTTTTGATGCGCGCAGCGGTCCATGCTATCGTTGTCTCTTTCCCGAACCGCCTCCGCCCGGGCTTGTCCCATCCTGTGCGGAGGGCGGCGTGCTTGGAGTTTTGCCCGGTACCATTGGAACGATCCAGGCCACCGAGGCGCTCAAGATTTTGTTGGGGATCGGTTCACCGCTCACTGGAAAACTATTGCTCTATAACGCGCTGGATATGTCCTTTGATTTCGTGACACTAAAAAAGAATCCAAAGTGCCGTGTCTGTGGACCCAACGCGGATATTAAAGAATTGATCGACTATGAAGAATTTTGCGGCGTGCCAGGGCGCGGCCACGATGAAGGTTCGGCAGGCGCAGGCTGGGACATTGACGCGCCGGAACTTGCCGATCTGCTTGCCCGACCCAATGCGCCAATTTTGTTGGATGTGCGCGAACCGCACGAGTTGGAAATTTCAAAGCTGAATAATGCGCTCAACATTCCGCTTGGCAGTCTCGCGGCTCATCTCTCGGAACTGGATAGCGCGCGAGAGCTGGTTGTCTTTTGCAAGGGTGGAACCCGCTCAACCCGCGCGCTTGAACTGCTGGTGAGCGCTGGATTTAAAAAAGTGAAAAACCTGCGCGGCGGGATCAATGCCTGGGCAAGATCAGTGGATACGGATCTGCCGATTTATTAAGAGGAATCCTGCTTTTGCTGAAAGTCACACAAACCAATCAGCCTCTTTCAAAAAGAAAGAGGCTGGGTGGTTCATATACCATGGGATATTTTTAAGATCCGGAAACTTTCCCGCGTGGAAAATTCTTTGGCTAGGTTATGCCAAGGACACCCCGATCAATCTCCCGATGCCATAGGTTAGTGCGGCCGCGATCAACCCGACCAGTACTTGTCTTGTTCCTGAGAATAAAATGCCGCGGCCGGTCATCAACGTAATGGCTGCGCCAATGATGAAGAGACCGACGCCGCTGATAGCCATGCTCATGTAGATTGCAAAACTCCCGCTCCAAAAGAAGAATGGAAAGATGGGGAAGACAGCGCCGACGGCAAATAAGAAGAATGATGTGAATGCGGCTTCATAAGCCGAGCCGCCCAATTCTTCCGGGTCGATGCCAAGTTCTTCGCGCGCAAGCGTATCCAGAATGCTGTCTTTGTCAGCCATCATGTGCGCAGCGAGTTCACGCGCGCGGTCTTCGGGTAATCCCTTGGATTGATAGATCAACGCAAGTTCTTCCTGTTCTTCTTCAGGGCTATTGGCGATCTCTTCGGCTTCTATTTTGATCTGATTCTCGTATAACTCGCGCGAGCTTTGCACCGAGAGCCATTCGCCCAAAGCCATTGACCCTGCTCCAGCCAGCAGACCAGCCATCCCAGCGATCAAGACCGCGCCGTTATCGTTGGTCGCGCCTGCGACGCCCATCACCAGACTTAATATCGAAACCAGTCCATCGTTGGCTCCGAGCACGGCCGCGCGCAAGGCATTGCCTCCGCCGCCGCGATGACGCCCTTCCATTTGTGCGACGCTGCCACCGGGCAATCCGCCCGAAGCATTTGAAGCCATGGATAACATACGCGCATGGGATTTTTCATCACGTGAAAATTCACGCGCTTCAGACTCTGGTTGCCCGTCATAGGCGTTACTGTCCGCTTTTTCATTGCCAGCGATGGTCGGCAGAACGAACTGCGGACCGAAACGTTTTGCAAGCCAGATCAGGATCCGTGCGCGTTGACTGGGCGCTCGATCAGGGAAAGTCACTTTCAACGCGTTTAGTTTTTTCTCCCAGGCGGCCGCATGTTTTTCTTCACTGGCCGCGAGCCTTCTATAAACTTCTGCCAGTTGCGGCTGCTTTTCCGATTTTGCCAGCGCGAGATATAATGCCGCCCCGTCAATTTCCTTCTGCCTGTTCTCAAGGTAGCGGGCTGCATCTTTACTGTTTGTCATATTTCCTCCCGAAAATATAAAACTCCGATGGAGATTTTCCCCATCGGAGTTTTGATTGCTAACTTCTCAACGCGTCCCAGCCTGCGTATGTTGCGGCATCGCCCAACTCCGCTTCGATCCGTAAAAGCTGATTGTATTTCGCCACGCGGTCTGAACGGGCCGGGGCGCCGGTCTTGATCTGACCTGTGTTGAGGGCCACTGCGATATCGGCAATGGTGGCGTCTTCGGTCTCGCCTGAACGGTGAGAGGTGACCGCGCGCCAGCCTGCGCGTTGACACAGGTCAACGGCTTCGATGGTTTCTGTTAATGTGCCGATCTGATTTACTTTCACAAGCAAGGCGTTCGCGGCTTTTTCCTTGATGCCCTTGCGCACGCGTTCCGGGTTTGTGACCAGCAGATCATCGCCGACAATCTGGAGTTTGTCGCCCAGTTTTTCCGTCATCAGGCTCCAGGAAGCCCAGTCGTTTTGCGCGAGACCATCTTCGATCGAAACGATCGGATAGTCCTTGACCCACTTGGCCCAGAATTCAACCATCTCTTCGCCGGTCAACTGACGGCCTTCCTTGCGCAGGTTGTATTTTTTGGTTTTCTCGTCATACAGTTCGGAGGCGGCGGGGTCGAGCGCGATCGCGACATCCTTGCCGCGGCCCGCTTTGAAGCCAGCCTTCTTGATCGCTTCGAGGATCAGTTCAACAGCTTCGTTGTTGGCTTTAAGCGCAGGGGCATATCCGCCTTCGTCACCGACGAGTGTGCCGTAGCCTTTTTCCTTCAAGACGGATTTTAGCGCATGGTAAATTTCCGCGCCCCAGCGGACACCTTCTGAAAAGGACGGGGCGCCGAAAGGCATGACCATGAATTCCTGCATGTCAGTGCTCTGCCAGTTCGTGTGCGCACCGCCGTTCATGATGTTCATCATCGGGACGGGCAGGACATGGGCATACACGCCGCCGAGATAGCGATAGAGGGGCATTCCAAATGAATTTGCCGCAGCCTTGGCAACCGCGAGGCTGACGCCCAGGATCGCATTCGCGCCGAGCTTGGATTTATTCTTGGTGCCGTCCAGGGTGAGCAGTTCGGCGTCAATATCCTTTTGCTCGGATGCATCCCAACCGAAGAGTGAGTCTGAGATGATTCCGTTCACATTGGCAACGGCTTTTGCAACGCCCTTGCCGAGATAGCGTTTCTTGTCGCCGTCACGCATTTCGAGGGCTTCATGAATGCCGGTGGATGCGCCTGAGGGAACCGCAGCGCGTCCCCAGGCGCCGTCCATTAATACCACTTCCACTTCCACGGTGGGGTTGCCGCGTGAATCGAGAATTTCAAGCGCGGAAATACTTTCAATCGTTGTATCCATTTTGTTACTCCTGATCATATTGATTTGTAATGATTATTGTTTTGGGAAAAGCGCCTTAACAATGACAATGTTACTCAACAAGTATAATCGCATTTTATTCGGGAATTGTGAACTGTTCGTAAACAGGTGAGTTTGAACACTGCTGTATAATCATGAATATTTCAAGCTGGGAGTGCTAAACCAAAATGTCTCGCGAAAACGAAGATACGAATAAACATACGGCAGACGACAGAAGTATTATCATCAACGGTGATATGAATAATTCGAATATCATCATTGGCGATAATTCAAGCTTGACTACATCACTGCCTTCCCGTAAAAGCGAAGGATCAGCGGAGAGTCTGCCGCAAACCGTTGCCGCGAACGAATTGATGGGAGCCAAGCTGATCCCGTTCCTTTGTTACGCCAAGGAAAATTCCAGCGGCGTGCGTGAGTTTCGTGAGCGCTTGCGGACGGAAACCTGGGTGGACCCGTGGTTCGACGAAGAGGATATCCTGCCTGGCCAAATGTGGGAAGGCAGTGTGACGGAAGCCGTGCACAACTCTCACGCGGTCATTGTCTTTCTATCCTCGATCGCAATTCGGACGGAGGGTTTTTTTCACAAAGAGTTGAAGCTCGCCTTAGATGCCGCCGCCGAGAAACCAGACGGCACGATCTTCATCATTCCCATTCGGCTGGATGTTTGCGAAGTGCCGGAGCGTTTACTGCCTTACCAATATGTGGATTATTTCGGCGACGACGCGCACAAGGATCGCGTATATTCCAGTTTGATCAAAGCGCTCAAAGTTCGCGCCGAAAATTTGGGGATAAAAATGTAGGCGTGGCGGAAATTTACTAAAAATGTATATCATCGTCCCGAAGGTTTAGGAAATCGTCTTGGTATTTCCGGAATTCTTCGGGACGTTATAAAAACGAGGGGAATCTTGGATTTCAGGAGCAGCCTGATTTTGTTCGGAGTGCAGACTTTAGTCCGCACTCCAATATTTTATGCATGGATGATGTGCGACGAATTCATTACTTGTCACTCATCCTTCATCACACCCTACTTCCCCGCCCGTTCCTTCGCAGCCTTTAACAATCCCACGAACAAGGGATGCGGTTTCATTGGGCGCGATAAGAATTCAGGGTGGAATTGACTCGCGACCATGTAGGGATGATCCGCCAGTTCAACGATCTCGACCAATCTGCCGTCTGGTGATACACCCGAGAAGACCATGCCGTGCTTTTCGAATTCGGTGCGGTAGGAGTTGTTAAACTCAAAGCGGTGACGATGCCGCTCGTCCACTTGAGAGAGTGCATAGGCGTCCGCAGGCTTTGTCGCCTGTTGGAGCAGGCACGGGTACAGTCCGAGGCGCATCGTCCCGCCCATGTCGGTGATCGATCGCTGGTCGATCATCAGGTCAATCACAGGGTGTTCCGTGCCCCGATCGAATTCTGAAGAATTAGCCTCTTCAAGATCTAGTACGTGGCGGGCAAAGTCAATGCACATCACCTGCATACCTAAACACAAGCCAAGGTAGGGAACTTTATTCTCGCGCGCGTAGCGAGCGGCCAAAATTTTGCCTTCAATACCGCGTGAGCCGAAACCACCGGGCACAAGCACGGCATCCGCTTCCTTGACTACTTCCCAGCCTTTATCTTTTTCCAGGTCCGCGGAATGTACCCAGCTGATCTCAACTTCCACTTCATTCGCAAGCGCGGCATGTTTGAGCGCTTCACGCACGGACATATACGCATCCTGTAATTCAACATACTTGCCAACCAGTGCAACCTTGACCGAAGGCTTCGGCTTGCGCACATCCGCCACGAGTTTTTCCCAGGGCTTCATGTTTGGCTGGCGTTTTGCCTGCAGATCAAGTTTGGTCAGCACCAGTTCGCCGACGCCCATTTTCTCTAGGAGCAGGGGAACTTCGTAAAGTACATCCGCGGTTTTCATGGGGATGACAGAATCTTTTTCCACATCGCAGAAGAGCGCGATCTTCTCGCACAGATGTTTTTCCACATCCTGGTCTGCGCGCGCGATGATGATGTTGGGCGAGATGCCGATCGAGCGCAGTGCCGCGACCGAATGCTGCGTGGGCTTTGTTTTAATTTCACCTGTCGCGCCGATGGTGGGCAGCCACGTGACATGCACGAACAGGCAGTTCTCGCGCCCCACTTCATTGCGGAGTTGGCGCAAGGCTTCCAGAAAAGGCTGTGACTCAATATCCCCGACCGTCCCGCCGACTTCGAGAATGACGATCTCCGCGCCCGTCTCTTTGGATACCAGACCGATGCGGCGTTTGATCTCGTTGGTGATGTGCGGAATGACTTGAATGGTACCGCCCAGATAATCTCCGCGGCGTTCCTTGGCGATGGTCTCGGCGTACACCTGTCCCGTGGTGAAGTTGCTGACTCGGGTCAGGCGGTTGTCAATGAACCGTTCATAATGACCGAGGTCAAGATCGGTTTCTGCGCCGTCATCCAGCACGTACACTTCGCCGTGTTGATAGGGTGACATCGTGCCTGGATCAACATTGATGTATGGGTCCAGCTTTTGTACCGCCACGCTGAATCCGCGTTCCTTGAGGAGCAGTCCCATCGCGGCGGCGGTCACGCCTTTCCCAACCGATGAAACCACTCCGCCTGTGAAGAATAAATATTTTGTTGTCATAAGTCATCTCCCATAAGATTAATGTCATTGTGAGGAACGCACTGTGCGACGAAGCGCTCTCGACTTCCTGCGACAGGATTGCTTCGGGCTGTCGCCCTCGCAATGACATATATTTAACAAAAGAGAATGGGGAGGGCGTTTAAGCCCTCCCCATTTGGGGTCGTCATTTTTTCAGGGTCGAAAATTTCCTTTTGTTCATCCGACCAGCTTCAACAGGTCTTCAGCGGCGCGGCGCATTTCGAGGAAGATCATACCGAGCTTGGCTTCCTTGCGCGCCATGGCGGTCAAAACAGCTTCTTCACCGATGGCGGTCAGCACAATAAACCCGTTATCGCCCTTGATATAAACCTGTTCAAGGACTCCGCGTCCCAATTCACCGGAGATACGCTCGCCGAGGCTGAGCATGGCCGCAGACATCGCTGAAACACGGTCTTCCTCCACGCCCTGCTGCAACGCAGACGCCATGATCAAACCGTCCACCGAGACGATGGCAGAGGCTTCAATGTCTGGGGCAGACGCCTGCATATTGCGAAGGCGTTCCACCATTTGGTCAGAGCGGGATTTTGTCATAAAGCGGTCTCCTGAGGGTCGATCAACTGCCTGAGTTTACCAGAAAAATTATTATTCGAGAATTGCACGCTTGTTTTCAAGAAAAAGATTTGCGATTTGACCCTGCCCCTCCTTCATGTTAAACTTACCGATTGTCATGTTCAATTATTTGCTTGCTTTTTCCCTGATTTTATTCGCTCAAACGGCGGAACCTTCGATCCTTACACCTCAAACAGGGCAGACTTTGCGCGGACAGGTGCAGATCACGGGAAATTTGGATGTGATCAATTTTTCATCGGCTGAATTGGCATTCGCCTATAGCGCTTCAGACGCCTCCCAAAGCTTGGCGTGGTTCGTCCTTCAGACATTTTCCCAGCCCGTCAAGGATTCCACCATTGCCGTGTGGGATACCAATTTGCTGACAGACGGTGATTACACCTTGAGATTGCGAGTCAATTTTCTGGACGGCACTTCGCGGGACATTCTCGTTTCAGGCCTGAAAATTCGTAATGATGTGCCGCTCCCGACCGAAACTCCCACCGCCACGGCAACAATGACACTGACCCCTGATATATTGATCCCAACGTTAACACCAACGCGCCTGGCTGAAGTCACTACCCCGATATTCCCTTCGCCGCTTCCCTTGCCGACCAATCCCGCCTCGCTTGACCGTACCCGCGCTTTATTCAACTTTTGGGCGCGGCGCCTTGATCGCATTTGTCCTGTTCGTGCTCTTTTCCCTGTTACTTCGTTTGCGAAGGAATTAATATTCATGACTGATACCTTTCTCCTTGTCGGCTTTGGCAACCCCGGCCGCGAATACAAAGACACCCGCCATAACATCGGCTTCATGTTCATTGACCGTGTTGCAGTGGCCTTGAACGCGCGCGGAATGAAATTGCAGTCCAAGGCGATCGTCCTGTCCGCGCTGTATGAAGAGCGTAAGGTGATCCTCGCAAAACCGCAGACGTACATGAATCTTTCGGGTCAATCGGTGCAGGGACTCTTGCACTTCTATAAATTGCCGCCGGAAAATCTTCTCGTCGCGCATGATGATCTTGACCTGCCATTTGGCACGCTTCGCATTCGTCCCGCGGGCGGTCCTGGTGGACAGCGCGGCATGGCATCCACCATCGAGCAGCTTGGGACGAAGGAATTTCCCGCGTTTGCGTTTTGGGATCGGACGCCCGCCGGGCAGGATGGATCCTAAGGATTATGTTTTGCAGGAATTTTCCAGGGATGACCTCAAACTCCTGCCTGAGATCTTGGACCGCGCTGCAGAAGCCGCGCTTGAGTTTGTGATCAAGGGGCTGAATGCCGCAATGAATAAATATAACGGTAATTTAACAAATCCATAAAAGGCAGTAAATGTATAAACTTCAAAACTTTAGCTGGCAGAGATTATTGATTGTTACGATATTAACTTCGTTTTTATATATATTCATGGAGTGGGTGTTTTTTGTAACGAAGCCGTCCTTTATGAGTGGAACAACGGTTATCTCAACCCTAAACGTTTTCTTTGTCACAAGTGGGATATTGGTATTCTTTAGTTTTATTCTGGTCAATGGTTTTTTTCTTTTGGGTGTTTTTCTCGCACGCGTGAAAATCGTCGCTGATATTATGCTTTATCTTGCCGCGTCGGTTCCATCCGCGCTTATGGCTATTTTGGCGCTGATCCTGCTCGATAATTTTACCTACACGGTGTTTAAGTTTGGTATTGTTTCATTGCCTGATTATTTAAGGGGTGCATATGCATTGGGATTTGTTTTTTTGATCTTCTATTTTGCCCGAAGGTCGCTTCGTTTTATATGTGACAGCAATTTGAAGAGACAAAAGCAATTGTTGATTGCAACCGGCATCTTATCCTTTTCTTCTTTCCTTGCCTCTGGTCAGTTTCAATTGCCCACGGAAATTGGCTCTGCCAAGACGGCCACTCAATATTTTGGTCATTGGCAGTGATGGGATGAACGCTGCCAATATGTCTCTCTATGGTTATGAGCGCGAAACGACCCCCAATCTTGAAAAGTTATCCCCTGAATTTCTTGTTGCAGAAAATGCCTTTACCAACGGTGAATTCACAAAAGTTTCAACTATTTCCATCCTTACTGGAAAACTTCCATCCCAAACGAATGTTATTTCTTCCAGTAATATTTTATTGGGTCTAGATGCCTATCAACATTTACCTGGTATTCTTCGCGGATTGGGTTATTACAATGTTCAATTTGGTGTGTCCCAACATGCGGACGCATTTGCGGCGAATTTGCAATATGGATTTGATGTTGTAAATGGGCGCTCATATAGTAAAAATCCTGTTTTTCAGACGGCTCGTAAAATGGGGCTTGGCGAAGCTTCTTATTTCTTTTCCGTCATCTTTGAGCGTGCTTCCACCCGAATTCTCCACATCTTTTATATTCAGAAGATGACAAACCCCATGGATGTTGTTACCATGCCAGATGAACATGCCGGAGTGAGCGATCAGGAAAAAATTTCCCGGCTGATCGATCTTGTAAAAAATACTCAATCTCCAGTTTTTGTTCATGCTCATTTAATGGGTACACATGGACCGTACTTTAATCCGGTGCATCGCGTATTCTCCTTGAATAAAGAGCAAAGTGAAGGGTGGATGATCGATTTTTATGATGACACAATTCTTGATTTTGACAGCTATATACAGGAAATAGTGGATGGTCTTTCACGGGTTGGGGAGCTTGATAATACAGTATTGGTGATTTATACGGATCACAATATGAAGTACCGAACCGACCTGAAAATACCTCTTATGATCAGGTTCCCAAATGGTGAGTTCGCTGGACCTGTTTCAAATAATACACAGAACATTGATATTGCCCCTGTTCTCCTTGATTATCTTGGAGTTGAAAAACCTGGCTGGATGAGCGGGGAATCCTTTCTAAGAAGTGACCCGCCCCAAGATCGTCTTATTATGAGCGGAGATGGTGTGAGGACAATCAGGATGATTCAGTGTAATAGATTATATAAAGTGTTTATTGATAATGGAATTTGGTTCACCGGTGAGATAGCCGCTCTACGCATCCAGCTCATCTTGATATTACAAGCAAGGTGGATCTCCTGATGAGATAAAATATTTTGGCGAAACCGGTGTGGACCTTCGAGAGCGCCCCGATAATAATGATTTTTATTCGAGTTATATTGTCACCCGCAGACAGATTTCACCCCTTTTATTGTTCAAGAAGTACGGAGCGTGGTATGTCCCGCCTGCCGCTGAGAATATTTTTTTGGATGTGGCAATGTCTGATCCTGATATTGACTTTATCGGCAAATATATCGCGAAGGCATCATGGACAGTTGCTCTGCCTTTCGCTTTCTTTGCCGGATCAGCCATTACTTCAGAGGAGTTAGCGGTAATTTTCTAAAACACTGGAAGGCGGCGTTATAAAGCGTCAGCAAAGGTGTATTTGTTGATGTGTGTCTTTGCCCTGGATCGAAGAACTCTATGCCGCACATTGTGATGGGCAGCGCATGTAATTGCTTTTGCCCGTCAGAAAGTTGTGGCGACTGGGTCTCTTTATAAATGGTCAACCATGTCGATCATAAACTTCACCAATTTGACAATGAATAAATTCAATTGAATGGACGATTCGCAAATCGAAAGTTAACATGCTCTCTCTTTTAGAAAACATCCACGCGTTACATCAATATCAGCAGCTGCTGGTCCAAGCCAGGGCGGGCAAAGCCATTGCCGGGCTTGGCTTGCCGCGTTCTGCACGCCTGCCAATTCTTGCAGCTCTGCATGGTGATCTAGGTCTCCCGATTGTGCTCATCACGGACCGCGCTGACCATGCCATGTCATTATTTGATGAGCTTGGCTTTTGGGTCGATTCGCCGCGCTATTTATTCGCGGAACCTAATCCGCTTTTTTACGAAGAGGCAGCCTGGGGAATCTCGACCCGCCGTGACCGCTTACAGGTATTGACCGCGTTGTCCGCGTATCATTTGCCGTTCGCGAAGAAACCCGCAGTGCCGCCGATCATTGTCACCTCTGTGCGCTCGTTGATGACGCGCACATTGCCTCGGCGGGATTTTCTCAAAGCCTGTAAAAAACTGACAGTTAACCAGACCATCCAACCCGATGGATTGATCCGTGAGTGGGCGAGGATCGGCTACCAGCGAGTCAACACGGTCCTCGAGCAGGGCCAATTCTCCCATCGCGGCGGTCTGTTGGATGTATGGCCCGCAACCGAACCTAATCCCGTGCGCCTTGATTTCTTTGGCGATGAGATCGAAACCATCCGCCGATTTGACCCTGCCACACAGCGGACGGTAGAGAAACTCGAATCGATTCTGGTTACGCCCGCGCGTGAATTTTTAGCGGATACATTTGACGCGCAGATCCAACTTTCTGAATTCCATATTCCGCTGCTGCATTCAACGCCGTCCTCGTTGCTGGATTATCTGCCTTCAAAAGCCTTGATGCTTGTGGATGATCTTAGTCTCGTCGAGGCGATGGCGAATGAGGTCGAGGAGCAGGCGGTCAAGCTCAGGCAGGAGAGTATTACCGAAGGCACGCTTTCTGCAAATTTCCCGATCCCATATTTGCCGTGGTCTGAACTGCATGATAACCTGAGCGGTTTTTCTTCCGTTGAGTTGGGGCATCCAACCATCGCGCAGGCCGATGATCATTTTGATCTGGCTTCCCAGTTTGGTCATGATGAAAGATTTGGCGGCAGGCTCAAACCCTTTATTGATTATCTCGTTCCGCTCTTGGAAAATGGGAAACAGGTTTTTATTGTCTCGCGTCAGTTTTCCCGCTTGCGTGAATTGTGGCTTGAGCATTATCCCGATACGAATTTTGAAAACTTGAAGTTTGTCGAAGCCTCGCTTTCGGAAGGTTTTACGCTAAACACGACTCCCGCTACACATCTGATCACTGATTCGGAAGTCTTTGGTTGGGAGCGCCCGCAGTCGCGGACTCGTCAGCGCCCGACAGCGGATACGCCTGAATCGCTCTACGCGGATTTGCTGGTCGGCGATTATGTCGTCCACATTGATCACGGCATCGGACGGTTTGCGGGTCTGACCCAGCGGCTGTTGGACGGTCACGAGCGTGAGTATCTTGCCGTTGAATACAGCAACTCCGACACACTTTTCGTCCCAGTTCATCAAGCGGACCGACTCACTCGCTACGTCGGCGCGGACGGCGGCAAACCTTCGCTCGACCATCTTGGCGGGACGGCGTGGAACGAAACCAAGAACCGCGTCAAAGAAGCGGTTCAGCAGGTCGCAGTAGAATTATTGGATCTCTATGCTCGCCGTCAGGTCGTGGAAGGTTTTTCATTTGCGCCAGATACGCAATGGCAAAAAGAATTGGAAGACAGTTTTCCGTATGTCGAAACTGACGACCAAAAGCGCGCCATCACAGATATCAAACGCGACATGGAACGCGCCCGTCCGATGGATCGCTTGTTGTGCGGGGATGTGGGCTATGGGAAAACAGAGGTCGCGTTACGCGCTGCATTCAAAGCTGTGATGAGCGGCAAACAGGCGGCAATCCTGGTTCCGACCACAGTTCTGGCGCAGCAGCACTATGAGACATTCTCGCAACGACTTGCGGCATTTCCCGTCAAAGTGGAAATGCTGTCACGCTTCCGCACGCCGCGTGAACAGACTGAAATTTTATATAAACTCGCGCTCGGTGAAATTGATATCATCATCGGCACGCATCGTTTGATGTCCGCGGACGTGGAGTTCAAGGATCTCGGTCTGGTCGTCATTGACGAGGAACAGCGTTTTGGCGTGACGCACAAGGAACATCTCAAGAAACTCCGCACCGAAGTGGACGTGCTTACTTTAACTGCGACCCCCATTCCGCGCACTTTGTATATGGCTTTGACAGGTGTGCGTGATATTTCCAATTTGAATACGCCCCCTGAAGAACGTCTGCCGATCGTGACGCATGTCGGTCCGTATTCACCGAAGTTGGTGCGTCAATCCATTTTGCGCGAGTTGGAACGCGGCGGGCAGATCTTCTTCGTCCACAACCGTGTCAATACCATTGATGCGATGAAGGCGCATCTTAACAAACTTGTGCCTGAGGCGCGCGTGGACATCGGTCACGGACAAATGCATGAAACCCAGCTTGCCAGCGTCATGCACCGTTTCAACATGGGCGAGATCGATATTTTGCTTTGCACCACGATCATTGAATCTGGTCTGGATATTCCCAATGCCAACACGTTGATCATTGACCGCGCGGACACGTTCGGGCTGGCTCAGCTTATATCAATTGCGCGGGCGTGTGGGACGCGGCGCGATGCGCGCGTATGCGTATTTCTTCCGCCATAATAAAATGTCGCCGACTCAGGACGGGCAGCAAAGACTCGAAGTCATTGCCGAGAACACTCAGCTTGGCGCGGGTTATTCGATTGCGATGCGCGATCTTGAAATTCGCGGCGCGGGCGATCTGCTTGGGACCCGTCAGCATGGATTTATTCAATCGGTGGGCTTTCATCTTTATACAAGAATTCTGGCGGATGCGGTTCGAAGGCTTCGCCGACTCGCGGGTGATCAATTGAAGATGGATACAGCTCAAATGGAGAGCGCGTTCACGAGCTTTAGCCTGCCCATCTCAATGCCAGTCAATGTGGATCTGCCCCTCGCGGTCGGAATTCCAAGTGAATATATTTCAGATCAAGACCTGCGCTTGCGCCTGTATCGCCGCATCGCAGACCTGCGTGATGAAACCGAGCTCGATGCGCTCGGCTCTGAATTCCGCGACAGGTTTGGTCAACTGCCGGAGATGACCCAGAATTTGTTGTATCAGATGCGGGTGAAGTTGCGCGCCGAAAAAGCAGGCTTGTCTGCGGTAAGCCAGGAATCATCAGGGCAGATTCTCTTGAAGTACACCGCCCCAGTTGACGGGTCAGAACCGCTGCGCCTGCCTGACCTGGGAAATGGCGTAAGGGGCGGAAAATCTGCTTATTGGGTGACTGTCGCTAAAGAGGAAGTTTGGACGGTAAAATTATTGGATGTGTTGGATCGGTTGGATAAATAATTTTCGGGTAAAATAGAACACACGTTCCGCTAATCCCACATATCCATTTCCTCATAAAAAACCATGGACTTCAAACTTAACGCTCCTTTTATCCCCATGGGCGATCAGCCCGACGCCATCCGCGACCTTGTGCAGGGAGTCCGCGACGGCAAAAAGAATCAGGTTTTGCTTGGTGCCACAGGCACTGGCAAGACATTTACGATCGCGTCCGTCATTCAGGAATTGCAGAAGCCAGCCTTGATTATGGCGCATAATAAGACCCTGGCCGCGCAGTTGTATGCGGAATTCAAGGAGTTCTTCCCTGAGAACGCGGTTTCGTATTTTGTCTCATACTATGATTATTATCAGCCTGAAGCATATGTTCCGCGCCGTGACCTGTTTATCGAAAAGGAAACCGACATCAACGAGGAGATCGAGCGATTAAGACTGGCCGCAACGGCTTCATTGATTTCCCGCCGTGATGTGATCATTGTCGCTTCGGTTTCATGCATTTACGGTTTGGGATCGCCGGAAGAATTTGGCAAAGGAACAGTGACCCTCAAGGTGGGGGAGATCTATCGCCGTAACGCCTTGCTGCGGCAGTTGATCGAGAGTCAATATCAACGTAATGATATGGAATTGAAATCAGGTACATTCCGTGTGCGCGGCGATACGCTGGAGATCATCCCTGCGTACGAAGACAAGCGCGGATATCGGATCACGTTCTTCGGTGATGAAGTCGAACGCATCATGCAATACAGCCCGGTCAGCGGTGAGATATTCGATGAGCCGAACGAAGTGTCAATTTTCCCAGCCAAGCAATTCCTGACCGATGCTGACCGTTTGAAAGAGTCGATCACTCACATTGAAGAGGAACTGGAGGAGCGCCTGAAATATTACAAGGATAATGGCAAGTTTCTTGAGGCCCAGCGCATTGAACAGCGTACGCGCTATGACCTGGAAATGCTGAAGGAAGTTGGCTATTGTTCCGGCATTGAGAATTACTCGCGTCAACTCGATGGCCGCGCACCAGGCTCGCATCCATGGACGATGATTGATTTTCTACCGAGTGATTATCTGCTGGTTATTGATGAAAGTCACATGACCGTGCCGCAGATCCGCGGGATGTATAATGGTGACCGTGCGCGCAAGGAAACGCTGGTCGAGTACGGCTTCCGTTTGCCCTCCGCCATGGACAACCGTCCGCTCAAGTTTGAGGAATTTGAAGAGGTGATGGGTTCGACGATATTTACGTCCGCGACACCGTCGCATTATGAGATGGAACATGCCGAGCAGGTAGTCGAGCAGATCATCCGCCCGACAGGCTTGGTAGATCCCGAAGTTGATGTGCGACCCACCAAAGGGCAGGTGGATGATCTGATCGGAGAGATCAGGCAACGGGTGGAAAGACACGAGCGTACCCTGGTCACGACCCTCACCAAGCGCATGTCAGAAGACCTGACAACATATCTGAAAGAGTTGGGAGTCAAAGTCCAGTATCTTCATTCTGAAGTCGAAACGTTGGAGCGCATAGCCATCTTGAGGGACCTGCGTTTGGGAACGTATGATGTGCTGGTGGGAATTAACCTTCTACGTGAAGGCTTGGATTTGCCCGAGGTATCCTTGGTGGCAATTTTGGATGCGGACAAGGAAGGCTTTTTGCGTTCTGATACGGCGCTGATCCAGACGATCGGGCGCGCCGCACGGAATGTGAACGGGCGCGTGATCATGTACGCCGACCGCGTGACCGATTCTATGAAACGTGCGCTGGATGAAACGAATCGCCGCCGAGCCAAGCAGGTCAAATATAACGAAGATAACCACATCATGCCGATCAGCATTCACAAGGAGATCCATGAGCTGACCGAAATGATGAGCGCCAAGGCGATCGGTGAGGCCAAGGGACAATATACAACAGCAGCGGACGGCCTGCCGCGCGGTGAACTGCGTAAGATCGTGGATGAAGTGGAAAAGCAAATGAAAGAAGCCGCGAAGAACCTTGAGTTTGAAAGGGCCGCCGCGCTGCGCGATGAGTTGTATGATCTGAAGAACCTGCTGGCTGAAGACGAAAGCCTTAAGCCGTGGGAACGGATCAAATTATTGACAGGTGAGGAGTAATCCATGGAAACCGATCCAGCTTCGCTTGACCCCGAAGAGCGTTCCAATAAATTCTATGCGCTGGCGTCGGCCGGTTTGGGGATCCTTAGTCTGTGCGGCGGGATCATTTCCCCGGCCTTCGGTTCGATTCTTGCCATTCTTGGTATCGTGCTGGGTATTTTTGGAAGAAGGTCCGAGAATAAAAGAAGCGCAACCGTGGGGATTTCGCTTTCCATCATCGGGTTATTGACGGCGATCATCTTTTCCCTGCTGTTGTATTTCGCAAAATATTAGGACGGACGGTAATTGAAAAACGCCGGCCTGGCGGGTCTCGATAAAGACCCCTCAGGGCGGTTTTTTGTTAATGGAGTGACAATCGGGGTGCTGTGATTTGCTTTAGATCTTATTTGTCTTTTTCGTCTTCACCTGGCTGGATATCATCAAATGGCTTGAGCAATTCAAGGGCCTGTTCCAAATTCTCTTTGGGAACGAATATCTGCACCCGGGCAAACGGCACTGCGTAGGCTGTGTGTGAGATCGATTCCTCCACCAGTTCCACGTCAATTCCTTCGGCCTCCAGGAAGCTTTCAATGATCTCAGCTTCCGCGCGGCTGTTCGCATCACCGATTTTCTCGTACTTCATCTCGTCCATTTTGTATGTTCTCCTATCTATAGTATAGGCCTATTTGCTGCATTTCTTTCCCCAATCTTGTCTTTTTCTTCACAGAACCTTTACAATGCGGGGGTATCCTTTGTGAGGTATCAGGAACAAACCCGAATTTTCACTCAAAAGGAGTATATGAAATGAAAAAGACAATTTTGATCGCAGTTTTGGTAGTAGTGGCACTTGGTGTGCTTGGTGTCGGCGCGGTTTTCGCGCAGGATCAGACCCAGCCGTTCGTTGGGCACGGTCCGATGATGCAGAATGGTACGAGCGGACCGATCCACACCTTCATGGTGGCTGAATTCGCGAAGAAGCTCAGCCTGAATGTGGACGATCTCAATACACGGCTGGCAGCTGGTGAGACCATGTATGACATTGCTCTCTCTGTCGGTGTGACCGCGGAAGAATATCCCGCCCTTATGACCGAAGGCCGCGCGAATGCAATGGATGCGGCTGTGAAAGCCAATGTCCTCACGCAGGAACAGGCTGACTGGATGAAGTCCCGTGGCGGCAGAATGAATGGCGCTGGCTATGACGGCGATTGCCCGATGCAGGATGGCGGTTACCAACAGAACGGTCAAGGCTTCCGCGGCGGACCCGGCGGGATGATGAAAGGCAACGGCCGCGGTGGAATGATGGGCGGCTGGGGTGCTCAGCAGACCAATCCGTAAGATTATTGTGAAGTAAATTAAAAAAAACTGACGACCACAAAGGTCGCCAGTTTTTTTTATAGGAGATGCTACTTTGGCTTAGCATAATATTTTCGAAATTATATTTTTACCAACTTTTTCACCTTCAAACCCTCCAACGTTCCAACACCCGCCGCGAACATCGTGACCTCGATCTGCCTCATCGTTAACTTCATCATATCAACCACATTCTCATTTGAGATCGCGGCGGCTTTGAGGAATGGTCCGGCCATGCCGCCGAGGGTCGCGCCGAGGGCGATGCATTTGGCGATGTCGAGGCCGTCTTTGAGACCGCCGCTGGCGAAGACCGCCATTACGGGGACGGCTTTCCTGACATTTAAAATCGATTCTGCGGTAGGGATGCCCCAGCCGACAAACGTCCCCGCCAGTTGACGGGTGAATTCGTCAGGGGCGCGGTGCATTTCAACCTGCGACCAGCTTGTTCCCCCCGCGCCTGCCACATCAATGGCGGATACCCCGCAATTGACAAGAAGTTTTGCTGTCCGCTCAGAGATGCCCCAGCCGACTTCTTTTGCGATGACAGGCACTTCGATCTTTTTGCAGACTTCTTCGATCTTTTTTGCGAGACCAGCAAAATTGACATCACCCGCATCCTGCACGGCTTCCTGCAACGGATTGAGATGCAGAATGAGCGCGTCCGCTTCGATCATATCCACGGCCTGGCGGCACTGGTCAATGCCATAGCCGTAATTAAGTTGGACTGCGCCGAGGTTTGCGAATAATAAAATATCAGGCGCGGCTTTCCGCACTTGAAAAGTTTCGGCTTGTTCGGGGTGTTCGATTGCGGCGCGCTGACTCCCAACTCCCATGGCGATGCCGCATTCCTGGGCTGCTTCAGCGAGGCGCATGTTAATTGTTTTTGCGGAATCCGTCCCACCGGTCATGGAACTGATCAGGATGGGGGAATTTATTTTTTTTCCGAACAGGCTGAGGGTCGTATCGATGCGTTCCAGATCAAGTTCTGGTAATGCCTCATGGTTGAATCGATATTTTTCGAGCCCACTGGACAACGCAGAACGGACATCCTGTTCTAAGTTTATTTTAATGTGGTCAGCTTTTCGCTGGTCTATCGGCGCAACTTTTGTCATAAGGTAGTGTTCCTGAGTGTGAAGTCCTACGCTGGCTTGACACGGTTTATATAAGACCGATTACAATAAGCCAATCATAAATTTTAACTGGAGGTTGTCATGACAGACACATATACTGAACTTGTAAAGATCGTGAAGGATTTAACGGGCAAAGATGAGGCGAAGATCACACCCGAAGCCCGCTTCAAAGAGGACCTTGAGGCTGATTCGCTCGACCTTGTTGAGTTGATCATGGCTTTTGAAGATAAGTTCGGCGCCGAGATCTCTGACGAAGCCGCTCAAAAGATCACAACCGTTGGCGAAGCTGTCGCGTATATCGACTCGCACAAAAGCTAATCACGATTGAATTGATTATAACTGTAGAGCCGCCTGTAAGGGCGGCTCTATGTGTTTCTGGTAAACGAACCCCACAGCTAAAGCAGGGGGCTTTGTCCCTGAACACGAAGGTTCGAGACCATTGGCAGGTTTACTTCTGCCCTGACTGCGATATTCACAGCCGCTACTATGTCCGCATTGCCAGAGAAGTTGCAAGCGGTACAAAGGAAAACAGATTGAGACTTACGATTGGCTTTATCAACACAACCACATTCGGGGCAGGTGCGCGAGGTGTTTCTTGGATCAACGAAGATCACAGGAACCCCCACGCGCTCGGCTTTGTAAACGATGTACTGCCTCAGTTGGTAGAACGACCAATTCGCATGTCTCGCTCTCTGCTTGCGTCCTTTTACGGGAGCCTCACGGATACCGCCCAATTCTTCAAGGGCGATCGCTCGATGAGTGTCATACGCAATCTGTACGAGAATTTTGCTAATTCTATGGTTGGTTGTTTTTTGAAAACGGGATTGAACGCCAGATATTTTCTTGAGTTTTCGTGTGGCGGATTTGGTCTGTTTCTTTTGCAAATTGCTTCTGCGATGTCCAAACTTTCGGCGGTTATCTTCGATCGCCGCGCCGCTGAACCCGCCACCGTCCGAAGTTGCGGCGATCTGGACAAGACCCAGATCAACCCCCAACACCCCCTTCCACGTCAATTGGCTTGGGTGTCTCCACCTCGCAGACAACCATCAGGTAAAACTTACCTTTGACCAGACACAAGTCGCTTTCCCCATGCTGGCCTTTGAGCAATTCAAGCTGGCGTTTTCCGCAGGCAAAGGACATCTTTTGTCTGCCCTCTACTGTCCAGATGCTCAACTCCATCCTGTCCAGTTTGTAGGTCAGGATGCGGTCATCAAAAGCAATCGCGCCATGCGGCTTGAAAGTACGTTTGACTTTTCTATCCAGCTTATAAGCATCTGCAACTTTCGAGATGCAACGAACAACCACCTGTGCGGTCAAGCCAAACATTTCCTTGACAGCGTAATACGTAAGTTTGTGGATTGGAAATTGTTTGAATGTCTGACTCTCCCACGCCTGTTCGCTGATGTAATTGCAGGCGGCGTTTGCAACCTCAAGAGTTTTACGAAGGGCTTGCGCTTGTTCAGGCGTAGGCAGGAGTTTTATTTGAGCGATCAATTTCATGGCGTGAGTATACCGAAGTTCCAATCTATTGAAGCTACTCTAGCAAATGTACATCGCCAGCGGCTATCCCTCTCCACTGCTAAAGCAGGGAGTTTCTTGCCGAGGTCTCGATGAAATTTATCATACGGGCGCAGCATCTGCGCCCGTATGATGATTATGTTACTACAACAAAGTAGGAATTTCTTCCGGGTGTTTGGCAACCTTCACGCCTGCGGCTTCAAGAGCCCGGATCTTATCTGCGGCCGTGCCAGCTCCACCTTCGATGATCGCGCCGGCGTGTCCCATACGTTTGCCGGGAGGAGCGGTCTGACCAGCGATAAACGCTGCAACAGGTTTGGTCATCTTTTCCGCGATGTATTGAGCGGCTTTTTCTTCTTCATTGCCGCCGATCTCGCCGATCATGATGACCTTCTCGGTCTTTGGATCATGTTCGAACATTTCAAGCACGTCGAGGAAGTTGGTGCCGTTGACGGGGTCACCGCCGATGCCGACGCATGTGGTCGCGCCCATGCCGAGGTTCTTCATGGCATATAACACTTCATAGGTGAGTGTGCCGGAACGCGAAACCACGCCCACGTTGCCTGAAATGGCAATATCGCCGGGGATGATGCCGACCTTGGCTTCACCGGGGGTCAACAGACCCGGGCAGTTCGGCCCGATCAGGCGTACTTTTTTCTGGTCTAAGTAATTACGCACGCGCATCATATCCTGCACAGCCACGCCTTCGGTGATGCAGATGATGAGCGGAACGCCTGCGTCCGCGGCTTCGAACATGGCGTCTGGTGCAAAACGGGCGGGGACAAAGATGATGGTCGCGTTCGCGTCGGTGGCTTCCTTGGCGGTCTTCACAGAATCAAAGACGGGCAGTTTACCGTCCAGTACCCATTCGCCGCCTTTACCGGGGGTTACGCCGCCGACAACGTTCGTGCCATAAGCGACCATTTGGGTGGTGTGGAATAAGCCTTCGTTGCCTGTAATGCCTTGAACGATCAGGCGCGTGTTTTTATCTACTAGGATGCTCATGGAATTAATTCCCTTGTCTCGCGGCTTCAACAGCTTTCTTGGCCGCATCTGCCAATGTTTCGGCGGTGATCATGTTCGCGTTCTGCAGTAGTCTGCGTCCCTCTTCGGCATTTGTGCCGACCAGACGTACCACCATCGGAACTTTTGGTTTCACTTCATCCATGGCGGTCAGGATGCCGCGCGCGACTTCGTCGCAGCGGGTAATGCCGCCGAAGATGTTGAACAATACGGCCTTTACATTTTGATCGGACAGGATGATGCGCATGGCCGCCGCTACTTTTTCCGCGGGAGCGCCTCCGCCCACATCGAGGAAGTTGGCTGGTTCGCCGCCGAATAGTTTGATCACGTCCATGCTGGTCATGGCCAGACCTGCGCCGTTGACCATGCATCCAATGTTGCCATCCAGTTTGATGAAGGACAGGCCGTACTTGCGCGCTTCGATCTCGGCTGGCGCATCTTCGTCCGTGTCGCGCATCTCATTCAATTCGGGGTGGCGGAACAGGGCGCTGTCGTCAATCATCATCTTGCCATCCAGCGCGACCAGTTTCTTGTCTTTTGTAATGACCAGCGGATTGATCTCGGCCAGGCTCGCGTCTGTGGCTTTGTAGACTTCCCATAAGCCCATGGCGATCTTGACGAAATCCTTCCAATAGTCACGCGGAAGATCCATTGCCACCGCCACATCACGCGCCTGGTATTCGCGCAGGCCAAGTAACGGGTCGATATGACTCTTGATGATCTTCTCCGGTGTCTTCGCGGCGACTTCTTCGATATCAATGCCGCCGGCGGCGGACGCGATCATGACCGGCTTGCGGGCCGCGCGGTCAGTGGTGATCGCAAAGTAGATCTCCTGGTCAATGGCGGAGGCTTCATCCACAAGCACTTTACGCACCGGCAGACCTTTGATCTCCATGCCCAGGATCTGAGTGGCGAGCAGTTCGGCTTCACCGGCGTCTTTGGCGAGTTTTACACCGCCAGCCTTGCCGCGTCCGCCTACAAGAACCTGCGCCTTAATCACAACGCGGCCACCAAGCTCTTCAGCAACTTGTCTTGCTTCGTGAGCGGTAGCCGCAACCCTTCCCTTTGGAATCGGGATGCCGTACTTCGAAAAAATTGTTTTGGATTGGTATTCGTGGAGTTTCATTATGCTCCCTCGGAGGAATTTTTATATAGCGTCGCAATTATACCACCCAAAAAAAACCTCCGAGTTCTAAAAACTAGGAGGTTTTTTTCATACACTATGGAAGTGTAAATCTCATGACGCGGTTATATAAGCCGTCAGTGACCCATATTTTTCCATCAGGATCCGCCGCAATTCCAGAGGCAAGACCAAAGCTCGTGTTTGAATCCCCGAAGTCGCCCCAGGTGCGGATGAGTACGCCGTCGTTATCGAATTCCATCACGCGGTATCCATCTGGGTCTGTAATGAACACGTGCAGGTTATCATCCACGGCAATGAACGGTTTGTTTTCCAATGACTGCCCGAACCAGCCGTAGACATCCCACTGCTTGCCGGGAACAAATGACAAGCCGCTCTCAGATTCGATCGGGATGAAAGTTTGAATGCGCTGATTCCATGTGTCAGCCACATACACAGTTCCTTCTTTATCAACGGCGATCCCAACCGGTTCGTCGAATTGACCGGGATCAAAGCCTGCGCTGCCAAACTGGGTGATGAAGATCCCGTTCGCATCAAACACAACGATGCGCTTGTTCCCGGTATCCGAGACATAGATGCGCCCTTCGGCATCCACTGCCAGTCCGCGCGGACCGTAGAATGATTCGGGAGTTTCACCCTGCCCGAAAATCCCCCATTCCAAAATATATTTTCCGTTTGCGGTGAATTTTTGCACGCGATGATTCCATGTGTCTGTGACGTACACGGAACCATCCGGGCCGACCGCAATGCCCCAGGGTTCGTTGAATGTTCCCTGCCCAACCGGGATGGATACTCCGTCAGCAAATGTTCCCCATTGACTTATGATGTTTCCTTCGAGGTCAAGATGCAGCACGCGGTGATTGCGCGAGTCGGCGACATACACACTTCCATCTTTTGCAAAAGCGAGTGAGCGTGGCGCATTTAATGGGATTTGATTTTCCAGCGCGACGTTCAAGACAAGGTCTGCTGAAAGCGGAACATATTTGCCTTCGGTTGGATCCACCACATCCGCCACGGCTGCGGGCGCGACTCCATAGTTCCATATCTGTGACGCGACATCCTGACGAACGTAGAACCGCATTTTGTCGGCAGGATTCCAGGTCGTTAAGGTCAGGTCTGTTCGGCCTTTGGCTTGCGCGTACGCCGTATAATCACGGTCGAACCAGATATCAATCAGTCCCGCGCGTATGGCTGGGTTGGTAAAGCCTTCACAGAACAGGGTGTAATCTTTTGACTTTCTTAATTTCAGGAAACTTAAGGCACCTTTGCAGGCATAGTCTTCCGGGAAGGGTTGGGCCGCGTCGCGGTCATAGACAAGCGTGAAGTAGTCCTGCATCGGCCACCACATGCGGATGTAATCCATGCGGATATAACCGGGGCCGATGGCTGGTTCGATCTTATCGAAATTCTTTTCATCCACGATGATGACCACTGAATCGCGCAGTGAGCGTGTTGGCTGGTCGAAGGAGCGTTGATTGGTGAAGTCGCGCAGATACCAGACAAAGGGCCATGAGACACCAGTGTCTGGCGCGCTGGCATCGTAAGCAAGTGCAATTCCCATGCCGCCCGTGGTGCGCTGGGAAATTTCCTCGGCCTGTTGTGTCACTTCTTTGATGCCTGTTGCACCGTGTGCATAGACAAGGAATTCGGTGGCTTGATCATAGGTGATGTAAGAAGCGCGGAATGCGGCGCGCGCAGTGAGCACGGCCAGCAGGCTAAATACTACAAGAATGAAAACATTCCTGATCTCACGCAGGGTCCATTCCCTGAATAAATAGGTGACTCCGGCCGCGCTTAAGATGGTCACGATCATCGGCAGTAGAAACGCGCTGGTTGCTTGCAGCTGCGCCAGGTCTTTTCCCTGGAATGGGGGGGTGGGCCCGTTCAAGGCGAACAGCATGCCTGTCAAACTGATGACAAAAATCATTAACGCCGCAATGGTTAGCGGGACGTGCTGTTCTTTTAATTTCGCCCAATCGGTTGTATCTATGATCCGTCCCAATGCCCAGCCTGTGATCAGGATCATGGGCAATGCCATGTGATAGGTCAACCAGGGCATTCTCTCGCCTGCGAAGGAGAATGCGGCAACACTGATGAAACTCCACCACACAAGCAGACCGAAGGTATTCGGGAAATTCTTTTCTTCTGAAACTGCGTTATCTGTTTCTTCAACTATTTCAATTGTTGAATTTGTTTCAACCTCAAGCAGGGAAATGACTTCGTCTGTGTTGACAGTGTCTGCCTCAATTATTGGCTCAGGTTTTGGTTTTCGCCTAAGTCCGACAAAAATTGCGAGGAACAAACCGAGCGCGGGCAGAAACTCATAGATGGGAATCTGCACCAGAATATAGTAATACCAGGGCTGGCTTCCGCGCGCCACATCCTATTGCACGATCCAGTAGCCGAGCGAGCCGATCGTACCTGTGAAGAAACCATCGCTGTTGGTGAATACGGTCGTGTAGAGGATGGTGTAGGGGATCCAAAAGGCAAGCGCGGTCTTCCAGAATTTTTCCCTGTTCCAGATCAGACCAACCACGATGGAGATGGCGAACATCAACAGCAGGAAACCGCCGATGACAAGAATTCCACGCACGTTGCCAGCCAATGCCTGTACTTCGGGCGCGCTGGTTGGGATGCTGACGTTCAGTGTTTTTTCCATCCACTTAATTGGGAAAGGGGAGAGCATCGGCATGACGATCGTCCCCAACACCATCAACATTTCAAACGATCGGTCGTTGCGGATACGTTCCCATGTGTAGCCGCGAATGAGGAACACTGCCGCGAAAATGAGCGCGACGGCGGCTGCCAGGGCGAGGAGCATGATCGGAGCAACAGAATCAGTTTCAGATGGGGCAAGAAGCGATGCTGCCGCGTCGGGATTGCTTGGAATGGCGGTGATGTTCGGGTTGAGGGTTGCGGCGTCGCGTGTGTAAAGATAATATCCAGCCGCCGCGCCCGCAAGCAGGACTGTGATGCCCAGCGCGATAATAAAGGAGCGGTATTCTTTTTCCGCATCTTTCCACGGGCGGCGGGTGACCTGCGCAATGAAGTAGACTGCAAGGAAGATCAGCGCTTCGGCTGTGTAAATAAAGGAAGTTTCTTTGGTTGTGTAGTGAAGGACAACCGCGCCTGCGAGCAGGTAGAGATATTTTTTACCGCCCACTTCCAGGTGGCGGAGCATGGCGTACAGCATCACAATGCCTGAAAAGCCGACAAAAGATTCGTTGCGGACGTAGCGCCCGTAATACAACATATACGGGGAGATCACCAAAAGCAGACCCGCGATGAGCGCGCCCCATTTGCCTAAGTAGCGGCGCCAGTACCAGACCATCACTACGGTGGCGATGCTGAACATGACAGCGGGAATTCGCGAGGTGAGATCGCTGACACCGAACAGGAAGTAGGTCAGTGCCACGATGTGGAACTGAAAAGGTCCATGCATCATGGGCGAGTGTTCGTAGCCTTGTCCGCGATAGAGCAGCCAGGAGAAATAGGTATGCAGGCTTTCGTCGTGACTCATGACGCGCGCTTCAAGATTGTAAAAGCGCGTGATGACCGCAAGCAGGATGACGCCGATGAAGATCACGATCTCATTTGTGACCGCTGGCAGGGATGGGTGGATGGGGCGTTCGAGCCAGTTTTGTTTTTGTTCCATTGAATTCACCATAATTTCGTAAAGTTTTAGTTACTATACTTTAGCAAAGTTTTTCTGACAAGAAATGATAGACGAAAAAGTTTAATGGGATGTGAGAAAAAATTGCAATGTCATTCTGAGCGGAGCAAAGAATCTCGACTTTTTTTCCTAGAGACCCTTTGCTCCGCTCAGGGAGTCACATTTTGCTATTTTTTTGTTTCCGCCCCCGCCAGTTGACCACAACCTGCGGCGATGTCTATCCCGCGCCTCATGCGGATCGTGCACGGGATACCGGACTGCTCCAGCGTTTCTCTGAAGATAATCGCCCGCTCGCGATCGGTTGCCTTGCCACTGAAGCCCGCGGTGGGATTAAGCGGAATTGCGTTGACATGGCACATTAATCCGCGCAATTTGGCGGCGAGTTTTCTCGCGATCTCGGGCGTGTCATTCACGCCGCTGATCAACGCCCATTCAAAAGTGACGCGGCGGCTGGTCTGCATGACGTAATATTCGCAGGCATCCAATACTTCTTCAATTTTGTAACGTCTATTGACAGGCATCATTGCGGAGCGGGATTCATCGTCAACGGCGTGTAATGAAACAGCAAGATTGACCTGCCGTTTTTCATCCGCGAAGCGCTTGATGGCGGGCACCATGCCGACGGTCGAGATGGTGAAACGCCGCGCTCCGAAGTTAAATCCATCGGCATCGTTCAGTCTGTCAATGGCGGCCATCGTGTTTTCGTAATTGTGGAACGGCTCGCCCATGCCCATCAACACGATGTTGGTCACGACTTCATCCTGCGCTTTCAACTGGCGCGCATAATACATGACCTGCGCGACGATCTCCCCGCTGGACAGATGACGCTTGAATCCAAGCTGACCGGTGGCGCAGAAGACGCATCCCATGGCACAGCCTGCCTGGGATGAAATACATAGCGTGCGCCGATTCTTTGCCCCGCGGCCAGTGGTGGATGGGGATATTTGCGGATTATCCGCTGGGTCGCCGTAGCGCATGAGCACGGCTTCGATCAAGTTCTTATCGGGCAATTCAAAGAGCGTCTTGCGCGTGAAGCCATCCGAAGAATCCTGCACAACTTTTACACTGAAAGGTGAGAATGTGAAGTGTTCTGCAATTTTATCTCGCAGGGATTTTGGCAAAGTTGTGAACTGCTCGGATGTATCGTAGAAGTGTTGGTACAACCCCTGCCATACTTGTTTGGCGCGGTAGGCTGGTTCTTTCCACTCTTTAAGCAGTTTGGTGAGTTCAGGGAAATCAAGATCGTATATAAGCATGAAGATATGATACCAGACGTTACTTTACCAATGCGCTTAAACTATCTGCAATAATATTGATTCTGGGCTTCCATTCATCGGCTTGTGTTTTGGAGGAAACCCCGCTCAACACCAACGCAGACGGACATCCCACGGATTGGCCTGCCGCAATATCTGTTTCTAATCGGTCGCCAACGACAAGTGTTTCATCCTTCTTTGTCCCCAATCTATCCAAAGAGAGTTCCATTAAGAATGGAAAAGGCTTGCCGGCCACCATTGGTTCAACGCCAGTCGCAGATGTGATCACTGAAAGCCATGAGCCGTTCCCGGGGATCTCTCCGCGCGGGGTGGGGAAGGTCATATCGGTATTTGTTGTATAAAAAGGAACACCCGCGCGCACAAGCAGGGTCGCTTCGGCAACTTTCATGAAGTTAATCGTGCGGTCAATACCCATGACGAATGCTTCAGCTTTGGTCGCATCTTCAGTGGAGAGGATCTCAAATCCCTTTTCTTCCAGCGCCACACGGATGCCGTCCTCGCCGATCATGAAAACCTTTGCCCCGCGCGGATGCTTCTGTGCGAGCATAAAGGCGATCCCCAATGCGGAGGTCACGACCTGCCAGGATTCAACTTCCACGCCAAGATCGCGTAATTTCTCTTGATATTCTTCAGGAGTCTTTGTGCCGTTGTTGGTTGCGAAGACGAACTTTAATCCGCGCTCACGGATACGATTGAATGTGGCTGGCAGGTCGCCGATGGGCGCGTCGCCTTTCCAGACCACGCCGTCCATGTCGAGAATAAGTGCTTTGATGTTTGAGGGAAGCATTTGATTTATGAATTCCGATTTATGATTTTAGATTTTACCTAATGAATTTTTTCAAGAGATATTTCAAGACAGGTTTGTCGATCCACTCTGCAGTGGCGCGTTCTTCAAAATTTTCATTGCCAATGAATGCGGTAAACGCGGATTGAAAATCCGCTTTCTTTTTTAAATAGCCTTGAGACTTTAATATCTCAGTCATTTGCTCAAGCGTTTTGCCTTTCATCGCCGCGCGCTCGTTCTCCGGGCTTTTACCGAAATAAAGTTGATGAAGCTCGATCAATTCACCCAAACGCGGAACCGGGTCTTCATGGTCATCCACGCGGTAATCGATCCAGCGGTCAATGAATCCGCCATACCCGCCATTCGGCCTGGCCACATAGATGGCCGCGGATTGACGACCGCGCCTGTCGCCGCCGGCGCGGTCACCTGCGAGCAGGGCCGCGTATAAACGCGTTGGCAGGTCACCTTTGGTCGCCAGGAATTTCTTTTCCATGCCCGCTATAACTTTTGCGCCAGCCAGGATATTGCCTTGAATGGCGTAGCCTTTGCCTGTCACGCCGCCTGCCCAATCGAAACAGATATTGCCGGTAAAAGTCGCCGCGTTGCCTTTTGCGTCAACCAGCCCAACCTGGCGATGTTCTCTTTCGGGATCATCTTTCAACAAAAGTTCCAAAGTCTTTTTTGCGGATAATCCTTGTGACATCATCTCCAATCCGCGCGGACCGAAGGACGTGTTCGCAAACGATTGGGTTGCCACTGCTCCGATCCCTGCCTGTGCCCACGGCACGACTGCGCCGACTGCCGGGAACTTGGATGCCACAGCAACGCCCCATGTTTTTTCCTTTAAGTCACATGCCACGATCGAGAATGTCATTTCAGACCTCCGTGTGTTGATTGTCTTTGAGCACGGTTATTATAAACGTAAGACCCCGAAGATTTCTCTTCAGGGTCTTATATTTGTAAAACGATTTGTTATTTTGCAACTTTTTCGGGCATCTCGATCATTTGGTCAACGAGACCATAATCCACAGCCTGTTGAGCATCAAGATAGTAATCGCGGTCAAGGTCGCGTTCGATCACTTCAAGCGGCTGGCCGGTGTGCTTGGCCATGATGCCGTTCAATAAGGTCTTCAGGTGCATGATCTGCTTGGCTTGAATGGCGATATCCGTGGCCTGACCTTGCGCGCCGCCGAGAGGCTGGTGCATGTGGACGGTCGCATGGGGCAGGGCGTAGCGCCTGCCCTTCGTGCCGGCGGTCAACAACACGGTCCCGAAGGAAGCGGTCACGCCGACAGCCACAGTGCTGATCGGGTTGGAAATGATCTGCATCGTGTCGTAGATCGCAAGACCCGCGTAGATCTGTCCGCCGGGCGAATTGATGTACATGCGGATTTCCTTGTCAGGGTCTTCGTGATTCAAGAACAACAACTGCGCCACGATCACATTCGCGACCTGGTCATCGATCGGTGTGCCGAGGAAAATGATCCGCTCTTTTAACAGAAGCGAATAAATATCATAAGCGCGTTCGCCGCGGCCCGTATTTTCAACAACCATCGGTACTACATTTTTAAAATCTGGAATCATGTTTGTCTCCTTTTTTGATTGGGACAATGTTACACAAAACGTATTTGAATTTTATTAAAATTTGATAGGCATTGTCAATGCGATATTCGTGCGCGCATCCGGCTTCGCCGCTGCCTGTCAGCCATTAAAACGCAGTTCTTACTCTGCAGGCTTTTCCTGCTCAGACTCAACTGGAGCAGATTCTTCTTGAACAGTTTCTTCTTCAGCAGCTTCTTGTTCAACAGCTTTTTCTTCAACGGGCTTGTACTCTCCCATTGCAATGCTCTTGATCATATTGAGCGCCTGCTGGGTCATCACGCGGCTGGCGGCATCCATCGCAATGGATTGGCTCAATTCCTTTTGTCCTTTTTTGCCGCCGCGGATCTTGCTGAAATCCATGCCTTGCTGGGCAAGGCTGTTGAGGGTGTTATTGTATTCAGCGTCAAGCATGTCATTATCAAGCTGAATATTTTCCTTGCGCACGATCTCGTCAAGGATCAATCCGCGCTCAAGACGTTTCCTGGCAACGGGATTGACTTCCTCTGCGATAAATTGCTCGCGGGTCGTTTTGCGGACTTTGAAATAGGTGTCCAGGTCCATGCTTTGCTGGGCAAGTCTGTTGGAGAGATCTGAAAGCACATGTTCACCTTCATGCTCAAGCGTGTGCTCATGATATTTGATCGTTGCAGTGGCCTTGATCTGTTCGATCAGTTCCACGAAGTATTTATCGTCATAATCAGCTTGCGATTTTGCCTTGACGTCGTTCCGCACGGCTTCAGTAAGTGCATCAATGGTTTCGCCGGCGCCGGTCATTTTGGCAAATTCATCATCGAGGTCGGGGAGTGTGACACCGCGCACTGTCTTGACCGTTACTTCGATCTCTGCGGTCTTGCCTTTCAGTTCTTCCACCTCCCACTCAGCGGGAAATTCATGAGTGATGGTCTTACTCTCGCCGGCTTTTAATCCCGCCAGTTCTTTAGCGAAACCATTGTAAGGCCATTCTGTATCCCGGTCTTCCTTGCGTACAAAAGTGGCAAAGCCGGTGCGGTTGAGCTCTGTTGTTTCAGATTTAACATCCACCAGTACATAGTCGCCGACTTCAATGGGGCGGTCTACGTTTTCAGTGGTGGCGTACATCTGGCGCAGGTCTTCAATTGCCTTATCGAAATCAGCTTGTTCAGGAGCGGTCCATTCATAAGCTTTGCGGATCGAATGATATTCGCCAAGATCAACTTCGGGGGCGAGCGGTACCCTGAAGGTGAATTTTGGAGGCGTCAGACTGTCCACTGATTCGAGCGTGCCAGCCGCGCCGGGATTAATATCCGCTTCTTTGAGGATATTGTTGTATTCCGCATCGATCAGCAGGTCAACCGCTTGTTCGGTGATGGCGGGATCACCATACGTGCGGACCACGATCTCGTAGGGCGCTTTGCCAGGGCGGAATCCTGCAATATTGCCGCGGGAGGCGATCTTGGTGGCGGCACGGCGCTTATATACATTCATTTTATCCTGATCGATTTCCACGATCAGCTTTACGGAATGGTCTTCCTGGTACTGTTTTTCGATATTCAAAGTTTCCTCCAGGCTCAAAAGCCTCTTGACCTTTAAGTCTTATAATATTTAGTAGTGAGGACGGTGGGAGTCGAACCCACACGCCTTGCGGCACATGATCCTAAGTCATGCTTGTCTGCCAATTCCAACACGTCCCCGGACGGTCTTCTTAATGCATTAAGCGGGCGGAATTATACTGCCTATTTTGCAGATTTGTAAAATTATTTCGATTTTTGACCCGTAATTTTCAATACTTCCCTTTCACCGTTATAATTCCGCGAAATATTTACCATAGGAGAGTTTATCATGCCGATCGTTTCTGGAATCCCTGCGCCTGAGTTTGAGATGTTGGATGACACCAGCACCCTGCGAAAATTATCTGACTATCGTGGCAGGCATGTGGTATTGTATTTTTATCCCAAGGATGATACCCCTGGCTGTACAAAAGAAGCATGTAATTTTCGGGATGATTATTCAGCCTATGACCAGGCTGGTGTGGTCATACTGGGAGTCAGCCCGGATTCTGTTAGATCGCACGTCAAATTCAAACAAAAATTTCAGCTTCAATTCCCGCTTCTGGCAGATGAAGAACATAAAGTCTCAGAACGATATGGTGTCTGGGGTCCCAAGAAATTCATGGGTAAGGAATATGTAGGCGTGCTGAGAACGACTTTTCTGATTGACAGGGATGGCATGGTAAAGAAGGTTTATGAGAATGTGCGTCCCGCGGAACACAGCGCAGAGCTGTTAAAAGAATTATTGGGTTAAATAGGCAACTATGCAAAAATATAAGATTTGGGCGGGGACTTTCCTGCTCGTTATTCTGGGAGCATGTGCTTCGCCGACACCACCAGTTCCAGCGCCATTACAGCCAGCCGTGCATACGCAGCCACAGGCAGGTTCGACTGCGGCGACCGTGGTCGAGATAACCGCGCCTGTCTGGGTCGCCTCGCTTTCAGACGCAGTGAATGCTTCTCCGTTGGTAAGCGGGGACCTGGTGATCGTTCCGACCGCTGATGGCATGCTTCACGCCCTTAAGGCAGAAACAGGTGAAATAGCCTGGGTCTATTCAGGGGAAGCGAAAGTTTGGGACGCATCTGTCAATGCGGATGAAACCAAAGTTTGCGCAGGTTTGCAAGGCCGCAAAGTGATCTGCCTGGATGTAAAGACAGGTATTCCTTTATGGACTGCCTCTCTTGAACTTGAAGTACAGTCCCGCATAGCGCTCACTTCTGACCGAGTGTTTGCTCCGACTACCCATGCCGGTCCCGGGCTGAAAACTGATTTTAATGCTCAAGCATCTCTGATCGCATTGGATGCATCAAATGGGGAGGTTATTTGGCAAAGCCTTACAGAGAATTATATTTTGCGACGGCCTGTCGTGAATGGAAATATTGTTATTACCGGCGGAGCCTATCAAATCCCCGAAAAGCCTGAAGGCGAAGTTGCTACTGGAATCTACGCGTTTAATGCGGAAGATGGCTCGTTGCTTTGGGAATACCGATCAAATGATGGGCTGCTGCGCTGGGTTGAATCTGGTGATGACCTTGTCTTTTTTTCAGCGGCATCCGAGATCGTTTATGCGCTCAACTTGAACGACGGCAGGTTGCTGTGGCAGGATGGTCCAGGGTATTGGATGCAGTTCCCTGTGATGAATAATGGGCAAATATATTTTGGCAGCGGGGATGAATATTTCCATGCTTATAACGCGTCAACTGGGGTTGAAACCTGGTCACATATGATCGACCTATCCTCGATTAACCAGATCGGTCGCCCCATCCTTCGTGATAACAGCATTTGGTTTAATTCGGTTACAGGCGAGATCTATTCTTTGGATGTGAACAACGGTGAACGCCTTGCGACAATATATACAGAACAGTCTGCTCGAGTCGGCGGGGCGTTGTACGAATCGTTTTATATTATGGGTGACCCGCAAGGAAAGGTATATGCCTACTCTGTTCAATAAAGTTTTTTTTAAAAGGCCCCGCCGCCTTGTTGTCTTCGTTATTTTTATGGCAATAATGATCGCTTGTCAGCCGAAAAAGGCTGATACGAACCGCCCGCTTGATGGGACTACATTACATCAGGTCTGGTCGCGGGATGTGGGCGAGCCGATCAACCATCCGCCGTTGAGGATCGGGAATGTTTTGATTGTTGCGCCGATTGACAGGCCCCTTCTAGGGCTGAATGCGAAGACAGGTGAGACTCTTTGGTCTTATGACCCCGGAGTGAGGGTCTGGGACCGCGCGTATGATAGTGATGGCAAGCGCCTCTTTATCGGTATTCAGGATGGAAAATATATTGCGTTAGATCCCTCCAATGGAAAAAAAATTTGGGAGGCATCCCTGGGGATCAATTCTCAAATGCCGCCTTTTATCTCAGATGGCGTGGTGTACGTGCCTACTACTTTTGCAGGTCCAGATACGCCCGGTGACCCGAATGGAAAAGCCGCTTTATTCGCGCTTTCAGTGGAGGACGGGGAAATTCTTTGGTCGTTTGAAAGCGGTAATTATATTTTGCAAACCCCATATAAACAGGGTGACACAATTTATCTGGCCGGCAGTTTTTCATCGCCTAAGGTTGTTGATGAAGGCGGTCATATGCGGGTCTATGCACTTAATGCGAATGATGGTTCGGTCAAATGGGCTTATGAATCAGAGGACGGTTTTACCAAGCAAATTTACGCCACAGAAAATGTGGTTTCATATATTGCCTATCAAGATTTTCTTGTGGGCGTAGATGCAAACAACGGCGAATTATTGTGGCGGAAAGATACCGGTAACTGGGTGCCGACCTTTGCCGGCTACAAAGATGTTGTGTATTATGGGTCAGCCAATACTGTGGTACACGCCATTCAAGCCGACTCTGGCGAATCTCTCTGGACCTATAACATCCCTGAAGGAACTTTTAATTATCTGATTGGCGCGCCTGTATTGCTCGGCAACGAATTGGTTTTCCTTACTCAGGTGGGCGAAATTTTCTCTCTCGATTCCATAACAGGCGAATTCCTTTGGCAGGTCAGTACTGGAATTGCTAATACAAGAGCAGGCTTGAGTGTTTATGACGGGTGGCTGTATATCGGCGGGGGAGATGGTCTGGTATATGGGTATTCTGATTATTAATTTTTTTCTATCTCTTTCAATAGATATATTACTTTCTTACCGTAATAAAAGACTATTAAACAAAAACTCACCCCAGGAAATCGGGGTGAGTTTTTGTTACTTATATTTGATTACTTCTTGACACCCGCGAGCACCAAGGGGCCGTCGCGGTTTTCTTCAGTGATGTCGAACTCTATGCCAGGGGGCATGCGGTTATTGCGGAGACGTTCACGGAGCTTGGAAGCATCCTAGTGGAAATCGGTCTCGCCGACAGCTGCCGCGCCGAGGATGGAAACTCCGGGAGGAGCGGAGAGAGAATCAGCGCCGTGACGATACCTTCGTAGGAAGACAGATCCATCTCGTGATAGGAGTTTTCGGTATTTCCAAGTGACAGCCAGTGCAGGCTTGAGAACCATCGAACCACATGCCAGCCTGAGTGAAGAAGGGCAGAACATCGCGCTCGAAGATGAGTTGTGCGCCGCCATATTCGAAGGCATCCGTTTCTGGAGCGCCGGCATCGACCCAGGGCGCCGATCAGACTCGCGCCATTTAGGTCGCAGCCATATTGACCGGCAAGGGACTTTCGCGCCGTCCGCGCCGACTTCAACACACAGGCCGTCGCGGTTGCCTTCGGTGATATCGAAAGTCCAACCTGGGGCATGCGGTTGTTGCGGAGACGAAAGCGGAGTTTGGAAGCGTTCCAATCGAAGTCGGTACCGCTGCCGGCTGCTGCGCCGAGGATGGAAACTCCTGGAGGAGCGGAGAGCGCATCAGCGCCAAGCAGGATCCCCTCGTAGGTGGTCAGGTTCATTTCGTGATATGAGTTTTCGGTGTTTCCGAAGTGGCAGCCAGTGCAAGCCTGTGCGCCTTCGTACCAGACACCGTTCGTGGTGAACAATGGCAGGATATCTTTTTCAAATGTGCCGTCGCAGGCAGAACCATCATCGGCTGTGAAGGAGAACGCGTCTGCTTCAGGAGAGCCGGCATTGACCCAGTCGCCGATCAGGCTGACAGCTTTAACCTCACATTGACCCGTTCCGAATGCGGCCGCGGTTGATGAGCTAACTTCGACAGGTGCGCCGTGAAGCACCAAGGGGCCGTCGCGGTTTTCTTCAGTGATATCGAACTCTATGCCAGGGGGCATGCGGTTATTGCGGAGACGTTCACGGAGCTTGGAAGCATCCCAGTGGAAATCGGTCTCGCCGACAGCTGCCGCGCCGAGGATGGAAACTCCGGGAGGAGCGGAGAGAGAATCAGCGCCGGTGACGATACCTTCGTAGGAAGACAGATCCATCTCGTGATAGGAGTTTTCGGTGTTTCCGAAGTGACAGCCAGTGCAGGCTTGAGAACCATCGAACCACATGCCAGCCTGAGTGAAGAAGGGCAGAACATCGCGCTCGAAGGTGAGTTGCGTGCCGCCATATTCGAAGGCATCCGTTTCTGGAGCGCCGGCATCGACCCAGGCGCCGATCAGACTCGCGCCATTTAGGTCGCAGCCATATTGACCGGCAAGGACTTTCGCGCCGTCCGCGCCGACTTCAACACACAGGCCGTCGCGGTTGCCTTCGGTGATATCGAAAGTCCAACCTGGGGGCATGCGGTTGTTGCGGAGACGGGAGCGGAGCTTGGAAGCGTTCCAATCGAAGTCAGTACCGCCGCCGGCTGCCGCGCCTAGGATGGACACTCCTGGAGGAGCGGAGAGCGCATCAGCGCCAAGCAGGATCCCCTCGTAGGTGGTCAGGTTCATTTCGTGATATGAGTTTTCGGTGTTTCCGAAGTGGCAGCCAGTGCAAGCCTGTGCGCCTTCGTACCAGACACCGTTTGTGGTGAACAATGGCAGGATATCTTTTTCAAATGTGCCGTTGTAGCTATTGCCATCATTGCCTGTATAACTGAACTCTTCTGCTTCAGGAGAGCCGGCATTGACCCAGTCGCCGATCAGGTCGACGGCATGAGCAGCATCCCCAGGGGTAGATGCAGATGCCTCTGCTGGTTTGTTCTCTTCCGGCTCAGGCGTTGTGGTGGGGGGGACTTGGGTTTGTGTTGGAGCTAACGTTGCGAAAGGCGGCATTGTGGCACTGCCTCCACATGCAGCCAATACGATCGATCCTATGGTGAGCATAGCACCGAGGATCATGAACAAGAATGACTTTCGTTTCATAACATTCTCCTCTCCCGGGAATTTTAATTTGTCATTAATAATATGACGACGGCATTATAGCAAGCATGTCGTAAAATACAACCTTTTTGGTGTGCTTTGTGAAAAAATACTCGTTACGGAGAGAAGGTTAAGAATAAATTAAGCTTGTGTTAAGCTGTACAAATCAGATGAAAAATAGTGACAAATGGATTAATGTTTGGTAAAACTGTGCAGTTTGTTAAGCTGGGTCGGGATTACCCATAAGCTATTTTGAGGAGAGAGCTATGCGACATTTTGTTGTAGTGGGAGTATTGGTCATTCTGGTGGCTGGTCTCACATATATCGGGTTGGATTCACTGGGCTTAATGCCAATTGCGGCAAGCGCTCAAGCCATACCGATCGATTGGATGTGGAATTGGCAGGTGGTTGCCATTTCATTTCTTTTTTCACTGATCATTGTGCCGATGATCTACAGCATGATCGTCTTTCGGCGCAGAAAAGGTGATACCACTGACGCTGAACATATCGAAGGCAATACCAACCTGGAGATCGCGTGGACCGTGCTTCCCCTGTTTTTGGTATTAACTTTTGCTTATATGGGAGCATTTTCTTTGGGGGAAATGCGCCGCGCAGATCCAAACGCGATGATCATCAAGGTGTCCGGCCAGCAATGGACCTGGACCTTTGAATATCCAGAGACCGGGGTGGTTTCCTCTGAATTGCATTTGCCGTTGAACAGGCAGGTTTTGTTAATGATGGAATCCAAGGATGTCATCCATTCGTTTTGGGTGCCGGAATTTCGCGTCAAACAGGACGTTGTGCCGGGACGCATAACCGAGTATAGGATCACACCTTCATTGGTTGGCACATATATGGTTCGTTGTGCTGAAATTTGCGGAACATCGCATGCCTATATGGAATCGAGGGTGATCGTGGATGATGTGGCAATATTCGAAGCGTGGATGGATGAACAAGCTGAACTCGCTGCGATAAAGACGCCGGAAGGAATGGGAAAGCAATTGGTTACGGCCAATGGTTGTTTGGGGTGCCACTCGATTACCAGTGTTTCCCTTGCCACGGCTCCCACCTGGTTCGGATTGTATGGCGCTGAAGTTCCGCTGGCTGATGGTACGACGGTCATTTCAGATGACGCTTATATTGCCGAGTCAATTCTTGCTCCGAAGGCTAAGGAAGTGGCGGGTTATTCTCCGACCATCATGCCTGCGTTTACATTGACCGATGAAGAGATAGCACACATCATCGCTTACATAAAGACCTTAAAATAAGATGGCGGAGGATTAAAAGATGAAGAACTTCTTTTCGACCGCCCTTGCGCGTGGTTTGTTCTGGCAGTTGATCGGTACTCTTGTAGGTGCTGGTTTGGTGACAGGCATTCGTGCGGCGATGGGCTTAAGTACTACTGACACATTCTTTTTTACAGAATCACTTGTGACCCTTGGTCTTGGTGGTATTTTTGCTCTGATCTTCCGCACCGAACTCGCCGCATCACAGTTGCAATTCCTGACTGTTGATATGAAACTGTTCGGTCAGAATGGTCCTCAACTGTATAACACTCTCATGTCTCTTCACGGCATGGTCATGATCGTCTCGATCCTGTTGGGGATTGCCGGCATTATGAACTATGTTGTGCCGCTTTTACTTGGCGCGCAGGATATGGCATTCCCTCGTTTGAATGCATTTTCCTATTGGATCGCGGTACCTGCGGCGGTTCTTCTGATCATGAGCCTGATCCTTGGCGGTTTCGACACAGGTTGGACGGGATATCCGCCCCTTTCTGTTCGTGCTCCTGTTGGCGTGCAAATGTTTTTCCTTGGCGTATTCACAGCAGGCTGGTCATCCATTCTCGGTGCACTAAATGTGATCGTGACCGTTGTCCGTATGCGCTCAAAGGGAATGACAGCCATGCGGATGCCGATCCTAGTCTGGGCATCCATTGCAACCTCCATCATCTCCTTGACCGCCACTCAGTTGATCGGTCTGTCATTCCAATTGGTGATGTTCCAGCGCCTTTTAGGGATGGGCTTCTTTGACCCAGCCAAAGGCGGCAATCCAGTGCTCTTTCAGCACCTTTTCTGGTTCTATTCACATCCCGCGGTTTATGTATTCGTTCTGCCCGGCTTAGGTGTGATCTCTGAGCTATTGCCTGTCTTTGCACGCAAACCATTGTTCGGTTATCGCTGGATTGCCATGTCTTCGCTGGGTATTGCGCTGGTGGGCTTCCTGGTTTGGGCGCACCATATGTTTACTTCAGGTATGAATGAATACTTGCGGGTACCGTTTATGTACAGCACTTTATTGGTGGCAGTGCCGACAGGCGTCAAATTCTTCTCCTGGCTGGCTACGATCTGGAAGGGAAAACTCTCCTACGAGACGCCGCTGTTATTCGTGATCGGCGCGATCGTTGTCTTCCTTATGGGTGGTCTGACCGGCCCCCCCAATGCCACAGTTTCAGTGGATCTACACCTTCACGATACCTATTTCATTGTGGGACATTTCCACGACACGATCTTTGGCGGATTTGTCTTCCCATTTTTTGCGGCTGTGTATTACTGGTTTCCCAAGGCGACTGGCCGCCGCATGAACGAGACCCTGGGCAAGATCCACTTTTGGATCATGACACCTTCGTTCTTTGTGATGACCCTGGGCATGATGCGCATCGGTTTGCTGGGTATGCGCCGCCGCATCGCAGATTACGACCCTGCCATGGGCTTTGATTCAACACACCTTATCCTGACGATCACGGGCTACCTGATTTTCATTTCTGTGTGTGTCTTCATTTACAACTTCTTCAACAGCATCAAGAATGGAGAAAAGGCGGAAGGTAATGTTTGGAATTCCCGCTCACCCGAGTGGCAGGTCCCATCACCCATGCCTGCGCATAACTACGATCAACCCTTTGAGGTCGTTGGTGAACCCTATGATTACGGTTTGCCCGGCTCGAAATATGTTGAATTCAGCGCTCCCACAAAGAGCAAGCATAAATAAAGGGGAGGGACTCACATGTCACATACACACGATAAATCTTCTGCTCTCAGTCAAGGCGTCGTAATCTTCATCTATCTCGCAGTCTTGACCGCTCTGGAATATTTTGTGGCGGTTACATTTTCTGCCGTCTCCATATTGGCTGTCGTGGCTGTCATCAAGCTGGCGCTGGTCATGTACTATTACATGCACATTTATAAGCTGAACGAGGAAGGAGAAAGCGATAGGGATTCTTACTCCTATAAGACCGGCTCGAACCGGCTCGGCCTGTGGCTGTTTCTGCTTTCTGACGCGTTCGTCTTCGCTGGTTTGTTGACCGTCCGCATTAACTTGCTTGGACTCACTCGTCCGCATTTGAACCAGATGCTCGGCCTGTTTGTGACCGTCGTCCTGCTGATCTCATCCTTCTTCATGAATCGCGGCGAGACCTTGATGGCGAATGGTGACAGGAAGGGCTTCCTCACCAACACCATGATCACATTTGTGCTTGGGCTCGGATTCTTGCTTGGCGTTGTTGCTGTCGAATGGCCGATGGCTGCTGCCGAAGGCCTGACCGCCAGCAGCGGTGCGGCTGGCGCGGTTTTCTATATGATGACTGGCATGCATGCCTTCCATGTATTCACCGGGCTGGTTTTCCTGCTGATCGTGATGAATAACGCCCGCAAAAATGTCTACTCTGCTGAAAAGCATTGGGGCGTTGAAGCGGCAGCCGTCTACTGGCATTTCGTTGACTTGGTCTGGATCATCTTCTATCCCGCCTTGTATCTTATCGGGAAATTGCTGGCATAAATTCAGTTGAAAAACTCTCATTACGGGGCGGGTAATGAGAGTTTTTTATTTGTGTTCAAATATTGCAGATTCTGGTATAAGTGAATAAATAACCATTTTATCGGGGCGGCCTCAAGGTCGCCCCGATTTGGAGTGTTAAACAATAAATGAACACAAAGACTTTACGTACCGGCGTTTTTGTATTTGCGATTGTTGTTATATCCATCACCGTTGCTTTCTTATTTTCCAGTCAATCCGGGTTTCGCGGGACAACATACAATGAGCCATTTCCGCCCGCGCCAAATTTTGAATTGGCTCACGCAAATGGAGATCTGTTCCGCCTGAACGACCAGCGCGAGAAGATCGTTCTACTGTTTTTTGGATATACATCCTGTCCTGATGTATGTCCCACGACCTTGGCTGAATTGAATCAAGCCCTGCAGAAAATCGGAAAAAAAGCTGAGTCCGTTCAAGTTATCCTTATCTCGGTTGACCCCGAGCGTGATACTCCGCAGAAGATACAGGAATATGTAGAACGCTTCAATCCCTCATTTATCGGTTTGAGCGGATCGATGGGGACCCTGCAAAAAATATGGGATGATTATGGGATCTTCCGTGAGACGGTTGAGAGTGATGCCGGCCTTATTGTTAATCACACTGCGCGGGTCATCTTGATCGATAAGGATGTCAAAATGCGGCTCTCTTATGGTTTTGACACGCCAGTGGAAGACATCGTTCACGACCTAGACCTTTTGTTGAAATAGCACGTATAGAAAGCGATCCTATGCCTCCTCTCGTTACAATTATAAAAAGAATATCCATTTCACTTTTGATCGGTCTTGTTATTGGCGCTCTGATCAACGAGATATCCTTCCTTTTCCTGCGGGAAACTGCTCGCGCTCCCCAGGTCGTCGAACTTGTCATCCCTGACGGCACGGCAGAACGCGTAACGCGCGGCGAAACCCCGCCGGCCCTGCCTGATTCAATGACATTCGTTGTGGGTGATACCCTGCTTGTAAGGAATGAAGACAGAACTGATCATGAGCTTGGTCCATTGTGGATCCCGGCGGGCACATCTGCGAGTCTGGCTTTGGACTCGGCGCAATCCTACGCCTATAGCTGTTCGTTCCAGCCTGAAAAATATTTTGGAATGGATGTGCATGAACCCCTGACCTTCGGCACTCGTTTATATGGAATTTTGTACTCCGGTTTGCCATTGGGCGGTTTGATCGCATTATATGTTGTCATCATGCCTGAGAAAAGAAAAGATAAAAAATGATCTTAAGGAAAATGTTCAGTCGTGCGTGGCTGTTAACGACTTTGCTGGTTCTTGCAGGAACTGCCTTCTGCGCGCGCATGGGCATCTGGCAGTTGGACAGGCTTGAAAAACGTCGCGAGTTCAACGCTCAAGTTGAGTCTATGCGTGCTGCAGAACCCTTGGATCTGAATAATAACTTGCCGTCCGATATCGGATTGATGGAGTGGCGCGCCGTCACTGTCTCCGGTGAATATGACCTTGAGAATCAGGTGGTCTTACGGAATCAGAATAACGGTGATCAATACGGATATCACCTGATCACCCCGCTTCTTTTCGACGGGGGAGCTGTTCTGGTGGACCGCGGCTGGATTCCCGCTGATGGAAATTCCGCTCCAGAAGATTGGCGCAAGTACGATGAATTAGGTCAGGTTATTGTGACGGGGCAGATCAGGATCGGGCAGGCGCTGCCAATTTTCGGCGGTGTGGCGGACCCGGAATTATCTTCAGGTCAGACCAGGCTGGATGCGTGGAATAACTTTAATGTGGAGCGTATCGCGAAGCAGATCCCATATCCGATATTAGGTGTTTATGTTCAGCCCAACGCGGACGATGAAAATTCGGCGCCGCCGATAGCGTTCCAGCCGGTGGTTGAATTGACCGAAGGCTCGCATTTTGGGTACGCGTTGCAATGGTTTTCGTTCGCGACCATCTTGTTTATTGGCTATCCATTTTATTTGAGAAAGCAGAAGCAGACTTCATGAAATATTCTCTTCGATCATCATTTGCCCGTTTGAACCTGGTGTTATTTGCCATTGTCTTTTTGCTGACCATTGTTGGGCGTATCGTAACGATCACCGGCGCGTGGGCTTTTTGTGTTGGCTGGCCTGTGTGTCTTCCAACCCAGCCCGTGGGGTATTGGAAACTATTGCATCTTGTTCTGGTGGGCGTTGCTTCGATCGTGATGATGATCGTTCTGCGAAAAGCCTGGCGTGAACAGCGCAGCCAAAATTTGCTCCTGCCCCTGACCACTGTGACAGGCGTCTTGTTCTTCGGTCAGGCATTTATTGGCGCAATTATCGTGACTCGCGCTTTTCCTTTGCATTTGGTGGTATTGCATACCATGTCTGCCGTTGCTCTGTGGATCGCATTGGGGACGCTTGTTTTTGCTTCCGGCGTGCTTGCCAAAGACGCGCATGAAGTCGTGATATTGGAGTTTCGTCAGCGCGTAAAGGATTTCTTTATTTTATCGAAGCCGTTGATCGTGGCTTTGCTGCTGGTGACAACGTATAGCGGTTTGGTGGCTGGAAGCAAGGCCTGGCCCTCCGCTTCGCTCACGTTTTGGACTTTGCTCGGCGGCGCGTTAGCCGCGGCAGGTTCGAGCGCGTTGAATCAATATATCGACCGCGAGCTGGATAAGAACATGCAGCGTACCGCGAAACGCCCGCTTGCTGACGGGCGCTTGACCGCAGCCGAGGGACTATCCTACGGGCTCGCGCTTTCTTTGATCAGCTATTATGTGATGGCAGGCTTCGTAAACCTGCTGGCGGCTTTGTTGTCGTTGGTGGGTATTTTTTATTACGTGATCTTTTACAGTGTCCTGCTCAAAAAGGCCACAGTGCAAAATATTGTGATCGGTGGAGGCGCAGGCGCGATTCCCCCAATGGTCGGCTGGGCGGCAGCGACGGGTCATCTCGGTCTCGCGGCGTGGATCCTCTTCGCGATCGTATTCATGTGGACTCCGCCGCATTTTTGGGCGCTGGCAATTGTCCGTATGAAGGATTACGAAAAGGCGGGTGTGCCGATGATGCCTGTGGTACGCGGTGAAACTGAAACACGCAGACACATCCTTGTTTACACCATTGAATTGGTGGCGGTCACATTATTGCTTCCCATTTTCAACCTGGCTGGGACTGTTTATTTGGTTTCATCGCTGGTGTTGGGCGGATTTCTGCTGTATGCCGCGTGGCGCGTCTTTAAAGTTGGCGGTAACAAGGTCGCATGGACGATGTATCGCTGGTCAAGTATGTACCTGGCATTTATCTTCCTGGCATTGATGATCGACGCGGTGGTGTAGTTACTTTCGCGTGTTCAAATGGTGGATGGTAAGCCAGATTTAAATTTGTCGAATTGAAAAATGGTCGTGTTTCAAAGTGACCGTTTTTGCTTTATTTTCTCTTCAATAGATACGGCAAAATGACAGGGTCAAGCCGTTCAGGGTACCCATTCATTTGATAGGCAACCAGATATCCATTATGCTCGTCCACTGAAAACGGCCAGGGGGTGGTATGGATCTCCCCATCTTCCACATGATATTGCACATCAACCTCGGTATCTTCGCGATTGCGCGGAAAAATGGAAATACTGCCAGATGCGGGAGCTTCAAAACAAAATTCGAATGAGAGACGATCTAACAGGTCGGTGATCCGATCCATGCGGTCGAACAGCATTTTGGACAGGTTGTGCTGATCGAGATGTTCATCAATGGCTTGTGAGAATTCAACAGTCAGCGCTTTGCGGGTTTCAGATGGATCGCTGCTGGCAAGCCGACGTATGTGATATTTGACGATGGCGTCCGCAACGGCATCGGAGCATGGCATGTTAAATCCGCGCCGTGCAATGGGAAGCCATTCCTCGGCGGTCATGCCGCCAATGGGGGAGTTATCCAAATAGCCATAACCGCGGTCGTGCAGTCCCATCCCTGAGATCATGGAATTTCTTTCAACGGGCGGATGATCGAACTGGTCATTGCCCCACAACATGGCAAGCGTCCCAACCAACTTGAGATGCTCCGATTGCGGAATGACGATCTGCCTTTGTTTTGATCTGAACATGGTCAAGCTCCTTTTCAAATACTTCTAAAGTTTGACAGCAAATCCAATTTTACTGGAAGAAGCAAGAATCAAAAACGGTCCCGTTGACATTGTGTCCGAGACCGTTTTCATTTTTCATCCTTTCCCTTCCCACCACCCAATCAACTCGCTCATCGCCAGACTCGGCGTCGCATCACCCTGACGACCTGAATTCCACGTCACGATCAAATCCTTCTTGGCGCGCGTGATGCCCACGTACAACAAACGCAGACGTTCCTTCACATATCCCAGTCGCGCCTTCATCGTAGCCGCGCCTTCCTCGTAGCCATCATATTCACTCGTCGACTCGAGCGCGGTCAACTGTGCCAGGGCTTCCGCTTCAAGATTTAATCCACTCCGCACGAACCACTTCTCTGAAATAAAACGGTCATTCGGCATGTTCGAAGGGAAGTCATAATTATTGACCGACATCATATACACGCGGTCCCACTCCAGCCCCTTCGCCTTGTGCATCGTTGTCACCACCACCTTGCCACGATGCCGTTCAGGGTCAAAGCCCGAATCGTCAGACGAGAAGCCGATGAAGCGCCGCTCGTTCTTCGCGATCACCGCCAGCTCCGACGTCAACTCAGGCAAGCGCCACTCCTTGTGGTCATCTGCCGCTTTGCGTAATACCAATGCGAGTTTATGCGCCAGCGCCAGATCAGATGTTGCGCTAAAAACATCCTGAGCCAACGTCAACACCAATTGATCGATCGGAAGCGTAACCGCATTCAGCCATCTCTGGACATTGACACGAAACTCCATCAATTCCTGGATAACGTGCTCTACCTCATCCTCACCCAAGCCTGCTAGCCAGTCATCAGCCTGTCTAGGTGCAATGAAATTTTCCACATGAACCAGCCGCCGCAAAAGGTCAGATGTCGTTGCCAGGAGCGCACTTTGTGATGAAGCAATCCCCTTATCGTCAGGAGATTGCTTCGTAGCATCCGCTCCTCGCAATGACATGCCTGAACGCCAATCCCTTCTAAACACCTCATACGCCTTCGATAATTTCCGCGCAGACTGCGGGTCTGCCAGATATGACAATAAATGATTTAACGATCCCGCCGCTGCACGCGTGCTCTGAGTGGATGAGATCAACTCGATGGCTTCCACACCGCGCTTTCTAAGCGACTCAACCACTTCCACTCCGCGTTGATTGCGCGGGACAAGGATTGCAATGGTCGGTTTTTCTTCGTGCGGCGAATCAGCAAACAAATCTAAATGACCTTCACCGACTTGACCACCGCTTCCAATTCATCTTCGGGCGTGAACTTCTTGCTGATGAATTTGATTCCCTCAGGGTTATCAGGCGGGTTGACAGGTTCGTAGCCCGCAGGCACGGGCTCAATGTGGGGGAGTGATAACCCTGAGCGCATGTTCTGGTCAGGGTGCGCGGTCATCACCCAATCGATCAAATGATTTGCCAGCGCGATCACCGCAGGCTGTGACCGCCCCGACTCGGGCATATCCGCATTGGGATTTGTGCGGATAAACTCTCGCAGCAGGTCAGGGTCCGCTGTTGTGAAGGTTTCAAAGATGGCTTGGTTCGGGTCACCGACGCGCACCCAATTGCCGCCCTCGCCGCTTAATAATCCCAAAATCTTTTGTTGTGTTGCGCTTGAATCCTGTGCCTCATCTTCCAAAATGAACGGATATCGGAAACGTAATCGCTCCAGATATTCTTCGTCGTTTTGGAGCAGGGTCAACGCCAAACGGATCAAGTCGTCAAAGTCAACCGCACCGCGGTAGGCGAGGGCGCGTTGATAGTCCGCGTAAATGCTCCAGCCGAGTTCAGCGAGAGGCAGCGGGGTGAAAGAACTGTCAAGTTTGGCACGCAGGCTATCGGGCGTCAGGAGGCGGTCTTTCGAGGAGCGGATAAATGCTAAAGCCAGCGAGTCCACCAACTTGGGCAAATGCTGACGACGCACCCAATCCCGCTTGGAAACATCCAGCGCAGGGTCGAGATAGTCGTCCAGAAAATCGGGATGAGCCGCCAACCACGCATTGACCGACTCACGCCGGATAAATTCCGCTTCACGCTCGTCGATGATGCTGAATTGATTTTCCAGCCCCACGCTCGCAGGCTTCTCGCGGACAATGTCATGCGCCAGTCCATGCAACGTACGCACGCGATATTTATAAAGCGCCTGCACGGGGTTGTCGAAAAAGCGTTTGATGCGCGCTTCAAAATTATCCACCGCCGAATTGACCAGCGTGACGATCAGCACTTCCTGCCCATCCTGCAATTGGTTCTCGTGAATGATCTGCGCCGCAAGTGCAGAGAGAATATGCGTCTTGCCCGCACCAGGCACGGCGGCAATACCGAGCCGCCCGCTCGTGTAGCGGAGGATGTTTTGTTGGGAGGGGCGTGGGGAGAAGGTGTTCATTTTTTCTTCAACTTGATCTTTCTCGCGCTCATCAGACCATGGATGATCTGCTCGAGCTCCTCGAAACTGTCATGGTTGATCATGTACAGGGAAACCCCTTTGTTTGCCGTGTCCAGTCTGAGCTTGTCAAAGGCGATAACATCCTTGTACTCGATCACGAGGTCGGGCAGAAGATAGCGTTTTACGATGAGCTTGTCCCCAAAGCGCGCTTCCCTGAAAACACGGAAGGGCAGGGAGAAAGCCATGATGCCAAAGATGACCGTAAGCAATCCTTGCGGACTGTAAGAACGCGTCACGATGAATTGGTATAAAAAGTAAAAGAATAATCCTATCCAGACAGGAAAAAGGACCATGGCAAACCGCATACTACCATTGTATTTTGGCTTGTAAATCGTTTCATGACTTATATTTGTCATTTTCACTTACTCGCTTATCACTTTCTGAAATGCCCTGAGCAAAGTTCCGCGCTGTTCAAAGCCGGTTTCGCTCAGGTCGGCGATCGCTAAAAATAATTTTTCACGGCAGCGACTCAGCAAGCCGCTCACTAAACGTGCCAGCGATTCGGTTTCGGCGTTGACTTCATCCGTATCCATCCACAAGCGGCCTGGCTGCCAATGCCGGGATAAGACATAAGGCTGTGTCAGCGGCTGCGAGAGGCGCTGCACCCATCCGCTGGAGCCTGGGTCAAGCCAGAACTGTACAGTGACAGGATGGTTCATCATCAGGAATGTGTGTGCGGGTGCAACAAGGACAGAGTCTTTATTTTCACTCCGCCAGGATTCCAAATATTGCGCGGCGATCACGCCGTCTTCCAGCATGGCAAGATATTCCCTGCCCAGATCAAAATCAGGATTCGTGGAAGATGACTCCATTGCATAGCGGAACTTCTTGATCGATTCGATCAGGCTGGCAGCCACGCGGATCGCGTCTTCATTTCGGTGGAATCCATGATCAGGTTGTGAGAGTACCTCTCCGAAAATTTTTCTTAAAAAGAAATCAAGTGGCAACGATGCTTGCCCACGATAATCATTCAGCCAGGTACGCAGGTTTGTGTATTTTTCGCCAAGCAGATAGGTGATGCGTTCCTGCACGTCAGGTTTGATCTCTTCGAAACTTGAAAGCTGCAGGTCGCGTTGGTGGTATACGATCTCGGTCAATAACTGTGCGCGGATCAGATCCGTGTTCAGCGTGAACATCAAGGCGTGGGTCACATCAAATTTTGTGGGGTGAACATTCCAATACGGGTGCGCCAGCGCAGATAGAGTCAGCAGGGCCTGGCTGCCAACTTCACTGCGTAAAGAGCGTGACGGGCGGTGTGTGCGTGATGGAATCCCAGCTTGATCCAAACGATGGGTGATCGAGAAGCGCAGCGCGTCCGAAAGATACGGCGCAAGTACCACGATCTCGGTTGGGGGAATGCCATCCTGTTCGATCAATGATCTGATCCTGGCAACAATATCATCCAGCATTTCAGGATAATAATGAGCCAGAATAAATTCCATCGTGTTATTGAGATTCCCAGCTTCGGTCTTTTGATGAGCGAGGGCGGATACCAGCGTATTGGAAAGTTGGATCACATCTTCTGACGAGACGAAACTCTCGCCAAGTTCGATCCTTTCATCGCAGACTTCGCTCAGGGCGTAGCCTGTAACTGCATCGCCTCCGAGGAAGTAGCGATACCCCGCATCATTGTCGTAGATCAACAGCGCCGAGTCGAAATCCGCCAGCCACTCGTGGATAATGTCATGTGCCCGCGGCGCGTCTTCTTCCACATTATCATAAATCAAGTGACGGTAACTTTGTTTTAAATAATTCTGTACCTGTTCCTGCGGCCAAAGGATGTTGGTAAAAATTTCAAGCTGTAAAGAAAAATCCAGCAGGTTATGTTCAAGGCAGAATTCGCGAAAGCGAGTTGCACATTCCTGCGCGTCTTGATAGATACGGCGCTGTCCGGGGTCGCCGAACCAGGCGGTATCCATGCGTGAGCCGATCTCTGTATACGGAAAACCGACGACTGCGGCCTTGTTTAGGTTATCGAGGATCTGGGAATATAAGCGGTTGCGGTCAATGGTCAGTGATTGGAAATAGCCTTGTTCCAAAAGCGGACGCACCAGATACGCCATGTAATACTGCGCGGTTTCAAGGGTTAGAAAAACTGGCGGTTGATCTGGATTTTTGAATCCCGCCGCTTCTGCGGCCATCGGCCAAAACAGGTCACACATGCGTTTGGCGAGACCGCCAATGGTTGCGGAGGCGACTTCTCCGCCAGCGCGCCGCTCAGGGCTGGTCAGCAGGTCGAGATACGGCTCCTGCATTGTCCGCTGTGGAGTAAGCATGAGAATGGAATCTGCTGGGATACCTTGTTCAAGCAAATAACGCAGGCGTTCGATACCCGCTGTCGTTTTCCCTGTCCCTGCCGAACCGGAGACGAAGAGTCGAATATCGAGGGGCGATTCAATGACTTGAAGCTGGGTCAGGCTGAGGTTTGTCATGAGGCGAGTGACTTAATTCAAATGCTTATGGAAGAACTTATTTACGCGTTCCCAGGCATCCTTCGATGCGTCTGGAATATAAACCTGTGGATCGCTGTCACGGAAGAAGGCATGACCTGAATTCGGATACATGATGACTTCATGTTCCACGCCGACTTCATCGAGCAGTTTTTCGAATTCTTCAACAGTGCCTGCAGGGATCGAGACATCTGCATCGCCGAATAGTCCCAGCACAGGCGCTTTGAGGTTAGTACGCAATTGATCGAAAATGGTTTGCATCCCGCCGCCGTAAAAAGTGCAAATTGCGTTCAAGGGGCGGCTGATGCCAAGGGTAAGTGACATGCGTCCACCAAAGCAGAAACCGATACTGCCGATTTTTCCATTGCAATCAGGGTGAGACATTAAAGCATCGAACAAGGATTGCAAGTCAAGATAAGCGTTGGGGCCATATTTTTGCACGAGTTTCATGGCGGTATCGCCGTCTCCAAGCTGTGCAAGTTCACCGTGATAAAGATCGGGCGCAAAGGCGAGATAACCTTCCTGCGCAAAGCGGTCTGCGATGGATTTGGTTTGGGCGTCCAACCCCCACCATTCCTGTATAACGATCACGGCAGGCCAGTGCCCATTTCCATTGGGTGTTGCTATATAACCATTGATAGAACCAAGTTGAATTAGGTTGTTCATATATCCTCCTAACCTGCTGGTGTGGGGGTGGCGTCACCAGTGGCGGGTTCAGGAGTTAATACGTCTTCACCAAATCCTCCAGTTTCATCAAGGAAACTGCCGCCATAACCGACGCTGCAAATACCAATATTGTCTTGAAGAATACAGCCATAAAATGATCCGCTTGAAACCGTACTTAATAAGGCTATAAGGTCTTCAGGCGTTTCTGCGAGTAGAGTTAATCTATTGCCATTCTTGTTTTCCTCGAAGAGCAGGATGCCGTTTCCTGCGCGGCCAATATCGCCAAAGTTCTTCAAAGTGATCGTATCGCCTGATTCATCCAGACTGATATTAAATGGATTTATGTAACTTGCCAGCTCTTCGGCATCTGCGAATGTGCCAAGAACTAAAACATCGCCATCTCGTGGGGTTTTGGTCGCAATTCGGATTTCAATTTCTGAGATCTTGAGAGATGTTTGCAGCCCGCTGATCGCAGAGATGATCTCGGCAGTCAATTGGACCTCAGGCGCTGGATAAACTTGTAAAACGGGTTGCGTAAAGAGGAATGGGAAATTCTCAAGCAATATATTTTGTTTGCCTCCCAGGGCAAAGTCTGCGATATTGGCGATGAGCGTGGAATTATCCAGCACGTTCTGATAGGGGGATGAAAGGAATGTGAAGTCGCCGAATACGAGGACATTTCCATTTTCACTGAGCACTGCGCCACCCGAGGCTGGATCGTGCGCATCGTTGCTTGACGAAAGAGTTGCTTCTGTTCCTCGAAGCAGTACCAGCCCTGAGGGTGATTCGATCGAGTGCGTTCCATATAGGGCAACCTGTTTCAGGTTTAAAGTCAGATCATTTTTTCAAAACTTTCAAAGTAGATATTCCTAAAATTGCCTTCATGTTCTTCGATATTGTAAAGGTAATCGTTGTTGACCGAGATATCAAATGCTGTTAGTAAAGGGTTGACCAGATTTGTATCAGGGTAGGAGATGGTCGAGCCGCTAAAGAAATCAGTATATACCAGTCCGTGCGTGGCGTCGGTGAAGACCAGCAGCCTTCCACCGCGCTGCACGAATGCCTTGATAATGCGTATCTCGTCCGCGCTGAAAGCGGTGGATGGGGATATGACCGTGAGCGTGCTTGCATATTTCAGTTTGTATTCCAGCGAAGTGGCGTCTGAAATGCTTTCCACTTTTCCACCGCGTTTTTCAATGGCTTCCTGCAGGGACTTTACATCAGCAGGTTGATATTGGTTGGCATGTGCCAGATCGAAGAGGATAACCCCACTTGTCTGCTCAATATTTTTGTTTAGAGCAATATCCCCAATGGGAGGCTGGGAACTGATGAACGCTTGATAATCAGGCGTCGCGACCTTGCGCTGGTTTGGAAATCCGCGATAAAACATTAATCCGCGCGCCAGGATGGGGATGATGAAGGCTGCCAGTGCGATCCAATATAGATTCTTTTTCATGACAGCCTCTTATTGTTTTACCGGCAATTGCGGAATGAAGAGAAGGTACATGCCAGGTTTGGTTGGGTAGGGCAGGGTAATCCCTTCCGGACTTTGAATAAAGAAGGGCGCTGAGGTGGAGCTTTGCAGTCCTGCCAGATGATACAGACCGACTGATCTGTAATTTGCGACGCGGGCCAGCTTCGCCGCCTTTTTTATTGCGTCATTTTCTGTCCCGAGTTCATCTGCGATTCCGAGTCGAACAGCTTCGGTGCCTGCCCAAATCTTTCCACTTAGAATAACTTCTTTTCCAATATTGAGTCTTTTCCCGCGCCCCAGCAGTACGGCTTGAAGAAATCCCTCTTTGATCAGCTCTATCTGGCGCATTTCAGCATCGCGCGGCGAACCCCAAAGTTTATAAGGCCCGGTGGAGATGATATCTTCGAATATTACCGGGGTGGATGGCAGGTACCCGATCACACCAATATTTCCAACCAGTGAAGACGGCTTCGCGTAAATGTAATCGGTATTTACCGATAGATAATAAGCGCCGCTGGCTGACATGCCGTTCACAACTGTAACAACAGGTTTCTTGGCGCGCAGCCGTGAAAGCTCCATGTAGACCGCTTCAGTGTCCACTACCGTTCCGCCGGGGCTGTCAAATGCCAATACCACTGCGCGAATTTCAGGGTTGTCAATTGCGTAATTGATCTGCGTGATCATCTCGCGCGCGGTAAGAGGATAAATTGCATCATTGAGTTGAATAATTCCGATCACAGGCCGTGGAATGGCTGACGCGGCGATCAATCCCATCACAAGCGGAAGCGCGATCCATAATAACCAGATTCGAATTCTTTCCCATGTCAAGTCTGTTTGATTCATCATGACTCCTTTTTATGGCCCAGCCTGTTCAGGATATACGAGATGGGGATGTTTGTCAATAAGGTTGTGTTTAGATATGAAGTATTGTATATTTGAAAAAATATATTCCATCAGGAGATTCCAAAAATGCCCACACCAATCAAGGCCTCAGTAAAAGCCGGAGCAAAACCGGCCGCGGCAAGCTCTGGTTCCATTGTCAGATTTTCAGATCAACTAACGAATTCGATTACAGATGTCGCCAAGATCATTGAACAGCACAAAGGGATGATCGATTCCATTCAAGAGATCGCGCTTGAATTAACGACCTCCATTGGCACGCTTCACACGCTCACTGTCAAGTATGCGCGTACAGCGAATCAGATATTGGATGTCCTTCTGCCCATCCTCAAGAACCTGCCGCTCATCCCAAAGAATGTAATGCAAATGCTGATCAACCTCGAAGTCACCACCCAAAAGATCATAGACAACGAGGCCGCCACATCCAGAACAATCACAGACGTTTCTGCGGGATTAAGGACCGGCGATGTGAATAGGATTCAGGGGCACGCGGGGCAGCTTCAGCTTGTAACGAAAACTCTGACAGACATGCTTCCCAAATAGGAAGGGCGTGTTTCGTCTCTCTGATGCTTGCTCAATGGTTTCAGGCATTCTTTATCTTTGAATTTTCAGGCATTGAAAAAGGAGATTTTGCTCACAGAAATCGTTGACAGGTGCGCCTTCCCGCATGTATAATAGCGTCCGCTAAATAACCCAGCTTCCCCGTGCTTCGGCGTAGAGTGTAAGTTCTCCGCAGGATACGCGGCGAAGTGATGACTGGAGAAAATAAATGAGAACAGCTATCGTTGAAAGTGGCGGCAAGCAATACCGCGCCGTCGAAGGTTCCACAATTGATGTGGATCGCCTCGCCCATGAAGTGGGTAAAAAATTTGACTTTGAACGTGTTCTGCTTATGGCAGACGGCGAAGTCGTAATGGTCGGTACGCCCACAGTTGGAGAGATTATCGTTTCTGCAACCGTGGTGGACCATATAAAAGGCCCCAAGGTTACCTCTTTCAAGTATCGTCCCAAGAAACGCATCCGTGTGAAGGGCGGTCATCGTCATTTCTACACACGCTTGATGATCGATTTCATTGGCAAAGCTGGTGAAGAGCGTAAGGTCGAGGCTAAGCAGGAAGTTGTCGCAGACGTTGCAAATGTCGAGACGACAGAAGAGCCGAAGGTCGAGAAGAAAAAGACTTCGACAAAGAAGTCCGCAGCAACCAAGAAGACTGAATAGAAGTATTGAGAGGTAGAAATGGCACATAAAACAGGTGGCGGATCAACCCGCAATGGTCGTGACAGCAATGCCCAACGTTTGGGCGTAAAGCGTTACGCCGGTCAATTTGTCCTTTCTGGCAATATTCTTGTTCGCCAACGCGGCACCAAGATCAAGCCAGGCATTAATGTTTTGGTTGGTAAAGACGATACTTTGTTCGCGATCGCGGACGGGATTGTCATGTTCGATGTAGTGCATGGACGCAAGCGCGTAAATATCGTCCCTGCTGAGGTGGAGTAACATGCAAGCAGAAATTCATCCTGTAGTTTACGATGCCAAGGTCACTTGCGCATCTTGTGGAAAATCATGGGTAACCACATCCACCAAGAAAGAATTACGAATTGACGTGTGCTCCAATTGTCATCCGTTCTTCACTGGTGAATCCGCCCGTATTATGGACATCGAAGGTCAGGTTGACCGCTTCTATAAGAAGCTCTCAGCCCGCCAGACTTACGTCGAACAGCAGAAGGCGAAAGAAGAAACTGCGAGTTCACCCGATCGTTCCATTGATGATCTTGAGCTTTCTCCTCGCGCAACGGATGCCCTTAAGAAGGCTGGCATCTTAAGCATTGGTCAGATCCTCGCCAAATTAGGCGAAGGTAATGCCGCCATGTTGGAGATCGCAGGTTTCGGTCAATCTTCTCTGACCGCCATGAAGAAGAAATTGCGCTCAATGGACTTTGAAGTTCCAGAAGTTCCCGATCCTCCGAAACCTGTCAAGGCTCCCAAAGCTGTTGAAGCCGAGGCTGTGGACGCTCCTGAAGCCGAAGCGGGCGAGTAGTTTTTATTCGGTTTTGTCACAGAACGATTTCTCAGGTAAACTAGGCAGGCAGATGCGAACGCATCTGCCTGTTTTCATAATCCCAATACAACCCTTTCCAGTTGTGGGAGAGGGGGAGAGTTTGAATGAGACATACGCACGGTTCCATTGAAGTCGTCTGCGGATCTATGTTCAGCGGCAAGACCGATGAACTCATCCGCAGACTTGTACGCGCTACGATCGCAAAGCAAAAAGTTCAAGTGTTCAAGCCTGCCATTGATATTCGTTATGCGGTCGAAAAAGTAGCGTCGCACACAGGCTCGACCTTTGACGCGATTCCCGTTGAGAGATCTGCAGAGATACGCTTAAAAGTAGACTCAGATACAACGGTCGTCGGGATCGATGAAGCCCAATTCTTCGACGATGAAGTGGTGGCGGTCGCCAAAGAATTGGCGGCGCGCGGCGTGCGCGTCATCGTGGCGGGCCTCGATACGGATTTTCGCGGCGAGCCGTTTGGTTCCATGCCGATCCTCATGGCTGAAGCGGAGAATGTAGCCAAGCTCCATGCGATCTGCATGGTGTGCGGTGATGACGCCTCGCGCACACAAAGATTGGTCAATGACAGGCCCGCTCGTTATGACGATCCTGTAGTCATAGTCGGCGCATCTGAAATGTACGAAGCGCGCTGTAGACAACATCACGAAGTCCCGCGGTGAAATATGCAAAACTATAATGAATTTCTCTCAGAAATATTGATAGACTCTGATTCGTTGCAAGCACGCATCAAGGAACTTGGTGCGCAGATCAGCCTGGATTATCCCGACGGCGACCTTATGCTCATTTGCATCCTGCGTGGCGGCGTGCCATTCATGGTTGACCTTAGCCGGAGCATCACGGTTCCGCACATGATGGATTTTATGGCTGTATCATCTTACGGCGTTGGTAAACGCGAATCTACCGGCTCCGCGCGAGTCACGCTCGATCTGCAAACTGATATCCGCTCGATGAACGTCCTGCTCGTTGAAGATATTGTAGACAGCGGACATACGATCTCAGCGGTTCTTCAAATGCTTGAAACACGCCAGCCCAAGAGTCTCAAAGTCTGCGCCTTGTTGGATAAGCCCGAGCGCCGTGAGGCGGCCGTCCCAATCGATTACCTCGGCTTTAGCATTCCAAATAAATTTGTGTTTGGGTACGGTCTTGATCTCGACGAATACCATCGCAACCTGCCTTTCATTGGCGTTGTTGATCTGGATAAATACAAACCCGCCCATTAAGATTACTTTTTCTGGCGATTGACATGATTGATGAAATCTCCCCGACTCATTCGCCCTACACAGGCCGCTGGGTGGCTCTTGTTAATGGCAGGATAATTGCGCAAGGTGGAACCCCTGAACAGGCTTTACGCGCTTCCCAGCACAGCCGTTTTAAAGAAAAACCAGAGATCATTTTTATGCCTGCCTCTTTTACGCTCTCGCCGTTGCTTGAAAAGATCATGGATGCCCTGCCTGCTGACCAGGAGATCTACCTCGTCGGCGGCGCGGTGCGTGACTTATTAACTTCTCGCTTCTCGCCCGACCTTGATTTTGCTGTGCCTTCGAATGGCATTTCTCTGGCTCGAAAAGTTGCCAACAGCCTTCACGCGTCTTTTGTCCCTTTGGATGAAGAACGGGATACAGGCCGGGTTGTCGTGATCGATGAAAGTGGAACACAAACCTTTCTTGATTTTGCAACCTATCGTGGTGCAACTCTTGACGAAGATTTGCGCGCCCGTGATTTCACCATTAATGCCCTTGCCTATAACCAGCGTGATGGAACGATCTTTGATCCGCTTGAGGGCGGTAACGATCTGCGTAAGAAATTGATCCGCGCTTGTTCGAACACATCGTTATCTGACGATCCCGTCCGAATCTTGCGCGCCATCCGTCAGGCTGCTGCGTTCGGTTTTCATATTGACAGGAATACACGCGAATTAATGAAGCAGGCTGCGAGCGAGCTGGTGCGTATTTCGCCTGAACGTCTGCGAGATGAAGTTTTCAAGATCCTCAAAGGTCCCAAGCCAGACACAGCCATTGGCGCGCTTGAAATGCTTGGCGTCTTACCGCATTTAATGCCAGAACTTCTCGCTATGAAGGGCGTGGCTCAATCCGAGCCGCACGTGTATGAGGTTTGGACGCATACGCTTGCCGTGCTTGATTATCTTGACCAGATCATTTCTGCCTTGCGTGTTGGATACGACGCCGAAAAAACAAATGATATGTTCACAGGTCTGCTTACTCTGCGATTGGGTCGTTATCGTGAGCAGATCGCTCAACATTTTTCCAATCAGCTCAATGTGGATCGTTCCATGCGTTCCCTGCTTTTCTTTGCAGCCCTGTATCACGATATCAGCAAGCCTGACACGAAGACGGTCGAGGAATCAGGACGTATTCGTTTTCTTTGAACACGATCTCAAGGGCGTGGAAATCGCTGCTCAACGTGCGCGTTCTTTCAACCTGAGCAATGATGAGATCGAACGATTGCAAGTCATCATTAAGAATCATTTGCGCATCCATTTCTTTGCGGACCGGCTGGAGAGGGAAAAGCGGGAACCATCGCGTAAGGCTATTTATCGTTTCTTCCGGGATAGTGGGGAAGCGGGGATTGATCTGATCTTATTGGGGCTGGCTGACGTGCGCGGGACGCGCGCCCACTCACTGACCATTGAAACCTGGAATATATATTTGGATGTCGCGCGGATCCTGCTTGAGAATTATTGGGAGCGTCCACAGGAAGCCGTCGCGCCCCCACGCCTGATCAATGGGAATGAACTCATGAAAGAGTTGGGCTTAAAACCTGGGATTATGGTTGGTCAGCTATTGGAATCCATCCGTGAAAATCAAGCGGCAGGAAAGATCGGGGATCGTGAACAGGCTTTGGCTTTCGCGCGTGATGAATTAACGAAAGGGCTTAATGGTGAATTATGAATCTCGTATTCTTTGACCTGGAATCGCAAAATCTGTTTGAAGATGTTGGCGGCAGAGATAACATCGCACAACTTAAAGTCGCCTGCGGCGTAACATGGTCCACACAGAAAAATGATTTCTCGGTGTACTGGGAGAAGGATGTCCCTGCTTTGCTTGAACAATTGAAATCTGCAAACAGGGTGATTGGGTTTAATTTGCGCGGATTTGATTATCTGGTGCTTCAGCCGTATGCCCCTGATTTGCGCTTTGCCTCCATCCCGACCCTTGACCTGTATCTCGACCTGCAAAAGATTCTTGGCTTTAGCATTGGACTTGACTCGATCGCGAGCGCCAGTCTCGGCGCGGCCAAGACCGCGGATGGTGTGAAGTCTGTGGAATGGTTCCGCGCAGGTGAGTTGGATAAGGTTGCCGAATACTGCAAAGCGGATGTGGATATTACGCGCCGAGTGTACGAGTTTGGCCGTGATAATGGCTTCATCTATTATCGATCAAAGCTGGGCAGTAAGTTAAAAGTAGCTGTGAAATGGAAATAGGTAAACGAATGAATACTCTGCCTGTGAATGGGTTCAATCTGGCATATACACGCCGTGGTAAAGGAAATCCGCTTATGCTTGTTCATGGATATCCCCTGGATTCAAGTATATGGAATGATCTGACGCCTTTGTTGGAAAAAGATTTTGATCTTATCTCGCCAGACCTGCGTGGATTTGGTCAATCGACTACAACACCATCAGGATATACGATCTCAGATATGGCGGATGATTTTGTTGGCTTATTGGATCATCTGGGTATTGAGAAAACCATACTGGCAGGTCATTCAATGGGAGGTTATATCTCACTGGCTTTTGCCAGGAAATATCCCCGGCGGGTTAGCGGATTGGCTTTGATCGCCTCGCAAGCAGGAGCAGATACTCCCGAAGGAAAAGAACGCAGGTACAAAACCGCCGTCGAAGTAGAAGAAAAAGGCGTGGGCAGTGTTGCTGACACTATGACCCCAAAATTATCCAATGAAACAGGCGTGAGGACGTTCGTACGAGAATTGATCGGACGGCAAAGCAGGCAGGCGGTAATAGGCGCGCTTAAGGCCATGGCAGAGCGTGAAGATTCAATGCCCATTCTTCCATCATTCGGGTTTCCATTGGTCCTTATTCACGGTGATTCTGATCAGCTGATTCCAATTGAGCGCGCAACAGATATAGTGTCAGTAAAGCCATCTGCCAAGTTGTTTGAATTGAAAGGCGCGGGTCACATGCCGATGATGGAATTCCCACGGCAAGTTGCTGATGGGTTGATGAACTTTATTAGATGAAATTGGGATTAATTTAGAAATGACCCGCCGTTTTTTTATCAGCGACGGGTCATTTTATTTGAAACACGAGCAGATTTGTAGTTAAGGAAGAAGCGAGTGTGAATGCGTGACAAGCTGAGAGCTATTATTTAAATTTAAATTATTGACCAGATCGGATTGCCTGACCATCTTCCGTATGTGTGCAACGAGCACGCCGCTTGGGACTGGCTTTACGAGAAAGTCATCTGCGCCCGCGTCCAGTACACTGGCTACAATGCTTGGATCGTTTACCGCTGAAAGGATGAGGATGGGAATGTTGCTAAACACTCGAATGGACTTGCACACCTGCCAGCCATCCTGATCTGGCATCATCAGGTCAAGCAATACTACATCCGGCATTTTTTCTGCTGTCAGGCGAATTCCTTCTGTGCCAAAATTGGTTGTAATTACTTCAAAGCCATGTGTTCTGAGCAACATCCCCATTAACTCGGTAATGGCCACGTCATCATCAATTACAAGTATTTTTGTAGACATATTTTTTCCTATTCTTTATTATCCTTGATTTGTTTACCATTCAACTTTGCAATGAGTTTACAGATTGAATATTTTTTGGTGATGTTTGTCAGTTGTCATTTTTGTTATTTTTGGTAGAATACTTCAGCGTTTTCGTGAAAATCATTACATATAGGAGTTACTATGAATAAGTGGGTTTATCTCTTTAACGAAGTTAAAGAAGTCGAGAAAGTTTCCCGTGGTTCGTGGGACAGTGTCAAAAGCCTTGTAGGTGGTAAGGGCGCAGGTTTGATGGATATGACTCGCGCGGGCGTTCCTGTCCCGCCGTTTTTTACCGTGACAACCGAAGCTTGTAACGCGTACCAGAAAGCAAATAAATTTCCCGCCGGGATGTGGGATCAGGAATTGAAGGCGCTCAAAGCCATTGAAAAAGCGACTGGTAAAAAATTTGGAGATGCGAAGAATCCGCTTTTGGTTTCCTGCCGCTCCGGCGCGAAGTTCTCGATGCCGGGTATGATGGATACGATCCTCAATATCGGCCTGACCGATAAAGTGGCGGAAGGCATGGTAAAGGCGACGGGCAATACGCGTTTTGTATATGACTCATATCGCCGCTTGATCGAGATGTTCGGTTCCGTTGTGATGGACACAGGCGATGAAGTCTTTGAACATGCGCTCGAATCTTATAAGGCTGAAAAAGGCTACAAAAACGATACTGACATGCAAGCCGAAGATTGGGTGGCGATCGTTGAAAAATTCAAAGTCGCTTACAAGTCCAAGACTGGTGAAGACTTCCCGCAGGATCCGTTCAAGCAGTTGGAACTTTCCACAGAAGCTGTGTTCAGATCATGGAACGGCAAACGCGCTGTAGATTACCGCAACAAGGAAAAAATTTCACACACGCTTGGAACCGCAGTAAATATCTGCACAATGGCGTTTGGCAATATGGGCGATGACTCTGCGACTGGTGTGGCATTCACACGTAATCCCTCCACAGGCGATAGCTTGATGATGGGTGAGTATCTCATCAACGCGCAGGGCGAAGATGTGGTAGCGGGTATTCGCAATGCGGACCCGATCCAGAATTTAGTCAACCAGATGCCCAAGGCGTACAAGCAATTCATGGACATCACCGCGAAACTCGAAAAGCATTATCACGATATGCAGGATGTTGAGTTCACCATTGAGCGCGGCAAGTTGTGGATGCTCCAGACCCGCATCGGCAAGCGCACTGCCAAGGCTGCCGTTAAGATGGCTGTCGATATGGCGAATGAAAAACTCATCACCAAGGAAGAAGCGGTCAAACGTGTGACTCCCGAAAACGTGGATTCGCTGCTTCACCCACAGTTCGATGACTCTGCGATGAATCAGGCCGAGAAGGATGGTCATTTTGTCGCGAAGGGTGTCAATGCTTCCCCAGGCGCGGCTGTTGGTCAGATCTACTTTGATGCTGATATGGCTGAGAAGATGGCAAAAGAAGGCAAACAGGACACCATCATGGTGCGTCCGTTCACCAAGCCTGATGATGTGCATGGCATGATCGCCTCAAAGGGGTGATTAACCAGCGAGGGCGGAGCAACTTCCCATGCGGCAGTTGTTGCGCGTCAGTTTGGAATCCCGTGCGTGGTGGGTGCATCCGCGATCAAGATCGATCTCGAAAAACGGGTGATGAATGTTGGAGAGATCACCCTCAAAGAAGGCGATTGGATCTCTGTTGATGGCACGACCGGTAAAGTGTTTGCCGGAAAGATCCCGACCTCAGAGCCGAGCCTCGAAGAACAGACCGACCTGCTGACCCTGCTCAATTGGGCTGATGAAATTTCTGCGCGCAAGAATATTCGCTCTGCACCAAATGGCGGACCGACACGCGGTTTGCAAGTTTGGGCGAATGCAGATTACCCGAAGGATGCGCGCCGTGCCCGCTCTTATGGCGCTGTTGGTATCGGTCTCTGCCGTACCGAGCACATGTTCTTTGAGCCCGAGCGTTTACCCATCGTTCAGGAAATGATCCTCTCGGAGACCAGCGACGGACGTACTGCCGCGCTCAACAAACTTCTGCCGACCCAGCGCAAGGATTTTGACGGCCTCTTTGAAGCGATGGATGGTTACCCGGTGATCATCCGCTTGATCGATCCGCCGTTGCATGAATTCATGCCCGATGAAGAAGCCTTGCTTGAAGAAGTCATCACGATGCGTGTCAAGGGCCAGACCGATGGTTTGAAGGCAAAGGAAGATTTGCTTGAGTCCATCAAAGGAATGCACGAATCGAATCCCATGATGGGTTTGCGCGGTGTGCGTTTGAGCATCGTCATGCCTGAGATCGTCGAGATGCAGGTGCGCGCCATCTTCGAAGCCGCTGCCGACTGCACCCTGCGTGGAATTGTTGTGAAGCCCGAAGTCATGATCCCGCTCACAGGCACGGTCAAGGAACTGGAATGGATCCAGCCCCGTCTGCTGCGCATCGCTTCTGCTGTCATGGCGGAAAAGAAGATCAAGTTCGAATATAAATTCGGTACGATGATCGAAATTCCTCGCGCCGCAGTGACCGCACAGGAAGTGGCGAAACAGGCCGAGTTCTTCTCCTTCGGCACCAACGATCTCACACAAATGACCTATGGTTATTCACGCGACGATGCCGAGCGCAACTTCCTCATCACCTATCAAGAGCAGGGTATTCTCGGCACGAATCCTTTCCAAACGATCGACCGTGAAGGCGTTGGCAAGCTCATGCAATGGGCCATTGACGAAGGCCGCAAGACCCGCCCGAACCTTGAAGTGGGTATCTGCGGTGAACATGGCGGCGATCCTAATTCAATTGAATGGTGTCACATGATCGGTAATAACTACGTATCATGTTCCCCGTTCCGTGTGCCGATCGCACGTTTGGCCGCTGCTCATGCAGCGTTGAAGCATCAACCAGTCGTTGCGAAGAAAGCTGTTGCCAAAAAGGCTGTCGCAAAGAAGGTTGTAACATCGTCCCCGAAGGGGAAGAAAGTTGCAAAGAAGAAGTAATTAGACAAACCGCAAGAAGACCTGATTTCCCAATAGTCTTCCACGTTTCGTAAGCCTGTAAACCTCCGAGGTCATCAAGACCTCGGAGGTCTTTGCATATTCAAGCAGCCCATTTTTGACGAGCTCTTCAATTTCCTTTGGATAGACATCCAAGAGCCCTCTTCCGAATCTTAATCTGAAATCTGATTCACTTACCCCGACATTCGTTAGTCTGAGATTGTTTAGCATGTACTCGGACATATCATCTTTCAATGTTTGTTTGTGTTGGTTGACAGTGGCGGGGAAAGGGGGAAAGGATGAGGGATGAATGATGAAGGATGAATGAGGCGTTCAATGTAAGTTTTGATCCGCAGTGCGTTTGAGTATCGGTAGCCATTGGCGTATCCGTGTGCGCTTGCTCCGAAGGCGAGGTAGGGGAGGGAATGCCAGTATTGGAGGTTATGGCGGCAAACAAATGGTGAACGATGAATGAGGAATGATGAATTTGATCCCGCATGCTGCGTTCTACTTTCTGCAGTTGCTTTTGCCCAATTTGATATCTCATAATGCACATACCCCTTGCTTTCCAAAAACTCTTCCGCGTATTCGTACATTTCGGCGGCGAGATCGGGGTCGGGGAGGGGGAAGCAACCCTTTTGATGACCAGCGCCCAAAAGGAGTTCCGTGTTCGAGAGTGAGCGCGTAGGCGGAGATATGTTCGGGATAGAGATCAACGATTCGTTGGAGGGTGGTCTGCCATGAGGCAAGAGTCTGCTCTGGGAGGCTGTAAATCAGGTCTAGGTTGAGGTTGTTGAAGCCTGCTTTTCTTGCAGTGGACACGGCTTCGATAACGGTGAAGAAATCATGGATGCGTTCGAGCATGCGCAGTTCTTCGGTGTTGGCAGATTGCACCCCGAAGCTGATGCGGTTGATGCCGGACTTGCGAATTATATTTAATTTTTCGGGAGAGATCGTGCCTGGGTTGGCTTCGATACTGATCTCTGCGTCAGCGGTCAATGTAAAGGCGGAGCGTAATGCTTTTAGTATGGAATCAAATTGCGGCGCGGAAAGAAGCGAGGGTGTCCCGCCTCCGAAGAAGACGGTGTGGATGTTCATCTGCTCGGCACGCTGTCCAACAAATTCGATCTCATTGATTAAAGCTTGTACGTATGCGGGTATCGAATCTTCCTGGCCCGCGTAGGTGTTGAAGTCGCAGTAGGCGCAGCGGTGTTTGCAGAAGGGGATGTGGATGTAGATTGAGGTGTTAGGGTTTGTCATGGCGGGGGAGGCCAATGATAAGGGCAAGCGGGCCAAGTAACAAGAGCCAGATGGCGATGCCCAAACCAAATTGATCTGCAAGCAGGCCGACGAAAAGCGGAAGAAGTTTTGCGATTGGCGTCGTGACCGATTCAATTGCCATAATGCTGGCGCTTTGCCCGGGCAGTGTGGAATACAAATTGCCTTTCAAAATGGGATACCAGCCTGTGTTGAAAATATTGATGAAGACGATCGCGATAAGCTTGGGTATGAAGTCTGGAATGAGCAAAAAAATTGAAAACGCTAATAATTCAAGCGCCGCAGTTCTGCGAAGGAATTTCATGCTGTCCGGCTGGCGGTCAATAAATGGGATGAAGATAAAGTCGGTCAGCATACCCATTGTGAGCCAAGCCGTAACAGCGATGCCTGCCTGTGTTGGGGTGACATGTGCAACATCCACAAAGTAGAGCGCGAGGAATCCGAGCAATACATCAAGCATAAGATCGGACGCTTCGAGCAGAAGCAGCCAGCGCCAGACTTCGCGGCGTTTGAGCGCGGAGAGGGCGGAACGAAATCCATCGAATACACTTTTGAAACTTGGCAGGTAGGAGATGGATTTATCATCAGGCGGGACGAGGCGAAATGCGGCGAGCAGGCAAAGTGCTGAAACCGCCGCTACGAGGGCATACGCTCCGCGCCAACCGAGACCAAAATAGACGAACAAGCCAAGTAGAAGTGGACCAAATACATTTCCAAGCGAGCCTGCGGATGTCCAGCGCGCCATGTTTTGTGCGTGACGCTCGGGAGCAGAGTCCATTAGTGCGGCTTGCGACAGGCTGACAAACGCGCCAGATGCGGGAAAGAAAATGATGAACGCGATCAACAAAGGGGTAAAGCTTTTGCTGCTGGTTGTGAGTATCAGCGAGAATGTGAAGAAAACTCCACCGCCGAGGATGAGCAGGCGGCGCTTCCACACGTCACCGAGAATGCCGAGGAAGGGTTCAATGAAGGCAGCGATGATCCCAGGCACGCTTAGCAGCAGGCCGAGCTGAGTGTAGGTGAGGTCCAGGTCTGTGCGGATTAACGGCCAGGCAGTTTCTCCGAGGCCGAAGACCAGCTCGTCAAGGAATTCGATGAGGAGATAAACGAAATTCAAGAAACCAGCCTCATCCTTGCAATGACGACCGCAGGGAGTTCGCTGAATTTTCCACCCCAGCCAAGAGGATGTGTTTGCGGAACTTCAGGCGGGAATGCGCGTTCTTCAAAGCCATCGAGGATGAATCCATTTTTGAAACCTAGATTTAGATAATATTGAATTGGACGGTCAAAATATACCTGTGGTTTGGGCTGGTTTCGAAGAGCGAGTCCACGCTGATGGTGGGGCGTCATGTAGCGTGAGACTTTGATGGAGTACACAGTATTGATCTCGCCGTTGTCAAACTCCTCGACGATATGCATTGCAGATGCGTTGTTAAATGCAGGATGAGTGATGCTGAAAACAAAAGTTCCGTTTGGCTTTAGCAATTTTGGCAGAGTGCGGAATAACGGCTCAATATCCGCCATGTCAAATAACGCCATATTGGATAATGAGGAATCGAATTTGTTTTTTCCAAGAGAAAGCAGTTGAGATTCATTTGTGGCGTCAATGACACGATACGTTATCTGTGAGTTGAAATCAGCAGAATGGGTTTTTGCGTATTCGATCAGGGGTGAGGAAAAGTCAAAAGCGGTTACCTGTGCCCCTGCTTTTGCCAGCCTGCTCGTAGTCAATCCGTTGCCGCACGCGATGTCCAATATATGCATATCAGGTTTTAAATCAAGGAGCGATTTGAGAGCGGGCCAGCACAGGATATTGAAGAAATCATTTCCATCAACTCCCATGCGTTTATCCCAAACTTCTGCATTCGCATCCCATGCTTTTCGGGTTTGATTGTTCAAAGTCCTTAAATCTTTTTTCATTGATATAACCTCTTTATTGATTGAATTGGGTCTCAGGAATTTATTGATTAAATTTTATCATTTGTAAAAAGAACAGAAACACGACTCATTATTTTGAGGTAAAGAATAGGGGGTATCTGTAAGGTCGTGGAGCAGTTTTGTCATGCTATACTCGCAAAATAAACGACATAACGCAACAGATTGTAGAAAGAGTAGTGGAGAGTATTATGTTTGAATGGAATAACGCAATGGCGACTGGTGCAATGGAAATTGACGATCAACATCGTGAATTGATTAATAAGTTTAATGAACTGGTGGAGGCCGAAGCCGGCGGGGCGGATAGAAAAACCATCGGTGGGATTTTGGATTTTCTTCAGTATTATGCGGAGTGGCATTTCAACACGGAAGAATGGATCATGAATCAAAATCAGTGCTTTGTTGCGGAAGAGAATAAAAAAGCTCACGATGAATATAGGGTGAAATTTGGAAAACTGTATGATCAATGGAAAAATTCAACAGACTCAGATAATCAAGTTCTGCACCATACCATCGTTGAACTCGCCCGCTGGATCGTAAATCACATCTTGACCGTGGATATTCAACTCCATGAGCATATGAAGTAAGAAAATAAACGAATTGGTACAGGATGCCAATAATGAGCGCAAGTCGGAACCTTGCGCTCATTATATTTAATTCTTCTGTCCAAATTTCCATTAAGAGAGTTAGAATCGATAGTGAAGGAGCCAAAATGAAAAAGCTTCCCATTTTACTGATATTAATACTGTCCATTTTTTCATGGGGATTCGGGACCTCACTTGCCGTATCTGGCAAAGAAGCCAAAATTAACTTCGAGAAAAGGTCGAATCTGGTTGTTTTTACCCAGCTGAATCTTTATCCCAATATTGAAACTATTGGTGTTGCTGTTACCGGGACTGGACTTCCGAAAAAAGCTGACCTGTTGTATCGCCAGAGTGGTGAATCTGTTTGGCGTAGCGGTCATGCGCTCGTGCGTATTGACGATGGCCGCCTGATGGGCAGTTTGTTTGGACTCTCTCCATTGACATCTTATGATGTGAAAGTGCTGGATGGAACAGTGGAGATTAGCGGCACAATTACCACACAGGCAAATGATCTGTCATTCACCCCCACGGCTGTGATACATGTCAATGATGATGCGCCTTCCGGCGGCGATGGCTCGATCTTTGCGCCGTTTCGAACCATTCAAGAAGGTGTAAATAAGGCTGTTCCTGGCACGCAAGTTTTGGTGGCAGATGGTATTTATCGCGAGATGGTAACTTTTCCAGCTTCAGGCACTTCTAATAGTTGGATTCAAGTCAAGGCGGAGGGGAGCGGCGCGATCCTGGATGGGTCCGAGACGCTCACGGGGAACGCATGGACACAATACGAAGGCAAGACGCGGGTCTGGCAAAGGAATATCGGTGCACAGCTTGGATACCTCGCCCGCGATGGGAACCGTTTTTACAATTACGATTCACTTTCAATGTTGTTCTCGTCGACCGGGCATGGCAATACAAGCATGACGGAGGGCTGGTATCTTGACCCAAATACTTTTATTTTATATATCCGCAGTTCGGACGATCCTTCGAACCATACTTGGCAAGTTCCACGACAGTTGCATGCATTTGATGTGAACAGCCGTGATTGGATCTGGATCGAAGGCTTTGAAATGCGATATTACAATAGGTGTGGCGTATGTACTCTGAATGCGTCTCATCTGGTAGTGCGCAAAAACAAAATCCATAATATGCAATTAGGCGTCTATTTCAACTGGACTGGGAATGAGAATCAGGGAAATGATACACGTGTCGAATATAACGAGATCTATGACCCCGCAGTGAATGAATGGCCCTGGAAGGCGGTCAAAGGCAGTTCCATGGAGGGGACCGCGATCGTTGTAAGAGGGCGAACCGGGGCAATCGTGCGTAATAACGATATTCATAATTTTTTCAACGGCATCTATACAGGTTCTTCCGGTGCGCTCGAAAATTCTACGCTTGCTTTTGATGCGGATATTTACAATAACTACATTCACCAGATCAGTGATGATGCTCTGGAACCGGAAGGCGCATGTATAAATCATCGTTTTCGTAATAACACCATTGATTCAGCTTTTGTTGGTGTTTCACTCGCCCCGATTACGATGGGGCCGGTTTGGATTCTGCGCTCGACCATCACAAACTATACCGGCATGGCCGTTAAATGGGATAGAGATTCCGACGGCATAGTATTTATCTACCATAACACCGCCTGGACAAATGCAGGTAATGTGGACGCGGTTTTTTTGATCAGCCCCGTATACAATGCCGTTATGCGTAACAATATCTTTAGCAGTACGGCGTATTCCATTAATGCTGTCCCTTCGGGTTCCAGTGGGCATGATTGGAATTATGACAATTGGTACACAACTCGCACAGCTGATGTCAATCATTTTAAATGGGCGAATATCTTGTATAGTTCCGTTGCGAAATTTTGTACAGCGAGTGGGCTTGAATGTAATGGATATGAAGTTGCACCGGGTTTGACCAGCCCTGCCAGCGGTGATTTCACGTTGCTTTTATCTAGCTTAAATATTGATAAGGGGATTGTCATTCCTGGAATTAATGATCAGTTTTCAGGCAAGGCTCCGGATGTAGGCGCGTTCGAACGGGCGGTTGATCCTCCTCCCATGGTGATATCCATCGTCCGTGCAGATGCGACGCCGATTGGGGCTGCCGAAGTGAAATTCACGGTCACATTTTCAGAATCGGTGAGTGGGGTTGATGCTGCCGATTTTTTGATCGTCACCAGCCCAGCCATCGTAGGAACTTCCATCACGAGTGTAATTCCTGAAACTGTCACAACATATAGGGTTGGTGTTAATACTGGCTTTGGGGATGGCACGCTCCGATTAGATCTGATGGATAATGATTCGATCGCGGATATGGTGAATAACCCTTTGGGTGGGGTGGGCGCAGGAAACGGTAATTTCACTTCCGGAGATTTGTATGCCATCGAAAAAACCATTCCAACCGTTGCTAATATAGCGCTCGTTGAACCAAATATCAATGGCGCTGATATTTTGCATTTTTCAGTAATCTTCTCTAAAGACGTCAGCAGTGTGGATGTGGGAGATTTTGGTTTGTTCACGAATGGCGGAATTCTTAATGCGACTATCTCTGAGGTAAGTGGTGCAGGGGCTGTTTACAACGTTTCGGTTAATACCGGCACGGGTGATGGAACACTGCGTCTGGATCTTTTGGATAACGATAGCATTGTGGATACCCTGACAAATCCGCTTGGCGGGGTGGGAGCAGGTAATGGGACCTTTATCAACGGTGGAGTGTATACGATCGATAAGACCGCGCCGGTAGCTGTCAGCATTTTACGCGCTGACCCCAACCCGGCTTCTGGTAACACAGTGCGATATATGGTGACTTTCTCTGAGACTGTCAGCGGTTTGGATTCCGGGGATTTTATGCCAGTCATGACTGATGGTCTGACCGGTGCATCCGTCCAAGCCGTGAGTGGATCTGGCAATTCTTACACAGCCTCTGTCGCTGTCGGGAGCGGAATTGGCAATCTTCGTCTCGACCTCGTAGATAATGACAGCGTTCTGGATGCCTCAGGTAAACCGTTGGGCGGATCTGGGGTCGGTAATGCCAACTTTACTTTGGGAGAAATGTACACAGTCTACAGACCCCCAGTCACCATAGTAAGCGGCGTCTTCAACTCCAATGCAGCAAACGACGGGTGGATACTTGAATCAAATGAAAATACCAATAAAGGTGGCACAAAAAACTCCAATGCAGCTACATTTATCCTCGGCGATGACGCTCGTGACCGCATGTATCGTGCTGTTTTACAATTTCCTACCGGCGGACTGCCCGACAATGCAGTCATTGACCAGGTCATCCTAATGATCAAGAGACAGGGGAATCTCGGTACAGACCCGTTCAATACACACAAGAATATCTCGCTGGATATTCGTAAGGGCGCTTTTGGCAGTTTTGGCCCATTTAGCATCGGCGCTTTGCAGATTTCAGATTTCCAAGCCCCTGCTGATGGATATTCGATCGGCATTATGCAAGGCAACCCGGTTGGAGGTTGGTATTGGTCTGTGTTGGATAGTAGCGCGTTTCCGTTCATAAATCTGATTGGAGAGACTCAGATCCGTCTCGGTTTTCAGATCGACGATAACGATGATCGAAATAACGATTACTTGATGTTCTTCTCCGGAAATGCAAAAAATGCAGCTGATCGCCCACAATTACTTGTCAAGTATTATCTGCCGTAATAAAAAAATCTGTACGCTAAAAGAAAAAATTTTCAGTTACTCATAAAGGAGAGAAATAAATTTTATGCCGGGATTCGCCAATCGTATGGCTTATATGCAATCAACAGCGGATGTGATCCGATATCTATTTGAATCGATGACCGACCCGGATACCATCTCCTTTGGCGGAGGTGCCCCGGCAAAAGAGGCGCTTCCAGTGGAGTTGATCCACGGAATCGCGAATGAAGTGCTTACAAGGGACCGTCGCGGGGTCCAGGCTCTCCAATACGGGAATCCCATCGGCATTCCAGACCTTCGTCAGGCCGCCATAGACCGGCTTTTGCTCCCCAAAGGACTTCAAGCTGAAATGGAAAACGTCATGATCGTATCCGGCGGCATGGAAAACATGAATCTGGTAAGCAATTTATATCTGGAGCCCGGGGATGTCGTTTTGGTTGAGTCGCCCACCTTTGTACAGGCTGTTCAGGTTTTCAGGATGTTCGAAGCTCAATGTATCGCCTGTGAGACAGATAACGAAGGATTGGTCATTGAAGATGTGGAAGCAAAGATCAAACAGCATCATCCCAGAATGATCTATGTAATTCCCACTTTTCAGAATCCTTCCGGGCGGACAACAAGTTTGGAGCGGCGCAAGGCTATTGCGGAATTGGGCAGCCGCTATGATCTTGTAATTTTAGAAGATGATCCCTACAGCGAGATGCGCTATAGCGGAGATGTGTTGCCGCCGATCAAATACTTTGATAAGAGTGGTAACACGATTTATGCCAATAGCTTCTCCAAGATTTTTTCACCGGGCTCCCGCCTGGGTTTTGTCTATGCGGAGAAGGAAATCATCAAAAAATTCTATGATGCGAAAACCGCCACCAATTCCCATACGAATGTGGTCACGCAAATTCTGTGCGCTGAGTTCTTCAACCGCGGGTTGTTCGAGCCGCACCTGAAATTGATTCGAGACATTCATCGCGAACGCCGCGATGTGATGATGGACTGCATCAAGTCCATGCTGCCTGACGGGGTGAACTATGTTTACCCGGACGGCGGCTTGTTCACCTGGGTGGAATTGCCTGCGCATGTGGATACAACTTCCATGCTGGAAGAGGCAAAACAGCATAAAGTGGCCTATATGCCGGGCAAGGAATTCTTTGTGGAAGGACAGCCCATCCACAACAACTGTATGAGAGTTAGCTTTGGCGGTGTCACACCTGAAAATATACAGATTGGAATGGAGCGGCTGTCGTCTGTGATTCGTTCCAAGATGTGAGAGGGCAAAGTAAAAATATCCGAAGCCGTAAAGACTTCGGATATTTTTGTGCCATTATTTTTTCTTTTACACGGATAAAAGGCGGGCGGTCAATGTGATCGGGGTGCTTGCCAATGCTGCGGAAACGGGACAGCCTTCCTTTGTGGCGGCAGCGATCTCCTGGAACTTTTCATCGCTGATCTCAGGTACGACCGCCTCAGAGGTCAGGTGGATCTTGGTAATGCGGCTCTTGCCATCGATCACCTCGAGTGTGACCTGTGCCTGAGTTTGTATCTGCTTGGGTGTGAAGCCATTCTTGCCGAGACCGGAACTGAGCGCCATGGAGAAACAGCCTGCATGAGCCGCGCCGAGCAATTCCTCGGGGTTGGTGCCTTGTCCTTCTTCAAAGCGGGATGACCAGGTGTAAGAGCCTTCATAAGAGCCGAACTTCATGGTTCCCTTACCTTCTTTCAAAGTACCAGTCCAAATTGCATCTGCATTTCTAGTTGACATATTATTTTCCTTTTTATACATAAAATTTGAAAAACTCCGGGCCCAAACAGGCTTAGAGTTTTGATTTTACACCAACATTCTGACGGGATTTTCAAGAAAGACTGCCAGTGCTTGTATGAACTGCGCGGCTTAGTCTCCATCGTTGACGCAGTGATCCACCGAAATTGTTACTTTCATTCTCTTGCCCGCTTTCAACTCACTATTTTCAAGGATAATGCAGGAATCAAAACAGATTGGAACGCCAACATGCCTTATATCTTCTTGCCTTCGATATAAAAGATGTATTCTCGAAATAGATTGATCAAATAAACATACATGTATTTCCGCTCCAAATATAATTACAGTTTGATGCCAATAAAGGGTATGGATTGTTTATCTTCCGATTTTGTGATTTAATATTTATATAAGGTCACTCTCCTTTTTGTAGTGCAATTAACGCAGGAGTTTAGCCGAGCAGCGGGGAAATAAAAACTAAAGTTTTGCGCCTTCGCAGGCAGATAGTCCATATGCTTTGTTGATGAGCGGCCTCCGAAATTAACTGTGGAAACCTTGTTCGTAAATTTAGTTGCCAGCGAACATTGATGATTCCCAAGTAGGAGAAAAGAATGAATCCTAGACACTTAAAATTCATAGCGCGGGTTGTTGCTTTTATTATGCTGCTTGTCTTACTTGCAGGATTAACTCCCGCGGCGATACGCCCGGTTTATGCTGCTCCTGGCGACCTCATGCGAATTTCGGTGGCTTCAAGTGGTGAGCAGGCAAATGGCAGGTCGTATGGAGGTCAGATATCTGGGAATGGTCGATACGTTGCCTTTGCATCCGATGCCCGCAATCTGATCGTCGGTGATACAAATAATGTAGAGGATGTTTTTGTAAAGGATCGTCAGACCGGCGCGACGATCCGCGTTTCTCTTGCATCAGCCACCGGCGCGGAGGCGAATGGCGACTCGGGGGGAACTCTGGCTATTTCAAGCGATGGGCGTTATGTGGCTTTTGAATCGAATGCGACAAATCTTGTCGTTGCAGATACAAATGGAGAAAGCGATATCTTTGTTCGAGATACACAAACTGGAATAACAACCCTCATTTCAGTTGGCTCGAGCGGTGCGCAGGCTAATTACTATTCGGATAATGTTTCAATCTCCGCCGATGGGCGGATGATAGCATTCCACTCTGAGGCAACAAATCTTGTCAGTGGGGATACGAATAATCTGGGAGATATCTTCGTGCGTGACCGCCAAACCGGCCAAACTAGGCGCATCTCGGTTGATTCGAATGGAACTGAAGCTAATGGAGGCTCCAACGCGGCGGACATATCTGATGATGGACGATACGTGGCATTCTCCTCTGGCGCCACGAACCTGGTCGCAAGGGATACGAATGGCAAAAGGGATAGCTTCGTGTACGATCTTCAAACGGGAAGTACAACCTGCGCCTCGGTCAGTACTAGTGGAGAGCAGGCAGATGGGGGCGGAAGCAGTCCGTCCATCTCGGGGGATGGACGCTATGTTGTATTCTTATCTGATTCAGGCAATCTTGATCCCAGAGCCAATGACTATAGAGGCAAAAACCTTGTCTACATACACGACCACCAGATCGGCCAGACCACACTCGCCTCAGTCGCTTCAGATGGGAGCATCCTGACAGTAGGCTTATTCGACCAACCGACCATATCCAGGAATGGCCGGTTGGTTGCGTTCCCTTTCTACGATAAAGGCGACAATAATGGGATCATGAATATTTGGGTCCGCGATATGCAGACGGGTGCATCCATTAAGGCTGAAGGTGGCAATAGCTCGTCTGGCGGACCATCACTCTCTGCTGACGGAAGTATCGTCGCCTTCTCCTCTGGCGCCAGCAACCTTGTCAGCGGTGACACGAATGGTGCCACAGATGTTTTCGTCCGCGAGATCGTGTATGGCCCCGAGCGCAATCCGAGCGTGGCCTCAGTCACTCCGGAGTGCGGGTTTTCTACACCGGTATGTTCCTATCCCACCCACGCTAGTGTCTCGTTTATTGTGATCTTCTCAGAGCCGGTTACCGGTGTTAGCGTGGATGATTTTTCACTGGACATGCTCGAAGGCATAACCGGCGCTTCCATTACAGGAGTCGGCGGGTCCGGAGTTGAATATTTTGTTACCGTTGACACCGGCACAGGCGAGGGCAGACTGCGATTGCATGTCGTTGATAATGACAGCATTATGGACACGACCCTTAATCCATTGGGTGGCGTCGGCATGGGTAACGGAGATTTCACAGGGAAACTTTATCAAATCGACAAGAACAACCCCACAGTCGCGAACATTGTGCGCGCCGATCTCAACCCCACCTCTGCTGAGACTGTGAGCTTTACGGTGTCCTTCTCTGAATTGGTCTACCCGGTCAGACTAGGTAATTTTGTTTTATCCACTACAGGCAACATATCAGGCGCGACCATTACAGCCATTGATCCCAGAGAGGATCAATACACACCCGGAACAACGTACACCGTAACGATCAACACCGGCATGGGTGATGGTACCCTGTGGCTGGATCTCATTGATGATGACAGTATTCTGGATAACATGAGTAATCCGCTCGGGGGTGCAGGTGCAGGCAACGGGAACTTCACCACGGGCGAGACTTATACCATCAACAAAAGCGCCCCGATCATACCGAATGTTACCGGCAGCCTGCGGGCTAATATCAATCCCACAAGTGCAGCGAGTGTTAACTTCACTGTGAACTTCTCAGAGGCTGTCAGCGGTGTCGACCCAAGCGATTTTTCCCTGACCACCACTGGCAGCTTTAGCGGCGTTCTTGTGACGAATGTGAGCGGTTCCGGAAATACGTACACGGTCACAGTCGATACCGGTAGCGGTGACGGGGATCTGCACTTGAATGTGATTGATGACGATAGTATCCTGAATGCTTCGGGCTCCCCCCTGGGCGGACCAGGTGCTGGTAATGGAAATTTCATCTCAGGTGAAAACTACACGATCGACAAGACCATTCCTTTTGTGATCAGCAGCCTGCGTACTGATGCGAATCCGACAAATGCAGATAGCGTCCATTTCAATGTGACTTTTTCTGAGGCAGTCAGTGGTGTGGATGCTGGCGATTTTATTTTGACCACAACTGATAGGGTGGTAGGCGTTTCCATCACAAATGTGAACGATTCTGCCAATACTTATACAGTGACCGTCGCGACCGGCAGCGGCAATGGCACCCTTCGGCTTGACCTGATCGATCATGACAGCATCGTGGATTCTGCAAATAATCCATTGGGTGGATTGGGCGTAGGCAATGGAAGTTTTAGCATGGGTGAAGCATATTTAATAAATAAATTTCTTTCCGAAGATTTTAGATCCACGGGTTCGAATGATGGCTGGGTGCTTGAATCAAGCGAAAATAGTAACAAGGGTGGTTCAAGGAATTCGAGTGCCAATGTTATTAAACTCGGTGACGATTCCAAGAATCGTCAATTCCGCTCAATATTGCATTTCCCAACATACTACCTGCCGGATAATGCTGTAGTGACACAGGTTATCCTGATGATTAAACAGCAAAATGTGGTTGGAACCGATCCATTCACTACCCACCAAAATATCTCGATAGATATTCGCAAGGGATTCTTTAGTAATTTCAATATAGGTTTTTGGTCATTGCAGCTGACAGATTTTCAAGCACCTGCAGATATGCTGGCAGTAGGTTTAATTCAGAATAATCCTGTCGGTGGATGGTACTGGGCGATGTTGGACGGAACAGCTTTTCCCTACATCAACCTGACCAGTTCGACTCAGCTCCGCCTAGGCTTCCAGTTGGACGATAATAATGATCGTGGCAATGATTATATAAATTTCTTCAGTGGAGATTATCAAGAGCAAAAAGATCGCCCGCATTTACTGATTGAGTATTACATACAAAAGTAAGTTTGTATTGAAAGTTTACTTCAGAGTGTAATATCGTAAAAAATCTCCGAGTTCCTAAGAACTCGGAGATTTGCATTTCTACACCAACATCCTCACTGGATTTTCTAAAAACCCAGCCAGCGCTTGCATGAACTGGGCGGCTTCGGCTCCGTCGCTGATGCGATGATCAACGGAGATGGTGGCTTTCATTCTCCAGCCCACTTTCAACTCACCATTTTCCACAACAGGAACTTCTCTGGCAAAACTGATCGCCAAAATCCCAGCTTCGGGCGGGCTGACGATCGCGATGAATTCTTCGACATCGTACATCCGAGGTTGGAGGTGGAGAATGTAGAACCATCCACATCCTCGGGCTTGACCTTGCCTTCGCGGGCGCGGCCTGCCATGGCTTTGACTTCACCAGAGATCTGGCGCAATGTCTTTTGGTCTGTGTCTTTGACGACGACAGTCATCAATCCGCCCGGGACGGTGACTGCCACGCCGACATTGACATGCCCGAACTGGATGATGTCTGTGCCTTTGAGAGTGGCGTTCAAATTGGGGAATTGGCGAAGTGAGAGTGCAACGCCTTTGAGAATAAAGTCATTGACCGAGACTTTTTCATTGTCGGGCAAATACGCATTCGCCTGCTTGCGCATATCCATCAACGCGTTCATGTTGAATTCGTGTGTCACATAGAAATGTGGAATGGTTGTCTTGGATTCGACCAGTCTGCGGCCGATGGCTTGGCGGAGTTTGGTGGTGGGGACAACCTTGTCTTCGTGAGTAATTGGAAATTGGAAATTGGTAATTGGCTGTGTGGGGTAAACACTGCTCACCGATGGCTGTCCACTGGAAAGTGCGGCTTCAATATCCTTGCGGACAATGCGTCCACCGGGGCCAGTGCCTTTTATGTTGGACAAATCCACCTTTTGGTCACGCGCAACTTTTTTTGCGAGCGGACTGGCTTTGACAGGACCCGTTCCCAGCGGAGCAGATGCTTGAGTGACAGGGGCAATTGTCGGCGCGGATTGAGGCGCAGTCTTTTCATCCGCAGACTTTTGACTTTCGACCTTCGACTGTCCACCGTCCACTGTCAACTGACCACTGATAACTTCCCCCGCGGCACCCACAACCGCGATCGGTGCATTGACCGGAACCATCGTACCTTGATCGACGATGAGCTGCAGGACAACACCGCTTGCGGAAGACTCAACTTCAACGGTGGCTTTGTCGGTTTCAATTTCGGCAAGCACATCGCCCTTATTGATGGTCTCGCCGACTTGTTTCACCCAACGGACGAGCAAACCCTCGGCCATATCGAAGCCGAGTTTGGGCATGGAAATTGTTTCGGCCATTATTTCAAAACCTCCTTTACCGCCGCAGTGATGTCAGCCACCTGTGGGAGCGCGGCTTGTTCGAGCGTGCGGTTGTAGGGAGCGGGACTTCTTTTGCGCCACGCGGATGATCGGTGCGTCAACATAGTCAAATGCTTCTTCGTAAATGCGGCTGACGATCTCGGAGCCGACGCCATAGGATTTCCATCCTTCTTCAACGACGACCGCGCGATTTGTTTTCTTGAACGATTCGATCACGGGTTCCATATCGAGCGGGCGCAGGGTGCGAAGGTCAACGACTTCAACTTCGATTCCTTGTTTGGATAATTCTTCCGCTGCCTTCATCGAAAGCTCAAGACCTTTGCAATACGTGACGATGGTCACATCTTTGCCAGCGCGCTGCACTTTGGATTTGCCGATCGGAATGGTGTACTCGCCTTCAGGCACCTCGCCGCGGACTTGGTACATGGTTGCGTGTTCGATGAAAAGGATCGGGTCATTCGACCTGATAGCAGATTTCAAAAGACCCTTGGCATCTTCTGGCGTTCCAGGGCTGACGACCTTTAGGCCGGGGAAGTGCGCGAAGATGGCATCGGGAGTTTGGGAGTGTGTCGCGCCAAGCTGACGTCCGCCGCCGCCGACCGCACGTATGACCATCGGAAGGGTGAACTGTCCGCCGAACATGTAATGCAGTTTGGCCGCCTGATTGACGATGTAGTCCATTGCAGAGAAACCAAAGTTGATGGTCATCAATTCCGCGATCGGGCGTTGCCCAACCATCGCTGCGCCGATCGCGCCGCCGATGATGGCGTTTTCCGCGATGGGTGTATCTTTGACGCGCGCCGCGCCGTACTTGTCATAAAAGCCTTTTGTCACGGCATAGGTGCCGCCCCAAACGCCGACCTCTTCACCCATGATAAATACCTTGGGGTCGCGGTCCATTTCTTCCATAAGAGCTTGCGAGATCGCCTCGCGCATTGTGATTTTTGCCATGTTGTAATTCCTTTACCATGAAGGGTCACAAAGGTACACGAAGGAAAAACCTTTGTGACCCTTTGTTTCCTTTGTGGTTAATTAATCCGCGTAAATATCCGTAAACAACTCTTCCATCGCAGGTTCGGGACTTGCCTCGGCGAATTCAACAGCCTTTTGCACTTCCTCTTCCACGCGTGCTTCGATCTCATCCAAAGCCTTGGCGCTGGCAATCTTCTTCTCGATCAATTGCTTGTTGAAAATTCCGATCGGATCATTTTCCTGCCACTTCTTCACTTCTTCGGCTTTGCGATAGCGTTCCGGATCGCCCATGGAATGTCCACGGAAGCGATAGGTATCAATTTCAAGCAGGAAGGGCTGGCTTTCTTTGCGGATGAATTCCATCGCTTCTTTTGAAGCTTCATAGACCTTCATCACATCCATTCCATCCACCTGGCCGTTCTTCATGCCATAACCTTCAGCCTTCTGGCGGATCTCGGTCACAGCTGAAGCGCGGTCAACTGCTGTTCCCATACCGTATTGATTGTTTTCGCAAACCCACAATACACGCAAATTCCATGTCTTGGCAATATTCAATGCCTCATGGAAATATCCGATATTGGTCGCGCCATCGCCAAACATACAGATGGTGATATTGTCATTGCCAGCGTATTGATCGCCGATCGCGAAGCCTGAAGCGATGGGGAGATGCCCGCCCACAATAGCATGTCCGCCCCACATATTCTTGGAGGTATCCGCCATGTGCATCGAGCCGCCCTTGCCCTTCGACATACCTGTCGCTTTGCCAAGCAATTCTGCCATCACTTCGTTGGCAGAAATTCCACAATTCAAAGCCACACCATGATCGCGATAGGCTGTGATGACACGGTCGCGCTCTTCACGAGCTGCGATCAACCCAGTTGACACAGCTTCCTGTCCGATATACAAGTGCATAAAGCCGCCGATCTTGCCAGCCTGATATAGCTCCGCGCCGCGTTCTTCCAGGCGGCGGATCAAAACCATTTGGTGATACAGATCTAATTGTTGTTCTTTCTTCATTATTCGCTCCGCTAAAAGATTGCAAAAAATAACACCAGAATACCTCTGGCGTTGTGCTTAATAAGCAAACACGGCATTATATCAGAGAAATTTAGTCCAGTTTTGAACATGATAGGCT
>JADJNA010000062.1:105000-275813 GCA_016709305.1 Candidatus Villigracilis saccharophilus
AGTCTCCAATTGCCTCACCGCCCAATCCATATCCTGTTTGTGACCTGCGTAATCACTGGCCCAATATTCGAAAAATGAAAAATCATATTGGCTGGCGAGTTCAGCCAGTTTTCTTCCCGCTTCTTCCGATTCGTATAATGGAGAATCATCCAGCTTCATGAATTCACGCCAGCCTGCGCCAGTGAAATCAGCGGAAAGCGCGCGGCCTGCATAAAAATCATCCTGCGTGAAAAGCGGCAGACCTGCATTACTCACGGCCTGCGGGATTGCGGAATAAAGCCGTTTGCCAGAATCGATCCCATCAAAATAGCGCGGGGGATAAGCGTTTAGCAATGCGGCTTTTTTGCCCGCTTTGACAGTTTTTGCGAAGATGGTTTTTCCACCCAAATATTGAGCCACTTCGGGATTTGGTTTGGGGCCGTAGTGATAGCCCAATTCGACAGGGATGTTGATGCCTGTTAACAGCACACTCTGTCCCGTTGCGGATTGGGGGAAGCCTTTTACGCCGAGGTTGGGGTCAACTGAAAGTAAAGTTGCTTGCTTACCTTCAAAAGGAGCAAATTCTAGAATGAGATTCCGCCCGCCAAGCAAAGAATTTAAATACGGCATCCTGGCGCGCGTGAATGGATTTTTTTCGAGGTTGTTTTCGCCAAGCCCGATGCCATCGAGGAAGAGGAAGAGGAGTTTCATAAAATACCAGTAATTAGTGAATAGTGATCAGTAATCAATTTACAGAAAATACAAAGAAGATTTATTGCGCAAATCCCGACATAGAAAGTAAATAGTGGATTATCCAAAACCCTGAAGGGGTGATGTGGTTTTTTGATACAAAAACCATGCCGAGTGGCGTTCTTTTTTGTCGAAGCCATCGCGGCGGGAGATGAGGGTTAATGCCTGAGTTGAGATCATATCTAAGTCTAAGGCAACAAGCCCGGGTCCAGTTTGAAGCGTGTCTGGTTTGAAGAATCCATACATTAACCAGAATCCATTTGGAGCGAGCATTCTATCCAACTGAGTCAGATAATCCGCTTTATTTTCGACACCGTGAAAACAGCCAATATCAAGGGCAAGTTCAAATTGCGAATCGACTTTGAATTTGGTCACATCACCGACCAGCAATTTTGCATTAATGTTCTGCTTTTTGAGTTTGCGCCTCGCGATCTGGATGGCGCGTGATGCAAAATCTATACCTGTTACCTGCCAGCCTGTTTTTGCCAGTGAAATGAGGTTCGTGCCTGTTCCACATCCGAGATCGATGGCGCGTCCCGCGGGATGGGATTGGATAAATTGAAATAGTTCGGGCGGGGTGATGCCGCTATCCCAGGAGGGTTTGCGGAAATACCAAAGGTTAAATGTAAGGCGGCGGAGGAAGCTCATTTTGAGTGACTCGCGAATTTTTTGCGGATCAAATTCGCCGATGGTGCGCCAGAGTTCATTGCCTTGCGCGTCGAAGAAAATAAAAGTGGGTGTGTATTGAAAATCGTAGAGAGGCGCGAGTTCCATGCCAACTTTTTCCTGAATATTTAATCTTATGAAGTGAATGCGGTCACCCAGTTCTTGTTCAAGCTCGTCAACGGCGGGCTTCAATGCGGTGCAGGCAAGTCAGTAGGGAGATTGGAATTCAAGCAAAACTGGTTTGCCTGAGCCGATCATGGCTTGTACCGATTCGGCATTGTTCATGAAAATTGTTTGGCGCGGATGGAATATCACCCAACCGACAATGAATGCAGCCACAATTGAGCCAAATACCAGGTAGTTCTTTAATTTAGGTTTGTTTCCAAGCAGAAAAAATCCTGCTGCTATGATCAGCAGGATGGATATCGCGATAAATGAGTATTGGTTGATCAGGATGTTCACAGGAGGCTCAGCCGATATCTTAATGTCATATTTTGTCTGTGACGTTCACACTTTGACAATTCACTTGAGTTCTTTTACAATCGGACAACTTGCCTTCAGGCATACCGTCATAAAATGCCGAGTAAGGCAGGATAATCAACAGATTTACATCCTATGACTTGAGGAAGGGCTTTTTCGATGAAAGAGTATACCACCGAGTTTCTTCGCAACATCGCGCTTGTATCGCATGGCGGCGCGGGTAAAACAATGTTGGCGGAGGCTTTTCTACATGCAACTGGGGCAACCACCCGTTTGGGTAAGGTTGAAGACGGTACGACCGCGTCGGATTATGACGATGAGGAACACCGCCGCAAAATCTCCATTTATTCAAGCGTAATCCCAATCGAGCACCGCGATCATAAAATAAATATTATAGACGCGCCAGGCTACACTGATTTTGTAGGTGAGATTATCTCTGCCTTAAGTGTCGCTGATGGCGCGGTTATTTTAGTAGATGCTGTCTCTGGTATCGAAGTCGGTACTGAGCTGGCTTGGCGTTATGCAGATGAATTCAATCTGCCGCGCTTTTTTGTAATTAACAAGATGGATCGCGATAACGCGAACTTTGAAGAAACTTATGATGCCATTGAGGCTTTTGTAAAGGCACATGGCAAACGAGCCATCAAAGTCCATTTGCCGATTGGCGAGAAGGCTGGTTTCAAAGGCGTAGTTGACATCATTGGCATGAAATCCTATTTGGGCGATGGTAAAACCACAGCAGATATCCCGGCGGATCTAAAAGAAGCGGCGGAAGCGGCGCATTTTGCGCTGGTCGAAGCTGCGGCTGAAGGCGAAGACGAGTTGATGGAGAAGTACCTCGAGAACGGTTCTCTGACCGACGCCGAGATGGTGCGCGGTCTGGAAGATGTGGTTTACGCTGGATCATTTGTGCCGGTCTTCTGTGCCGCGGGGGGACATGAAGTTGGCGCAATTGCGCTCCTGAACGATATCATTGATCTGATGCCTTCTCCGTTGCAATCCACATCTGCGCGTGTCGCGAAGGGCAAAGATGGTGATGAGCATCTCAAGCCGTCTGACACTAGCCCATTGTCTGCTTATGTGTGGAAGACCACAGCTGACCCGTTCGTGGGCAAGATGACGTACTTCCGTGTGTTCTCCGGTTCAGTCCAGGCGGATGGTCACATCTGGAACCAAACCAGAGGCGCGGACGAACGTGTATCCGGTCTGCACTTCCAACGCGGTAAGGAAGCGATCCCAACGAAAGTAGTACACGCCGGTGATATCGCAGTGGTATCCAAATTAACGGTAACAGTGACAGGCGATTCCTTCTGTGATAAAGGGACACCCGCTCACAATTGAAAAACCAAAATTCCCTGCGGCGTTGTATCGTGTTGCTATTACTCCAAAGAGTCAAGCCGATGCCGCGAAGATCTCCCCAACTTTGACTCGCTTGTGCGAAGAAGATATGACCCTCGTTTGGGTGAATGATCCGATCACTCACGAAACCGTTTTACAGGGCATGGGTGACCAGCACATTGATGTGGCGTTGCATCGCGCTCAAACCAAATTCCAGGTGGGGCTTGCTACCCACGAACCGCGTGTTCCCTGAAGGGATTACACGCAAAGCCAGCGGTCAATACCGCCACAAGAAGCAAAGCGGTGGCTCAGGTCAATTTGGCGAGGTGCATCTGCGCATTGAGCCATTGCCGACAGCCGATTTTGAGTTTACCGATGAGCTTGTTGGTATGAACCTTTCCAAATCCTATTTACCCCCAATCGAAAAAGGCATTAAAGCCACCATGGAACGGGGAGCCTTTGCCGGTTATCCCATGAGTAACGTCAAAGTGATTGTTTATGATGGCAAGGAACATGAAGTCGATTCCAAGCCGCTCGCCTTTGAAATTGCAGGACGCGAAGCCTTCAAATTGGCAGTCCATGATGCGGGTCCTGTTTTGTTCGAGCCGATCATGACCATCCGCGTCACTGTGCCGGACGCGAACATGGGCGATGTGATGAGTGATCTCAGCACCCGCCGCGGACGCGTACAAGGAACAGACTCTGGAACACGGCAACACCATCATTGTGGCGCACGTTCCGATGGCTGAGTTGTTGCGCTATACCACCCAACTCCGTTCCATCACCGGTGGGCGCGGATACTTTACAATGGACTTTGATCATTACGATACAGTCCCGTCTCATATTACTGGTCCGATCATCGAAGCGCATAAAAAGGAAATGGAAGCTAAGAAGGAAGAGCAAGGCGGTATGTAGTTTTGCGGCTTGTAAGAGTTTTGGAAAGTCCTGGAGAATCACATCTTCAGGACTTTTTTATTTTGGGGAGATCTTTCACCCTTCGACAAACTTCAGGGAACCCTTTATACTTCTGCCATGCCAACTGTCCGTTTTCCCGCTCTCATGAAATATTACGTGGACAACCAGAGTGAGTTCATCGTCGAGGGGACGACCATTGCTGTGCTGCTTGATAATATTGTTCTGCGCTATCCGACCCTGAAGAAACATTTATTTGATGCAAAGGGTGACTTACGCCGTCACTTTAATATTTTTGTAAATGGCGTTCATTCACGTGAATTGAACGGGATGGAGACAATTTTGAAAGAGGACGACAAAGTGATCCTGATGGCATCCGCGGCGGGGGGGTGATCGTGGTTGTCTCAGGTTTTATTTTTGCGTAAGTCCTTTCCTTATCGTGACTACATTCCTGCGGTGGGAATGGTAGTTTCATTGTTCGTGGTTTACCTGTTGACCATGGCACCTGGGTTGACCTGGGCACATGACAGTTCTGATCGGGGAGACCTGATTACTGCCGCTGCTGTCGGCGGGGTGGCGCATCCAACGGGATATCCTGTTTACCTTTTTATTTCACGCTTGTTTCAATTATTGCCAGTCGGCACCCTTGCTTTTCGTACAAATTTATTATCCGCATTTGCAGCTATTCTGACTTCGTTGATGGTCTATCGCCTTGTCAACAAACTTGTTACGCCGGGCAATGGGGCAACAATCTCGGGAATGGTATCTGCATTTGCTTTCGGACTTGCTCCACTGATATGGTCGCAGGCTGTGGTTACGGAAGTCTATACTTTACACGCCTTGTTTGTGATCGCGATTCTCTATCAATCATCAGACCATTTAAAAATGCAACATCCTGGGAAATGGTCGAACGTATTCTCTGGGCTCGTATTTGGGTTGGGAATGGGAAATCACGTCACAACCGTCCTGCTTTTTCCCGTTCTTATTTTCTCGGTTTTTCCTTCTGAAAAGTGGAGACTGGACTGGCGGACTATATTTCAGCGATTACTTTGGATGGGAATAGGCCTGCTGGCATATATTTCACTGCCTTTGCGTGCAGCGTCTTTTCCGAAATTAAATTGGGGGAATCCAGTCACGCCTCAAAACTTCATCTGGCTGGTTTCAGGAAAACTATATCACCGGCAAATTTTTGATCTATCTCTTCAAGATATTTGGCTGCGGATTCGGTCTGTTGCGGACATATTGATTGACCAATTTGGGATCGTTGGTTTGGTCGTTGGATTGTTTGGTTTGATCGTTTTTTATCAGCCAACACGCCTGTACCTTAACACGATCTGGACTGCATTCATATCTATATTCTTCGCAATCGGATACGCAACCTTTGATTCCTACATGTACCTGATGCCGGTGTTTTTATGCTTTGCACTATGGATCGGCATCGGTGTGGGTGGGTTGACCGACATGCTCAACCACCGATCTCAAAAAATGGGGTCAGTGATCGGATTGTTCGTTCTTTTGTTTTTATTCTTCCAGGCTGGGCGTCATTGGTCGACGGTGGATGCTTCGCGGGATGTGCGTGCGGAACAATTTGGAAAAACAGTGATGCTTCAAACACCTGTGGATGCAATTGTGTTTGCAGAAGGGGATAAAGCAATTTTCACATTGTGGTACTTTCACTATGCACTGCATGAACGGCAGGACCTGATCGTGATCGCAACCGACCTGCTTCACTTTGATTGGTATCAGGAAAGTCTGCAGACAAATTATCCGCAGTTGAATTTGCCAGTTTCATTCCCCTTCGATGCCAATCTGATCGCTGCAAACCCTGAGCGGCCAGCCTGCCAGGTTGAGTTCATTGATGAAATGAAATTATCCTGCCAACCTGCAGCATTGCCATAAAAACGAAGCTGGGCACATCGAAGGTGCCTCTCTTCGTTTTTAGATTTTATTTTCGCATCCTTTCAATAAGATCTTCAACAAGTGGGCGCAATCCGTTGGGGATGTTCCTTTCAGAGAGGTGGAGGGTTCGCTCAGTTTTTTCTTTGGTGACTGTCAATGAGTAGTTGAAGCCGTCCCGCATGATTGTGTTCGGCGGCTGCTCTGTCAGGTTGAAGAAATCTGATTCGTCCACGAGCCGCTTCAAGGTCTGGGCTTGCTCGGAAGGGAGATTGGTCAGGTCAAGGTTCAGGCTGACCGTTCGTCCCATGAACCCGCCTGTGCGTTCGAAAATGATCCGCATCATTTTGACAAGCCCAAAGCCTGCATCAGTCCTTTCAGACATCCATCGCCACCGGGAGTTGTTCCGCCGCCTCCCGGTGTGTCTCCGACTGTGATGCCCACCTCAGACCAGCCTGTCTTGATCGCGTTTTGTTCCAAACTGCCCAGACCAAAAAGTTCGCCCGCTGCCTCAAATGTAAGATCGCCTGCGTTTTGGAAGTTGGAGTTGCTTTGAAGTTTTTCGGTGAGCGCTTTGTACCAGATCTGTCCTGCTTTTTCCCATGCAAAGCCGCCGATCTCGATTGCGGTAACGTAGAAGGCATGGTTAACAATGCCTGAGTTGATGTGCACCCCGCCATTATCCTGTGAAGTGGTTTTGTAATCTTTCATATGCGCAGGCTGGGGATCTTTGCCGAGCACAGGATCGTTATAGGCAGTCCCAGGCGCTTTCATTGAGCGGATGCCAAAGCCCTTCACGTTCTCTGTGAATAGGCCTTCGCCAATGATCCAATCCGCCTGGTCTGCGGTTTGTCCACGCTGGTATTGTTTGACCAGTGAGCCGAATATATCCGAGACGGCTTCGTTCAGGGCGCCCTGCTGATTGGAGTAGACGAGATTGGCTTCGAATTGCGTGACGCCGTGTGTCAATTCGTGACCGATCACATCCAGTGATACTGTGAAGCGGTTAAACAAGCGTTGGGCGGCGGGAAGATCCTCGTCGCCATCACCATAGACCATTTGCTGGCCATCCCAGAAGGCATTATCGTAGCCCTTGTCATAATGGACGGTGGAGTTAAGTCTCATTCCCTTATTGTCAATGGAGTTTCTGCTATAAACTGCCGCGTATAGGTCGTAGGTCGCGCCGCTGCCATCATATGCTTCATTGACCGCTGGGTCAAACACTGGAGTATCACCCTCGCTGCGGGCAACAATACCGGGTAGGCTTGTCCCCAAGCGTGCATCGTAGACTACTCGGTTTTTAACGTTCCCGAGTACGGAAAAACTCCCTGCCCGCATTGAGGCTTTGGCAATATCGATACGGTTTTTTCGTGTCCTCTGGGATGTAGCCAAAGTCCGCACGGCCATTTCACGCTGTGCACTGGTGCCGTTTTGGACTATTTGATCGAGCATGTATGGCGGCAGGATACAGAATATAGAATGACGGTGGGACATAATACCTCCTGGGCTCGGTTGGCTATATTAATGTGAGTATACAACTCCGAATTAGACTTTGCAATCCCCAAACAGTGGACGAATTTAAAGGCTGCGATAATTTATTTTCAAAGCAATTCTATGCTAAAATTTCACGCCTTTCCAAGAGGCGTGGAGAAAAAAATGCAAGATGAATTATCGAATATCAATTTAGAAAAACGCACCTCGCTCGGCGGATCGATTGCCGCCCGGAGGACCTTCGCGATCATTTCACATCCGGATGCGGGCAAGACCACGCTGACCGAGAAGCTGCTGCTATACGGCAATGCCATTGAATTGGCAGGGAATGTACGCGCGCGCAAGAATCAACGTTCGACTACGTCTGACTGGATGGAGATGGAGCGTGAGCGTGGGATCTCGATCACGTCCACAATTCTTCAATTCCCTTACCAAGAGCATATTATCAATTTACTCGATACCCCGGGTCATCAGGATTTTTCTGAAGATACCTATCGCACCTTATCCGCAGTCGACAGCGCGGTCATGGTCATTGATGCCGCCAAAGGCATCGAACCGCAGACCCTTAAATTATTTGAAGTTTGCCGCAAGCGCGGCATTCCAATTTTCACCTTTGTTAATAAAATGGATCGTCCCGCCCGCGATCCGCTTGAATTATTGGATGAGATCAAAAAAGTGTTGGGCATGGAGCCGATCCCGATGAACTGGCCCATCGGCGACGGACCAGACTTCCGCGGAGTCTATGACCGCGCCACAAAAGGTGTGTACGTGTTCGAACGCACAGAACGTAATGAGCGCATGGCTCCGGAAGTGTTCATGCATCTTGAGGATGTCAAGCAAAACAAGATGTTGTCAGAGGAACGTTACAAACATCTTGTCGAAAGCATTGATCTTCTGGATGAGGTGGGTGTCGTCTTTGACCACGCCAGCGTCTTGAGTGAACAGCAGACACCTGTATTCTTCGGAAGCGCTGTGACCAATTTTGGGGTGCGTTTGTTCCTTGATACATTCGTGAAGTATGCCCCGATCCCCCAGCCCTATCAAAGCGATGCGGGAGTCATATCTCCAGATTCGCCTGAATTCTCGGGCTTTGTCTTTAAGATCCAGGCGAATATGAATCCAAAACATCGTGACAGCGTCGCGTTTTTGCGTATTTGTTCTGGTCGTTTTGAACGCGGCATGGATCTGACCCACGCGCAAACCGGCAAGGTGATCCGCTTGCTGCGTCCCTACAAACTTTTCGCCAGCGAGCGCGAGATCATTGATGAGGCTTTCCCCGGCGATGTACTTGGACTTCCCAATAATGGAGAGTTCGCCATCGGGGATACGCTTTGTTCTGGAACGCCGTTTCACTTCGCTTCCATTCCGCGCTTTCAGCCAGAACATTTTGCGCTTTTGCGCAACACTGATTTGGGCAAACAAAAACAGTTCGCCAAGGGATTGGGTCAGCTTGAAAGTGAAGGCGCGGTGCAGGTACTCTACAATCTCAACGCCTTCAAACGAGAACCGATCCTGGCGGTTGTCGGGCAATTGCAATTCGATGTCGTGCAAGCCAGATTGAAGGCTGAATACAACGTGCCGACCGATCTGGAAAGACTGAACCATGTTTTGATGCGCTGGATCAAAGGCGCTGATGCGGCAGTTGAAAAATTGCCCAATCGCGGCGAGGTCATTATTGCGCGTGACTCACGTGATAAATGGGTGGCTCTGTTCAGCTCCGCATTTTTCTTGAAGCATTACACTGAGAAATATCCCGACTTAAAATTTGTCGAAATTGACGCGGTGTGACCTGCTAAAAGAATATGCCTCCTTGCCGGGCTATGAGCTGGCTTTACCAAACGATATTTCTTGTGCTATCAGTTTTTCCTTCGTTAAGATCCATTCCAAAAAGTAAGAGTTCGTATGTTGCGGTATTCTACATAGTAGAGTCAGTCTTTTTCCAAGGAGAAAAAATATGACAACGATTCGCACGGATGTGTTTAAAATTGGTGATAACTTTGCCACTTTGCTTGGTAATGAAGTGAAAGTTGGGCAGGCTGCCCCTGAATTTACTTCGGTCATTTTTGGCTGGAAGTCTGTAAATCCCATCCAGGAATCAAAGGGCAAGGTCATTATTTTGTCTGCGGTGCCATCCCTCGATACTGAAGTATGCGACCGTGAAACCCGTCGCTTCAACGAAGAGGCGTCCAGGTTGGGTGACGACATCATCATCTATACCATCAGCACAGATTTCCGATGGCGCAGCAGCGCTGGTGCGGCGCGGCTGGGGTGGATAAAGTCAAAGTCGTTTCGGATGTACTCGAAACCGATTTTGGATTGAAGTATGGTGTCGTCATCAAAGAACGCCGCTATCTGCGCCGCTCCGTTTTCATCGTAGGCCGTGATGGCAACCTGACTTATGTGACCTATTTGCCGTCCCTGGGCCAAGAGCCAAATTACGAGGAAGTCATTAACGCCGCCAAAGAGGCGTTGAAGTAAATTCGATCAAGCGCACTCGATAGAATGTGCTTTTAATAACTGGTTCCTTGACAATAAAGGCATAATCGTTATAAACAAGCCCTCTGGTTTTACACAAAGTCCGGGGATTGTGAACTCAGTAAAAGCAAAAAACCTGCTTAAAAGATTGGTGTGTGCCAATTAACTTTATCAATGGAGGCTGAGATGGATCTTATTTCTATAAACTGGTTGGCTGTTGCAGCTTGTGTAGTAGTCAGTATGATCAGCGGGGCTATCTGGTTTGGTCCAAAGACTTTTTTCCCGATATGGTGGAAGGCCATTGGAAAAACAGAAAAGGACACTCCCGGCGGTGATAACATGGGTTTGATGTGGGGCGGCACCGTCCTTGCCTCAATCGTTCAAGCCGTATCCATGGCAATCATGGTGAACTTTATGGGAAGTCCGTCTGGCGGCGCAACCCTGGCTTCCGGCGCAAGGGCTGGCTTTATGCTCTGGTTTGGTTTCGTGGCCGCGACAAGTTTAACAAATAAATTGTTTGCGGGTCAATTAAAGGCTTGGGCTCTCGAAACCGGAAATCACCTGATCAACTTTGTTCTTTTTGGCGCAATTCTGGGCGCGTGGCACTAACAGTTTTAAAAATTAACAAAAAATCCCTGGAAAACCTTTTGTTTTTCGGGGATTTTTCTTGAGTCGGGTATACTCAATCCATGCAGCCCATTATTCGATTATATAAGCCCGAAGACTTTCAAGACATTACGCGTTTGTGGTTTGAAGCAGAAACAGTCGCCATGCCAAAACTCATGCAGCGCATGGGGCACACGCTTGAAGATGCGCGCGAGTATTTTTCACGAGGCATTGTGGCCGAAGACCAGATCTGGGTATATGAACGCAATGGCGTTCCACTTGGCTTTCTGGCCATTCAAGGTGAATTCATAGATCGTCTGTATGTCGACCCTGCCTATCATCGTCAAGGCATTGGCGGGGCGTTGTTGAAAAAGGCTCGTCAACTATTGCCGAAACACATGTGGTTATACACACACATTGCGAATAAAATGGCGCGCGCTTTTTATGAAAAGAACGGCTTTGTCGCTGAAAAATTTGGCGTCAGCCCCGAACCTGAATCTGAGCCCGACGTTGAATATCATTGGCGGGCAAATAAAACACAAAAATAAATTATGCGTCCCACATATCTTGAAATTGACCTTCCCCAATTAAAACAAAATCTTGAAAACATCCGCGCGCATGTTGCGCCTTCTAAGGTTCTCGTTGTACTAAAGGCCAATGCCTATGGTCATGGTGTGGATGGCGTTGCTCCGTTCATTGCTCCTTTTGCGGATTACATCGGTGTGGCAATTGCGGAGGAGGGCATTCATCTTCGCAAGCTGGGGATCACGACGCCGATCCTTATTATGGGCGGAACCTTGCTTGAGCAGTTGCCTGAATTCCTAGAATACGACTTGACCCTGGCCGCTTCGTCGCTTGACCTGTTAAGTGCCGCAGAACAACTGGCTGGGTCAGCGGGGAAGCGCATCAAAAGCCACCTCAAGATAGATACTGGCATGGAGCGTATCGGCGTCCGCGAATACGAAGCTGAAACATTGATAGAAAAATCTTTGGCGTGTAGCCATGTTGATGTGGAAGGAATTTTTACGCATTTCGCGAATTCAGAAACGATTGATGATAGTCTGCCATCCAATGCCAGGGAAGTCAAAGCCTCTTTGCAGCTGGAGCGTTTTCAGGAAGTCTTGTCCATCTTCGAAAAACGAAGCGTACCGCATCCACGGATAAGACACACGGCAAATTCAGGAGCCACCTTGCGAATGCCTGAGAGTTATTTTGATATGGTGCGGCCTGGGGTTCTGTTCTATGGCGTTTATCCAGGCAGAGACATTGAAAGAACCATAGAAGTTAAGCCTGCGCTCAAATGGAAATCAAAAGTTGTGTTCAGCAAGCTCACCCTGCCCGGGCGTGGAGTCAGCTACGGGTCGTTGTGGCAGGCTGAAGAGCAAACCAGGATCGTCACCGTTCCGTGTGGATACGCCGACGGCTATTTCCGCCGAATGACGAATCATCCGCGCGTCCTCATCAATGGCAAATCTTATCCACAGGTCGGGCGCATTTGCATGGATCAATTCATGGTCAATGTCGGCGGGGACGATATCAAAGTGGGGGACGAGGTCACCCTGCTCGGAAACGGGATCATCCCTGAAGAATTAGCCGATTGGGCTGGCACGAATGAGTACGAAGTGATGACGAATATCAGCGTGCGGGTGCCGCGTGTGTTTATGGGTGCGGTACAATAGCTGGACTATTTTGTAGTTGAGGTGAAAGTTGAATTCGAAATTTAAAGACTATCTGATTTTATTTGGCGTGGCTGGCATTGTCATTGTCTTGGATCAATGGACGAAGTCGCTTGTTCGTGCGAATATTGAATTTGGTTCGCAATGGCTTCCCGATTGGCTGAGTTGGCTGAGTCCGTACGCGCGCTTTGTGAACTGGCACAACAGCGGCGCGGCATTCGGTATGTTCCAAAATGGAAATTTGGTGTTTACGGTTCTGGCCTTTATTGTGATCGCCGCGATCATTTATTACTACCCTCAGGTTGAATCTGAGGACTGGACCTTGAAACTCGCGATGGGCTTACAACTCGCTGGCGCAACTGGAAACCTGATCGATAGACTCATGTTCGGGAAAGTAACGGATTTTCTATCGGTCGGTACTTTTCCTGTTTTCAATGTGGCAGATTCTTCCATCACGATCGGCGTCATCATTCTATTGATTGGTGTATGGTACAAGGAACAACAGGAAAAAAAGAACGCGGCAAAGTTGTCATCGGATGGTGACCAATCAATAGTGAATAATGAACAATCGAATATCAGTGGTGAGCAGTCTTGAGCGATCGCATAGAGAAATTTCGTTATGATGGGGAAAAAGCTGAACGCCTTGATAAATTCCTTGTAACTCGTCTGCCTGAATTCTCTCGCGCGCGTTTGCAGGGCTTGATCGACGACGGATTTGTTTCCATAAATAAGGTCCCTGCCAAAAAATCAGGCCAATCCATTGATACAGGGGCTGAGATTGAAGTGCGCGTGCCTCCACCTGTGCCGAGCGGGCTGGTGGGTGAAAATATCCCATTGAATATTATTTTTGAAAATGATGACTTGATTGTTGTGAACAAGCCCGCGGGCATGGTGGTCCATCCTGCGGCGGGACACGACTCGGGCACGCTGGTCCATGCTGTTTTGGGTTATGACCCGGATATGGAAGGCATCGGCGGTGAGGAGCGTCCTGGTCTGGTGCACAGATTGGATAAGGAAACGTCAGGTCTGATCGTGCTTGCTAAGAATGAGCGTGCTCACCGCTGGCTGCAGGATCAATTTCGCCTGCGGACTGTTGAGAAAACATACCTTGCACTTGTCGACGGCAAACCGCCTACACCCACCGGGCGGGTGGAAGCATCCATTGGCCGTGACCCAAGTCACAGAAAAAAAATGGCGATCGTTCCCGCTGGTAAAGGGCGCGAATCAGTCAGCGAATACAAAACGTTGGAGTCTTTTAGCGACCATACGCTATTGGAGTTTCATCCATTTACCGGACGCACTCATCAGATCAGATTGCATTGTCAATTTTTAGGTTGTCCGATCGTTGGCGATTCGATCTATGGGAAAAAAAAGTGTAACGCTCCATATCGATAGACATTTTTTTTATGCATGCGAAACTTAAGATCGTTTTGCCAAATGAAAAGAAGCCGAGATTGTTTGAGGCCGAATTACCTGATGAATTGAAAAAAGTTTTGGAAGAAGTTAGGCAGTACATTTAGTCAGGAGATTTTTTATGGAATATGTTGACCTTCGATCTGATACAGTGACCAAGCCTACACCCGAAATGCGCGAGGCGATGGCTGAAGCTGAGGTTGGTGATGATGTTTATATGGATGACCCCACGGTAAATCAATTACAACAAAAAGCTGCGGAGATGCTGGGTAAAGAAGATGCTCTTTTTGTGCCTTCGGGGACAATGGGCAATCTGTTGGCCTTGCTTGTGCATTGTCAACGCGGAGATGAGGTGATCGTTGGAAATAAATCTCATATCTATGTGAATGAAGCGGGTGGAATGTCTGCGTTGGGCGGGATTCATCCGCACCCAATAAAGAATCAATCCGATGGCACTCTTGCGTTGGATGAAATCCTCGCATCCATCCAGACCGAGGATGTGCACCACACAATAACGAGACTCATCTGCCTTGAGAATACTCAGAATTCATGCGGCGGGGTCGTGCTTCCGGTGGAATATGTTCAAGCTGTTGGAAAGATCGCGCACGACAATAATTTATTTCTTCACATTGACGGTGCTCGGATCTTCAATGCGGCGGCGGCGCTTAATGTATCCGTTAAAGCTCTGGTTGAGCCTGCAGATTCTGTCATGTTTTGTTTAAGCAAGGGATTGGTCGCCCCGGTTGGGTCGATGCTGGTAGGGAAGAAGAAATTTATTACACGCGCGCGACACTTGCGAAAGATGCTGGGCGGCGGGATGCGTCAAGCTGGAGTGCTGGCTGCGGCGGGACTGATCTCGCTGGATAAAATGTCCACGCGGCTTGGACAGGATCATGCCCGGGCGAAGAGTCTGTTCGAGGGGTTGAAGCAGGTTAGGGGAATAAAGCTGGATGCAAGCCCATCATCCAATATGGTGTATTTTGATCTCTTGGATGAAGTCAAATTAAGTGTTGATCAAATCGTCGAAGAAATGAAGGCACGTGGTGTGCTGGTAGATTGGGCGGGGCCGAGGCGGTTTCGTTTGGTGACGCATTATTGGGTGGACGATGCGGGTGTAGAGAAAACGGTGAAGGCTTTTGGGGAAGTGATGATATAACAGCGCCATTTTTGACTGAATTGTCAGGTTGATTTTGTTTCGGTCAGTATCAATTTTTCAAATGTTTCCACAATGTTTGGATCGAAAATTATTCCGGCTTGCTCACGTAAATAATCCACCGCTTCGCTTGCCGATATTGCATTTCGGTAGGGTCGTTTGCTTGTTAATGCGTCGAAGGTGTCTACCACTGAAAATATGCGCGCCAGAGCAGGGATTTCCTCGCCATGCAAGCCCGCAGGGTAGCCTGTCCCATCCCACTTTTCCTGATGGTGGCGGATGAGCGGGATGGTCTCTTGCAGGAAGGGAATGCCCGCCACGATCTTTGCGCCGATATCGGGATGCATACGCATAATCAACCATTCCTCTTCGCTGAGCGGTCCGGGCTTATGCAGGATCGTGTCGCTGATTCCTATCTAGCCAATATCATGCAACAGCGATCCGCGTTCCAAAACTTTTAAGTCTTTGGATGAATAGCCAAGCGCTTCGCCTAATTTTGCGACGAGATGAGCCACGCGCGTGCTGTGACCTTCGGTTTCGCGGTCGCGGGCGTCCAGAGCAGACATGAGTGACTCGAGGGTTTGATCATAAGTGGCTTCTAATTTATCGTAAGCCGCTTTGATCTCGAGCGCCTGTCTTTGTGACTCCACCCATAATAAGGAACGTTCCAGCGCGATGGCCGCTTGATTGACAAGCGCTTGCAGGTCATTGGGGTTTGCGGTGGGTTTATGCCCCTGATCTTCAGGCGCATCCATCCAGATTGCGCCGTATTTTTGAACGGGGGTTTGAATGGGCAGGCAGGTTCGTACTGTCGAATTTCCCAATGAAATGTAAATCAATTGACCCGACTGCATGGTGTCTTTTATGAGATCCATTGGATGCTCGCGATCATGATGAATACCATTGGAGTCGATCTGCATCTCAGTGATCAAGTCGCCTGCCGGGGTGAACAGTATGATTCCTGTTGTGGTGCTTTTTGCGAGTTTGTGCGCTGTTTGAGCGATATCAGAAGCGGCGTGTTCCAGGTTTTCCGCTTGAATGATCTGATTGCTTAACCGGTAGAGCAGGGATGTGATCCTCAGGGATGCGCGTAATTCCTGTTGAAGCCAGGTGCTTTCAAATGCACCCGCGGTTTGAATGGAAAGAAGTTCGGCGAGGGCTTCATCGTTTTCGGTAAAAAAAACTTCATTCTTTTTGCCGAATGCGAAGATCGCCCCAATATTGATCCGATGCCAGCGAATCGGAATGATCAACATGCTTCGTAAACTTGGGTGGTCAATAATGAGATGTGAGGTCGCAACGTATTTCCGAACATCCCGCACACGGAAGGGCTGCACAGCCTGGGATGCGATCTGCATTAGCGCATCTGAGTTTAAGGATTTTCCAAGAGATTCCAATAGATGCGGCGCGTTGCCGGCGGAAGCGCTCTGCGCGAAGTTTCTTTCCTGTCCCAATTGGATGTGTACAAATGTGAACCGAGCCTGCAAAATTTCTCTGGTGATGAAGGCTACTTCTCTGGCTGTGGATTCAGGTTCCACCATGGAAGCTAATTGACTGCCTGCCTGAACAAGATTCATCAGCCGCTCCTGGTAACCGGAGCGTTCCCACGCGCGACTGAGTTCCGCGGCGACAGCTTCGGCAAGAGCAATGTCGAGACTGTCAAAGGCGTTCACCTTTAAGCTGTTGAGTACGATCGTTCCATTCGCATGACCGTTGAATATTATCGGTATGACAACTGCCGATAGATTTGGCTCGTTATCAAAGCAAATGTAATCAGCATCTGCTTTGATGTCATTAACGATCTGTGTTTTCCTTTGACGGACAGCGCGCCCGATCACCCCATCTGAAATACTTTGGCGGTAGCCGGATGGCATCATCTTGGTCTGTTCACCTGCGGCGGCTAGGAGCATGAATTGTTTTTGATCCGGTTCGTGGATATACAGACTCGCAAGTGAACACTCCAGTGCGCGCTCAAGCGTGTTCATGGCCAGTTGCGCCGCGACAGGCCGGTCTAACTGGCTTTCAAGCTGTTGACTCAATTCCAGCAGCAGGGTCAATTGCGTGATGCGTTTCTTTTCATATGTTAGCTGTTCCCCAAGTACCCTGGTCTGCTCGGCCTGGGCAGTCAGTCGAATGCGGAGTCCATTACTGATAAGTATGAAAGGCTTGATATAAGGTTCCAGACGATTGTTCCATGTCTTTGTGTTAGTTTCAGATGTAGATTTTCCCCTTTCATCTTCAGCATCGCCTAATTCATGCATCAATCCGTTGATCGTCATAATGATCATGGATACTTCATAATAGAGAAGTAGAGATAATGCTATTAAGAACCAAAAGGCCGCATCGCGGGCCGTCAATAAATATAGATTTAATGGGGCAATTGAACGGTCTATGATATACAACAGCGCGCTGAGGAAGATAAGTAAAGTTAATGCCAGTGTACTTGCCGTCATGATGATGCGGCGTCCGAACATGTCATCCTCAGGCAGGTAAAGCCTTTTCCATGGCAGTAAGTCACTGAAAACGATCATCATAATAAGCAAAGCAGGCGCGATTAAATTAGCAATTACTCGGTTTGGTGAAAAGATGAAACACCAGACCAGCCACGGAATGATCTGCAGGCGAAACAGCAGCGAGCCGTATTTTAGAGTTGGAAGGACGATTGCGATCATCCCAAATAAGGCAGTGGTTAAGAACCCGATTACCAGAGGAGTTTTATATAGGGTGATATCAAATCGATAATAATGACCTTCGGAGAACGCTAGAACGATCCCGCACGCGAAGGCGATGGCTGTAGAGGCGGTCTTAAACGAATGCTTCCGTGCGGATAAAAAATGAAATGGCGATGCCAGAACCAACTGTGTGATCCCCGTGAATAATATAATGATACCTTCGATATATAACCCTGCCCTCAAGAAAACTGCTGCAAAAATAAATAGTAAAATCGTCGATGCGCCTTGAATGACCCCGCTTCGTTTTTGATGATGCAGGGCTAAAAAAATCTGCGACGATAGGGAAGTAAGGAATGAACATATTCCCAGCCACGTGGGGACCCAATTTGGAAGACCAATGATTACTGAATTTAAACGGGACGGGGTCAATAACAAACAGATTCCCGTGAATCCCAGGATCATGGATGAAAGCGTGATTAGATCTTTTTCGGATGGGTGTTTCATTACATCACGTAGGATAGCATAAGAAACAGAATTTTTCTACCTTTCAAAAGCCTGTTTGTGATTTCTGATATAATCGCAAACAGCATTTGACCTTTCCAATGGGGGCATGGTCGAGTGTAATACTTTATAAGCAGGTAGCGTAAATGCAAAATTTTATTACTCTCTCAGAGATCGATTCCGTTGTGAAAATGATAAAAGATCAAATATCAATTCAACCCGTTGCCGGGATTATCCTTGGCTCCGGACTTAACGGTTTAGCTGATTCTGTCCAGGATGCAGTCCGTATCTCGTACAACGACCTGCCTAATTTTCCTGTTTCTACGGTGCATGGCCACGCGGGACGGTTTGTCATTGGTTATTTGGAAGGCAAACCCGTGCTTGTGATGCAGGGGCGCATCCATTATTACGAAGGCTATACAATGGGACAGGTGACCTTGCCGGTGCGTGTGATGCAGCGTTTGGACATTCCCAGCATGATTGTTACAAACGCCGCCGGGGGCGTTCACCCAGATTTTGAGCCCGGCGATGTCATGCTTATAACAGATCAGATAAATTTGATGGGGATGTCAGGATTGAATCCACTCATGGGGCCAAATTTGGACGAGATCGGTACGCGCTTCCCGGATATGAGCCAGCCGTATGATCGCTCATATTGCGAGCTTGCACGTCAAGTTGCGATGGATAATGGATTGACTTTGCGCGAAGGGGTTTACGCCGGCCTGAGCGGACCATCCTTTGAGTCTCCCGCCGACCTGCGTTTTCTGCGCATGGCTGGTGCCGACGCTGTGGGCATGTCTACAGTTCCTGAGGTGATCGTTGCGCGGCATGGTAATATGCGTGTGTTGGGTCTTTCTGGGATCAGCAACAAGGCTAATCTGGATGGTTCAACAGTAACAACCCACGAAGAGGTGATCGAGGCTGGTAAAGTCATCACGCCCAAGGTTGAAATGATCATTCGTGGTGTATTGCGTGATTTGGAATAATCACTATTGATGTTTGCGCATGACTGAACTTTATAAATTTCTCGCCTCCTACGAGGTGCTGATCTATATCCTCCTTGCCATATTTGGTATGTTTGCTTTCCGCTGGTTATGGCGCTCTTGGCAGGAAGTTCAAACTGCTGTTTACAGTCTGGAACGTCAGTTCTCATCACGTCGCTTGGGGCAGTCTGCTGCGATTTCGATTTTGATCGTTGTCTTATTTTGTGCGGAGGTATTCATTGCCTCTTTTGTGATTCCCGGCCTTCCGTTGGATACTTTTTTAGGTACCCCCACACTGGATTTGATTTCAACACCCACAGGTACCCTGTCTGTGGAAATGATGACCCAGTTCGCAAACCCGATTCCAAAAATCGCATTAAATTCTACTGGATGTACACCCGATCAGATTGAGATCATTTCCCCGAATCCTGGGGAGGAGATTAAAGGCGCTATTGAATTGATCGGCACAGTAAATATCCCTAATTTTGGTTTTTATAAATACGAAGTGGCATCTCAAGGAAGTAATACCTGGGCAACCATTTCCGCCGGGCGTGCGACCGTGAATGAAGGCTCGCTTGGACGTTGGGATACAACTACATTAACACCCGGCGATTACCAACTTCGTCTTGTGGTTACTGATAATCAGGGACAGTCGCTTCCTGTTTGTATTGTGCCCGTACGGATTGTCCCCTTACAATGATCACCAACTTTGGAAAAATTATGATTGAAATTGACATTCGTCCCACCGTTGCAAATGACCTTTCACGATTAATGGGTTTTGACCATTCTATTGCCAGTGAATCGGTTTGGCAGTTGGAACTGCGCCGTGAGCCTGGTCAGGCAATTGCTTCATTTCGTGAAGTGCGCTTGCCGCGTTCGATTACGATCGAATATCCTCATAATCCGTTCGCGCTTGCAGATGATTGGGTGAGAAAATCCATGATGTATACGGGGTTGGTGGGTCAGGAACCTGTCGGATACATTAGTCTGCTTGAGCGTGGAGCCGCTTCAGTTGTCTGGGTTACTGACCTTGTAGTGAATGTCACGCACCGCCGTAAGGGGGTTGGTAGCGCCTTATTGTCAGCCGCGCAGGATTGGGCGGGGAACAGATCGCATCGTCGGTTGATCCTTGAGATGCAGTCAAAAAACCTTCCCGCTGTCCGTTTGGCGCAAAAGTTCGGGTATGAATTCTGCGGGTATAATGACCACTATTATAACAATCAGGATGTGGCTTTATTTTTTTCCAGGAATATAAAATAATATGTAAGGCAGGTTGGCCTGCTTGGTGTTGAATCTTTTATTGGAAGGGTTGTATGATTAACGGTTGGACAGATACGTTGCTGGCGGGGATCCAGACACTAAATCAAATCCTAACTGCGGGGATTGCCATTACGGCATTTTCGCTATTCCTATATGCGCTTTCATTCAACTTGCGCGATAGAGTGGCGCGTTCATTCGCGATCATTCTACTTTGCGTGGTGATCGTTTTTACCGCCGAAGCCTTGCAGGATAAATCACTTGCAACGCAAACACTTGACCTGCTTTTGCGGCTGCAATGGTTTGGTATTGTTTTTCTCCCTGCGGCGTACCTGCACCTTTCTGATGCCTTACTTGTGACAGCAGGCCGCCCCTCCCGTGGGCGAAGAAGATTCGCGGTGCGCGGTATGTATATTGTTTCTGTTTTCTTTCTCGCACTGCTCGCGTTTGGATATTTACTTGGTCCGCTCGTGCCGGATGGGAAACCAGCTCCGCATCTCTTGAGAACGATTTGGACCGAAGTTTTTACGCTTTTCTATGTCGCTGCAATGGTTTGGGCAGGGGTGAATTTTGCGCGTGCGTATAGCCTAATGTTGACCCGCTCTGGCCGCCGCCGTATGTTGTATTTGATGGCTGGCGCGACTGCGCCGGCGCTTGGTTCCTATCCATACCTTTTGTTTGGGTATGGACTTGCTGCGGAACATCCTTATTTATTCTGGAGCGTGGCGACCATGATCAATGTGCTTGTCGGCGCATTGGTGATTGTGATGGCGTATGCGGTTGCGTTCTTTGGCGTTTCATGGCCTGACCGTGTGATCAAGAGCCGTTTGGTCAAATGGATCATGCGCGGACCTGTGACCGCCTCTGCTGCGTTGGCATTAATGACCGTTGTCCGTCGCGGCGGTGAATTTTTCGGCTCTCCGTATAATGCATTTGTGCCATTTATTGTGGTTGCCACGATCTTGTCGCTTGAACATGCCATTACTTTTGCTGCACCTCTTTGGGAACGCTGGCTGTTCTTTGGAAGTGATCGCGGTGAGTTGAAAGTTCTTCAAAATTTTGAAGAACGTTTGTTGACACAGGGCGACCTGCAGCAATTTCTTGAAGCTGTGCTTGCCGCGGTGCGTGATCACTTGCAATCCCCATCTGCTTTTATTGCCGCGCTGGACGATGAGACTCTTTCCCCATTGATCGTTGCCGGGAATCGCGCCATGCTTGACCAGGAAGGATTAACAGAAGTCCTTGAAAAAGTGCCAGACGATCCAAGGCGTGAATTTCAATGGGGTAATTTCTGGGTATTGCCGTTACATCAGCGCAGGCGTGCAGATATGGATCAAGATGAATTGCCGTCCCTGCTCGGCTTGCTCGGGGTGGCACGGCCCGAGAAACAAGTTCTGGAGCGGGAGCAGCGCGATGCGCTGTGGCTGCTGGCAGACCGTGCCGCCCTTGCCCTGGAAGACCGTCAATTACAGCAGCGCGTATTCCGTTCGCTGGCTGACCTGCAGCCACAGGTCGAGTTGATCCAGCGTATGCGTGCGGCCGGCCGCTACGATACTCGCGCTAATTTGCTCGCCGAGCCACTTCCTGAAGAGGAAGATCTGGCTAATTGGGTTAAAGATGCGCTTACGCATTATTGGGGCGGACCAAAACTTACCAATAATCCGATGATCAAACTGCAAGTGGTGCGCGACCTTGCTGAAAAAGATGACGGCAATTCGGCTAACGCGCTTCGCTCTTTGTTGCGCAAGGCTGTTGACCAGGTTAAACCCGGCGGTGATCGAAAATTCACCACCGAATGGATACTGTACAATATCCTCGAAATGAAATTTATCGAAGGACGCAAGGTTCGTGATGTGGCTTCGCGTCTGGCCATGTCTGAAGCAGATCTATATCGAAAACAGCGTGTGGCTGTAGAAGCGGTTGCAAAGGCGATCCTTGAAATGGAAGTAAATCTCAAGGATCAATAAACAGGAAATTTTCTAATAGGCGTGACTTCCCCGAATCGATTATCGTGAAAGCCCGGCGCTTAATTTTATCAAGTATTGAAGGAGGCCATAATGACAGGCCAAAAAAGGAATCAGGAAAATCCAATGCCCGCCATTGACGAGGGCTGGTGGTCGTCGGTACTGGCGGAAGAGAGTCGTTCTGCGGCTCATGAACCAGTGCATTCGGTGGGTGTCAGCAGGGCCGAGGAGAATGAAACTACAAAAACAGCAGTTTCAGAAAAGAAACCAGCTACAAACTGGATTCAGGTCAAGGATCTGTATCTTCGTGATCAGATCATAGACCTCTCTGTCACAGGTCACAATCGTGGTGGCCTGCTTGTTGAAGGCGATGGACTATACGGCTTTGTCCCATTCTCACATCTTATCGATCTGGCGGGCAGGGCGGAGAATGTTGACCGCGATCATGATCTTGAATCCTATGTTGGCCGTTCTCTGCGTTTGAAGGTGATCGAGTGTGTGCCTGAAGATGGGCGTGTGGTTTTCTCTGAGCGTGCAGCACAATCCGAATCAGGCAAACGTGCCGAATTGTTTCACGCATTGCAGCCAGGTCAACACGTTAAAGGTGTCATTACAAACATAACTGATTTTGGTGTTTTTGTTGACCTTGGCGGCGTGGAAGGTCTCATCCATATTTCTGAATTATCCTGGGGGCGTGTTTCGCATCCCACCCAGATAGTGAAAATGGGGCAAACCATCGATGTGCAAGTGCTTGAACTTGCGCCGGAACGATGCCGTGTTGCTTTAAGCCTGAAGCGATTATTATCGAATCCATGGCAAAATGCCGCTGCTGATTTCCCGGAAGGATGTATCAAGTCAGCGGTTATCACAAGTGTTCTTTCCTATGGCGCATTTGCCCGCCTCGATGCCGGCGTGGAAGGATTGATCCACGCTTCTGAAATTCCACAGACAGATGGCAAGCCCTTGAAAGAGACTCTTTCAGAGGGACAGGCTGTGCAAGTTCGTATTCTGCATTTAGACGCTGCACATCAACGCATGGGTTTAAGCATGAGGCTTGAATAAAACAAATGTCTGAAGTTCCACAAAATGATTGGCTCGAACGACTCGCACGCTTCAACCTGCACTTTGGCCGTTTTCTTCGTGATGCGATCGGTGTGGCCTTGGTTGCATTTGCGATCATGTCCCTGCTTGCGATCTGGAAGATTACCGAAGGTACGCTGCTGACCCCTTTCGCCAGCCTGCTCAAACTTTGGTTTGGTTGGGGCAGTTTCATTGTTATCTTCGCGCTAGCGTACTTTGGATCCTCCCTTTTACAGCGCGATGGGGGCGATATTCATTGGGGACGGCTTATTTCAATTGAAATCGCGTCTCTGCTAACTTTGGCGCTGGTCGCTATTTTAAAAGGTAATGATCTCATCCGGGCCGAGGCCGGGATGGACGGTGGCCGCTTAGGCTGGGGGCTGGCTACCTTGGCTTGGCAGTCTCTCGGTCAAGTGTGGGGTACGCTGGTCCTGGTAATTCTCTGGGCGTTCATGATCATGATAGGTTTTGGCCTGTGGACAAAACTTGAAGAATGGTTATTGCAAGTAGCGGGCGAAGCGTCGCCGATCGTTTTGGATCCTCCAATGTCAGTGCCAGCGGAAATACAGAAGGACGAACAACCTGTAAAATCAGCAGCAGCGCCAAGGAAGAAAACTCAACCACTGCCGCCGGAATTTCGCACCTCTTTAAAATCTGTTGACAAGAAGGAAGAGAAATCCACCAAGGCGCTTACCCGCGCTGAAGACCTTCCGCCGCTGCAAATTCTACTGGCAGAAACAGCTGTCCGCGCGGATGAACGAACGATCAATCAAACTGCGGGACTCATCATGAAGACCCTCGCTGAGTTTGGTATTCCTGCCACCGTTATCGGATATCGCGTTGGACCTTCTGTGACCCAATTTGCTGTACAGCCGGGGTTTATAAAAAAGCCCGGCTCAGATGAAGACGATGCACTGCAAATGAAAGTGCGCGTCGCGCAGATCGCTTCATTGGAAAAAGATATAGCTCTGGCATTATCTGCCCAGCGATTGCGTATTGAAGCGCCTGTGCCCGGCAAACCTTATGTGGGTATTGAAGTTCCAAATACGCACAGCTCCGTTGTCCGATTAAAGACGCTGCTCGAATCAGATGCGTTTAATAAAGTAGGCGCTCCGTTAACCATTGCGATCGGACGTGATGTATCGGGACATCCTCTGATCGCTGATCTTGCTCGTATGCCGCATGTCCTGATTGCCGGTGCCACGGGTTCTGGAAAGTCCGTGTGTATTACTTCGATTGCGGCCTGTCTCGCTATGAACAATACGCCCGAAGACCTGCGTATGGTCATGATCGATTCGAAAATGGTGGAATTGATTCGCTTCAATGGACTGCCACATTTATATGGAAAAGTTGAAACCAACATCGAACGTATTTTGGGAGTTCTGCGTTGGGTCGTCGTTGAAATGGAGCATCGCTATCGTTTGCTAGAGAGCGCTCATGCCCGAGATCTTGAAGCATACAATCGCAAAGTGACTCGCAAAGCGGATGGCAAGGCGTTACCCCGTATTGTGGTATTGATCGATGAACTTGCTGACCTAATGATGTCTGCTCCGGATGTGACCGAGCACAACCTTGTCCGCCTTGCGCAAATGGCGCGTGCAACGGGGATTCATTTGGTAGTCGCTACACAGCGCCCTTCAACAGATGTGGTTACGGGCTTGATCAAAGCCAATTTCCCTGCACGTTTGGCGTTTGCAGTTGCTTCGGGCATTGATAGCCGCGTTATTTTGGATTACACCGGCGCAGAATCCCTGCTTGGGCGCGGAGATATGCTCTTCCTGAATCCTGAAGTTGGCAACCCTGTGCGTGCGCAAGGCGTGATGATCACGGATATGGAAATCGAGCGCATCATCTCTCACTGGCAGAAGAATAGCGACACACAAGATGAAACCCCGCCGTGGGAAAAACTCCTGCAGGAACCTGATGAAAACCAGGATGACGGTTTGATCGAACAGGCTATCTCCATTGTACGCAGCAGTCAGCGCGCATCCGCATCGCTGATTCAACGCCGCTTGCGGATCGGATATCCACGTGCTGCGCGCCTGCTCGATCAGTTGGAAGAGATGGGAGTTGTCGGACCCTCTCAAGGCGGCGGCAAGGAGCGCGATGTGCTCGTCAGCGAAGAAGATATGATGGACGAAGAAGATAAGAACCCTAAAGGATAATTCCAAACTTCGGAAGTCAATTTTGACTTCCGAAGTTTGGAATATACATTATGAATTCAAAACCAACTTTTACTGATCGATTGCGCATCATTTTCAAAGGCATATTGGATCCCATAGGTACTTTCTTGAATGGTCTTGGATTAACGCCAAATGCGATAACTTTGTTAGGGCTTGCTGGTACCGCCGCTGGTGCATACTTTATCTCGCAAGGTAAAATGACAATAGGCGGGATCGTTCTTTTGTTGTTTGTCCTGGTTGATGCTTTGGATGGAACCATGGCTCGTTTGCGCGGTGAATCCTCTGACTTTGGCGGTTTCGTTGATTCGGTCAGTGATCGTTACGCTGAATTCATCACATTTGGCGGATTGCTCTATTATTTTCTTTCACAGGAAAACTCCCCCGGCGTCATCATCACATTCGTAGCTACAGGCGGCTCCGTGCTGGTTTCTTATGTCAAAGCGCGCGCTGAAGGATTGGGGTTCACTGCTAAAGTTGGCATCCTTACACGCGTTGAGCGATACTTTGTTTTAATTCCCTTGCTTATATTCAATCAACCGTTCGTTGCAGTTTCTGTGATTGCAGTGCTTGGCAATATCACGGCTTTTCAACGCATCCTGCATGTTCGCGTACAGGGACATGAACGGATGCGAAAAGCCAGAGATAATAAAGAGTACTTGCATTGAACCTGACCCAGGAAGGATATTTTCTTGGCCCCCTGCTTTTTCGCTGGGGAGGCTTATTGATCATATTCGGTGTTGCCGCGGGGTTATTGCTTGCAGCGCATGAAGCAAAAAAAAATAATTATGATGTTGGAATTATTTCAGATCTTTTTCTGCCGTTAATCATCTGGGGAACGATTGGCGCACGCCTCTGGCATATTCTCACCCCGCCTCTTTCTTCCGCTCAGCTTGGTCTGACAACCCAGTATTACCTTTCCCACCCGGTTGACATACTCTCGTTGTGGATCGGTGGTTTTGGCATCGCGGGCGCATGGATCGGCGGAATTGTTGCTCTATATTTTTTTGCGCGTGCGAATGAAAATAATTTTTGGGAACTGGCTGATCTGCTTGCGCCCGGCCTTGCATTGGCGCAAGCGATAGGCCGTATGGGAAATTATTTCAATCAGGAATTATACGGTCTGCCCGCGAACTTGCCCTGGAAGATTTTTATTGAGCCCGCCTATCGTTTGGTGGGATTTGAAACCGTGGAAACTTATCATCCGTTGTTTGCTTATGAAGTGATGTTGAACTTTGCAACGATGGTTTTCCTATTATGGTTTGCGCGCCGTTTTGTGAACAATCTCAAGGCGGGTGACTTATTTCTTGCGTATATTGGGTTGTATTCCTTTTTCCGTTTATTTTTGGAATTTCTGCGCCTTGATGTCGCTTTCATCAATGGAATCAATATCAATCAAGTATTTTTTTCCCTCACCCTTTTTTGCGCGGGAATTGGTTCGTTTTTACGGCACCGAATTCCGCAGAAATTGTAAGGTCACTGTGAAGGCAGAAATTGAACCGTGGGGAATACAATAGAACCAGTCAATCTCAAAGTAAGTATCTTGTTACATATCTTGTCGTGTACTAAAGATACAAGATATGTAAGGAACCTATATGATAGAAACTCACGATCTGAGCAAGCAATTTCATGATTTTTTGGCGGTAGATGGGGTGGATCTTAATGTGCAGGCTGGGCAGATACTGGCTTTATTGGGTCAGAATGGCGCTGGGAAGACCACCACGGTGCGTATGTTGACCGCACTGCTGCAACCCTCGCGCGGGTGGGCGCGGGTGGCTGGCTTTGACGTAGTCAGGAACGGACATGATGTCCGCGCTTCGGTGGGTGTGCTGACTGAACAGCATGGTTTGTATATGCGTATGACAGCAGTTGAATACCTGGATTTTTTTGGGCAGGTATATAGTTTGTCGCCGCAGTTGCGTAAATCACGAACCGATCATTTGCTTCAATATTTTGGGTTGAGCGAGGCATCACACCGCCGCATCGGTGAATACTCCAAAGGGATGCGCCAGAAACTCGCGCTGGCTCGCGCCATGATGCATGATCCTGGCGTCTTGCTGCTGGATGAACCTACTTCAGCAATGGACCCAGAGTCCGCGCGATTGGTGCGGGATGAGATTGCGCGTTTGAAGTCGTCGAAGCGTACCATAGTGATCTGTTCCCACAATCTTACAGAAGTTGAGATTCTTGCAGATCAGATCGCCATTATTTATCGCGGGCGGATTTTATTACAGGGGACATTGGAAGAATTAAAGCGTAATGTGCTGGGCGCGCCGGAGTATGAGATCAAATTTTCTGAAGCGTGGGATTCGACTGGGTTTGAATTACCGGAAGATGTGCAACTGCTCTCTCAAACAGCGACCAGTTTGAAAGTGAGGGTGCCGCGTCCGCAGGAGTCCAATCCTCTTATTTTGAGATCATTATCGGCAATGTCTGTGCCTGTAATGGCAATTCAAGAGGAACCGCGTACGCTTGAGCAGGTATATCTCAAAGTGATGGCGGATGCAAAAGGACGCGAGAATGTTCAATAAATTAAAACCTGTCTGGCTTGTTGCTGGGCGTGAACTAAAAGACCAATTCCGTGACTGGCGCGTCTTGACGCCGATGATCATCCTTGTTTTTTGTTTTCCCGTATTGATGAATGAGTTTGCCAAGCAGACAGTGGATTTTTTGAATCAATATAACGCGAATTTGATCCTCGAAAGACTTGTGCCATTTTCGATCATGATCATTGGTTTTTTTCCGATCACGATTTCGTTGGTGGTAGCGTTGGAAGCGTTTGTGGGTGAGAAGGAACGCGGTACGATCGAGCCCATGCTGAGCGCCCCGTTGGATAATTGGCAATTGTATTTTGGTAAATTGTTGGTGGGTGTGGTTACACCGTTGGTGGCCAGTTACCTTTCCATCGCTTTCTATCTGGTTATGATTTCCCGCCAACAGCTTGTCATGCCCCCCTTCATTACCATGCTGCAATTGATCCTGTTGACCACGGCCCATGCGACTTTGATGGTCAGCGCGGCCATTGTGATTTCCGTTCAGTCAACCTCCGTAAAGGCTGCGAATTTGCTGGCATCTTTCATTGTGATCCCCGTTGCGATCTTGATGCAAGGCGAGGCTGTGATGCTTTTTTGGGGAAACGACCAGGTACTTTGGCTTGCAATCGCTGGGGTGATGATCATTTCGCTGCTGCTGATCCGGGTGGGCATTGCTCATTTCCAACGCGAGTATCTGCTTGGACGCGAGATAGATTCATTCAACCTGCGTTGGATGTGGCGCACATTTTGGACCGATTTTTTTGGCGGGGCGCGCTCTCTTGGTGAATGGTATCGGAACGTTTTGATGATTGCCCTGCGGCGCATCACGCCCGCGTTGCTGGCGGTTGCCTTGATCGCGGGTGTGAGCTTATGGATGGGCTACGATTGGATCATGGTAAATATTCCTGCGGCGATTAGTAGAACGTCCCCGGAAAATCTTCAAAAATTGACCGACCGTGTTACAGAAATGCCAGATCTTTCAGGCTTTCAGGAAAATATCAATGCGCCGTTTCTGTTCATGAATAATACGCGCGCGGTCGCTTTGATATTTTTTGCGGGATTGTTTTCCTTTAGTGTGCTGGGGGTTTTGCTCTACATGGTCAATATTGGGATCATTGGCGGCTTGTTCGCCTTGTTTCAGCTGCTTGGGATCCAGGCCTGGCCGATCTTTCTCGCGGGCGTTGTGCCGCATGGTGTCTTTGAAATTCCAGCGTTGATGATCGGCTGTGCTGTGGTGCTGTATATGGGGGTTTCCATTGTCACACCGCAAACTGGCAGATCCATGGGTGAGGTGATCCTGGAATTACTCGCGGATTGGACGAAAATATTTATCGGGTTGGTCATGCCTTTATTGGCCATCGCCGCCATGATCGAGGCCTATATAACCCCTGCGCTTTTACAAAGCGTAATGAAGTCCTTGTAGTAAAACTGGAATAAAAAAAAATAGCCTACCAGCCTGAAATATAAGGCTGCCACTCGCCATTCTCTGTGAGATGCCGTCCAAAGATATATGCTGCATTTCCGGGTGGTTCTTTTGGAATATGCATCAGGCGCATGTGAGCCTCCTCCACTTTGCGACCACCTTTGTGGTGATTACAGGCTGAGCAGGCAGCCACCAGATTTACCCACACATGCTGTCCGCCCAAATGACGCGGAATGACATGATCCACAGTTAAGTTAACATCGCGCCTTCCGCAATACTGACAGGTATAATTATCACGTCGGAATATTTCGCGACGCGTTAATTTGACGTGTGGCCGCGGCCGATGAACTTGGGTTTCCAGTCGAATGACAGAGGGGCGCGGCAATAATTGCGAAATTGTGCGGATGTGCCCGCGCCCGTTCAGGATCATATCGGCTTTGCCTGCAAGGATCAGGCCGATCGCACGCCGGGTTGAGCATACATGAATAGGCTCAAAATTAGCGTTGAGTACCAGTACAGGTTCCTGCATAGTGACTCTATAATCCGCATGATTATAATGCCACTTAATAGCACTTCGGAAGACAGGACATAGGAGAAATTGCATGAAAATATTGATCGCAGGCGGTTCAGGGTTTCTGGGCAGCGCACTGACCAACTCTCTTCTTGCCGACGGCCACGAGGTTTTTATTCTTTCGCGCAATTCACGCATCTCAAGCGATGGTGTACAGTTCATAAAATGGGATGCCAAAACTACACAGGGTTGGGGGCAGCTCGTCAATGAAATGGATGTGATCGTGAATCTTGTTGGACGGACACTTGCCTCCTGGCCGTGGACTGCCTCAACCAAACGTGATTTTCATGATTCGCGCGTCCAGCCAGGCCTGGCGCTTGTTCAAGCGGTTCAGGAAGCGGATCACCGTCCGGGCATTTTTGTCCAAGTCTCAGGCATTAACCATTATGGACTACATGGCGGCCTGGCCGATGAGTCCACACCACCTGCTGATGATTTCCTTGCCCAGCTTACCGTGCAGTGGGAAGCCGCAACAAAGTCTGTTGAAGAATTGGAAGTGCGTCGGGTCATCGTTCGTTCTGCGCCTGTACTTGCCAAAGATGGTGGGCTGCTTTCATTGATGGCACTGCCCATCAAGCTGTTTGCCGGGGGACCGCTTGGTTCTGGTAAGCAAGCCATGCCGTGGATCCACATCGACGATTGGGTTGGGGGAGTACGATTCTTGATCGAAAACGAAAATATGCGCGGCGTGTATAATCTCATTGCGCCTACGCCCACATCTAATGCAGAATTCAACCGCAGCCTTGCAAATGTGCTTCATCGTCCGTATTGGTTTCCCATGCCAGCTTTTGTGCTGCGGATCTTTTTAGGGAAATGAGCGTCTTGATCGTGGAAGGTAGATTTGCCCAATCCAAGCGTTTGACTCAATCCGGGTACCAGTTCCAGTATGCCGCTGCGGGCGACGCGGTGTCAGATCTGTTCAAATTAAAATGAAAGGAGGACAAAATCTCGTGAAGAAGTATATTCTGGGGTTAATACTTTTTCCTGTGCGTCTTCCGCACAACAGCCCGTGGTAGTTTTGCCTGTTCTTCTTCCAACAGCTACCGCATATATTGACCCATCCTATCCCAGTGCGCAAGCAGAATTGGCTGCGCCGAATCAAGCAGCAAGTGGGATCGAAGTTCGCATGCAAAGTGCTTCAGTAGATGGCAAAAACGTGAACGCTGATGTGTGCTTCACCCTGCCGGATGCGTCAGATTGGGGTATCCAAACTGCGAGCTTGAATTACAGCGGATTGGTAGTACAGGAATTTGGAACAATGCTGGTGAGTTTGCAAGAGCCCTCAAATGGCAGCCTCGGATTGCGCTGTGACACATTGACATTTATTGTCCCGCCTGACGCTGATCTGACCAACGCGTCTATCGTAATTGATGCCATCGCGGCAACACCGCGTGAAGGGGAGTATTGTTCGGTTTATATGCCTAAGATCCAGCAAGCCTTGCTGGATCGCGGTATTGGCATTTCTCTGGATTGTGTGGATGTCAATGGTGTCTTAGCCATGCAGATCCTGAGCATTCCCGCGGATATGACGCAGGAGCAGGCTGAACAATTGGTTTATAGCGACGAATTCTTTGCCATAAGAGGTCCGTGGAGTTTTTCGTTCAATTTGTCGCAGTGAAATTCTTGTTGTATAATACGCACATGCTCAGTACAAGCTTTTTTAAAAAATACTATTATTGCACCTGTCCATAAATATTTGCGATGGTGTGCTATGAACGCGCCCTCACTATCGCGGGCGCGTTTTTGTTTGTCAATTTGAAGTGGAGATATTATGAACATCGAAGAACAAGTTGAAATCTTAATGCAAGGAACAGAGTATGGGGATGAGGACCTCAAAAAAGCCATGACCGCTGAACTGCGATCGCGCCTGCTGCTCGCTGAAAAAGAGAACAGACCCCTGCGCGTGTATTGCGGATATGATCCCACTTCCACCGACCTGCACCTTGGTCACACCATTACCATGCGTAAACTTCGCCAGTTTCAGGATCTTGGGCACGAGGTGACTTTTCTGATCGGGAGTTACACCGCCCTGGTGGGCGACCCCTCCGATAAGAATAAAGCGCGTCCGATCCTGACCGAGGAGAAAGTCGCTGAAAATGCATTGACCTACACCGAGCAGGCGTTCCGTGTACTTGACCGTGAAAAGACCAGGACCCGTTACAACGGAGAGTGGTTGTCAAAGCTTACCTTGGTCGATCTGATCCGCCTCGGACAAAATTTTACGGTTCAGCAATTTTTGGCGCGTGATAATTTTTCCAATCGTTTGGATAAAGGCGAGCCGATCTATATCCATGAAACCTTTTACGCCTTGATGCAAGGTTATGATGCGGTTGCCATGGAAACGGATGTCCAGGTGGGTGGCACCGACCAACTATTCAATATCATTGTTGCTGGCCGCAAGTTACAGGAAGCGCTGGGCCAACGGCCTTTGGTTGGAATTATCACAGCTATTTTGCCTGGAACCGATGGCGTTCAAAGAATGTCAAAATCAACGGGAAATATTGTGCCGATCAACACCGGCGCGAATGATATGTTCGGGAAATTAATGTCTGTGCCTGATTCGGCCATGAGTTCATATATGCGCCTGGTCACACGCTGGAGCCCGCAGGAGATCGATCAGATCGAAAAGGATGTATCTTCGGGCGTGTTCCATCCGCGTGATGCAAAGATGAAAATGGCAAGCGAGATCACTTCGATTTTCTACGGCGAGATAGATGCTGTGTCCGCCCAGGAGAATTTCATCAAAACATTCCAGCAAAAGGAAATTCCCGACGAGATGCCTGAATATGATTTACAGGAAGGTCAAACTGTTGTGGATGTGATCCTGTCCGTGAAACTTGCAGAAAGTAAAAGCAAAGCCCGAGCCTTGATCGATCAAAAGGGTGTGCGGCTTGACGGCGAAGTATTAGAGCGTGGTGATTCGCTATTCCCACATGCTGGCGTTTTACAGGTTGGTAAAAGGAAATTTGTTCGCGTGAAGTGAGGATTGATCATAAAAAGAAGGTGTAAAAAATTTACACCTTCTTTTTATTTCTACTCTTTTTCAATTCTTTTTATAGGCTGGGTTTTTTGCATTTCTTGCAAGGCTTTGGCTTCCATCATTTTCAGGAAGATTTCAACAATGTTGGGATCGAAATGCGTACCGGCTTGTTCGCGCAGATAATTTATTACCCTGGTATTTTCCCAAGCCTGCCGGTAGGGGCGGTCAGAGAGCAGGGCATCCCAAACGTCTACAACAGAAAAAATACGCGCAGGTAAAGGAATTTCTTCCCCTTTCAATTTTTGCGGGTAGCCGGTACCGTCCCACCATTCATGATGAGAATAAGGTATATCGAGAGATGGTCGTAGAAATGTAATGGGGTAGAGCAGATCAAACGCATATTGGGGATGTTTGCGCATTTCAACCCACTCTTCATCATTCAGAGGACCCTCTTTATGGAGGATTTCGTTCGGCACACCCATCTTACCAATATCGTGTAATAGCACGCCGCGGCGCAGATGAACCAGGTCAGTTTTGGATATGCCGATGAAGCGTGCCAGGTCCATGGTCAGTTCAGTGACACGGTTAGTGTGCCCATGCGTTTCTTTATCCCTTAATTCCAGTGCTTTCGCCCATCCAGCTAGTGTCGTATCGTAGGCTTGAACAAGTTCCTGGTTGGATTTTTGCAGATTTTCGAATAGTTGTATGTTGTCGATTGCTGCTGTGGCGTGCAGGGCAAATGTTTGGGCAAGATCCGCTGAATTCTGATCGAATGCCGCAAACTTCAAACTTCCCAAAGCAAAGATGCCGATAATTTTACCGTGTAATGTCAGCGGGATTCCAAGCCAGCCACGGACCATATCTGCGCCAGCCCATCTTTCATAACGTGCATCAACCAACGCGTCTTCAAGGATGAGCGGCATTTGTGTTTCCTTGATGATCGACACGATTTTGTTGCTTGAAGGGAATGTTCTGTTGAGCATTGCCTTGTTATTACTAAAACCTTGCGCAGCCACGATTTTTATATTTTCATCTTCTAACAGCATCATGGTTCCCTTGTCAAACGGGACTACTTGTTTCAGTGAGATCAGGATGGTTTCAAGAACTTCCTGCGGATTAAGCGATGATGTTATTGCTGTCGCGGCAATCCGAAGATTTTCTGCTTCCCGACGGCGCTTCCGCTCTACTTCAAGCAGCCGTGCGTTTTCCAAAGCTGTAGCTGCCTGATGTGCGAATGTTTGTGTGGTAATTGCATCGTTTTGACTGAATGCATTTGGTGTGCGGCTGTCTATTGTGATGTATCCGATCACTCTCCCACGCGCGGTCAAAGGGATACCCATCCATCCGCGCACATAATCCGCGTTGCCCCATTTTTCAAAGCGCGGGTCGATTTGACAATCTCCAATGATTAATGGCATGCCTGTTTTATTAATGATTTGACAAAGAATATTATCGGATGGAAAATTTTGCCCCAATGCTTTTTCCAGAGATGGGAGACCTTTTGCGGCTGTGATTCGAAGGTGATCTTCCTCAATTTCTAAAATAGAGGCGCTATCATATGGCGTGATTTTAAACAACCAGTCGAGGATCGCATTATGCAACGAGGGGAGATCAAGCAGATTGGCAACCGTGGTGGTGGCGCGCATGACGGTTTCCGCTTCCAGCCGACGATGTAATTCCAGTTCGAACAAGCGGGCATTCTCAATCGCTATGGCGGCTTGTTGCGCAAGGCTGCTCAGGAAATCCAGGTCTGTAGTTTGAAATTCTTCGCCAAGCCCAGTTCGCCAAACTACCAATAAACCCGTAAGGTTTTCCTTCGAGAGAACTGGCACTCCCATAACGTGACCATAGGGGTCATCGTCAGTGCCTTGGATGGTAATGGCGCGTGGATCGCGGAAAGTATCATTTACGATTTCACCGAATTTTTGTAATGCAATATTACCCAGGATTCCTACGCCCAATTCAAGCGGATCATTCTTGATCTCTTCAGCATCATCTCCGATGGCAGAGATCGCGCGCAGAAGGGATCGCTCGGGTTCAAAAAGATATACTGCGCTGGTTTGACCCTTTAGTAATTGCCGGGCATAAGTAGCGATGCGCTCAAGCACGATATCAAGTTGAAGCGTGGCGGAGATATCACGGCCTACTTCCGCAATTGCGGTGGCTTCCTGAGCCCGTCGAGTGATTTCTTGGAATAGACGCACCGACTCTATTGAAATGGAGGCTTGGTGGGCAATGCTTACAAGAAAATTCAACTCCGACTTGTCAAATAAACCGTTGGATTTTAATCGCCATGCGTTAATTGCCCCAATGGAAATTCCATGTAGGATCAAAGGTGCTGACATCATGGTATCGTGTCTGGCATCATCTTCAGATGTGCCTGGTACTGTTATTTGGCGGGGGTCTTTACTAACATCGTCTATGATTTCGGGCTTTCCGGAAGAAATGATATTGCCAGTGATGCCTGCGCCGATCTTGATGGTGTGCGATATCATTTCATGCTGATACGCGCCTTGTGCCGAGACGATCTTAATGGTTTCGCCATCCTCCTGGAGTAAATAGAATGCGACCGTACTCGCGTTTAGCAGTAAAAGGGTTCGTTCAGCGATCTTATCCAGGGCCGGGATAATTTCCCGTGTGACGGCAATTTCATTGGCGATATTTGCGAGCGCTTCAATGATTTGAGAACGGCGGTTCTCCTTTTGGAATAAGCTGGCATTTTCCATGGCAACAGCGGCTTGATTGGCGAATGTCTGCGCGATGGAAGCATGTTCCTGGGTAAATATTCCAATTTTTGCGCTGTCTAAATTTATGAAGCCAATCAATTTTCCCCGTGAAAATAAAGGAATTCCCATCCAACTGCGGATATATTCTGAACCACTCATCTTATAAAAGCGGTTATCACCTTGCACATCTGGAATGATTATGGGCTGGCTTATCACCTCATACCCGCCCCATTTCTCAAATTCCGATAAGTTTTTTTGACCGATCAGCCCCTCTGATAATCCGCGTCCCGCTACGATCTCGTAATACGCTTCCTTCAATACCTCGATGGACGCACTGTCATATGGAACCATTTCTGCAAGCGAGTCAAAAATGATCTCAAACAGTTTTCCAGGGTCAAGCGAAGTGGTTAAGGCCGCCGTTGCTTTTCGCATGATCTCAGCCTGTTTGCTGCGTTTTTGTTCTGCATTGAACAGGCGCGCATTTTCAATGGCGATCGAGGCGTGGTTGGCAATGGCAAGACCAAGCTCCGCATCTTGCTCGTTATAGTGGCTTGGTTGGTAACTATCGAGGGTAATAATGCCAATAGCATTTCCATTGGCAATTAATGGGATCGCGAGGAAGGAGCGCACTTTTTCATTTCTATCGAAATGTTTATAACGGTTGTCAATATATGTATCTTCAATTCTTACGGTCTGCTTTTGTGTGAGTACGATCTCGTTGAGGGGGAAATCACCAAGAAATATTGGACCGAGTTTTGCAAAACCAATTGCTTCTAAGCCAATTGCAGCTGAAATCATCAACTGATTTCCATCCAACAACTGAATCGTTCCCAGGTCTGAAGGGATTACCTTAACGAGTTGGCTAAGTATGGATTGTAATACTTGGTTTAGGTCCAGGGACGAGGCTGCTGTGCGGATTAAGTTAAGGATCGCCGCTTCACGCCTACTTTGAGCCTGCTCAGCCTTATATAGTCTCAGCTTCTCAATGGCAGTCCCCAGCCCGGCGGCAATTGTATTCAATAGTCTCTCATCTTTTTCATCAAAAGCATTTTGTTTTTTGCTTTCAACGTCAAATACGCCGATGATATGGTTGTTCACCCAAAATGGAACGCATAGCTCTGATTTAATTCCATCCATTACTTTGATATACTCTAGCTCTTCTGTGATATTTCCGATGCGTATTGTCCTGCCTGATGTGACAGCCCGGCCTGTGACTCCGCGGGTGATCGGGTAGCTGTTTTGCCAGTTTTCCGCCACTGCCCCGATACAGGAAAAATGCGGAATTAGATGGTCCCCTTGCTCGTTCAACAGCAGAATGCCGCATACCTCTTGAAATATACTCGCGGTAATGTGCGTTACTTTTTCTATGATCTCGTCTTCAGTGCTGCTTTGTGTGCCTGCCACGGACGTCGCGTGGAGCACGGTCAGTTCTTTTAGTTGTCGTTCAAGCACTTCTTCCGCTAATTTGCGTTCAGTGATGTCCTGTGCGACGGCGATGACCACTTCCTGACCAAAGTATGTGCCTCTGTTCAGGTTCACAATTTTTGGAAATACCTGTCCATTTCTTCGGATTCCCCAAAATTCAAATTCTTGCGGTTCTCCCATAAAGGCGCGTTCGATAATTTGTGTCAATTTGTTGATATCATTTTTGCCCGGCGCGCTCAAGAAATCCGGTGTTTTTCCAATAAAATATTCCCGTGGATAATCATACATTTTTACAACGCCATCATTTACATTAAGGAAGCGGCCATCTTTGTCTTGAATATAAATTGCCTGAGTGACGCTGTTGAATAAACCCCGATAACTGCCCTCATTGACTTTTATCGTCTCTTGGGCCTCTTTTTGCGCCGTAATATCAAGCATTATCCCATGCCAATAGCTGGGCTTTCCAGCCTGATCAAGGATCAGATATGCATCCTCCTTGATCCAAATATATCTGCCATCTTTTCTTTTTGTGCGATATTCCACCTGAAACGGTTCACCGGTTTTATTGGTGCGTTTATCCTCTGCAATGATGCGATCTCGGTCTTCAGGATGGAGGTTGGTTTCCCATAATTTATCTCCCCCGACCCATTCTTCTACTGTGTAGCCAAGCACATCTTTTATGCGGGGACTCATGTAACGGCTGGTTCTTTCATCTTGGAAATCGTCAAGAAATACAACCCCCGGCAGGCTTTCAATAAGAGTCTTATATTTTTTTTCGCTTGCTTCGATGTTTAATTCTGCTTGTTTTCTATCTGTGATGTCGGTTAAAAAGCCTTCAAAATACATAAAATCATTATTTTCGTTTTTTACAGCACGGGCATTCGTTGAAGTCCAGATCATCATGCCGTCTTTGCGGAGGTTTTGGGCTTCAAATTTTACAACCGATCCTTTTGACAGCAGTTCATCTATAAATCTTTTGCGGGACTCAGTATTGATATGAACCTGAGCATTGATGTTCATCACGGATGTAATCATATCTTCAGGCGAATCGTACCCGAAGATTTTTGCCATGGTTGGATTCACGCTGAGGAATTTTCCATCAAGGGTCGATTGGAATATTCCTTCGGCTGCGTTTTCGAAAATATTGCGATACCGATTTTCGCTTTCGCGCAGGGCCAGGTTTTGTTTTTCAAGCTGTGTATGCGCCTGCGCATTTTGCAGGATGACCGGTAATCTAAGGAGGTAATCACCTTGCTTAACAAGATAATCCGCCGCGCCGGCCGTCAGCGCCGCGACCGCGTTTTGTGTATTTTCTTGATTAGAGATGAGCACAACTGCAGTTTTTATTTCCTGCTTGCGAACCAGTTTGATCAGATCCAACCCAGAGCCATCTGGCAGGTTTTGGTTGCATAAGATTACATCATATTCAGTTGCTGCCAGCAAAGAGCGGGCTTCTTGTACGCTTTTAGCAATATTCAATTTAAATTCAGCCCCGTTGATATCCAGGGAGCGTTGAATTATTTCAGCTTGTACAGGACTATCTTCAATATATAGGATTTTCATTGGATGAATTTTTTGCCCGTTGATAATTATAGAGCATTCTTGAAATAATTGGCTTGCCAATTTGTTTCAATTTATTTTGGCTTTTTTGGGGGGGGATTAATCATTAATATTACGAATTGCCACGAACATCTTCATGAAAAGGGATTTATGCTAATTCCATCGGTATGTGGGTTAAATAAAAAAATAAACCTCTGTTATAAACAAGAAGGTTTATTTTAATTTGAGGCGTCGGCGAGATTCGAACCCGCGATGAGGATTTTGCAGACCCTTGCCTTACCACTTGGCCACGACGCCGAATATATTACAACGAGGACTGCGGATTGAATTAGTTTCAACCTGCAACCCTCTTTGTTTTGAGCGGGCGATGGGATTCGAACCCACGACCTTCTCCTTGGCAAGGAGACGTACTACCACTGTACTACGCCCGCAATTTAGGCTAACCATCAGCCTGAGTGCCGAGACCCAGGATCGGACTGGGGACACCACGATTTTCAGTCGTGTGCTCTACCAACTGAGCTATCTCGGCGAAAGTAAGCTTGTCGTTAAGCGTCCGTGATTTTACACGTACTTATAGGGATTGTCAAGAAAGCAATTGATGCTTGTTAGGAAGGAGGGCTTATTTCCTGGTGTATGTCTTGGGCGGCCGTCCAAATTTTAATTTGGATTAAAGAAATCCGATGCAGAAAAAATGAACAACATGATAAACTTTTATTTGAAAAAAATACTTCAGGAAAAATATCAATGAGATCAATCAGGCTGTTATTATTATTGACCAGTATTGAACTATTTATTATGGCTTGTGCAGCGGACGTTATTCCACCTTCCCAGCCTGCAAGCACGCCTGTTGATATGATACCTGAAATAATGCCAAGAATTTCAGCTCCGACACAAATACCGTCCTTGGTGCCTTTTCAGCAAACGCCTGAAACCACGATATCTCCCGAGTGGGTTTCTGATTTTTCAGACCCCATTCTTGCTTCATTGGTCGGACGTCGGCCGGATTTTCAAGATGATTTTTCTTTGTTGAATCGAGGTTGGTTCTATGATGTTGCAGGAAGTGCTGTAGGACCGTATTATGCGCATATACAGGATGGCGGCCTGATCTTGAGACTTCCTGAAGGGAAAGAGAGATCGGATTCAATGGTTTATAACCCAACATTGAATCGCAGGAATTTTGTTTTGAGCTTTGAAATTAGGTTTGGAGAGACTCAGCCCAATGATTTTATGAGGTTTCAATTTTCTCCCACTGCGGATCAAAATTTTTCACTGGAACTCTCTAAAAATAAAAAATGGATATTTCGCTGGGTTTTTAATAACGATTGGAAATCCATTTCAGGTACATATGATCAATTCCCCCCTGAGCGGATCAATATCTTGTTTATTGTGCAGGACGGTCGATGTGCAGTGTATCTCAATCATACCCCTCTGGATTATTCCAACAAATGTATATCTGTCCCGCCACTTAAGCCATCCCCTCGGGCTGTTGCCTTTCATCTGATTGCAGATCCTGATCACACGGCAATTGTGAATATTGATAATGTAAAGATGTGGGATTTGGATGCGGCTCCATACTTTCCTCCACACCCTTAGTGAAACTTGGTGGTTTTTGATTCAACTTATCTGGATAGCTTGCAGATAGCACTACGCTGCCGCTTTCTGAATCAATAATCGGAACATTATGTTCCGATTATTGATTCAAATTCCTACTTTGACGCTTTTATAATTTTTTTCTTTTTCTTTATTTCAGTTCCAGGGATGCTGGTTCTTCGGGCTTCCTGTTTTACGAGACGATTATGTTTAGCCACTCCTTTGGAGGGGCGCTTTGCTTTGGTTTTTACTGGGGTTGTATCCAATTGTATTACTCCTTGTTTGGTTATGTATTACTTTTGTGTTTGGATTCATATTCCGCCCAGAGTTTGCCAACTTCCTCTTTGGCCTTCTGGCGGGTATGTCCATACTTGACCTGCAGCATGGTGACGAATTTATCGAACTTCACCTCTGCTTTATCCACCTTGACGAGATCGTACTCTACCATCAAGCTCCACTTGGCGTTGATTTGGCCGCGGAGCACATCCCATTTTTCTTCGAATAGCGCTTTATTCATGATACCGGCTCCTCTACCCCTTAAATAATTAATCGCGCCTCTTCACATTAAGGCGTTGTTTTCCGAAATTTGGATTTACCGAAGGTTTAGTAGTAGGATGCGTACAAGCGATAATCTAAATCCCCCGCATATAGGCAATTTACCAACTGATGACCTGATTTCATTGTACTACGTACTGCGGATAATACTAGTGTAGGACAATTTTCAATTCTTGCTCTCTAAAACCATAACATTTTGTTAATAATCTCGACCACCTCTACTATAATAAATCCTACTCTTAAAGCAAAGGCAAAAAAATGGAACTGCAATATAATGAAAATGGGAACGGCATTGGTTTGATCAAGCTTAATGGCAGGTTGGACATTATCGGTACAGGAGAGATTGAAACCAAACTTACTGGCTGTTGTGCGGGTGATAATATTAAGGGGATAATAGATTTATCGGAAGTAAATTTTCTTGCATCCATCGGCTTTCGGCTGCTTATGATCAACGCTAAATCCATTGCTGCACGTGGTGGGAAGATTGGGTTATTGAGTCCAAGCCCAGAAGTGAAAAGCGTGCTTGAAATCACAGGCATCCCTGCTATCATCCCGATCTATGATGGGTATGAATCCGCAGAGGCGGTATTGCTTGCCTAAAATTATCGACTGAAAAAATAAGTCTTAATATATTACATCAAGACCGATTTTTAAGATATTTGCGGCATCTGCCTTTGTACTTCAAGACTCGATACTGTTCCGCGACATACCCTCCTCTGATTTCAACTTCGCAGATTGGTTTAATTATTTACCTTATAAATTAACACAGTTCTATTCTGATATACAAGTTCCAGTTTTGTATCAGGCATGAAATCGGGAGCAAGTTCTTTTTCATATTGACCGTAAATGACCCATTGAATAGGCGTATTTTGGATCCAGCCATCAGGAATATTGCTTTGGTAATATTCCTTGACGGCGTTTATTTTGTCACCGAAAAAAAGTGTCTCCATGGGGTGGCCATTATATGTTCTCAGGCTTGTACGTTGTGCGACAATCTGACCAGTTTTAATTTCACCAAGCACAAAATCATTGGGTTCTGCGTTCTGATCCAGCCAGACTAAGGCATTCTCAAGGTCGCGCGGATAAAATTGTCAACCGGGCGGCTTAGCATGTACAAGCTTGACCCGAGAGATAGGCTGATGAATGAAATGGATGAAATTAATATATAGAAGAAATAAATAAGTTGTTCACGTTTCAATAAGGCTGGTAGTTTTGTCGAAAGCTCTGTAAGGAAATGATTTAATGCATAAATCGCCAAAAGCCCAAGCGGAATTGTAATTCCTAATAAAAACCTTCTCTGTATCGGTAAAGGCAGATACGCAAACATGAATCCGCTAATAATCCATATGGACAAGGCTGTCATATTGACATTATTTTCACGAATTGCCAGGATCATTCCATAAATTGCTAATAACCAGAAGGGTGCAAATCCCCAGGCGTAATAAACGGGGTGCGGAGAAAGGGTCTGGTTTTGAAGTGTGAATTGACTCCAAAATGGATCACGATTCAAGATCAGAAAGTTGTGGACGAGGAGTGGTATTTGAGCCAGAGCCATTATCACCAAAGCAACGAGTTGTTTCTTCTGGAATTCTCTGTTTTTCCACCATAAAAATACCGTCGCGCCTGCGCACGCAATATCTAAGACTGCGAACGCGATCGGATTTATGATCTGACTGATTATGGCTAGCATAATGATAAGAAACAGCATGATCCACTTTCCTTCGACCAAATAATTCAAATACAAATTAAGTGCGGTTGCCATTAATGCCAGAGTAAAGGAGAAGGAAGGGAATACTGAGATGCTAAAAAAAATATAGGCATCTATCAGCCAGAAATCAATTGGCGAACCGGCGTTAAGCAGATTACTGTTGAAGAGTAATTGCGCCAAGCCGGCGCCTCCTCCAATTGAGCAAAGCAGGAAGGCTGTCCGCGCGAGAATTCTTTTGGGGAAAACATTAAGACACAATTGATATATGGAAAATAAAGCCATAAAACCAAATATCCAACGCGCGGCGTGATAGGTCGTCTCTACATTTAAATTAACCCATTTGCTGATGTGTCCGAGGATGATGTAGAACATGCGCAAGAATACGGGTTGATGTTTTTCGCTTGTAAAGCGCATTTCGTATGCCCAGTCCCCCATTCGCCCTGCCTGCATCATGGAGATGTGAACGGCATAGTCCATTTCATCAAAGTATGCGCCGCGAAAAAGCAGGTCATCCGTTTCTGCAGAATGAGCCGCCCAGTAGGGGATGGAACTGAATGCTAGGATCCCTATCGCGATAATTGAAAACCATAGGAAATCTTTTATGCTGGTCATATTTTTCAAGATAATCTCCGTTTTGCAGCTATGTGGTATGGGAGGGAGAATCCCTTGCTTCAGTGCGTTCCTATGGAGTGTATTATGTTTTGTCCATTCCGCTTTGGTCTAAAAAATATCATTGCTGTCAACAGCCCAAATGGCAGAGGTAAATAAACAGGCCATTGCTCATCGCGTCCTTGAACTGTAAAAGCAAACAATGCCCATATACCTATCACTAGAACAAGTTGGGTAATGACGATCCATAAATTGGCTTTAGGGCCAAACTGCTCAACGCTTGTTTTGAAGATAAGGAACAAAGCGGGTAGCATCATAATGTAATTGGTCGTTGCTGTGCGTGTAACAACCAGATTGGTAATAATAAGGGTTAAGGCAATTGTCCAATCAAGGTGTCGGCTTTCTTGATCATCTTTCACCTGCCACCACTCCCACAGCAGCCAGACCAACAGAATGGATATCAACCCCGCTTCTGCGTTTGATCCCAATTTGGGGAATACAATTGTAGTTAAGATGTTCAATGGTGAGCCGATGTGAGTATAGTTGGTGTAATCTGCTATTTGTATTTGCATAGCAGAAACCCAGCCTGGCAGAAAAAAAAATGATGAGGCAAGCAGGATACTCATCGTAATGCTTAACGAGAGAGTTAAACGCCAACGTCTGGCGAATATACTCCATATACCTATCAGGGGCAGCAATAAAAAGAGCATTTGCGGTTTTGCTGAGGCTAATGCCAGGGTTATCCCGCCTAATATTTCACGCTTTTCTTTGATCGCCCATAAACTTGCGACAATCAATAATGCCGCAATGCCAGCGAACTGAACCACGATAATGGTTCGGACGGCGTGGTACCAGATCGTCGCCCATAGGAGGGTGGTGCCTAAAATTAACGGCGGTGGGGACCATCGGTAGAGGCGCATACTAAATACAGCTATTAATATCATGGCAAATTCCAGGGTCACAATTCCGATTGCTTGCGCCCAGTCCCATGTAAAAAATGCCAGCGGTATATAAAAGAAAATTGTATAAAAGGGATAAGCAAAGCGTTGGCGGTCTTCATCAGGCTTTGCCAAACGTCCATATACCATTTTCTGGGCGCGCGCTGTGACTTCATCACTATATGGGCTCAAGCCTTCGAATAGCCATGATCGTGCCGCCACATATCGCGGCAGTGAATCGTTGCCGCCAGGAAAACGAACTGTGAAAGTATGATGCGTGAAAATCACACCTATGACAAAGACAGCTGTGATTAAAATAATAAGCGTAATAATAAATATGTTGCGCTGAGTAATGATCTTCATTTGTACATTTCCATGTGTTTTTATTTGTATGTTAAAGCATTTTCTTCCCACGCTGTTAATTTGGAGACAGGAGTTGGGAATCTGATAAAAACCTTATCGAATATTCAAGGAGTTCTTTGAGTGTAACTATATATCATGACATTATCCAGTGTTTCAACAGAATTAAGCATAAACTTGTTGTTCAAATATTCCAAGTGCGGATGGGTCTTGTTGTTCTGCTTGAATTCCTCCACGGATTGCTGATAGATGATGAACCATATTCAGGTTGCATTGATTGATGCGCTTTCCATGTTTTCGTAATTGGTCAAATCCAGTATCTGGCCTGTTGCGGGGGAGAGGGTGTCGGAGGCGCTTCCAGGAGAGTCGATGATGTAGCCTTGCGATAATTCGCGGTCAAAATAAAATGACGGCAGGTAGGTGAGTTTATTCGAGTGAATGATTACATCGCCGGGACGGAAGCTGTTTTTGATGTGTTCATTGATCTGTTCAAATGCGCCGTATGGAAAACTCTTATATGTGATGTGTTGATATAGTCCCATGCTTGAAGAGAGGAAGATCAAGGCGAATGCAGTAAAAAGAATTGGACGGGGTAATCTGGTCTTTGTGAATGCCCACGCCAGCCAGATGCAAAAAATCGCGTGAGAGGGAAGTAGGGCACGTTCCACATACATGGGGGATATTTGTGATACCAGCCAGAGCAATAAAGGCGGCGCGAATGAGAGATAGGCAAGCCAGAGGCCGTGATAGGCTTCCCCGTACTTGTTTTTTGCTGCGCGATAGGTTTGGTATGCCGCGAGCGTTATTGTGAAAGTTGCTAACAACAATGCAGATGGAAGCAGTTTGTTTGGGAGCGGCAAATTTGGCAGGTAGACAAGGAGCAGTGTAAAAAGTTTTTCAAATCCAGGTTTTTCGACCCAAAAACTGCCCGTCACCTTTGAGAGTTGCGCGGGAATTTGAGTCAGCCAGGGCGCGTACAGGATGATTGCCGCGATACCAGCCAAAATTAAGCCGCGAAGCGTTTTCCAATCCCTTTGAAAAATGGGTGTTACGGCGAGGGGGATCAAATAAAAAGCCGCGAGGTTGTGTGTGTATTGTGCAAGGGCAGCGGTAATACTGAATGGAATCCACTGACGTTTGAGAAAGGCGAGGGTCGCGAGACACAACCAGAAGGTCAATAAACCGTACATGCGGATTTCCTGGCCGTAGTGAATTTGAAATGGCAGAATGGCTGATATGAACGCGGCTGCAAGCGCTGTGGATGGATCGAATAAATGATTTGCTATCAGGTGAATACATACAATAATTCCAACTGAAATAATGACTGAAAGCATTCGAGTTGCGATTAGAGAATTTCCAAATGCTTGCATCCAACCCCATGCCATGAAGTAATAAGCGGGTGGATGTTCTTCTGCGGCGGACGAATCACTATCTGCTGCAAGTGTGCCTTGGAGAATGGCGGATAGACCTTGCTCCGAGATCAGAATTGAAAACGCCTCGTCATACCAAATGGGGCGCGATGAAATTCCCACCAGACGGATGGCAAAGGCGAGAAGTAGAGTAAAAATGAGTTTTGCTTTTTGATTTTGCAATAAGGACATGGCTGTTTGAAATAAAAATTACCTTCGTAAAATGACGGCTGTATTATCTTCATATAGAATACGCCAGTGATAATCAACCTTCAAGGTTTGCCCTAACTGGGAATTGGCCGGGATGATAACCCAAGTGATGATATATTTATTAAAAAATATATCATCCCAGCCATTTGAAGTTGAGATAATCTGTTCATATTCTTTTGTGAGCTTCTCTCCATAAAAATCAGTCTGCCCGTCAATAAACACCAATTGATCAGGCCATTCACGGTAAAGCAGATAACCGCCCCAGGTAAAGGAATTGAATACATTGCCCTTTTGAGGATTTTCTTCTAGCCAGTTTACTGCATTTACTGGGAAAACTGCCGGGTCGTATTGATTTCCCACCTTCCCTGTGTCCAGTTTTACACCGTGCGCGAAGGCGAATGCAAGTAGTAGCACGCTTATCACTGGAAAGAGTATTCCGCGCAGCTGGCTTTCGATCGCCGTTATATTCCTGTCCTGTCGTGCAAGGAAGGAAGATTTTTCTGCTGGAGCTTGGATAAGCCTGCCAAGCATGGGGGCAGTAACAATTGCAAAGAGAGGAATGTTTCGCGCGCTGTAAAGTGCCATGATTGTCCACCCTGATAGCAGGATGGACTCTCTTAATTTTAGTTTTGCGCCTTGCCCGAGTGAAAATAAAAAAAAGGCCAGCGTAAGCAGGAATGGCCATGTGCCGCCAAGATGAAAATTGGGCGCCATATATTCTATTGTATGATCTACAAGATATGTATTGCCAATATAACCAACGCTGGTTGTCCAAAGTTTATAGCCTGATGGATTGATAAAAGTGACTGCAAAGGAAGTGACGCCGATGATGAAAAGTGATTTGCCAGTTCCTTTATCTGCCCGCCCATGAATAAGATCCCATAACCATTCTGCGATATAAGCCCCCAAGACGACAAAGCCCGCAATGAACGCACCGTGCGTGTTTGCCCAGATCAGCATGAGAAGCGGGAAAATCCAAATTCGGAAAAATTTCTTTTCCATAACATGCTCAAGTTGATAAGCCCAGACCGCCAAAAATAGCATTGTGAAAATATGCGGGCGTGCCAGTATGTGTAAACTGGAGCTCATCGCTGCCCATAAACTTGTGAATAATGCTGTCAGGCGGAAAGCGCTGCGATAAACCATTTCACGGTATGTTAGTGTGAAGGTCAATGCGATGACGATGCTTGTCAGAAACACTACGCCGTTTAATCCCATAGCTGAATGAGCAGCACTAAAAAGAACCTGCGCCAGCCATTCGTGCGGCACAAGTTCTTCGCCTTTCATCGTATATGAAAACAGGTCATGTGTAGGTATGATTTTATTCGTAATAATGTATTTGCCGATTGTAATATGACGTCCCAGGTCACCGTCTAAATTGAAAAGTTCAGGTCCGTAAAAAGCAACTGCCAAGAGAATGCTAATAAAAAAAATATCTTGAGATCTGGGCAGAAAATAAGCAATCAGTGAAGATGTTTTGTTATTTTGCATATGTCCATTTTAAACGCAAAATGGGCGAACCAATCGCCCATTTTGATATTCATTTTTTCTATTCACCCAGATAATCGCGCAATTTTCTGCGGATCGAGGGATGCCTTAATCTGCTTAATGCCTGCGCTTCGATCTGGCGGACACGTTCACGGGTGACACCCATTTTGCGGCCCACTTCTTCGAGTGTATAGGCTTGTCCGTCGAGCAGGCCGTAGCGCAATTGCAGGATACGGACTTCACGAGGAGGCAGACCATTCAACACTTCGCCGAGGTGTTCCTTCAACAAGTTGTATGTGGCGGTCTCGTCAGGCGGGGGAGCCTCGTCGTCTTCAATGAAATCGCCGAGCACAGAATCTTCTTCATCGTCTGTCGGTGTTTCCAGTGATAACGGACGACGCGCGACCTGGATCATGTTCTCGATTTTCTTGGGTGGTACATCCAATGCGATCGCCAATTCGTCCACACTGGGCTCGCGTCCCAGCCGTTGGGTGAGTTGATGCTGAACGCGCAGGAGCTTGTTGATCTGATCGCCCATGTGAACGGGCACGCGGATGGTGCGTCCCTGGTCGGCGATGGCGCGGGTCACTGCCTGACGGATCCACCACGTCGCGTAGGTGGAGAATTTATGCCCACGGCGATAATCGAATTTTTTTGTGGCGCGGATCAAGCCAATATTGCCTTCCTGAATCAAATCGAGGAATGGCACGCCGCGTCCCATATACTTCTTTGCTACAGAGATCACAAGACGGGAATTGGCGGTGATCAGATGTTCACGTGCCCCCCAGCCGTCTTCGATCGAGTGACGCAGATCAAGTCTGTGCTTGGGAGTGACATTTCCCTGGGCCAGTTCCTCGCGCGCGGAGCGGCCGCGCTCTATGCGCTGCGCAAGTTGTACTTCTTCGACCGCAGTCAACAGCGGTACGCGGCTGACTTCTTTGAGGTACAAGCCGATGGTATCGTCAGTGTCGATATTGGCAAGGTAATCGTCAAGCGAAGGGTCGATCTCCGGCTCTTCTACTTCACCGCTTTCTTCAACAGCAACAAGTTCGTCCTCTGTCGGTTCAGGTGTGATGGTATCTTCCTGAAACGGAATCCCAGCACTCAAGAGAGCGGAAAAGGCTTCTTCAAGCTGCTCAACATCCTGCTCAGCCTCAGGGAAGAAGTGCAAGATATCATCCAATGTTACATATGACTTTTGGCGGCCCAGCTCTACGAGCCGCGCTATGGCAGGAAATTCTTCTTCGTCGTCAACGATCAATATTTTTTCTACATCCATTTATGCTTCCAACTTTCAGGGATTTTTCCAGCAAAATCAGGATACACGTTTTCACGTTCAAAAGCAATACCCTGTCGTTTTTTTAGATGATTTGCAATGTGTTTGTATTACTCGGACAAACGTCGTCCAATTCAACTTGGTATATTAAAATGATGATTGTTCCTGTATAAACCCTTTATGGTGTTGGGGTTACGGTTACTTCCAGTGTGGGCGTGGGCAAATAAGGAGGAGTCACTGCGAGTTGTACCAGAGAGTCTATTCCGCTTAAGTCCACGATCATCATTTTGTCTTTATCCAGGCGGACATAATATCCGCTATTTGTGGGGGTGCTGTCTCCGACCTCAAGCGTATGTTTGTTTCCATTTGCGAACTCCAAAGAGATCACGTGGGAGGGTGTATCAAGCCCGAAAATAGCCGGGTCTGAATCAACTTCAGAGAGGATCTCCAAAGCCGACAATTGAGTTGCCGCCGCCTCAGCCAAACCTTGATCTGCTTCGGCTTCCCTGGGCAGTTCCAGTGCCCAGATATTTTCTGCATTCCGCAGCAATTTTACAGCTTCTCCCTCTGCAGGGGCGATCTCAATACTGATCGGATTGCCATCGACACTCGCAGAAAATAGGTAACTTGGTCCGCTTACAGGCGTTGCTTCTGCCGCCACGGTTTCTTTTTGACGGTTGAGGTAAACTGCGGCGGCGATCAATCCAATGAAAATCAATACTGTGATCCACGTGCCGGGGTTGAATTTAGCTTTGACTGGTTTTGGCTTATACGCTTCCTGTTTCGGCTTGCTGACAGTTCTTTTTTTCGGTGTGTCTGTTTTCTTTGTCGCCATTTCTTAACCTCTCTTGCGGCGCGTGAGCCATGCAGAAACACCTGCGAACACGATCAGGCCTGGAAGCACGATGATCGAGAATATCAGGATGATCACTAATGCCACAGGTGATGGCGCGACAAAGGAGCGGGTGATGGGTGTGCGCGGAGTGATGTTAAGCAGGTTTTCCTGTTCGGCCGCCCAGTCTACTGAGTTGATGAAAATATTTCCATTTCCATAGGCGTCAAAGTTTTCGTCAATGGCAAAGAGCGAATTTCCGAATACAACAACTCTTCCTTTGGTGGTTGTGTTTTCTCCAGCTACTGCCATATTGAGCGGACCTTGGAAATCAACGCCTTCATTGAATTCTGCAGAGCTGTCGGCGCCTAATACCGTTTCACCCCAAGAGTTATCAGCAGTGAGGATCAATGGCATGAGCTGAACATCCGTTACCGGTGTTTCTGCCATGCCAATACTGCGAGCTTGCGGCAGAATGACAGAATACTTCGAGCTCAAGTTTTGGGTGATAGGATGCGCAGAACTAAACGCCGCAGAAACAGCATTCAACGGCTGCTGGGTGGACAGATCAACGATAATGTCATTCTGCAGGGTAATGCCCCAATCCTTCGCAAGATAATCAGCGAGCGGGTCGGGCGAATCACCGAACTCAGTTAGGAGTAGGGGATTTTCCATCACGAAAAGAGAACCGCCGGCGTCCACATACTTTTTCAACAGATTCACTTCATCTTTTGAAAGCGGCTTTTTCGGCCCTGCGATGATGATCGAAAGCGCATCTTCAGGGATACTGTTTGTGACGAGCAAGTTAAGCGTATTGACAGTGTAGTTCTTGCTTTGTAATGTGCTTGATGCGATCGAGAAACTTAAGTCAGTTCCCGCTTCAATTCCTGATTCGCCATGACCTTCAAGAAAATACACAACCCGCGGATCAGGGTTGATCAAGCGGATTAACGTGGTGGTCAATTCTGTTTCGCTGACGCTTGCCGCGATCTCTTTACGCTCTCCCATGGTCAGCATGATCTTTCCGTCACCGGTGATGCCTGCGGCGCGCGCAGAAACCGGGTCGAGATCGGGGTCTACAAAGCGAAAATCGAATTTGCCGCTGCTGTTGGCTTTGAAGTCCTGCAGGATCTGCTGGGCATTGGTTGAATCCAGACTGGCGGAAAAGAATGCCGTTGCTGTTACTGTATCGGGAAGGGTTGCGAGCGCCTGCAAAGTTTCTGGCGCGAGCGTGTGTGATTTATCTTCGGTCAGATCCCATGATTTGGGATTTTGATAAACAATATAATTTGCCACAAAGACGATGCCGACAAATGCCACGGTCATGATCAAGGAATTCGAACCGTACCGTGCCTGACGCCCGGTAATGAAGCGGCGTACTTTGTCGGGCGCCATGAAGGCGTATGCGGCTAATCCAAGGATCAATACGCCCGCGCTGATCTGTAATGCGAGGTTGAGCGTGTCAGGATTTTGCGGCGTGAACATTTGCAGCGCCACGAGTCCTTTTGTTACGCCGAGCAAGCCTGTAGAAAGACAGGCGATACTTGCGACAATCAGGCCGATGAAGGCGTATTGTGCAATTGGTTTTCTCTTCTTTTCTTCCATTAGCGCCATCTCCGGATCTCAATTGCGGTGGTGCCGACGAATAAGCCCAACGCAGTGATACTAATGTAATAGACCAGATCTCCCAATTGGATCACACCGACGTTCAGCGTGTTATAGAAGTGGGATTTCATATCCAAATAAGTGAAGACATCACCGCCGGCGGGGACAACGCTGGCAGGGAACCCAACCAGCCACCACAAAAACACGAAGGTAATCAGTGTGACGAAGAAGGCGGCGATCTGGTTGCTAAAAACGGCAGAAATGCCCACGCCGATTCCCAGGAATGCGGCGGAGAGCAGAATCACGCCAAGATATGCCGATAACATCACGCGCAGGTCAATGCCCGGTGATACCAGATTGTTTAAAATGATGGGAAAGACCAGTGTCACAGCAATCAGAGAAAGCAGATATAAAAAGGCTCCCAGCCATTTGCCGATGACCAATTCCGCGTCGCGCACCGGCGCGGTCAGCATTAATTCCATTGTGCCCATGCGGGTTTCATCTGAAATCAGGCGCATGGTTAAGGCTGGTACGGAAAGTACCAGCATGAAAACAAATGCGCCGGTAATACCGCTGATGTCTGGCGCCTGGCCAAAGTTTTGGAATGAGTTTTGTGCGAAGAAGAAAACATTCAAGCCAAAGATAATGCCCAATACAAGCAGGATGGCAAACGCCACCACGTAAGCAATGGGACTGTTATAGTAATTGTCGTATTCGCGCTTCGCGATCGTCCAAATATTTCTCATGGAATTCCTCTTTATTTCTTTTTGGAATCGGCGCCAGTGAGTTCGAGGAAGATCTCCTCAAGGCTCATTCCAAGCGGACGCAGTTCAAGCAATTCATAACCAGCGTTAATGACCTGTTTGGCCACTTCAGGGCGCACGTCTTTGCCGGAGGCGAATTCAAATTCCACGGTACCGTCGGATTTGGTTTCCACGCCTTGCACACCCTTTACCTTCTTGATGGTCTTTTCGAGATCGTCCGCTTCCCCGCGCACGCGCAGAACCACTCGTTCCGCGCCGATCAGACGCGCCTGCAGGTTCTCAGTTGTGTCTTCTGCGACGATCTTACCCTTGTTGATGATCAACACCCGGTCACAGATATTTTGCGCTTCGTTTAAAAGGTGAGTGGAAAGTAACACCGTCCGATCTTTGCCGATTTCGCGGATCAACGCGCGGACTTCAACTACTTGTCCCGGGTCAAGGCCAATGGTTGGTTCGTCGAGGATCAAAACTTCTGGTCTGTGCATTAACGCTTGAGCCAGTCCGACTCTTTGGCGCATGCCTTTAGACAGATTGCCAATATATCCATTCGAGCGGTCGCTCAAGCCGACCATATCCAGCACTTCATCAACGCGGGCGTCCACATTGGGGATCTTTCTCAGGTCGCCCATGAACTTTAGATAGTCAAAAACTACCATGTCCGTATAAAGCGGAACGGTCTCTGGCAAATAGCCCACACGTTTGCGAACCTCAAGCGACTCTTCCACCACGTCGTATCCAGCCACGATGGCTTCGCCGTCTGTGGGTGGCATGTATCCCGTCAGGATGCGCAAGGTGGTGGTTTTTCCAGCGCCGTTGGGGCCGAGGAAGCCCACGATCTCACCCTGTTGGGCGTCGAAATTTAGATTATGAATGGCGCGGCGCGCGCCGTAGTCCTTGGTAAGACCACTGACTTTGATCATTGAATCTCCTTGCAATTAAATTGATAAATGGGTTTGTGGCAAACAAAAAACACAGCCCGGGGGCGGTGCCTTTTGTTTTCTTCCGCTGATTACTATACAATATTCAGACTCGCAAAGTCAAGCGGGTAATCTTTCTCTAATCTAATACTAATATTCGAGGCGCTCAGCTATAATTGATTTATGACCACACTCCTTTATCAAACCAATTCTTATCTTAAAGAGTTTTCAGCGATCATTACCGCAGTAGATGCCGAAACTCGCGCCGTTGTGCTTGACCAGTCCGCTTTTTACCCTGGCGGAGGCGGGCAGCCCTGTGACTTTGGAACCTTGGAAGTCGCGAGTGTTATGTATCCTGTGGAAAAGGTGAAGAAGCAGGGCGATGACGTTTTGCATTTTCTTGGCGGAACGGATTCCCTGCCAGCTGTCAATTCCGCTTCACACGGGACTTTGGACTGGGTGCGGCGATACCAGTTGATGCGCACTCATACAGCTCTGCACATCCTGTGCGGAACGGTTTTCCGGGATTACGGGGCAAAGGTCACTGGCGGCGATATGGATCCGCTCAAGGGGCGCATGGATTTTGAATTTGAGAATATGCGCGCAGAGCTGGTCAATGCCATCGAAACAGCGACCAATCTCGAGGTCCAGCAGGGACGCGACATGCGAGTGAAGATCCTGCCCAGGGACGAGGCGTTCCAGATCCCGGACCTGATCCGCACGAAGATCAACCTGCTTCCAGAAGGCATCATGCAGGTGCGGACAGTGGAGATCGTTGGACTGGATCTGCAAGCCGATGGCGGTACCCATGTGATGAACACTTCTGAAGTTGGCAGAATAAAAGTTGTCGATTATAAAAGTAAAGGCGCGATCAACAAGAGGATTTATATTGAAATTGAATAATCAGGGCATTGCTTTATAATCCATCAGGTTTTGACATGATGTTCAATTTCGAAAATATAAGGAGAAATATATAGACATGAAACTGAATAAATTATCCATCCTGCTTGCTGTTATTGCCTTGTTCTTTTCAACCCTGGCATGTGCCTTTGGCGGCGGGGAACCCACACTTAGCAATGTCCGCACTGCCAAAGATGAGGACGGCGCTCAGCCCTCGTCGGTCTTTAGCTCAACAGATACCGTTTATGCAGTTAGCGACCTGTCCAATGGCGTAAAAGGGAACGTGGTTCTTTCCCGATGGTACGCAGTGGATGTTCCTGATGTGGAACCGAATTTTTTGATCGATGAAGTTGATATTACGATCGAAGAGGATTCTTTCACAGGTACGATCTTTTTTAATTTTGATCCACCTGAGGGCGGCTGGCCTGCTGGAACATATAAGGTTGAGATACTCTTCAACAATGTTCTGATCACAAGCGCAGAATATAGCGTTCAATAATTACTGAATAGTACCAACAAGATCCGCCTGCATGACAAGGGTGGATCTTGTTTAAAAATTCTGAATGATACCTGGAGGTTAATTGTGGATTATAAAAAGCTTGGCAGGACAGGTTTAAAAGTTTCCCCTCTGTGTATGGGTACTATGCAATTCGGCTGGTCTGTGAACGAATCGGATACACATAAAATACTTTCTGCAACACTGGATGCTGGCATTAATTTTATTGATACTGCAGATGTTTATTCCAAGTGGGTGGTCGGTAACCCGGGCGGTGTTTCTGAATCCTTCATTGGAAATTGGATGAAACAGAATAAGATTCCGCGTGACCAGATCGTTCTGGCTACAAAAGTGCGCGGTGAAATGGGAAAAGGCCCGAATGATCAAGGCTTGAACCGTGTGCATATCATGAACGCAGTTGAGGCATCCCTGCACCGTTTGCAGACAGATTATATTGATCTGTATCAGTCCCACTGGACTGATGATGACACTCCCGTTGATGAAACCCTACGCGCCTTTGATGATCTGGTGAAGCAGGGCAAAGTCCGTTATGCTGGCGCGTCTAATTATGCCGCGTGGGAGTTGATGCAGGCGCTTTGGACTTCGGATAAAAATCATCTTGTGCGCTATGATTCGATCCAGCCGCATTACAACCTCCTTCATCGCGATGAATTCGAGCATGAGTTGCGTGCTGTTTGTGTGTCTTATGGGATCGCAGTGATTCCTTACAGTCCGCTGGCGGGTGGATTCCTGACGGGCAAGTATAGGAAGAACACGCCTTTACCTGAAAGCAAGCGCGCGGAAGGCCGCAAACGTGAAATGACTGATAAGAATTTTGCATTAATCGATGAGATGGAGGTGATCGCATTACGCCATGAGGCAACCATTTCGCAAATTGCGCTTGCGTGGATGCTGGCTGATCCCATCATTACCAGCCCTATTATTGGGGCGACCTCTATTGAGCAATTGGAAGAAAACCTGGGTTCGTTGAAGGTGAAGTTGGGTGAAGACGAGATAGCTTCTCTCAACAAGTTGACTGCATGGAGTGATGCGGACGAATAAACGGCCGAGGAAAATATGCGTTCAAAAATGAAATGGGTCATTCCGTTCTTTCTGGTTTTAATTGTTGCAGGGCTGTATTTGTATCCTATTCAGCGCGTGCCTTTTAACGAGGTATATGCAAAGGCAGAAGAGTCTGAATCGGTTTCATTATCTGCGTTTCGCGTTAACTATCCGTCGCGTATGTTGGAAGTAAATGGCGTGGAATGGGAATATCTTGCAATGGGTGAGGGAGAAGAAACGATCCTCTTCCTGCATGGCATGACCGGCGCGTATGATATTTGGTGGCATCAACTTGAAGCGCTTCAATCTGATTTTCGTGTGATTGCAGTGACATATCCAGCAGTGAATACGCTTGCTGAATTGGACACAGGTGTAATGTCCATTTTGGAAGCCGAGGGCGTGGATAAGTTTAATGTGGTGGGCACATCCCTTGGCGGATACTTTGCGCAATATTTGGTTGCGTATCACCCTGACCAAATCCTGCGTGCTGTTTTCTCGAACACTTTCCCACCGAATGATCTGATCGCTGAAAAGAATAAGACTATTGGGACGGCATTGCCATTCCTGCCCGAATGGCTGGTGATCGATGTGCTGCGCGGCAGTTTTGCTAGCAGTGTATATCCAGCTTCGGGTAACGATGAACTGACTTTGGCTTTTCTAAACGAGATCAGCTATGGAAGAATGAGCAAGGCGCAGGTGGTGGGACGTTTCCACTGTGTAGTTGAGAAATTTGAAGCGCCAGATTTAAATACACTTGAAATCCCCGTACTGATCGTTGAGGCAGATAATGACCCGCTGGTTGAGTTGGTTTTGCGTGAACAATTGAAGGCGGTTTATCCAACTGCCGAAGTGCAGACTTTTTCACGAGTTGGTCATTTTCCGTACTTAAATCGAGCATCGGAATACACAAAAATTCTTGCAGATTTTCTGGTCAAGCCGCTTAAGTAAATCCAAAAAAATGGAAGACCATCGTCTTCCATTTTTTTACTCCAATCTAAACACGTTTGAAACTTCCGCGGGGATCGCGAGCGGCCTGCCAGTTTTTACATCCACAAAGACCCAGTCTGTTTCGCCTTTCACCAAAACTTCCCCACCTGCTTCTCTGATAAATTCATATTTGCGGAGCGACCTGACACGGCGGATATTTTCCACCCAGGTTTTGATCTCAATTTCCTCGCCGATAAATGCAGGCAGGAAGTATTCTATTCGATGTTCGCGCACCACCCAGGTTGAGTCTGCTCCCTGTGCGGCGATTCCACCGATTGATGCATAATGCTCGACGGCAATGTCTTGCATCCATTGCACATACATCACGTTGTTGACGTGGTTGTTTTCGTCAATTGCGGACTCAGGAACGATGAGTATTTTTGAGTAAACGGGGGAGGCGGGATTCATATCTTAATGTTGGTGTGTGGAAATTACATCCTGAATGTCGCAATACAATAACTTCTGTCCGCCACAATCACATTCCAATTGCAATGTTGCATGGCGGATGTTGTACTTGTGTGTGAGGATCTCATTCAGGTTGTGTTGAATCGGCGAGCCTGCGCTGACCAGCACGTCGTCTGTGACGATGTGGGCGGAGAGCGCGCGCAAGTTCTCGTTGATGCTCCAGACGTGCAGATCGTGAATATCTCGCACGCCTTCCACGTTGAGCAGGTCAGTGACCATTGCGTCCATGTTTATGCTTTCAGGAGTGCTCTCCAATAAAATGTGAATGGATTGACGCAGAATGCCCCACGCGTTCCATAGAATAAATGCGCCGATCAGCACACTCACCAGCGGATCGAGCCAGTCCCAATTCGTGAAGGCGATGATGATGCCAGCGATGACCGCACCAAGCGTAGATAGCACATCTCCCATCAAATGCAGGAACGTGCTGCGTAAATTTAGATCGTATTCGCTCCCGCTTTTGACCAGCCAGGCTGTACCTGCATTGATCAAAAATGCCAAAGCACCGACTCCGATCAGGATCGCCGAATCAACTTCGGGCGGAGCCAGGAAGCGATGCCAGGCTTCGTAAAAAATCCCAAGCGCGATCAAAACCAGTGTCGTCGAATTCACCAGCGCGACCAGGATTCCAACACGATGATAGCCAAAAGTTTTTTCTGAATGGGCGGGCTGTGTGGCAAGTTTTACGGCATACCAGCTTAAGCCGAGCGCGATGACATCGGTAAAATTATGCGCCGCGTCGGTCAGCAGGGCGAGGCTGTTGCCTAAGATGCCTGCGGCGATCTCAACGATCACGAACGCGGCTGTTAGTCCGAGCGAAAGGGCAAGGCGTTTGGTGGTCTGGTTGGCCAGGTCGCCGATGTGAGTGAGTGATTGTGCTGCATGTCGACATTATAAAGTGACAGTCACCTTTTGGGTGACTGTCACTTTGGTTGTTATACCCAGCCCAGTAATCTTGCGATGCTTGCTGTGAGGAAAGTGACAACGATCGCTGTGCCGAGAGTCATCACCACGCTCAAGGTTGCCCATTTCAGAGACTTGGTTTCTTTATAAATGGTCATGATCGTTGTGGCACAAGGGTTATGCAACAGCGCGAACAACATCAGGTTGATCGCCGTCAGCATGGTCCAGCCGTTCCCGTTTACGAGCAGGTCGAAAATTTCGGTGTTACTGGTGGGTCCGTTGATCATCATACCTGCGCCCATGTAAACCATCATCATGGTCGGGACGACAATTTCATTCGCGGGAATGGCGATGATATATGCCAGGATGATCACACCGTCGAGCCCCAACAACAATCCAAATGGATTTAACCAATCTGCGATCATGCGCGCGAGGTTTGTATCTCCGGTGGTGATGTTGGCCAATATCCAAATGATCGCGCCAGCTGGCGCAGCAGTTTGCATGGCGCGCCACAACACGAAGATGGTGCGGTCAATGATGGATGTGTATAAAATGCGGCTGACATTGGGTCTGCGGTAGGGAGGCAGTTCCAAAGTGAATGCGGATGCTTCGCCTTTCAAGACGGTTCTGGATAAGACCCACGAGGCGATGAATGTGAACATCACACCGATCAACACCACGCCGACAACTGTTGCCGCGGCGATCAGGGAGGTCAAGGCTGGGGGGAAGGACGCTGCCACGAAAACAGTAGCAAGCATAATTAAAGTCGGGAAGCGCCCATTGCACGGGACAAAGTTATTTGTCAAGATGGCGATCAGGCGTTCACGCGGAGAGTCGATCACACGCGTTGCGATCACGCCTGCCGCGTTACATCCGAAGCCCATTGCCATGGTCAGGGATTGTTTGCCGTGTGCGCCTGTTTTCTTGAACATCCAATCCATGTTGAATGCCACGCGCGGCAGGTAGCCGAGGTCTTCTAAAAATGTGAAGGCGGGGAAGAAGATCATCATCGGCGGCAGCATCACACTGACAACCCATGCCAGTCCGAGATAGACCCCATCCCAAAGGAAGCCCGTGATCCACCATGGCATTCCAACTTGATTGAAGAGCGCGCGTCCATAATCGCCGATGCCAAATAACACAACTGCGATCCAACCCGAAACCACATTCGCGCCAGAAACTGTCAGCCAGATGATCAGGCCTAACAGTAGCAGCATAATGGGTAAACCCGTATATGGTGATGTGACGAGGCGGTCTATCTTTTGATCAAAATCATATTTTTTATCCGTTGTACTCTTTACCGCGCGCTTCGCAATATTTTCAGCTTCTGTATAAAGTGACTTCACGATCTCATCTCTAAATCCTGTAGAGAGATTGTTTCGTAAAGATTCTGCTTTTGCTAATATGTCGTTTGGTTGTATATTATTCATTTGATACCTCGTAAAAAGTGTCGATGTGTCGTAGTGTCAGGGGCGTCATTGAACAGACACCTTTGACCCATTTTGATTTTGACACTTTCTTACTCTCTCACTGTCTTCCTTCAACAGACATCTTGCCGCTGAACTGGACATCCGCACGTTGTTGGCGTGAGACAATATCGCCCAACTCGCCCGTGGAGAGTGCTTTCTGCACCCGCGCATCGCCGTCCAGTAAACGGATCGCAAGCCAGCGTGCGTTTGGAATGCCAGGCGCCATTTCTTCGATCATCGGCACGAGTTCATTCACCGCTTTTTGGAATTCGGGGGTGCCGCTCACGCGCAAGGGTTTGGTCACTATATTTCCTTCGATCACATCTGCGACAGCACCCAGTAAAGTATGAATCCCTTCGCCTGTTCGGGCGGTGATCGCAATCGCTGGGATGCCCAGATCGCGGCTCAAGGAACGCGGATCAACTTCGAGCCCTTTTCTTTTTGCTTCATCCATTAAGTTGATGGCAACCACAACATTCTCTGTGATCTCCATAACCTGTAAAACAAGATTTAAATTTCTTTCCAACGAGGTCGCGTCCGTCACGACGATGGTGCAGCTTGGCTGTCCAAAAAGTATAAAATCACGCGCCACCTCTTCATCTTGCGAAGCTGAAAGCAGTGAATACGTTCCAGGCAGGTCAACCAGCTTGTAGCGCATCTTGTTGAATTCAAATCCACCTTCTGCGCGAGTCACTGTTTTTCCAGGCCAATTGCCTGTATGCTGCTTCAAACCAGTCAGCGCATTAAATAAAGTGGATTTTCCCGTGTTCGGGTTTCCAGCCAGCGCGATCACACGGTCAAAATCTCCGACCTTGATTCCCATCTGCTCCAACTGTGTGAACGCAGGACAAGTTTCGCAATGTTCGGTGGGGAGTACGGTTTTAGTGTTTGTCATTTTTCCTCATATCTGTCATTGCGAGGGCGCTCCTGTTCTTCGCCCGAAGCAATCTCGTGTTAAAAGTAGATTGCTTCGCAAGGTGCGCTCGCGATGACGTAAAATTTATACGGGCTTCACCCAAATCTGTGCCGCCTGATCTTTTCGCAACGCGATCAATGTGCCGCGCACGCGATAGGCGCGCGGGTCGCCAAAAAAGTTTTGCAGTTCAGGGTAGATCGTGGTTCCTGGGGTGAGTCCCAGGTCTAAAAATCGTCTGCGTGTAAAACCCTGCACCGCGTCATCCAGGATCACAATTTCTCCGCGTTGGTCATGCTGCAACTCCACCAGCGGGATCGCGCTCGCTTTTGCAATTTCACTTTCAGGCAGCGCAGATACACTCACATTTGCCGCCACCGCTGGCGCAAGCCGATACTCGGTCTCGCCATCAGTCAATAAAATCCGCTGTGAGTTTCGATCCAGGATCCGGATGGTTTGACCCAAACGGAGTCCCGCCGCCAGGATCTGTTCAAACGCTAAAGCAGGCTCATCCTCAAGGTGCACGATCCGTGCTGGACCTTCAGACTGCCACGACGTCAACGGCATTCCCTCAGCCTTGAGCAGAGTCCCCTCACGGGTTGGGATGGGATCGCCGTGTGGATCACGCATCGGATGGCCCAGAGCCGCGTCCAGATCGTTGAGTTGAGCTTCCGTGAGCGAGTGTTCGCGCCGCTCGGATTCGCCGTGTACTTTTTCCAAGGGCATACGCGCTTCATCGGTAAGGTAGCGTTCCCACAAACGATGCGCGCGCACAACATGCATGGCCCAGCGTTCGCCTTCAGTGGTAAGGTTTAATATCGCGCCGCGTGATTCGAGCAAGCCTTGTGTTTCCATTGTTTCGATCAAACGCATCACCAGTTTCTTTGAACATCCAACGTGCCGGCCAGTGACTCGGGAGACGCATGTCGTCCTTGTTGTTCCCGGTCAAGTAAATGTTTAAGCGCATCTTCCACCTGTTCGCGTTCATGGGCGGCTCGATAAGTTTTATAGATCGCGATCAAACCTACGCGCGGTAGGAAGGTGACGAGGAGGACGAGTGAAACTGTGATAAGTATCCAGGTTATTGAAGTCATTTTTACTCCTAGAGCTTGGGCAGGAACGCCCCGGTTGTTTTCATATAATTTCGATATTCATCGCCAAATTTTTCGATGAGATGGGCTTCCTCATTTGGAAGTCTGACGGCGAGGAGGATGTATGACAGACTCGCCATTGCGGCAATGAACCAATTACTAGCAATAACAGCAAAGGATAGAAACAGCAATGTCCCAACCGAATAAAGCGGATGTCGCACCCAGTGATAGATTCCGCGAGTGACTAATTTATGCTCTTTGCGAGTACCAACTGTTGGACTGATGTTTGTACCAAGGCTGCTGAATAACCAGTAGATGAGGAGTACACAAATGAAGCCGGTTCCTACCCCGATCCAACGCACCAAAGTGGGGAAGTCAACTTTTGACCATGCCAATACAGGCGGGTAAATTAAGTACCCGATAATACTTAGCCACAGAATCGAACCGCCGGTGCGAAGGAGAAGTATCATCGCGATACCCTCGTCTTTCCACGGAACTTTTTCACCAGTGACTCTGTCTGCATTATGGCGGAAATAAGAGGAGATGGATATGCTGGATAGAAATATTATTGCTGCAAATATTCGAAATATGTTCTCGTTCATGTTCTACCTCTAAATTATTTGTCTACAAATACCTGGCTTGTGACAGCTGTCCCAAGGACCAAGTTTGACTTTTGGCCTTCAACTTTAATTGTGAGATTGCCATCGAATTCGGAATAATTCGTTACCGTAATTTTCACTTCAGGCACAACGCCGATCTTGTGTAGGTGTCGGAGCAAAGCCGGGTCATCGTCTGATACTCGTCGAACGGTGGCAGTATCGTCGGTCCGCAATGAAGCGAGCGGGCATGATTTGTCAGCAGGCATAACCAGATCTGCTGTGGGTATTAATTCACCATGTGGGTCACGGGTTGGGTGCCCCAACGCCGCAGCCATGCGTGCCTCAAAATCCTCAGAGATCACATGTTCGAGTTTGTCCGCTTCGCAATGGACTTCATCCCATGAATACCCAAGTGTGTTGACGAGAAAAGTTTCTAGCAAGCGATGATGGCGGATCACTTCGAGTGCCGCTTTTTCTCCATTGCTGGTGAGTGTGACCCCCTGATGTTTTTTGTAAACGACCAGAGGGGGCTTGGAACTGGCCAGCTTTTGGAGCATGCCAGTCACAGAGGCCGGCGCGATGTTGAGCCGTGCCGCAATATCATTCGTGCTGGCAGCGCCGCCTTGCCCGTTCAACTCATATATATGTTTGAGGTAATCTTGAATCGATTGAGTCATTAGCTCAGTCATTCTGTTTTGTCCTTTTCTGGTTTATTAATTATAAATTTAGGATAACCTAAATTTATAATAGCTTAAATTATTTTATATGTCAAGCCTGTTTGTCTTATTTTCGTTGTAAAATAATGATATGTCACTACACACTGAAATTATTGAACAACCTGATCGTATTGATTCCTTGCTTATGTCGCAGAAAAAGAATGTGGAGAATATCGCTGCTGAGATCCGCAAGCGGGATATTCAGTATGTATTTCTTGCCGCGCGTGGGACATCAGACAATGCGGGACGATATGCAAATTACCTGTTGGGTGCGTTGAACGGTCTTCCGCTTGCGCTGGCAACGCCTTCTCTGTTTACATATTACAAACAACCTCCGAAACTAAAAAATGCACTGGTGATCGGTATTTCACAATCAGGACAATCTCCTGACATTGTCAGCGTGTTGGAGGAGGGAAGAAAGCAGAACTGTTTGACACTTTCGATCACCAACGATTCCAGATCTCCGCTCACGAAGGCCTCAGATTTTTTACTGGACATTCAGGCGGGGAAGGAGAAGGCCGTTGCGGCGACAAAAACATATACAACCGAGTTAATGTCCATCGCCATGCTTTCAACCGCGCTAAGCGGAGACAAAAAACGTTGGGCGGAGTTGGGTGGCGTTTCCGGTTGGATGAGGACTGTTTTGAAACATGACTCGGCAATTTCGCAATCCGCAGAGCGATATCGATACATGGACCAGACTGTTGTGTTGGGGCGCGGTTTCAATTACTCCACTGCTTTTGAGTGGGCTTTAAAATTAAAGGAACTCGCATATGTAAAGGCTGAACCTTATTCTTCGGCTGATTTCCAGCATGGCCCGATTGCGATGCTGGAAAGCGGATTTCCTGTTCTTGGGGTTGCCCCCAAAGGCAAAGTATTTAATTCCATGTATGAGATGTTGAAGCGTTTGCGCAAAGAGCTCTTTGCCGAACTTGTCGTGATCTCGAACGATAAAAAAGCTTTGGCGCTTGCGAGTCTTCCATTGACAATCCCTACTGATGTGCCTGAATGGCTATCGCCTTTGATATGTATTCTCCCTGCGCAGATGTTTGCTTACCGCCTGACGCAGGCAAAAGGGTACAACACTGAACGGCCACGCAGTATTCGCAAAGTTACGGAAACGAGATAAAAAAACGCAGACATTCGTCTGCGTTTTTTTATCTAAAAATTATTAAGAATAGCTCATCTTGTATTTGCGTGGATTTATGTCATAATGCAAATTATATTTTATCCTAAACTAGGAGTATTCCAATGCGCGTGTGTATCCTTTCCGACGAAGTGATCGCTGACTTTAACCCAGCTCCATATATAAAGGATTTTGATTGGCAAATGATCACCATGACTTCACCTGTCAAAGACAGGATTCGCGCGTTGGCAGACGGAAAAGATTTCGATGTTTTTTTAAACATCTGCGAGGGCTACGAATTCGAAGATATGCAGGATGATGAATTAGGCTATGATGCCATAGAGGTTGTTCGGGCACTGGAAGAATTGGAATTGCCTTTTACTGGTGCGCATTCCAATTGCTTTGATCCTACCCGTGAGGAAATGCAGGCTGTTGCCGATGCAAATAGGATTGGGTTTGCAAGAGGCTATCAAGTTAAAAATGTTCTGGAGGCGCAAGAGCTTGTTTTGAATCTTCGCTACCCGATCATGATCAAACATCCGCAGAGCTACGGCAGCACCGGTATGACAAAGGATTCCCGCGCAGACACGTTGGAAGAAGTTAAGACTCAGGTGGCTAGGATTTGCTCCGAGTTTGGCGCGGCTCGCATGGAAGAGTTTATAGTAGGCAAGGAGTTCAATGTCCTTGTCGTTGACAATGTGGATGATTTGAGCGATCCCGTGGCTTATCCGCCAGCAGAATTGATATTTCCTCCCAACGAAGAATTCTGGCATGTGGATATAAAATGGAATTATGATGTGCCGTTTGATTTTAAGCGGGTCATTGACCCGGAATTGGTTGCGCGCCTTCATAATCTGGCAAAACGGATGTATCTTGCCATGGGGCTGGTGGGATACGGACGCTGCGACATTCGCATGAATGAAAATGGGGAGTTGTTTATTTTGGAAATTAATCCCAATCCTGCCATTATGCTGCCGCCTTCCGACTATGGTCCCGCCGATTATATGATTTTGTATGATGCGGATGGGTATAAAGGATTCTTTGACCGAATTTTCCGTGCAGCGCACTTTAGGCACCAAATGAGATTTGCAAAATAAGTGAAAGAGCCGCTAAATTTAATTAGGGTCCTTTTGTTGTGGTGTTTAATTCTCCAGCGCAGATTGAATTTCCCGTACTCTCAAATTTATATTCTTGGCCAATTCTGAACTGCCTGCCGGATAATTATCGCTGCTGATCATTTTCGCATTTACTTCAGCCAGCGCAGAAAATAAATATCGGATCAACCGTTTGGATTCGCTCGGGGTTTGGCTAACCGCGGTTAGTGTTTTGTCGATTTGAACGGTGTGCTGAATGATGTGCGCTTCAAAACGATGCAGGCGGTGGCGAATGGGGAAGCGGGTTTCTTCCCAAAAGGCGGCTGGCAAATCCAGTTCCTGATCCGTGATATTGGAAAATTCCTGAATGATCGAAGGATGCAGTTCGTGGTGATATGCCAGCATTGCATCAAGCGGACCTTCCATCAGAAATTCATACTCACTTTCGTTTATGCCGTATAGACGTGGATATTCGGGCTTGGGGATTCTTTCAGGCGTCCATTGGGCATCACGGTGACGTTCTAATGCGTACCGGATAACCGTGCGGAAGGAGAACTCAGCGCCAAGGATGTGCGCATAAGCCTGGCGGATAGCCCATTCGCCATCATTTGGTATGCGTTCTGAAACTTCTTTTGAAACCCCAATGACCACAGCCTGTAAACCCAGGTATTGTTTATGGTATTGACCAAGGATATGTTGCGCCTGTGTCAGCGGTGTGCGGGTTGATGTCAGCAGAACAGCCAGTTGCCGTAGTTCTTGAATCGTCACAAAGAAGGCAAAACGGATTCCTTCTTCATGGTGATCTTTCCATGTCCATTTACGGTCTAGTTCTTTTTCGGAAAGTGGAAGCATGAGCGCTGAGAAGTTTTCGACAGCATTGATTAATTCAGAATTGAACATGGGGAGGTTATTTTTTTTCAAAATGCTCGTGTATCTGGTTCAACAGTTTTTGAATCTCTTCGCGTTCCTGAATAGCCATTTGAAATGATGCTTGGAAGGATAGTTTTTCCTCTTCTGAAAGAGTTTCTAGAAGGCGTTCTGTGCGGGCGATCTGTGCATTTTTTTGGTCGAGTTTGATCTGAAGGCGTTTCCGATAACCTTTATAAAAATCAGGCTCGGTAAGCGGCTCTTGTGAAGCAGGGATTCCTTTTTTTAGAAGTTCTGAGATCGTTTGCATGAACTGTTCAAGGTCGATCGGCTTTTCGATGAAACGCGTCGCTCCGATGTTCAATGCAAATGCCTTATCTTCTGGCGCGACATAGGTTGCTGATAAAAATATCACCGGGATACCGCGTGTTTCTGAATGTATTCTTAATCTGTGAACAAGGCTGAATCCGTCCATCTTGGGCATCAGGATATCGGTGATGACCAGTAACGGGCGTTCCTTTTGAATCACTTCCAGTGCCTCTTCACCGTTTCGCGCAGTAAGAACCCGGTAGCCTTTGAATTTTAGGGTTGCATCCAATAATTTTAAGATGTCGGGAATATCTTCCACGACTAACAGATAACCAGATTGTGTGTCCATTCTTTTATTTTATCCCTTCTTGACACTTTGTATATGGGAAAAATGTTTTTATTCCATTACACTTCTATTAACTCTAGCTCATGCGGATTTTTTTTCGTAATTTCACGATCCCTACCTTGGCCCATACGGAAGTTAAAAAGCAATGGGACTTAAGTGTTATACAAATTCATTGCAAAACGGCAACGAATTATGATATAGTTTATCAACATTACCTGATACGAAAAAATGGGCAAATCCATCGTGAGGTGGTGTCGCAAAGTCATGGATCTGTGGTTGTGATACAGATCGCCAGACTGCCGAAGGATTTTTTACCCCTTTGGCAGTGTTTATTTAATAGGAATGGAGGAATGGAAACAAATAAAAAAACCATTGTTGCCAATGTCCTGATATTTTGAACATGCTTTTTCGAATCAACAATCAAATTCTCACTTGCCAAAGGAAAGGATTTTCACCTATGAAGAATAAAAAAGTTTTCTCAATATTGCTTTTGCTGGTTCTGCTTTCGACCCTGATCGTATCTACTGTTTCAGCCAAGCCCTCTCCGACTGTCGATGTTCAAATCTTAGCTGTTAATGACTTTCATGGAAACCTTGAACCACCAGCTGGTTCATCCGGGCGTATTGGAACGATCAATGCCGGCGGCGCGGAATATCTCGCCACTCACATCAATACCTTGCGCGCCCTCAATCCTAATACTGTTGTGGTATCCGCTGGCGATATGATCGGCGCAAGCCCGCTGCTTTCTGCACTTTTCCATGATGAACCAAGCATTGAAGCCTTCAATGCGATGGGTCTGGATTTTAATGCTGTCGGCAATCACGAATTCGATGAAGGTTTTGTTGAATTGTTACGCATGCAAAAAGGCGGTTGTCATCCTGTTGATGGTTGTCTGGACGGCGATGATTTTGCGGGCGCCAAGTTTAAATATCTGGCTGCCAATGTTGTTTTTAATGACGATGATGAAGATGATGATGACAGCAAGAAAAATAAGGATGAAGATCTCAAGACTCTCTTCTCTGCCTATAAGATCCGTGAATTTAATAGTGTCAAGGTTGCCTTTATCGGTATGACGCTTGAGGGTACACCGGGTATTGTTACACCTTCAGGTGTTGCCGGTCTTACCTTTTTGGACGAAGCTGATACGGTCAATGCTCTGATCCCTGAGCTTAAGAAGGAAGGGGTTCAAACGATCGTCGTCTTGATCCATGAAGGCGGCGCTCAGGTAGCTCCCGCTCCTTATAATGGCTGTGTGGGTATTTCCGGCGCCATTGTAGATATTGTCAATCGCTTTGACCCGGAAGTGGATGTGGTCATCAGCGGACATACTCACAATGCGTATAACTGTATGATCAATAATATGCTTGTAACGAGTGCCGCATCCTTTGGGCGTGTTGTGACCGATGTTGACCTGAAGATCAATCGCAAGTCAGGTGAGGTTGTCAGCATGTCTGCCAATAACAATATTGTTACTCGTGATGTCGCAAAGGATGGTTTCATCACTGCACTCATTGCTAAATACAATGCAATTGCCGCTCCGCTTGCCAACCGTGTTATTGGAGCGATTACGGCCACGATCACACGTACCAATAATGCCGCAGGTGAGTCAGCGTTAGGCGACGTGATCGCAGATGCGCAATTGTTTGCCACGGCAGATCCAGCCAACGGCGGGGCTGTGATCGCTTTTATGAATCCGGGCGGAATCCGTACTGACCTGAATTACGCCAGCAGCGCAGCCGGTGAAGGCGATGGGAAGGTAACCTATGGCGAATCGTTCGCGGTCCAGCCATTCGGTAACAATTTGACGACCATTTCCATGACAGGCGCTCAGATCAAGGTGGCCCTGGAACAGCAGTTCGATAATCCCGCTGTAGGCCAAAGTCGTATCTTGCAGGTTTCCAATGGATTTACATATAGCTGGAGTCTGTCTGCGCCTGTGGGGAGTAAGATCTCGAACATGATGCTCAATGGCGTTGCGATCAGTGACACTTCTACTTACCGTGTGACAGTGAATAGCTTCCTTGCGGATGGCGGTGACAATTTCTTCGCATTCAAAGACGGCACTGACCGCCTTGGCGGCGCAGTGGATACCGACGCGTTGGAGAAGTACTTTGTCGCCTTCCCGCTCGTTGCTCCCGGCCCTCAAAACCGCATAACTGTACTCCCGTAATATTGTCTGAATGCAAAATAAAAGCAGCCGGCTGAAAGGTCGGCTGCTTTTATTTTGTGTTAAAAAATGTTAATGCTGGCCATCAGCAGAAATAACTACAAAGGCAATTGCGATAAATGAAAAAGTTTCATTGTCTGTGCTGATGCCGATGGTGATAAATGCCATGCCAAGGATCAGGAATACCATGGAAATATTACGCTTGTCCATTTTAATTTCCTACCTTATCTGTACTTCCGTGAAATCTAGAAAATCACCTTTGAAAAGCTCGGATGGTTTTCGGTTAAGTGTTATTTCAAAGAAGTCAATCAGATATGCATTCACGATCTCGGTCACGCGCAGACCGTTCAGCGGGCCTTTCAACCCGAGCTGTGGGGCGATAGGGGATAGCAACGGCAGGTCGCTGAAGTCGTAATGTTTGGTGCCATTAATGCTAATCGCGCCTTTGCTGTCTCTGACATTAGGTCGGAACAGGTCAAAGAGTTGGTTGTTCTTACTGTCTACAAGTTCTGCCCAGCCCTGGCTGAACATGAAAAATGACGGCTGAGAAACACCGTTTTCTATCACTTCAGCAGAGACAGGACGCATGAATGGATCCATGCCGAGCAGGGCTTTACAGCGCGAGTCTGTGCCGCAGAATTGGATCGCCGCGCCTCCGCCCGTGGAGTGTCCGTAGACTCCGATGCGCTCAAAGTCTAATTTTGAGTAGAACGAGTCGCCAGTTTCATTATTCCGTCTATTTAGATGGTCAAGCGTGTAGCCAAGATCGTGCGACCATTGATCCACGAGTTTGCGGGCTGCGATCTCGTATTCGGCATCTGGAGCTCCATCGGGGAGAGCCAATGGATTGTTGTAGGCAATTCTGCCGTCGGGGAAAACGGTCGCAACTGCGCCGTATGTGTGGTTGATCGCGGCGACAACGTATCCGCGGCTGGCAAGCAGGATCATTTGCTCGGAATTTTGGGCGTTGAATCCGTTCCAGCCATGGGAGAACAAGATCACGGGAAACGCGGCGCTTGTTTCTGAGATCGGCGCATCTATGTAAGCTGGAGTTTTTGCCAAAGCAAGATGGTCAAGGAAAAAATTTGGCATGTTTAGAAAAGATGAGATGGCAGGCGCATAGACATCGGAGCGTGACATCCAGGGAGCTTTTTTGCTTTTAGGCAGGGGATTGGCAGGATACCAGACCTGCACCATAAACGAGCGTGCTTCATCCTTGCCTGAATATATTTCCTTGCGCGATTCGTCGGTCAGTTCAAAGATGATCGTGCCGACTTCCAGTGATCCGCTCGGCTTGGTGATGGCAGGAACAGGCAGCAGGGCAGGCAATGCTGTCGAAACAGCCAGCAGGATAACGGTCAGGTACGAAGCGACCGCGGGCCAATCTGTTTTCAGTTTTATTTTTTATGAAGCTGCTGATGGCAAGCAGGAGAGTCAGCGCGTAAAGGGGAATCATCTGCCAGCGATATCCTTCGATGGCGAAATGTAAACATGTGAGGATGAGTGTGATTGAGGGCGCGAAACGAATGGTTCGTGAACGCGGGTGCGGCCAAATTAAATAAACTGCGAGTAGAAGCGGAATAACGATCTCAAGCAGGCGCATGGTTTTTCCTTCCCAGTTTTAAATATGAAAAGTGTCTCACAGGGTTTACTCTGTAAGACACTTTGACAGCTTAGTTTCTAATATACAGCGATGCCCATCACTGCCACAAAGTGGGCAGCGGCAGCGAGTAAGACAAAAATGTGCCATACCTCATGAAAACCAAATACACCTGGTTTAAAGTTGAACAGTTTGGTGCTGTAAACAATTGCGCCAAGCGTGTACGTCACACCGCCAATGAGCAGCCATGAAAGTACCCAGGCGGGGAGCGCAGCCAGTAACTGTCCGCTGGCGCCGACGCACAACCAACCCATTGCCACATAAATACCCGCATTTAACCAGCGCGGTGAGCGGATGAAGAATACCTTGATCAATATGCCAATGATCGCAAGCGACCAGATGATGCTCAACATGCCCCATTTCCAGAAGCCGCTGAAGGCGTTGATGCAGAAGGGTGTGTATGTCCCAGCGATCAAACAATAGATCGCGGCGTGATCCACCTTGCGGAAGATTTCCAACGCCTTGTCTTTGGCCTGCACCATATGATAAGTGGCGCTGGCGGAAAATAAAAATATCAAACTCGCGCCATAAACAATGAGTGAGAAAACTTTTAAGGGAGTTCCCCAACCGACAATCAATAAGGCGATCAGTCCTGCCAGGGCAAGGACTGCGCCCACCCAATGGGTCAGGCTGTTTACTGGTTCTCGTAATTTTTTTAGCATGTCATATCCTTTTTTTGTGTGCAACGATAATCATTAGTTTGACCGATTGTAATTCAACTGTATCAATTCTTGTTTCAAAACCCGCGGTGATGAACGGCTGCGATATTCGTAATACGATCGATGTCTGTCCATCAGCAGGACTCTCACCTGTGATCTTATACAGCCATTTGAGGAATCCACTCTTGGGCCACGCCGCAGGCATGACGATGAGTCTGCCTCCGTCCGAGAGGCATCTGCCTATTTCGGAGAGTGTTCTTGCATTGAAGATATATTCGGTTGGGAATGTGGAGACTACGCTGTCAAAACAATCGCTTGTAAAAGGAAGCTGCTGTGCCAATCCGCGGGTGAGTTTATGCTTGGTGCCCAGCTTACGTTTTGCAAGAATACCCATCTGTGCTGATGCATCTATTGCAACGGGATCAAGATCCAGGTCCAGCAGGCTGCGCTGCAAATGACCGGGACCATGTCCGATCTCAAGGATGCGGGTTCCTTTGACGAATGGGATCACTTCTTTTGTCCAGTCATTCCACCTGCCAAAAGAAACAGTCGCAGCAACAAGATCATACGCAAAGGCGAACGGATGATACAGGAGGTGAAAAAGGTGCGCATAAAGCGCTGGATGAGGCCCATCGATAAAAAAGGGTTTGACGAGAACGTCAAACCCTTCCAGTGGACAATTTGACTAAACGGCTGGTGTTTCGCCGCTGTCGCCCTTCTTGGTTTTGCGGACGGCTTCGATCGCGCTCTTGCTGCGTTCGCGGATCTCGGTGGTCAGGTGCTCTGTGCGTGTGCGGGCTTCGCCGGCAAGTTGTTCAGCACGGATTTTGGCTTCATGGGTGAGTTCTTCAGCGCGACGACGGGCATCGGCGGCGAGTGCTTCTGCGCGTGCGAGAGCTTCTTCGCCGGTGACCTGTGCTTTATCGCGCAGTTCAATGCTTTTGTCTTTGATCAGTGCGCGGGTCTCTTCGCCTGATTGAGGAGCGAAAAGCAGGGATACGACGGCACCGGTGAGCCCACCGACGATAAAGCCTACAAGGAAAGCACCAAATTCATCTCGGTCAGACATGATATTACTCCTTTTTGAATGATTATACTTTTTGAAGTGATTATTTCTTTTTAACGCCGATTAATTCTAACATACGAGTCAAGCCTGCCAGATAACCGTTCAGCTTAATAACAGGTTCGACCACGTTTTCACCTAAAAATTCTGCTATACCGCGCAGGGTGTTGACCGTTTCATTGGTAGCTTGAAGGATCGGGCGGACTTCGTTCTGAAGCAGGTTAATAAGGCTGGCGAGTTGAACAACAAGCACGATCAATGCCACACCTATCACGAGGGACTCAAGCGCAACCACAATGATGAATATATCGCGGATCTTGTCTGTCGGGGTGGCGGGTTGCAGCAGGAAGAAGATAGCTACACCAAGCAAAGCAAGAAAGACCACAATGCCTGTGATGACAGTTGTGGTGATGGTTTTTTGTTTCTTCTCCGCTTCGCGTATGGCTGCGAGTTCTTCGGGGGTGGGAGGTGGAGTTGTCGGTTGTTGTTGAGGAGTTGGTGTCGCCATAAAAATATTATAGCACAGCAGATTATTTTATTTCACGTCTTGAATCGTCTTTATTCGATCAGTTTTTACTTCATTCCTGAATTCGTATGCGATATAAAGCGCAATTGCAAAAATACAGAAGGAAGCCAGTTGGAGCATGCTTAATGAGCCAAGCACGGCGGGCAGATTACGCAAGCCGTCTATCACGAAACGGCCAATTCCGAAGATGATCAGAAAAGAGATAGTCAATTTACCATCAAAGGGTTGTTTATCTCTGCGCCGCCAAAGCCAATAAAATAAACCGAAATCAAAAAATAACAACAAGATCTGAGTGGGGTAGCGGTACGCCCAAACTCCATGCACATCGGGCAGATAAACTCCCAAAGGTCCGTCCGTCACTTCGCCGTAGCAGCAGCCGTTGAGCAGGCATCCGATGCGGTAAATTCCCAAACTAAGCGGCAAGATCGAAGATATGAAATCCAGTCTTTTGCCAGCTGAGGGCTCTTTTAATAGTTTTGATTGTACATATCCCAAAAATAAAATGCCTAGGATCGCGCCAAAGGAATTGAATCCGAAGGCAAGCGCGTTCTCCAAATTCTCAAAAAGATCCCAGCCGCTGAGATTGAGTAGAAAGGCACTGAACATGCTGATTAGAAATACTAGCGGGATTGCAAGCGTCCAGTAGAGCTGGTTGCGTCTGTGATGATTGAATCCAAGCCTTTTATATTCCCAGCCCGCAACCGCTGCTCCAATTGCCAATCCCAGGATCATAAAAATTAAAGTTGAAAATCGAAATTGCAGGTTTCCGATATCAACAAGTAATGGGAACATAGAACCTCCAAAGAATTCAAATGAGACTGAAGTTGTCTTTTATTTTACCTTTTAATATATAATGCTCGCGTAGTTCACGCCAAAAAAAATCTCAGAATATTCCCTTTGTTTACAGGCTGGTGCGGAAGATTTGGGTAGGTGAATCAATTAAAAAAGGCACAATGGAGAGGAATTATGAAAAATTATAGAACGATCCGCATTTTTATTTTTGCATGTCTAACGATCCTTGTCGTATCGAGTCTGGCATCCTGTAATGGCGATAATAATAAATACTACGTGCAAAACGGACTTGAGGTGAGTTTGGATAAAACCGCCGTTCCATCCACGGTGACAAAAGCAGGTGAAGTGATCACTTATACATATATAGTTAAATACACTCAGTCAGGTTTGAACTTTAATGTTCAAGTATCCGATATGACAATTTCCATTAGCGACGCTCCTCTGGATGGCCCCATTGTATGTCCGAAAACCGTACTGGCCAATGGTGAATCGGTTACATGTACTGCAACTTATACAGTTACCGAGGCAGATATCTTAGCGGGCGGAGTAACGAACAAAGCAAAGGTAATGGGGACTTTTTCCAGCCTTGATACCAAAGAGGCTTGTTTCGGCTTGTCTACAGAAAATGTGACAACTGTTCATAATGTAGAAGCCACAGACAGTGTAACCGTATCTGTTGTTGTTCCCTCTCAATCCAGTGTGGAAGCTCCACCCGTTGTCCAACCCGCGCCGCCTGCAAATCCCGAACCGCAAGTCCCGATCTTGACGGGCGATGTGCCTTATTGTGATCTGTCGTCTCGGGCGCTCAACCTGCGCCTTGTAAGTGGATTCGTCCCGACCGACTTCAATCACAAATTGACGATCGGAGGGGCGCCGATGGGATGTAAGGTCAGCGAGGCGAATTCAACCATCCTCTCTTGTTTGTACCCACCGACGACGGTTTTCCCTGCACGCATTCAGGCAACACTAAACGGAAATATCGTCAACGAATTTGACTTCTCCGGCGCGACCTGCGTTGTCCCTGATATTCCCCATGACAACACTGCTCCCGATCAGCCGATTTGTGATCCGATCTTCCTTCCAGACAACATCTGTGTGCCGCTTCCGTAAGCAATTCCTAAAATGTTTGGCATATTTATAATCCTGAATAAATTCTGATATAGTAGGCAGTATCGGAGATAATCTGCAGATTTTGCGAATTATGCGGATTTGAATTTTCCAAGAAAAAATCTTCGTAAATCTTGGTAGTCTGCGGAAAAAATCGGTTATTTCGTTATTCTCGATAAATTATATTCAAGTGAATGTAAAAAATGAGGAATGAAATTATGTTACAAAACAAAGTACTCCGTATCTTTATATTTGCATGTTTAATGATCCTGATCGTCTTTAACCTGGCTTCCTGTGTTGGTAATGATGGCAATTTCTATATCGAAAGCGGGTCTGAAGTAAGTTTAAAAAAAACTGCAAGCCTGTCAACAATAACCCAGGCTGGGGAAGTGGTAAATTACACTTATGTGATTACTTATTTGGCAGCCAAACCTGATCTTCAAAAAAATGCGGTCCCGGTATCGGAAATGAATATATCTATCAGCGATTCCCCATTAGACAGCCCTATCTCTTGCCCAAAGCTGGTATTAGCAAATGGCGAATCTGTGACATGCACTGCCAAATATACAGTTACCTCCGCAGACATCGTGGGCGGAGGAGTGACGGATAGGGCGATCGTAACAGGAACTTTTACCAGTACTGACACCCAGGAAGGATGTGCTCCGTTTGCGAAAAAAGTACAAACAATCCATACTGCCACTGCCGGTGCCAGCGCAACCGTGCCAGTAGGCATTCCTAGTCAATCGTCGCCTTGAAATCGTCGCTTTATGTTTTCTAAATCAAAAGCATCTCCCTCAGTCTGGGCAGGTGCTTTTTTTCTTGACTTTTATTTGCTCGAGTAGTAAACTCTCCCTACCAACCGTTCGGTAGGGAGAGTCCATGACCAGAGAAGATATTCTCGATGCTGCTGCGCAGGTGATACGCCAAAAGGGATTTCATGGCGCATCCATGTCCAATATTGCCGAAGCAGTGAATTTGCAAAAGGCAAGCCTCTATCATCATGTTTCATCCAAACAGGAAATTTTGCTGGCGCTGCTTGAGCGTGCGCTTGGACTGCTGACTGAGCATATCGCGGGGATCGCCAATCAGGATATACCTGCTGACCAGAAACTTCGGCTTATGATCCGGGCGTACCTTTCCGCACTGGCTGATAATTCTGACCTTTCTTCAGTATTGCTGTTTGAACATCGTTCGCTGGATAAAAAATCACATGCCCGCCATGTTCCTCAACGAGATAAGTTTGAGGGGTTATGGCGGGATGTTGTTAATGAGGGCATCCGCAGAAAGATATTTGACTGTCCCGATGCGGGTATGGCAGTCCGCGCATTGATGGGGGTCATGAACTGGACCTTGACCTGGTATCGTCCCGAAGGCGGCAAATCCATTGAGAAAGTGGCTGATGAATATGCAGACTTGTTATTCCACGGAATGTTGAAGTAAGCCAAAGAGAAGAAACACAAAAGGAGAGCAAAACATGTATTCGTTCGAACCAAATGAAGAGCAACAAATGTTGGTGGATGCGGTGGGAAAGTACGCGAACAATGATCTTCGCCCAGCCGCGCATGCTGCGGAGGAAAGCCGCGAACTGTTGAAGAAATTGGTCAGCAAAGGCTGGGAGATCGGCTTATTGCAAGCCTCCATTCCAGAAGCATACGGCGGTTTTGGTGAACGCTCCGCTGTAACAGGCGCGCTGGCTGTTGAAGAAATGGCGTTCGGTGATCTCGCGGGCGCATTGGCTGTGATGACCCCGTCGCTGTTTGCAACTCCCATTTTGCTTGCAGGTAGTGAAGAGCAGAAACAGGAATATCTTCCTAAAGTCATCGAAGGCGATTGGGTTCCATACACTGCGGCTCTGATCGAATATGCGTTTGACTTTGATGCGAACGACCTTCGCACCATTGCTAGACCAGATGGCAGTGATTATGTGCTCAGCGGAGAGAAAGCGTTCGTGCCTTATGCCAAAAACGCCGAAGCCATTCTCGTCTATGCAAATATGGACGGCGTTACGCAAGGCTTCATTGTTCCCAAAGGCGCGGCTGGATTATCCGTTTCAGACGAACGCGAAATGTTGATGAGCCTGAATGCGCTTCCAATGTATCGAGTCAACTTGGATAATGTAAAGGTGTCCGCTTCAAATCGACTGGGCGGCGCTTCTGGGCATAACTTCGATCTGGTTCTGGCGTCGATGCGCATTGCTTCCGCCTCTGCCGCTCTCGGCGTGGCAAAAGCCTCCCTTGAATATGCAACAGCTTATGCAAAGGAACGCGAAGCCTTCGGTGTGAAGATCGCGCAGAAACAAGCCATCGCTTTCATGCTGGCTGAAATGGCAACCGAGATCGAAGCCATCCGCCTGCTGACCTGGGAAGCTGCCTGGATGCTTGACACGGGCAGTGAAGAAGCCGTCAAACAATCCTACCTTGCTTTCACTGGCGCGGCCGACATGGTCATGATGGTCACTGACCGCGGTGTGCAGATCCTTGGCGGACATGGCTACATCCGCGAGCACCCCGTTGAAATGTGGATGCGCAATGGGCGCGGCTTTGCCATGTTGACTGGCTTGGCAATCGTTTAAAGGGAGATGCTGAGATGACTATCGAATTTGAAACACCCAAACCAATTGCACAGATCCAATTTGTGTTAAGGACCGTGGCTCAGGAAATGATGCGTTCCCAATCACGATATTTTGACGAGAACGAACACGATATCCCTTTTAGCTATATCGAATTCATGCATACCGCCATGAAGTCCACTGGCGGTGGAAGCCTGACACCGAAAGATGACAAGCCAAAAGAAGGCGCTGAGAAGCGCCCGCCGATCGGATATCAAACACTCGCGGCTCAAATTGAAATGCTTGCGTGGGGCGATGTGGGTTTCTATCTCATCACCCCTGGCGGCGGACTTGGCGCTGCGGCAGTACAGGCGGCTGGCTCTCCTGAACAGCGCGCGAAATTTCTGGCGCGCTTTGCTGGTGAGAAACCGACCTTTGCAGCTATGTGCATGACAGAAGCAGGTGCAGGCTCAGACACATCCGCGATCCGCACACGCGCTGTGCTCGATGAAGCGACACAGGAATGGGTCATCAATGGTGAGAAGATCTTCGTCACAGGTGGTGACAAATCTTTCACTGAATATGAACAGTTTGGAAAAGGATTTATCGTAGTCTGGGCATCCATTGACCCGACGGCTGGCCGCGCAGGCATGCGCGCGTTTGTTGTTGAATCTGGCACGAAGGGTGTGAGCATCGTCAAGCTGGAACATAAACTTGGAATCCGCGCCAGTGATACTGCTGTGATCTCTTTGGTCGATGTACGAGTTCCTTACGACAACATCCTTGGCAGTGTCACTGTCGAGAAGACCACAACAGGCTTCAAGGGGGCGATGGCAACCTTCGATGCGACTCGCCCTCTGGTGGCGGCATCAGGTATCGGCGTGGCAAGAGCCGCGCTTGAATCACTCAAAGAAAAATTGACCGAGCAGGGAGTCGAGATCCGCTATGGCCTTCCGCGCAATAAGCTGACATCCATCGAACGCGATGTGATCGATATGGAAATCCAATTGCGTTCTGCCTGGCTGCTGGTGCTTAAGGCGGTTTGGATGGCGGATAATAAAAAATCGAACGCCCTTGAATCATCCATGAGCAAGGTGCGGGCGGGTGATATCGTCACAAAGATCACGCAGAAGGCTGTTGAGATCATGGGACCGCTGGGCTACAGCCGCGAGTTTCTGTTCGAGAAATGGTTCCGCGATGCGAAGATCACCGATATCTACGAAGGCACCGGGCAGATCAACCGTTTGGTTGTGGCGCGCCATATCCTTGGGTATAGCGGAAAAGAGTTGAGGTAAATATGAAATATCAGATCAACAAAGCAGTCGTGATCGGTTCTGGCACAATGGGCGCAGCGTTGGCGGCGCACCTTGCCAATGCAGGCGTGCCTGTCACGCTGTTGGATATCGTTCCAAAGGATGCGCCTGCTGGCGATAAAGCCCCGCGTAATAAAATCGTCAATGAAGGTTGGGATCGCTGCTTGAAGGCCAAGCCCGCCAACTTGATGTCTGCGGATTTGAAGACGCTTGTTAAGTTGGGAAATCTTGAAGATGATTTTAGCGTCATCGCCGAAGCGGATTGGGTGATCGAAGCCATTGTTGAAAACCTCAAAATCAAAGTGGATTTGATGACGCGTATTGATGAAATCCGCAAACCAACCACCATCATCAGTACCAATACTTCAGGCATTCCTGTCAAGGATATTGCGAATGGCCGTTCGGAAGGGTTCAAGCAACATTTCCTCGGCACACATTTCTTCAATCCGCCGCGCTATTTGAAATTGCTTGAGATCATTCCCACTGCTGATACATCTTCAGATGTGGTTGAGTTCATCAGTCACTTTGGCGAATATCGTTTGGGCAAGGGCGTTGTACTTTGCAAGGATACACCTAACTTTATAGGAAATCGCATGGCGTTTGGCACGGGTGCATTTGGATTGGATTTCATCATCAAGAATGGCTACACCGTGGATGAAGTCGACGCTCTTACTGGACCTTTGATGGGTCGGCCAAAAACAGCAACATTCAGGCTGATAGACCTGGTCGGCCTGGATGTATGGGACCACGTTGGTCGCAACCTTGCGCCTTTGATCCCGCATGATACACTGGGACAAAAATATCTGGCGGCTGAGAAACCCAATCAATTAATTGCGACCATGATTGAGCGTAAATGGCTGGGCAATAAAACCAAAGTTGGTTTCTATAAGGAATCTCGCGGCGCGGATGGCAAGAAAGAGTTCTATTCACTTGACCTGAATACTCTTGAACACGTCGCGCCGACCAAGCCGCGCTTCGACTCTGTCAAGGCTGCGAAAGATGTCCCAGAATTGGGTGACAGGCTCAAGGTCATGTTGGGCGCGGATGATAAGGCGGCGACTCTTGTCAAAGCGTTGACCTATCAAAGTTTCCAATATGCATCCACATTATTGCCTGAGATCGCTGATTCCGCCAAGCCGATCGACGATGCAGTCCGTTGGGGATTCATGCACGAAGCAGGTCCGTTCGAAACCTGGGATATGCTCGGCGTGAAAGCAACACTGGAACGCATGAATGCCGATGGCTATCCAGCCGCAGAGTGGGTGGATGCAATGTTGAAGAATGGCTGTGAGACTTTCTATCAATACAAGGATGGCGTCAAAGTCGGTGTGTACGATGTTCAGAAAAAGAATTACGTCGAGATCAAAGTCCCTGCTGGCATGGTCTTACTTAGTGATTTCAAACGTGCCAAAAAGGTAATCCACGAGAATGCTGGCGCGTCTTTATATGACATTGGTGATGGCGTCGCGCTGGTTGAATTCCATACAAAGATGAACGCGCTTGACGATGATATTTTTGAGATCACATCTGAAGCGCTTGACCGTGTTGAAAAGGATTTTGACGGCTTGGTGATCGGCAACGAAGCGGACAATTTCAGCGCAGGCGCGAATTTGTTCATGGTGGTGGTTGCGGCTCAACAGGGCATGTGGGACACGCTCGATGGCGCGATCCGCAAATTGCAGAACATGAACATGCGTATGCGTTACTTCCCAAAGCCTGTGGTTGTTGCGCCTGCAGGTCTTGCGCTCGGCGGCGGTTGTGAAGTGACCATGCATGCCAGTCGTGTTGTAGCGGCTTCTGAAACTTATATCGGCCTGGTTGAACTTGGCGCGGGCGTTATCCCTGCGGGTGCGGGTACAAAGGAATTTATGCGGCGCATTGTCAACCCTGCGATGCGAACTGAAAACGCGGAAGTGTTGCCATTTTTACAACGCGCCTTCCTGCAAATTGGACAGGCAAAAGTTGCCACGTCCGCTGAAGAAGCGCGCAGCATGGGAATCCTCGGTCCGCAGGATCGAATCATTCTAAATCGTGATCATTTGCTCACTGAGGCAAAGCGTGAGGTTTTGCACATGGCCGCCGCTGGTTACCGCCCGCCTGCGCCTGAGTTGATTTACGCAGCAGGACGTGACATGTATGGCGCGATGAAGATCGGCGCATGGTCGTTCAAGGAAGGCAAGTACATTACAGATTATGACTCCCATATTGCGACCAAACTGGCGTACATCATGGCTGGTGGCGGGTTGACCAAGCCGCAATGGGTCTCGGAACAATATATACTTGACCTTGAACGTGAAGCGTTCCTGTCCTTATGCGGTGAAGAGAAGACACAGGCAAGAATGTGGTCGTTGTTGCAGACAGGGAAACCTTTAAGGAATTAGTCTAGAGTCAAAAGTCTTGTGACTTTCGACCATCGACCTTTGACAAGGAGTTTAACATGAAAGATGCTGTTATTGTTTCCGCAGTTAGAACACCCGTTGGAAAAGCCAAACGCGGTGGCCTCGCCACGGTTCGACCCGACGAAATGGCTGCCGCCACAATAAAAGAATTACTCAAGCGGACGCCGAATCTTGACCCCGCTGAAATTGAAGACGTGGTCCTTGGTTGTGCCTTCCCTGAAGGGGAGCAGGGCATGAATGTCGCCCGAATGATCGCGCTACGCGCAGGCTTGCCTGATACTGTTCCCGCCGAAACGATCAATCGTTATTGCTCGTCCGGCGTGCAATCCATTGCGCATATTGCACATGCCATCAAGTCAGGCGATATTGAGATCGGTATTGGCGGTGGCGTTGAATCCATGTCCATGGTGCCGATGATGGGTTATAAATTCTCGCCCAATCCGCACTTTGCAATGGATCTTCCGCACTACTACACCAATATGGGACTCACTGCTGAAAATGTCTCTGTCAAATATGGGATCAGCCGTGAAGATCAGGATGAATTCTCATTCAAGAGTCACCAAAAAGCTGCCAAAGCCGTAACCTCAGGCCTGTTTGATCCTGAATTGGTTTCAATTGATGTGGAAGTGACCGAACTAGACGCAGACGAGAAACCTGTCAAGAAAAACTTCACAGTGAAGCGGGATGAAGGTCCGCGGGCAGATACAACTGTGGAAGCGCTTGCCAAGCTAAAACCAGCTTTCAAAGAAGGTGGAGTGATCACAGCTGGAAACTCCTCACAAATGTCTGATGGCGCATCGGTTGTAATGGTCATGTCTTCAGATAAAGCCAGACAATTGGGACTAGAACCGTTGGCACGTTTTGTCGCATTCGCAGTTGGTGGAGTTCCGCCCGAGCTAATGGGCATTGGACCGATTGCTGCCATTCCGAAGGCATTGAAGGTGGCTGGTTTATCCCTCAATGATATTGACCTGATAGAATTGAATGAAGCCTTCGCAGCACAGGGATTGGCGATCATGCGTACCTTGGAAATTGACGAAAGCAAAGTTAATGTCAACGGCGGCGCGATCGCCCTCGGACATCCGCTTGGCTGTACAGGCTCAAAGCTGACCACGCAGCTTATTTACGAGATGGGTCGCCGTAAATCCAAATATGGCATGGTGACCATGTGTATCGGCGGCGGAATGGGCGCGGCCGCGATCTTTGAAAATTTACAATAAAATTAATAAGGAGAAATAATAAATGGCACTCACAATTGCAGACCTCATGTCCAAAATGCCTGGAGCATTTATCCCTGAAAAAGCGGCGGAACTTGATGCCACGATCCAGTTTAAATTTACAGGTGCGGAACCAGGTGATTGGTATGCGACAGTCAAAGACGGGAAAGTGGAGGTTTCTCAAGGAGTTTTCGCCACACCCAAGATGACTCTCACCGCTGATTCTGCTGATTATGTAAAGATATTCACAGGTGAAATTGACGGCATGCAAGCCTTCATGCAGGGTAAGTTGAAACTGGCAGGTGATCTAAACCTTGCCATGAAGCTCACGCAAATGTTCAAGATCAAATAGAAAAACCATAAGATTGGGCAAAAACTCGGAGGTCAGACTGGCTTCCGAGTTTTTGCTTCCCTATTTTCGGCAATTGCAATTAGAATTTGAACATTCTTTTTTCAGGAGTAGTAAACGTGGACTTTAGCTGGATATCACAACCCGAATCGTGGATCGCACTTCTTACCCTTATCGTGCTTGAATTGGTATTGGGTGTGGATAACGTGATCTTTATTTCCATCCTCGCGGGCAAGTTGCCGCAGGCTGATCAACAACGTGCGCGCCGCACGGGAATTATGCTGGCGGTGGTTACTCGTATATTATTGCTGCTTTCACTGTCATGGGTCATCAGTCTTGAGGAATCCCTCTTTACTTTGCCTTATTTCAATATCGGTATTTCAGGACGTGACCTGATCTTGCTGGTGGGCGGCATTTTCCTGCTTTGGAAAAGCACGACCGAGATCCACGAAAAGCTGGAAGGCAAGGAAGGCCATGCGACCGCGAAAGTGGGAGCAACCTTTATGAGCGTTATCATCCAGATCATGCTGCTGGATATTGTCTTCTCGCTTGATTCCGTCATTACCGCTGTAGGCATGGTTGATGAATTGATGATCATGATCATCGCGGTTATTGTAGCTGCGGGAATTATGGTTTTCACATCCGGACCGATCGGCGAATTTGTGGAAAAGCATCCGACAGTAAAAATGCTGGCGCTCAGTTTCCTGCTGATGATCGGTTTTACGCTGGTCGTAGAAGGGCTGCATCAGCATATTCCAAAGGGATATGTATACTTCGCAATGGGTTTCTCGGTCTTTGTGGAAATGATCAATCTTCGTGTGCGCGACAGCCATACCAAACCTGTCAACTTGCGCGATGCTTATAAAGAAACAAAGACTGTTGGTCAACTTGAACCTGCGACTGCCGCTGCTGCAGTAAAAGTCGGCGCAACCGCAAAACCAAAGAACAAGAAAAAAAGTGTAACAAAAAAGAAGTAGATAAAAAGGACTTTGTTTTGAACAACAAAGTCCTTTTTATGCCATTCACGAAACTCGATGTACGCCCATCATGCTTGGTTGTGTAATGAGACCTTGTGTCATGATTCCTCTTTCTTCAAATGCCCACCTGACCTCTGCTTTTGTTTGCTCTGCTTTGTCAGGAGCTACAAAAACAATAATGGATGGCCCTGCGCCTGACAAAGCTGCTGCGCCGAATCGTTTTGCGGTTTTGTAGGCAGACATTCCGCCGGCAATATGTTTTAAGCGGTAAGGTTGATGAATACGGTCATCCATTACTTTTTGCAGGAGTTCAAGGTCGCCGCTTCGCAGTGCATCCACCACAAGTGTTGCCCGCCCAATGTTATACACTGCATCTGTGCGGGAAACTGATTTTGGCAAAACTGCGCGCGCGACACGTGTCGGCCAGTCTGCGTTTGGCTTGACGATCACAATGGTGAATTCCGGGATTTCGTAACGGCGCGAAATAATTTCATCGCCCGCCAGGACCGAGGAAACCAGTCCGCCAAATAATGCAGGCGCGACATTATCGGGGTGGCCTTCCATTTCATTCGCCAGTTTTAATAATTCATTGTCATTCAATGGCCTGCCAAGTATTTCATTCGCGCCAAATAAACCAGCAACAATCGCCGCTGCGCTTGAGCCAAGTCCGCTGCTCATCATGATTTCGTTATGCGCGCAGATTTTCAAACCATACATTTTTTTTCCACAAGTATCATGCAATAACGCAGAAGCCTTCGTTAACAGATTTCTTGTGCCCTTATTTAACTTCTCTGCGCCTTCACCCGTTACTTGATATGTGAGTTTGTCGGCTGGTTCAAAGGTGACTTCATTCCAAATATTCAAGGCAAGACCCAGACAATCAAAGCCTGGACCCAAATTGGCAGACGTGGCGGGGACCCGGATTTTATCATGCGGACATTATATAATACCTGCGGCAACAAATTGTGTTTTTTTATGCAATTTGTTGCCGCGATGGGTATAATCGTTTCATTCTTAATCTTGGAGTTGACATGACTTATCAAGGCTTGATCCATCGCTACGGGCATTTGCTCGATTTGCCTGCCCATACACAGAACATATCCCTGCTCGAAGGGAATACCCCGCTGATTCCCATGCCGCGTTTGGGAAAGGAATTTGGCTGTGAATTGTTTGTCAAATTTGAGGGTTTGAATCCCACCGGCTCGTTCAAAGATCGCGGCATGACCGCCGCCATCAGCGAAGCTGTTGGGCGTGGCGCACAAACCGTGATTTGTGCCTCTACAGGCAACACTGCCGCCTCTGCTGCGGCATATGCGTCCCGTGCGGGGCTGCGCTCCATTGTGTTGATTCCTGAGGGCAAGGTGGCTGCTGGGAAACTGGCAGGCGCTATCGCTTATGGCGCGGAAGTCATCCAGATCCAAGGCTCATTTGATGATGCGCTATCGCTGGTTGTTGAGATCACGCAGAAGACGCCAATCGCATTGGTCAACTCGATCAATCCGTATCGAGTTGAGGGACAGAAGACCGCAGCCTTTGAGATTTGCGATGTGTTAGACAATGCGCCTGATTGGTTATGCCTTCCAGTTGGAAATGCGGGCAACATCACGTCCTATTGGGCGGGATTCAAGCAGTATCAAAAAGGATTGCCGCAAGTACTGGGTGTTCAGGCCGCGGGCTCTGCTCCGCTGGTGTTGGGACATCCTGTTGACAACCCTGAGACGATCGCGACGGCCATTCGCATAGGCAGACCTGCGCGCGGGGAGCAGGCACTTGAAGCTGCCCAACAATCCAATGGCAGGATCATTGCGGTTTCAGATGCAGAAATATTATCAGCGCAGAAAATTCTTGCTAGCGAAGGGGTGTGGGTGGAACCTGCTTCAGCGGCAGGGCTTGCTGGTTTGATCGCGGAATCAGCTTTCGGCAAGTTTGATGCGAGCGGAAAGAGAATTGTTGTGGTCTGCACGGGACACGGGTTAAAGGACCCTTCCGTTATTACTGATTCATTCACCTCTCCGAAAGTTATCCCCGCAAATTACGAAGCGTTGATTTCGCTTGTAGGTGGATAAAAAGGTTCTCTGGAAATTGCTGTAATTTAGTCATATATGATGATGGCATCAAATAATTGGCAGCCATCCAAGTTCAGGCGGATGTGTTGGAATGGATGCTATATATTGAAGACACCGAAGCAACGCTGCTTGAGCATTTGACATCGTTGATGAAACCATCCATCCTCTCTGCAGATAAAATCGTTCGTAATTCTTCCCGCCAGTTGCCGAGCAATTGGCGGGAAATTTTCATAACACTTCAAATCGCCATTTTATATCTTTTGCAGCCATTCCTGAATTTTGGAGTGCGCCTGCTTTGTGGAAAAGTTCTAATTATTTTTCTCTACCGTACCTGGAAATTGCCGAAATATATTGGAAATTGATTGTAAGGTTATTTTTCCCCTGACTGGTAAAATAAATATACGGCAAACCCGTTGAAAAACGGGGACGCAAAGCCATGGGTCTAAGATTGTTTTTGAACAATACTGACTGCCAGGCCGCTCAAATAGAAATATGTTTTTCATAGCAGTGGGCGGAAAATGCAGAGTTCAACCTCCAAATTTTGGATCAAAAGAATTATTCATTAATTTTTAAGGACATCTGTCTATGGGTAGAAAAACATTCGATCCGGTTGCTGCAACTTCTGGTAACTGGGAACTTTATAAATTTTCCAGCGTCCTCGCTCAAATGGCAGATACTGTAGTGATCACGGATTTTGACGGTGTGATTGAGTATGTTAATCCGGCTTTTGAGAGCTTGACGGGCTACAGCTCATCTGAAGTGATCGGGGAAAAAAATAATATTTTGAAATCCGGACTGCACGATGTCGAATTTTACAAAAAGGTATGGGATACCATTTTGCAGGGGGAAGTTTTTCAGGGCACATTCATTAATCGGAAAAAGAATCGAGAATTATTCTTTGAAACGAAGACGATCACTCCCATTCTGGATGGAAGCGGGAAAATTGTTAATTTTGTTTCGACGGGCAAAGATATAACCGAGAGTAAAAAGATCGAAGCAGCGTTACTTGAAAGTGAAGAGCGGTTTAGATCCCTTTTTGAGGCCGGCAATGCTGTTATGTTAATGATCGATCCGGATTCTGGAGAAATTGTGAACGCGAATCCGGCGGCGGCAAAATTCTATGGATATGCTCCTGATCAATTGACCACCATGAATATAGCCCAGATCAACCAGCTTCCCCCTGAGGAAGTCGAAGCGGAACGCCAACTGGCTAAAACAGAAACGCGCAATTACTTTGTTTTTCCGCATAAACTGGCCAATGGAGAAGTACGGATCGTGGAAGTTCATTCCCAACCGATAAAAAACAAAAGTAATACCCTGCTGTTCTCGATCATACAAGATGTTACCGAGCGTGAAAGGTTGGGAGAAATTGCGCGTCGACGCGAACAGGATCTGCAATTTCTCTATGAAGTCAGCCAGCGCTTGGTTCGTACGCTTGATCCGAATGAGATCTATCGGGTGGTGCTTGAATTTATTTCGTCTGTTGCCTCAACAGATATTCTGGTCATTTCTCAATATGACAATGACACCCAACTGATCACCTGCCGCGCTTACTGGATTGACGATCAATGGATGGATGTAAGTTCCTTTCCATCGATTCCCCTTGAGGAGGAAGGCAAAGGTACGCAAAGTATTGTTATTCGCTCCGGCCATTCCATGTTGATCGAAGATTTTCAAGCACAGGTTCGATCGGCTCAAGCCAATCATTATGTGGATGGAAAAGCAGGCGAAATCGTGGAAGAACTTCCCGAGGACGCGGAGGTTCCACATTCTGCGATGATCGTCCCCTTGAAAATTCAGGATGTGGTCATCGGGGTCATTCAAGTTATGTGCGGGCGGCTAAATGCGTATACTGAAGACCAATTGAAACTGCTCGAAGCACTTTCATTGCATATTGCGTCTGCTGAGAATAATGCAGTGCTTTTTGCCCGGGTTCAGGCAGAATTAAGCGAACGCACCCGAGCTGAAGAACGTATGCGTATTCTTAACCGTACATATGCGGTATTAAGCGGGGTCAATAAGATTATTTTGCGTGTGCGCGACCCGCAGCAATTGTTCGATGAGGCCTGCAAAATAGCTGTTGAACAGGGTGGATTCCTTAAGGTGTGGATCGGAATGCTTGACCAACAGACGAAACAAGTAAAGCCTGTTGCATCCGCAGGGGAGACCTTCAATTATTTGGAAAGAATAAACATTTTTCTGGATGATATTGAACGTGGCCACGGTCCAACCGCGCTGGCTTTGCGGGGCGGGGATTATGTGGTGGTGAATGACGTTGCAAGTGATCCCCGCGTGTCTATCTGGCGGGAAGATGCTCTTGGATATGGATATCGTGCTGCTGCGGCTTTTCCGATCACGGTCAGAGGTGAGGCGCGCTATTCCCTCAGTCTATATGCATCCCAACCCGATTTCTTTAACGAGGATGAAGTTAAACAACTCAGCGACATGGCAGAGGATATTGCTTTTGCGCTGGACTATATTGAGCAGGAAAAAGATAGAAAGTTTGCCGAAGAGTCTTTGCGCCGTCGGAACGAGGAATATCGCCTGATATCCGATAATACCGGTGATGTCATTTGGGTTCTCGATCTTGATACGCAAGCCTTCACTTATGTCAGCCCGTCGATTCAGAAGCTTCGCGGGCTTACCCCACAGGAGGCACTTAAAGAAAGTCTGAGCGATTCGCTTACACCTGATTCGATGGCCCGGATTCAAATTATTTTGCCTGTCCGCCTACAAGCCTTTTTGCACAATCCCAAATTATCTACCTATACCGATCAGTTGGATCAATATCGAAAAGACCGGACCATTGTCAATCTTGAAGTGACGACTACCTTCGTGATCACTGGGACCGGCAAGATTCAGGTCGTCGGGGTTTCACATGATATCACTGAGCGCAAGCAGTCCGAGCTTCTTCAGGAAACGGTCTATCGAATTGCAGATGCAACCCAAAATACCGAGTCTCTTCAAGACCTGTATCCGCAGATCCACGAGCAAATAGCCAGAATCATGCCCGCTGAGAATTTTTACATCGCCTCATTTGATGAAGTCAACAACCTTCTGCAATATGTTTATTCTGTGGATGAAAAAGATCCGTATGTGCCGACCCCGTTTCCCCCCGGAAGAGGCTTTACAGAATATGTGTTACGGACAGGTATGTCTCTGTTGTGTGATGATGAAAAGAAAAAGGAATTGGTGGCACAAAAAGAATGTGTTCCCACCGGTACAGCTTGCCAGATATGGCTTGGAGTGCCGCTGATCGCTCATGCTAAAACGATTGGCGTGATGGTTGTTCAGCATTATTCGAATCCACTGGCTTTTGGAGAACGAGAACAGCATATTCTGGAATTTGTTTCTTCGCAGGTCGCAAATGCCATTGAGCGAAAAAAGATCGAAGAAAACATTCAATTAATAGAAAAACGAAACCGAGCGATCATTGAGAATGCGCCTGATGGCATTGTCTTGCTGGATACTGAAGGAAGGTTCGCCTATATCAGTCCATCCACCCAGGCGATTTTTGGTTACACCGATAAGGAAATGCTAGGCCAATCTTCATTGAAATTGGTTCATCCAGAGGATATGCCTCTGATCATTCAGATGAAGATTGATATAAATCGAGATCCATCCAGGTTATGTACCATTCAATACAGATACCTGCATAAGAATGGCACCTATCGCTGGATCGAGAGCACATATAAGAACCTGTTTGATGAACCGGGTGTGACTGCGCTCGTTGTCAATTTCCGTGATATTACCGAGAATAAATTCGCGGATGAATTGATCCGTAAGAATCAGGCTAGTCTTGAAATGGCACAAGCGGTTGCGCATCTTGGCAGCTGGGAGCTTGATCCCAGTAACGGCACAGGCTTGACCTGGTCGAAGGAAATGTTCCGCCTATTTCGCCGGGATCCCGCGCTGGGAGTGCCGGGGCTGGATGAGTTTATGGAACTGGTTCAGCCACAGGATAGGCAATTGCTTTTAGAAGCTCAGCGGCTCTCAATGGAGATCCGGGAAGCGGTTAATGTAGAATATTACACAGCTTTTGCCGTGGAAGAGTCCCGGTGTTATCGAGCGACCATTTCGCCCGTCTATACCCCTCATGGGGAGTTACAGAAAATCTCCGGCACAGTTCTGGATATTACCGATCAAAAACGCTCAGAGAAGAATCTGCGTGAAAGTGAGCACAGGCTGAAACAAGCCCAGCAGATCGCACATGTTGGCAGCTGGGAATTGGATCTGCAGAAAAATGAGTCGAAATGGTCAGATGAGGTCTACCGCATCTATGAATTGGATCCATTAAATTTTAAGCCCAACTACGAAAACTTCCTAGATATCATTTACCCTGCAGACCGTGAGATGGTAGGTCAAGCATATGTCACCTCTCTTAAAACCCGTGAACCCTACGAGGTCATTCATAGATTATTAACCAAGGATGGCAGACTTAAATACGTTCAGGAAAAATGCGAAACCTATTACGATAATGACGGTACTCCCTTACGGTCTATTGGTACCACGCTTGACATCACCGAGCGCCGCCAAATGGAGTTGGAAATCCGCGAAAGGGTCAAGGAATTAACCTATCTCTTCGAGGTCAGTCAATTCTTGGATGATGATTCTGCTTCTACAGACATCCAATGTCAGAAGATCATCAAATCCCTTGTCTCGGGCATGCAATTCCCCGAGCTTGTTATCTCCGCCATCGAATTGGATGGATTACATTATAGTACGGGTCAAGAAACGGAAATCCCACCCAATTTTTTGTCAGCAAATATCACAATTAATTTTGTGCCGTTGGGTAAGGTCTTTGTTTATTACACAACCGACGTCGCTTTTCTTCAGGAAGAGCAGCAGCTGATTGATAATATTGCCAGTATGTTTGGCATATGGCTTGAGGGAAAACAGTCTGATAGATTATTGCTCGAGAGCACGGAAAGATTTAACCAGATTGTGGATAATATCCAGGAAGTGTTCTGGATGTATGACTTGATCGAACAAAGGATTGTTTACATCAGTCCGGCATACGAGTTGGTTTGGGGACGTACCTGCGAAAGCCTGTATCAGAATTCCCGCGAATATCTCATTAGCATCCTGCCGGAAGACCAGCCAATTATGTTCGCAGCTTTGGAAAAACAAGCCAAAGGTGAACTCACGGAAATGGAGTATCGTATCCAAAGACCCGATGGCAGCCTTCGCTGGATCTGGGATCGCAGCTTCCCGATCTATGATGAAAACGGGATTTTGATCCGTAATGCCGGGGTTGCCACAGACATCACTGGCGAAAAAGATGTCCAGCGTGAGTTGGAAGCTTTGAATCGTGATTTGGAAAAACGGGTTGAAGATCGCACTGCTGAAGTTCGACAGAGTGAAATGACCTACCGGGCTTTGTTCGAGAATTCCAATGATGGCATTTTCCTGCTTTCGCCTGAAGGAATTGATCTCGCAGCAAATAAAAAAGCACTCGATATGGTTGGTTATACCTGGGAGGAATATGTTGCGCTGTCTCAAGCCGGAGTAAATGTCGTTGTAACCTCTGAACAGCGTGCTGATGGTACCTACCGACTGGCAGCTGCTCTGCGGGGGGAATTGGTGCCTTTGTACGAACGCACCTTGGTGAGAAAGAATGGCCAAAGAGTGGATGTGGAAATCAATCTTTCGCCGGTACGAGATACGACTGGCAAGATTATCATGGTGCAAAGTGTTGTGCGAGATATCACCGAGCGTAAACGCGTGGAAGCATCCCTGCGGGAAAGCGAGGATAAATTCAAATATGTATTTGAATATTCAATTTCTGGAAAATCGCTCACGCAACCCACCGGTGAGATCCATGTGAATAAGGCGTTCTGTGATATGTTGGGTTATTCAATGGAGGAATTGCAAAGTGGAAAATGGCAGGAGATTACTCATTCAGATGATGTTGAGCTGACTCAACGAGAGGTAAACCGGCTTGTGTCTGGCGAAGCGGATTCAGCCCGTTTCTTAAAAAGGTTTATTCACAAAAATGGCTCTGAAATCTGGGTGGACTTAAGTTCATCCATCCGCCGGGATAAGGATGGCCGATCACTTTATCTTATCTCTTCATTCATTGACATTACCGAGCGCGTCAGAGCAGAGGAGGCCCTGCGCAATAGTAATGAGCAATTAAGCGGGGTTAATGCTTCCCTCGAAAAAGCATCCCGCTTAAAAGATGAATTCCTTGCCAGCATGAGTCACGAGTTGCGAACTCCGCTGACCGGTATTTTGGGGCTCTCAGAGGCATTACAAATGCAGACCTATGGCGAGCTGACCCAGAAACAGCTAAAATCCATAAAGACGATCGAGAGCAGCGGCCGGCACTTGCTTGACTTGATCAATGATATTCTCGACCTTTCCAAGATCGAAGCTGGTAAATTGGACATGAAATTTGAGGCTTGTTCAGTTGCGAGCATCTGTCAATTAAGTTTGCAGCTCGTAAAAGGGATGTCCCACCAAAAGAATATCAATATTTCTTTCAGCATGAACCCGGCATCCATGACCATACACGCGGACATGCGGCGCCTGAAACAAATACTGGTGAACCTGCTCAGTAATGCCGTAAAGTTCACGCCTGAAGGTGGCAAGGTGGGGTTGGAGATCGAGGGCCGATCAGAAGAAAATAGGATTCATCTTACTGTTTGGGATAATGGAATTGGAATTAAACCTGAAGATTTTGAAAAGCTTTTCAAGCCCTTTACCCAGCTTGATAGCAGCCTTTCCCGTCAATATTCTGGCACGGGGCTTGGATTGTCCCTGGTCCAACGCATGGCAGAACTTCATGGCGGAACAGTCAAGGTTGAAAGTGCGCCTGGCGAAGGATGTCGTTTTACGGTTATCCTGCCATGGTCTGCTGAAATAGCGCAACGAACTGTTCAGGGATCGAAGCAGGATGAAATTAATTCGCTAAAGAGGTATCTGATTCTTGATGATAATGAACCCGCACAGAATTCCAATCCAATCGTTTTGATCGTTGATGATAACGAGACGGTTCTTGAACTTATATCAGATTTTTTGAAGGCACTAGGGTATCGTATTGTGACAGCGCGCAGCGGACTTGAACTGCTCAAAAATGCATCCAGCGTGCATCCCGATATCATGCTGGTGGATATCCAAATGCCCGGCATCGATGGGCTTGAAACGATGAGGCGCGTGCGCGCTCACTCTGACCCGCTCGTTGCATCCACTCCCATGATCGCGCTCACAGCCCTGGCCATGAGTGGCGACAGCGAAAAGGTTTTTCAAGCAGGTGCTAACGAATACATGAGCAAGCCAATCTCTTTGACGGTGCTTGCCGAACAAATCCAGAGAATTTTGAAGAAATAAAGACTATCAGGCATTCAACTAAAGAGGAATGAGGTCATGATTAAACTGCCAAAAATCTTGATTGTAGATGATGACGAGATTGTCCGCGAGACCCTTGAAAGCCTTCTCTCTGCTGAAGAGGCTGATATTCTCTTTGCAGAAAACGGGGAGGGTGGACTTCAGATGGCGAAGCAGCACCAACCCGATGTCATTCTGCTGGATGTGATGATGCCCGGCATGGATGGATACGAGACCTGCCGCAGCATCCGTGCCATCCCTTCTTTGGCTGAGATACCGATCCTGATGATCACTGCGCTTGATGATCGCGAATCTCGCATCACGGGCATTAAAGCCGGCGCGGATGACTTCCTCAATAAGCCTTTTGACAGCCTTGAATTATTAGCTCGTATTCAAACCATTATGCGTTTGAACCGCTATCGTCATATTGTTGAGCAACGGAACCAGTTGGAGAAGGCTCATCGTGATCTGATCATCTCCTACGATAAAACCATTGAAGGATGGGTGAATGCGCTCGATCTTCGTGATAAAGAGACTGAGGGTCATTCCATGCGCGTGACCCAAATGACGCGAAGGTTTGCCAAACTGGTGGGTATTGCTCAGGATGAATTGGAGTTTATACGCAGGGGCGCATTACTGCATGATATAGGTAAACTTGGCATACCTGACTCGATCTTATTGAAACCGGGCAAACTAACAGAAGATGAATGGGAGATCATGCGCCGGCATCCTGTGTATGCTTATGAATGGTTGTCTGCGATAGAGTATCTCCAGCCTGTGCTTGATATTCCATATTGCCATCATGAAAAATGGGATGGCAGCGGTTATCCGCGTGGATTGCACGGTGAAGGGATTCCCCTTCCTGCCCGCCTCTTTGCGATTGTGGATGTATGGGATGCCTTGCTTTCAGACCGCCCGTACCGTGCCGCCATTTCTGAGAGGGAAGTGCTAAAATATTTAAAGCAGAATTCGGGGAAGCATTTCGACCCGCCTCTTGTTGACTTATTTATTTCTCTTAGAAAATAGGTTACAAGATCGCGCGTTGAATAAAACAAAATCCTCCAATATACAGCTAGCGAAATGCATTTATAAAAACTTATATTGGCTGGCTTAATTTAAGCCGCTCTGATTTTCAGGGCGGATTTAATTTAAATTGCCTTGATTATCCTACTTGACAGTCTTCATTGACGAATGGATAATACCCCCGCCATGACATCCACTTCATTTCCTCTTGTTGTTGACAATTTATCCTTTCGCTATCGTGACCGCCAGGGGGCGGCGATCCATAATCTTTCATTCACCGCCAACCCCGGTGAAGTTCTTTTAATTGCAGGCGCCAGCGGATGCGGTAAGACCACGCTCGTGCGTTGTATTAATGGGTTGATTCCACGCTCGTATAAAGGGGAAATGAGTGGAAAGATTCTGGTTTTTGGCGAGGAAGTCAAAGATTGGAAGCTTTCTCAAATCTCTCAAAAGATCGGGACGGTACTTCAAGACCCTGAGCGCCAGATCCTCGGAACCAAAGTGGTGAACGAGGTCGCGTTTGGCCTTGAAAATCTCGGAATGCCCCGCGAGGAAATATACGCTCGTGTCGATGAAGCGCTTAACTTTCTGAAAATTCCACATCTGCGTGGCCGTGAAACGTTCAGCCTTTCGGGCGGCGAAAAACAAAAAGTGGCGTTGGCTGGGATTCTTGCGATGCGCCCGTCCATTGTGCTGTTGGATGAGCCGCTCGCGAGCCTTGACCCTGCCTCCGCGCAGGATACCCTGGATGCGGTACGTTTGCTGGCCGATCAAGGTCTGTCCATTTTGATGGTTGAACATCGCGTTGAAGATGTTTTGCGCATCAAACCTGAACGTGTGATGTTCATGAGCGAAGGAGAGATACGTTACCTTGGAGATGTATCGGGGTTATCAAAAGTAGTGAATTATCGTGAAGTGAAACTGCCTGCGGAAGATATTGTCGAGCGCGCGAAGTTGGACCCACCTCCAGTGGATATAAAGGTTCTACCCGGAGTGACCAGCTCGCAGGTCGGCGCGGAGCCTGAAGCGCTTGTTAAGTTTGAAGATGTCGCGTTTGGGTACGATGTCGAACGTGAGATCCTGCACGGGATCGACCTTCAAATCAATCGCGGTGATGTGATCGCAGTGCTGGGTCCGAACGGCGCTGGAAAAACTACTTTTGTAAAACATGCCATTGGTTTGTTAAAGCCGAAGTCTGGCAGGGTTTTAGTGGGCGGCCGCGATACTCGCGAAGCAAGCGTGGCGGAGATCGCGAGTATGTTGGGGTATGTGTTTCAAAGTCCGAGCCATATGTTGTTTGCGCCGACGGTTCGTGAGGAACTGGCGTTTGGTCCAACGAACATGAAACACACCAAGGAACAAATCGAGCTGGAGGTGAAAGAGGCGCTAAAGATCGTTAACCTGGTTGAAAAAGAGAAAGACCCGCCGCTGGCGCTTTCATTCGGCCAGCAGAAGCGCGTGAGCATTGCTGCCATCCTTGCAATGCGTTCGCGTATCCTTGTGATGGATGAGCCGACTGCCGGGCAGGATTATCAGAATTACATGAACTTCATGGATTCGATCTTGCAAATGCCTGCTTTTGAAGCCATCATTTTTATCACGCACGATGTTGACCTCGCGGCAATTTACGCCAATCGTGTTTTGATCATTTCAGATGGAAAGCTAATTGCAGATGGCAAACCGCAGGATGTGCTCCGCGACTTTGATCGACTCAAAGCCAACCGCATCATTCCGACCTCATTGCTGGCTCTCAACCTCAAGCGACTCGGCACGACGGGGCGCTTCATGAGAGCCGAAGCATTGGCACATATTTAATACTCTGGAGTGAAACAGCTTGCCGATTCACTAGCGGCTGATTGCTGTCACACTCCGGAAAAAAACAAAAAGGAGAGAGTAAGATGGATAAGAAATTCACAAATGTATTAATTTCATTAGTTGTTGTACTTGGCTTGTTTGCTGTTGTTATGTTCGTGCTCGGTGCGGGAGAGCCTGCTGAGGGTGCTTTGTTTAATTTCTCAGTGGACCAGGCTAGTGTGGTTTCCCGCTTTGTGTTTGTTGTGGTTGGCATTGCCATCGCGTTCGGCGTGTACTTTGCCACACAAGCCAACAAAGCTTGGGAAGTGGGAACACGCGAAGTGGTGTGGATGGCAATCGGCGCGGCTTTATATGCTGTGTTCTCATGGCTGTTCAATGGCACCGTATTCGTTGTTCCTTCCGCGAGCCAGGTTGCGCTTCGCCCCGCGATCGCAATCCCCATGTTCTTTGGATTTGCATTTGGACCCATCGTTGGTTTCTTCACGGGTGCAGTTGGCAACATGTTCGGTGATGCGCTCACGGGCTTTGGCCTTTCTCCGCAATGGAGCATTGGCAATGGCTTGATCGGTTTCGTCTCTGGCATGTGGATGCTGTTCTCTGATAAGAAGAAGAGCATGGATACTGTCCTTTATGTCAGCGGCGCATTGGCTGTTCTCACCGCTTTGCTATTCTTCTTGAATCGCAGTATGCCCAATATGCTTTATTTTGATGTGGAGAACGGCATTTTTGGCGACGCGCAGATTTCACTCTTTGCAGGTATCGCTATCCTGATCGGCTTTGCTCTGGTTTTCGGGGTTCGTTATTTCTTCAAGGGGAATGAAGATGTTGCGACAGCAGTCACATGGGGCATGTTGGGCAATATTGTCGGGCTTCTCTTCGCTTCGCTTTCCGATATTGTCATTAATGGCTTGAGCTTGCCCGCCACCATCGTTGGACAATTCCTGCCCGCTGCCGGTCCCAACCTGATCTTCGCCGCCATTCTTGTTCCGATGCTGGTTGTTGCGTACTCTTCCACTCGTAGACAGTCTGGTCGTTAGTTTAACTAAGACCCTAAAGGTTTTACGAAGTCCCCGTAGGGGGAAACCTTTAGGGTCTTCATCATTATGGTGAATCATGCTCGTTGCCTGGCGTTATCGTAAACGTGAAAATTCCTTCATCCAAAGTTTTGATCCGCGCGCGTGGGTCATCTTCTTTCTTTGCTTTCTTTTCTCCACGCTCTCATTTTGGGATGTGCGTTATTTACTTCCCTTTTTTGCCATAGCCATGTTTTCTTTGCTCACCTCTGGCGTGAAATGGCATGAAGTGCGCCGCGCATTTTTGTTCATTATTGTCCTTGTTTTTTTCTTCTCGATACTAACCTTTCTTACAGGTCGCGGCGGGACGGAAGTGTATGCGGAGGAACATTTGATCCGCGAGTTTAGGGCGCCCTTTTCCATCCTCGGCTGGACTCCTGTTTTGAAGGTCACTGTTGAACGGGCATTCTTCGCTTTGAGTCAACTGGTGCGCGCGTCCAGCATGGCAGTGATGACTGTTTTAATCCCTTACTCGCTCAACCCTGCCTTGTATGGGATCACGTTTAAAGGGCTGAGACTCCCCGATAAATTTGCCTACGCCATGGATTTGACCATGCGCTTCATCCCGACCTTTGGCAGGGATTTCCAATTGACAATGGATGCGCAGCGGGCGCGCGGTTATGAACTCGAGAAGATCAACGGTGGCTTGGTCGCGCAGGTACGGAAATTGGGTCCGATTGTTGTGCCTGTAACCATTCATGCGATCATCAGCAGTGAAGATATTATTGACGCGATGGATCTGCGTGCCTTTGGCGTTGGTCCGCGCACCTGGTTGGATGTGCTGACGTATCAGACCCGGGATCGAGTCTTGATCGCTGTGGGCGTGGCAATATTGATCACTTCAATTGTTTTGGCTTTTATGGGGTTAGGTAAGTTTTGGGTGCCAGAAGTTTTGATGGGAATGTTCTAGTCAAGTGTTGGTATGAAAGCACCACCTTCGCAACGACATGTTAAATAAAAAATCTGCCGTTCATCACGGCAGATTTTTCTTAATGATGTGAGTGTGTTTCCCCGGCTGTTACTCTGAGGTCCAGATGATTTTGCTCGGGTGCGAAGACGCAGGTGGCGAAATCTGTGAAGGCGCAGGGTGGGTTATAGGCTTTGTTGAAATCTATGAATATTTGACCGTCGGCATCCCTATCTGTAATAAGATAGCGGCCGGTACGGTAGGTTTCATCCGTGCTGGTTAGGTCTGAGAAGCGGAGAAAGAATGTGCCGTCATCTTCCTGATTTACATCAAGCTGGTATGTTTTTTCATTGTATTGAAAGGATAAATAGCCTTCAACAGGGAATTCCGATTTATCACCTGCCACATCCGGGAAATAAGACATCTTGGGACGGTCATAAGCTGTGTATGTCGCAGGGACGCGAAAATTTTCATCGATGTCGAACCAGGTGCGGGTGGGGAAGGATTGCCGTTCTTTGCGTTGATTATCCCAAATGCGGACACCAAATTTATTTCCACGTTGAATGACAACGAGCTGGACATCCTGTAATTTGATAAAACTTGGCGTTTCGGAGATGTCCGGCTGAAGGACGGCGAAATCTTTATCAAGGCCGTTCACCTCAATTTTTTGGCCGGGGTTGGCACGCAATGAAATGGATTTGCCGTTGTATTCAAGATGACCGATATTGGCGGGGATGCGCGCCGGAAGTAGAATTTCGGATTTGGGATCCGAGCCAAGCTGGTTTTTTCCAAGTTTCAGCCAATACAAGCCTGCCAACGCGATCCACCCATTTTCCTTGCGGATGGTTTCGTCGCGTTCTTTGCGCCATTCATGGATGGAGTGTTGATAGGTGTCGTTTGCCATGTTGGGATTATACCTGTACAAAAAAGAGTTAGGAAGCCCATTTAAAAAGAACAGACCCATCCCTTTAAGGACGGGTCTGTTGATAAGCCGCAAAATCTAACCAGCAACGATCGGTGTTGCGAAGTAATAGATCAGCCCGATGACCAGGGTGATGATGGAGAACAGCGAGAAGAATCCGCGCAGGTTGCTTTCTTCCTTGTTGATGGATGCCCAGCCTGCGAAGGCAAGTCCGATTGCCATGATCGTCAAGACCAGTTGAAGGTGATCGCCGCGTTCGTTCCAATTTGTCGCGAGAATAAATTCAGACTCTGAAGTGCTGAAGAACTCGCTGGAGGTGACCGCCATGTCCGTGTAATATTGATCGTCCCAGACGACATCGGGGTCGCGGGCGATGGCGTCCTGCAGTTGTTGCGAGAAATTGAACTGGTAGTAGTCTGCTGCCTCAGGATTGGTGTCCTGATTGATGTACCAGTTATCGTAGTAATTGTAGTCCTGTGAAATATTCTGATTTTCGGTGAGATACTCAGCATTGCCGTCGTTCAGCGCTTGCATGCCTTTGATTTCGGCGTCATTTTGATTGCCATCTGCCAAAGCGCCTTGATAGCTGGCTAAGGCTGTGAAAACACTCAAAACAGTGATCAACATGCCGAGCAAAACCTCATTGCCTAGAAAAATAACGATCTTCTTCATTTTTGCGGGATCTCCTGAAAAATTTGAAATAAGTATATTGCTGTGACGGCGATACTATACCAGAATTTGGGGATTGTAGGTTTACATTTTTGTTATAAAATGGTGACAGTTTTTATACTCAATACACAATCTGACCAAGGAGAGAAAGATGGGATTAAAACCTGACCACTGGATCCGCAAGATGGCGCATGAAAAAAAAATGATCGAACCGTTCGTCGAGAATCAAGTCCGCGAGGGGGTGATCTCTTATGGCGTGTCTTCCTATGGATATGATGTGCGTGTTGCAAATGAGTTCAAGATATTTACAAATGTATTTTCTGCGACGGTTGACCCGAAGAATTTTGATGTTAAATCCATGGTTGATTTTGTCGGGGATGTGTGCGTAGTTCCGCCGAACTCGTTTGCCCTGGCACGCACGATCGAATACTTCCGCATCCCGCGCAAGGTGTTGACGATCTGTCTGGGCAAATCCACTTATGCACGGTGCGGGATCATTGTGAACGTGACTCCCTTTGAACCTGAATGGGAGGGATTTGTAACGCTTGAGATCTCCAATACCACACCGCTGCCTGCGAAGATATATGCCAATGAGGGATTGGCACAGGTTCTTTTCTTTGAGGCAGACGAAGAATGCGATACGTCATATGCGGATAAGAAGGGGAAGTATCAAAACCAGCAATCGATTGTTTTGCCAAAGTTGTAGTGAGAAAAGAGCCGCTTCTGATGATGCGGCTCTTTTTATTTTGGTTCTCGTAAGAATATGTGTTGAATGGAAGGTTTATGCAGAATCAGTGCAAGGACAAACATGGACAAGGCGATCGATAATAGTGCGGGAGGATCAAGAATGACGCCGGAGATCAGCCCGGCGGTCAACAAATAGAAATGGGAAAGGAACGGAACCCAAAATGCCAATGTGTCGATCGGGGTTTGGTAAAAGCGCGGGCGTGACACGATCACAACGAACAGTGCGCTGATCAATACCGGGGCAATGGTCAGGGTGTGGTAATCAAAGGGAATGATGAAGGTGATGAAGGCGTTGGTGAACATCACACACAACAAGCCGATGATGATCCCAAAGAACGAGGGCAGCCACTTTCCGATCCAATCACTATGGAGTGCCACGAGACGGTATCCAAATGAGAATGATGAAACAACCCAGAACCATGCCCAAAAGTTTGCATAGGGAACACCGAAATATTGAAAATTCAAGCCCTGGCCCCAATCCCAAAAGCCGAGGCGGATGGCGATGGTGTCCATTGCCAGATCGATATTCAGCGCGAGCAAACCGTCGAGTACGGGGCGGGTGAAATAGGGCAGGTTGCTGCCATCTGAGAATTCCATGACGGCGTAGATAATACTGCTCCATGCGACGCCGATGCAAAGCGGAACATCCAGCACCATAAGCATGAATCGCCCATATTGGTATGCATTTAATTGGCGGATGGTGGCAAGTTCCAGCAGAACTCCGAAAGTTGTGCCGGCTATTAATTTAAGCAGATTGGGGGCGCCGCGCTTCAGCGCATGGTGGAAGCAAAGTGCAAATTGGATGTAGATGACAACTTCAAAGAGAATAAAGTAAATGTTTGGCATGGATACTACACGCCCAGCCAATCCCCCGCCATTTTTGCCAGCCCCGCAGTTGCGCCCTGCCTGGCTGTACATTGTGGAAGTGATTCTAGGAATAACCTGCCATACTGCTTTGTTAGCACGCGTCTGTCCAGAATGGCGACGACGCCGCGGTCTGATGCGGAGCGGATCAGGCGGCCAAATCCCTGGCGGAATTTCAAGATCGATTCGGGCAGGTAATACTCATTGAACGAATCCTCGTATAGCTCAGAACGCGCCGCGATGATCGGGTCGGAGGGTACTCCAAACGGGAGTTTGGTGATGACCACAACTGATAACGAATCACCAGGCACATCCACGCCTTCCCAGAAGGAGCGCGTGCCTAGTAATACGGCGCGCTCTGTTGATTTAAAAGATTCGAGCAATGCGTTTGGCGATGCGCCTTCGCCTTGTTCAAATACGAAAATATCCTCTCGTCCCAATGGACCGGTGATGGCTTGCGCAGTTTTCTTGAGTGCCGCATAGGATGTGAATAATACGAGCATCCTGCCACCGGTAGCCTTGGCTGTGGAGATGATGGCTCGGTCAAGCGCCTGTTGATATCCCTGCGCATTTGGTTCAGGCATGTCATTGGCAACATAGAGCAGGGTGCTTGATTCGTAATCGAATGGTGAACCCAGCGCGAGCGTATTTACCTCGTCTGCGGACAGTGTGTTACGTAGATAGCGAAACTCGCCATGCGTGGTTAGCGTGGCAGATGCCATGATAACGCAGGCTTTTTTGTGCCATAAGTGTTCTTGAACCAGTGGACCAACGCGCAGAGGGGCGGCGTTCAATGACAGCCTCTCTCCGCGCGGATTTACTTCGACCCAATAAATTAGATCATTGGATGGTTTACTCATCATCCCGGAAGACGCAGCCTCGGCTTCTGCCATTCGGCGCATTAGGCTGCCAAGATTTCCCATTACATCTTGAACGTTTTCGTGACCTTCTGCATACACATCGCCAAGCGCTCTGTAAATCTCTTCAAGAGTCTTTAGGAGCAGTCCCATCGTCTCGCTGATCTGATCCCACATGATCTCTACGTTGTCCCAGCCGGACAGGGTTCGTGAGGCGGGTACAATGCGCAGCTGCCATGAGTAATTGCTGGACGGCTGCCCCTCACGTTGCCTGGAGATAAAATCACCGAGCACATTGAAAAATTCGCGGGTAATTTGTTCGAGGCGGAAGGCTTGGTCGGTGGCGTGTTTTGCTTTTTGTTGGAGCAATCCAAAGTCAGAGGGGCGAAGCGCGTCGTGGGTTTCAGTCAGTAATCTGCCGAGCAGCCCTGCGGAGGAACCGCCCAATTCCTTCAACATCCGTTCCAGATCATTTTGGGTCATGCGGAACGAAAGCGCGCTTGTTACAGCATTTTCCATGTGATGTGCTTCATCCACGATCACATAATCATATTCGGGTAGAACCTTGCTGCCAGTTGAAACATCAGAAAGCAGAAGCGCATGGTTCACGATCAACAGATGTGAGCCCAGCGCAGCTTGCTTGGCGCGGTGGAACGGACAGGTTCCGCTCATTCGTCCAAGGCAGGTTTCGGTGGTGCAATTATCATCTTCGGCGGAAAGCCTGCTCCACACTTCGCGTTCGATCGGTCCCGTCAGGTTCAGTTCGTTCCTGTCGCCGCTGTCGTTTTCCAATTTCCAGACGATGAGCTTTGCCAGTACCCGCATTTCGTTCGCATCCTTTGGGCCGTGCTGACGCATAAATTGTAGCCTGCGAGGGCAGAGATAATTTGAGCGGCCTTTGAGCACCGCGGCGCGTACATCCAAACTTAATGCAGCTTGCAGGTCGGGGATATCTTTTTTGATGAGCTGGTCTTGCAGGTTGATGGTGTTCGTAGATACGACCACACGGGTATTGTTCCGTACTGCGAATATGGCAGCCGGGACCAGATAGGCGAACGATTTGCCGACACCCGTTCCAGCCTCGACCAGTAAATGGTTGCCGTTCGAGAGGGCGTTAGCCACCGCTTTGAGCATATCCACCTGTTCCGGGCGATGCTCGTATGACTCAAAGTATTGGGAAAACGGACCGCCGTACTCCAAAACAGAGGCGATCTCTTCGGGGTCAAGTGGAATTGGCTTTTCGTTATTCTCAATTGGAGAACTATCGTTTTTTGTTGAAACAGGTTTAGGCGCTGGAACAGAAACGCTTTTAGTCGACTTGGATTTGATACCCTCTTTGGCTCTGGCTTGAAGTGCCTGTTCGAACGCCCAGCCAGCATCCCAATCCACATAATTACTAAGCTCAACGATCTCCTGCAAAGTTTCCAACGGAAGTTCCTTGGCAATATCTAGCAGGCGCACATAAGCGGCTTGTGTGACACGTGCATCGTCCAGGGCGCGGTGTGTGGCGGGGAGGGGGATGTTCAGCTGTTGACCAAGTGAACCGAGGTTATAGCGGCTTGCAGTAGGCATTAGGACGGATGCCAGTTCGTACGTGTCAATTGTTTGGTGATATGGGAACAGCCCCGCTTTGCGCAGAAAGCCAATGTCAAATTTGACGTTATGCCCGAGGATGGGCGCGTCGCCGACGAAATCTAATAGTTCCTGCTTGATGTCGATCAGGCGCGGAGCTTGACGCACCATGGTGTTGTCAATGCCGGTCAAACCCGTAATGAATTCTGGAATGGCTTTTCCAGGGTTGATGAGCGTTGAGAATTCATCTTCCACGCGGCGGCCGTTGAATTTCACAGCGGCGATTTCAATAATGGCTTCGCGGTTTTCATCGAGACCTGTGGTCTCGATATCAATTGAAACGATGGATGTCATAGTACGGAATGTCCCGCAATTATGGAATTCGGCATTTGGTTTCGGCTCTTTTTTACAAAAATCTTAATGGTTCGTATTTTATTAGTTAGAACAAGTGTACCATGAAATAAATACGGAATTTTCGCGATTCATAAAATCTCTGGGTTTCTAAAAAAGGGTAGTGGAAAATGTTGGCCTATTCCTCAAAGTTAAGCCTGGGTGGTTCTTCCCTGTGCATGAAATTTGTCAGGATTGTATAGTTACCTTTGTTACTTGTTGTTTGTGTAAAATGTCACTATTATTTAAGTTAGGGGAGCGAATCTTTACTGCGAATGGGCGACCATGGTCGGGCCGAGCAGCAACTATTATAGGTCTGTCGTGTCCTTTACGCGGCAGGTTGAGTTGCAGAGCACGGAGGCGCTTATGCCCCAAATGACAGATGAGAGAGTCCGCGCGGGGTTGGCTCGCGAGGAAGACCTTTCCCTTTTACATGAAGTGAGTATGAAGACGGCAGGCGTTTCGCATTTGGAAATGTGCATCCAGTGCGGAACCTGTGGCGGTTCCTGCCCTGTTGCTGAGGATATGGATCACACGCCGCGTATGTTGTTCGCGATGCTTCGGGCAGGCATGCGCGATGAAGTACTGCGCAGCAATACGCCGTGGTTGTGCGTCTCGTGCTATCACTGCGTGGTGAGGTGTCCGCAGGAGGTGCATATCGCGGATGTGATGTACACACTGAAGGGCATGGCGATCCACGCGAAGCTGTACACCGATTCGACGGCGCCGCATTTCTCGCAGACCTTTGTGGAGATGGTGGAAACCTTCGGGCGCAGTTATGAGCTTGGGCTGGCTACCCGGCATTACCTGCGGCATTTTCCGCTGCGGCTGCCGGGTATGATGCCAATGGGATTTGGAATGATGTCGAAGGGGCGCATGGCGATCACACCGAAACGAATTGAGAACATCGACCAATTACACGCGATCTTGCAGCGCGCCAAGCAGCTGGAGATGACCTCATGAAAAAATATCTTCTCTACCCGGGTTGTTCGATGGACTCCAGCGCGAAGGCATATATGGAGTCGCTCAATTCCATTGTGGAGCCGCTGGATTTGCAATTGGAAGAGATCAGGGATTGGAATTGCTGCGGCGCGACGGAGTATCTCGGCATCAATCTCATCCCTGCTTATTCGTTGATCGCGCGCAACCTTGCGCTGGCTTCCAAACAGGTGGACGGCGGCACGCGCACGGTCGTTGCGCCGTGTTCGGCTTGTTATCTCAATCTTGCAAAAGCGGATTATTACATGCAGGAACGTCCATCGCTGGGAGTGAAGGTGAACGATGCGCTCTCGGCAGGTGGATTGGAATATAAAGCCGGCTCGCTGGATGTGCGTCACCTGATCGACGTTCTTGTCTATGACGTGGGGCTGGATGCCGTCCGAGCGAAAGTGGTGCGCCCCTTGAGCGGACTCAAGGTCGTGCCGTACATGGGCTGCATGTTGCCGCGGCCTGATTATCAACACCGCTGGTCAGACCATGAACATCCCACGGAATTGGATGACCTGCTGCGCGCGCTCGGTGCGGACGTGATCGATTATCCGCTCACGACAGAATGCTGCGGCGGACACATGACTCAGATCGGGCCTGAGACTGCCTTTGAATTAATTCGCAGACTCGTCTCTGATGCAGACGAGCGCGGCGCGCATTTGATGGCAACGGTCTGCCCGATGTGTCAGATGAACATCGATGCGTATCAAAATGAAACGAATCATTTCTTCCATACAAAGTATCACATGCCGGTTTTGTTCTTCACCCAATTGATGGGACTTGCCTTTGGGAAGGAACCCGGCGAGTTGGGCATTGGCTTGGAACTGGTCAGTGCGCGGAATGCGCTTGCGAACATCGGCATTGAAGTGCCTGTGACGCAGGAACCGGCCGCACCAAGAAAAAAGGATGAGGGATTGCCCATGCCGCGTCGCTGGACCAAGCACGAGGCGAAGAAGGAGGCGGTGAAATGACAGAGCGAGTTGGAGTCTATGTCTGTCACTGCGGGTCGAACATCTCAGGCACTGTGGATGTTGTTGATGTCGCAAACTGGGCTGCTGAAAAACTTGGGCGGCAGGGTGTGGTCATTGCGCGTGAATATAAGTTCATGTGTTCGAGTTTGGGGCAGGAGTTCATTGAGAAGGACATCAAGGAACTTGGCTTGACGCGTGTGGTTGTGGCGGCTTGCTCGCCGCATTTGCACGAAAAGACATTCCGCACGGCGGCGATGAACGCAGGATTGAATCCGTATTTGGTGGAACTGGCTTCGATCCGCGAGCAAGTCTCGTGGGTGCATTCAGATAAAACTGTCGCAACGGCAAAGGCCAAGGCTGTTGTATCAGGCGCGGTGTCGAGAGTGATCGAGAATCGCCCGCTGGAGGAAATTAAAGTTCCGATCAATCCGAATACATTGGTGGTTGGCGGTGGCATTGCGGGAATCCAATCGGCATTGGAAATTGCGAATGCGGGCTTTCATGTGTATCTCGTGGAGCGCGAGCCGTCCATTGGCGGACACATGGCGCAGTTCGATAAGACTTTCCCCACGCTGGATTGTTCCGCATGCATTCTCACGCCGCGCATGGTGGAGGTGGGCACACATCCGAACATCACGCTGTTAACGTGGAGCGAAGTTGAAAAGGTGACGGGTTTTGTGGGCAGTTTCCATGTGACGATCAGAAAGAAGGCGCGCTTCATCAATGAAGAACTTTGCACGGGCTGCGGAATTTGTCAGGAGAAGTGTCCGAAGAAAGTGATCGATGAAATATATGAGGCTGGGCTTGGTTATCGCAAGGCGGTGTACACGCCGTTCGCGCAGGCCGTGCCGAAGTACCCCGTGATGGACAAGGAGAACTGCACGTATTTTCTCAAGGGCGCATGCAAGGCTTGCGAGAAATTCTGTCCGACAGGCGCGATCGATTTTGAACAACAGGATGAATTGCTGCAAGTGGATGTCGGCAACATTGTGCTTGCCACAGGCTACGACCTGTTCGATGCGCGGCGTGTGAGCAATTACGGTTATGGACGCTTGCCGAATGTGTTTACGAGTTTAGAGTTCGAGAGACTGTCCAATGCGGCAGGCCCAACTTCTGGAAACATCGTCCTGCGCGATGGAAAGACCGTGCCGAAGAGTGTGGGCATCATCCATTGCGTGGGGTCGCGCGATAAGAATTTCAACAATTACTGCTCGGTCATTTGCTGTATGCAGGGATTGAAATTTGCGCATCTCGTTCACGAGCGCACGGGCGCAACGGTCTACAACTTTTATATTGACATGCGCACCGCGTACAAAGCCTACGATGAGTTCTATCAACGCGTGATCGAAGAAGAGACTCTCTTCGTGCGCGGCAAGGTGGCCGAGGTCACGGTTGCGGCACGCAATGCACGCGAAAAGGGCAAGCTCATCATTCAAGTGGAAGATACACTGGCGGGCAAACAGCGCCGCATCCCTGTGGATATGGTCATCCTTTCCAGCGGATTGCAGCCGCGCCACGATGCAAAGGAAGTCGGCAAGATGTTCGGCATCTCGTGTTCCACCGACGGCTGGTTCACCGAGAAGCATCCCAAGCTCGACCCGATGGCAACCATGACCGAAGGCGTTTTTATCGCGGGCTGTGCGCAGGGGCCGAAGGATATTCCGTCCAGTGTGGCGCAGGGTGCGGCGGCTTCGGCGCGTGTGCTCGACAAAATATTGCAGAAGGAAGTTTCGCTGGAACCGATCAAAGCCAGTGTGAATCAAACGCTATGTTCGGGCTGCAAAATTTGCAATGGCATGTGTCCGTTCAATGCGATCTCGTTCATTGAAGATGACAAAGTTTCCTATATCAATCCCGCGCTGTGTCAGGGCTGTGGAACCTGCGTGGCGGCTTGTCCCGCGGGTGCGATCAGCGGCACGGGCTTCAGCAATGAGCAGATCATCGCGCAGATCGATGGGTTGATGTTGCGCAATCTTGAAGAGGTGAATGTGTGATTGAAAATCAGAGATTGGAGATTAGAAATTACCAATCTCCAATCTCTTTTGCGGAGACACTTATGGACAATGAACATTTCGAACCCACCATCATCGGCTTCACCTGCAACTGGTGCAGTTATCGAGCATCGGATCTGGCAGGGACGGCGCGCATGAAATATGCGCCGAACGTGAGGTTGATCCGCTTGATGTGTTCCGGACGCCTCGACCCTACCTTTGTGCTGCGTGCTCTTTCAGACGGAGCAGACGGCGTGATGATCACTGGCTGCCACCCTGGCGAATGTCATTACATCGAGCAGAATTACAAAGCGCTGCGGCGATATCTTTTACTCAAGCGTGTACTTGCGGGTCTGGGCATCGAACCCGAGCGTGTGAAACTGGTTTGGGCCAGCGCTGCGGAAGGCGCACGGTTCGCTGCAGAGACAACCGTGTTTGTGGAAGAGGTGCGGAAGTTGGGACCATTAAATTTAAATGAAGAATGTAAAATGCAGAAGGATGAATCTGATAATTCATCCTTCATAATTCATCCTTCACCCTTTGAAAAGGAGGTGTCAGTATGAAGCCGAAATTTGCCATGTACTGGGCCGCCTCCTGCGGTGGATGTGAAATTGCGGTGCTAAATACCCACGAAAAGATTCTGGATGTGGACGCGAACTTTGATGTCGTCTTCTGGCCTGTGGCTATGGATGCGAAATATCATGACGTGGAAGCGATGGAAGACGGTTCTATTTTGCTGACCCTCTTCAACGGTGGAATCCGCAACGATGAGAATGAACACATCGCAAAATTGCTCAGGCAGAAATCGAAGATATTGGTTGCGTTCGGGTCATGTGCCTGTGAAGGATGTATCCCTGGGCTGGCGAATCTCAGTCCCGTGGGCGATATTGTTCACACGGCGTTCAATACCATCACGACGGATAACCCAAATGCAATCTATCCGCGCACAAGTTATGACGTGCCTGAAGGTGAATTGCATATTCCTACCCTTTCACGGATGGTTCGTCCGCTTGAACAGGTTGTGGATGTGGATTACTTCATGCCAGGCTGCCCGCCTGAAAGTCATCAAATTGCGGCGGTGATCGATCTGGTCATCAAAGTTGTAAAAGGTGAAGCGGAACTGCCGCCGAAAGGTTCCGTTATTGGCGCGGGGGATTCGACGGTCTGCGATGAATGTCCACGGGCGCGGAATGTGAAATTCATCAAGGAGTTCACACGCATTCAGGATGTCGCGCCTGTTGACCCGACGTTGTGCCTGCTTGAGCAGGGGATTCCGTGCAACGGGCCTGCCACACGCAGCGGATGCAATGCGCGCTGTCCGCAGGCGGGGACGCAATGCATTGGATGTTACGGTCCTGCGGTGGGTGTGATGGATTACGGCGCGCGTCTCATCACTGCGTTTTCATCAGTCATTGATGCGAACACACCCGAAGAGATTGAGCACATCCTCGATGGAATCCCCGACCCAACGGGACAGGTGTATCGTTTTAATTTGGCGGGGTCGCTGCTTAAGGCAAATAGGGAGGCGTGGAGAGTGAAATGATATAAGAGGAAAGAAGAAAGATGGAAACCTAGTTTGTCTTTGATTCTTTCCAAAAGGAGAATGACATGAATACAAAATTGACCGAAAGTACTGAGCCTATTGAAGACCGTAGTGCTCTTTTGGAAAACTCCCTCATTGAAGAATATCTCAAAGAGAAAGGTTATTCCCATGAAGATCTCAATAAACTTCCTGCTGATTTGGTGGAAAAATTGATGAAGGGGGCCTCGCAGTATGCGTCACTCAAAATGGAAGAGGTCAAGGCGCGGGCGCATCTTATCAAGGAACTGCACGACGATGCTTTGTCGCTTGAAAAATGAAAAATAGTAAGTGAAACGTGATTTTACGTGTCACGTTCCACTTGTAACGCAGCACAGGATCGGAGGCTTTATGACTCAACGCATCACCATTGACCCCATCACCCGTCTCGAAGGTCACGGCAAGATCGAGATATTTCTCGATGACAAAGGCAATGTTGCCAACACTTATTTTCAAATTCCTGAACTGCGCGGATTTGAAAGATTCTGCGTCGGACGTCCCATTGAGGAGATGCCGCTGATCACGAATCGCATTTGCGGGGTCTGCCCCGAGGCGCATAATATGGCAGCATCCAAAGCTGGGGACATGGCCTATAAAGTGGACCCGCCGCGCACGGCAAAACTCCTGCGTGAGCTGTTGTACTCCGCGTTCTATTGCACCGACCACACCACTCACTTCTACGCTCTGGGTGGGCCTGATTTTGTGATGGGACCTGACGCACCTGTTGCCGAAAGAAATATCCTTGGCGTGATTCACAAGGTAGGATTGGAGACCGGCGGCAAGGTGATCCAGATGCGCAAGTACGGGCATACCGTGGTGGAGATGATTGGCGGGCGCAAGGTGCATCCGTGTACGTCCATCCCTGGCGGTATGACCAAAGGTATCACCGAAGAACAGCGTAAAGAGATCCAAGAGATGGGACGCTGGGCGATTGACTTCGCACAATTCAGCCTCAAGATTTTCAACGACATTGTGCTTGGCAATAAAGCCTATGTCGACCTCATCCTCGGCGACGTGTACACCCATCACACCTATTACATGGGCATGGTGGACGCGAACAACAAGATCAACTTCTATGATGGCAAGGTCCGCGTGGTGGACCCGAATGGGAAGGAGTTCGTTAAATATGCGCCGAAGGATTATGCGGAGCACATCGCCGAGCATGTGGAGCCGTGGACATATCTCAAATTCCCGTATCTGAAGAAAGTTGGCTGGAAGGGATTTGTAGATGGCGTTGATTCGGGGGTGTACATGGCAACACCGCTTTCACGTCTGAACGCGTCCGATGGCATGGCAACCCCGCGTGCGCAGGAAGAGTACGAACGATTTTATTCAACGCTTGGCGGCAAGCCTGTGCATCAACGGCTTGCTACGCATTGGGCGCGATTGGTTGAGTTGTTGTACGCCGCGGAACGCTGGGTGGAATTGGTGACTGATCCCGAGATCACTTCTGCGGATATTCATACGAAGCCGACTCAAATTCCAACGGAGGGGATTGGCATCGTTGAAGCGCCGCGCGGCACGCTAACGCATCATTATTGGACCGATGAGCGGGGCATCGTGACCAAAGTGAATCTCATCGTTGGCACCACCAACAACTACGCGCCGATCCAGATGTCTACAAATAAGGCGGCGACGAGTCTCATCAAAGACGGGAAGATGAATGAAGGTCTGCTCAACATGGTGGAGATGGCTTTCCGTGCCTACGATCCATGCTTTGGGTGCGCGACCCATTCCCTGCCAGGACAGATGCCTTTGGAAGTCACCGTTCGGGATGTGGACGGGAATCCTATTGAAGTGTTGAAACAATTTTGTTAAGCATAGGCAGGCATAGATAGAAACGGAACTTTATCCAATGAAAACTTTGGTGGTCGGTCTCGGTAATCCCATTCTTGGCGATGACGGTGTTGGCTGGAAGATCGCAGAGGAAGTGAAGCGGCGGCTGTGTCCCTCCTCTGGATCTTATCCACTCGCTAATAAACATTTTATTTCTGTGGAATATCTTTCATTGGGCGGGCTTGGGTTGATGGAACATCTTGTCGGTTATGACAATGCCATTTTGATCGATGCATTTAGATCAGAAGGAGCAATAGGCTCGGTTCTTGTCATGCGACTGGAAGATATGCCGAACTACTCTGCCTTTCATACAACAAGTGTTCATGATGCGTCTTTGCAAAATGCATTGGAATTTGGCAGCCGGCTCGGTGCCAAGTTACCGAAGCGCATCATGGTTGTCGGCGTTACAACAGATAAATGCTTTGAGTTTTGTGATGGTTTGACCCCCGAAGTACAGGCTGCTGTTCCAATCGCAACCCGGGCGGCGTTGGATTTGTTGGAGGTCTCGATATACTAGACGCTATATCCGTTTTTTTTATCTTCTCATTTTTATTTGGAGAGATACATGGTTGATATTCAGAAGGTTGAGACATTTATTTGCGCTGCTGAAAACTCAAGTCTGTCTGATGCGGCGAAGCTTCTGCACCTTAGTCAGCCGGGTGTGAGTCACCAGATCAAATTGCTTGAGCAGGAATTGTGAGTTCAGCTTTTCACTCGCAGTAATATTGGTCTTCATTTGACGGAAGCCGGCCAGCTCTTACTACCCTGGGCGCGTCATCTCCTGCATGATATGGACGATTTGAAGGAAATGATGGCTTCTCTGCAAGAAGCTGCGGTTGGAGAGTTGAATATCGTTTGTAGTACATCCATTGGTAAATATGTTCTTCCTCAATTGGCAACCCGCTTTTGCTTAATGTATCCAAAGGTAAAGATACATCTTTTGTCTTGCAGCCCGGAAACTATTGCTCTTAACTTGCTGGCGGGAATTGCACAACTTGGGGTGGTCAGCGCTGAAGTAAATGACAAGGGATTAGAGTCCCAGGAATTTTTTCGGGATTCAATCGGATTGATCGTGCCGGCGAATCACCCGTGGGCAATAAGAACATCCATTGAGCCGTCTGAGATTGTAAACGAGCCCTTGTATATAAGAGAGGAAACTTCGGGAACACGGTGGGCAATGTTGACAGAACTTTCAAAGTTCGATATCAGCCTTGAGGATTTAAATGTATTTATGGAAATAGCCAACGCCGAAGGCATTATGGAAGCAGTCGCGACTGGCTATGGTATTTCCTTCGTGTCGTGCCTCGCTAGCAAGCACCTTCGCGCATTAAGGCAGGTCATTAGCGTGAGTGTTGAGGGATTTAATGTGCAACGCATCACCTACATGGTGCGCAGACGAATTAGCCCTCCGCATCGCCCACGAGATGTCTTTTGGGGATTTATCCACACCCCGGAAAATGCAGATATACTCGGCCAATCTGGTGCAGGTGTCATTTATGCTTGATGAATTTTATTTCGTGTAAGCATGCCTTACTCTGTGCTGGGGTTTCGCGATTGTGCAGTTCGATAATGCAAAGCTTATGATGAAACTGTACGCGAAACACCCTCCAAGGAAGAACGCTGTGGAGTTAATGGTTATGGACCCTGTCAAGGCGAGGAAGGGGATTAGTATCAGGCTGAACACCAGAGTCAATCCGATGATTTGCCCTAAGAATGGTTTCTTTCTGAAGAGATACTTGCATATGGTCAGACGCTGATTCTGGGTGGCAAAACTTAGCATTGTTCCAAGTAGTGTACCTGCAAACATTGTAACGGACATAATCATCCTCCTTAGGTTGGTATGATCCAAACCTAACATCAGATCTATCTGATGTGAACTCACTTTAATAATACCTATACACAGAGAGGATTACGAGTAATAAGTGTCATCCAGGGTATTCCAGAGAGTTATGGCGGGATATAGCGATCATTTATGGATTTGTCTTGATTGCGGATAAACAGACGCTTGGGAATCAAACGATACAGCAGGAAAACAGTCCAATAAAAGTTGAAATATTTGAAAAACGGAAACTTTCTTGTGTGATTTGGGAATACAAATCTATTCTGATCGGGGGAAGTTGTGATATCGAACAAATCCACCGTGTATGAGACTGACTTCATTTTGACTTATAGCTAAAACGTACAATTAGGACTTTGCTTATCGATGGAATCATATATGTACTTTACGATGTCAGCACGCGCGCTTTGGGACGTGGGGCAATTAAATAATATTAATCACCTGAAAAATATTTTGCAAGAGAAGGGTGAAGCGATATAGCTTCCCTGTGTTCTATTTCTTTGCCTCGTTTCTTTCCTTCTTTCTTCCCAGCATGGCGCGGACTCGGGCGTGCCTTGCCTTGCTCAACGGATAGAACCAGGCCATTGCCACAGCGCCAAATAGAAGTAATGAACCGAAAGGGCCAATCAAAAAACGGATGGCTTGTAACGTGGGTTCAGATTGCGAAAATTGTGTTACCCCGGCAGGAGGGGATTGGTATCCGAACCAGCCAAGCGTTTGCAGTGCAATAAAGATCGCCAATGCGCCTGTTAACTTTCGGACGAAGTTCTTGACGCCGTAATAGATTCCTTCACGGCGGCGGCCTGTGCGAAGTTCATCCCATTCGATCACATCCGGGAATATGGCATCTGGTAAAACATGTGCTGTTGAAACACTAATGCCGGCCAATACAGCCAGTACTAGAATGTATGTGATCTGCCCGGGTTGGATGGAATAGATCAGCAATTGCACGACTGCCCAAAAGACCATGCCGATAATGTAAGCGCGTTGTTTTCCGATCTTGCGCGCCAGCCAGACCCAGAATGGAAGAACGATGACCGAGGTCACGAGCAGGCAGGCAAAGACGGCAGAGTCGAGCGGCAGGCCGAGCGCCTTTTGAAGCAGGTTGCCGTCGGCAATCCAGTACGCCAGGAAGAACGGCAAAGCCAGTGCGACCAGATCGAAGGTGATCCAATTCAGCATGTACAGCGCGGTCGCAAAACGGAACGGGATATTTTCCCATGAGGTTTTTAGGGTTTGTAAAAATGGGATATCAGGTTCCGCGGCATCCGCGGCGTTGCCCCGTTCGCGTACAACCGCAAAGATGACGAAGAATGGTATGATGGCCAATCCGCCGAATAATGCCGAGACTATGAAGTATCCCTGCTGTTGGGTTGCGCCGCCTGCCAGAGCCGCATCCACTATCGCTGGCGCGGCAACTGCGGTTGCGAGTGAAGCGAGTAAATTAAAGAACATACGGTACCCGCTCAGGCTGGTACGCTCATCGTAGTCGGATGTCATCTCCGGGGTCAGCGCGTAAAACGGGATGGAGACCAATGTCTGTAGTGTGTCGCTCAGCATAAAGGTCAGGCAGACCGTGGCTGCCAGCAGGTACTGATTCTCGAATGGCGGCGCCCACCAAAGTGCGACAAAGCTCAGGCCAAATGGAATTGAAAATAGCAGCAGGAATGGACGACGGCGTCCCCAACGTGACCGCACCCGGTCGCTTATCGTGCCAATGATCGGGTCGTTGACCGCATCCCAGAGTATGCCAATCAATGCCGCAAATGAAGCCAGTCGCGGCTCAAGCCCGACCACATCCGTGAGAAAGATGGCGTAAAAGACCTGACGGAGCGTACCGAAACTGGCGAGGCTCCAGTCTCCTGTACCATACGCCAGCTTTGTCCAAAATGATAGGTAACCCTGCTTGGTGGTTGCGGTCATCTTAATTTCTCCTTTGGCGATACGATACTTCCGCCGTGGTCGTTATTACTGGATTGTAACAATTAAATAATTCTGCATCAGACGACCTTTAAGAATGCTTCCACCACAACTGGATCAAAATGTTTATTGCTTTGCTCTGAGATGTGCTTGAGCGCTTTTTCTTTTGACCATGCCATGCGGTATGGTCGATTCGAGGTCAATGCGTCCCATACGTCCACAATGGCGAAGATTCGCGCAGCCAGTGGGATCTCTTCACCGGATAAACCTTGTGGATACCCGCTTCCATCCCACTTCTCATGATGACTGTAGGGAATATCCAATGAGCAGTTTAAGTATTGTATCGGCTTGAGGAGTTTGTAGGCATACTCGGGATGCTGGCGCATGATCTCCCATTCGCGTTCGTTCAACGTGCCGGGTTTGAGCAGCACAGAATCGGGAATGCCCATTTTGCCAATATCATGCAGCAGCGCGCCGCGATGTATATTTTCCAGCTCGCTTTCCCCGACGCCCATTGCTTTCGCGAGTTCAAGAGTCAGTTTCAACACACGGCGCGTGTGACCTTCCGTCTCCTGATCGCGTAATTCCAGTGCATGAGCCCAACCTTCCAGGGTTGTATCGTATGCCCGCGCGAGGTTCGCCGAATCATTAATGGTTTGTTCGTGCAGCGTCGCGCGATAGATCGCGTTTGCGGCAATATCTGCGACCGATGAGAACAGGCGGACCTCTGACTCAGTGATCTCCGTTCGATTTCCCATCCACATATAACCGATCAAATGATCTTGGGTAATTAATGGCACACCGGCGCCGGATATGATTCCATCCATTAGGTAACCGAGGATTCCGACGCTGGGGTTTTCGCGGACATGATTGTCAACATAGGGTTTCCTTGTCTTGCTGATGGTGGCGTTCATGCCTGTTCCTGCAGGCTGGCGAAAGCCAAGGTTCTTTATCCACATTCCGTGGGCGGCCTCCACGACAGCATCGCCGCTGATCGGGTCGATGATCTCGACTGACATGGATTCACAGTTGATCAATCTGCTCACTTGTTCCACGATCACGGGCAGCATCTCGGCACGGGTTGGTGCGGTACGTAGAGCAGCGCTAAGTGTGGCGATGGCTTGCAATTCGTTTTCATATTGTTCGCGCTCGGTGATGTCGCGCACAATATTCATGACGGCCGGCTTGCCTTCATATTGGATCAACTGCGCGGTGAAGTCGGTGTATATCAGACGCCCGGTTTTGTGCAGGAGGGCTGTTTCAAAATTTGCGATCCCTTTGGTTTTAAATTCGAATTCCCTGAATTGCAATTGTTCCACAGTCGTCTTCGGTTCGAGCATCTGCGGTGATAACCCAAACATTTCGTCGCGGGTGTAGCCGAGCATCTGATGCGCGGCGGTATTGAATTCGATAAATGTGCTGGGAGCTCCTTGCGCATCAACCAGAAAAATGGAAATTCCATCCTTGTTGACTTCGAAGAGATTACGGAACTTGGCTTCACTTTGTTTAAGTGATTCTTCTGCTTGGCGGCGTTCAATCAACTCATTTTGAGCTTGTTCGTAGAGTTGGCTGTTTTGGATGGCGATGGCAACCTGAGTTGCCAGGAGCTCAATCGTTCGGATCTGTTCCCGTGTATACATAGCGGGTTCTTTGTTTTGCATTGAGATTAAGCCGATCACCCGCTCGCCTGATAAGAGCGGCACGCCTAAATAGGATCGGGTTAGTGTTGGGGATGGTGATATCGAGAGGGCTGGGATCTCGTCGGATGAAATTTGAATATCAGGTATATAAATTGTTTGGCGTTTTTCAATTATATGGCTGGCAGTACCGGGTTTTTCTCGAAGGTTATGCGGCGGCCGTGAAATGCGCTTTCCATCCGAGCAGGAAAACGGAAAGGTCATAGACCCCGTAGCATGATCAAAGAGCGCGATGTAGAACGAGTCGGCATGACCAATTTGCTCGCATTGTTCATGGACAGTTTCCAGCAATTGTCCAAAATCCAACCCTGCTGTAATCTTGATTCCAATTTGATTAACGATGCGCAGTTGATCGGCAATCCGCAGGGCCGTTTGTTCGCTGAACCGCAATGCTTCTTCCGAATGTTTACGCTCCGTAATATCGCGGCTGTTGACAATGACTGACTGCACATCCGGGTTGTTTAGCAGGTTTTGGCCGGAGGTTTCGATCCAGCGCCATGTACCGTCTTTGTGGCGAATACGGTATTCGGTTTTGTGGGATATTTCCGGATTGGCGATCAAGTTTGCCCAATAAGCGCGCAGGTCTTTTGCATCGTCTGGATGCACGGTCTCAAAGCCGCTGTGACCAACCCGTTCTTCATCGCCATATCCGTTGATGCGGCCATAGGATGGGCTGCGATAGTGGATCACGGCATTGGCATCCCCAAAAAGAATGCCGTCATTGCTATTTTCAACCACCGCTCGAAATTTTGCTTCGCTTTTCCGAAGCTGATCTTCAGAGTGCTTGCGTTCAGTAATGTCGGTTGCGACACTAAGGATTGCTTTAAGATCCCCCCAAGTCGTAAGACGAACATAAACTTCCAATGGCAGTATGGAGCCGTCTTTCCGATAATGTTCCACTTGAAAATTTGTCTCACCCCGGTCGAGCAGTTCCTGCATTCTGGACGCAATTAAATTTGCGCTCGTTGGCACATCGAGATCGCGAAGTAATAGCGCCATGAACTCAGCCCGGCTGTATCCATGTAAATCAAAGGTGCGTTGATTTGCATACAGAAAGTGTCCATCGAAATCATGTACGGTGATCGCGTTTGGCGCGATATCAAGCATAAAAGCCGTTCTTGCTTTTTCTTCCTCGACGCGCTTGCTTTCGGTAATATCCCATAAGATCCCGTGCATTCGTATGGGGTTGCCTTTGTTATCCACCACTTCTACTGCATCTCCGCGTACCCAGCGCACTTCCCCATCACTGCGTATGATTCGAAATTCTTTTGGATCGGGCACCGTATAAATTAACTCTCCTGATTCCAGCGCATGAATGCCTGCACTTTCAAAATCTTTGCGTATATTTTCCCGCTGAATATGGCGGTCCTCTGGATGAGTAAAGTTAAGATAATCCTCACCGTGTCCAGTAAATTCCTCGGCGGTGATGCCATAGATGCGCAGCATTTCATTTGACCAGATCGTAATATCTGTCTCTGTATCCCACTCCCACGTGCCCAGCCCGGCTAAGTTCTGGGCTTGCCGTAATCGAGATTCACTGCGACGCAAGTCCTCTTCTGCGCGCTTGCGTTCGGTGATGTCGCGCACGACGCTCACCCAGCCGATGCGCTGGCTATGTTCATCTTCCAGTGGCATCACGGTGTGCTCGGTCGGAAAGACCGTACCATCCCTGCGCTTCATCTTGAACTCGGATAGGAATAGAAATCCTTTCTCTGCCACGGCAGGGAACAAGTGCTTGCGAAATGCCTCAAGTGCTGCCTGGTCAACGTGGAGGAACTCAGTCGCCCTGCCTAACATATCCCCGCGGCTATAGCCGAATATCTCCGTGGCAGCAGGGTTGCAGTCCGTAATCACACTCGTGTTCGCGTCAACGATGAAAACCGCATCCCGCAGGCTGGCAAAGGTCCCCACCAGCAACTGATGGGATTCGCGCAGCGCCTCTTCCGCGCGCTTGCGCTCGATGGCAATGGTTGCCAGATTTACAATTTGTTCAATGGCGGCAATGTGGGAGGTAATATCGCTGCGGGCGAGAATGACCAGCCCGCCCATATGTTCATTTTTATGAACAAACCCCATGCCGTATATTTTTTGTACGCGCAGGAGTTTTTCGATCAACAGGCAGGCTGGTTTTGGAACGATGCGGGTCAGGAGCGAGTATAAGCCGTCTTCCACAATAACCAGCTTGTTGTAGTAATACATGTTCAAAGCTTCATCAGTAATGGCGTCCAGTGGAAATTCCTTTTGCTGGGGATCAAATCCGATCACTGACAAAATTTTCTCAAAGGGAATATCCACGCCATGGTAGGAACCCATACGTATGGTTTTTTGTTTTTCATCCAGGATCGCGCTGGCGGTAATGCCGTCGCCGGTCATTTGCTGAATTTTTTCAGGAACAAGTCTGTAAATTTCTTCAAGTTCGCACGGGTGCAGGAGAAAATCCTGTACTTCAGCAATGATGAGATTATGGGTTTCGACGAGCTTGTGCTCGTTGATATCACGCTGGTTTAAGACAACAGCTTGCACATCCGGGTTATCCAGCAAATTGGTCGCGGTTGTTTCGACCCAGCAATACGAGCCATCTTTGCGTTGTAGCCGATATTCGATGATAACGCTGCCTTCAGGGGATTGCAAAAGCTCTGCGAATTTTCGCCCCGTGAATTCACGGTCTTCGGGATGGATGTATTCCGGGCCTAAATGCCCAACCATCTCCTGCGAAGTGAATCCGAGAAGTTGTAGGTATGCAGGGCTCGTATAATTGATTTTTCTTTCAGCGTTCATGAAAACAACGCCATTGCCGCTATACTCGACCACAGCGCGAAAACGCGCCTCCATCTGTTGGCGGGTCAAATTCTGTTGATGGGCGAGGTTCAGTGCGTTTTTCAGATTCCCCACGAATAGATCACGGGTGCGGATCATGAACAACAGACCGACGCCGGTCGCGACCCAACTGAAGGCGGAATTGAATTTGAATACAACAGGGAGGGATAAGAATCCGCGTTCCTGCAAAAGGATACTCCCATTCCGATCAGGAAGGTTGCGATGGCAAAGCCATTCACCACACCTGCGTCCAAAAAGTAACCAGCCACCAGCACCGCGGTTGCGAAATAGAACATTGCTGTGCCGGAATTGCCGCCTGAGAGGATCAGCATGGCCAGGATGCAAAGATAGATGATCGAAAATACGATCACGGTTGCCAGGCGATAGTTCCCTTTGAAGAGAAAATGACGTCCCGCCGCGATTCCGCAGAACATTGTGATGGACAAGATCCAACTGCCAGTTTTTTGGAAGGCAAATAAGGGGATGAGAATAAAGATAACGATTAAGAGAGCTGCGCCAAGGTAGAGTATGAGCGTATTGGCGATCCGCATTTGGGTCGTTTTTTCTTCGTCGCTTTCAATTGATAGGGGAGCCAGCCATCGTTTAATTGAGACTAACATGGGTAACCTCTTTTCAGACCTTTACACCGAAGCTAACTTCTTTCGTTCAATTTGCGGGCAGCTTTATCAGCATACATACGCTGATCGGCGACCTTGAATGTTTCGAAAATATCTTGAATCTCTGCAGTTGCGGCGCCGATTGATAAGTGAATAGGCCTGTTTGTATTCATAAGATTGTGGTTCATCAGCCGTTCCTTGATGCGGGTAGTGATCTCTTCAGCCGTAGCCATTTCTGTTGAGGGCAGCAAAGCGGAGAATTCGTCCCCCCCGATCCTTGCTAGCACATCTCCTGCTCGGAATACAGATCTGAGGAGTTCGGCAGTTTCCCGCAGTAACTCATCGCCCGCAGCGTGACCGAGGGTGTCATTGGTTATTTTTAACTTATCCACATCAACCATAACGATACTGACTGGGAATTCGCGGCTTCTTTCAAGACGCATCAGCTGCTCTTCAAAAAATGAGCGGTTGTAGATACCCGTCAAAGAGTCATGTGTACCCTGATAGCGAAGCAGGTCTTCAGCATGTTTGCGGTCTGTCAGATCCATATGAGTACCTAGCAGACGCAGGGCGCGGCCTTGAGTGTTCCGTTCAACGCACTTTCCCCGTCCCAGGATCCAGCGCCATTCGCCGGACTTGGTCTTCATTCGATATTCAACTTCAAATTGTTCTGTTATGCCTTCGATACAATCCATGTTCACGCGCAGGGTATGTTCACGGTCGCCTGGGTGGATCAGTTCCAGCCAGGCTTCGCTGTTCATGGGAAACTCACCAACCTCGTACCCAAGCATGCGGTAATAACCCGGACTGAAGTAGCTGTCGTTTGAATCAACGATCCAATCCCACAACCCGTCCTGGGTCGCGTCCATGATCAGGCTGAAACGATTGTTACTTTTTTGCAGCGCCTCTTCTGCCTTCTGGCGTTGAGCGATCTCCTGCCGCGCCTGATCGAGATTGTTGCGCATATTTTCGGCAAGCAGATCCACAGCGATCCCTGCCACGATCAGAAGCGCAGACACCATACTCAATACGACCCAGTGTGCATTTTCGAAATCCAGGGGTACAGGGGTGAACCAACCTAGGGCATCCCCGACAGCAAGCCAGCAGACCGCGATCAGGGAAAATCCAACACTTATCCTGAAATACTTGCGGTCAAGCGTCAGACCTGAAAAAATAAAGATAATGGGAAACGCGATCAATGCCAGATCATTAATACCCTGTCCGACAGTGGCGATCACGGTCACCGTGCAAATCGAATTTAGGACTACCGTAAAGCTCCCTGCACGTAAATATCCCCGCCTGACCAGAGTGAATGGAATTAACTGCAAAGCACAGCCGACCAATGTCACACTGATCAACTTCCAATCACTGGAGACCAGGGATGTAAGAATAACCGCTATGTAGGTAGCCAGCGATGTGTAAATGAGCGTGTTGACAATACCTGCCGTACGCCGATCTTCTTGATGTACATAGCCAGCTTGAGGAGACCAATCCTTCATATTTGTCCCAAAAATTAGGGGTTGGATGTGTGAATTTGATTTACTCTGGGTTATAACTTCTACCCAAAATAAACCTTCATGGGTTTAAAGTAGAAATCTTCCCAGCCTGTTTTATAACTTTCCGCCTGTCCTTCAGGGATGTTCCAATGATTAAGAGTCAGTTTGGTTTTGCCGTGTTCTTCTTCCAATAATATTTCCACCAACGAGTCCTCCGCTTCGGAGGGAAACTCAGCGGTACGCCATGCTTGCAAAATGCGGCGGTTTGGTTCCAACTCTAAAAACATACCCTGAATATACCCGTCCCAGGCAGCGAAATCGCCATCCACTGTCCCATCCACCTTCGCGTGACTGCCTGTAATGGCGCTATGTCCTTCAGTGGAAAGCCAGGCTTTGTAAATTGTTTCTGCTTTTGCGTGAACTATTACTGTCAGGGTGAACTCGTTTTTCATGTCGCCTCTAAATTGCTTTGACCTTGATTGGGATGGTCATCTCAGCCGCGATCCGCGCTGCGAGACGCGCATTGTTCAACAATAATGCCAGATTCGTGCGCAGAGATTTCCCCTCTGTCAATTCACTGATTCGTCCCAATAGGAACGGAGTAAGTTTTTGCCCGTGGATTCCCTGCTCGATCGCTTCTGCCGACGCTTGTAGGATCATCGGTTCCATTTCGACCTGTGAGATTGCTTCTGATTCAGGGACAGGATTCGTCACCAGTACAGCGCTCCGCATCCCGAGGTCCCAATGTGCCCGCGCGAAGTCCGCGATCTCTTTGGGCGAATCCAACCGCACGCTGACGTTCAGTCCGCTCTCGCGGGAATAGAACGCGGGGAATTCATCCGTTTGGTAGCCGACTACAGGCACGCCCATCGTTTCAAGATATTCCAGTGTTGCCGGCAGGTCCAAAATCGCCTTCGCGCCAGCGCAGACAACGATCATGGGAATCTCTGCCAGAGCGCGCAGATCAGTTGAAATATCAAAAGATGATTCCTTGTGAACGCCGCCGATCCCGCCTGTAGCGAAGACTTTGATCCCTGCCAGTTGCGCCGCAAACATAGTCCCTGCAACTGTGGTGCCGCCATTTTTCTTTTTGAGGATGGCTGTCGCGAAGTCGCGGTGACTTACCTTCAGAACAGAGTTTGACTCAGAAAGCCGTACCAATTCCTCATCTGATAGACCGATGCGAACTTCTCCGTCTAACAGCGCAACCGTCGCGGGGGTCGCATCGTTGTCGCGGACTTGTTGTTCCATGTCGCGCGCCAGTTCCAGATTTTGCGGCTGTGGCAGCCCATGTGTAATGACGGTGGATTCAAGCGCTACAATGGGCGTGCCAAAATTGAGCGCCCGTGCGATCTCTGGAGTGAGTGTGATGTTGGGATTTTTCATGAGGGTTTTAGATAGTGGGATGTGAGGTGGGAAATATTTATTAATGCCTTTTCTATCCTTGCAAGTTCTTCTTGTTTTTCTTCCATCGGTCTGTTGTCGTTTTCGATCTTGATTTTTCCCGCGATTAATTCCTTGCGGAAGGCTCTTAGTATTTCCTGCGCAATGACGGTCGCGTCTTTTTTAACCTCTGCTTGTTGGATATTTCGTTTTCTGGATTCAGGATCGAATGAAACTGATGATTCCTGTGTATTATCCGATTCCCTGGTAGACGCCCCCTTATTAGTGGGGATACGTGAGGTGTTGGCTTTTTCATAATTTGTGATGACGACATCTTTTATCAGATTCATGACCTCTACATTTTCATAACGCTTGCCTGAGTGTTCCACTGCGGCGCGTTTCTTGGCATTTTCACGTGAAAGGGCCCAGGCTTCCTTGTGTTTATCAAGGATTAAAGTATTCGGAAGCTGCCAATTGCCAATGTCGATCCATTCGATGGAAACGCCAAGTTTGGCGGCTTTTTCTCTAAAGGTTTTGTTGAAGAATTGAGCGGTGATTTTGGATCGTGATTCGAATTTTGGCGTGGGGGATTCTATTCTCGCGCCGGGGATGGTCTGCTGGCCTGTCATCTCCACGCGCATTTGAGCGATGGTCTGGTCGTTGAAAGACGCGTTGTCCACTTCCTTCTGGCTGATGCTTGCGAGGATCTCGCTTAGTGTGCGTGATTTGATCAAATCTTCCAGCTCGGAAATGATGAGTGGGACAATGGTTGTATCCCACGGGAAGGTGATTCCAGATGGGGTGGCGGGGCTGGGTGTAATGATCGTCTGGTGATAAACAAGCTGCTGAACTGCGCTTTCGTCAAACAAGTACGCGTCCCCTTGAACTTTGTCATCCTTTGTTTGTGAACTGCGGAGCAGGCTAAACATTACTTTAATGCCGTTTGCTTCCAGAGGTATGCCATCTTTGGTACGCGACTTGACCGCAAGACCGCTGACAAACTGGTCACGCAGGTTTATGATCGCGTATTCGCGCTTGCCGAGTTCGTCAAATTTGCCGATCTCGCGGATGCGCTCGAACCTGCCAAGTTTCCACGGTTCATTTCGCGGATAAATGACCTTTGGTTCCCCGTTAACTTTTTCCAACACAGCAACGCTGTCCAGGTTGACTTGGATCTCACCCGGTCCTCCGATCAATATGAGGGATGATTTTTCATCATCTTCGGATATCTTGCCCTCCTTGATCGTGATCCTTTGATGCCCGTAACCAAATGTTACTTCTTCGAGAAAGTCGGAGGCGAGTTCTTCGTTGTGAAATTCATAAACATCGTCGAGATAACGCCCCGCCAATTTTTTAGAAAGAGCGTAAACCACAACCAACAGAGGAATGTACTTGACCAGACTCATGCCTATGATGATTGCTTTATGCATTCGTTCCGGTACGCTGAAGATCGTGAGCACCATGGTCAAACCGCTTAAAACAAGCCAGATCGCCATGACGGCAACACCGCGCCAACGATTCCTGATTGCTACACTTTCATCTGTCAAGCCGAAGATTAGGGACGCAAAATTGTTTCGGGGATTATTATTTTTCATGGTTTATCCCACGCTCTGCGAATCATCAAATATGTCATCAGGATCCATGCCCAAGGAATTGTTGTTCAGGGGATTGTTATCCAACAGCCATTTCCAAATCTCGTCCAGTTTCCTTAATTCCGTCTCATAGTTTTTATTGGCATTGGTTTCGCTCAGCATGAATTCCTTGAGCGGCAGAATCAACAATTGTAATGTCTTGAATGGGTTTTCCTGTGGCAGAGTCGGTTTACCGCTAAACTGTCTGGATGCGATCCGCGCAAAATTTTTGCTTGCCTCTTCAAGTGACGCAGTTTCAATCAGCGATTCTTTTTCTTTAAGATACTTTTCTTCTTTTTTGGCGATTGTTAGCCACTCCGCACTCCATTGTTCAATGGTTTGTTTTTCGATATCCGGATCGAAGAGTACATTATGAATGCGCACTTCCACGATCTCGAGTCCGCGTGATTGCAGTTGTTTGAATTCGAGGCTTTCCAGCCATTCCCCTGTCCTCCCGCCCGTATCATCAAGCACTTCCACACTGCTTTGCCTGACCCGTTTGTTGATCATTTTTTCAATGGTTTGCAATCCGCTGGTATCACCAGGCGCGAACAGCTCTCCGAGTTTAAATTTACGAATGTATTCGCGCCAAACATTCACGACCAAATGTGCGGGAAGGCGGTTCCAATCCATGCGGTTTTTTTTATTCTCGGACGCTCCCAATTCGATCACTTCACGCGTGATGGCATTGCGGACGGAATCTGGATCGTATCCGTATTGCGAGATTACCCCGCCTTCGGTTGGAATTTTTTCTTTTGGTCGCTTGATGCTGAATTTGATGCTGATAGTGGGGGAGACTTCAAATCCATCGCGCGTCAATCCACTGGTTTGATGGCGGCGGCTTTGCATATCGTTGTAATCTTTGGGACTGGTTGGCACGGGATTTAAAAAAGGCTGGTCGGCAGTTTGCGGACCGATAAACTGCCACTGCGAGCGAAGATCCACGCTTCCGGCGATGTATTCATTCCCGCCTGTGAATTTGACCCCCGGACCGACCGTGTCTTTGATCTCGGTATCCGTGCGCAATACCGCTGCGCTGGCAGTATCCACCACGATCACGCCTGCGCCACGTTTGCTTTCCTCACCCTTGTGCGTGATGACGCGTCCGTTCTTTATAAAGAGAGCGGGACCGCGCATGCCCGTTTCAAAATTCTTTACACGTGAATAGATTTCATCCCTGTAATTTTCATTTTGAATTGGCAGTACGAATTGGGCAAAAAAGTAAACCAATCGGTCAAGCAGTATGTACGCCGCAGCCAGATCTACAAGGATTAATGCGGCATAGATATAAATGTTATATGGGATATGCGCGGCTCGCACGATCACATACCAAACCGCGTTTGTCGCTAATATCACGCCGATCGGGTGCTTTAGAAACCTGACTAGTCCGCCGAAGATTTTTCTCGTCATTCTAAGTTGATTCTAAAGCAGAATCGATTAATTCGGTAAACTGAAATTAAATTTGGTGGTCTCGTAGAGACGGAAGGTTTACCCTCTTCTTGCGATGCTCATTTGGACTGGCAAGGCCATGCTATTTATCCAAATAACGGATGGATTTATTTTCATTATCATGATTGTCCGTCTTTGCGGGCATTTCGGACTTGTTGATAATAAATAGATCGTTCTTTGTCTCAAGGGAATAGGCGCGGGAGATATCCAGAGGGGGGACAGTCTTACGGTCATTAAAGCTTCTTGTCCAATAAATTCCTCCAAATATGAATGCTCCCATCAAAAAATACCCAATTATCGACTCTAATACAAGCAAACGAATACCAGCATAAAATGTTGCAAAAAGAGCAATTGCCTGCCAGACATAGTACGGAATATTGTACTTAAAAATCTTCCTTGAACTTTTTCTCTTTTCGCGTTCGATCTGACGGGCGGGATAATCAAATTCATCGATTAATTCGAATATGATCCTGTCGGCTTCAAGAGATTCGGGCACTTGATCAAGGCAAAGCGTCCGTTTGGGATTTCCTTCATTAGGGGTTAATTTGCGCTCGCTTAATCCTTGAATTAGATAATTTTTGTAAGCGCAAATATCCTCTTTATCCTTGTCGCTTAATTCTGCGGTTTTTGTTATACGCTCCATGAGCCAGTCCAGATCGTTCCTGTACTGGTAGATCTTCAGGTAGGCTTTCCACGCCATAACGTTTTTAGGATCGGCGCGCACAACAGCATCCAGCACCATTTCAGCGTTTTGAAGCTGACCCGAATCGATCAGTTGATAACCTCGTTTAAGTAGATGGGCGGAAATTGGCATTGCTTTAGCTCCGAAGTCGGTAGATGGGGATTACAAACTGCTCATTTTTTCATCTACACGTTGGAGGATGAAGCGTTGTGTGGCCTGTAAATAATCTTCGTCCCGTACGCGTGTTTCCCAGACTCTGGCAATATAATTCTTCAAGCCTTCCAGGTCTCGCCTTGTTGTGCAGATGTGTATATAAGCATCCCAGGCTTCCACGTTTTGCGGGTCTGCGTATAGGATCTTATCAAGTACAGATTGAGCTTCTGCGTATCGTTTTTTTCCAATATAAGAATATGTTTGATCCAGTAGTTCCCAAATCTTTGCCATGGTGTCTCTCCTTGCTAAATAATTATGCTGCTATCATATCTGGCAAGCTCATGAGGCGCTACCCGAACAACTTGGTGATTGATATGCTCATTTTTGCCCATATGCAGTGTCGCATTTTGTCATCTGTACGGCTTTTTTAACCGTCTATTTCAAGATAAAAATAATTGAATTTTTGACTCGTCAGCGATTGGCTAAACATTTTTGAATCACAGAGTTAAGGTGTCACTGAGAGAGAAAAGTAAACCGCGTGTCTAAACGGCCTATCACCTGTGAGTAGTAGTGAAAGGATTCTTTCGATCTTTACCAGAAGAATACAAAAATAATTGAAGTTGTAGAGGTTCTTCTTTATGACAATATACATGTTCCAAGGTGGTATTGCACCGTATCTCAAGAACACGGCAATCTCTTAATAAAACTTCATATTTGGAATACGAGGGATTGGTTTTTAAAAAATCCTTGCAAAATCCGTGTTATGCAATATCTCCATTAAATCAAGCCCCCTTTCCGTATATGCTGCCGAAAAGGGGGGATGCACTATAGTTTTTCCATACATGCTGCTCTGAGCAGGATCATTTCCTGGCCAGTTGCAGATGCGCCTTAAATGCTTGTCGCGTATGCAGTGATAAGGGATTTAAAGCGCTCATCGTCGTGTAATGAATCAAGATCAGGATCGTTTCGAACCCAATTGATATAAGTCTGCTTGGTTTGAATTGCAATTTGCAATAATTCGATTGCGCGGTCGGTATTTCCACAAATAGCCTCGAGACAAGCCCGGTTATATTCGTTTTCATTCGCAAGGTTGGTGCTCAAGGCTTGTTTTATGTGAATCTGAGCCTGTTCATCCATTCCCATTTTCCGATAGTGGCTGCCAAGTGAAGCATGAGCCAGCGTATGTTTCGGGTTTAATTCCAACACTTTTTGAAAGGCAAGTACGGCTTCCGCCTCTCTTCTTTCAGCGGCATAAATTAATCCCAGACGGTAGTAGTAAGAGGGCTTTGTGGAATTGTTGACGATAGCATTTTTAATGGCTTGAATGGCGTCCTTATACATGCCGGCAGATTTATATGCGTCACCTAATCTTTCCCATGCGGTTACATTTCGAGGATTGTTGATCGTTTCGGCTCTGTATTTGGCAATATCCAACTCGATATTCTTCAACTCTTCGGGTGATAATTCCGGCAAAAGAGGCCCGCCCTGATTGCTTGGTCCAATTTCATGTTCGATCATATCTTCAGGTGCAGAGTTAATGAATTTCTGAGATTGACTATCTGTAAGTGTTTCTTCGCTTTGGAAGGATTCATCTTCTTTGACCGCCAGATTTTCAGGCACGCTCGCATCCGATAAATCATTAGACACCCAGCTTCCTTGTTCATTGACTGGAGTTTTAATGGCCGCTTGCTTAGACTCCATTTCTTGTCTTATTTTTTCAATGTCAAGCGGAACAAGATCATCGTCAAGCCATTGAGCGGCGGTCTGTGATTTGGCGGGGTGGAGTGGCGCGGGGGCTTCACTCGAGAGTGTGCTCATCTCCACTTTCTGTGTCGGATGGTTCTCATCTAGGAGCCTATTAAGATCAATCGACGGCATCGATACGGTAAGTGGAAATTTGATATCTAGTTCCACTCCGTTTCTTGGTTCGTCTAGCTGCGGATCGAGAACATCTGCCCGTTGATATGCTTCCATTGCGTTTTTATAATCTCTGATGTGACGATATAGAATCCCAAGCCTGTTCCAGGTGATGGCTTTCTCTTTTGCGTCTGACAGCAATTCAATACTACGGCGGTACAGTTTGATCGCATCCGAATATTTGCCTGTGTAAACGAAAGCCAGTGCCAGATTGCTGTAAGACCTGCCAAATTTATTGTTCGATTGAATGGACCGTAAATAAGCATGGATTGCGGGCTCATATGCGCCGTTCATTAAATACAAGTTGCCAAGTTCGTTCCAGGTTTCATGATTGCTCATTGAATACCTCGCTCAGGAAACATGGTTGGATTTTTGTCCTGCATGTAAATTGCCCAACAGGCCAAAGCTTGAGCGCAAAGACTGCTTGGCGTTTTCAGGATCAAGCTCGTCTGCTGTTTGATAGGCGGCAATCGCGTTGCTGTAATCGTTCATACGACGGTATACATTGCCAAGGCGGTTCCATGTTAAAGCTTTCTCTCTATCCAATGTAAACAGTTCAATACTGCGTTGATATAACAAAATCGCTTCTGCCAGAAAGCCTTTTTGGACGTACGCCAAAGCCAGGTTGCTGTAGGGCCATGCAAATTGCCGTTCCAATTCGATGGCCTTGCTGTAAGCGGCGATCGCTTCTTCATAAGAACCGGATTTAAAGTACACATTGCCCAATTCATTCCAGACTTGCGCGCTTTTTGTCTCCATCTCAAGCAATTCTTCGCCGCTTTTGCTTAACTTGGTTTGCGATGTCTGTTGTTGAACTTCCTCTACATGATCAGATAGAATATTTACAGGTTCAACAACATCCTTTAAATATTCCTCATATGCCACCTCACCAGTTTGATTTATTAAGGTGTCATTGGCGGAATATTTCATGTTGACAGTTTCAGCTGAGAGGTTTTCTTCCTGTGCCTTGATTTCCGCGTCACTCCGACCGTTGAACTGGTCTGCCAATACCTCAGCTTTGACCTTGTCTGCGTCGTTCGAGGCTGCTCTGTTTTCGGGTTCATTTTTATTAATGACCAGCCATTCAGGTATGCGTGAGTTTTTAGGCTCATCCGCAGGGGAAGCTAGTTGATTTTTATGATCTTCAGAAAGCCAGTTCGGAAGCATCTCTTCCACTTTGATCTCGACCGTGGCTGGTGCTCCTATCACTACCTCGCTTTCTTGTGCCAGAATATTGATTTCGTTTGCATCCCCTTGCGTACCCTCTGGGATAGGAGAGGCGGTTACCGACAAAACAACCTCGGTGGTAGGTTTATTATCTTGAGACAGGATGGTTTCGAGGGATGTAAGCGGGTTCTCGTTATCATCCTTTCCTTTAGCCTGTTGTGTGTCCGCTGCCGTTATTTTTTCTTCTGATACCTTTATGGACGAGTCTTGTGAGTGATCGTTTGTGCCTGCCTTGCCGCTATCTAGGAGGTCCGCTTCTTGAAAAGATAGAAAGGCTTTTTCGTAATCATTCAGTTTGCGATAAGCCTCGCCTAAACGATTCAACGAAGTTACTTTTTCCTTGGTCTCATTAAGCAGTTCAATACCGGCCAGATAAAGTGGGATGGCATCTTCGTATTTCCCTTGCAGCGATAAGGTATACGCGAGGCTGCTAAGCGGCTGACCAGCATGAGGGGCGAGGTCGATAGCTTTTTGGTAGGCAATGCGCGCTTCTTCGTATGCGCCAGCCCTGGAATGGACATCTCCCAGGTCGATCCAATTCTGAACATTGTCTGGATCGATTTGTGTCGCATGCTTGTATGCCTGCGCAATATCTTCATTACGGTTCCCTGAATCCATGAGATTCCCTAAACCAAGCCACGGCTTGATGAAGCGGTCATTAAACTCCGCATTCTTTTTCTGGTAACTTATGATCGCCTCGGAAATATTTCCGATATCTTTCCAGAATTCATGTTCTGACATGTTTGCCTCCAGTAATAATTGGCTTGTTTAATTAATTTGAATAACAATTGCCCAGCAGGCTGAAACGGGTGCGTGTGAGCAAGGATGCTTTTTCTTCTGATAATTTGATCGCGTTTTGATAAGCCTTTTTGGCGTTGTCGTATTCATTCATTCTGCGATACACATTTCCAAGACGATTCCATGAAACTGCTTTATCTTTGTTATTTTTGAAGAGTTCTATGCTCTTAAGGTAAACTGGGATCGCCTCTCTATGTTTGCCTTGGAATACAAGCGATATGGCGAGATTGCTATGTGCCCAACCTGAAGTTTCGTCAATTTTGACTGACTTCGTGTAGGCTTTTACCGCTTCGTTGTAGGATTGGGCTTTGAAAAACAGGTTCCCGAGTTCAAACCAGACCTGTGCGTTTTGCGAATTGGTTTCAGAGTAGGCAAAGTCCGCTTTATCGCGCCTGCCCGCATTCTGAGGATCAATTTCATCAGCATTTTGATAGGCATTCAAGGCGTTCTCATACTTATTCAATTGACGGTAGATGTTGCCCAGGCTGTTCCACGAGGCGGCTTTTTCTTCATTTGTCTTGAGCAGACAAATACTTTTTTGGTAGAGAAGAATGGCTTCCGCGTATTTTCCCAGTGTTAGATAGGTGAGGGCCAAGTTGCTGTACGGCCAGCCAAAAGAACGATCGAGTTCGATGGCCTTGTTGTAGGCGATGGCAGCGTCCTTATACGATCCGTTTTGATAGTGGATATTTCCCTTTTCATTCCAAACTACGGCATTTTTTGATTCCGTCATTTCCTCTTCATTATCAAATAAGGTTGTTGGTGGCTGTTTTTTTAATGTTTCTGGTGCAGGTTTGGTTTTAAGAATAGGATGTGAAAAAAAAGTTGACATGAGTGGCTCCTCTTTTGATTGATTGTTAGCGGGCAGGTTTTCTGATTTGGCGGTAAACAGGATTGTATTTTCGGACTCTGTTTCAGGGTCAAATGTCCATCCGTCAAAATCTTGTTCTTCCTGTTGAGTTTTTAGGATAGGTTTTACTTCTTGAATTGTTGCTGGTATTTTTGTTTTTGCAATAAGAGAGTCTTCAGAAGGAATATCGGTTTTTCCGGTAGACGCAGGCTTGGGTGAGACTGGCGTGGAATTCGGTTGGACGTTTGCGTTAGGGTCTTTTAATTTGTCTGCTGTTTGATAAGCCTGCACTGCCAGGGAATAATCGTTTATGGCGCGATAGAAACCAGCCAGACGATCCCAGGCAACAGCCTTGTCGCTATCTTCTGTAAAGACGGATAAACTTTTTTTGCACAGATTGATCGCCTCTGAGTGTTTCCCTTGATTGCCATAGGCCAATGCCAGATTGCAATAGGCCCAGCCGAACCCGTTGTCCAATTCACTTGCTTTCGCGAAAGATTGGGCGGCTTCTTCAAAAGCGTTGACTTTAAGGAATGTTAATCCGAGGTCGTTCCAGACCCGATGATCATCTGGATTTATATTCAAAGCTCGTTGAAACATTTTGATCGCATCTTTACTGCGCTCCTGCCTGCGGTATATATCTGCCAATCCCAGCCATGAAGCGGCGAATCGTTTGTTAAGTTCGATGGCTTTTTGGTAGGCGGCAGCGGCGTCGGTATCGCGTCCGGCGCGTATATAAGTGTCCCCAAGTCCATTCCATGGGCGGGCCAGCGTTGGTGCGTATTGAATGGCGATCTGGTAGGCTGCGATGGATTCTTCCAAATAGCCGATTGTGTAATACACTGCACCAAGGCCGGTCCATGCGACCGGGTCTTTATCGTTATTTTTTAGCGCTTTTTGAAAAGCCAGCATGGCTTCATCGTTTCGGTTGATCTTCAAACACAAATTGCCGAGGTTGTTCCAGACGAATATGTGCTCGGGTGCGATCGCGATTGCCTGTTTGTAAGCGGCAATTGCCTCGTCGTTCTTTCCAAGACCGAAATAGACCAGGGCGATGGCATTGAAACATTCAGCTTCAAAAAAATTGTCTTCCAATTTGGCGGCCGTTTGAATTGCCTGCTGTAAATTCACTTTTGCTTTTTCGTAATCGCCTTTACGCCAATGGAGTATGCCTAGTGTCAGCAGAAGATTTGCCCGCGTGGAGGTTGATTCATCATTTTTTGGCAGACCGCTGAGGAAGGTTTCGCGCATGTTGATCTTGTCTTCCGTATTTTCAAACTGCTCCGAGTAATCCCCGATGCCCTGCCAGACCGATTCAATGGTCGTTTGCAGGATCTGATCTGCTTTTGGTTCGTCTGGAAGTTCAATCATGCGCTGGCGGTATTCCCAGAAATCCGGGGCGGTACGCAGTAATTCAGTGATCATGTTTTGGGTGAGCCAGAAGATGATCCGTATTTTTCTATCGCTTAAAATATCTTGATGATTGCCAAGTTTAATAAAAATATTTGTTTGTTCGCCGGGTTGCTGATTGAGTCCAGTGACGAAGAAGACATGTCCGCTTGAGGGATAATTCTGGAGAATTGAAATGAGTTTGGAATCTGGCAAATCATCCATTTGGATATGGATGATTTTTTGCCCTTGTTGGATCAATAAATTCTCAAGGGCGGTTTCAGCGTTCGCACGAACATATTCTGAGTTGCAAATTGCCAGAAGCGCGGCCGGGCGGTCCCACTTGACAGCAAGCTCAAGCTCGTTGAAAAGGAGATCAACGCGCTCATCAAATATGTTCAATTCCGCTTGCTGAACCATGCCAGGGGCGGTCATAGCATTTTCCTCAAGACCGGATGGACATCACACCAGTTTTCCTCATCACGGTACTCAAGCAGGGCGAGCACTTGAAGCAGTGCCCTGAGGCGGTCGCTATATTCAAGTCTTTTACTATCGTGCACGATTTTCAGGAGTTTTAAGTCATCCTTATCCAGGATACGTCGATACTCGTTGCGGATTTCGTTCGCTGCCCATTCAACATCGTCCACTTCGATCTGGGTGATTTTTCGCCGTCTGGCGCGCCCGATCGCCGTGCGAATAATACGGGCCTGTTCCCTGAAAACACCGCCGCTATAGGTGATCGCCTGGTTCAACGCTGCCGGCTGGATCAACTTGGCGTCCATGCGGACTGTCACGAATTTTTCCAGGATACGATACCCTTCTTGAAGATGCTGCATTGAATCATTTGCTGTGCGCAGATTAATGTTCGGCAGAAAGAGGGCTTGATCGCGAATGGCATCGAATTCCTTGCTGTAAAAGAGCGCGCTTGATACGGTGTATACGATGGCGCAGTTGGGTTGTAGCATGATCTCACGGTGGTCGTGGAAAATGGCGCGGGCTCGGTCAAGGTCGGGCTTGTCCATGTCATCGATCAGGATTAAAGGAATGCGGTGTTCCTGTTTGTAGATGGCCGCAGCGATGTGATTAATGATCGCGATTAAACCGGTTATATCCTTCTCAACGATCTGCCTTAACTCGATGCGGGTGGCCGGCTCTAGTTTCATTTTCAACCCGGCATTCACAAAGAATGCCGCAATGGACGCGCCGATTTCATAATCTGAGACGCGTCCTTTCAGGATGGTTGATATTTGCTGTTCCACTTTTCCCTGCCAGCCATTTAATTCTTTGAGAAGCTGATCAGGGAGTTCGCCGCCTTGTTTTCTGTACTCAAGAAAAAGGCGGCTGCCGATGGCAAGCAGGACATCACGGAAATCAAGGTCGATGATGTCGGTTTCTTCACGGATGCTAAAGTTGATCGGCCAATATTTTTTTTGAATGTCGCTGTTGCTTAACAGATGAAGCAGTTCGGTGGATTTTCCGCAGCCGCGATGACCGGAAAAGAAGAACTTCGGAGGGCGGTAAAAAGGCGCGAGCAGAGCGTCGATCAATTCGTTGATGGGGTTGCCAGGGCGGTTGATATAGAAGGGATTGGCTTTTCCGCCAGGCGCGGGTTTGAGAGGCAGATCCAGCTCAAAATTCAGCCAGGCTCTGTCAAACTCTACTGCTTTTAGGTATTCAAAATTGCTCATTGATCCTCTGTTCAGATGTTGAAAGTATTATATAAATCTAGATGTTGATTCAATAGCCGAAAAAATTGGTTCTTTTATGGGGAGAAAATGACCAGACAAGACCGGATGGGTAGGTGGTTATATCCCGGCTCTGATCATGAATTTTCGACCTTCCTAATTTGCTGGGGCGGCCATTCCTTCACGTATGGCGTATAAAGCGGCTTGTGTTCGGTTGGTTACATGCAGTTTGTTGAGAACACTGCTGACATATTTGGCAATCGTCCGTTCATGGACAACCAGAGTCATGGCAATCTCCTGATTGCTCAAGCCGCGCGCGATCAGGCGTAAAGTTTCCATTTCACGGCGGGTTAAATGTTCGTTGATTGAATTCTCATTTGTTGCCGAGTTATTAAAATCTTGAATAACCTTCATCGCTACAGATGGATGCAGGGAAGCCTGTCCATTTGCTACATCTCGGACGGCTTGTAGGAGTTCCACCCGCGGTGTATCTTTTAACATGTAACCCAATGCCCCAATTTTGATGGCTTGATATACCCGGTTACTTTCTGCAAAACTGGAAAGGACGAGGATGCGGAAGTTTGACGAGATCTCTTTTAACTTTGGAATGGTGGCCAAGCCATCTTGATATGGCATTACCATGTCAAGCAGGATTACATCGGGCTTCGTTTTTCGTGCGATCTGGACTGCCTGCAGGCCATTTTCAGCTTCACCAACAACTTCCATGTCTGGCTGGAGAGAAAGAATTGCAACCATTCCTTCGCGGACAACATTTTGATCATCAACAACGAGAATACGGATTTTATTCATGGCGGTTACCTATGTGATGGATATGGTTTGCCGTTTTTAGTGGGTGGAAATTGTGAACGCGGAAAATCTTTGCGCATTGGCTTGTGCGTCGTTCAATTCTGATTGTTGCATGCGCCATTGGTCAGGGGACCAAACCTCAAGATATTCTCCCTGTCCGACGATGACAAAGTCAACGGTGAGTTTGGCATATTCCATTAACTTGGACGGCAAGGAGATTTTGCCTTTGTCGTCAATTTCTAAAAACACGGCTTCGCCCAGAAACATTCGAGACAGTAAGCGGACAAGCGGGTCTGTGATATTTAAAGAAGTGATCCGCGAATAGATCTCTCCAAATGTGTTTTCGGTAAGAATAAGCAGGTTTTGATCAAATCCCTGGGTTAAGTAAACTCCGCCTGAAATCGACTTTCGCCAATTGGAAGGAAGAGTTAGATGATTTGAATTTATTAACCCGCTAAGGTGATGTCCGAGGAACAATTTAGATCTCCTGAAAAGAATTCTGGGTCAAGTGTTTATAGAAGTATTATAAGAATCAAGCTCATATTACGAAACCTACAAAACAGGTGTTTCCGCAAGGGAAAGTTGTCCAAATTGCGATGCCTATATGGGTAAAAATGACCATGACGATTGCGAGTAAAAAAATACACATGTCATATGATTGATATGACATAAAAAAATACCCGCGCATAAAATGCGCGGGCTGGATGATGGTTTGATACCAATGATTCGAATTTATTTTTTGGACTCAGCCAGTCCTTCATTGATTGCGTATAAAGCCGCTTGGGTGCGGTTGGCTAGATGGAGTTTGTTCAGGATGCTGCTGACATATTTTGCCACCGTTCTCTCATGTACAACCAGCGAATTTGCAATTTCTTGATTACTTAAACCACGCGCAATAAATCTCAAGGTCTCCAGTTCCCGGGGTGTTAAAGGATTCGCTGTATAGATCAATTCTGCAGGATGATCTATTTCATTGATGACTTTCATTGCAATGGAAGGTTGGATTGACGCCTGCCCCTTTGCAACATCACGGATCGCTTGCAGTAATTGTACCCGTGTCGCATCTTTTAGTAAGAACCCCAGCGCTCCGGCCTTGATGGATTGGTACACCAGGTCGCTTTCGTCAAAGCTGGTCAGTACCAAAATGCGCGAGTCTGGAGAAACGTGTTTTATTTTTGGAATGGATTCCAGACCGCTTTGTTTTGGCATCATTAAATCCAAAAGGATGACATCGGGCTTTGCTTGACGAGCGATCTCCACGGCTTTAATTCCGTTTTCGGCCTCGCCCACAACTTTCATGTCTGGCTGAAATGAAAGGATCGTAACCACTCCATCTCGCACCACGCTTTCATCATCTACTACAAGAATGCGTATTGCCTTCATAAAATTATTCCTTTCTGCCGACTGTTACAGAGATTTTTGTTCCCGCGCCAGGTGCGGATGTGATCTTGTACTTTCCGTTTGCCTGTATGGCACGTTCCTTCATATTTGTAAGCCCCAATCCGCCCTGATCTATTTTTTTGATGTCAAACCCGCGCCCGTCATCTGTGATTGTAAGTATAACATTTTGGCGGGTTTGCTTTAATCCGATGGAGACGTTTTTTGCGTGTGCATGCCTAAGAATATTATTCAATGCTTCCTGTGCAATGTAATAGAGGGCAATTTCCTTATCTTTTGTCAGCTGGATGTTTTCATCTGCGAGCAGCCGGGCTTTGATGTCGGCGCGTCCTCAACCGCAGCCAAACGATGGTGCAGGGAGGAAACCAATCCATCATTAAGATCCACAGGCTGCATTTCATATAGAAAGAGACGCATTTCTTTTACGGCTTGTCGTGCATTTTCTCCGATGCGGGTTAGGACTTGCAAGGGGGCGATTTCGGACCCTGCTTCCATTCCGGCTTGTGCTGCCTCAGTGAGAGCGACCAGCCCATATAATTTTTGACTCACAGAGTCGTGCAGGTCGCGTAATAGCCGCTGACGCTCTGAAAGTGCGATCGCGAATTGTCGTCGGCGATTATTGTCGATCAACGTTGCGATTTGATTTGAGATGGTGGTGAGTCGAACCACTTCATCTTCACTGTAAGTGATGTTCTCATTCCGCCCAAGGCAAATGCAGCCGATAACTGTATTCTCATGTTCTGTAGAAATGATTAACGGAATGAGTACGGCGCAGTCAAAGCCTAATTTATTTAAGTTGGCTGTAACATCTATCGAATCATTGAATTTATCCACAATGAGTGGATGGTTTCCCTCATTGTGCATCAGCCATTTATATATGGTTGCGGCGATCGATTCTTGTTTTATTATCTTATTATGATCGGGCGCGAGCCCAAATTGAGATTTTAAAGTAAGTCTTGTTGGAGAGCCATCGCCTTCTTCGGTCAGGAAAATTGCAACTGCCTGGCTGCGGAATGAATATACGATTTGATAGCTGGATTCGGATAAAAATTCCTCTAAATTTATTGAGCGGCTGGCCGCGCTTGATACCGCATTCAGGAGAACGAACAGTTCGTCGCGCGCGCGTTGACGCGCGTCATTTGCCAGTTTACGTCCTGTAATATCTCGCCAAAGGATGAGGTGACCGAAGTCTGCGTCACTTTGATCTGTCAATTTGGAAATGCGAATGTTAAGGTAGCGCCAATCCTTTTTGGATTTTACGCTTCGACGCATTTCTATTTCTTTATTGCCTTTGGTGGAGTTTAGAATGTTGGGCCAATCAGTCAGAATTTGGTCTATGGATTCTCCGTAGATTTTTTCGTGAGATAACCCGATCATTTCCTCTGCCGCAGTGTTCAAGTCGATCACTCTGTTGCGGTGATCCACTACCATCCATCCATCATCCATGCCTTCAACTACTAAATCCCGTGTAATGGGGGTTGTCTCAATTGAATGCCTGTTGAAAATCCCATATGAAAAGCCAATGAGCGCCAGGGAGAAAGACACCATGGAAAGCAGGATGTCAGTTTCCGTGCTGACTCCAAATATTGTTGATACTCTGCTTAGTAAAGGAAGAAGGGCTCCGATAATGATAGTCCCGGAACGAAAAAAATGAATCCTCGGTTTGCGAGCGAAGGTGTCAATTAAGAATACATTGCATGCGATAAGGATGCTGAAAATATAGATCGAATTCAGTTGTTTTCCGATGTTGTTTTCGCCAATAAAAAAAATGGAACGCAGGGGTTCGGTCCAAAATGCGAATTGAATGATTGCTGGGACCAGAAAGAAAAAAAACATCGCCGTGTTGTGCATCCAGCGAGTGCGGTTATTCATCCAGCTTATGCGATTGGTGTAGATAAGCGAAAAATAGAATTGCGCCATTGCTGCAATTGCCAGACATAAATAGTTTATGGATGTTAATACTCGCAGTGGAAAAAACGGCTCTGGCAATTTGTAAAGATAGTATGAAATTCCCCAGACGGTAACTATACTTGCGATAATTGAAAGACTGATCGCGTCGGCGGTTTTCTTGTTTAAGAGAAAAAACGCGCCGATGAGCAGGGCGATCGTGGGAACCAGCAGCAAATTTAATAATGGTAGTTGCATATTTTTAATGAATTGGAATGGCGCTAATTAAAATCACCCGTGCTGGGCGGCTTTCTTTGTTCCACGGCTTGCAGAAAACTCGACGACACGGTGACGAAACGCCCAAAAGTCTGGGGCAAGGTGCGGCAAACTTTCCGATTCAAGTTCTGTCAACCAGAACACAACGCGGATGGATTGTTCCACCAGAAGTTCTCTGTGCATGTTAAGGGCGCTAAAAAATCGTGCCGTTCACTTGCCCACCTACAATCCCCAGCTCTGATACAAAAAAAACAATTTCATGATGATTTTTTGTTTTGCATATTGCGTCGATCACATCCGTTTTATCCGTTGTTTTGATCAATTTGACTTTCTGATCCCATTTTTTTATTTCTTTTCAAGAGCTTTTTGGGCTTTGATCTGTTCCGGTTTTGATTTGTGGATCGCGAGTAAAATGCTCGGTCTTTGCCAGTGAATGGCAAGATTAATTTCATCCGTCAGGATTTCAATCCCTTCTTTAAATGATTTGCTGTGAAAATCTTGTTTTGCCATGATTAAGGAATCTTCACGTTTTATTGATCTTTGGAAAGGAAGTAAATTATTTTTAAAGGTAGTATATCTTGCGCTTCGCGGTTTAATTGGTTGTAGTACTGCTTCCACAGATCAAAAAAAGCGCCGCTGTTTAGTGATGTTATTTTCTGGAAGTTTCCGGATGCCAGTGCCTGCATAGCTTCATTTGTAAAACCGCCGATGGAAAAGATCACGCCATAATCATTTGGCCCCAGGGTGGACAGGAAACTTCTGATGCCTTCCAATGTTACCGCCTGACCTCTGTGCTTAATCTGCCCTATGATCCTTTGTCCCTTCGCGCCAATTGGGTCTACAAATGCAATCAGATCAATATGACCGCGTTCTTTTTCAGGCGGCGCAATCCATGAAGGGTGATAATCCATTGCACGCAAGAGTTCGGCAAGCATGGTTTGAAGTTTGGTGTGGTGTAATTGACGTAAATGGCTTTCGATCTGCCCCCATGCAGCTTCCTGCGCAATCTCCATCACCATTATGCTTTCGGGAACTGCTTGTTTGCGCGTTTCATAAAGGCGCATGGCCTCTTTGTAAAAGTCTTGTACATTAACAAACCTTCTGCAGGCCTGATAGCCTTCTTCGGTAATGTACCAGCGTCCTTTTTCAGTTTTTAACAGCCACCCTGCGTGCACAAGTGGAATCGTAGCTAACCGCACAATTCTTTCATAACGCGGTAAATTCGATTTGGAGGAATACCTTAATTCATCCTCGCTTAATTGATTGGTTATGGGGATGAGCGATAATACTTCTTTTGCTGTCAATCCGTCCGGCTTGTCCCACAGGATTTCGAATACACTACGTAATAATTCGCCCACCCTCTTTATTGTCAAGTTGGACATTTGTAGAATCCTGTTTGGATGTTTTGTTTTCTGCCTGTATGATTCCCAAATATCACAGGGTATATAGACCCTGTTGTCGGCGCATCAAGCGGATATATTGCACGATCATTTCGTTGGGGTGGGGGCGTATTCCTAGCACGACCAGATGACCAGGTGCCCAAAAATCATTGGACAAATTCTCTTGTGCTATACGCCCAAAATTTGAGAGAATGAATTTTGAAGTTTCATTCCGTATAGTATGCATAAACTGTGAGGGGGCAACTGAAGGATTTACACGCACTCCCCATTGGAAGTATTCAGGATTGACCGTGGTGAACTCTAGTCGCCAGCCATACGAAATACAGATCTGCTGCAGCCACTGTGATAAATACTCTACTAAATCCCCTTTTAATTGATGCGCAGGAAAACGGGGAATAAGGAGACACGTGTAACTCAGGTCGTATGACTCGGAGTGAATAGGCTCAAGTATGACTTCCGGATCTGAATCAAGAACATCCTCTTCTTTTGTATGAAATAAAGAAAAGGTATTACTGAGCTTTGTGTCATTTTGATCTACAAAGTCCAGATTACCATCATCCAAATCAGACTTGTTATTCTGCATTTATTCCCTTTATAAAAATTATACCTGAGAATGGGAAAAAGTGGGCAATTAAAACCCCCGCGTAGCATTAAAAAATGCCTTTTGGCGGTCTGGCAATCCTAATTGCATGAACACAACCTTAGACCCAAGACTTTGCGTCCTCGCATTTCTGCGAGTTTGCTTTTTTCCATTGTATTTCAGTATTATAAAACAAAAAAAAATTATTTTGGAAATATTAAGGATGAGATATGTGAGGCTGGAGTGGAGCCGAGTGCGTTGATGTATATCAACCAGCATCAATAAATGTGGTCATAGTTTCCGCATGGATTTAATATACTTTAGCAATGTTTTTTTTTTATTAAGCAGATATGCTTGGTCTACTTATAACGCCTAGGAAAGAAAGTAGGACGAGGCCAATGTTTATGGATAAAAAAGTTGTTTTCAACGGCATTGAAATATTAACTTCGGAAGATGATGTTTCCGCGAAGAGTTTTTTCGATTTCACAGAAGAAGTGATCGACATGCTTGAAAGAGACCTTGATAAAAACGACGAAAATTTTCATCTGAGCATTAACACGGAATTTTTCGTAAATAGAAAACCCAAACATAGCATCTCTGTCAACGGCCTTAGTAATCAAAAGACCCGCGGAAAAGTGGTAAAGATCCTGCAAAGAGCTGCCAATTTATTAGGCGGGCATGCCACAGGCACGGCCAGCGTTAATCTAATAATAGATGACCGCTGACCTTGTTTACCGATGTGTCGGGATATATTATTTGCAGAGCAGGTGAATTTTGATTATTAGGAATCGAACGGTTTTGCCACTGCGTAAATAACGCCAATGATCTTGGCGTTATTTTTATCCCCTAAATGAATATCATTATATTCATCCCCCTTTTCTGTAGTTTCAGATTTAAGGATTTTACGATCTTTTCGATATCTTTTTGCCGTTAAAAATCTTTGTGTTGTTTGTTGATCCTCAAACGACGCCAAAACAATATCGTTTTCATCAGCCGCAGGGACGAAGAGTATTAAGACAAAATCGCCGTTCTTGATGGATGTTTTATTTGCAATGTTATTCATGCTGTGACCGGCAACTTTTACCCAGCCCCAATTTGTTTGAATAGAGGCTATCTTGATTTCATTTGATGTCCGCTTGAGCGGATATACATCGTGCGGCTGGTTATTAAGAAAAATAATCCTTGCTTCAGCAGCGCCGGTTTTAATTAAGCCGATTTCGGGTTTCCCGGATTTTCCTGCCGCGACTATCTGTTCATAGACCGGCAGGGACTGTAGTGATAAGTATGCGTCTGTACGCGTTTCTTCAAGTGGGGAAGTTTTTTTGTTTTCTAAATGACCTTCGGTTGATTTTCCAGTTGGTGTGTTTTGAAAACTTGGAATGGATGACGGCGTAATGGTTTGAATGAATTGGAATGAAACGCTCCCACCAGTTTGTGTTTCTTGATAAATTATTTTTTCTTTCTCTTGGGTTGTGGGAGATGGTCTGGCAGATGAATTCTCCTGGGAGGTTTTGCTTTCGACGTTTTCAGTATTACCAGTTGGGTTTTCTTTTTTATATATCCCATTATTTTTAGCCGACAGGTTCGTTGGTAAATTTTTCAAGGGTCTCTTGGATATCTAATTTCAGTTCTTTTTGCTTTCTGTTTTTTGCTTCTGTTCTAGGTGTGCTTAGGCTGGTATTTGTCTTAAGAAGCTGCAAAGCATTTTCTAATTCACGTCGGGCGCTTGGGAAATCTTTCATTTTGCTGTAATTTACTCCAAGCAGCCAATGCGCAACAGGGTTATTCACTTCTGTGTCTGACAATTTGTTAATGGCTTGCAAAAGACAGTCCCTGGAGTTGGGATGATCTCCTTGTTCATAATACGCGCATCCTAAAAACAAGTAATAAAACCCTTCTTGTGAATGGCTTTGAATGTTGGTTTGTTGTAACGCATCGAGCAAACAGTTGATTGCGCTTTCTAAATCATCTGGCCGTGAAGCGCTTAAATTGTAAGCCCATGCTCTCAAGCGCGATGAGTTTTCATTACATTCAAGTTTGTTGATGATCGCAATGATCTCTTCTTTCATGTTTCTTCATCCAGGGGAAAAGATTCAACGCCGTCGGGCATTCTCTTGGATGTTGAATTTGTATAAGTGCGGGGATTTTTCATGCCTTGATTAATGACCCCATATATGGATGTCAAAAGCTTTGCTGTGAAGTTGGTGGTACCCATGCGGTCAAGTCCATTGGCGAGTGTAAAAACCATATCGCGGGCCATTTCCGCCAGCGCTCTTTTCTGTGCGCGCAGTTGATACGCTTTTACTTCGCCTTGCGTGACTGTTGCATGGGTTGCGTGTCCTGTTTCCCAAATTCGAATTCTTTGGCGTTTGATTTCTTCCGGCAACTCTACATCTATAATCTGCAGGTAGGCAAGTGAAACACCATTCACTTGTAGTTTGGCATTAATATTTTTTAATATCTCACGCATTGTTTCTGTGGAGAGAAGTTGGCCGCCATTAGCGCTGGCGATAAATATTTCTTCAAGATATCTGCTGGCGATGTATTCACCCAACAATCCATTGGCTTTGCCCATGGCAGATTTTGACCATTCGTGACCTTCCCTGCCGCCGGAGAGGGCTTCCTCCACTGCTTTGCGAGTTGCCCCCGCGTTGTATTCGTAGAGTTCATTCCCTTCCCTGTCTTTTTCCGAATTTGGCGTCATGAAGAATTCGCCTTTTGCTTTTATGTCAATGCGGATGCCGTCCTTTGTCCACGCGGTGACGATGATTTCTTCGATCTGCGGACAGGTATTGAGAACAGTTTTTATCGTCTCGTGCAGTTCCAAAAATGCGTCTCCCTGTCCGACGACTCTTGAGAACCGATTTCCACGTTCCAAATAGATCGCATTACCTGGGTCGATCTTGAGGTTCGCCGGACCGCCTATTTGGGTTTGCCAATTCTCCGATGGATCCAGTTTTCCGTTTTTGGCTTTTATGGTGGGAAATTTGATCAGGTTTGAAAGTGGAGGAGGCATAGGAGGGCGTCCATAAACACGCAAATTCACCACTTTTTTCATATTGACTGAGTCTGGCAGGGCATAAAAGAATTTTAAAAACGTTCCTGCGGTTTTGAAAAGATGTTTAAAGATCAGTGAAGACAAGATAAGCGGTGTAAAAATGAGAGCAAAACCCGCAATAATAAGTAGAATTTTATAGTTATCCGATAGATTTTCCGCCACTGCTTGCTCCAGCCGGGTTAATAAACAAAAGACTGCAAACAATATTGGGATGATCGCTATAACAATAACAGGAAGTAGTAAAGAACCAGCCCGCTGTAATGAGTCAGCAAAAGCTTGTTTTTCTGTATAAGAAGTTTGCCATTCCTTTGGATCAATTGAATATTTGAATCTCATAATGCCCCCCTTTTAGGTGCATTTGCAAAATAGGCATCCTTATATTTTTGGAGGTCTGCCTTGGCTTCTGGCGTATAGCTTGAATCGGATTGTTGATCGATCATATTTTTTAGAGCATCAAGATAAACCTGCGCGATGGCTTCCTGATCTTTGCCGGGGTGATGTTCCTGTGCTTGTTCCAATCCCTCCATTACTGCTGTCAGCAGGAGAGACCGTGCATATACACGGGCTTCCTCTTCAAGACTTTCCGCTTCGGCTTTGGCGTCAGCAAGTGCCATTTCACGTTCCCGCTCCCGTTCCACTTTCCAGGTTGCGATCTGCTGCTCGATCACTTCGATATCCTTGTCGCTTTGTTCTTTTTTGTCAGTGAACTTAAACCCGGAAACTTTGACGCTGATCAATCGTATCCCATTTTCGCGCAAAGGGGTTTCGATCAGGTTTTTGATATTCCTGGTGATCGCTTCCGACGCATTGCTGTTTTCGTTCTCACGTGCCTGCCACAGATCTTTAATGCTCCGTTCAGCAAAGGTTTGACGCGCAGCCTGTTCAGCCATGCTTACTACATGATCATCCCACCGTTCGCTATCGCTACTTGGCTGGGAGCGTTTACTTCGTAAACGGATTGCAGCCTCCACCCGCGGACGGGAATATGGGAATGTCGATCCTGTATTTCGGTTGACATCTTTTCCTTTACCAAGCCAGAAGTTGCTTCTGCCCAGTTGATGGAACAACTCTCGTGGCCAATCTTCACGATCTATTGTAAAGATAACCAGCACATCTGCGAGCAGTGGAATGCCTTCTCTTGAAAATGCATGGATAGAAGTGGATTTTTTTATTTGATTCCGCAAGTCAACTATTTCAAAAGGTTCGTCCCCACTCTTGGTAAAGATAACGCCTGGCCCCTCAACGCGAAAATCTTTTCCATTTATGATTCCAACTACCTGGTGCGTGTCTGTGCGGATCATGCCTGGAAAAAGCCCTGCTGTGTTCCTATTAATATTATTGTTCCCGCGTAATGGTGATGGCGATTGCTGTCTTGAAAAAGGATTTGTAACCGGTTTGCCGTCAATTCTTTTATCCGCTTCCTTCGCATTAACGGCAACTACATTCCATAACGGCATTTGCATTCCCCATACATAAGAAAGGAAGATCATATACCTTTGGTGTTTTTCTTTCCTGTCTTCGGGGTCGGATGCGGGAATAATAACCAGGGCAATACAATACGCCGCGTAATAAAATATAAACAGCAATGGCAGTGAGAAAAATAGAATTCCGATCCAGCGATTAATGTACCATCCAAGAATTAATACGGTGAAGTGCAGTAACGCGGAAGTTAATCCTCGTTTTTCAGAATATCTCCGAAAATAAAAATGTGTAATTACGACGCCTGATAACAAGATCCATCGGGTAAAGGGGATAACGCCGCTGTAACGAATGATCTTGGATAGCAGGATGGGAAGTTCCCAAAAGAGTCCCGCAGCGATAATGATTTCAAGAAAAAAGACAAATGATAAGTAGATGCCCTGTGAAAGCCCCTGGTTTTTTATAGTCGTGATTGAGTATAAAAAAATGCAGAAAAACAATGCTGCCACAGTTATCCCCGTTACAGCAATATTTAATAAGTTGTTTGCATTTTCTAGCATGTCAAAAAGTGTACCCGCCATTATTGCCACCTGTTTTTATTTATCAAGTTAGTATATACTGCCAAAAATCTATTTGTCAAGAACAAATGTCATGACTTCTACGGAATTCCACTGTCATACTCGTGCGTCTACAGATTCTCTTACCCGCCCCGTGGATCTAATTGCGATGGCGCGTCGCAAGGGCATTGACCGTGTGATCATTACCGATCACAACTCGATCTCTGGTGCGCGCGAAGCGCAGATGATTGCCCCTGAACTGATTATTGTGGGCGAGGAGATTATGACTACTCAAGGCGAGATTCTGGCGGCGTTTGTTGCTGAAGAAATACCCGCTTATCTTACTCCACAGGAAACGATCAGACGATTAAAGGCGCAGGGGGCGTTTATCAGTGTTTCGCATCCATTTGATGAGTTTAGAAAAGGCGGTTGGAAGGAAAGTGAATTGCTGGAAATTTTGCCTTATGTAGATGCAATAGAAGTGTTTAATTCCCGATGCATGTTGCCGCGCTTCAACCGTAAGGCGGATTTGTTTGCTCAAAAATACAATATCGCAGGGACCGTCGGTTCGGATGCGCACGCTGCTTTCGAATTGGGGCGAAGCATTATGTTGCTGGACCAGTTTTCGGGTGCGGACGAGATGCGCGAGGTCATCCGCAGGGGAATTCCCAAAGTAAAATGGTCGCCGCCGTGGTTCCACCTCGCTTCCCGTTACGCTTCCATGATAAAGAATTTTAATTCTTGACATCAATAATTAGGCATGATAATCTTGCCGTTAACATGCCCGGTTCGCCTTTGAAAGCGTTAAGGTGGATCGGCAAATTTTTAAATCAAGCAGGAGAATTGATAGATGTCAGAACGAATTGTTGGAACTGTAAAATGGTTTAATGCGACCAAGGGCTATGGCTTTATTGGGTACGAAGGTGGAGAGGATGTATTTGTACATTTCTCAGCTATTCAGACTGATGGCTATAAAAAACTTGAAGCAGAACAAAAAGTGGAATTTTCAGTTGAAGATGGCCCAAAGGGGAAACAGGCAGCAAATGTAGTACCGCTCTCGTAAAACTTAGCTTGAAAGCAAAAGTATTGCGAACCGACAGGGTTGCCGTGAAGGCAGCCCTGTTTTTTTGTTAAGGAATTGTAATGGAAATATTACATCTGTTACTACTCACGGCAGTATATTTGTCCTACAATCAATGTTTAAACAGTAACTTTTTTACGGGTGCGGCGACTATTTACTGGAGGTTTTTGCATGTCATTCTTAAATATTTTTAAAAGCGATTCAACCAGGCATACTGTGATGTCCAGTGGGCATGTGGTATCTGAATCATCACGGTGTGTGCAATGCGGAATTTGTACCTATAATTGTCCGATCGGGATCGATGTGCGGGCGCATGTCTGGCGGGATGAGGCTGTAAAGTACAGCGAATGCCTGACTTGTGGTGAGTGCGTTGCGCGTTGTCCGCGCGGTGTGCTGCGTTTCGTACAGACCGATCTCTTCGAGCGGAGGGATGAATGAGGTATGTGATCATTGGGGCGGGGGTGGCAGGATTATCGGCAGTTGAATCGATCCGGTCTGTGGATAAGGTTGGCGAGATCTTGATGATCAGTGATGACCCGCACGGGTTTTATTCCCGCCCTGGTCTTGCTTATTATTTGACAGGTGAGCTTCACGATAAGGCATTATTCCCGCGCACAAAAGAGGATTATAAAAAACTAAATTTCAATTTCCTTAATGCTCGTGTGACAAGGATCCTCCGTTCAGACCACGCGCTGCTTATTGATGGAAAGTCGCGGCTTGTTTATGATAAATTGTTGATCGCTGTTGGCGCGCGCGCATTGCCCTTGGAAGTTCCGGGCGCGGCGGGTTTGCATGGTGTCATGAAATTGGATCATCTGACTGATGCTAAGAATTTGATCAAACTGGCTAAGCGTGGAAAAACGGCTGTTGTGGTTGGCGGAGGCATTACCGCTCTTGAACTGACCGAAGGGCTGCATGCTCGTGGAATGCATGTGCATTATCTTTTACGTGGCGACCGTTATTGGAGCAATGTGCTTGATAAGCATGAATCGCAAGTGGTGGAAGGTCTTTTGCGGGCAGAAGGCGTGACTCTGCATTACAAGGCAGAGTTACAGGAAGTGATAGGCAAAAAAGGAAGTGTGACTGCCGTTATGTTAAAGGATGGCAGCAAGCTGCAGTGCGATTTGCTGGCTTATGCGGTTGGTATCAGCCCATGCCTTGAATTAGTAAATGAAACCAATCTTGCAAAAGATCGCGGGCTTATAGTAAATGAACACTTGCAGACTACGGACCCTGATATCTATGCGGCTGGTGATGTGGCGCAGGTCTTTGATCCGCTAACGGGTAAGTCGGCATTGGATAGTTTGTGGAATCCTGCCCGTGAGCAAGGTCGGGTGGCCGGGCGGAACATGGCAGGACGGAAATCCGCCTACTTGAAATCTGCTCCATTTAATGTGACCCGCCTTGCTGGTTTAACAACTACGATTATCGGCGTTGTTGGGCGGGGCAAGGATGAGGATATGATTGGTATCGCACGCGGCGATAGTGAGACTTGGCGGGAATTGCCCGAGGCGATCGTTGCGCAGAGCGGGTTTGAGATTAATCATATGCGCTTGATGGTAGGCGAGAAGACGCTGGTGGGGGCGATCGTGATGGGAGATCAGACGTTGTCTTGGCCTTTGCAAAAAATGATCGCTGGCAAAGCGGATATATCTTCCATTCGGGATCAATTAATGAAGCCGGAAGCGCCGCTCGCAGATTTGTTGGCGCAGTTTTGGATGTCATGGAGAACGCAAGAAGCTTTGTGATCTTGTAATTCATTTTAAGTAAAAAAGAGAGGGCGTCATGCTTCGTGGTAATAAAGAACTCTGGTGGGCGTTTGCTGTTGGGGCTTTGATAACGATCGTGTACGGCACGGTAGTATTTTTCACTCGCGAAATTCCCGCGGCAAGTGAATTGTTTGGCCATGGCCTCGGTATTTTGGGATTTATGTTGATGCTGATGACTGAAACGCTGTATAGCCTGCGAAAGCGGTCTCGCAGCGCCCGTTGGGGCAGGATGTCATCCTGGCTTCAATTCCATATCTTTACCGGATTGGTCGGTCCGTTCATGGTTTTACTGCATACATCATGGAAGTTCAACGGGCTGGCGGGGGCGGTCACACTATTGACTGTGGTTATTGTCATTAGCGGTGTTATTGGCCGCTATATCTTTACCCGCATCCCGCGCACAATGGATGGTTTGGAGATTGAAGGGACGCTTTCTGAAAGCGCGTTACGGCAAGCCCGCCGCCTAATGGCTCTTTGGCATACTATCCATATTCCGATTGGTATGGCACTGTTTGTATCGGCTTTTGTCCACATAGGCGCTGCCCTGTATTTCGCAACGCTTCTTAAATAAGAGCCTGCGATGCAAAACTATAAACTTGGATGTTTTACGAACACAGGCATTCTTGCAACCCTAATTGCCCTCTTCGCAATTGTTGGCGTCGCATTTGCCAGTGGAAACCAAATGTTTACTGCTGGGGACCTAAACGCAGAAATTGGCCAGTCGCTGGGTGGCGTAACTTCTCATGCGCAGATCAAAGATTGTTCGGCTTGTCATGCCTTGCTTTGGTCGCGCGATTCAATGGCGGATCGCTGTATAGCTTGTCATACTGAAGTTGCTGCGCAAATGTTTGATGTCGCCAGGCTGCATGGTTCCATCAACAATAAGAGCGGAAGTCTTGCCTGCCGCTCTTGTCACCCTGAGCATCGTGGTGTTTCGGCTCCTTTAACTGACTTGACTGGGAACACCTTCCCTCACGACACGTTGGGCTTCTCTTTGAAAAATCACCAGCGTAAGGCGGGGAACGAACCGATCCTCTGCAATGATTGTCATGGGGAGAATATAACCACGTTCGTATCAGACTCCTGTCAGAACTGTCACGGCGATATGGACATTGTCTTTACTAAGGCACACACCTTATCCTTTGGAGCAGACTGTCTTGCCTGCCATAACGGGGAAAATAAATTTGACCACAGCCTCTCCGCCTTCAAATTGGAAGGCGAGCACAAAGAAGCTGCCTGCGAAGATTGCCATCAGAATAACTTATATAAGGGCACTCCCACAGATTGCTATTCCTGTCATAAGAATAATGATGAGCATAATGGAGAATTTGGGACGGACTGCTCGGCATGTCACACCCCGAGCGATTGGGATAATGCAAATTTTGACCATAACCGTTCTAATTTTCAGTTGACTGGAAAACATGCGAATGTCGCTTGTAATGACTGCCATAAAAATGGTGAATTCAAAGGTCTGGATACAACATGTCTTTCCTGCCATGCCGAACCCACGCAACACGCAGGTCAATTTGGAACGGACTGTGTCGCCTGTCACACGACAAACGCCTGGACTCCAGCAACTTTCAATGGGGAACATACCTTCCCATTAGATCATGGGGAGGACGGGATTGTTGCTTGTGCCACCTGTCATCCAGCCGGCTATAAAACCTATACTTGTTACGGATGTCATGAGCATAACGAAGCGAACATTCGTGGGGAACATCAAGAAGAAGGAATTTCGAATTTTGAGAACTGCATGGAGTGTCATGCGGACGGGCGTGAACACGACGATTAGAAAAATAAGCAGTCTGGGTGGAATACACCACCCAGACTGCTTATTTTTTTCAGGTGGTTAAAGAGGGCATATATGCAATACATCCATATTAGTCTGGGTTCTTATGAAAAGCAATAAGCTTGGATGTCTTACTGGATCTGGCATTGTTGCCATGTTCATTACATTGTTTTTGCTTGTGGGTATTGCGCTTGCCAGCGGAAGTCAAATGTTCTCGGCGGGGAGTTTGAATACTGAGCCTGGTCAAGTTTATGGCGGTGTATATTCACATGCGCAAATAGAAGAATGTTCTGCCTGCCATGCCGCACCCTGGTCGACTGATTCAATGGCTGACCGCTGTGTGGTTTGCCATACTGACGTCGCGGCGGAAATGAGCGATATCACCAAACTGCATGGAGCTATTTTTCAAAATGGTGAAAACTTTTCCTGTCGTGATTGTCACCCCGAACATCGGGGTGCGGATGGTCTGCTGACAGATACCAGCGGAGTTTTATTTCCTCATGACGCACTGGGGTATTCAATGAACGGGCATCAGGGAAAAGAGGATGGAAATGAATTTACCTGTGTAGATTGTCACCCGGATGGTCTTAGTACCTTCACGACCCAAACCTGCCTGAATTGCCACGATCAGATTGATATTGCTTACACCCAGTCTCATTTCCTTTCATTCGGCCCAGACTGTCTTGCCTGTCACGACGGAGTTGATAAATTTGGAAATGATTTCAATCATTCCATTTTCCTATTCAACCTGGCAGGGAAACATGAAGGTGTGACCTGTACAAAATGCCATCTGGATGCTCGAACGGTACTGGATTTAAAGTCCACGCCCCAGGAATGTGCTTCATGTCACACCGATGAACACGACGGACGCTTTGGAAAGGACTGTGCTGGATGTCATGCAGTTGAAGGCTGGAAGCCTTAGTGGATGAGCATGAAGGCAGATATGGATTTGACTGCGCGATTTGCCATAATACGAATGACTGGGACGATGTGAATGTAGACCATAATATTTTTGCGTTCAAGCTGGATGGAAAGCATGTCGAAGTGAAGTGTGAAGACTGTCATATTAACGGTCAGTTCAAGGGAACGCCGGTTGATTGTTATTCCTGCCACAAAGAAATTGATGCCCATAAAGGCACTTACGGAACAGATTGTGCCTTGTGTCATAACACGACGGATTGGAAGGATGCTCGTTTTGATCACAGTAAATTCCCTCTGACCGAGCGTCATAGTGGCTTGGCGTGTGACAGATGTCATTCCAGCGGAGTCTATGTTGGACTATCGTCCGCTTGTGTTTCCTGCCATGGTGACCCGGCGTATCATGCGGGTCTGTTCGGTACTAATTGTGCTTCATGTCACTCAACCAGGAATTGGTCGGCAGGATACAATGGACCGCATCCGGGTATTGCAGATGAGGGAGGCTCAGGCGTGAATCATGGCGGTGCTTCCTGTAAAGAGTGCCATACCTCCACGTTGCATTCTGCCACTTGCGGAAGCTGCCACGATGGAAATGAAGGGGGGGAGGGTGGTGAAGGCGGGGATGATTAAGGTAAGCAGATAAGAGAATCAAAAAGAAGGAAAGTTCGCTAAGAGAACTTTCCTTCTTTTTGAAACTTGTTTTTGTCAGTGCTTCTTTTGGGATTCGGTTGGATTCTCGCGTGGTTCAAGCATGCCCCAGCGACTTGCGCCAAGATACAAAATGTCCAGCACCAGATCTTCGTAGCGAATACCTTCCGCGGCGGCTTGCAGGCAGAGGTCGCTGTAGGCTGGCGTTAGTCCGGGTAGGGTGTTGATCTCCATAACGCGTGGATTGCCTTCTTCATCTAGACGAATATCCGTGCGGGATACATCCAGAGTATTCAAGAGTTGATGCGCGCGTAGGGCGAAATATTTTAATTTCTTTTCAAGTTCAGGCTCGATCTCTGCGGGACAGAAATAACCTGGCGAACCGTCTGCGCCGACATCTTTTGATTTGGCTTCAAGACCGTACACCCAGGGTGTCACCGAACGGGACGTATCCAACTCTAGGACAGGGAAACGGTGAAAGCCGTCCTTTTCATACCATTCGGGATGCCGCGAGTAGAGTTTTGCATCGGCACGCCCTAAAATTCCAACAGTGAATTCTCGGCCGGGCAGGAAAGTCTCTACGAGCGCAGGCTGTTGATAGGTATTGATGATGTACAGGGCTCGTTCCCGCAATTCCTTTTCATTGTTGACGATAGCGTTCATGTCCACACCCATGCCTGTGCCTTCGCGTGCAGGTTTGACAAAGAGCGGAAATTTTAACTCTGCGCGTAACGTTTCATCGCCTGTGACGAATTCCTGGAAGGGAGCTACCGGCAAGCGGCGGTCACGCCAGATGCGTTTGGTAAGTGTCTTATCGAGGGAGATGCCATTGGTAAGGACACGGGAACCAGTGTATGGGATGCCGAGCATTTCAAGCAGGGCTGGCACTTGGGCTTCGCGGGCGTCGCCGCCGAGACCTTCGGCGATGTTAAAGCAAATGTCAGGGTTTTCCTCGCGCAGCGCGAAGGGCAGGTCTCGATCAGCCTGGATAAAGACGGTTGAGTGGCCATCAGTTTCGAGCGCGGCGCGAAGCGAGTCTATTGTCTCGATATGGTCAAAGTCGGCGAAGGCGTCTGGTGGAACACCTTCAGGTTTTGGATGATCTTCATCCTTGATGTTGGCGAGAATGGCGATTTTCCAATAGCGTTTCATGCGGCGACTGGGAGGTTTTTCTTCTTCACGGGCAAGAGGCTCTGGCATTTTTGCTCCTTGTATTTAATATGAAATAACGGGCGTTAGTATAGTACAAGCTGTATAGATAACAAGGGTATGGAACATTTCTTAAGGTATTGACGATTCTAACTAGACAATCATTCGCCTTTCAGGTATCATTGGCACGCTTGTGCTCTACCTCACGAAAGAAAAATATGAGGTATTGTATAAGAAAAAGTAGACATATACCCGGATAAAGCCCTTATCCGGGTTCTTGTACCTAATAAAGAATTTTGGTGGAGGCTACCTAATGTCAGACTTGATCCAGCAGATCACCGGTGATTTGCAGAAACAAATTGAAGGCTTTAATCCAGAGCTCAACGTTACAGATATTGGCGTTGTGTTGGAAGCGGGCGATGGGATTGCCCGTGTTAAAGGACTTGCGAATGTTAAGGCGCAGGAACTTGTACAATTTTCCAACGGAGTAATGGGTACGGCGTTCAACCTTGAAAAAGATAGCGTTGGTGTGATCGTCATGGGTGCTTACGACGGCATTGTCGAAGGTATGACCGTGCGCGGTACTAATCGCATCGCCTCCGTCCCCGTGGGTGATGCCATGATCGGACGGGTGGTCAACGCGTTGGGTGAGCCGATTGACGGCAAAGGTCCGATCGCTTCCACTGGTTTCCGCCCCGTTGAGCGCATTGCGCCCGGCGTGGTCTATCGTCAGGATGTGGATACTCCTGTGCAGACTGGTATCAAATCCATCGACGCAATGATTCCAGTGGGACGTGGTCAGCGCGAATTGATCATCGGTGATCGTCAGACGGGTAAAACCGCCATCGCGATCGATACGATCATCAATCAAAAAGGCAAAGATTTAGTTTGTATTTATGTAGCGATCGGTCAGAAGAAGGCTGCTGTTGCACGCACACTCGGCATTCTTGAACGCGCCGGCGCGATGGAACACACGATCATCGTGGTTGCCGCCGCTGACGAATCCGCAGCTTTGCAATATATCGCTCCGTATTCCGGTACCGCCATCGGTGAGGAGTTCATGGAAACAGGCCGCGATGCTCTGATCATTTACGATGATCTTTCCAAGCATGCGTGGGCGTATCGTCAAGTTTCATTGCTCCTGCGCCGCCCGCCTGGTCGCGAAGCGTATCCTGGCGATGTGTTTTATTTGCATTCACGCTTGCTCGAACGCTCTGCCCGCCTCGCCAACAAGTATGTCATTGTGAAGAAAGATTATGCAAATGCAATGGCTTCTGAAAAAGATGGTCTGGACGGAAAAGTATATACCGGTCCAGTCTCTAAAGATGAGGCTGAAGAAGCCCGCAAGCACATGGGCAATGCCGATGACCACAAGATTATTAAGGTCGCCGGTACGGGCGGCTCGCTCACGTCTCTGCCGATCATTGAAACTTTGCTTGGCGATATTTCCGCTTATGTTCCTACCAATGTCATTTCAATTACAGATGGACAGATCTTCCTGGAAAGTAACCTCTTCAATGCAGGTATTCGTCCTGCTGTGAACGTCGGTGTGTCAGTGTCCCGCGTAGGTGGTGATGCCCAGACCAAAGCTATGAAACAGGTGGCTGGACGTTTGCGCCTTGATATGGCCGCCTATCGTGAATTGGCTGCGTTCGCGCTCATGGCTTCCGACCTTGATAAATCAACCCAACAGCAGTTAAACCGTGGTCAGCGCATGCAGGAAATCCTCAAGCAGCCCCAGTATCAACCCTCCGAACTAGTGGATCAGGTAATCATACTTTTTGCGGGTACAAACGGATTCGCGGATAGCGTCGCTCTCGATAAGATGTTACAGTGGCAGGCAGATCTTGTTCGCTTTATGGCAACTTCATACCCTGAGGTTGGTAAGGATATTATTGCGAAGAAAGCCATTTCTGACGACAATCGCGCCGCGCTGATCAAGGCACTTGAAGCCTTCCGCACTGGCTGGCAAGCCTAGACTATTCAACTAACGACTAAGAGACTAGAGGATTATTTCTTATGGCTTCCGCTCGTGAAATGCGGCTCCGAATAAAGAGCGTCAAAAACATTTCGCAAGTCACGCGTGCTTTAGAGACGGTGAGTGCCAGCAAGGTCCGCAAGGCAATTAATGCGGTCACGGCAACCCGCTCGTATGCGACCAAAGCCTGGCAGGTATTACGTCATGTTGCAGAACAACCTGGACGTGACAGCCTGCATCCGCTTTTGGCGCAGCGCAAATCGGTGAATAATACATTGGTGATCGTGATTACAGGCGACCGTGGACTCGCGGGCGCGTACAACTCCAATGTGATTCGCTTTGCGTCTCAACGCTTTGACTCGAATCCTGTTCCCGTTAAATATATTGCTGTCGGACGCAAAGGTCGTGACCTGTTGATCCGCCGCGGCAAAAAAGTGATCGCTGATTTTAGCAACCTTCCTGCCGCGCCAAGTTTTGCGGATGTTTCTGCTGTGGGGCGTCTTGCCGTCGAGGAATTCCAAAATGGCTCGGTGGACGAAGTTTATCTTCTCTATACTGACTTTGTAAACATGGGGCGCCAAATCGCAACAGTTAAGAAACTCCTTCCGCTTGAACTTGAAGGAGAAGGCTTGGTTGAAGATTTCAATCATAAATCCGCTGGTCCTGCCGCCGCGTATGAATATGAACCTGATATGCGTGGAATTCTCGACGAGATCATTCCGCGTTTTACTGCATTGCAGGTCTATCAGGCAGTATTGGAATCGCAGGCGAGCGAACATGCGGCTCGTATGATCGCCATGCGAAACGCCACCGATAATGCAAAAGAACTGGTCAGCGCGTTGCAATTGGCTTATAACAAGGTTCGTCAGCAGGGCATTACGAACGATATCTTAGACATTGTAGGCGGCGCTGAAGCGCTGGCTGCGAAATAACTGGAGGAAATCATGGCAAAATCAATAGGCCGTGTCGTACAAATTCTTGGTGGTGTAGTGGATGTGGAATTCGCCGAAGGTGGAATTCCAGAACTGTATGAAGCGATCACAGTCGAACGCGCGGGAAACAAGCCGCTCGTGCTCGAAGTACAAAAGCATCTTGGCAATAACTGGGTGAGGACTGTATCCATGGATACAACCGATGGTCTTCAGCGCGGCGTTCCAGCCATTGCGACTGGCGCTCCCATCATGGTTCCCGTTGGACCCGCAACCCTGGGACGTATCTTCAACGTGCTGGGTCAGCCCGTGGATGAAAAAGGTCCCGTTGATGCGGCAACTTATTATCCAATTCACCGCCTGGCTCCTTCCTTCGAGGAACAATCCACTCGCGTGGAAGTTTTCGAAACAGGCGTGAAGGTCGTGGACTTGATCGCTCCGTTCACCAAAGGCGGTAAGACAGGCATCTTCGGCGGCGCGGGAACAGGCAAGACCGTTATCATCATGGAACTCATCCGCTCGGTTGCTACCGAACACGAAGGCAACTCCGTATTCGCAGGCGTGGGCGAACGAACCCGTGAAGGAACAGGCTTGTATCGTGAAATGCTCGAATCGGGCGTTATGAAAGACACCGTCATGGTGTACGGCCAGATGAACGAACCTTCTGGCGTCCGTCTTCGTGTAGCCCTTTCCGCGCTTTCGATGGCTGAATATTTCCGCGATCAGGGCAAGGATGTTTTGCTCTTCGTGGATAACATCTTCCGCTTCTCCATGTCTGGATCCGAAGTATCTGCGCTACTCGGCCGTATGCCCTCCGCTGTAGGTTACCAGCCGACCCTCGCGACAGAAATGGGTGAGTTGCAGGAACGTATTACCTCCACTCGCACCGGCTCGATCACATCCATGCAGGCTGTGTACGTGCCCGCGGATGACTACTCCGATCCCGCTCCTGTGGCGACCTTTACACATCTCGATGCGACCATCGCCCTTGAACGCTCCATCGTGGAAAAGGGCATTTACCCCGCCGTGGATCCACTCGCTTCCACCTCCCGCATTCTTGATCCCAACATCGTGGGAGAAGAGCACTACCGAACAGCGCGTGAAGTTCAGCGTATCTTGCAGCGCTATAAAGACTTGCAGGACATCATCGCCATTCTCGGTATCGACGAACTCTCCGAAGACGATAAGCTTATCGTTTCGCGCGCGCGCAAGATCGAACGTTTCTTCTCGCAGCCTTTCTATGTGGCTGAACGCTTTACCGGCATCCCAGGTCGTTACGTACCCCTTAAGGAGACAGTCAGCGGCTTCCGCGAAATTCTTGACGGCAAGTGCGACGATCTTCCCGAACAGGCTTTCATGATGGCTGGGACGATCCAGGATGTTCGTGAACGCGCTGAAAAACTTTCCAAGAGTGCGTAAGACCCGTGTCAAGTGTTGAGGTGTCAAGTATCAGATTTGACCTGACGCTTGACGCGTGACACTGGAGAACTTGCTATGACCATTCGTTGTGAAATTGTTTCTCAAGACCGCACTGTATTTGCAGGTGATGTGGATATTGTTGTTCTGCCCGGTGCAGCCGGGGAGATGGGCATCCTTCCCAAACATGCGCCTGTATTGACCACCTTAAAATACGGCATTATCAAAGTCCGCAAAGGCGGTAAGGAGGAGATCTTTACTGTTGCCGGCGGAGTTGCAGAAGTACAGCCTGATATCATCACGGTTCTGGCAGATTCCGCGGAAAACGTTGAAGAGATCGATGTTGCTCGCGCAGATGCTGCCCGTGCTCGTGCTGAAGAAGCGCTCGCCAAGGGCGTCCCCGCTGATGCAGATGCCTATCTTGCAATGGAAGCCGCTCTGCGAAAATCCAATTTGCGCCTCGATGCAGCTCGTCGTTATCGCAAGAATACCCGTTCACCTTATTCGGAACAATAAACCCTAGTGGCAATGTTTTCAAAAGACCTGGGTGTAGACCTGGGTACCATGTACACCCGCCTCGCCGACAGCTCTCAAGTGCTGTTGGAAGAGCCGACGATTGTCGCCATTGATGTGGATGACCAGAAGATGGTGGCGGCTGGTATCGAAGCGCGTGACATGTTCGGAAAGGTTCCAGATAATATCGAAGTTGCGCGTCCACTCCGAAACGGCGTGATCGCGGATTATGAAATCACAGAGACCCTGCTTCAGTATCTATTACAGCGCGTGAGTGGCTCGATGCGCATCTTCCGTCCGCGCGTGATGATCACTGTTCCTTACGGAGTGACCAGCGTCGAGCGACGGGCGGTGTACGAAGCTGTGATGGAAGCCGGGAGTCGTGAAGCCTTTCTTATTCAACAACCATTGGCTGCTGCCATTGGTATTGACCTGCCGATCAATTCACCGTCAGGCAATATGATCATCAGCCTTGGCGGCGGATGCACCGAAGCCGCGGTCATGGCAATGTATGGAATTGTTGCCGCCGATACCCTGCGTGCCGGCGGTATGGAATTGGATGAAGCAATTGTCACCTATGTGCGCCGCAAATATGGTGTCATCATCGGTCAGGCAACTGCCGAACAATTGAAGATTCGCATTGGGGCTGCCGTTCCGCAAGATACTGAAAATAGCATGGAAGTGCAGGGGCAGGATCAAGTCACTGGTTTGCCGCGCCCAGTAACATTAACCACTGGCGAGATTGTTGAAGCCTTGCAGGAGCCATTGAAGCAGATCGTAGAGACGGGCCGCAAGGTTCTTGAAAAGACTCCGCCTGAATTGGTCTCAGACATCATTGACCGAGGTGTCGCTTTGTGCGGTGGAGGCGCGTTGCTGCGCGGTGTTGACAAATTACTGACAAAGTCTCTGGGTATTCCCGCCTATCTGGTAGACAACCCGTTGACCTGTGTTGTGCAAGGCACCGCAAAGGGATTTGGCATGTTGAACGTGATCCGCAGGAATTTGCCGAAGGTTTAATTTGATCAAATGTCCAAACGGGCGACTCGTCAAAGAGTCGCCCGTTTTTTTGTTCGATATCATAGTGCTGAGGTTAATTCGATCCTTAGTTTTTCCTGCGAAGCTTTGCCGGTCAAGTACGCCAGGATTGCACCAACTAGAAACAAAATAATATTGATGATAAAAGGCAGGTCTTTATTTATCGTTGATAGCGATCCGGCGATCCAGCCGAACGGCGAGGTGAGCAGAATAATACCAACGTATAGAAGGGATTGGATACGGGCGCGTTCCTTCGGTTCGATCGTTTGAACGATCATTCTGTCTACGAGCGGATTGACCGCCGCGAAGCTGCATGCCTCCAGGAATACGCTGAGCAGAAGAATAAAATAGCCCTTTTCTGGCGTTGAAATCAATAAGATCTGGCTTATGATGAAGCCCATAAAACCGATCGTCATGGGGAGTTTGAAATGTAACTTGTTCAATAAAGGGTTGACCAAAAAGAAGAAAGCGAACATGATCGCTGTTTTCACGAACGGAAAAATTGCAAGATGTTGGGCGGGGATGTGTAATTTCTCTGTGACGATGATGCCCCAAAAACTACCGTTGATCATTGTCGAGATGCTGACTACGAGCATGATGCCTGCTGTGTAAAGCGTTTGTGGTGATCGAATTAAACCTTGAAATACGTCCCCATATCCACTTAGTAAACTGAATATGCTTTGGTGGCGTGTTTCATGCAGGCGTATCACGCCTTGTTTGGTCTCCTGTGTCATTTGATAGGTGACGACAGCTTTTACTGTAAACATAATGGCTGCGAAAAAATACAGCCCGCGCACAGTAGGCACGAGGGAGAAAATTCCGATCAATATTCCAGCCAAAGGCGCGACAAACCCAACGATCTGATTGGCAATATAGATCCATGTGTAGATGTCAACCAACTGACTTTCTTCAGCGTCCTCCACCAGCAGACATGACCACGAATTAAGGGTAATACGCCAGACACTGTTGATGATTCCTGCCGCGAGAAAATACCAGAAATTTTGGGCAATTGCTGAAATGATCGACGGGATGGTCCAAGCTACGATGTCAAACAGCATGGTCGTGCGTCTCCTGCCAAGTTTGTCGGTCACAACGCCGCTTAGTAAAGCGAGCAGTACTTGGAAGCCCCCGCTAATGCTGATGATCAGCCCGATCTGTTTATCGGTCAGTCCGAGTGCGACCATATAAATGGAAACATATGGGGCATACAGATTGAATGGAATTCCCCATAGCGGTTCGGGGTAGACACATCCGCGCGGGTTTCCAGTCAGGTTTTTTAACGTGGCGAACAAAGAGTGATTTTTCAAGAAGGCAGCCTTGTGAAAAAAGATGAATTTGATTCAACCTGCTGATTTCCACCCTGCATAAACAGCAAAACGAAATGAATGGAAAAAGGATCCAGCATTTTCGAAGCCGATCTCTTTTAGCCATGTAATTTGATCTGAAAGAGTCGCGCACTTATCATGTTGCATGCGTTCCTGTGCCGCGCGGATCTCATCTTCGTCACTGCCCAATGCACGCGCGCCATTCATATGCATATCCTCATACAACTGCTGCTGCCATTCATTCTCTCCCAAAATCTGCTCCGCGTTGATGAATACGCCACCGGGGAGCAGAGATTGATGGATGCGCTTGAAGAGATTGCGCTTGTCTTCGTTTGTAAGGTGATGGACCGCCAGCGATGAGATCACTGCGTGAAATTTTCCTGAGGGCAGGCTGTCCGTCATTTGCTGGATGTGCATTTTGGGGCTGTATTGTGCGAGGCGTTGTTGCGCTTTGGCAAGCATTTCAGGTGATTCGTCCAGTAGATGAAGTGAAATGCCGCCGATCTTTTGCAGAACCAGCTCGCTGAGTAATCCTGTCCCTGCGCCGAGATCAAGAATGGCTGGCGATGAAACTTTTATTGAGCGCGCTGCCAATTCTACGGCTGTGGAGTAGAGCAGGTCATAGCATGGGATGAGCCGGCGGCGGGAAATATCGTATTCAGCGGCATTCCAAATTTTACTCATGCGCGTGATGTTACCATAGCTTGCCGTTCTACGGATGCATTATTCGTAAACGCTGTTTTCATGTTTTCTCTATGAGTTTGTGTGTAAAACGATTGAGCGATTAGAAACAGAAATAAAAAAACAGTGACTCGCGAAATAAAACGAGTCACTGTTTGCTTTTCAAATTTCATTTACATTTACAAATAATACGTCATCCTTTGCAAGTGGGTGGCTGGGTCAATATATTGCACCTTGACATTGTTCGGGACATTGAGGCTGATGGGGGCGTAATTTAGGATCGCCCTAACGCCGGCCTGTACTAGTTTATCTGCTACACTTTGTGCGGCGGGCGCCGGGACAGTCAGCATAGCCATCTTAATGCCTGCCGATTTGATACGTTCAACCATTTTTTCTGAGTCTTCAATTGTGAAATTGTCGATTTTTTGCCCCACCTTATCCTTGCTATTGTCGAAGATCATGACAATTTGAAATCCGCGATTGGTAAAGCCTTGATAGCGAGCAAGCGCATGCCCCATATCGCCAGCGCCGACCAGCGCTACATCCCATTTGCGGTCCACTTTGAGAATTTCTTTCAATTTATCAAGAAGGTAGGAGATCGAGTAGCCCGTTCCCTGCTTCCCAAACTCGCCAAACTGGGAAATATCCTTGCGGATCTGCGCGGCAGAAATGCCGACGTGTTCCCCCAATTCCTGTGAAGAAGTGGTCTTGATGCCGTTATCTGCCATGCGTTGTATGGCACGTAAGTAAACAGGTAAGCGGCCAATGATGATATCTGGAATTTTCTCTGCGTTCATTCTGTGCCCTCGCCTTTTGAAAATATTTTCATAACTCTACCATAAAAAAAGGTTTTGTACAATTCTACACAAGTATTTCACAATCGAATCCAGTTTTTGTTCCCGGAAATAAAAAAAATTTCTCTTTTTGCGGAAGATTGATTTAATCACAAATGCCCCATAAAAAAACGCTGAATATCCAGATCTTCAGCTTCCTGCTCGGTGTTATTCCTCACATATCACTCTGATCAAATATGTTTGAAGGCTGTTTTTAAAGTACTGTACCCCTCACTTTTACTGTGGTGAATTTCACATAATACACGGTTTGGAGGGCATCCTATTCAAGCATAGATATTTTTAACGTGTACTGTATGTATTGTGGGACAATATTGCTGATTGCCTGAAGGCGTAAATAATGAGGCTGACCTGGCGTCGTTTTTATAAATAGCTTTTCACCGCAAGTAAACACAATATCCTCGACAATCTGGCCGTTTCTCTGTAATTCGACATGAAAATTTTCGCTTGTGCATATTGTCTGCATAGATATTTTTGTACCAAACGGGGTGAATTTAATCCAATCTTCTGCATCGCCTGGCGGCGCAGAGAGATCTCCACTGACCTGTAAAATCTGGGTGCCTGTTGGCGAGAATACGGTCTCAGCCAGCGGAGCCTGCATTGAGTCCCCATCCTGCATGGCCAACTGAACCGCGATTTCTGCTGTAGGAGATGCTTCAGCTGACTCTTCCGCTGTTCCAATAACAGGAACGGAGGCCGAATTTTCCACCTGTAAAAATTTTACGGCCGCCCAGCCTTTGCCATCGACAGCCTTCGAAAATTCAATTTGTATCCACTCTCCGCTGGGATCTTTGCCTGTGACGAAAACAACATCCTTGGGATTTAATATCCCCAGCGAATCGAAATCCGTGCTTGGACCGCTGCGCACATATAGCTTTTCAGTGACCAGCCCGCTCACGCCCGTGCCTGAGCCTGCCATGCCGCTAATGATCGCAATTTCCGTTGCGTTATTGACCTGCACAAACTCTGCGCGTACCCAGCCTTTCCCTGTTGCTGACACTGGATAACTGATCAATAACCAGCTTCCGCTTGCGTCCTTGCCGATGACCTGTACTGCTGTAAATTGATCGATAGTGCCCAGCGTTTCACTCGCTGTGGATGGTTCTGCGCGAACATTTAATTGTGTGGCGATTATCCCCTCTACTGAAGAGGTGATCGGGGTTTCTACTGAGGTAATCGTTTCCAGAGTTGCAGTGGCAGTTTGCGTTGATGGGGGGATTGGGTCGGCAGGTAGAGGTGCAGTGACAAAAACAGGCGTCGCTGTGGCGAATCCTTTGTTGGTCATATTAACGCTACAGCTAGTAAATATGATCATCACAACGATGAGGGTGGAGATAATTTTGTACGGCACAAGTCAATTGTATCTAAAAAATGAAATTGAGTTTAAACAAAAAACTGTCACTTGACAGTTTTTCTGGCTCCCCGGAGTATCTAAACCCCCGCGTTTCATTTCACATAATTGGGTGGATCATTTCAAGTAAGGCTGTATTTCGTCAGTTGCCAGTTTCATGTAGATCAGCGCTTTTTCTGAATGAGAGTTGATCTCTTCAAGCATGGTTTGGTCATTCTCTTTCAGAAACGTTCTATATTTTTCGATCATTAATTTTGTTTCTTCCATGGAGTGAATCAGGTTCGCATTGATGGTTTGCATGGCCGGAGGGACGGGCTGAAGTTGGAGCAACTCATCTGTCACTACGGATAATTTATCAAGTGATACTGTCACCGTGTCTTTCCAAACAGCGCTTTTAAAAATAGCTTTTTGTCCCATCGCTAGTTGGTGGTAACTGTTAAATTCTGTATATGTACCCAGCCACACGGAAATTTTTTCCGCGGCTTTATCAGCATATGCGATATTTTCAGGCGTGAAAGAAGGCGTATTGATCGGAATGACGGTTGGTGTTTCAGGGGTTGCCGTATTGACCGCTAAAGGGGCGCAGGCAGGTAGAAGAAACAAGACTACAACGATTAATAAAGTGTGTATTTTCAAAGTGTTCCGCTTTTTTATTTTTTTTATAAATCTGTGAATTAGAAATGTGCCCCCGCGCAGATTCGAACTGCGGTCGTCGGCTTCGGAGGCCAATACTCTATCCACTGAGCTACAGGGGCAACGGGTGGAATTTTACCATGTCGTCGGAAATGAAAGAAGGCTGATGCCCAGTCACCAGCCTTCCGTTTGAAAAAAAATGCGGCTATTTCACTTGTGGTGCGAGCAACGCCAGCTCCTTCCGCAATAAATCAAGGATCGCCAGGTTGCCGCTTTCGTCACCGTGTTTTTCGATCTGTTCCTTTTTATGTGACAGTTCACCGCAAACCTGATAAAAGCGGGCGGAGGTTTTTCCGCTAAAGCCTGCTGTGGTTACAGTCCACGGGGAAAGGGCTTTTTGATATTGCGATTGTGAGATCAATCCGGCGATCATCTCAGAGTGGAGATGGCGTTTGACGATATTGCGCTCGTTGTTGATCATCCAGATGATAAATCCAAACATGAAGGTCCAGCCGATCCAGTCAACAAAGGTGCCGGCCGCGAGTCCGCCCAGGCCGCCTATGAGTCCGCCAAATGTATTGTGAAAGGCGTGTGTCGTAACAGCCATTCCAAATCCGATCATCGGTGCAATCAATTTGATGATCAGGTTTCGATTGGTGCGTGAAACAGCAAGCCCAATTCCTGTAAAAGCTGTATAGAACGGATGCTGCCATCCAACGATGATTACTCGAATAAAAGCCAGCAGGAATAAACCGCCCCACCCGCCCTCCTGATAACCATTGCGGAAAATATAAAGTGTGTTCTCTGTCGCGGCAAAGCCAAGTGCAGCAATACCGCCGTAAATTATGCCATCCAAAACCGAGTCAAATTCCTTGCGGAACATGAAGAACACGATCAAGACAGCCAATCCTTTGAGAGCTTCTTCGACGATCGGAGCAACAATAGAGGTTGTGCCAATTTCTGCGGCATTCTCTGAACCGGTAAAAACGTAGATCCCCAACCCAAAAGCAGTGTTAATGATGAACGCTCCGCCCGCAGCGATCACGACACCCCAGAAGAATGTTGCCCAGAGCAGGATCTTGGGTTCTTTTTCGTAGCGATCCAGCCAATAGACAAAAGCCGCGAAGAAAAACATGGGAACAAAACCAAAGAATAAAGAAACGATCATTGCCATTTTATTTCTCCTCCAATTGAAATAAATATTTCAGACTTGATTATTGTACAAGCTATTCTTGGAAAATCAAGCGGGTTCTTTCAACACGGGTATATTCTGGTTCAATACCGAGTGTATTCAAAACTTCCTCGGGGCGGCCTGTAGCGCCTTCACGCGCGGCAAGGGTCATGAATATGCAGTGTTTCCCGTTTGCATCTGTTTCCATATCCAGCAGTTCGATGAGCGGACGCAGGTCATAGAATTTTCCACGGCGTTCACGAGGAAGTGTGGTTGAGGACTTGATCTCCTCAATGGCGCGCTTCAGAAGGGACCCCGTAACCGGCTCTGTCAAATGGACTTGATATTCCGCCGAGAGTACCTGCGTTTGCAGCGCAGGTGCGCGTTCATCCACGCTTTCTACTTGGGTGATCTGAATATCCTTGGGCAGGCTGCCTGCCAATCGAGCGATTATCTCTTGTGTGGCAAGCTCTTCATTGAAGCGGACATCAAGCACTTCGCCGAGCGACGAAAATCCAAGAGGCAGGGCGGCGGCAATACTGATCTTTGGCTGTGGGTGAAATCCCTGTGAGTAGCTGAGAGGCAGGTCCGCGCGGCGCATGGCGCGTTCCCATAAGCGGTGTAGATCAAGGTGCCCGGTATATCGAAGTGCGCCTTGTTTTGTAAATGTAATGCGAGCGCGCATATTTAATTTGATTCCGTTGCGATGGATTTCAACCAGAGACGAATGTCGTGGATGATTCGGCGATAGGGTTTATAAGTGTGTTCCGCAATGCGATGAAATAGATCATGGTCAAGGCACTGGTTTTGGGTCAATTTTTCCAACATGGAAATGATATTCTCATAAGCTGCGAGTTCCTGCTCGACAATATCATCCACGCCTATGTTTTTGTGTTTGTATGTCACGATGTGGTTTCGGCTCTCTTTTTCCAGTAAGGGCGATTCGTAATCAGGGTAGCCAAAATTCTTTTGAAAATTCTCCAGCGCGGAGTGGGACGTGCAGGGCGAATAATCCTCGCTGTGAAATATCTCATTCAGGCGGTCTGCGATGAATTGCTCACGGGTTAGGATATCAGCTAATAAATCTTTGATGGATAAATTGCCTGAAACGCCTTTTATCGTCATCTGGCGCGAGAAACCGACTTGATTTAGGATTAATTCAAATTTATCGCGTTCGCGCTGCAAACGGGGGATGAAGGTGGTTTTATTCATTTGAGTTAGTCGCCTACAGCCGGCAATTCAACATCAATTTTTTGTGAAGGCGATTTTACATCCGGGCATTTCCAACCCTCACCGGGGTTTCTCGCGCAGGTTTGCAAGGTTGGCAGGATCTCGCATGCAAAACAATTCAATCGGCAATCCACGCGGATCTGACCCTCAAGCGATTGACGGAAATCCTGGAACAGAAAGTTCTTGCGTACTGCCGCAGTGATGTGTTCCCACGGGAAGACTTCATCTGTGCGGCGCTGGCGGTGGGTATAAAAGGCGGGGTCAAGTCCGTGTTCTTCGAAAGCGGGTAGCCATGCTTCCTGTTTTTAGCCTCATCCCATGCATCGAATTTCGCGCCGTTCTTCCAGGCCGTGTAGATCACTTCTGACATTCTTCGGTCACCGCGTGAGAGCCAGGCTTCCAATAAAGAATCTTCTGGTTTGGTCCAGCTCAACTTTATGCTTTTATCTTTCAATAGCTGGCGTTTTAGCAAAGCCTGTTTTTCAAGGATATTTTCTCTCGTATCACACGCCACCCATTGAAATGGTGTCTGCGGTTTTGGCACAAATGTGCTCACACCCGCGTGTAATTTAATTCTCCAGCCAGCAACTTTTCGCCCTTCGTCAATCACTCGACGGCACAGGTCCACGATGGCTTGCACATCTTCCAGCGTTTCGCTTGGATGCCCGATCATGAAGTACAACTTGATGGTTGTCCACCCGCGGCTGTAAATGTCGCGGGTGGTGTTGATGATATCTTCGTCGGGAATGAATTTGTTGATGATGCGGCGCATTCGTTCACTGGCGGCTTCAGGTGCAAGGGTGAATCCGGCAGAACGATGCTGCTTCAATTTGTTCATCAAATCAACTGAAACTGATTCAATGCGTAGAGATGGCAGGTTGACTGACAACTTGCGTCCTTCGAACCGTTTGCTAATCGCATCCACCAGTTCATTGATATATGTATAGTCTGAGGAGGAAAGTGACATCAGAGCGAGTTCTTCAAATCCGGTAGAGCGGACTGCCTCATCTGCAGCATCTACGACTTCCTGCACGCTTCTTTCCCGAACGGGACGTGTGATCATCCCCGCCTGGCAGAATCTACATCCGCGGTACAACCCCGCATGATCTCCACCGAAACACGATTATGGATCACTTCAATGTTCGGAACAATGAACTTCAATGGGGGCGGAAGTAATTTTGCCACGATGCGTTTGTTCACCACTTTGGGCACTCCAGGAGTGGTCGGTAGGGTATGCGTTACTGTCCCGTCTTCAAAGTATTCGGTCTTGTAAAATTTTGGAACATATACGCCTGGAATTTGAGAAAGGGCAAGCAGCAGTTCTTCACGTATGAATTGAATATTTGATTTTTTATACTTTTGAACAACATTTACGATATCGTGAATGACTTCCTCACCCTCCCCGATCGCGAAGGCGTCAATGAAGGCATGCATCGGCTCAGGATTGGTAGCGGAGTGTCCACCCGCAATGATGATTGGGTGGTTTTCATTGCGATCGGCTGAGCGGACAGGTATGCCTGAGAGGTCGAGAATGTTAAGGGCGTTCGTGTAGAGATTTTCTTAGGGTAGGGTGAAGCCAATTATGTCAAAGCAGGCCAGTGGTTGTTTTGATTCGAGCGAGTAAAGTGGAATCTCGTGTTCACGCATAAGCGCTTCCATATCGACCCAGGGGGCGTATGCGCGTTCTGCCAGCGCGTCCTCGCGCTGATTGATCTGATCATAAAGGATCTTCAACCCAACATTTGAGACGCCAATATCATAGATATCGGGGAAGACAAAGGCGACCTTGGTTTGCGCTTTATCCCAATCTTTGACAGTGCTGTTGAGTTCGCCGCCCACATAGCGGCCAGGTTTTTGCACCTTTAAGAGAATACGGTCGAGTTTGGTTTCTATCTGTTCTGGGGTTAACATGGCGCGTATTATACCTGATAAGAATTGTCTAATTGCGCCTTGGCTGCGAATGGCTAATATCTCAGACTTTGCAAAAATGAAAAGAAGAGATGCGTGAATTAGTCCTTATGGCTAATTTTTATTGGTCGGGGTTGGTTTAGAATTTTATATCAAGGAGTGATGAAATGAAAAAAATTCTATTAATTTTGTTAGCATTTGTACTGGCCGCCTGCGGCGCATCGCCTACCAACAAGCTCAGCCAACACCGATCATAATGACGGTGATCGTACCAGCTACTTCCGGCTGAAGTAGCCGCTCCAACAGTTGTTCCACCGACAGAGGTTCCGCCTACGCTTGCGCCAACTTTGGTGCCGCCGACTGCAGAGGTGATCGTCGTGACTGCCACCAGCGCGCCTGTAAGCGCACCTGTTGCCAGCGGCGCGCCGATTCAGATAGACAATATCCTTGGCAAGGGGTATTCACAAATATGACCATGTCTGAAGATACTCTGACCCTGCGATGTACTCCAAGGAGATCACCTCTAATATTACTGCAGCCTGCCTGAAATTACAGATGCCCTATTGGCTTACGTGTCGTTGATAATCCCGCTGGTCTCTATCCATCTGAATGGCAGAGCAATATTAAGATGCAGAGTGATAAGAATGGAAACTTCTCAATTGTCTTTGGCGGAGATGATGGAATAAAGATCTTCGACTAGACAAGGCTTGGCGATATTCAATTTATCGGCCTCAACAAAGGCGGGCGCCTGTTGATCGTACACAGAAAATCGAACGGTTGATCACTTATTACAAGGATTGCCCGTAACTCTTAATTACAAAAAAGGACAGGCGCAAACCTGTCCTTTTTTGTTGAATGTAACTTACGCAGTCTTGCGTGCCTGCATTGTTTCTCGTCCCCAGATCCATATTGCGCCGAGGCCGCACAAGATGACTGAGAAGTTGATCAGCCAGCCAAAGAAACCGATTGGCAGAAGCGGGAAGCTGAATAACTCAACGATTAAGATGAGGATAACCACACCAATCACCATCGACGGTCAAACCTCTGGTTCCGCAGGGGCTGGGGTTGACTTGACTCAGGATCCACTTTCCCACCGTGTCGCCGACCACGATCTTTGTCAGACAGGAGATGCCAGCACGAACAGGATTGTCAAGCCAAAGAGTGCGAGGATGCCAGCCAGATGGCAGGTCCGCTTAATCCGCACAGAGGGTCAGTAGTCCAAGAGTATTCCGCCAAATATCGTTACAGGGGCGATCACAACGGCACAGACAAAAAGAACGCCGACCATGCGATCAAAGCCTGGCCGAGGCTTCCCAGTTGAGAATTGATCTTCTCAGCAAGGTTTTTCGTAATGGTAGGGAACAGCCAGCCGAGCAAGAGACCGAACAAGACCAGCGTGACCGTGGTGCGGAACATGTCAAGCCCAGTTTCCAACCTTTTCCTGCAGGCGTGGGCGGGACATATTGAGGCTGGGTATTGACTCCAGGCGCGGTCCGTGTGACTTTGCCGCCGACCACATTGCCTGGAATGGGTAGATCGTAAGTGCTGCGCACTTTAAATTCCGTCAATCTTTGCGCTATCGGCATTGACAAACCGGGGCTGAACGTTGGGGATCGAGATCGGGATATTGGTCACATACGTGCCTGGTCGGCGGGGATGATTTTGTATCTTCAGTCGCGTCCACGTAGGGCTTCCACGTTGCCGCCGGAGGGAGCCGTTAAGTCCCGTGGCGCTGTACCTGCAAGCACATCGCCAGTCACGTCGCCCGTCGAGCAATGCCTGCCCGCTGCCAAAAACGATCTCGCCTTCTACAAGGCTTGCCTTTGGTTTCCAAGGCTTGCGCCGCCCACCGCAAAAGGTCATGCCGACAACGCGTTTTCTCCAAGTTGAAGAGCGCTCCAGCGATACGGAGCATCGTCCGTGCATCGTAACGTTGATGATCACAACCTGGCCCCGCTGCGACTGGGATCCTTCAACGGTTCCAGTTAACGGCAATGGTCTGTCCAAATACGATGAAGTCGCCTTCGACCGTTCCTTCTAGCACGAATTCATTCACTGTGACCCACATGTCCTTTTAATGACCCCATCTGCTTCAATGGTAACCTTCGTTCGCCCTGGCCACCAAGGCCATTGCGGGTGTGTGGCAAATGTCAGTATGAAAAGGGCACAGGGATAAAAGGGAATAAATTTATGGATGGTTTTCATGGGATTCTTCCTTTGAATTAGCCCAAGAAGATATACGCCTCATTGGGCGGGAGGACAAGGTTAGAAAATGGCAACTCGAAAACGGGTCCCATGTAACTGTTGGTTGGTCATTCGAAAAAGAATTATCTTCACGCTCAATTTTCTCGCCCCGTGCCGTGTTCTGTCATTATTTTCATCTGACGGTTTCCCAGATACCAATCAGATCTGCAAACCAGCCGCAGAACTTTGTAACTTTTCATCGCTCATCACTGTTTGCAATTCGTCAATGCTGAAATATCCAATTTCGCTTCTATTTCTACGGGGTCAAATTTCACCTTTTCAGGCTCAGCAATTCCTTCATACAATCAGCTGATCTCATCAGAATCAATCCGTAGATCATTCTAAAAAAGTAACAAGCGGTTCTTGATCTCAATGATAGCATGCGCCCATCTCTTCCTTCATACCACGCATCCTTACCGCATCAAATAATTTTCCCCAACTTTGACGTGCTCCGAACTGGCACAAATCCAGAGCCGAGGGGAGGCGGCACGGTCAACTTCTTTTTGGATGAGCATTTTTCCATCCGTGTAAATAGAAATACGTGCACTCCGCGTGCTGTAATCCAAGCTGATGGACGGTTGAACGCATTTCCTG
>JADJNA010000063.1 GCA_016709305.1 Candidatus Villigracilis saccharophilus
CCAGCGCTACATCCCATTGCGGTCCACTTTGGGAATTTCTTCAATTTGTAAAGAAGGTAGGAGATCGAGTAGCCCGTTCCTATACTTCCCAAACTCGCCAAACTGAAATCTCCTTTTTTGGATCGCAGTAATGCCGACGTGTTCCTTACAATTCCTGTGAAGAAAGTGGTCTTGGTGCATTTATCACCATGCGTTGTATGGCATAGTAATCAAACAGGTAAACGGCCAATGATAATATCAATTTTCTCTGCTGTTCCGCCTCGCGCGAAAATATTTTCATAACTCTACCATAAAAAAAGGTTTTGTACAATTACACAAATATTTCACAATCGAATCCAGTTTTGTTCCCGGATTTAAACATTCTCTTTTGCGGAAAGATTGATTTAATCACAAATACTTACAAAAAACGCTGAATATCCAGATCTTCAACCTTCCTGCTCAGTGTTATTCCTCACATATCCCTCTGATCAAACATGATGTTTTGAAGGCTGTTTTGAAGTACTGTACCCCTCACTTTACTGTGGTGAATTTCATAATACAGGTTTGGGAGGCATCCTATTATTCAAGCATAGATATTTTTAACGTGTACTGTATGTATATGGAGCAATATTGCTGATTGCCTGAAGGCGTAAATAATGAGGCTGACTCGCGTCGTTTCATAATAGCTTGCCACCGCAAGTAAGCACAATATCCTCGGCAATCTGGCCGTTTCTCTGTAATTCGACACGAAATTTTTCGCTTGTGCAAAGTGTCTGCACAGATATTTTTTGCTTTAAACGGGGTGAATTTAATCCAATCTTTGTATTTGCCTGCGGCGCAGAGAGCTCCGCTGACCTGTAAAATCTGGGTGCCTGTTAGCGAGAATACGGTCTCAGTCAGCGGAGCTTGCATTGAGTCCCCATCCTGCATGGCTAACTGAACCGCGATTTCAGTTGTAGGAGATGCTTCAATTGTTTCTTCCGCTGTTCCAATGACAGGAACGGAGTCCAAATTTTCCACCTCTAAAAAATTTATGGCCGCCCAGCCTTTGCCATCGACAGCCTTCGAAAAATTCAATTGTATCCGCTCTCGCTGGGATCTTTGCCTGTGACGAAAACAACATCCATCCAGTATGTCTCCCCAGCGACCTCGAAAACCGGTACTGGGTTCGCTGCGCACATTTAGTTTCAGTATTGCGTCCGCTCACCCCGTTCCTGAGCCTGCCATGCCGCCAATGATCGCGATTTCCATTGCAATGTTGACCTGCTCAAACTGGCGCGTACCCAGCGCTTTCCCTGTTTGCTGACTATGGATAACTGATCAATAACCAGCTTCCGCTTGCATCCTTGCCGATGACCTGTACTGCTGTAAATTGATCGATAGTGCCCAGCGCTACTCGCTGTGGATGGTTCTGCGCGAATATTTAATTGACGGCTGGCGGTTATCCCTTCTACTGAAGAGGTGATCGGGGTTTCTACTGAGGTAAGCGTTTCAAGAGTTGCAGTGGGTTTGGCGCTGATGGGGGATTGGGGTCGGAGGTAGAGTTGCAGTGACAAAAACAGGCGTCGCTGGCAATCCCACTGATGGACATATTCTACGCCACAGCTAGTAAATATGATCATCACAGCGATGAGGTAGAGATAGTTTTGTACGGCATAAGTCAATTGTATCTAAAATGAAATTGAGTTAGATAAAAACTGTCACTTGACAGTTTTTCTAGCGCTGGAGTTTCTAAACCCCCGCGTTTCATTTCACATAATTGGGTGGATCATTTCAAGTAAGGCTGTATTCGTCAGTTGCCAGTTTCATGTGGATCAGCGTTTTTTTCGAATGGAGTTGATCTCTTCAAGCATGGTTTGGTCTTCTCTTTCAGAAACATTTTATGCTCTCTACTGATTAATTTTGTTTTGCCATGAGTGAATCAGGTTCGCATTGATGGTTTGCATGGCCGGAGGGACGGGCTGAAGTTGGAGTAACTCATCTGTCACTACGGACAATTGGTCCAAGTGATACTGTCACCGTGTCTTTCAACAACGGCGCTTTTAAAAATAGCTTTTGTCCCATCGCTAGTTGGTGGTAACTGTTAAATTGTATATGTACCCAGCCACACGGAAATTTTGCCGCGGCTTTATCAGCATATGCGATATTTTCAGGCGTGAAAGATGGCGTATTGATCGGAATGACGGTTGGGCGTCTCAGGTTATGCCGTATTGACCGCTAAAGGAGCGCAGGCAGGTAGAAGAAACAAAACTGCAACGATTAATAAAGTGTATTTCCAAAGTCTTCCGCTTTATTTTTTTCATAAATCTGTGGAATTAAATGTGCCCCCGCGAGATTGAACTGCGGTCGTCGGCTTCGGAGGCCAATACTCTATCCGCTGAGCTACAGGGGCAACGGATGGAATTTTACCATGTCGTCGGAAATGAAAGAAGGCTGATGCCCAGTCACCAGCCTTCTGTTTGAAAAATATGCAGCTTATTTCACTTGTGGCGCGAGCAACGCCAGTTCCTTCCGTAATAAATCAAGGATCGCCATGTTGCCGCTTTCATCACCGTGTTTTTCGATCTGTTCCTTTTTATGTGACAATTCACCGCAAACCTGATAAAAGCGGGCAGAGGTTTTCCGCTAAAGCCTGCTGTGGTTACAGTCCACGGGGAAAGGGCTTTTGATATTGCGATTGTGAGATCAAGCCGGCGATCATCTCAGAGTGGAGATGGCGTTTGACGATATTGCGCTCGTTGCTGATCATCCAGATGATAAACCCAAACATGAAGGTCCAGCCGATCCAGTCAACAAAGGTGCCGGCCGCGAGTCCACCCAGGCCGCCTATGAGTCCGCCAAATGTATTGTGAAAGGCGTGTGTCGTAACGGCCATTCCAAAGCCGATCAGCGGTGCAATCAACTTGATGATTAGGTTTCGATTGGTGCGTGATACAGCCAGCCCAATCCCTGTAAAAGCTGTATAGAATGGATGCTGCCATCCAACGATGATTACTCGAATAAATGCCAGCAGGAACAAACCGCCCCACCCGCCCTCCTGGTAGCCATTACGGAAAATATAAAGTGTGTTCTCTGTCGCGGCAAAGCCAAGTGCGGCAATACCGCCGTAAATTATGCCACCCAAGACCGAGTCAAATTCTTTTTGCGGAACATGAAGAACACGATCAAGACAGCCAGTCCTTTGAGAGCTTCTTCGACGATCGGAGCGACAATAGAGGTTGTGCCAATTTCTGCGGCATTCTCTGACCCGGTAAAAACATAGATCCCCAAGCCAAAAGCGGTGTTAATGATGAATGCTCCGCCTGCAGCAATCACGACACCCCAGAAGAATGTTGCCCAGAGCAGGATCTTGGGTTCTTTTTCGTAGCGATCCAGCCAATAGACAAAAGCCGCGAAGAAAAACATGGGAACAAAACCAAAGAATAAAGAAACGATCAGCGCCATTTTATTTTTCCTCCAATTGAAATAAATATTTCAGAATTGATTATTGTACAAGCTATTCTTGGAAAATCAAGCGGGTTCTTTCAACACGGGTATATTCTGGTTCAATGCCGAGTGTATTCAAAACTTCTTCGGGGCGGCCTGTAGCGCCTTCACGCGCGGCGAGGGTCATGAATATGCAGTGTTTCCCGTTTGCATCTGTTTCCATATCCAGCAGTTCGATGAGCGGACGCAGGTCATAGAATTTTCCACGACGTTCACGAGGAAGTGTGGTTGAGGACTTGATCTCCTCAATGGCGCGCTTCAGAAGGGATCCTGTAACCGGCTCTGTCAAATGGACTTGATATTCCGCCGAGAGTACCTGCGTTTGCAGCGCAGGCGCGCGTTCATCCACGCTTTCCACTTGGGTGATTTGAATATCCTTGGGCAGGCTGCCTGCCAATCGAGCGATTATCTCTTGTGTGGCAAGCTCCTCATTGAAGCGGACATCAAGCACTTCGCCGAGAGACGAAAATCCAAGAGGCAGGGCGGCGGCAATACTGATCTTTGGCTGTGGGTGAAATCCCTGTGAGTAGCTGAGAGGCAGGTCGGCGCGGCGCATGGCGCGTTCCCATAAGCGGTGCAAATCAAGGTGGCCTGTATAACGAAGTGCGCCTTGTTTTGTGAATGTGATGCGAGCGCGCATATTTAATTTGATTCCGTTGCGATGGATTTAAACCAGAGACGAATGTCGTGGATGATTCGGCGATAGGGTTTATAGGTGTGTTCCGCAATGCGATGAAATAGATCATGGTCAAGGCACTGGTTTTGGGTTAATTTTTCCAACGTGGAAATGATATTCTCATAAGCTGCGAGTTCCTGCTCGACAATATCATCCACGCCTATGTTTTTGTGTTTATATGTCACGATGTGGTTTCGGCTCTCTTTTTCCAGTAAGGGCGATTCGTAATCAGGGTAGCCAAAATTCTTTTGAAAATTCTCCAACGCGGAGTGGGACGTGCAAGGCGAATAATCCTCGCTGTGCAATATCTCGTTCAGGCGGTCTGCGATGAATTGTTCACGGGTTAGGATATCCGCTAATATGTCTTTGATGGATAAATTGCCTGAAACGCCTTTTATCGTCATCTGGCGCGAGAAACCGACTTGATTTAGGATTAATTCAAATCTATCGCGTTCGCGCTGCAAACGGGGGATGAAGGTGGTTTTATTCATTTGGATTAGTCGCCTACAACCGGCAATTCAACATCAATTTTTTGTGAAGGCGATTTTACATCCGGGCATTTCCAACCCTCACCGGGGTTTTCTCGGCGCAGGTTGGCGAAGGTTGGCAGGATTCCGCATGCAAAACAATTCAATCGGCAATCCACGCGGATCTGACCCTCAAGCGATTGACGGAAATCCTGGAACAGAAAGTTCTTGCGTACTGCCGCAGTGATGTGTTCCCACGGGAAGACTTCATCTGTGCGGCGCTGGCGGTGGGTATAAAAGGCGGGGTCGAGTCCGTGTTCTTCGAAAGCGGGTAGCCATGCTTCCTGTTTTTTAGCCTCATCCCATGCATCGAATTTCGCGCCGTTCTTCCAGGCCGTGTAGATCACTTCTGACATTCTTCGGTCACCGCGTGAGAGCCAGGCTTCCAATAAAGAATCTTCTGGTTTGGTCCAGCTCAACTTTATACTTTTATCTTTCAAAAGCTGGCGTTTTAGCAAAGCCTGTTTTCAAGGATATTTTTCTCTCGTATCACACGCCACCCATTGAAATGGTGTCTGCGGTTTTGGCACAAATGTGCTCACACCCGCGTGTAATTTAATTCGCCAGCCAGCAACTTTTCGTCCTTCGTCAATCACTCGACGGCACAGGTCCACGATAGCTTGCACATCTTCCAGCGTTTCGCTTGGATGCCCGATCATGAAGTACAACTTGATGGTTGTCCACCCGCGGCTGTAAATGTCGCGGGTGGTGTTGATGATATCTTCGTCAGGAATGAATTTGTTGATGATGCGGCGCATTCGTTCGCTGGCGGCTTCAGGTGCAAGGGTGAATCCGGCAGAACGATGCTGCTTCAATTTGTTCATCAAATCCACTGAAACTGATTCAATGCGTAGAGATGGCAGGTTGACTGACAACTTGCGCCCTTCGAACCGTTTGCTGATCGCATCCACTAGTTCATTGATATATGTATAGTCTGAGGATGAAAGTGACATCAGAGCGAGTTCTTCAAATCCGGTAGAGCGGACTGCCTCATCTGCCGCATCCACTATTTCCTGCACGCTTCTTTCCCGAACGGGACGTGTGATCATCCCCGCCTGGCAGAATCTACATCCGCGGGTACAGCCCCGCATGATCTCCACCGAAACACGATTATGGATCACTTCAATGTTCGGAACAATGAATTTCAATGGAGGCGGAAGTAATCTTGCCACGATGCGTTTGTTCACCACTTTGGGCACTCCAGGAGTGGTCGGTAGGGTATGCGCTACTGTCCCGTCTTCAAAGTATTCGGTGTTGTAAAATTTTGGAACATATACGCCTGGAATTTGAGAAAGGGCAAGCAGCAGTTCTTCACGTGAGAATAGAATATTTGATTTTTTATACTTTTGAACAACATTTACGATATCGTGAATGACTTCCTCGCCCTCACCGATCGCGAAGGCATCGATGAAGGCATGCATCGGCTCAGGGTTGGTAGCGGAGTGCCCGCCCGCAATGATGATTGGGTGCTTTTCATTGCGACCCGCTGACCGGACAGGAATGCCTGCGAGGTCGAGAATGTTAAGGGCGTTCGTGTAGAGAGTTTCGTAGGGTAGCGTAAAGCCAATTATGTCAAAGCAGGCCAGTGGTTGTTTTGATTCGAGCGAGTAAAGTGGAATCTCGTGTTCACGCATAAGCGCTTCCATATCGACCCAAGGGGCGTATGCGCGTTCTGCCAGCGCGTCCTCACGCTGATTGATCTGATCATAAAGGATCTTCAAGCCAACATTTGAGACGCCAATATCATAAATATCGGGGAAGACAAAGGCGACCTTGGTTTGCGCTTTATCCCAATTTTTGACTGTGCTGTTGAGTTCGCCGCCCACATAGCGGCCGGGTTTTTGCACCTTTAAGAGAATACGGTCAAGTTTGGTTTCTATCTGTTCTGGAGTTAACATGGCGCGTATTATACCTGATAAGAATTGTCTAATTGCGCCTTGGCTGCGAATGGGTAATATCTCAGACTTTGCAAAATTGAAAAGAGGAGGGGTGTGAATTAGTCCTTATGGCTAATTTTTATTGGTCAGGGTTGGTTTAGAATTTTATATCAAGGAGTGATGAAATGAAAAAAATTCTTTTAATTTTGTTAGCATTTGTACTGGCCGCCTGCGGCGCATCGCCTACTCAACAAGCACAGCCAACACCGATCATTATGACGGTGATCGTACCAGCTACTTCCGAAGCTGAAGTAGCCGCTCCAACAGTTGTTCCACCGACAGAGGTTCCGCCTACGCTTGCGCCGACTTTGGTGCCGCCGACTGCAGAGGTGATCGTCGTGACTGCCACCAGCGCGCCTGTAAGCGCACCTGTTGCTAGCGGCGCGCCGATTCAGATAGACAATATCCTTGGCAAAGGGGTATTCACAAATATGACCATGTCTGAAGATACTTTGACCCTGCGATGTACTCCAAGGGAGATCACCTTTAACATTACTGCCAGCCTGCCTGAAATTACAGATGCCCTATTGGCTTACCGTGTCGTTGATAATCCCGCCGGTCTCTATCCATCTGAATGGCAGAGCAATATTAAGATGCAGAGTGATAAGAATGGAAACTTCTCAATTGTCTTTGGCGGAGATGATGTGAATGAAGATCTTCGACTAGACAAGGCTTGGCTTGATATTCAATTTATCGGCCTCAACAAAGGCGGTGCGCCTGTTGATCGTACACAGAAAATCGAACGGTTGATCACTTATTACAAGGATTGCCCGTAACTTAATTACAAAAAAGGACAGGCGCAAACCTGTCCTTTTTGTTGAATTTGAATTACGCAGTCTTGCGTGCCTGCATTGTTTCTCGTCCCCAGATCCATATTGCGCCGAGGCCGCACAAGATGACTGAGAAGTTGATCAGCCAGCCAAAGAAACCGATTGGCAGAAGCGGGAAGCTGAATAACTCAATGATTAAGATGAGGATAACCACACCAATCACCATCGGCCAACCCTTGTGTTCCGCAAGGGCTGGGTTGACGCGACTTAGGATCCACTTCCCCATCATGTCGCCGACCACGATCTTTGTCAGATAGGAAGTGACAAGCACGAACAGGATTGTCAAGCCAAAGAGTGCGAGGATGCCCAGCCAGATGGCAGTACCGCTTAATCCGCCGAGGGTCAGTAGTCCGAAGAGTATTCCGCCAAATATCGTTACAAGCACGATCACAAGCAATACGACAAAGAACGCCGACCATGCGATCAATCCCCAGCCAAGGCTTCCCCAGGGTTGAGAATTGATCTTGTCAGACAAGGTTTTCGTAAAGGTGGGGAACAGCCAGCCGAGCAAGAGACCGAATAAGACCAGCGTGATCATGGCGCGAACCATGTCAAGTGCCCAGTTTCCAACCTTTTCCGCAGGCGTGGGCGGGACATATTGAGCTTGAGTATTGACCTGAGGCGCGGTCCGTGTGACTTTGCCGCCGACCACATTGCCTGGAATGGGCAGATCGTAAGTACTTGTGTACTTCAAATTCCCGTCAATCTTTGCGCTATCGGCAATTGTCAAACCAGGTTGAACATTGGGGATCGAGATCGGGATATTGGTCATATACGTGCTCATTGGCGGGGATGATTTTGTATCTTCAGTCGCGTCCACGTAGGCTTCCACGTTGCCGCCGAAGGAGCCGTTCAGTTCAAGTGCGGCTGTACCTCCAAGCACATCGCCAGTCACGTCGCCGTCAAGCAATGCCTGTCCGCTGCCAAAAACGATCTCGCCTTCTACAAGGCTGCCTTTTTGTGTTTCAAGGCTTGCACCGCCCACCAAAAGGTCACTGCCGACAACCGCGTTTTCTCCAAGTTGAAGAGCGGCTCCAGCGATACGAGCATCGTCGGTGACTGTACCGTTGATGATCACAACCTGGCCCGCTGCGATCAGATCGCCTTCAACGGTTCCGTTTATGGTAATGGTCTGTCCGAATACGATCAAGTCGCCTTCGACCGTTCCCTCAAGCACGAATTCGTTCGCTGTGACATACAGGTCATCTTTAATGACCTCATCTGCTTCAATGGTAACCTTATCGCCACCCCGGCCATCGAAGGCCATTGCGGGCGTGGCAAATGTCAGTGTGAAAAGGGCAAGCAGGGATAAAACGGAAATAAATTTATGGATGGTTTTCATGGATTCTCCTTTGAATTACTTTGTAACCAAGAAGATATACGGCCATAGGGCGGGAAGGTTGTAAGTAAAATGGCGACTCGAAAACGGGTCGCCATTAACTGTTGGTTGGTCATTCTGAAAAGGAAATTATCTTCCCGGTCGATTTTCTCGCCCGGCGTCATGTTCTGTCAATATTTTCATCTCTGACGGTTTTCTCAGATACCAATTCAGTATCTGCACAAACCAGCCGCAGAACTTTATCTTTTCATCGCTCATCATTGTTTGCAATTCGTCAATGCTGAAATATCCAACTTCTTCTATTTCAACGGGGTCAAATTTCACCTTTTCCGGCTCAACGACTCCTTCATACAATCGGCTGATCTCATAGTCATTCAATCCGTAAATCATTCTAAAAGTAACAAGCGGATTGATCTCAATGCTTGTCACGCCCATCTCTTCCTTCATACCGCGCATCGCCGCATCCAAATAACTTTCCCCAGCCTTGACATGCTCCGAGACAGCACAATCCAGAGCCGAGGGGGAGGCGGCACGGTCCGCGCTTCTTTTTTGGATGAGCATTTTTCCATCCCGTGTAAATAGAAATACGTGCACCCCACGATGCTGTAATCCAAGCTGATGGACGGTTGAACGCATCTCCTGTCCAGAAACGATATCTTCGTTATTTACAATATCTAATAGTTCATCGGCCATTGATTTCTCGTCTTCAGGATTGACTCATGTTTATGTTTTTTGGGGTATCGCTGTGAAAAACAGTTTCTGGATCTAAACTGATGCTGAAACAAAGGAATAGCGCCAGAGGTAGAATTTGGAGGAATAATCTGGATTGGGATGTGCGCAGATGCCATTCCAGGTCATTAGGAGTAATGAGGTAAATAGCTGTATATCCGAGCAGTTGCAGTCCCAATAATGTAATGATCGCGTAGCTTCCCCGCCTGTAGACAGCCGTAAGTTTATTTTGCATTATCACAGTATATAACAATACAAGGATAAAACTGCGGTTTAGAAAACTTGAAGCGAACGATTTTATAATGGTCGAATATCTGGAAATATCTGTGATTTTTCAATCAGGCTGAGACCATTATTGTTTAATAGGTCATTTGGAGGGGTAAGTGACTTGAAGTATAAAATAACCAGTAACGGGATCGCCAGACCCGTCAGATAAGCCACTAATGAACGTTTGATATTATTTGGGGATGTAACGATCAGAGCAATAGGGCTGACCGCTATAAATAATAACCCTTCGTTTTTTGTCCACCCCGCGTTACGCACTATAAATAGATACATTAGTATGCTGGATGTGAGGATGAAATAAGTAACTGGAACATCAGCAATCAAATAGGTTCCTTCTACGATAATGCCTGAATAAGCGATTAGTACCACCGAGGCCAAACTTGCCTGGCCGATTGTTCGAGTAAAAGCCAGTATGCTGAACATGACCATGATAATTGAAAAAGTAAATAACGCAGATTGCAGCATTGGTACACGCAGGGTCTCGTTTCCCAGTGCCTCCCATCCCCAGGCTACATTGAGCGGAACCAGGAGTGGATAATCTGCATGCCTGAACAATGCCAGGTCGGGGGATAAGGTGGCGTGCCAGTTTTCAGGGTCTCGATAGATAAACCGCGCAGCGCGGTTCCAAATACTCCATGCGTCCAGCACTCCTTGCGGACGGGAAATAATGGTCTTAATAAAAACCAACATTGCGATAACGGAAGCAAGAAAAAAAATCCCAAGCATGACCCATTGTAGATATGAAAGTGAAGGCAGGCGTGTTCCATTCCATGTTTGATTCCGTTCTTTCAAAAACGTAATTGAAAGCAGCAAAACCATTATTATGATCTGCACAGTCAGCATGTCAACATGCCCCGCAGGAGCCTGTAATACTAGAAAATATAATATTGAACTCATGCCTAGTCCGAGTCCAATACCAAAAGATACTTTAAGCAGAAATGCCTTTATGGTTTTCTCCGGCCATAGCAGATGAACTACCAAAGTACCGGAAAAAATGCAGGGAAGAAAAACAAGGAAACTAAGAATAGTCATTGATTTCCTAAATTATGCAAGATGTGAAATTTGCTTTTTATCTTTACGATCTCATATGTTCCTGGATTTGCCGTCAACCATTTTAAAAGATCTTCATTCTTCAGAACCACCACATTCCATTCAGCACTAAGTCCTTTTTTAAAGATTAATGGAGCCAGTGCGTACTGTGTTAAAAGGAACTCGGTTTCGTTATCCCAGTATTCATATTCAAGCCCTGCAACATCTTCTTCTGATATATAGCCGACTACGCCGCGATTTACTGGTAGAGATTCTTTTAACAGAATCATGTCTGCCTCCCATCGATCAAGAGTTTCTGTGCCTCTATCTCCAATGTCCAAAGAAGCAGACCAAAGTTGCTTTATATTGAATAAGCTAAAAAGCAACAATAATATTACTAATGTTTTTTTTATCCCTGCTTGCAGCATGATCTTATTCCTATCGGATGAAAATTTTCTTTTCTTCTAGCAATAGCTCATGAGGAAAAGAAATTATTGCCTTAAGTACAAATCTGCGAGTTTGAAAGGAAATCTTTCGGCTGATTTTAGCAGAAATAAAAAAAGGGCGTGAGGTAAATCACGCCCTTTTTTATTTCTATATGCGATCTGGAAATTCTACCCGAACAACTCCATCAACTGCTTCACATGCACAACACCATCGAAATTCTTGATGTCCCCTTTGCGGAGTTCGGCTTTTTCACCATCAGCATCGCCTAGGCAGGAGACGATCACATCGCCCGCGCTCACATTCTCCTTTTCGGTGTAGTGATTTGTGGTGACGATTACATTCGCGCCTGCTGCTTTTGCGGCGGCGAGACCATTCTTGGAATCTTCAACCACGATCACTTCATCGGGGTTCAATCCAAGTTTGGAAAGTGCAAGATTATATATTGCGGGATCTGGCTTCTTCTTTTCGACCACATCGCCTGCAAGTACAATATCGAACTTGATATCTGACAATGGGCCTTCAGTCACTGCTTTTGCGGCCTGCTCATTGGATGTGGTGCAGATGGCAAGTTTGAGGCCTGCATCCATCACTTCCTTCATGAACCTGTGCAGACCCGGGCGAAGCGGGAGTTTACCGGTCGAGATCAATTCCACGAACAGAGCGGTCTTACGCTTGTGCATTTCCTTGACGAGGCTGTCAATTTCTTCCTCTGTCATCGGCTTGGAAAACCCTTTTGTCTTCCAATGA